>JAVJOF010000017.1:0-227462 GCA_040216925.1 Longimicrobiales bacterium
GCGCAACCGAGGGCGCCGAGGCGCCGCGCTGGCGAGGCGGGACGACGAGGAACAGCACCGCTATTTCGAGGAGGAGCAACGACGCCAGCGTGGATGCATCGGCGTCCGAATTCCAGCGAACTTCCGACTCAGGACACTAGGGGGGATGGCGGGCGGGCCCGGGATCTTTTCCCCGCCCCCCGGGGTTCCGTGAATCCATGACACACGACTCGATGCTCTCCTGGCCCCTGCGGACCGCCCTCCGGGCGGAGGCCTGCTGTTGTTGTCGCTTCTCTTCCGAGAGGAGCGACCGCACCCGCATGTAGCATCGACGTCCTGGGCCTGACGGCCCCGATGCGACCCACGGCGGCCGCGACTCTCTCCAGAGTCGCGGCCGCTTTCGTTTCCCCTGGAGGATTCCCTGCTCATGAGCCTGTCCGAACCCCGACCGTCCGACCGCCTGGCCGTCTTCTACGAGCACCCCGACTGGTTCGAGCCGCTGTTCGCCGAACTGACCCGGCGGGGTGTGCCCCACGTGCGCCTCCACGCCGACGAGCAGTTCCTCGATCCGGAGGCGCCGGTGGACGCGGCTCTCGTCTTCAACCGGATGAGCCCGTCGGCCTGGCAGCGCGGCCGTACCCCTGCGGTGTTCTTCACCACCCCCTGGCTGGAGGCCGTGGAGGCCGCCGGCACCCGGGTCGTGAACGGAACCGCCGCGTGGGCCACGGAGGTGTCCAAGGCCTACCAGCTCGAACTCCTGGACCGCCTGGGCCTGCCGCGCCCCCGGAGTCGGGTGGTCAGCTCGCCGGCCCACGCCCCCGCCGCCGCCCGTGGGCTCCGCTTTCCGGTGGTGGTCAAGCCGAACATCGGCGGAAGCGGCGCCGGCATCCGGCGCTTCGATTCGCCCGAAGATCTCGAGGCGGCGGTCGGCGAACTCGACTTCGGTGTCGATCACGTCGGGCTGGTCCAGGAGTACATCCCGCCCCGAGGTGGCCACATCGTGCGGGTGGAGGTGGTGGGGGGTCGCTACCTCTACGGCATCGCCGTGCATCCGCCGGCCGACGGGTTCAACCTCTGCCCGGCCGACGCGTGCGTGGGCCCTGGCGGCCAGGCTCTGGAGCGGACCTTCTGCGCCGCCGACGCCGCCGACAACGGACTCCGGGTGGAGGGGTTCACGCCGCCTCCGGCCATCCGGGCCCAGGTGGAGGAGCTGATGGCGGCCGCCGGCATCGAGGTCGGGGGCGTCGAGTACGTGGTCGACGACCGCGACGGCCGGGTCTACTTCTACGACATCAACGCGCTCTCGAACTTCGTGGCCGACGCCCGGCGCGTGGTCGGCTTCGACCCCTTCGAGCGCCTGGTCGACTGGCTCGAAGGGGAGTTGGCCCGGGCCAGCGGAGCGGTCGTGGCCGATGCGGGGGGCTCCTGATGCGCTTCGGATTCTGGCTCCCCGTGTTCGGGGGATGGCTGCGCAACGTCGAGGACGAGGGCATGGAAGCCTCGTGGGACTACGCTTCGAGGGTGGCCCGTCGCGCCGAGGAGATCGGCTTCGACCTGACGCTGGTGGCCGAACTGAACCTCAACGACATCAAGGGCATGGAGGCGCCGAGCCTCGACGCGTGGAGCACGGCCGCGGCCCTGGCTGCGGTCACGCGGTCGCTCGAGATCATGGTGGCGGTGCGGCCGGCCTTCCACGCGCCGGCGCCTCTGGCCAAACAGGCGGCCAACATCGACCGGATCAGCAACGGGCGTCTGTCGCTGAACGTGGTGTCGTCGTGGTGGGCCACCGAGGCCCGTCAGTACGGAGTGCCCTTCGACGAGCACGACGAGCGGTACGCCCGGACCCGGGAATGGATCGAGATCGTGGACGGGATGTGGCGGCAGGAGCGCACGACCTTCGACGGCCGGTTCTACCAGGTGGACGAGGCGGTCCTGGAGCCGAAGCCCGTCCGCCGTCCCCGGCCCACGCTCTATGCAGGCGGCGAGTCGCCCGCCGGCAAGGACACCATCGCCCGCACGTGCGACGGCTGGCTCACCCACGGCGATCCGCCCGACGTGATCGGCGCGAAAGCCCGCGGCATCCAGGCCCGCCGCCTCGAACTCGGTCTTCCGCCCCTGACGGTGGGGGCCGCAGGGTACGTCGTGGTCCGCTCCACCGAAGCCGAGGCCGAGGCCGAGGTGCGCCGGATCACGGACGTCCGGGCCTCGTCGGACGCCTTCGCCAACTACGAGGACTGGGTCGGCAACACGAAGCTGGAGCGCCGGGTGAGCCTGGAGGACTACTCGGTGTCCAACCGGGGGCTCCGCTCGGGCCTGGTCGGCACGCCGGAGCAGGTGGCGGAGCGGGTACGGGCCTTCGAGGCCGAGGGCGTGGATCTGCTCCTGCTCCAGTTCAGCCCGCAACTCGAGGAGATGGAGCGGTTCGCCGCCGAGGTGATGCCGTTGGTGGGGGCGTAGGCCGGGAGGCGCGTGGGGGTCGGCCCATCCGGCCATGGACGAGGCCCCACGGAACCCCGTAGTTCCGGAGCCCCGGGTGGTGGGGGCGTGGAGGCGTTCGGCCCGCCCCGCGCGCCCCCCGCATTGTCGGCCCGGACGTGGACCGCCTATCCTGCCCGGCGGGGCACGCGTCGCCGTGCCCGCCACGCCCATGTTCCGCCCGAAGGATGCGCCCGCCGATGCTGCCCCTGCTCACAGCCGCGCTGCTGACTGCCGTTCCCGCCGACACCGTCGATATCCTGTTCCGCGGGGGCACGGTCTACGACGGTTCGGGAGCCGTGGCGGTGGTCGCGGACGTGGGTGTCTCGGGTGACCGGATCGTGTTCCTGGGTGATGCCCGGGCCGAGGACGTCCATGGCCGACGGGAGATCGACGCCACCGGCCTGATCGTGTCGCCGGGCTTCATCGACCCCCATGCCCACGCCCAGGGCGACCTGGCCCACGAGGAAAGGGGCCCCCGGGAGAACCGGAACTATCTGATGCAGGGCGTGACCACGGTGGTGGTGGGCAACGACGGCCACGGCACCTGGGACGTGGCGGGACAACGCGAGGCGTTCGGGGACCCCGGCATCGGCACCAATGCGGCGCTCCTTGTGGGCTTCGGTTCGGTCCGTGGGGAGGTCATGGGGATGCGCGACGAGGCCCCCACGCCCGCCGAACTCGAGCGCATGAAGGCGCTGGTGGCCGACGCGATGGAGGCCGGCGCCCTGGGTCTGGCCACCGGCCTGTTCTACGCGCCCCAGAGCTACGCGAGCACCGACGAGGTGGTGGAGATGGCCCGGGTGGTCGGACGGTACGGCGGCATCTACGACTCCCACCTCCGGGACGAGAGCAGCTACAGCATCGGGCTGCTCGCAGCGGTGCAGGAGGCCATCGACATCGGCGCCGCGGCCGGCGTGCCGGTCAACATCTCCCACCTGAAGGCGCTGGGCGTCGACGTGTGGGGGCAGAGCGAGGAGGTCATCGCCCTGATCCGCGCCGCGCGGGCCCGGGGCCAGCAGGTCACCGCCGACCAGTATCCGTACGAGGCCAGCGGTTCGTCGCTCCATGCGTCGCTGTTGCCGAGGTGGGCGCAGGCCGGTGGCGAGGACTCGTTGAAGATGCGGCTCGCCGACCCGGAGCTCCGGCCCCTCATCGAGACGGAGATGCGGGAGAACATGCGCCGCCGGAACGGACCCGACGCGTTCCTGATCACCGGAGGTGAGGACCGGAGCCTCCGGGGGAAGACCCTGGCCGACATCGCCGCCGAGCGTGGCGAGGACCCGCTCCACACCGCCATCGCCATCATCGAGAACGGCGGTGCGGGGGTGGGGTCGTTCAACATGAACGAACGGGACATCGCCCGGTTCATGCAGGCCGAGTTCGTTATGACCGGCTCGGACGGGTCCGGCGGGCATCCGCGGAAGTACGGCACCTATCCGCGGAAGATCCGGAAATACGTCCTGGAGGACTCGGTGATCTCCATGGCCCGGATGATCGAAGCGTCGTCGGGTCAGCCCGCAGCGGTGCTGGGGCTCGAGGGGCGGGGCCGGCTGGCGGAGGGGGTCTTCGCCGACGTGGCGGTCTTCGATCCGGCCACCATCCGCGACGAGGCCACCTTCCTCGACCCCACGCGTCTTTCCACCGGCATGCGGTACGTGCTGGTCAACGGGGTGCTCGCAGTGGACGACGGCCAGCCGACCGGGGCGCTGGCGGGTCGGGTGGTGGAGCGAGGAGAGCGGCCCATCTCGTAGCCCCCGCTGCCGGGCTCAGCCTTATCCGCCGGCTGCCCGCTCCCGGATCACGGCGCTGAAGTCCGGACTGCCCTCCTGCAGCGCCTCCCGGGCGTGGTGGTCCACCCGGAACCGGGCGCGTGCGGCCTCGAGGTCGAGGTCCGTGTCCAGCAGCCCCTCGCGCAGCGCCAGCTCGTCGGAGAAGCCGGGGAGCAGGATCCCCCATCCCCAGGGCAACTCGGCTGGGGTGGCCCGATTCACGTGGTCGCGGAGGTTCGTGTTGCAGTTGTTGAACAGCGTGTGGTAGTACTCGGGCTCACGCTGGGTGGCGTCGGCCCGGCGCAGCATGTCCACGAGCAGATCGCGGCTCTGTGCGGGGGTGGCCCGTGCCGGGTACAGGAACAGCGTGTCGCCGCGGAGCGCCCGCACGCCGAGCAGGTCCTCTTCCGTCCCGATCACGTAGGTCAGCTCGAAGGCCCGGAAGATCCCGCCCACGAGACCGTAGGATTCGTCCTTCTCGCGGCGGGCCTCCACGGACACGGCCAAATGGCGTCCGTCGGCCAGCTCGAAGCTCAGGAAGGTGTGGGCCAGCCCGCGGTACCGGTTGGCGAAGGGCGCCAGGGCGAACCACACCCGCTCGACATCGTCGATGTGGAAGCGCTCGTCGCGGTAGCGGATGGCCGGAGTGCCCTGGCCCCGATGGTCGAAGTCCCGGACCCCCGCCACGAACACCGAGTCGCCGGCGAACCGGATGTCCGGCAACCGGGCCTGGTCGGCGGCCCAGCTCCGGTCGTTGGAGGGCGCGCCGCGGGCCAGGGCGGCCCCTGCGATCACGAGCAGCAGCCCGAGCAGCGGAATGAGGATCCGGACGGTTCGTCGCATCGGATCGAAGCTACGCCGCGGGGACGGTGCCTGCAGCCCGATGGTGCATCTGCACGAGGCCAGACGGGAACGAGTCCACGTCGACCAGCTCCAGGCCCATGGGCACGGGCGACGGGCCGAAGAGGGGGGCTCCTCCGCCCAGCACCACGGGCACCACGGATATGATGACGTCGGTCAGGAGCCCCGCCGCCAGGAACGCCGAGGCCAGGGCGCCGCCGCCGACCACCCAGAGGTGGCGGCACCCGAGCGCGTCCAGTTCTGCCGCCACCGGCCCGGGATCCCCGGACACCGCGCGTACGTGGTTCCCGGGAGCCTCGATGGGCCGGTGGGTGAAGATCCGGGCGGGGAGGTCGCCGTACGGCCAACCGCCGGCGGACTCCACGAAGTCCCAGGTGGCCCGGCCCATGACCAGGGCGTCCACGCCATCGAAGAAGGCGTGGTACCCGTAGTCCTCGTCGCCGTCCGCGACCCGCTCCAGCCAGCCGACGCCACCCTGCGCGTCGGCGATGTAGCCGTCCAGGGACGAAGCGACGTAGTAGGTGATGCGCACGGCGGGCTCCGGGTCGGGCGGTACGAGAGGTGCTGCCAGACCCGGGAACCTACGGTGTGCCTCGGCCGCCGGCAGTTCCCAGCCCAGCCCCGGTCACATGCGTCACCGTCGTGGGAGGAACCTGGTGCCGTCGTGACGCGTTCGGATCATGACCCGACCCTCACGACCCCACGCCTCCATGCATCGCTCGGCCCCAGGGAACCGGCACTCCACGCTCCGCCGCCTGCTCGCGGCGGGCGTTCGCGCGGTGGGCCGACCGGCGTGCGGAGCGGCCACAGGCCCGTTGGTGGCCTTCTTCCTGGCGCTGGCCCCCGCCGCCGGCGAGGCGCAGGCCGTGTGCTCCGCGCCGCATTCGTCGCCCATGGTGTCGGCGTCCGGGTCCGTGCTCATGCTGGATCCCGGTGCCGGATGGGTCCAGGTGGCGGCCCGGGGCGTCCGATCCACGCGCTTCTACGGTACGGGCGGAAGCGTCCACGACCTGCCGGGCCTCACGTCGGCCACCACCGTGTCGGCCTACCTGACCGGGTCGGTGGGGCTCGTGCCGGGATTGGAGATCTGGGGGCAGCTTCCCGTCCATCGCCTCGACGTCCGCGACGAGGCCGTGGACCGTTCGCGGGTGGGACTCGGCGATCCCCGCGTCTCGGTGAGGGTCGGACCGGAGCTCCTGGGCTTCGATCCCCTGCCCGTGTCCCTGCGCGGCGGCATCAAGGTCGCCGGCTCGGACTTCCCCGTGGATTCCCGGGTGCTGCCCCTGTCGGAGGGCCAGACCGATTACGAAGTGGCGGTGGAGTCGGGCATCCGATTCGGCGAGGGCCTCTACGCCGTCGGGTGGCTCGGGTACCGGTGGCGGACCGAGGACGCCTCGAGCCGGCGGGAGCCCGGCGACGAACGGTTCGGGCACCTGGCCTTCGGCGGTGATCTCGGGTCGCTCCGGCTGGAGCTGGGACTGGACGCCCTGGATGGCCTGGCGCCCCGGCAGGATGGCCTTGCGCTGCCGGCCAGTGCCCGGCGACTGGTCCAGATCAGCCCCACGGTCGGGTGGGCCGCCGGAGCCGGACGGTTCCAGGCGAGCGCCCAGATCCCGGTGTCGGGCCGCAGCCTGCCCACCGGGCCGGCCGTGGGCGTCGGATACCTGCTGGCGTGGAGCGGCCGATGAGTCGGTCCGCGCGGCGACACTCCGGAAGTGGGTGGTGGGTCGCCCTGGGCGTGGCCGGAGCGACGGTGCTGGCCGGGTGCGACGACCCCGGCATCGCCACCGTCACCATCGACGACGACGGGCTGACGTGCGACCTGGACGCCAGCTTCCTGGCCGACGGGGGGGTGGGCCGGGACGGGATCCCCGCGCTGACGAACCCGACCTTTCTCCCGGCCGAGCCCCGGGTGGACGCAACCTCGTACTTCCTGCCCACCGATCGGGTCATCGGGTACTGGAACAACGGCGAGTGGCTGGTCATCCCGCACAACATCATGTGGCGGCACGAGATCGTGAACCTGCCCGAGGTCACCATCACCTACTGCCCCCTGACCGGGTCGGCGCTGGCCTTCGCGCGCAGCTCCGTCGGCGGGGCGGAGTTCGGCGTGTCCGGCCTGCTCTACAACGCCAACCTGATCCTCTACGACCGGACGCAACCCGAGGCGTCGTTCTGGCCGCAGATGCTGGGCGAGGCGCGCTGCGGCCCCCGCACGGGGCAGGAACTCACGCGGGTGCCGGTGTTCGAGATGACGGCCGAAGCCTGGTTCGAGCTGCACCCCGACTCGAAGGTGCTCGCCATCACCCCGGACATGTTCGACCCGGCGCTGTACTTCTTCAGCCCCTATGGGACGGCCTACGAGAACCCGCACAACCCCGACTACCTCGGGTTCCCCATGACGCTGGACGAACGTCGGCCGCCGAAGGAGCGGGTCCTGGGGATCCCCAGGGACGGCGCCCCGGCCCTGGCCTACCCTTTCCTGGCCATGGACGCCGTGGGTACGAGCGCCGTGTTCGAGTTCGAGCACGAAGGCACGCCCGCCGTGGTGCTGTGGGACGGCGTGCGGCGCTCGGCGATGGCGTTCGAGTCCGCCGTGAACGCCCAGGCGACCACCTTCCGGGCCACCGGTTCCGGCTTCGTGGACAGCGCGACCGGCACCACCTGGACGGTGGACGGGTCCGCCGTAGCGGGTCCCCTGGCCGGCGGCGGAACCCGACTCCGGGCCGTGCCGAGCGCCTACGTGGCCTTCTGGGGGTCGTGGGCGGCCTTCCATCCGAACACCGAGCTGGCGGTCACGGGCGGAGCGTAGAGTACTTCGGGTCGGATTGGGTCCAGGCGTGGCGGATGCCCACGTCTGCCGCACATGTTGTCCCATGCGCCATCGCCTGCGGACCTTGATGCGGGAGCTGCGCCGGCGGGAAGTTCCCCGCACGGTGGCGGCGTACGTGGTCGCGGCCCTGGCCGTGTGGGGCGGGCTCGAGCTCGCGTCGGACGCCTTCGGCTGGTCCGGGCGGGTCCTGGGGTTCGCGATCGTCGCGTCGGTGGTGGGGCTTCCCGTGGTGGTGCTGGCGGCGTGGTTCCTGGACCTGCGCCTCGACGACGGGATCACGGTGGACGTGGGCGCGTCGGACGACGCCGTCGGCAGGAAGCGCGGTCCGGGCACGTCGCTCGTGGTCGCGGCCGGGGTGGTGGCACTGGCCCTCGCAGGGTATTGGGCGGTGGGAGCCATGGGGCGCATCGGTCCCCGATCGCTCATGGCGCAGGGCCTCCTGACCGAGGGCGACCCCATCGTCCTGGCCCACTTCGCGTCCGACGAGGACGGGCCCCTGGGGGATCTGGTTACCGAGACCATCCGGGTGTCGCTGGCCACCTCGCCGGCGTTCCGGCTCCTCGACGCCGCCCAGGTGCGGGGGGCTCTCGAGCGTATGACACGGGACCCCGGAACGCGCATCGACGAGGCCACCGCCGTGGAGGTGGCCGTCCGGGAAGGCGCCACCGCGGTCATCGCCGGCAGCGCCCGCCGGGCCGGACGGGACATCGTGCTCCTGGCCGACGTCCTGTCCCTGGACGGCGCCACGCTCGTGTCCTTCCGGGTCACATCCGACGGAGACGACGAGCTGGTCGACGCCATCGACCGGCTGGCCTCGGAGATCCGGAGGAACATCGGGGAATCGCTCCGTAGCGTGCGGAGGGCCGAGCCACTACGTCAGGTGACCACCGCGTCGCTACCAGCGCTCCGCAGCTACACGGCGGGGGTCCGTGCGTACGCCGAGGGCGATGCCGTGCAGGCCGTCGCGTTGCTCCGGGACGCGGTGGCCCAGGATCCCGGCTTCGCCATGGCCTATCGGCAACTGGGCATCGCCTTGATCAGCAGTCGCGGGACGGAGGAGGAGCGGGACCGCGTGGGGGCGAGGGCCTTCGAACTCCGGGATCGGCTGACCCAGCGGGAGCGGTACATGGCCGAGGCCTACTACTACGACCGCGTGGCCGAGGACGTCAGCGCCGAGATGCGGGCGTACGAGCAGGTGCTGGCGCTCGCGCCCGGTGACGCCAACACCCTCAACATGAAGGGTCGGGCCCTGGCGCAGCACCACGGCGATTTCGTCGCTGCCGCCCGGGCCATGGAAGACGCCGTCGCGGCCGATCCCGGCTTCTTTCCCCCGTACTCCAACCTGGTCTGGACCCGGCTCTTCCTGGGAGACGTGGACGGTGCGCGCGCCATCCAGGTCGCCTTCGAGGACCGTTTCCCCGACACGTTCTGGAAGCACCGCGGCGCGTTCCTGGTCGGGTACCACACCGGGGATGTCCAGAGTGCCCACGAGGCGGCGGACTCGCTCTCCAGGCATCCGGCCGCGCCGGACCGATGGCGCTCCAGGGCCGTTCTGTACATGGCCCTGGCTGACCTCCTCGGCGGGCGCGTGGAGGAGGCTCGACGCCGGCTCTGGACGGACGTGGCCCGGGCCCGTGCCGACGGGGCCCTGGACCGCGGCCTGGACCGCCTGGCGGATCTTCTGTGGATCGAGGGCGCGGTGGTCGGCGATGCCGTCCGCGCCCGGGCCGTGATCGACACCGTGTTGTCGGAGGGGTGGTGGGGTCGGGCCGACCCGGCGGCGGTCCCGTACTTTCCGCTCGTCCGGGACGCCGCCCGGGCCGGACTCCCGGAGGCCGCGGAGACGGTGATGGCTGGGTGGGACGGCGCGATCGGGCCGGGCCGCGACCGGCCGCCGGGCTCGGCGGAAGACCGGGAGGTCGCCCGGGCGCTGATCGACGGGGCCCGGGGGAGTGGTGGGGCCGTGGAGCGCCTGCGCCGGGTCCAGGACAGCCCCGAGCCCCGCTTCGTGCCCGAGGAGTGGCCCTCGGCGCGGCACTGCCAGCGGTGCTGGGACTTCGACCTGGCCCGGCTCCTGGACCGTGGTGGCGAGACCGACGCGGCCATCCGCGCCTACCGGGCCGTGATCGACGGCACCGCCGACCTCGTGGAGACCCCGGTGCAACGGCTCCTGGCCCTGGAGCGCCTCGGTGTGCTTCTCGAGTCCGCGGGAGCCGTCGAGGAAGCCCGCCAGGCGCATCTAGCGTTCGCGGAGGGCTGGTCCGGAGCGGACGGGCCTCTGGGCGAGCGGGCCCGGGCCGCGTCCGCTCGAGCCGCGGCCCTGGAGCGCAGTGGGTCATGATTGAGGCCCCCAGGGTTGAGCCCCCCTCGGCGCCACGGTTATGTTCCCACCCCTCGGGACGTGGCGCAGCCCGGTAGCGCACCTGAATGGGGTTCAGGGGGTCGCCGGTTCGAATCCGGCCGTCCCGATTCGCGGTCCACCGACTTCGGTTGGTGGGCCGCTTTCGTTTGCCCGCGAATCGGGACGGCCGGATTCAGCGGACTCGCCGAACGGCGAGGCCGCGCAGGTCGCGAAGCGGCCTGCCGAACCGTAGGTCGACCCTCGGGGCGGGAGCGCGGGGCGAATCCAGCAGCGGACCCCCGAGGGGAGCGAGGATCGGCGCGAACAGCGCCGACCGCAGCTCAATCCGGCCGTCCCGGGGTGGGAGGGCTGTCCGGTCGAGGAGGCCGTGGTGGTGCGGTCATTGTGCGGTCGAGGTGCCGCACGTCTTGCGGCCGCTTTCGTTTGCCCGCGAATCGGGACGGCAGGATTCGCGGACTCGCCGAACGGCGAGGCCGCGCAGGTCGCGAAGCGGCCTGCAGAACCGTAGGTCGACCCTCGGGGCGGAAGCGCGGGACGAACTGTCGACCCCCGAGGGGAGCGGGGATCGGCGCGGGAGCGCCGACCGCAACTCAGCTTCGGGAGCGCGGCGACGTTGCGGCAGCGCGGTCCGGAAACCGATCCCAGTCATCTGCGACGATCCGATAGAACCAACCATCCCATTCGAAGACCTCGACTTCCGGGTGGCCGTCGGCCTGGTCGCGACGGCGGAGTCTCCCCTCCCTCCGGACCAGATCGGGCATGTCCGTGAACGGACCTCCCAGATCCACCGCGCCGTCGCCCCGGATATAGAAGAGTCGTCCCCGCGATCGCACCACTTGCCACTCGAGCCCCTCGAGGACGAGCCGTCCGCCTTCGCTCACCGAAGCGTGGAGGTACTCCGTCAGCGCCGATGGATCGGCGATACGGAGGCTCGTGGGCCGACCATGGCCTCTCTCACCAGACTGCTCACTCATGCAGAGACCTCTGTGGGTGTGGACGTCATGGGAGTCTCACCGCCTTCGTTCGCATCCGAGGCCGTTTCGGTCCAGGTCGAGGCGGTGCGGGTCAGGGCTGCGCACGACCGCGTCCCGGTACGGGATCTGGCCGCAGTCCAGGTCCCGGGCGGGTGGGATCGGAGGAAGGCAGACCCACCACTGGGGATAGGCCGCGGCGCAGCCGAACGGTCGGTACAGCCTGTGGGTGGAGGGTGGGCGCGTCGATGATCCCTTCGGAACCGTGCGGTGCGGAGGCAGCGGCCGAAGGCGGGAGCCGGGACGGCATCCGGGATCATCCGCATCCACGAGGTCGTCGAAGTCGTTGTCGACGCCATCCATGCATGCGGAGCCCGAGTCCAGAGACTCCGGGTCGGGTCGAGACCCTTCCTGTTCCCACCGGACCGGTATGTCCTCCCAGAGGCGTGAGAAGAACGATTGGAACTGACCTGCCAACTCGCGAGAGCGGACCAGCAAGGTGTTCTCGTCGTTGGTATCCTCGCCGGCCCTGGTCCAGTTCATGGACCCGAGGACCAAGAACTCCCCGTCGATCACCGCCGCCTTCATGTGCATCTTGCCGCCCCAGTTCTCGACCCGGGTCGGAATCCCTGCCACCCTGAGCAGTTCGTGCTTCGAGTAGCCGTTCTCCGCCGAGGTCGCATCGACGATCACGCGGACCTCGACGCCTCGTCGGTGGGCGTCGATCAGCTCACCGACGACCCATTTGTTCGTGAGATAGAACACCGCGACATCCACGGACTGCTCCGCCCGGGCGATGAGCGCCTGGACCCCGAACCGCATGGCATCGTCCTGGGGAGAGAACCAGACCGCGACCTCGTGCGCTCCGATGTCGAGCACCTCCACACCATCGGCTTCCTTTCTCGCCCTCGGACCCCGTCTTCTGGTGAGCTGCTCGAACTCGGCCAGGTACAGCCAGGCCAACTCCCGTGAGTCGGTCACGACGACGGCGTTTGCGTTGTAACCACCCGTGCCGGAGTCGGAGATATTGGCCGACCCGGTCCACACGTAGCGGGAATCGACGACGAAGAACTTGTGGTGCATGATGCGATTGACGCCGCCCGCCTCGGGATCGGTGAAGTCCTCTCTGCTGGCGTGTTCGGCAAGCAACCACCTGTCCCCGAGGTCGTAGGCCAGGCACTGGAGGGGGCCATCGAAGCCCTCCGGGCGATCACAGGCGGGCTCGAAGTCCCCTTCGTCGGCCGGCCGCTCCTCACGAGCCCGATCGTTCGCCACGGAGCCGAGGGTCCGTACCCAGGTATCCGTCGAGGCGTAGTAGTTGTGTCCTGCGGGATCCTGATCGACGATGCCCCGCACCCGAACGCCGCGGCGCTGTGCACGAACCAGCGCGTCGAGGACGGCCGTCTGATTCCGTGCGCCATAGATCGCGAATGCGATCGACTGTCGGGCCCCGTCGATCAACTCCACGAGGCTGGTGCATACGGCGGCCGCGCAACGGTCGGCTGGGTGGTCGTAGGACCAGGGATCGTTGAGGATCAACCGGATGGGATCGTTCTGCCAGGCGTCGGCCGGAGAAGCGCTCCCGAGAAGCGCGACAGCGACCCCGGTGCCGAGAAGGGACCCACGCAACGTCATGGACCTCGATTTCAGGAGAGGGGAACCGTGGACGACCGACCAGGCCCCTCGGACGGTCGAGGAGGGACCCGGCCGGTCTCCTCCCTGGCCATCGCCTCGCCATGGGGGGTGCCGACCGTGGCAGGCCGCCTCGCCTACAATATGGGTGCATGGCTCCCCCGGCGCCGTCCGACCCGTCACCTCGTCGCCGTCCGGTCCTTCCCACCCCACCTCATGAAGCCGAGCGATGAACCCAACCCACTTTAACCCCGACGCTCTGAAGGCGCGGATCAACGCCTACGGCCCCTACCAGGGCGCCGGCATCCGCGTCACGCACGTGGCGGTCGACGCCAGTGAGATCCGGGTGGAGATGCCGCTCACGGAGTCCAACACCAACCTGGTGGGCACCCACTTCGGCGGCAGCCTGTACGCCATGGTGGATCCACACCTGATGATCCTGCTCATGGCCCGCCTCGGCCCGGAGTACGTGGTGTGGGACCGGGCCGCCGCCATCGACTTCCTGCGCCCGGGCACCGGTACGGTCCGGGCCACCCTGCGCATCACCGAGGAGGAGGTCGAGGCCATCCGAGCCGCCGCGGCCGATGGGCAGAAGCACCTGCCCGAGTGGACCGTGGAGATCCTGGACGAGGCCGACCAGGTGGTGGCCTCGGTGCGGAAGACGCTCTACGTGCGGAAGCGCCGTAAGGACGAGCCGGACCCGGGGTAGGCGCCGGGTCCGGCCTGGCCCTCCCGCCCCCCCTACTCCGACTTCATTGCCGCCGCCGGATCGATGGCCAGGGCCCTGCGGATGGGCAGCAGACACGCCGCCACCCCGGCGCTGAGCAGCAGCGCCGACACGATCACGAGGGAGCGGGGGCCGTCGTCGGCCACGCCGTCCCACAGGACCGGCACCGCGATCAGCCCGCCCAGAACGACCCCGGCCAGGAGCTGGATCACCGCCCTCTGGAAGACGATCCGAACGATGCGTCCGCGGGGGGCGCCCACGGCGGTCCGGATCGCGATCTCCCGGGTCCGTCGCGACACGGTGAACGACATGAGCGCATAGATGCCCGCCACCGAGAGCATCAGCACGATGGCGGCCACGGCCATGAAGATCCACGCGGCCAGCCGCTCGCCCAGGTGGACCGGCGCCCAGCCCTCCGCGGCCGTCCCGACCTCCGACAGGCGCAGCGAAGGGTCCACGGCCGACACGAGTCCGTACAGCCGCCCGGCCAGAGGCTCGGCGCCGGGGCGCATCCGGACGAACAGCTGGGTGGCGGGCGCCTGGGGCATCCCCACCAGGCCCACGGCCCGGGGCGTCACCGGCGCCAGATCCAGGGGCGCGTAGATGACCGGGTGGGTGCCGGGACCGTACACGTCGATGCCCGGGTCACGAACCACGCCCACGACCTCCATCTGCGTTCCGGCCGCGGGTACGCGGACCACGCTGCTCTCGCCGCGCCGCTCCGGGAAGCGGAGCTGCCCGCCCACCGCGTTCCGCCCTTCCAGCACCCGGTCCACGAACGCCTGGTTCACGACCACGGAGCGGGCTTCTTCCGTGAAGTGCGCCGGCCCGAGGGGCTGCCCGGCCACCGCGTCGGCGCCCATCAGCTCCAGGTAGGCGCGATCGACGAGAAGGACCCGCGCCATCCCGGTCGTGGACCCACCCCCTCCGCCCACGAACTCCACGGGCGTCAGGATGTGGTTCATGGCCGAGAGGCCGCTGGCCAGCGCCGCCGCGTCCACGGCGGGGTCGGCGGCCAACCGGTCCCGCACGGTCTCGAACAGGCCCAGGGAGGCCTGATGGAACGCAGCCTCCTCCTCCGGCGTCCGGAGCGGGGTGGTCGGGTCCCGCCCGAGCTGTGCCGTGACGTACTCCTCGGCAGGGAAGCCGGTGTCGATCGGGCTCTGGAAGGCCGCCCCGGCCTGGGACACGGCCAGCGGCAGGAAGGCCACCGAAAGGGCCACCTGCAGGACGATGACCAGCGTCCAGACGCCGCCGAACCTCAGGTCGCCGCCGCGGCCGGCGGAGAGCCGGCCGAGCTGGGGCTGGACCTCGCCGCCGGTGGCCTTGAGGGCCGGCACCACCCCGATCATGACGGCGCCGACGGCGGCCAGGACCAGGGCGTAGACCACCGTGGTGGTGGACAGTGAATCGTCCCACCAGAAGGGAGGCTGGGGCGCCTGCTGGATGGTGAAGAACAGTCCGCTGATGCGTCCGAGTGCGAAGCGGGCCAGGGCCAGGCCCACCATCGTGGCCGCACCGACCAGGACGAGGGACTCCGCCACGAGCTGGAGCACGATCCGGCTGCGGGTCGCGCCGAGGGAGCGCCGCACGGCGATCTCGCCGCTCCGGGTCACGGTCCGGGCGAAGACGAGGGTGGCCACGTTGGCGCACGCCACCACGAGCAGGAACACGAACAGGAGTCCCACGCCGGACAGGACCAGGGCCATCTGGCCGGTGGAGGCGCGCCGGGAGAAGTGGGCAAGGTCCGGGGTCAGGTACCGGTACACGTCCGGGTGGTCGGCGGCGGCGCGCTGCCCGACGATGTCCAGTTCGGCCCGGGCCGACTCCATCGTGGCTCCCGGCGCCAGGCGGGCGAACATCCCGACCCGGGGCGCGGTGGCCGGCTGCAGATCGGCCCGGTCCATGCGCAGGGCGGTCCAGGCGTTCTGCATCTGGGGAAAGCCGTACCCCTCGGGCATGACGCCCACCACCGTGGTCGGTGTGCCGCCGAGCTGGACGGTGCGGCCCACGGGATCGGGGTCGCCTTCGAGAAGGGTCTGCCAGGCGTCGTAACCCAGCACCACCACGGCGGGTGCGTCCGGGTGCTCGTCGGCGTCCAGGATCACCCGGCCCATGAGGGGAGGCACCCGGGTCATGCGGAACGCGGACGCCGTCATGCGCGCCAGACTGACGGTGCCCCACTCCCCACGGTCGCTGAGCAGCCCCTGCTCGAGGGTCGTGTAGGCTCCCAGGTCCTCCAGCGACGACACCGACTCCCGCCACGTCTCGAGGTCGTAGAGCGATGCCGCCGCCGACCCGCCCGCCTCGGTGTCGTTGTGGTACAACCGGACGATCCGGTCGCCTTCGTCCAGCGGCAGGTCCGAAGCGATCATGTCGCGCACGAACTCGGACGTTCCCACGCCCAGGGCCGTGGCGATGGTGATCGCGATGCCGCCTACCAGGGTCAGCATCGGGTATTTCACCAGCATCCGGAGGCCGAGCTTGAGGTCCAGGCCCACGGACGCGCCCCGGGTCGAGAGCATGTCGCGCACGCCCTCCGCGGAGAAGCGGGCCGCGATGGCCACGGCCTGCCCGGCGTACCAGAAGCCGGCCCGGACGGCGCCCTTCGCCTCGCGGCGGCGGCGGTACACCTCTTCCAGATCCCCGACGATGCCGTCGCGCACGTCGTCGGGGAGGGACCGCTCCAGCAGACGCCGGAAGGCGGTCGGCGGCCGGGCGCTCACGACACGCTCTCCACGGCTTCGGGGTCCAGATCGTCCCACATGCGCTCCATGGTCCGGCGGGACTCCAGGAGGAGCTCCCGTCCCTCGGGCTCGACCCGGACGCACCGGCGGGCCTTGCCGCCGCGCTCACCGGTGGGCTCGCTCATCCAGGAGGTGAGGATCCCCTTCTTCTCCAGCCGGCGCAGCGTCACGTAGACCGCCGCCCGGGAGATCGACCGGCCCGTCCGCCGTTCGATCTCCTCCATGATGGGCACCCCGTACGCTTCGTCTCCCACGTGGAGGATGGCCAGGAGCACCATCTGCTCGAACTCTCCCAATCCCTGCGGCATCGTCGTCGTCTCCAGAGTCCTTCGGCCGGGGTCGGCCTCCCGTCCAGGGCGCGGACGACGTGCTCCGCGATGGTCCGGCGAACGAGGGCCCTTCCCGACGTGACAGAAAAAGTATACGATGTCAACATAAGGGTGGGCGGTGAGGTTTGTAAAGTACTTTGTATGACGGAGCGATGGCCCCACCCCCTGGGCCGCTTCTCGAGTGCTTCCGGGCCTGGCGCCGGGGATACGGGCCGAGGGCCCCACCTCCCGGGTGTTGCACACCGCGTGCAACAGCCCGGTTCTCCGCAACACGTCTGACGGGGCCGACCACCCCCGCCCTCGCTGGCGACCCGCCCCCCGTCTCACCACAATGGTCGCCCCGCCAAGCCCACCCAGCGCACGAGCTACCCATGAAGTGCACCGCCCTCTCCGCCGCGGCAGCCGTCGGCGCCGTCGTCCTGCTCTCCGCCGCCCCTCGTCCGGCCGCCGCCCAGGACCTCCAGCCCAATCAGGCGGTCCACCCCGACCTGCTGACCACGCTCGAGTACCGCATGGTCGGCCCCCACCGGGGCGGCCGGAGCACTGCGGTCAGCGGCTTCCCCGACGACCCCCGTGCCTACGTCATGGGCACCACGGGCGGTGGCGTCTGGATCACCGAGGACGCAGGCGAGACATGGACCAACGTCACCGACGAAGGCGACGCGCTGCCGGTGGGCTCGGTGGGTGCCGTCGAGGTGGCTCCGGGCGATCCCAACGTGATCTGGGTGGGCACGGGCTCGGCGGGCATCCGCGGCAACGTCAGCATCGGCAAGGGCGTCTGGCGCTCCACGGACCGGGGCCGGACGTGGCAGGCCCGGGGGCTGGAGCGGGCCGGGCTCGTCGCCAAGATCCAGGTGGATCCGCGGGACCCCGACGTGGCGTTCGTGACCGCCCTCGGCAACGCGTTCGCGAAGAACGACGAGCGGGGCATCTACCGCACCCGCGACGGCGGGGCCACCTGGGAGCGGGTGCTGTTCGTGGCCGACTCCGTGGGCGCCGTGGACGTGGTCATGAATCCCCGGAACCCCCGGGAGTTGTACGCCGGCATGTGGCGCGCCGAGCGGAAGCCCTGGACGCTCGTCGACGCGTCGCGTGACGGCGGCGTCTGGAAGACCACCGACGGGGGTGACACGTGGACGCGCCTGACCGATCCGGCCATGGACAACGGGCTGCCGTCGTCCACCCTGTTCGGCCGCATCGGACTCGCCATCTCCCCGGCCGACCCGGACCGGGTGTGGGCCCTGATCAGCGCGCCCGACCCCCACGGCGGCATCTGGCGCACCGACGACGCCGGCGCCAACTGGACCCGGGTCACCCGCGACCGGCGCTTCCGGCAGCGCCACTGGTACTACTCGCACCTGGAAGCCGACCCGCAGGACCCCAACACGGTCTACGTGCTGAACACCGGCATGTACCGCTCCGTGGACGGCGGCGAGGATTGGGAGCGCATCTCGGTTCCCCACGGCGACGTCCACGACCTCTGGATCCATCCCGACGACCCGTCGGCCATGGTGGTGGCCAACGACGGAGGCGCGCAGGTCAGCCTCAACGCCGGCGCGAGTTGGTCCACCATGCACAACCAGCCCACGGCGGAGTTCTACCGCGTGGAGGTGGACAACGCCTTCCCGTACCGGCTGTACGGCGCCCAGCAGGACAACTCCACGATCTCCGTGTCGTCGCGCGTGAACGGCGACCTATCGCCCGAACAGGACTGGATGAGCGTGGGCGGTGCGGAGAGCGGCCACATCTCCGTGCACCCCGATCCGGACTCGACCCACATCGTCTGGGCGGGCAACTACATCGGCCAGATCGATCGCTCGAACCTGCGCACCGGCGAGCGCCGGAACATGATCCTGTACCCGCAGATGGGCGACGGCGTGGCGCCCCGCGACGCCCGCTACCGGTTCCAGTGGAACGCGCCGATCCTGATCTCCCGCCACGATCCGCAGGTGGTCTACCACACGTCGCAGTACGTGCACCGGACCATGGACGGGGGCATGAGCTGGGAGACCATCTCCCCGGACCTGACCACCGACAACGAGGCGCAGCAGGGCCTGCCGGGCGGCCCGCTCCAGGTCGACCACACGGGCGTCGAGGTCTACAACACCGTGTTCGTGCTGAGCGAGTCGCCCCACGACGGCGCCGAACTGTGGGCCGGCACGGACGACGGACGGGTCCACGTCACCCGGGACGGGGGCGCGACCTGGACCGAGATCACCCCCGCCGACATGCCTGCCGAGGGAACGGTCAACAGCATCGACCTGAGCCCGAACACGCCGGGGCGCGCCGTCATGGCCGTCTACCGCTACCGCGACGGCGACTTCCGGCCCTACGTCTTCCTGACCGAGGACTTCGGCGGGAGCTGGGACCTGCTCACCGACGGCACCAACGGGATCCCCGCGGACCATCCGGTGCGCGTCGTGCGCGAGGATCCCGACCGGGAAGGCCTGCTCTACGCGGGCACCGAGTTCGGGATGTTCGTGTCCTTCGACGCCGGACGGCGGTGGCAACCGTTGCAGCACAACCTCCCACGCACGCCCATCACCGACCTGAAGGTGCATCGCCAGGACCTGGTGGTGGCCACCCAGGGCCGCTCGTTCTGGATCCTGGACGACCTGACGCCGCTCCACGCCATGCAGGACGACATCCGCGGCCGGACCCTCCACGTCTTCCAGCCCCGCGACGCGACGCTGGCCCGCTTCGGCGCCACCGGCGGCGACCGCGCTCCGGAGAACGCGACGAACGGTGTGGTGGTGGACTACTGGGTGGGCGCCGAGCCGGGTCAGGAGGTGGAGATCGAGGTGGTGGACCCGTCGGGCCGGGTGATCCGGGAGTTCGAGGGCACGGTCGAGGCCGAGGGGGATGGGGATGGAGATGGCGAGGAGGGCGAGGAATCCGGCGACGACGCGGCCGACGACGAAGGCGACGCCGACGCGGACGACGAAGCCGGCGACGACGATCTCGAAGATCCGAACCTCGAAGAGGAGGACCTCGAGGTGAGCCCCGGCATGAACCGGTTCGTCTGGGACCTCCGCTACCCGGGCCCGGACGTGATCCCGACGGCGCAGTTCTCCCTCGCCTACACCGGCGGCGCGTGGGCCGCGCCGGGCCGCTACACGATCCGTGTGACGGCGGGCGACGAGGAGCAGGAGGTGGGCGTGAGGCTGGGCCTCGACCCGCGGATTCCCAGCGTGGAAGCGGACGACATGCAGGCCCAGTTCGAACTGGCCATGGACGTCCGCGACCATCTGACCGACGTGCACGACGCCATCCGGGAGATCCGCTCGATCCGGGAGCAGACCGAGGCGTTCGTCGAGCGCACCGAGGAGGGTGAGTATCCCGACGAGGTGGTCTCGGCGCTCCGAGAGCGGGCCGACACCATGGACGTGGAACTGACGGCCATCGAGGAAGCCCTGATCCAGACGAAGAACGAGTCCGGACAGGACCCCATCAACTTCCCGCCGAAGCTCGACGACCAGCTGGCCTACCTGTACAGCCACGTGACCAACTCGTACGGCCGGCCCACCATCGGGTCCTACGAGCGCGCCAGCGACCTCCGGGAGGAGACGGGGCCGCTGCTCGACCGTCTCGACGCCCTGGTTCGCGACCAGGTGGCGGCGTTCAATCAGGCCCTGCGTGACGCGGGTGTCGGGGCGGTGGTCACGCGACAGCGGTAGGGGGGTGCGTGGAGCGGGCGATGGGTGACGTCGGACGCCGGCGGGTCAGCCGTCGCCCAGGCCCATCCCCCGCACGATGCCCGCCGTCGCGATGATCTGACCGGCGTGGCGGCGGGTATGCTCCGCCGCGTGGAAGAGCAACCCCCGGACGGTGCTCGGCAGCTGCGCCCGTCCGACGCCCCGGGGCTCGTCGAGCTGGTCGATCGGGGTGGTGCGAAGGACCTCCAGGGCGTCCTCGATCGCCCGATGCATCGCGGCTACGAGTCGCTCCGCCTCCGTCCCGGGCCCATCCGATGCTTCACGAGGCGTTCCCTCGGCCCGGAGGAAGTCCATCTGCTCCTCGGTCAGCGACTCGCCGCGGGCGTACGTAAGCAGACGGTCCAGGCTCCCCACGATGTGCCGGAGGTGGAATCCCACGGAGGCGGCGCCACCCGGTCGGGCCCAGAGCTGATCGCGAGTCAGGCCGGCTACGGCGGGACCGATCTCCTCCCCTGCGTCCACGAGGGAGTGCGCCACCGGCATGAGGGGCGCGGAAACACCCGGGATCGGGCCTCGGAGCCAGGCTTCCGGCATGGTTCGTCCTCCGCCGTCGGGGGGAATGAGGGGTTCGTTCGGGATGATGACTCCCGCGGGCCGCCAGGGCGAGTGCCCGGGATTCGGCGTGTGTTGCGCACAGGTAGAAAACTTTGTTATATACCGCCCACACGGCTGCAACCGGGAGGGACGGGTGGGGCGAGGCAAGCATCTGGGAGAACTCGAAGCGATGGTCCTGGCGGCGGTCGTACGGGCCGGGGCCGGTGCGCACGGCACGGCGGTCTACGACGCGATCGAAGCGTCCACGGGCCGGGATCCGACCCTGCCGGCGGTCCACGTGACCCTGCGACGGTTGGACGAGAAGGGGCTGGTGACGTCCCGTGTGGGTGAGGTCTCGCCCCGGGGCGGCCGCCCCCGGCGCCACTACCGGCTCACGGACGAGGGGGCCGAGCGTCTGCGCGAGTGCCGGGAGATGTGGCGCCGCGTCTGGAGCGGCCTCGAGATCCCGGAGACCGGGGGCACCCCGTGACCCGTTCCCCGGAGCCGCCACGACGGTCCGTCCGGATCCTCGGGTGGGTGGCCCGGACGCTCGAGACACCGGAGCTGGTGGACGACGCCGCGGACGTATGGGCGGCCCGCGTCGCTCGCGACGGGGAGGTCGCGGCGGACCGGTGGTATCGGAGCCAGGTGCGTGCGGGCGTCGTGCAGGTGGTCCGCCGCTGGGCCGAGCCGGGACGGGCCACCGGGCCTCTTCGTCGCGGAGCCGAGGGGCTGGCTCGTCAGCTCCGGTTCGCGGCCCGCCGGCTGCGCCGGCAGCCCCTCGAGGCGGCCACGTTCGCGGGAGTCGTCGGCCTGGGCATCGCAGCCGCGGCGTTCATGTACCAGACGCGCTCGGCCATGCTCCATCCCGACCTCGGGCTCGGCCGGACCGTGCACCTGGTCCAGTGGATCGACTCGGCGGGGACGCGCCCCGTGGTCCCGCTCACCGGGTCGGAGCTGTGGTTGGACGATCCGCATCCGGCCGTGGCGGCGGTGGCACCCCTCTGGGTGGTCGGCCGCGTGCTGGACACACCGCAGGGACTGGTCCGGGCCAGCGGCCAGCGGGTCCGGGGCGGGTTCCTCGAAGCTCTGGGTGCCACACCCCTGCTCGGTCGCGACGTGCGCGACCCGGGCGACGTGGTCCTGTCGTACCGCCTTTGGCATGCGCGTTGGGATGCCTCGGCGTCGGCCATCGGGAGCCCCCTCGACATGAACGGGCGCACCGCGCGCGTGGTGGGGGTGGCCCCCGAGGGGTTCGACGGACCGATCTGTTGTGCTCCCCCCGACTACTGGGTGGTGGACGAGGCCACCACTGACGCGTCCGGTGCGGTCGTGGCCCTGGTCGATGTTCGCGACGAACGCGCGGCGGCCGCGTGGCTGGCGGACGTCGTCGGGGGTCCCTCGGGCGCGATCCGGGCGGACCTCGTGGAGGCGGAAGCTCCCTCCGGCGGATACACCGGTGTGGTCGCGCGGACGATGACCGTTCTCCTGGGATTGGCCGGCCTCGCCTGGATCACCACGCTGCTGTCGGGCGTGAACCTCCAGCTCACCGACGCCCTGGGCCGCCGGGGCGAACTCCGGCTGCGTCGGGCCCTGGGGGCGGGGGCACGGGAGGTCATCCTGCGGACGATGGCCGAAACCGCGTGGCTCAGCCTTCTGGCCGCCGGGGTGGCCGTCGCGGCCGTCGCGGTCATGATCCAGGCGGCGCCCTGGTTCCTGCCCATGATCGGGGCCACGTCGTCGGTCGAGGTCGTGTTCGGTCGGCAGGCTCTCCTGGCGGCCCTGGGTGCGGCCGCGGTCGGGACGGTGGTCTGCGCCTTGCCTGCGGCGCTTCTCGCCCTGGCGATGTCCCGGGAGACCCGGCTCGAGCGCGGTCCCGGGTCCAGCCGGTTCGCCGCCGTCGGCCTGGGCGTCCAGCTCGGGCTGGCCGGTACCGTGCTGACCCTGACGGGCATCCTCCTCGGCACGGTCCGGACCCTCGACGGCAGCTTCGTCGGCTTCCGCCACGGCGCCACGGCCGTCCACCTCGTGGTGGCCCCCGAGCGCGACGACGTGGGCGCCGACGAGCTCATCCGGGGGATCCGTGGCGCCGACCCTGCGGCCTCGGCCGCGCTCTCGGCGCGGTTGCCCGTCTACGGATGGCGTCCCGATTCGGTCACGTTCGCCGACGGATCGAAAGCGGAGGTGGCGGCGGAACGAGTCACGCCCGGGTTCTTCGAGGTGATCGGATCCCGTCTCGTCGCAGGGGCGGCCGCCGTGGGCGACAGGGACGCCGTGGTGTCGGCCGACCTGGCGGCGAGGCTGGCGGCCACACCGGCCGACGCCCTCGGGCGCACGCTCGTCATGTCCGACACCGTCGAGCTGCAGGTCGTGGGGGTCGTGGAAGAGGCGACCTGGGGATCGGGGCGGATCCGTCCGACGGTGTACCAGGGATGGGGCACCCACCCGGTCCGGGCGGCTCAGTTGCTCGTCCGCAGGGGCACGGAAGCACCTCCCCTCGGCGGCCTCCTGGGCGCCCTCCGACCCATGGGAGTCGCTCTGCAGCCGTTCGCCACGCTCGACGCGCTGCTGGTACGGAGCCGCGTCCTGGAGGCGTTCATGTCCCGGCTCGCCACGGTCTTCGCGGTGCTGTGCCTGGCGGTGGCCCTCGGCGGCGTCCACGCGCACTTCGTCCGGTGGGTCCGGGCGCGGAGGCGTACCCTGGCCATCCATGCAGCGCTCGGGGCCCAGACGACCCGGCTCGGCCGAGGGATCGCCCTGGCGGGCCTCAGGATCGTCGTGCCCGGGGCGCTGTTCGGGTGCTTCCTCGGCGGGCTGATCTCGCGGGTGGCCCCGAGCTTCGTGGTCGGTCTGGCGCCCGCCCGCGCGTCCCTGCTGGTCGGGACACTCCTCGTCCTGGTCGCAACCGGCCTGTTGGCCATGCTCGGTCCGGTTCTCCGGGCCGGCCGGACGGACCCACTGGAGTTGTTCCGCGGCGGGTAGAGGGGCGCGGCGGCCTCGTACGGAAACCCTGTGCCCCCGCTCTCGGCCACGGGTTGACCCTTCCCGGATCCGGGGGTATACTAGGGGCCCTGTTGCGGGGTGGAGCAGTCTGGTAGCTCGTCGGGCTCATAACCCGAAGGTCGCGGGTTCGAATCCCGCCCCCGCTATTGATTCGAAGCGCCGCCATGGAGGCGGCGTTTCCCACGTAGAGGCCGAAGGGAGTCGCCGTGCAGCCGTCTCGACCGTTCAGCGAAGAGGTCCGTGACGGCCAGCGGCTTTCCCCCTGGACGGTGGCGGACACGTGGAGCCCGCGGATGCGGGCGGGAGCGGCGGGCCGGTAGCCAGGCCCGACCGAGAAACCTCCCCGCCCGCGCCTCCGAAGGCTCGGGCGGTTTTTTGTTGCGGGCCAGGTAGCTCAGTTGGTAGAGCACGTGACTGAAAATCACGGTGTCGGCGGTTCGATTCCGTCCCTGGCCATGGAAGGCCCGAGCCGGCAGGCCGGGAGCTGTTTAGAGGTCCGTAGCTCAATTGGTAGAGCACCGGTCTCCAAAACCGGCGGTTGGGGGTTCGAGTCCCTCCGGGCCTGTGGAGGCTTCAGGCCTCGGGGCTGGAAGCCGATGCTGTCCGGAGGTTCGTCCTCCCGAAACAGGTTGGCCCCGATCGTCTAACGGCTAGGACTCCACTCTTTCAAGGTGGCGGTCGGGGTTCGATTCCCCGTCGGGGCGTTTGCAGGACGCAGGAAGCGCAGGACGCAGGACCAGCAGGTGCAGGAAAAAAAGGGGCTGTAGCTCAGTCGGTTAGAGTGCCGGTCTGTCACACCGGAGGTCGCGAGTTCGAGTCTCGTCAGCCCCGCTGAGCGGTTTTTTGACAGAAGAGGAAGTTCCCGAAGCCCGCCGATGAGGCGGGCTTCGCTTCCCCGGTTATGTGTGTGTTGGGGCCGTAGCTCAGTTGGGAGAGCGCTTGAATGGCATTCAAGAGGTCAGGGGTTCGATTCCCCTCGGCTCCACTGGTCGGCCGGATCGAGTGATCGAAGGTATGCCCAAGAAGCACCGGGCTCGGGTGGCGGAATTGGTAGACGCGCAGGATTCAGGATCCTGTGGGGGCAACCCTGTGAGGGTTCGAGTCCCTCCCCGAGCATTCGACTCGACAACCAGGCCCGCGTGCGCTTCGGCGCCCGGTCCGGTCGACGCTGTTCTTTCAGGTACGGTCGCCCACGTGCTGGAATTGGTAGACAGGCTGGTTTGAGGGACCAGTGCCGGAAACGGCGTACAGGTTCGAGTCCTGTCGTGGGCACTTCTCGCGGCGTCTTTCGCCGCCTTGCTGCGTTGGGACTGCGGTCTCGGCTTGTGCGGCGTAGCTCGTGCTACGCCTCCGCGCCTCGCCTTGCCCGCCTTGCCACGCGACGAAATACGCTCGCGAGAAGGTCGGGCGGGGGTTGGCGCGCTCGCCGCTGCGCGGCGTTGCTTCAGAGGCCACGCTCGCCGCTTCGCGGCATTGCTTCAGGATGTTTACTGCGCCCGTAGCTCAATTGGATAGAGCGTCTGACTACGGATCAGAAGGTTGGGGGTTCGAGTCCTCCCGGGCGCATGCTGGACCCCATGGTGGGGTTGGCGAGAGATAGCGGGCGCGTAGCTCAGTTGGTTAGAGCGCTACGTTGACATCGTAGAGGTCAGAGGTTCGAATCCTCTCGCGCCCATCCAGGAACACCCAGCCCATGGGGCCGTAGCTCAGTTGGGAGAGCGCTAGAATCGCACTCTAGAGGTCAGGGGTTCGACTCCCCTCGGCTCCACTACCCGAGATCACCCGCCACCTTAGCTCAGTTGGTAGAGCACGTCACTCGTAATGACGGGGTCCCCGGTTCGAATCCGGGAGGTGGCTCCATTGCCCCGTGGTGTAACTGGCAACACGCCGGATTCTGGCTCCGGAGAGTCTAGGTTCGAGCCCTAGCGGGGCAACTTCAGCGGCCGAGGCCGCGAGACGGGGACGTCGAGGCAGCCCGGCGGCGACCCTGCTTTGGAGGGATGGCCGAGTGGCTTAAGGCGGCGCCCTGCTAAGGCGTTGGACTACGGTCCGCGTGGGTTCGAATCCCACTCCCTCCGTTTGTGATGGTGAAGGTTGGTGGGTCGTTGGTCGGCGCGTGGGTGGTTCCACACTCGTTCGAGAGTGGGGTTCGAACCCACGGAGCCGATCGCACTTCGTGTGCGATCGACTCCATGCGTGGGCTGGCTCGCTTCGCTCGCCGCCGATTTCAACTTCGTGTTGAAATCGGTCGAATCCCTCCACCGTGTGTGGATCGTCGACCCGGCGGCATCGCTTCGCTCGCCGCCTTCGGGCTCGTTGCGCTGCGCGCAACATCGCTGCGCTCGGCTCGCTGCGCTCGCCATCGCTTGGGCTTTGCTGGACGGGTGGCCGAGTGGCTTAAGGCGCACGATTGGAAATCGTGTGGGCTCACGCCCGCGTGGGTTCGAATCCCACCCCGTCCGTTGTGGTAGGGTAGGCGTTCGTGGTGGTTGGTCTGCGTGGGGGTGGTTCCACACTCGTTCGAGGGGTGGGATTCGAACCCACGGAGCCGATCGCACTTCGTGTGCGATCGACTCCATGCGTGGGCTGGCTCGCTTCGCTCGCCGCCGATTTCAACTTCGTGTTGAAATCGGTCGAATCCCTCCACCGTGTTTGGATCGTCCGCCAGGCGGCAT
The DNA here is from genome assembly GCA_040216925.1 of Longimicrobiales bacterium. Classification (GTDB taxonomy): domain Bacteria; phylum Gemmatimonadota; class Gemmatimonadetes; order Longimicrobiales; family Gaopeijiaceae; genus JAJCZZ01. The sequence goes on from JAVJOF010000017.1 coordinate 26,617, forward strand.
CGCTTCGCTCGCCGCCTTCGGGCTCGTTGCGCTCTGCGCAACATCGCTGGCTCGGCTCGCTTGCGAGCCGTCGCAACATCGTACCGGCCCTGCGACCCAGGCCGGGTAGGAAAGAGTAGGTCCGGGGCGTGGCTCAGTCCGGTAGAGCGCTGCGTTCGGGTCGCAGAGGTCCCCGGTTCGAATCCGGGCGCCCCGATAGAGAAAGACGAGTCGACCGGGTCGTGCGCCCGGATTCAGCGAGGCGCCGTCAGGCGTCGAGCGGAAGGCGAGCGAAGCGAGTCTTCCGGAACCGTAGGTCGACCCGGAGCGCAGCGGAGGGGAGCGAGGACCGCCGCGAGGTGGCCGCAGCTCAATCCGGGCGCCCCGACAAAGAAAGACGAGTCCGGCCCGCCCTTGCGGCTACACACACATGACCGATCGAAGTCCCGAGCCCGGCTCGTCACGGCGTTGCCGGGGACGGACCGGACTTCGTGTTGTTGGAGCGGTGGCAGAACGGCTATTGCACTCGCCTCGAAAGCGAGCGTCCGAAAGGACTTGGGGGTTCGAATCCCTCCCGCTCCGTATCTACTACCCTCTCGCTCTCCTGAGCGAGAGGGTTTTTCGTACCAGGACGGTTCTGGATTCGAACCCCCGGAACGCGGCTGCGCCGCATTCCCGTTGTGGGCTGAGCTGCGGCGCTTCGCGTCCTCGCTCCCCACGGCGCTGCGCTTCGAGGGTCGAATCCCTCCCGCTCCGTACAAGTGGCCCTCTCGTTCTCCTGAGCGAGAGGGGTTTTCATACCAGGACGGTTCTGGATTCGAACCCCGGAACGCGGCTGCGCCGCATTCCCGTTGTGGGCTGAGCCGCGGCGCTTCGCGTCCTCGCTCCCCACGGCGCTGCGCTTCGAGGGTCGAATCCCTCCCGCTCCGTACAAGCAGCCCTCTCGCTCGTTGAGCGAGAGGGCTTTCTCATGCCTTCCGGTCCCGGATTCGAACCCCCGGAACGCGCCCTGCGGCCGCATTCGGCCGCAGATGGCTTCTAGCGCCGCGTGACCACGTCGCGGAAGCGCGCGTTCTCCCAGACGTAACGGTCGGCGCCGTCGTACGTGACGGTCGCGCCCCCCTCGACCACGATCCCGTCGCCCTCCCAGGTTCCGAACGAGACCTCCAGGCGCCGGCCACCGTCGTGGACCGTGGCCGTGTACAGGGTCTTGGCCGGGTATCCCTGGAAGAGGCTGGTGATCTCGAAGCGCTCTTCCGCCTGGTTGTAGTTGAAGAACCAGAGGTACGTCCGCTCGCGACCGCGGTGGTCGACGCCGGTCGATTCGCAGCGGATGTAGTCGCCGCCGAGTGCGTACGCGCAGTCACGCGTGCCCGACTCGCGATACTCACCGGCCAGGGCCTCGTCGTCGAAGGTCCACGACCCGATCAACCAGTCGAGCTGCGTGATCGGCGCCTCCTGGGCCGTGAGGCCTGTGACGGTCCATCCGGCCGCTGCGATGCCGATGAGCACGCCACGTCTCTTCTTCGTCCACCCTCCCATCGTCCCCCCCCCTTCCTCGTTGGACGTCGTTACTCCGCCTCCAGTGCCTCCACCGGCCGGATGCGCAGGGCCCGCAGGGTCGGGGCGGCGAGTGCCGCCAGACCCACCAGCACGAGCGCGCCGGCCACGGCGGGGATCACCACGTACTCCGTCGAAGGTACCTCGAACGTGAAGATCGTGCGGGCCTGGATCAGCAGGATGCCGAGTCCCGTGCCGAGCAGGGCCCCCGTCGTGATCTGGATCACGGCGCGCCGGCCGAGGGCGCGGAAGACCTCCCCCGGCGACGCGCCCAGGGCCCGGCGGACGCCGATCTCACGGGTGCGGCGGGTGACGGTGAACGACATCAGGGCGTAGAGGCCCACCACCGACAGGACCATCGCCACGGCACCCAGCGCGAACAGGCCGGCGCCGATCATGAGCATTCCACGGCGGTTCTCCTCGCCCACGTCGGCCAGCGGGCGGATGCGGCCGATCTGCGCCGTGGGCAACACCCGGGTGATGGCGGCGCGGATCCGGGGCTCGAGTTCGGCGGCCGATCGGTCCGCTCGGACGAGGCCGTAGGCGAATCCTTCGTCCGTGAGCGGCACGAAGTACCGGGCGGCCCGGGGCCCCTGGTCCGGTCCGAAGCCGGTGTCGTCCACGATGCCCACGATCCTGTACGGCGCCTCGGACACGGCGCCGCCAGGGCCGCTTCCCACCACCTCGAACGCCTGCCCCACGGCTCCGCTGCCCCCGAAGCGCGCGGCGAACGCCTGGTTGACCACGGCCACCGGCGCGGCTCCGGCTTCGTGGTCGGCAGGACCCAGACCCCGGCCCACCGCCGCGGTCAGCCCGAGCCCCTCGAGGAATCCCGGGCCTGCGGCCACCCTGCCCGCGGGCTCCTGGGCGGCCACGCCTCCGGCTCCCGTCACGGCCACCCGGGTCCGGGCGGCCTCCACGCGGGGGAGGTGCGTCCCGATGGTCATGCTTCGGACCCCGTCGATGCCCGAGATCTCCTCCACGAGCGCCGTCCGGATGCGAGTCAGGGAATCCACGGCCTCGATGTCGTCGGCCAGGTCGGGGCGCGGGAGGTAGAGGTTGACCACCGCGGCGTCGGAGCCGTCGATCCGGTCGGGTGTGCCGACGTAACCCGCGAAGCCCTGACCGGTGATGAACGCGACACCCAGGAGTGCGACCGACACGGCCATCTGGAGCACGACCATGGTGGCCCCGAGGCGCCCGAGACCGCCGCTCTGGAAGCCGCGGCCGCCGGATTGGAGCACCGCCGCCGGGTCCCGTCGTGTGGCCCGGAGCGCCGGCAGCAGGCCGCAGACCGCGGTGGCCAGGAGGGTCACCGACACCATGAAGGCCACGGCTCCGGGGCTGAGTTCGAAGCGGATCCAGTAGGGCAGGTCTTCGGCGGCCCCGTCGATGCGCCGGAGCACCTCTCCGGCGACGGTCAGGCCCAGCAGAGCCGCCGCCCCGCCCATCACCAGAACCTCTCCGAAGAGCTGACCCACCAGCCTGGCCCGGCCCGCGCCCAGGGCGGTGCGGACGGCCAGTTCCTGCGTCCGGGCCGCCGTCCGCGCGTAGATCAGGTTGCCGATGTTGGCGGCCACCACCAGGAGCACCAGCACGAGCACGGTGATCAGGGCCGACATCAGCACGTAGATGAGGGCGCCGTCCATGGCGTCGGTCAGCGGCACGAGACGGATCCGGACAGGCGCGGCCGCCCCGTCGGCGCCCGGCGCCCTCGCCGCCAGCGTGACGAGCTGCTCCTCGGCGGCCTCGAAGTCCACACCGGCCGCCACCACCGCCACCAGGGTCACGCCCCCACGGGGTCCGGAGGCGTCGCCGCCCAGAAACCGCTCGCCGATGGGCAGCCACAGGGCGCCGTCGTCGGGAAAGCGGGCGTCGGCGGGCAGCACGCCGACGATGGTCCTGCGCTCGCCCGACACGGTGATCGCCCGCCCGACGACGTCCGGGTCGGCCCCGAACCGCCGGTTCCAGAGGTCCTCGCGGATGACCGCCACGGCTTCGGCTCCCGGGTCGCCGTCGCCGGGCTGGAGCGGACGGCCGAGGAGCGGGGTGTGGGGCAGGTGGGCCGCGAGTCCCGGGGTGATCCACGCACCCTCCAGCGACTCCACGTCGTCGGGGCCGAACGCCACGTTGAAGGTCGCGATCTCCAGGGCCCCGACGTGGTCCAGGCGGCTGGCCTGGCGGCGGAAGGTCTCGTAGCGCTCCAGATCCACGGGCGCCCGGTCGCCTTCGGGCGTGTAGGCCCGGAGCAACGCGATCCGGTCGCCGCCCTCGAACGGCAGGTCGCTGAACAGGAACGCCTCGGCCAACGCGTAGCCGGTGGTGCTGAGGCCGATGGCCGTGGTCAGGGCCAGCAGGGCGGTCAGCGTCAGGGTCGGCTGACGCATCATGAGCCGCACGCTGCGCCGGAGCTCGGCCCACGAGACCGGGATCCTGGCCTCCCTGGCCCGCTGGGCCGTGAACGCGCCGGCGATGCCCACCGCCTCCCAGGTCGTGGCCCACCACGCCCGGGCCCTTCCGAGGCGGGTGCGTCGCTGCCGGTGCACCTCGGCCAGGTCGCCGAGGACTTCGTCGCGTTGCTCGGCAGGAACCGTCCACCGGAGCAGCACCCGGGCTCCGCGCGGGGGCTTCACAGCCCCTCCGCCAGCACGGGGTCCAGGCCGCCCCACATGCTCCGCAGCGCGTCGCGGGTGTCGCGGACTGCCGCCAGGCCCGCCGGCTCGACGGCCACGTGGCGCTTGGCCTTGCCTCCCCGCTCGCCCGTGGGCGCCCCGAGCCACGACCGGACGAACCCCTTCTGCTCGAGGCGCCGTAGGGTGACGTACACGGCGGCCCTCTTGACCTCCCGGCCCGTCCGGGCCGTGATCTCCTCGACGATGGACACCGCGTAGGCGGCCTCGCCCAGGTGGAGCACCGCCAACAGCACCATCAGTTCGAACTCGCCGAGCACGTGCGAACCCATCCCCGCCTCCCGTTTAAGTAACAATGTCACTATAACCCCGGACCCGGGGTGGGCTCAACGGGGGGGAGGGCGCGGCGGGTCGCGGGTGGACCGCGTCCGGGCTCGGGGCCATCTTCCGGCGTCCTCGCCCCGACCCACCGGGGCCGTCTCTTCCGGACCCCCTCGTGACCGGACCCCGCACACAGCGCGCCATCTTCCTGTTCTGGGCGCCGCTGGCGGCCACGTGGCTGATGATCGCCACGGAGGGACCCTTCCTGGCGGCGGTCATCGCCCGGTTGCCGGACCCGACGTTCAACCTGGCGGCCCACGGCGTGGCCTTCGCGTTCGCCGTGCTCATCGAGGCGCCGGTGATCATGCTGATGAGCGCCGCCACGGCGCTCGCGGAAGACGCCGAGGCCTTCCGCAGGCTGCGCAACTTCATGCGCGCGCTGAACCTTGGCACCACGGCGGTCCTGCTCCTGTTCCTGATTCCGCCGGTCTACCGGTTCGTGATGCTGGAGATGGTCGGGCTGCCGGTGGAGGTCGCGGAGCTGACCTACGGCGCCCTGTGGCTCTACCTCCCGTGGCCCGCCGCCATCGGCTACCGGCGCTTCCACCAGGGCGTCATGGTGCGGGCCGGACGCACGCGGCAGGTGGCGTACGGAACCATCATCCGCCTGGCGGCGATGGCGATCGGCGCCCTGGTGGGGGCGTACCTGATCCGCATCCCCGGGGCCTGGGTCGGCGCGTTGGCCCTCTCGTGCGGGGTCATGGGCGAGGCGTTGGCCGTCCGCTTCATGGCGGCGTCGTCGGTGCGGGAGGTCCAGGCCCGGAGGCCCGAGGGCGGGGGTGGGGGGATGCCGTACCGGGAGATCCTGACCTTCTACTATCCCCTGGCGCTCACGTCGCTGATCGGGCTGGCCGTCCACCCGATGCTGACGTTCTTCATGGGGCGGGCGGTGTCACCGGTGGAGTCCCTGGCGGTCTTCCCCGTCGTGAACGCCCTGTCGTTCGTGTTCCGGGCGGTGGGGCTGTCGTTCCAGGACGCGGCCATCGCCCTGCTCGGCCGGCGCCACGAGCACGTCCGGGAGCTGGGCCGGTTCGGCCTGACCCTGGGCGCCGCCACCACGGCGGGTATGGCGGCCGTGGCGTTCACCCCCATGGCCGACGTGTGGTTCGTGCAGATCTCCGGCCTGACGCGGGAGCTTACGGAGGTGGCCCTGACCCCCACGCGGGTCATCGTGCTCCTGCCGGCGTTGTCCGTGCTGCTCTCGCTGCAGCGGGCCATTCTCGTGCAGGGGCGGCGGACCCGCCCGATCACCATGGCCACGACCATCGAGGTGGTGTCGGTGGGCGTGCTGTTCGTGCTGTTCGGGTTCGGCCTCGACTGGGTCGGAGCCACGGCCGCGTTCGCAGCCTTCCTCGGCGGGCGGACCGCCAGCAACCTCTACCTGATCCCCCGGTGCGTCCGGCAGCTCCGGGCGTCGCGGGCGGCGGTGGAGGAGCGCTAGCTACTCCTCCCGGAGCACCTCCGCCGGATCGACCCGTGTGGCCCGGCGCGCCGGAACGTCGGCCGCGAGGGCCGCGGCCACCAGGAGTGCCGCGGCCAGCATCAGGTACGTGAGCGGATCGGTCGCCCGCACCCCGTAGAGCTGGCTGCGGAGCAGCCCCGACGCGGGCAGCGCGGCGGCCACCCCGAGCAGGATGCCCGCGCCGGTCAGGGTCAGTCCCCGGCGCACGATCCGGCCCCGGATCCCCCCACTGGACGCGCCGAGGGCCACGCGCAGGCCCAGTTCCCGTCGCTGCCCTGCCACCTGCCGGGCCAGACCGGCCTGGCAGCCGGCCAGAGCCAGCAGCACCGCGAGAGCCGCGAAGGTCCCGAGTCCCAGCGTGTAGAAGCGGGGCTCGGCCACCGAGGTCCGGAGGCGACCGGCCATGGTGCCGACCCGGTCCGCAGGGAGCTCCGGGTCCAGTCGCCCCATCAGGTCGCGGGCCGCCTGGGCCACCACCGCGGCCGGAGCGTCGGAGCGGACGAGGAGCGAGAAGGATTCGGCCCCGCCGCGCTGGAAGAACGGCTCGTACGCGATGGGCTCGGGCGCCTCGCGCAGGCCGCCGTGCCGCACCGCCCCGGCCACGCCGACGACGTCGCGCGGTGGGCTGCTCCCGAAGAACGACCGGGCCCGGGAGCCCACGTCGAGGGTGCTCCCGTCGCCTCGGAGCGTGGCGTCGATGATCAGGGTGGCCGGGCCGTCTTCCCGGTCCAGTCCGCCGAAGCCGGTCCCATCCACGATGGGAATGCCCATCACCTCGAAGTAGCCGGCCGACACGGCGGCGATCTGGACGGCATCGGTCGTTCCGCTTCCCTCCAGCGCCAGCGGGGATGTCATGTTCGACCCGCTGATGGGCAGGTTCCGTCCCACCGCCACCGCCTGGGCCCCGGGCAGACCGGCGGCCTGGTCCAGCATCCGACGCGTGAAGTCCAGCCTGGACGCGGGGTCGGGGTACCGGACCTCGGGCAGCGCCACCTCGACCACGGTGATGCGTGCCGGGTCGAACCCCGGGTCCTCCGTGACCGTTTCGAGGAAGCTCCGGCCGAGCAGGAGGGCCCCGGCGGTCAGCACCGTGGCCAGGGCCACCTGACCGACCACGAAACCCTCCTGGAGTCGCCGCATCCAGCGGGACGTCCCGGCACGCCCCGCATGGTCACGGATCAGCACGGCCGGCCGCAGCCGCACCGCGGTCCAGAGAGGGGCCACCGCGGTCAGCAATCCGGTGGCGGCGGCCAGGAGCAGCGCCAGCGTCGCCACGCCGGGATCCAGGGCCAGGCCGTCCAGGCGGGGCAGATCCGGAGGGGCGAGCCGGACCACGGGCCCGAGCAGCAGGGCCGCCAGGCCCAGGCCCACCGCTCCGGCCACCAGACCGAGCAGCACGCCCTCGGCCACGAGGCCGGCCGCGACCCGCCCGGGACCGGCGCCCAGGGAGATCCGTACGGCCAGCTCTCCCTGACGGCGCACCGCCCGGGTCAGGAGCATGGCGCCCGCGTTGACGCACGCCGCCAGAAGCAACAGCAGCACCGACCCCTGCAGCAGCAGGAGCGAGGAGTCCACGCCGCCCAGGAGCCGATCCCGCAGCGGGGTCAGGCGGGCGCCCGGCGCTCCCCCGTCCACACCCCGGGACAGAGCGGCCAGCTCTTCCGTGGCGCCGGCCTCGGACGCACCGGGCCGGAGCGTGCCCAGCGCCACCACGATCTTGGCTCCGGCGATGGTGGTCAGGTCCGGGTACGTCGATTCCAGGGGCACCCACAGCTCCGTCCCGTCCGGGAAGCCCGCACCCTGCCGGACGATTCCGCTCACGCGGTGGTCCGTGCCGGCGAGCCGCACCGTGCCGCCGAGCACGTCCGGGCTGGCTCCGAATGCGCGGCGCCAGAGCCCCTCCGACAGGATCGCCGCCGGCGCGCCGCGCGGCGTGTGCTGCTCGCGGGAGAAGGGGCCGCCCGCCAGGAAGGGGTCGTCCAGGAGGTCGAAGAAGCCGTGGGTGACGGCGGCCCCGGCCACGTGGACCGGCGCGCCCCGGGTCACGAGGGGGTAGGGGCTGTCGAGGTACCCGGCCAGGTGCCCGAACGAGGTCGCGCCCTCCTTCCAGGCGGCCAGCACCGGGTAGGCGGCCCGCACCAGTCCGCCTCCTTCCTGCACCTCCTCGAGGACGTAGGCGTCGGCCTCGTCCGCGACGCCCAGCGGGGCCAGGAGCACGCCCTCGACCACGGTGAAGACGAGCACGTTGAGCGTGATTCCGGCGGCCAGGACCAGACCGGGGGCGGCCACCGATCCGGGGTGGCGCCGGAGCTGGCGGAGCGCCCCCCGCACCTCGTCGGCCAGCGTGCGGAGGCCGGCGCCCCGGCGGGCCCGCCGGGCCGCCGCCCGGTCCTCGGCGATGCAGTAGGCCCGGGTCCCGTCCAGGTCGCCGAACTCCGCCCGGGCCGCGCGCCGCGCCTCGGCCGGGTCCATGCCGCCGGCCACCAGCTCGTCGGCGCGCCGCTCCAGGTGGTACCGGAGCTCCTCGTCCACGTCGCGTCCGGGATCCCCGAACGGCCTGCCCCGTCGTCCTCCCATCCCCATCCCTCCCTATGCAGCAGGTCCGCGTTCCCCGCCGGACGTCAGGCGTCCGACCGGAGCAGCCGGGTCACCGCCCGGGCGAAGCTGTGGAACTCTTCGGCGCCGTCGGCCAACCGCGTCCGGCCCCCCTCGGTGAGGGTGTAGAAACGGGCCCGGCGGTTGTTCTCCGAACGGCCCCAGCGCGACGAGACCAGACCCTGCCGCTGCAGCCGGTGCAGCGACTGGTAGAGCGCCGCGTCCTCGAACTGCACCACGTCGCCGCTCCCGTCGCGGATCCACCGCGCGATGGCGAACCCGTGCATCTCCCCGGACTGCAGCGCGCGGAGCACCATGAGGTCCACGGTGCCGCGGAGCAGCGTCGACGATGCCTGGGTGTCGCCCATGGGTTGGCTCCGTCGTACGAGGAGTAGCCGCCGCCGCGTGCCGGTCGACGGTCCACTAACGTTCTTGGGTAAGAATGTTGGGGAAGGGCCCGGCGGTCAAGGACGGCGGCGCCGGCCTCCCTACTTGGGCAACTGAACGACGCCCACCCGGTCGGGCTCGAGGGCGAAGCCGACGCACTCCGGGTCGTCGCTCCCTACGCGGAACACGTCGTGCATGGCGGCGGCCACGGCCGGTGCATCGGCCGGGGCGCACATCGCGATCAACCCGGACCCGGCTCCCGAGATGGTCACCCCCCAGGCCCCGGCGTCGTACCCGGCGCCGATGGCGTTGTAGGCACCCGGGATCAGCGGCAGCCGGTGCGGTACGTGGAGTTCGTCCCGCACCCCGACGCGGATCAGATCCGCATCGGCGGTGGCCAGGCCCTGGATGAGGGCGGCGAGCCGACCGAGCCCGTGGACGGCCGTGGCGTGCTCGACGGTCCGGGGCAGAGCCTCCCGGGCGGCCTGCGTGGAGATGCCGGCGGCCGGTGCGGCGTAGGCGAAGCCGACGTCCTCGGAAAGCTCCAGCGCCACCACGCGTGGTCCTTCCGTGGTGCGCACCACGGCCCGCAGTCCCCCGAAAGTGCAGGGGGCCGCGTTGTCGCCGTGGCCGTCGATCCCACAAGCGTGGAGGAAGGCGCCCCGGGGATCGGAGTCCAGGCCGAGGGCGGCGCCGGCCACGGACCAGCCGGCCACCAGGGCGGCGGCGGACGACCCGAGGCCCCGGGCCACGGGAATCTCGGACGTGACGGTGAGCGTGCCTGCCGGCTCCTCGACCCCGGCGGCCCCGATGCGGGCCAGGAACGCCTGCAGGAGGAGGTCCTCGTCCGGGGGACCGGCGAGGCTGGCCAGCGTCCCCCCGCGGACGAGCTCCAGCCCGTCGTCGGGGTGGCCGGGCGTGAACCGCACGGACAGATACCGCGTCAGGGCCAGCCCCACGGTGTCGAAGCCCGGCCCCAGATTCGAGGTCGAGCAGGGAACGCGCACGTGGGCGGAACGAACCGGGTTCACGACGGTCGCATCACGAAGGGGCGAGTCCTTCCAGCAGGGAACGAAGCTCCGGGAGCGTGGGCGCAATGGACACCACGTGCTCCGGTTTCGCCAGCGCGGCGGCCAGGGCGGGCGGCGCGTCCACCTGCACGCCGGTGGCGCGCTCCACCACGTCGGGGAACTTGGCCGGGTGGGCCGTGGCCAGGATCACGACCGGCCCGGCGCCCGGGTCGATCCGCTCGACGGCCGCCAGCCCCACGGCGGTGTGCGGATCGAGCACGGCCCCGTGGGCGTCGTACGCGGCGCGCATGGCCGCGACGGTGGTGTCGTCGTCCACCGACACGGCCGAGACGTCGGACCGCAGGGCGGGGGCGTCTCCGGAGTACAGCCACTGGATCCGCTCCAGGTTCGACGGGGCGCCGACGTCCATGGCGTTGGACGGCGTGGCCACCGACGGGCGGGGCTCGTACCGCCCGGTGTCGAGGAAGTCCGGGAACGGGCGGTTGCGGTTGGTGGCCGCCAGGAAGCCCCGGGCCGGCATGCCCGCCCGGTGGGCCAGGAGCCCGGCGCACAGGTTGCCGAGGTTTCCGGACGGCACCACCCAGAACGGCGCGGGAGCTTCCGTCCAACCCGACCGGGCGGCGGCGTGCACGTAGTAGAAGGACTGGGGGATCCACCGCCCGACGTTGATGGAGTTGGCCGAGGTAAGGCGATGGGCTTCCCGGAGGCCCGCGTCGGCGAAGGCCTCCTTGGTCATGCGCTGGCAGTCGTCGAACGTGCCGTCCACGGCCACCGCGGTGACGTTCCCGCCCAGCGTGGTCATCTGCCGGCGCTGCCGGTCGGCCACGCCGTTCCGCGGAAAGAGCGCCACGACCCGGGTGCCGGCCACGCCGTGGAACGCCGCGGCCACCGCGCTCCCGGTGTCCCCCGACGTAGCCACCAGCACGGTCCGCTCCGCATCGGCCGGCCCGGTGGCGGCCAGGGCGCGGGCCATGAAGCGCGCCCCCACGTCCTTGAACGCCAGCGTCGGTCCGTGGAAGAGCTCCAGCAGCCATCGGTCCGGCCCCAGCGGCACGAGCGGCACGTCGAAATCGAGGGCGCCGTCCACCACCGCGTCGAGCCAGGGAGCGGCGTCCGTGCCCAGGAGGCGGGCGCCGGCCCACCGGGTAGTGTCGCGGAAGGCCCCGTGGCGGTCGGGTCCCGGGTCCTCGAGCCGTCCGATCCGTTCGGGCACGTAGAGGCCCCCGTCCGGCGCGAGTCCCCGGGCGAGCGCCTCCCCCACGCCGACGGACGGTCCGCCTCGGGTACTCCGGAAGGTGGTCATGGCCGCAATGTACCGTGCATTGACACCTGTGGCGCAGCCCCTCTAGCGTCTTCCTTCCCCGAACGATCGACACCGGCGTGGCGCCCTGACCCCCAACGGCGGGCGCGACGCTCACCGGAGGCTCCATGCGCCGTACCCGCACCCCGCTCTTCATCGCACTGGCCGCCGTCGCGGCCGCCCTGCCTTCGCCTCGCGCCGCCGACGCCCAGGCGCCCGTTCCCGAGACCGCGCTCCAGGGCCTCGAGTACCGGATGGTGGGCCCCTACCGCGGCGGCCGGTCCACGGCCGCGGCCGGCTTCCCGGACGACCTCGACCGCTGGATCATGGGCACCACGGGTGGCGGGATGTGGCTGACCACCGACAACGGCGTGACCTGGGAGCCGATCTCCGACGACTACTTCGGCGGGTCCATGGGTGCGGTGGCGGTGGCCGCCGACGATCCCAACGTGATCTACGCGGGCATGGGCTCCCACGACACGCGGGGCAACACGTCGCATGGCCGGGGCATGTGGAAGTCCGACGACCGGGGCCGCACCTGGCACTTCATCGGCCTGCCCGAGGCAGGGCAGATCGCCCGGATCGAGGTCCACCCCCGCGACGCCGATCTGGTCTACGTGGCGGCCATGGGTCACGCCTTCGGCAAGAACCCCGAGCGGGGCATCTTCCGCTCCCGCGACGGCGGCGACACCTGGGAGCACGTCCTGGCCCTGAACGACTCCACGGGCGCGTCGGCCCTGGCCATGGACGTGACCAACCCGCGCATCCTCTACGCCGGCATGTGGCGCGGCGAGCGGAAGCCGTGGGCCATGATCTCCGGCGGTGCCGAAGGCGGCGTCTACAAGTCCACGGACGGCGGCGACTCGTGGACCAAGCTGGCCGGCGGGCTGCCCGAGGGCGTGGTGGGCAAGGTGGGCGTGTCGGTCTCGCCGGCCGATCCGGACCGGGTGTGGGCCATCATCGAGGCCGAGCCCGACGGCGGCGTCTACCGCTCCGACGACGGGGGCCGCTCGTGGACGCGCACCAACAGCCAGAACAACCTGCGTCAGCGGGCCTGGTACTACACCCACGTGCGCGCCGATCCGCAGGACCCGAACACCGTATACGTGCTGAACACCTCGCTGTACCGTAGCGTGGATGCCGGGGTCACCTTCACGGCCATTCCCGTGCCCCACGGAGACATCCACGACCTGTGGATCCACCCGTCGGACCCCGACCGGATGGTGGTGGCCGACGACGGCGGCGGGCAGGTGACGGTCAACGGCGGCGAGACCTGGTCCACGTACTTCAACCAGCCCACCGCCGAGCTGTACGACGTGATCGTGGACAACGGCTTCCCGTACCGTCTGTACGGGGCGCAGCAGGACAACACGACCATCTCCGTGCCGGCGTGGATGAGCGTCAACACGATCTACCCCAAGGAGCACTGGGACAACGTGGGCGGGTGCGAGACCGGCCCGGTGGCCCTCCATCCGGACTACCCGAACGTGGTGTACGCCGGGTGCTACGGCGGCGTGATCGACCGCTACGACCTGGCCAAGGACCAGGTCCGGAACATGAACATGTACCCGCAGCTCCAGCTCGGGAGCGCCACCCGGGACCTGCGTCACCGCTTCCAGTGGGTCAGCCCGATCCTGGTGTCGCAGCACGATCGTCGGACCGTGTACCACGGCTCGCAGTTCGTGAACCGCTCGCGGGACGAAGGCCAGAACTGGGAGAGCATCAGCCCGGACCTGACCACCGACGATCCCGCCCACCAGGCCCAGTCCGGCGGTCCGATCAACGCCGACGTGACCGGCGTGGAGATCTTCGGCGTGGTGTTCTCGCTGGCCGAATCGCCCACCTCGCCGGACGAGCTGTGGGCCGGCACCGACGACGGGCGTGTGCACGTGACCCGCGACGGCGGCGGCTCGTGGACCGAGATCACGCCTCCCCAGATGCCCGACCTGGGCACGGTGGACGAGATCGAACTGTCCCACCACGCTCCGGGCCGCGCGTTCATCGCGGTGCACGCCTACCGCCTCGACGACTTCACGCCGTACATCTTCCGGACCGACGACTACGGCGCTACGTGGCGGACCATCACCAGCGGCCTTCCCGACGACTACCCGGTCCGGACCGTCCGTGAGGACCCGGAGCGCGAGGACCTCCTGTTCGCGGGTACGGAGTGGGGCGTGTTCGTGTCGTTCGACGGCGGCGGCGAATGGCAGCCCCTCCAGCTCAACCTGCCCGAGACGCCGGTCACGGGCATGCGGGTGGCCCACGACGACCTGATCCTGTCCACCCAGGGCCGCTCGTTCTGGATCCTGGACGACATCTCGCCCCTGCGGGAGCTGTCGTCGACCGTGGCGGAGGCCGACGCGCACCTGTTCGCGCCCCGGGACGCGCACCGGGTGCTCAAGGGTGGGGGAGGCGGCCTGGCGGAGTTGACCCCGCCGTCCGCGCCGTCGGGTGCCACCCTCTACTACCTGCTGGGCGACGACGTGGACGGCGAGGTCCGCCTCGAGATCGTCGATGCCCAGGGCCGTACGCCCCGAACGTTCTCCAGTGATTCCACGATGCAGGCCGACGCGGACGCACTCCCGCTGCCGGACGGTGCGGGCATGCACCGCATCACCTGGGACCTGACCTACGACGGCCCGCGGTTCCCCGACGATGCCGTGGTGTGGGGCTACACGGGCGGCGTGAAGGCGCCTCCGGGGCGCTACACGGTACGGTTGACGGCGGGTGGGCAGGTCATGGAACGCACACTGAACGTGCTGGCCGACCCGAGGATTCCGGAGGTCACGGCCGCGGACTACGCCGAGCAGTTCGACGTGGCCATGGAGATCCGGGACTCCATCAACGCCGTGACCCACGCCATCGAGACGCTGTCGTCGATCCGGGAGCAGGTCGAGGCCACCATGGGCCGGGCCGAGTCGGCGGGGCAGGCCGAGCCTCTCGAGCCGCTGGCCGATACCCTGCAGACGAAGTCCACCGAGGTCCACGAGGAGCTGCAGCAGACCCGGAACCAGTCGGGGCAGGATCCGATCCGGTTCCCACCCCGTCTCGACAACCAGTGGGTGGAACTCTACAACTACGTGACCGGTCCGGACGGCTACATCGCGGGTGGTCCGGAGGGACGGCCGAACCCTGCCGCGTACAGCCGTCTGGGCGACCTGAACCAGGACTGGAACGTGATCCGGGTGCAGGTCCAGGACATCCTCCAGAACGAGTTGCGGCGATTCAACGAACTGGTGGAGCGGCTGGGCCTGCCGGCCATCGTGCTGCCCGAACGGGGGCGCATCATCTCCTGAACGGAACGGTCGGGCAGGACGCGCGGGCGGGGTGGGGCTTCGGCTCCACCCCGCCTTCGTATCCGGGGATGCCAGGTCGCCGCGGCTCTCCTGCGGCAGGGCGGGCCCCGCCGTGCGGGGAATCCGTACAGGGACCGGAGGGAGAGTCCCGATGGCGGGGAACCTCCCGGGAGCCGAAGATGGATCGGAAGCCCGGGGTGCCCGTACGAGGGTCAGCCGAAGGAGAGAGACCGTGATGCCGAACGCTCGTGATCCACGACTGCAGGCCATCCGACTGACCCTGGTGGCGTTCCTGGCGGCGCTCCTGATGCCGGCGCCGGTCCAGGCGGACCGGATTCCGGCGTTCGCCCGCAAGTACGGGGTGTCCTGCGCGCTGTGCCATCAGCCCGCTCCCCGGCTCAACGCCTTCGGCGAGGACTTCGCGGGGAACGGCTTCATGCTGGCCCGGGGCGAGGTGCCGCCGGACACCATGATGGCCGGCGATCCCCTTCTCCGGCTCCAGCGCAGCCTGCCGTTGGCCGTCCGGATGGACGCCTACCTGACGGGCCTGACCGAGTCCGGAGACGGGGTGGTGGCCACGGATCTCCAGACCCCCTGGGGCGTGAAGATCCTGAGCGGTGGGCAGGTGTCCGACGACGTGGCCTACTACCTGTACTTCTACATGTCCGAGCGCGGCGAAGTGGTGGGTCTGGAAGACGCGTATCTCCAGTTCAACGACGTGCTGGGCACCGGGGTGGACGTGATCGCCGGTCAGTTCCAGGTGTCCGACCCCCTCTTCAAGCGGGAGCTGCGCCTCGAGTACGAGGACTACAACCCGTACCGGGTCCGGGTGGGCGACGTCCGGGCCGACCTGGCCTACGAGCGCGGCTTCATGGCCTCGAAGGGCTTGTGGGGCGGGGCCGACCTCGTGGCCGGGCTGGTCAACGGCCGGGGCCTGTCCCACGCCTCGGACGAGAAGCTCTACGACACCGACGGATGGAAGAACGTGTTCGGGCGGATTTCCCAGGATGTCGGGGCCTCGCTCCGCGTAGGCGGGTTCGTGTACGGCGGCACCGAGTCCGTGGACGGAGTCGAGAGCGATTTCCTCACGTGGGGTCCGGACATGACCGCGGTGTTCGGGTCGACCCTCGAGGTCAACGGAGGCTTTCTCCGGCGCGTGGACGACAACCCGTTCTTCCTGGACGGTTGCAGGGCGGCGGATCCGCGTTGCGACGGCGGTTCGCCGGAAACCACCGTCGACAGCTGGCTCGCGGAGGCCATCTGGGCTCCGTCCGGACCGCTGGGGCGCTGGTTCTTCACGGGGCTGTACAACCGGGTCACCTCCGACCGCCCCGTGTTCACGGTGCGGCAGGGCGAATCCGGCCCGTTGGACCGGTACGAGACCCTGGGGGTGACCGCGAGCTACCTCAAGGCACGCAACATCCGGCTCCTCGGTGAGGTGTCCCGCGATCTGCGTCTGGACCGGTGGCGATTCACGGCAGGGGTGGTGACTGCGTTCTGACGTGCCGTAACTTGGAGGGTGACGCGGAGTTCCCCCGCTCCGCAGGCTGCCCGCCCTCCTGATACCCAGAGCGCCCCCCATGGCCGAGCGCACAGACGCGCCCCACCCGACCGTGCCCCGGCACGGGCAGAGGGTCGTGCTCGAACTCCAGGAAGCGCTCACCCGCCACCTCGCGGCAGGGCGACCCACGGCGGACGTGGGGCAGGTGGCCCTGGCCTTCGCCACCGTGTTCATCTTCTGGAACGAGCTGCCGGGGTGGGCCGCCGGGGGCTGGCTGGCGCTCTTCGTGGGGACCGCGGCCGCCCGCTTCGCGTACCGCCGGCGGGCCTCCCGAACCCTGGACGGACAGGCGTTCCGCGGGCTGGTCCGCCGGGACGTCTGGATGTCGGCCTCGCTCTGGGGCGGCTGGGCCCTGCTCCTGACCGGAGCGCCGGTGGCCGAGCTGACCCTGCTGCTCGTGATCATGGCCGGCCTGGTTGCGGCGGCCACCTCGACGCTGGTGGCGGACGGGCCGGCGTTCGTGGGCTTCATGGTGGTGATCCTCGCGCCCACCGCCGTGGCGGTGGCGCTGAGCGGCCTGACGCAGGACCACGTCACGCTCCTTGTCCTGATCGCGCTGTACGGACCCTTCATGTTCTCGGTCCACGCCCGAACGCATTCGATGCTGACCGAGCAGGTCCTGGGCGCGGCCCGGCTCCGGATCAGCGAGGAGGAGATGGCGGAGCGGCGGGACTTCCTGAACGCGCTGATCACCTCGGCCCCCAGCCCCATCGTGGTGACCGACCGGGAGGGCCGCGTGGTCCGTGCGAACCCGGCCTTCGAGGAGGTCCTCGGGTACCCGTGGGAGGAGGCCGTGGGCGAACTCCTGGCGGACATGGTGGCCCTCGGCGACAACCGGGGCCTCCTGGCGGACTTCTTCCGGTCGGTGGCGGGAGGTACCCGCGAGGTGGCGGAGTTCCAGCTAAGCCGCCGGGACGGGCGCCCCGTCTGGATCCGGGTGTCGGGCACCGTGGCGGAAGGCCGGGCCGAGGGGTTGGTGATCCTGGTCGGAGAGGACGTGACCACCCAGGTGGCCGCCCGGGAGGCCCAGGACCGTGCCCGCCTGGAAGCGGAGGAGGTGGGGCGGGCCAAGAGCGCGTTCCTGGCCAGCATGAGTCACGAGATCCGAACGCCCCTGAACGGCATCCTGGGCATGATCGAACTCCTCCTCGACACGGACCTCTCGGACGAGCAGAGGGAGTCGGCGGAGGTCGTGCGGTCGTCGGGCAAGGGCCTGCTGAGGATCCTGAACGACGTGCTGGACGTGTCCAAGATCGAGGCCGGCCAGTTGGACCTGGAGGCCATCGACTTCACGGTGGCCGAGCTGGTGGAGGATGCGGTGCGGATGTTCGCCGGCCCGGCCCAGGCGCACAACGTCGACTTGCGCACCGACATCGGCCCGGACGTGCCGCTCTCGGTGCACGGCGACCCGGTCCGCATCCGACAGGTCCTGGCCAACCTCGTGTCGAACGCCGTGAAGTTCACGCAGGACGGAGACGTGGTGGTGTCCGTCCGGCGCCCGGCCACCCATGGAGACGGGGTGGCGCTGGTGTTCTCGGTGGAGGACGACGGCATCGGGATTCCGGTCGAGAAGCAGGCCGTGATCTTCGAGGAGTTCGAGCAGGCCGATCGATCGACCACCCGGACCCACGGGGGCACGGGCCTCGGCCTGACCATCTGCAAGCGCCTGGTCGAGTTGATGGGCGGCGAGATCTCGGTGGTGTCGGAGCCGGGGCGGGGCAGCACCTTCTCGTTCACGTTGGAACTGGGCGTGGGGCGGGTCGATCGTTCGGTGGGGCGTCGGGCGCCCGACGTGACGTTGACCGGCCGCCGCTTCCTGGTGGTCGACGACGACCCCACGGCGCGGCTCATCGTGTGCGAGTTCCTGCGGCAGTGGGGAGCCGGAGCCGTGGTCGAGGCGGCCACGGTCGAGGAAGGCCTGTCCGCGCTGGCCGGGGCGGACGACCCGTTCGACGCCGTGGTCGTCGACCACCGTATGCCGGGTCGGGGCGGATTCGCTTTCGCCGCCGCCGTGCGCGACGAGCCGGGCCCGGCCGCACCGCCGATCCTCCTGCTGACCTCGGCCGACGACGTGATCCCGCGCACCGAGGTGCAGGGCGTGGGCATCGCGGGCTACCTGTCCAAGCCGGTGGCCCGGGACGAACTCCTGGCGGCCCTGCGGCAGCTCGTGGGGTCGGGGCGGCACGACGGGCCGGAGCGGCGCCTCGTGACCCGCCAGACGCTGGGGCGGGACCGCGCCAGCATCCGGATCCTGCTGGCCGAGGACAACGCAGTCAATCAGCAGGTGGCCATGGCCCTCCTGACGCGGCGTGGATATCAGGTGACCCCCGTGACCGACGGGCTCCAGGCCGTCGAGGCCGTGGACAGCGGGTCCTTCGACCTCATCCTGATGGACATCCAGATGCCGGTCATGGACGGACTCGACGCCACGCGCGTCATCCGGTCGCGGCCTGGTCTGGCCGATGTGCCCATCGCGGCACTGACGGCCCATGCGTTCGCCCAGGAACGGGAGCGTTGCCGCCAGGCCGGAATGAACGACTTCCTGGCCAAGCCCTTCAAGCCGGACGACCTCTTCGAGCTGGTGGAGCGATGGACGTCCGGCATGCGGGAGACGGGGCGCTCGTCCACCAACGATCAGGAGAACGACATGCACGACGACGAACCGACCCCACCGGTGGACATCGAGGCCTTCCGGGCGGTCATGCGGGAGGTGGGCGTCGAGGAGATCGTGGACACCACGCTCGACATCTACATCGGGGAGGCTCCGGAGCTGTTCGACGGTCTCCGGGCCGCCGTGGACCGCGGCGACGGCGACGCCATCCGGACGCGGGCGCACAGCCTCAAGTCGTCGTCCGGCAACATCCGCGCGGGGGTGCTGGCCGGCCACATGCAGCAGCTCGAGCAGTTCGGACGCGAGGGGCGCGCCGAGGAGGCCAGGGCGATGTTTCCGAAGGTCGAGCGCGAGTACGATGCGGTCATGGCCTACCTCCGGGCGGAACGGGAGGGCTGACCGCCTGGGGCAGGCGCTCTATCCGCCGGCCAGCTCCACCAGGTACGACCGGAAGGCCACCTGAGCCCGCAGCCCCGCTTCGTCGCGGGGGGCATACCGGTTGGATCCTTCGGCGTCCAGGATGCGCGCTCTGGTCGCGTCCCGGAGCTGCACGTCGAGGGCCCGCTCCAACTGGGCGCGCACGTCGGGGTCGTAGACGGGCATGGCCACCTCCACCCGACGGCTCAGATTCCGCGTCATCCAGTCGGCGGAGGCCAGATAGATCCGGTCCTGGCCTCCGGCGTGGAACCGATAGATGCGCGCGTGTTCGAGGTACCGGTCGAGGATGCTGCGGGCGGCCACGGTCTCGCTCCAGCCCGGCACCCCCGGTGCCAGCGTGCAGATGCCGCGGACGATGAGCTGCACCGGCACACCGGCCTGGGCCGCAGCGTACAGCCGGCGCACGATCTTCGGGTCTTCCAGGGCGTTCATCTTCAGGGTGATGCCGCAGGGCCGCCCGGCCCGCGCCGCTTCGGTCTCGGCGTCCAGCAGGCGGTAGAAGCCCTCCCGGAGGTCGAAGGGCGCTACCAGCAGGTGGGCGGTCCGCGGCTCGTCCACCTCGCCCGCCAGGAAGCGGAAGACCTGCTCCACGTCGTCGGCGATGCGGGGATCGCACGTGAAGACGCCGTGGTCGGTGTACGTCCGGGCGGTCTTCTCGTTGAAGTTGCCGGTGCCGACGAACGCATAGAGCCGGCGACCGGCATCCTCCCGCCGCGCCACCAGAGCGATCTTCGCGTGCACCTTGAGGCCCGGCATGGAGTAGCGCGTGCGCACGCCGGCCGCCTCGAGCCGCTCGCCCCACCCCAGGTTCGACTCCTCGTCGAAGCGCGCCTGGACCTCGAGGAAGACGGTCACCCGCTTTCCGGCGCGCGCGGCTTCGACCAGGGCGGTGAGCACGGCCGAGTCGCGGGCCACCCGATAGACGGTCAGCCAGACCTCCTCCACCGCCGGGTCGCGGGCGGCTTCCTCCAGGAAGGCCACCACGTGGCCGAACGACTGGTAGGGCGTGTGGAGCACCTGGTCCTGCTCCCGGACCACGTCGAGGACGGACGCCGCTCCCTCCAGGCGGGGGTGCGGCACCGGCGGCCACTCCGGGTAGGCCAGGTCGCTCCGGCCGAACCGGGGAAAATCCATGAGGTCGTTCAGGTTGTGGTACCGCCCCCCGACCACCAGATCCTCGTCGGTCAGTCCGAGCTCGTGCTGGAGCGTGTGGATCAGGACGTAGGGTGCCCGCATGTCGTAGAGGAACCGGCTGGGAACCCCGGACGCCCGCCGCGACAGCGACGCCCGTATGGCGTCGACCAGGGGACCCTCGAACTCGTCGTCGAGGTGGAGGTCCGCGTCCCGCGTGAGCTTCACGGCATAGGCCCGGCCGACGCTCCGGTCGGGAAACAGCGCGCCGAGATTGAAGCGGATGACGTCGTCCAGGTAGAGGAAGCGGTGGGGCTCGCCCGGCAGCACGACGAAGCGGGACACCGGCGGCGACGGGAGGCGGACCAGTGCGTAGGCCGGGCGCCACGACGTGACGCCGTCCTCGTCGCGAGGCCAGATCTCCGCCACCAGGTACGCGCGCCGGTTCTCCAGGAAGGGGCGGGTGCCGTCTCCGGGGTCGAGCCACGACACCTCGACGTGGGGCCGCACCTCCTCCTCGAACCAGGTCCGGAGCCAGTCGTGGTGCTCCTCGGGCACCTGGGTCTCGTCGACCTTGTGGATCCCCTCCGATGCCAGTTCGGCGGTCAGGCCCGCCAGGATCCCGCCGTACCGTTCCTGCTGCGCCAGCACGATGCGGTGGATGTCGTGCAGGAGGCGATGGGGATTCATGCCCAACCGGCCCCGCTCGGCCTCGGGAAGCCGCAGGAGGCTCCGGAGGGACGCCACGCGCACCCGGAAGAACTCGTCCAGGTTCGACGAGAAGATGCCGCAGAAGAACAGCCGCTCCATGAGTGGCACGGACGGGTCTTCGGCCTCCTGGAGCACCCGGCGGCTGAACGAGAGCCAACTCAGCTCACGGTCGGTGAGGGGCGCGTCCGGGGGTGGGGCGGGGGGCTTCATGGCCCCAGGGTAGAGCCCGCTTCCTAGAAGGGAAACCCTACGGTGAGGTAGGCGCCCCACTCGTCGCCGTGGGCCAGCGACAGGGTGGCCGAGTAGGCCTCGAGGAAGGACACCCACAGCCCGCCCCCCACGGCCGTGTGCCAGCGGTCGGAGTCGCCGGGGCCGTCCGGGTGGAAGATCCGGCCCGAGTCGACCAGACCCAGGACCCCCACGTCGCCGGGCAGCAGAAAGAAGATCCGCCCGATTCCCGCCCGTAGCTCGGCGTTCAGGAACAGGCTTCCGTCTCCTGCGAACCGCTGGTTCCGGAAGCCGCGTAGCGTGCCGCGTCCCCCCAGGAGTGCCGCCTCGTGGAAGGGGTAGCGCCCCCACACCTTCCGGCCGCCCACCAGCACGGCCAGGACGGGCGGGATCAGCGCGTCTTCCGCCAGCGGCACCGAGACGGAGGCCTCCGCGTCCAGCGCGGAGAAGCTCGCCTCCACGTCCAGGAGCGACGGGAACCACGACGCCTCCACCCGCAGTCGCGTGGGCGTGTCCAGAGGCGTGTCCGGGTCGGCGCCCTCCCAGGACAAGGACGACGAGAGCCCCACCTGGTGGAAGTCCGGGTAGCCGTACGGACGTACCCGCTCCACCAGGGTGCCTTCGTTGTCGAGGGCCCAGAGGGTCCGGTAGGTCACGCCGGCGCTGAGCCGGGTGGCCGGTGACAGGCCACGCACCACGCGGGCACCGAGGCGCACCTCCCTCCGCTCGGCGTCGAACAGGTCGTCGTCGCCCTCGCCCCGCGTGTCGTTCCCGAAGCCGTAGAACTGCCGCACCTCGGCGCCGCGGAGCTCCGCGAAGGCCCGGGCGCGAAGATGGGCGGCCAAGGGGACGTCGACGCGGACGTGCCCCTGGATCCGACCGGTCTCGCTGGCCACGCTGGCACCGGCCTCCAGCGCGGAACTGTAGGGCCAGCGCCGGAACCCGTACCACTCGTGTCGCAGGCCGAGGCCGACGGCCATTCCCTCGTCCGGGGTCCGGCTCAGGACGGGCACGGGGAGGGTCCGTGCCCCCCAGTCGCGTGCGGGCACCCAGTCCGTGCGTTCCCGGGGGTCGTACGGCTCCTGCCACGGCCGCGCGTCGATGGCCGAGGCCGACCCCGCGGCCGACGTGCCCCCGTCCTCGTCGTAGAACCGCACCGCGTTCCCGGAGGTGCCGTCGAAGAAGACGTCCTGCCCCCCGCCGCCGACCACCCGGACCACGATCCGCCCGGTGAGGTGTCCGGCCACCTCCACGCGGTCGTCGCCGCCATGGAGGTCCAGGCGGACTTCGCGGGTCTCCGGGGCCGTGAAGTCGCGCCGGAAGTGGGCCTCGGCCAAGGCGCCGTCTCCGGTCCACGCCGCGACCTCGACCCGGACGGTGTCTCCGGGCAGGCCGGTGATCCGGACCCGTTCGGCCACGTCGGTCGTGTGGACATCCACCCACCCGGCCAGCAGCTCGTAGTACTCCCGGGCGAAGGCGGGGAGCTGGTCGCGGCGCCGCATCAGGTGGGTCTCGAGTTCGTCGCCGACCTGCGCCCGGTAGCTGTCCGGAAGGCGCGCCACCGCGGCGCGGATCACGTCGTCGTCGAGGCGCGCCACGAGTTCGGTGACCACCTCCTCCCACGTGGACCACGGCAGCTCGTCGAGCAGGTGGCGGTCCACGGCCTGCCCGTTCCACGTGCGGCGGAAGGCCGACCCCAGATCCGGTCCGAAGCCCGTGTACTGCGGCCACGGCATCCAGCTGAGCAGCGTGAAGGCGCCGTCGATACGGGCGAACGACCAGTCCCGGTCCCGGGGGATCGGCTCGTACACGAAGCGTCCGTCCCGCTCGAAGCGAGCCCAGCGCCATTGTCCGGGGTGGCGGTCCCAGTCGCCGACCAGCACGTCGACGAAGCGTGCCTTGAGGAGCGACCGGCCCGCGATCCGATGCTCCGGCGACTCTTCCAGCAATTCCCAGAGCCGTTCCGAGCCCACCACGCGGGACGACCCCGCGAAGCCCGCCGTTCCGTCCGGGCCCTCGTCGGGCCGTTCCTCGATCCAGCCCAGCATGCCCCGGAACTCGTCACGGTAGGTGCCCAGGCGTGGGTCGTCGGGCATGACGCGGAGCTCCGGCTCGGGGTGGAGCACGTCCACCGCCTCGAGGAGTGGCTCCACGACCATGGCGCTCAGCGGAAAGAGCGACGAGATCTGGTCCTGCAGGATCCAGGCGGCCGCCGAACGCCGGAGTTCGGGCTCCAGGGTCCGGCTGGCGTCCTTGTCGATGGACCGGAAGTTGTAGGCGCGGCCGTCCGCCCCAACGAAACGGAGCGAGCGGGTCTGGTTGCCCCCACCGAGCCCCTCCAGCGTCAGTCCGCCCGCGAAGCGGTCGAGGTCCAGCACCCGGGCAGGGACCGGCGTGGCCCACAGGCTCCGGTGCCCCCGTCCGAACAGAGCCCGGTGGAGCGTGCCGGCGTCGTAGCGGTCCCGGGGAGTGGCCTGGACGGTGTCTCCCGGGACGAGTGGGCCGTCGCGCTGGACCTGCGCGCCCAGGACTCCCGGAGCGGCGGCAGCCAGGACCGCCACCGTCCAGGCGGTCCTCACGCGAGAACCGGTTCGGGGGCCCCGATCTGGCGGAGGAGCGTGGCGAACCGGGGGTCCTTCCGGATCGGGGCGTCCTTCCAGATGGGGCTGTGCTTCATGAACACGGCGAAGCCCACCCGGAGGTCCACGGCCGCCTGGAGCTGGCGTAGTGCCGCATCGTAGTCGCCGAGGCCCATGTAGACGAACGCGAAGTCGGCGTGGAGGCTCACCGCCTCCTCGGACCGCGCGCGTTCCTCCAGCAGCGCCAGCATCCGGTGCGCGTCGTCGGTGCGCCCCATGAGGGCGTAGGTGTACCCCCGGGGGGCCGCCGCCGCCCCCTCCTTGCCGGCCTTGAGCGGAAGCTGCTCGAAATACGCGAGCGCTTCCTGGAGGCGCCCCTGGGCGATGCGTACGAAGCCGAGGGCCTCCGTGGCGGAGCGGAACGCCGGGTCCATGACCAGACAGAGCTGCGCCTGCTCCTCGGCTTCCTCCAGCCGGTCGGCGGACAGGAGCGCGTTGGCCAGCGTGTGGTTGGCCGGGAGGGAGAGGGGGTCCAGCTCGACGGCGGTCCGTGCCACGTCCACGGCCTCTTCGTATTCGCCCGCCGTCTGGAGGTAGACCGCGTAGATCTGGTGGACGTCGCTGGACCCCGGCGTCAGGCTGATGGCCTTCTGGAACGACCGGTACGCGGCGTCCCAATCCCAGTCGTGGAAGAGCTGGACGGCGGCCAGGGCCAGGTGCGACTCGCCCGCGTCGGGTTCGAGCTCCAGCGCACGCCGGGCGGCCGCCTCGGCCGCCGGGAACGCCACGTGGGGCGGCGCGTGACCGATGCTCCCGAGAAAGACGTGGGCGGTGGCCAGGCCCGAATAGGGGAGGGCGCACTGCGGGTCCATCTCGATGGACCGCCGGTAGTGGGAGAGGGCCAGGCGGGCGCCTTCGGGGGTCCACTTGCTCCAGTGGAAGCGACCCCGGAGGTACTCCGCATAGGCTTCCGTGTCGTGCGAATGTCCACGCGAGTGCCGGCGCTCGGAGGTTCCCCCGTCGGGATCGAGGTGGGTGGCGAGCTGACGCACGATGGCGTCGGAGATCTCGTCCTGAACGGCGAAGATGTCCTCGAGCCTCCGGTCGTAGACGTCCGAGAAGAGGTGGTAGCCCTCCCGCGCCTCGATGAGCTGGGCCGTGACGCGCACCCGGCTTCCCGCCCGCCGTACGCTGCCCTCCAGCACGTGCGTGACCCCGAGTTGCTCGGCGATATCACGGACGTCGCCGTTGCGGTTCTTGAACGCGAAGGACGACGTGCGTGCGGTGACCTGGAGGCCGTTCACACGGGTCAGCGCGTTGATGACCTCCTCGGTGATGCCGTCACTGAAGAACTCGTTCTCCGGATCGGAACTCATGTTCACGAACGGGAGCACGGCGATGCTCCTCGTGTTGCGGACCCTGGCCTCGTCGAGCTGCCGTGCGGCGGGCACCCGGAGTCCGTGTCCGGTCACGGCGTAGACTTCCATCGGGCGCTTCACGTGCTTGAGGTTGAACGTGCCCAGCGACACGGTGCCGATGTCGTCCTGGTTCTTGACCTCGTCGTGGACCTTGCCGGAAATCAGGAGTCCACCCGGCACGGACAGGCCCTGGATGCGGGCGGCCACGTTCACGCCGTCGCCGAACACGCCGTCGGCGTCGTGGACCACGTCGCCCGTGTGCACGCCGATGCGCACCGGAACCGCCGGCTCCAGGGACTGGAACCGACCCTGGATCTCCACGCCACACAGCACGGCCCCGACGGCACTGTCGAATACCGACAGCGTGCCGTCGCCGTAGTACTGCAGGATGCGCCCGCCGTGAGCCGGAATCGTGGCCTCGAGGACCTCTCGGTGCCGGTCGCGATTCAGCTTGGCCTGGCGCTCGTCTTCCTGCATCAGGGCCGTGTACCCCACCATGTCCGTGAACATGATGGCGGTGAGTTGACGAACCATGGAGCGGGTGGGTCCTCCTGGGAGATCACGCCCCCCCTACCCGTAAGGAGCGTGGGGGGTTTCCCGTCCGGGTCCAACGCACGACGCCGGCACCCCCCGGAGGGAGTGCCGGCGCCATTCGACCCGACGGAACCGCTCGGCCGCTACTTCTTCTTGCCGGCCTTCTTGGGTGCCGCCTTCTTCTTCGCGGCGGCCTTCTTCGGAGCCGCCTTCTTGGCTGCGGGCTTCTTCGGAGCCGCCTTCTTCTTGGCGGCGGCCTTCTTCGGAGCGGCTTTCTTCGGAGCCGCCTTCTTGGCTGCGGGCTTCTTCGCCGCGGCCTTCTTGGGTGCCGCCTTCTTCTTCGCGGCCGCCTTCTTCGGGGCGGCCTTCTTCACCGGAGCCGCCTTCTTCTTGGCGGCCGCTTTCTTCGGAGCCGCTTTCTTCGGAGCCGCCTTCTTGGCTGCGGGCTTCTTCGCCGCGGCCTTCTTCGGAGCGGCCTTCTTCGCCGCCTTCTTCACCGGGGTGGCCTTCTTGGCCTTCTTGGGCTTCGCGCCCTTCTTGGACGGCCGCATCTTGGCGCCGGAGGACTTCTTCTCGGCAGGTGCCTTCTTCTTGGCTGCGGGCTTCTTCGCCGCGGCCTTCTTCGCGGCAGGCTTCTTCTTGGCCGCTCCAGCCTTCTTTGCCGGAGCCTTCTTGGCGGCGGCCTTCTTCGGAGCCGCCTTCTTCGGTGCGGCCTTCTTGGCAGCGGCCTTCTTCTTCGGAGCCGCCTTCTTCGCTGCAGCCTTCTTCGGGGCGGCTTTCTTCTTCGCCGCGGGCTTCTTGGGGGCAGCCTTCTTCGCGGCTTTCTTCGCCGGCTTCTTGGCTGCGGGCTTCTTCGCGCTGGTTTTCTTGGTGGCCACGGGGATTGCCTCCGGAGAGCTGGAACGGCCGTCGGGGATACGTCCAACGGTCCCAATTAGAGTGAATTCGACGGCGGATGCAATAGTCAAGGTCCGGGCGGGCCTACGACATATCGGGGGTCGCCTCCTGTCCAGTGCCACATGTTGTGGTGCCACCCGACGCCTGGCGTGGGCTTCCGGGCAGGCGGGCCGAGGGGGGGTGCGAGGGGTCGAAAAAGCCATCATCATTGCAGGTGGATTCCGGGCCGCGGGCCCGGGAGACGCGTCGACCGCCTTTTCGGCCCTGAGTCCACCATGCGTGCCCGCTCCCCAGAAGAGTTCCTCCGCGAGTTGAAGTCGCGGGGTGCCCGTCGCCTTCGACGGGTGGTGTTCCGTGCCAACCGCAGCACGATCTGGTCGTTGACCCAGGACGCCACGGTCCTGAACGTGCATGTGGCGTATCGTCGTGCACCGTCGTCACTTCTGGACGCGTTCGCAGCCATCGCGCGGGGCCGTGCCCGCAGGACCGAGGCGGTGCGCACTGCCGCCTCGACGGTTCGGGACTGGCCCGGCCTCCAGCCGGTGATGGAGGCGGTGCGGGCCTCGCACGCCCAGAAGCGGCGCCGGGCCGCGCTGGCCATCGACGGACCGGAGGAGGTGACCCACTGCGCGGCCACGCCCCAACAGCGGACCTACCTGCGCACGCTGTACGGGTACCTGAACCAGACCCGGTTCGACGGCCTCCTGCCGAGGGACATCCCGGTCCGTCTGAGCCGGCGCATGACGTCTTCGCTGGGACACATGCTGCCCGGCTACGACCGGCGACGCGGACGCTACGTGGCCGAGCTGGCGCTGAACGTAGACCTGATGCTGGAGGGCAACGGTGCGGAGCGGCTGGACACGCTGCTTCACGAAATGGCCCACGCCGCGGATTACCTGTTCGACGGCGAGCGCGGGCACGGGGCCTCCTGGCGCGCCTGGGCGCGACACGCCGGATGCCGCGTGGAGACCCGATACGACCGGCCGGTGGTTCGCCGCCGCCGCCGGGCCGACGCGGTGACGCGGGTGCCGCCCCTCCCGCCGGCCCTCCGCGGGCGCGCCGCCGCCTGACGGACGCGGCGATGGGCGCCACCGGGCACGGGTGCGAGAACCTTTCGGAGGTCCGCCGTATTGACTCGTTGAACGACCGAGTGCGGACCTCCTTTCCCGACCCATGATGCCCTGGACCTTCGAAGAACGTGTCGACGAGGAACTCGACGGCCTCTACGCCGGCGCGCTGTTCCTGTCGCACGACGACCCGGCTTCCGCAGAGTCCCTGCTGGTCGGGAGTGTGGTCGCCGCGGCCCGTCGCTGGGCGCACCAGGCGGCCCGGCCGGACCTGGCGCGGCTGCTCCGGGCGGAGCTGGCGCGGGCGGCGCTGCGCACCGGGGACGCCGGCCCCGGATCCCCTCCGGCGCGGGTGGCCCTGTGGTTGGTGGCGGTCGAGAGATGGAGCTACGCCGACGCGGCCGCGGTCCTCGGCGTCGAACGGGACGTGCTGCGTGGGCTGCTTTCCGAGCAACGCGCCTTCATGAAGGACCTGTGGGAGCGGCGGGGCCGTCCGGACGTGCTCGGAGGCGTGGGGTGAACTGCAGCGAGGCGCGGGATGGGCTGTGGCCTCCGGAGCAACCGCGGTTGGCGGCCGAGGAGGTCGTCGCGGCCCGGGCCCACGTGGCGTCGTGCGCCGAGTGCCGGGCCTTCTTCGCCCAGGACCGGGCGCTCCTGGACGCCTACCACCGCCTGCGCGGGACCCGGGTCCCCGACGACGTACGGACACGCGTCATGGCCGCGCTGGACGACGAGCGGTCGGCCGGGGGGGCTCCCACGGCCGGTGGCGCGTCGGACGGGTCGGCTGCCGGCCGGGGGGGGCGGGCGTGGCGGGGTGCGCTCATCGGGGGAGCCGCCGTGGCGGCGCTCTCGCTCGGAGCCCTGGCCACGGGGGTCGTGCCGGGCCCGCGCGCCGGGGCGGCGGCACCCGACGCCTTCGTCCACGACTACATGCGGCGGGCGGTCGGCCAGGAGTTTCTGGAGTCCTCCGACCCGGCGGAGGTACGACGGTTCATCACCCGCGAACTGGGGGTGATGCTCGAACCGATGGTGCTTCCCGGACTCGAACTGGAGCGGGCGGAGATCTGCCTGCTCGACGGCCATCGGGGTGTGGTGATCGTCTATTCCGACGGCACGGCCTCGGTGTCGCACTACGTGGTTCCCATGGACGGCCTGAAGGCTCGCGCTCCGCGCCTGGACGACGGCGATGCGCAGATGGGCGCCCGCATGCCCGTGGTCACGTGGGCGTCGGAGTCCCTCGACCAGGCACTGGTGGGTGATCTGGACGCCGAGTCGCTCCTCTGGCTGGCCCGGGTCGGTTCGGGGCACTGAGCCGGTCGTTCTGGCGGGGGCGCCCGGCGGCGGTCCACGCGGTGTCGGGCACGATGCCGATCAGGCGATGGCTGTCGGGCCCTGGCCGGACCACCGCGCAGTCGCCCTCACCGACGCGGCCCCGGACCTGGGGCACCACGGATCCCATGGTTCCGATGTGCGACACGATCAGGCGGACGCCGTCAGGGACCGGTCGACGGAGCGCCTCCAGACGGTGCGTGCGGGCGATGCCCCGGTAGTCGCCGTCGTTGGTGTGCCAGATGCTGTCGATCCGCGGCGGGCCGGCCACCAGCTCGGCGGTCCGGACGGCGCGGTCCACCGGGCTGGCCACCACGTCCACGACGCGGACGCCCGCCGCCGCGAGAGCGCGGCCTAGGGTCGTGCTCTGTTCCCTGCCGGCGCGGGAAAGACGGCGTTGGGTGGACGGGTCGTCGTAGTCCAGGGGCTCCGTCTCTCGGAAGCTCGTGGTGGCGGCGTGCCGGCACAGCAGGATCACGTTGCCGGTCCGGGCGGCCTCGATGGCCTGTCGGGTCCGGTCCGGTCCGGTCGTCTGCGCGCCGGCCGCGCCCGTCCACACGGTCAGCGCGAGGACGGCGGCAGCCACGTGCGTTGCGCGCTCCATCCCATCCCCCCGGCCCGAGTCGTGGACACCCTCCGGAGCTTCGCGGTTCCGGGGCCGGCGGTGGTGGTGCTCCGGTGC
Organism: Longimicrobiales bacterium; assembly: GCA_040216925.1. Taxonomy (GTDB): domain Bacteria; phylum Gemmatimonadota; class Gemmatimonadetes; order Longimicrobiales; family Gaopeijiaceae; genus JAJCZZ01. The sequence continues at coordinate 56,424 of JAVJOF010000017.1, forward strand.
GAGAACCGTGGAGGATCCGTGGAGCCGGTCAGCCCCTCCGCACGCTCCGGGCCGCTGCCACTACGTGCTCGACCGTGAAGCCGAACTTCTCGAACAGCACCTCCGCCGGCGCCGAGGCTCCGAACCGGTCGATGCCCACGGACGCCCCGGCCGAGCCCACCCAGCGCGACCATCCGAACGTCGAGGCCGCTTCCACGGAGACCCGGGCCGTGACGGCCGGCGGAAGCACCTCGTCGCGGTAGGCCGCGTCCTGCTCCTGGAAGAGCGTCCAGCTCGGAAGGCTGACCACGCGGGTGGCCACGCCCTCGGCCTCGAGGACCTCGCGCGCGTCCAGCGCCAGCCCGACCTCGCTGCCGCTGGCCAGGAGGATCACGTCCGGGCCGCCGCCCGACGCCTCGGCCAGCACGTACCCGCCCCGGCGGAGTCCTTCGGCCGAGGCCAGGGGGCCCGAGCGATCCAGGACCGCCACCTTCTGCCGGGTCAGCGAGAGGAACGACGGCCCGTCGGTACGCTCGATGGCCACCCGCCAGGCGATCTCGGTCTCGGCGGCGTCGCCGGGGCGCAGGTCGCACAGGCCCGGGATGGCTCGCAGGGCCGCCAATTGCTCGATGGGCTGGTGCGTCGGCCCGTCCTCGCCCAGGCCGATGGAGTCGTGGGTGTAGACGTACACCACGGGCTGACCCATCAGGGCGGCCAGCCGGATGGCGGGCCGCATGTAGTCCGAGAAGATCAGGAACGTCCCACCGAACGGCCGCACACCGCCGTGGAGGCACATCCCGTTCATCAGGGAGCCCATGGCGTGCTCCCGCACGCCGAAGTGGACCAGGCGGCCGCCGGGCGTACCGGGCAGCAGGCTGTCCGCACCCTTGATGTCGGTCTTGTTCGACCCACCCAGGTCGGCGGAGCCACCGACGAAGTGTGGCAGGCCGGCGGCGATGCCCTGGATGACCTTGCCCGACCAGTTCCGGGTGGCGTCGGCCGAGGTCACCGCCGACAGGTCCGGGACCTCCCGGTCCCATCCGTCGGGGAGCTCGCCCCGCATGGAGGCCTCGAAGGCCGCAGCCAGGTCGGGATGGGCTTCGCGATAGGCCGCGAAGCGGTCGGTCCACGCACTCTCCAGCCGGGCACCGCGGTCGAGGCATTCGCGCCAGTGGGCCCGGGCGTCGTCGGCCACCCAGAAGGGCTCCTTCGACGGGTAGCCCAGGTTCTCCTTCGTGGCGTCGATCTCGTCCTGGCCGAGGGGCGCGCCGTGGCTGGCTTCGCTGCCGGCCTTGTTCGGGCTGCCGAACGCGATGGTCGTGCGCAGGATGATCAGCGTCGGGCGGTCCGTCTCGGCCCGGGCGGCCTCCAGCGCTGCGCCGATGGCCTCCAGATCGTTGCCGTCGTCCACCCGGAGCACGTGCCAGCCGTACCCCTGGAAGCGGAGCGCCTGGTCGGTGGACAGGGCCAGGTCGGTGTCGCCTTCGATGGTGATCCGGTTGTCGTCCCAGATCCAGACGAGCTTTCCGAGCTTCTGGTGCCCGGCCAGTTCCGCGGCTTCGTGGGACACGCCTTCCATCATGTCGCCGTCGGAGCAGAGCGCGTACGTCCCGTGATCCACCACGGTGTGGCCGGGGCGGTTGAAGCGGGCGGCCAGCCAGCGTTCGGCCAGTGCCATCCCCACCGAATTGGCCACACCCTGACCCAGGGGCCCGGTGGTGGTCTCGGCGCCCGGAACGTGTCCGTACTCCGGGTGACCGGCCGTGGGCGATCCCCACTGACGGAAGTTCCGGATGTCCTCTTCGGACACGTCGTAGCCCGACAGGTGCAGGAGGGAGTAGAGCAGCATCGAGGCGTGGCCCACCGACAGCACGAACCGGTCGCGGTCGTGCCAGCCCGGGTTGGCCGGGTTGTGGCGGAGGTGGTTCCGGAACAGGGCGTACCCCACCGGCGCCAGGGCCATGGGCGTTCCCGGGTGCCCCGAGTCGGCCTTCTCGACGGCGTCCATGGACAGGACCCGTACGGCGTCCACCGAAAGCTTCTGGATGTCGTTCATCAGGAGGCGACCACGAAGTTGACCAGGCGATCCTTGACCACGATGACCTTCCGTTCGGTTGCTCCGGCCAGGTACCGCGCGACGTTCTCTTCGGCGCGGGCGGCCCCCACCACCACGTCGTCCTCGGCCCCCTTGGGCACGCCCACCGTGCCCCGCAGCTTCCCGTTGACCTGCACGGCCACCTGCACGGAATCCTCGACCAGCTTGGCTTCGTCGAAGTCGGGCCAGTGCGCCCCGTCGAAGATGGACCCTTCGTGGCCCAGAGCCTCCCAAAGCTCCTCGGCCAGGTGGGGCGCGAAGGGCGCGACCAGCGGCACCAGCGGCTCCACCTCGGCCCGGGCGGCGGTCCGTCCGCCGGCCCGGACCGCGTTGAGGCACTCCATCAGCGCGGCGATCGACGTGTTGTAGCCCAGGTTCGGAATCTGCTCGGTGCACTGCTTGATGGTCTGGTGGACCTTCCGCTCCACGTCGGGGTCGGGCGGGCCGTCCTGCGCCCCCGTGACCGAATCGTACAGGCGATGCAGGAAGCCGAACGGCCCCTGGATGCCGCTGTCGGAATAGTCGCCGCCCTCCTCGTACGGACCCAGGAACATCAGGTACGTGCGGAACGTGTCGGCTCCGTACTCCTCGATGATCGGGTCGGGCACGACCACGTTGCCGCGGCTCTTGGACATCTTCGACCCGTCCTTCGTGATCAGGCCGTGGGCCCGGAACCGGGTGAACGGCTCCTCGAAGTCCAGATGCCCCAGGTCGTGCAGCACCATGGTCAGGAAGCGTGCGTACATCAGGTGCAGTACCGCGTGCTCGTTGCCGCCGATGTACGTGTCCACCGGCAGCCACCGCTTGGTCATGACCTGGTCGAAGGCCCGATCGTCGAAGTCGGTGGACGGGTAGCGCAGGAAGTACCAGCCGGAGTCCAGGAACGTGTCGGACACGTCGGTTTCACGGCGGGCCTCCGCGCCGCACTCGGGGCAGGTGGTCCGGTACCATTCCTCCACCCGGGCCAGCGGGCTCACGCCGCTGTCGTCGGGCTTGAAGTCCTCGACGCGAGGCAGCACCACGGGCAGGTCCGACTCCGGCACGGCCACCGGCCCGCATGCGTCGCAATGCACGATGGGGATCGGCGGGCCCCAGTACCGCTGGCGCGAGATGCACCAGTCGTGCAGGCGGTAGTTGACCCGCATCGTGCCCCAGCCCTGCTCCTCCGCCCACTCGGTCACGGCCCGCACGGAGTCCGCGACGTCGGTGCCGTCGAAGTGGCCCGAGTTGACCAGCGTCCCGGGCCCCACGTACGCCTCGGGCAGCGGCGTGTCCGCGTCGTCGTCGGGGCCGGCCACGACCCGGACGATGGGCAGCTCGAACTCCGTGGCGAACTCGAAGTCCCGACCGTCGTGGCCCGGCACCGCCATGATGGCCCCGGTGCCGTAGTCCATCAGGACGTAGTCGGCCACCCACACCGGAATCCGCTGGCCGGTGGCCGGGTTGTGGCAGTACCCGCCGGTGAACACCCCGGTCTTGGTCTTGTCGACCTTCTGCCGCGCCACCAGATCCTTGCGCGTCGCCTCGGCCCGGTACTTCTCGACCTCCGCGCGCTGCGCGCCGGAGGTGATCGAGTCCACCAGGGGATGCTCGGGAGCCACCACCATGTAGGTGGCGCCGAACACGGTGTCCGGGCGGGTCGTGAACACGTCCAGGGTCGCGCCGCTGTCGGCTCCCGTGGCGTCCAGGACGGGAAAGCGCAGCTCGGCGCCCTCGCTCCGGCCGATCCAGTTGGCCTGGGCCTTCCGCGTGGTGTCCGACCAGTCCAGGTGCTCCAGGTTGTCCAGCAGCCGCTGGGCGTAGCGGGTGATGGCGAAGAACCACTGGGCGATGCGCCGCTGCTCGACAGCGGTGCCGCACCGCTCGCACTCCCCGGCGATGACCTGCTCGTTGGCCAGCACGGTCATGCACGACGGGCACCAGTTGACGGGTGCTTCCTTCCGCTCGGCCAGACCGGCCTTGAACAGCTTCAGGAAGACCCACTGGGTCCACGCGTAGTAGGCGGGATCGGTGGTGTCGACGGCGTGGTCCCAGTCGAACATCCCGCCCGTGCGCTTCAGCTGGCGGGTGAAGTTCCGGACGTTGGACGGGATCAGATCCATCGGGTGCACGCCCATCTTCAGGGCGAAGTTCTCCGAGTGGATCCCGAACGCATCGAACCCGATGGGCTCGAACACGTCGAATCCGTTCAGGCGCTTGAACCGCGCATGGACATCCGCGCCCGTGAAGGCGTAGATGTTCCCGACATGGAGCCCCTCGGCCGAGGGGTAGGGGAACATGAGCAGGTTGTAGTACGGCCGCTCGGCCGTGGTCAACTGCTCGCGGGTGAAGGTGTTGGTGCCGCGATCTTCCCAGGCGCGCTGCCACTTGGCTTCGACCTGGGACGGCACGTAGCCGTCGTTCTCGTTGTCCATGTCGTTTCCGGACGGACCGGTGCTCAGGGTAGGGGAGCCGACAACCTATACCCGCCGGGGGTCCGACCCAAGGGAAACGAGGGCCGAGAGGCAGGGGTGGAGCCCCCTGCCGGTGGGGGCGCGTCGACGGCCCGGCCGCCCGCGCGTCCGCGGGACTGCCGACCGGGTCCGCCGACGGCCCCGCCTACTCCGCTCCGCTCACACTCCTGCGCACTTGCAGGACCGTGTCGGGTGTGACCGAGATCGAGGAGATGCCGCACTCCACCAGGAAGGGCGGCACTTCGTCGGGGAAGTCGGAGGGAGCCTGCCCGCAGATCCCGATCTCGAGTCCGCGCTCGCGGAAGCGCTGGACCGCCTGTCGGATCAGGGTCTTCACCGCCGGGGAGCGGGCGTCCACGGCCGGTTCGTAGCGCTCGAGGTCGTCGCGGGACACCGCGTAGACCGTCTGCACCAGGTCGTTGGAGCCGATGGAGCCTCCGCTGAGCCCCATCTCGTCGATGAACCGGTCGGCTTCGAGCACGTTCGAGGGGAGCTCCACCATCAGGAAGAGCGGTACCCCGGCCTCGGGCGACAGTCCGTGCCCGTCCAGGACCTCCACCACGTGCCGGCCCTCCTCGGGCGTCCGGCAGAACGGCACCATCAACTGGAGGTTGTCGAGGCCGAGCCGCTGCCGGACGATCCGGAGCGCGTCCAGCTCCATCTCGAAGGCCGCCCGGAACCGCCGGTCCACGTACCGCGAGGCGCCGCGCCAGGCGATCATCGGGTTCTCCTCGTGGGGCTCGAACAGCCGGCCGCCCAGGAGATCCCGGTACTCGTTGGACTTGAGGTCCGAGAGCCGGACCAGCACCGGGCGCGGATGGAACGCGGCGCAGATCAGCGCCACGCCGTGGGACACCTGGTCCACGAAGAACTGCCGGCGGTCGGCGTGGCCGGGCGTCCGGCGCTCCACGGCGCCGAGGAGCGTGGCCAGTTCGTGGGGGTCTTCGGCTTCCAGCCGCTCACGGAACGGCTCCAGCTCCGGCGACACCGTCCCGTACGCCAGGAAGTCCCGCAGCTCGTCGAAGTGGTAGAGCAGGAGGGGGTGGATGCCCACCTGCGACGTCAGGATGAACTCGAGGCGGGCCAGCCCCACGCCGTCGGACGGAAGCATGGCGTCGGACAGGGCCTGGCCCGGGAACCCGACGTTGAGCTTCACCTTCGTGCGCAGGTCCTGGATGTCGTCGGCCACGACGTCTTCGACCTCGAAGGGCAGCAGGCCCCGGAAGACCAGCCCGTCGTCGCCGGAAGCGCACGTGCCGGTCACCTCCATGAGCGGCTCGAGGATCCGGGTGGCGTCCTCGCAGCCCACGATGGCCGGAATGCCGAACTCGCGCGCCACGATGGCGGCGTGCGACGTGCGGCCGCCCTTTTCCGTGACGATGAGCGAAGCGTCCTTCATCAGGGGCTCCCAGTCGGGCGTCGTGAGCTCGGTCACGAGCACGTCGCCGGCGTCGAATACGCGCTCGGCGGCGGGGATGTCCTCGATGCGCTCTCCGGCCGCGAGCCGGCCACGGAGTTCGCGCTTCCGGACGATGACCTCCTCGTAGTCCTTGTAGACCCGCACCACGCCGGCGCCGATGCGGCTGCCCACGGCGTGGCCCTGAAGCAGGAGGTCGCCCCGGGCGGTGGCCTCGGCGGCCACGGACGGGTCCAGGCGGTAGCGCTGGAAGGTGGCGCGGGCGGCCGGCTGGCTGTGGACGGTCTCGGGACGGGCCTGGACGATGTAGATCTCGCCCGAGTAGCCGTCCTTCGCCCACTCGATGTCCACGGGCTGGCCGTAGTGGTCCTCGATGGCGATGGCCATGCGGCCCAGTTCCAGGGCCTCTTCGCGGTCCAGCGACCACTGCCTCTGACGGCTGGCGTTGACGTCCACGCTCTCCGTGGCCGTTCCGCCCTGCATGGAGTAGACGAGCTTCTTGTCCTTCGCGCCCATGGCCCGGTGGACGATGGCGGGGCGACCGCGACGGACGCCTTCCTTCCAGAGCACGACCGTGTCCGGCGACACGCTGCCCTGCACCACCAGTTCACCCAGGCCGTACGCCGACGTGATGTGGATCACGTTCCGGTTCCCCGAGTCCGGGTCCAGCGTGAACATCACGCCGGACGCGGCGATGTCGGACCGTACCATCTTCATGATCACGACCCCGAGGCGGGCTTCCATGGGGTCCATCCCGCGTCGGATCTGGTAGCCCACCGCGCGCTCGGTGAACGCCGAGGCGCAGCACTGGCGCCAGGCCGTGAGGAGATGCTGGGGGCCCCGGACGTTCAGGTAGGAGTCGTACTGGCCGGCGAACGACGCCATCTCCGAGTCCTCGGACGTGGCCGACGACCGGACGGCCAGGTCCACCTCGTGCCCGTACTCCTCGATCAGGTGCTCGTGGGCGGCCAGGATCTCTTCGCGGACCCGGGCCGGGATGGGGGTGGCCAGTACGAGGGCGCGGGCCAGACCGGTGCGCGCGTGGATGTCCAGTTCGTCTTCGGCGTCGGCGTCCCCGAAGATCTCGAGCAGGGCTTCCCGGAGGGTGGGGCGCTGGAGCGACGCCGGGGCGATGCGTGCCACGTCGCGGTCGATGGAGCGCCAGGCGTCGGCGGGCACCAACGCGTCCAGCATCCGGTCCCAGGCGTGGACGGTGGTGGCGAACCCGTTGGGAATGCGGACGCCCCGGTGGGTCAGCCGCCCGTACATCTCCCCGAGGGAGGCCGCCTTGCCGCCGACCTACGCCACGTCGCCCGCCCAGATGTCGTCGAACCACGCCACGAGCTGCTCGGTGGCCTCCCGTCGGGTGGGAGCCGCCTCGGCGGGAAGGAGGTCCGTCGTGGCCAGGGGGTGGGCCGCGGATTCCGTGGCGGGGGTCCAGTTCAGCACGGGCGGTGCCTCCGTTTGCGGCTGATTCCGTACAGACTGTTGCGTAGGTGCAACGGTCCGGGCCCGGTTCGGGATCGTGGCTCGTCCGTCGCGGTCCGCACCGGGGCAGGAGTGCGGAGGAAGCGGCGGTGGGGGGCGCCAGGGCGTCCCGGCCGGGTCACCCCCCTCAACGGCAGAAAGCGTGCCGCGTTGCAACTCTTCGCCCCGGACACTCGTCCAAGGTCGAGGGCGGAGGGGGTGCGGGTGGGATGACCCGAGGCGGCTTCTGCGTCCATCCAGGGGACGCCGGCCGTTCCGGCGCCCTGCTCGCTACCCGGGATCGACCGACATGAAAGGCATCCGACTCGCGCTCCGCACCCTCCTGAAGACGCCGTTCGTGACGGCCGTGGCCATCCTCTCGCTGGCGCTGGGGATCGGTGCCAACGCGGCCATCTTCTCGCTGTTCGACCAGATGCTGCTCCAGGCGCTTCCGGTCCAGGAGCCGGAGCGGTTGGTCAACCTGCGGGTCCCGGGACCCAACCCCGGGTCCCAGTCGTGCGGGAGCGCCGGTGGGTGCGACGAGGTGCTCAGCTATCCCATGCTCCGGGACCTGCAGGCGTTCGAGAGCGCCACCGTGTCGGGGCTGGCCGGCCACGTGTCGTTCGGGGTCAACCTGTCCCTGGAAGGGCGGACGACCAACGGCACCGGCCTCCAGGTGACGGGCTCGTACTTCCCCGTGCTCGGCGTGCAGCCGGGGCTCGGGCGTCTCCTCTCGCCGGCCGACGACGAGAACGTCGGCGGCCACTACGTCGCGGTGCTCGGGTGGGACTACTGGCAGGGGGAGCTGGGCGGCGACCCGACCGTGCTCAACCGCACGCTGATCATCAACGGCGAGCCCATGACGGTGGTGGGCGTGGCCCCCCGCGGCTTCCAGGGCACCACCCTCGGCACGATGCCCGACGTGTACGTGCCCATGACCATGCGCGGCGTCATGAACCCGTGGTTCGACGGGTGGGAGAACCGGCGATGGTACTGGGCCTACGCCTTCGCCCGCCTGGCTCCGGGCGCGTCGCTCGAGCAGGCCCAGTCGGAGCTGACGGGTGTCTACAACGGCATCATCAACGACGTGGAGGCGGCGCTCCAGACGGGCATGAGCGACACCCGGATGGAGCAGTTCCGGGCCAAGGAGATCCTGCTGACCCCGGGGGATCGCGGGCAGAGCTCCCTCCAGGGCGAGGTGCAGACGCCCCTGCGCCTGCTGTTCGTGATCACGGGGATGGTGCTCCTGATCGCGTGCGCGAACATCGCCAACCTCCTGCTGGCCCGGGGTGCCGCCCGGGGTCAGGAGATGGCCATCCGGGGCGCCATGGGCGCCAGCCGGGCCCAGTTGCTCCGGCAGCTCGTGACGGAGTCGGTGCTCCTGGCCCTCATGGGCGGGGCGGCCAGCCTGTTCGTGGCCGACTGGACCCTGGGCCTGCTTCCGTCGATCCTGCCGCCCCAGGCCGTGGATGCCGTCTCGGTCCAGCTCCGGCCGGGCGTGGTGGCCTTCGTCGGTCTGGTCTCGCTGGCCACGGGCTTCGTGTTCGGGATGTACCCCGCCCTCCACGCCACCCGGCCCGACCTGGTGACCATGCTCAAGGCCACCTCCGGACAGCCTTCGGGGGCCCGGGCGGCGGCCCGCTTCCGCAGCTCCCTGGTCACGGCCCAGATCGCCCTGTCCATGGCGTTGCTGGTGGGGGCAGGTCTGTTCATCAAGAGCCTGGTCAACGTCAGCCGCCTGGACCTGGGCCTGAACACCGAGAACGTGATCACCTTCAGCATCTCTCCCGCGCTGAACGGCTACGAGTCGGAGCGTTCGATGGAGCTGGTCATCGAGGCGGAGGAGCGGCTCCGCGCCATTCCGGGCGTGACCGCGGTCACCGGGTCCCTGGTGCCCGCGCTTTCCGGGGACAGCTGGGGCAACGACGCGTCGGTGGAGGGCTTCGAGTGGGCTCCCGACGTGGACGCCAACTCCCGCTACAACGAGGTGGGCCCGGGCTACTTCGGGGCCATGCAGATCCCGCTTCTGGCCGGCCGGGAGTTCGTGGACGCGGACGGCGCGGGCGCGCCCCGGGTGGCCATCGTCAACGAGGCGTTCGCCCGGAAGTTCGGCCTCGATCCACGCACGGCGGTGGGGAAGTTCATGGCCCGCGGTTCCGGCCGGGACGAACTCGACATCGAGATCGTCGGGGTGGTGCAGGACGCCAAGTACAACGACGTCAAAGGTGCCGTCCCCCCGGTCTTCACCCTTCCGTACCGGCAGAACGAGGGGCTCACCAGCCTCAACTTCTACGTGCGCACCGGCATCGATCCGGCCTCGGTCCTCCAGGCCATCCCCGGGGTGGTGAAGGCCCTCGACCCGAACCTGCCCGTGGAGGATCTCAAGACGCTCGACCAGCAGGTCCGGGAGAACATCGTGATGGACCGGTTGATCAGCACGCTGTCGGCCGCCTTCGCGCTTCTGGCCACGCTGCTGGCCGCGGTGGGCCTGTACGGGGTCCTGACCTACACCGTGGCGCAGCGCACGCGTGAGATCGGCCTGCGGATGGCGTTGGGCGCACCCCGCGGCAGGGTCCAGGGGATGGTCCTGGGTCAGGTGACCCGGATGACCCTCGTCGGGGGCGTGCTCGGCGTCGGTGCGGCCCTCCTGATGGGACGGTGGGCGCAGTCGCTCCTGTTCGGCCTGGAGCCCACCGACCCCGCGGTGGTGGCGGTGGTGGCGGCCATGCTCGGTGGTGTGGCCTTCCTGGCGGGCTACCTGCCGGCGCGCCGGGCGTCCAGAGTCGACCCGATGGTCGCGCTCCGGCACGAGTGAGCCGTCAGCGGCGGGCGGCGGCGGCCGCGGCCAGGAGCGCCTCGACGCGGTCGAGGGGCAACCGGTCCAGGGAGCGGAACCGGATGCAGCACTTGCCCACGTCCACGCCGGTGAGCGTTCCGAGCGCCTCGCCTTCGGTGGCCATCAGGGGGTCGTCGTCCACGTAGAGCGACATGTGCCGCTTCTGCGAGGCCAGCGAGAACAGCGGGCCTTCCAGGTCCCAGTGGGGGTGGCCGTACTTCATCTGCTCGTGGGCATCCGGGGCGACCTGGTTGATCAGGTCGCGGAGGGTGGCCAGAGCCTGGCGGCGATCCTCGGGGACCTCGGCCAGGTAGTCGTCCACGGTGGCGGCGTCGGACTGCATGGCAGTGTCTCCTGGTCGGAGGTCGGTGTCGTCAACGGGACGGGGCGAACCGGAGGCGGCTGACGTGGCCGCGGCCACCGGCCCACACGGCGTCCGGCCCCGCCGCGGCGACGGTCCAATAGTCCCTCGTGTCGATGCGGCGCCACGAGGCGCCGCCGTCCACCGACCATACCGAACCGGCCGGCGAGACCGCCACGAACGTGGGGGTCGGCGCGTCGGGAACGGCCGCCACGCCGTACACCGCGCCGCCGAGGCCCGTGGGCGCCAGGGCCGTCCAGGTGCGTCCGCCGTCCGCGGTCACGGCGGCATCGACGGGTACGCTGTCCTCGGGGGCCAGGCCGCCCCCGACGATCACGCCGGAGCGGTCGTCGGACATCGAGAGGGAGAAGACCCCCGACGTGGCGCTGACGCTGGCGATGGGCGTCACGACCTCGGACCACGTCCGTCCGTAGTCCTCCGTGGCGACGACCCGGGTGTCCACGCCCGACGCCCCCGTCACGAACCACCCGAGCCCGCCCGGCCGGGTCACCACGCAGGTGCCCGACGACGCGAACGCTCCCTCGCCCGGGCGGGCATCGGGTACGACGGCGGGATCGATCCGGCTCCACGTGGTGCCGCCGTCCACGGTCCGGACCAGCGTGAACTCGCCCTCGTGGCTGTCGCTGAACGCGAAGCCCCGCTGCCGGTCCCAGAACGAGAAGCAGTCGAAGAAGGCGTTCGGATCCTCGTTCTGGAAGGCCAGCGTCCAGGAGGCCCCACCGTCGGCGGTGCGGTAGATGCGCGAGTCCGTACCCGGGCCGATGGACAGCACGAACGCCTCGTCGGCCGAAAAGGCGTGGACGTCACGGAATCCCAGGTCCTCGCCTCCCGCCACCACGGGACGCGACCAGGTGGCCCCTCCGTCCACGGTCCGGGCCACCATTCCCGACCCGCCCGAGACCCACACGGTGGTGTCGTCGACGATGGACACGGAAATGGCCAGTGCGCCGCTGTCGGCCAGTACCACCTCCCACGACGGTTCGGCCAGCGGCCGGGCGGCGGTCCCGTCGTCTCCTGCGTCCGGCTCGCCGCCACAGCCGACGACCACCGCGACGGCCGACGCCACGACGGCGCGGGTGGCGCCGCGGGTCATCCGCCTCCGCGCTCCGCGGTCCACGTGCCCTGGTCGAGCACCACGCCCTGGGACGACAGCGAGATCGTTCCCGCAGCCGAGTCGCCCCGGGTGGCTCCCTCCACGTGGATGTGCGCCCGGCCCATGGGGCTCTCCAGCGCGAAGGCGAAGCGCACCGAGTCGCCGGCCACCCGGAGGCTGTCCACCGTCACGCCGGCCCCGTCCAGGTCGGTCTGGCCGAGGATGGCCCGGCCCTGCCACCCGTTGGCCTCGGAGGTCAGGTCGAAGTGGAGCGGCAGGGCGCCGTGGGCCATGGCCGTCACGCCCGCCCATCGGCCTTCCGGGCTCGCGGTCGACGCGGTCAGGAGCGGAAGGGCCAGCAGAGCGCCTCCGGCCAGGAGCCGGCGCCGTGTCGCGGCCATCTTCGTCACCATCATCATCATCATCCCATCCTCCACCGTGCGTGGGTCCCGCGGCCGCAGGGGTGCGGCGTCGCATACTCACAATGTAGGGTTGGATGGAGGAAGGAGCGAGAAGGGGTCGTCCACGTCATCGACGCGGTCCCGGAGCCAGCGCAGCGTGGACGGCAGGTCGCCCTCCCGCTCGAGCAGGGCCTGGAAGTCGGGAAGGCGATGATAGTAGCGCATCCGCGCCAGGAGCGTCGCGTTGTTCAGCGGGGTGGTCCGGAAGCCCCCGAACGTGACGTTCTCGAAGGTGGGACCGACCTCGGCATCGAAGCGCTCCAGGGCGGCGGTGAACACGGCCTCCCGCCGGCTCAGGATCTCGTCGCGGGTCAGGTCGGTGCGGGCGTAGAGGCCCTGGAGCTCCTCCACGAGCCCGTCCACGAACACACCGAAGCGTTGATAGTCCCTCCACCGGGCCTGCGCGCGGAGGCATTTGACCGTGTCCGGGCCGCCGCCATCCCGCGTGCAGAAGAACCGGGCGGCACCGGCGCGACCGACGAACGTGGCGAAGCTCTCGTTGAAGCCCACCCGCCCCGGCACGAACAGGTACTGGTGGGAGAGCTCGTGGAGGACGGTTTCCACCACCTCGACGTCGTCGCTACGGAGCACCGTGGACAGGATCGGATCGTTGAACCACCCCAGCGTGCTGAAGGCCGCCGTCGGGCGGAGGTAGGTGTCCATGCCTTCGCGTTCCAGGTCCGCCTGCGCGTTCAGGGCGTCGTCCAGGTCGAAGTAGCCCTTGTACGGCACGTGCCCGACGATGGGGAACCACCAGGTCTTGGGCACCAGCCGGTCCTTGTGGGCCGCGGACACGACCAGGGCCAACGTGTCCCGGTCGAGGCGGGTGTACATCGTGTAGGAATCCCCGACGTCGATGCCCAGTTCGTCGCGGGCGAAGCGCCGGGCCTCCATCACGAAGGTCAGCTTGGCCCGCACGTCGGCCGGGGTCGCGCTGTCTCCGAGCACCTCGGGAATCGGGCGTCGGGCGGCGAGGATCCGGGCTTCGGCGATGCCTGCCTTGATGACGTAGATCGGCGAGCAGGCCCACGCGCCCACCACCGCCAGGGCCGCCGCCACGCCCAGGACGATCCGCCCCGCGATGCGGCGGGTGCCGACCGTGCCGACCCCGGGGGCTTCGGAGCCGGCCGGATCGGACGACCTCACTCGTCCTCTCCGAGGTAGGCCCGGTCGTCCGGATCGACGGCGGCGCGCATCTCCACGAGATCCGCGGCGGAGGCCACGTCGTCGGGCAGGGCGTCCGCAGCGGCGCGGAGGGCGTCGCGCACGTCGGTCGCGTCCACCTGGAAGGTGTGGTAGCGCTGATGGCGTCGCCCGTAGCGCACGGTGATCTGGAAGCTCATGTCCGGCCGGGTGGAAGGGCACAGGGCATCGGCGCGCTTCTACACCAGGCCGGGCCTGGAGAGCCCGTCCGCGCCCCGCTATCGTCGGGCATCATGCGCCCAGCCCTCGTCCTGTATCGCGGAGCCCAGCACCTGGCGCGTGCGCTGACCCCCCTCGTCGCGCACGGGAGCGGCAAGGTGGCCCGGGGCCTCCGGGGACGGCGGAGGGCGCACGCGGATCTCGTGGCGTGGGGGCGCGCGCATCGGGCGCCGGATCGGCCCCTCGTGTGGTTCCACGCCCCGTCGGTGGGGGAGGGCCTCCAGGCCCGGGCGGTCCTGGAGGCCCTGTCCGCACGCCGCGCCGATCTGCAGACGGTGTTCACGCATTTCTCCCCTTCGGCGGAGGCCCTGGCGGGGCGCATGCCGACCGACGTGGCGGGGTATCTGCCGTGGGATCTTCCCGGCACCTTGGGCCCCGTGCTGGATGCGGTGCGTCCGGACCTCCTGGTCTTCACGAAGACGGAGGCCTGGCCCGTGCTGGTGGCGGAAGCCGCGTCGCGCGGCGTTCGGGTGGCCATGGCGGCCGGGACGCTGCCCGAGTCGGCCGGGCGCCGGGGCGGTCTGGCGCGGCGGGTGCTCGAGCCCATGTGGCGCCGGGTCGAACTGCTGGCCGCCATCAGCCCGGAGGACGGGGCCCGGTTCGTGGACCTCGGCGTGGCGGCGGGCGCGATCCAGGTCACCGGGGACCCGGGCATCGACTCCGCGGCGCAACGGGCTGCGGGCGCCCGCCCGGAGGCGCCGTATCTGGCTCCGTTCGAAGCCGTACGGCGTCCGACCCTGGTGGCCGGATCCACGTGGCCGGCCGACGAGGCGGTCCTGCTCCCGGCCCTGGAGCGGGTCCGGCAGAGGGTGGACGGCTTCCGTGTCGTGCTCGCGCCCCACGAACCCGACGCGGCGCACGTGGACGGACTGCTCGCGCGCCTCCATGCCGGGGGATGGCGCGCCGCGACCCTGAGCCGGGTGGAGGTCGAGGGCGCCGGGGAGGTCGATGCCGTCGTGGTCGATCGGGTGGGGGTCCTCGCGCACCTCTACACCGCCGGAAGCGTGGCCTACGTCGGTGGCGGATTCCACGGGCAGGGGCTGCATTCCGTGCTGGAGCCGGCCGCGGCGCGGAGGCCGGTCTGCTTCGGTCCGCGTCACGCCAACGCCCGGGCCGCGAGCGACCTGGTCTCCCACGGCGGAGCGGTCGAAGTCCGCGATGCGGAAGACCTGGCCCGGATCGTGCTATCCTGGTTCACCGACCCCGAGGCCCACGACTACGCCGCCGCCCGGGCCTACGACTATATTGACGCTCACCGGGGAGCCGCCGAGCGAACGGCCGTGCTCCTGGACGCACTCCTCCCTCCGGTCGACACCCGCCCCGCTCCATGAATCGTCCCGAAGAAGCGCCCGAGATCACGCCCGTCGAGTTGAAGAAGCGCCTCGACGACGGCGAGGTGCCACGGCTCCTCGACGTGCGCGAGCCCTTCGAACAGCGCATCGCGGATCTGCCCGAAGTGGGGCAGCACCGGATCCCGACGAGCGACATCCTGGCGCGCATGGACGAGCTGGACCCCGCGGAGGAGCTGGTGGTCTACTGCCGGTCGGGGGGGCGAAGTGCGTGGGCAGCGCGGATCCTGTTGGACCGTGGCTTCCAGAACGTCCTGAATCTCAAGGGTGGCGTGCTCGGGTGGCGTGAAGACGTCGATCCGTCTCTCGACTCGTACTGATCGGGTACGGTTCCGTGAACCTTCGACTGCCCACCCTGGCGGTCCTGGCCGTCCTGGCCGGGGCCTGCGAAGCCGGCCCTTCCGCGTTCGACCGTTCCGGCGGCATCGGGGCGGTGGACACCACCGACGTGGCCTCGTTGCCCGAGGTGCCTTCGACGGCCGCCCCCGACTCCGACGTCGTGGCCGACGTGCGGAGCGGCTCGCCGCCGGCCGCGGCCCCCGAGTCGCCCATGACCGCGTTCGTCGGGCCCGGCGATCCGCCGGACACCGCCTCGTCGGGCCGCGACCCGGACGGCCCCACCGCCGACCCTGCTGCGGCTCGCCCGGAGGGCTCGGCCTTCCCCCGGCCGGAACACGTGCGGGGCATCTACCTCAACGCGTGGGCGGCCGGATCGACACGTCGGAGCGCCGAGCTGGTGGATCTGGCGCGGCGCACGGAGGTGAACGCCTTCGTCATCGACATCAAGGACGCCACCGGGTACGTCAGCCACGACACGTCGGTGCCCCTCGCCCGTGAGATCGGCGCCACGGGGGAGATCCGCATCCGCGATCTGCCGGGCCTCCTGGACCGACTGCGTGCGGCGGGCGTCTACCCCATCGCCCGGATCGTCATCGTCAAGGATCCGCTCCTGGCCGCGGCACGCCCGGAGCTGGCCATCCAGGACTCGGCGGGCGGCGTCTGGAAGGACGGCAAGGGCGTGGTCTGGCTGAATCCCTACGCCCGGGGGGTGTGGGAGTACCATGTCGATCTGGCCAGGGAGATGGCGTCTCTGGGGTTCCCGGAGATCCAGTGGGACTACGTGCGGTTTCCGGACGCGCCGCGCTCCGTCCTCGGACGCGCCGTGTTCCCCGGGGCCGAGGGGCGTGAGCGGGCGGACGCCATCCGGGACTTCCTGGCGTACTCCAAGCAGGAACTGGAGCCCCTGGGCGTGGCCGTCACGGCCGACGTGTTCGGCGTGACCACCTCGGTGCGCCGTGACGTGGGCATCGGCCAGGTGTGGGAGTCGTTCATCGACCAGGTGGACGTGGCGCTGCCCATGGTCTACCCCTCGCACTACTGGGAGGGGAGCTTCGGCTTCGACGAACCCAACGCCCGCCCGTACGAGATCGTCCGGGCGGCGCTGACCGACGCGCTGAGGCGGTCCGAGGCCGTGGCCGGGGCCGGCACGACCCGCCCCTGGCTCCAGGACTTCACACTGGGCAAGCCCCGGTACGAGGCCCCCGAGGTCCGGGCGCAGATCCAGGCCACGTACGACGCGGGCATCCAGGAATGGATCCTGTGGAATCCGTCCAGCCGGTACACGGAAGGCGCCCTGGAACCGGTGGGTGGTTTCCCCACCGACCCGATGATGCGGGTGGGCGGTCGGATCGTGGCGGTGCCCATGCGCCACGAGGTGCTGGACTCGGTGGCACGGGTGCGGGCGGCGCCGCCGGCGGGGAGCGAGGGGGCCGAGGCCGACGGTCAGGGCAACCGGGAAGCGACCGAGAGCCCGGACAGCGCGGCGTCCGACACGACGGCGGTCCCGGACTCGATCGGGCGCTAACGCACGGGCCGGCCGCCGGGTGGACTGGCGCCGGGCGCCGCGAAGCCGGACCATGGACGGCATGAATCCCGACGCCCGCTCGTTCCGAGGGTCCGCACCGGCAGGCCGCCGGTGCTGGCTCGGCCCGCTGGTGGTCCTGGCCCTGACCGCCGCGTTCCCGACTCCCGCCACTGCCCAGTCCCCCGACCGGGCCACGCTGCGCG
This sequence comes from Longimicrobiales bacterium, assembly GCA_040216925.1. GTDB lineage: Bacteria > Gemmatimonadota > Gemmatimonadetes > Longimicrobiales > Gaopeijiaceae > JAJCZZ01. The sequence continues at coordinate 73,445 of JAVJOF010000017.1, forward strand.
AGATCGAGCGCCGGGTGGACACCATGGCGCCGACCAGCGGCCCACCGGGCACGAAGGTGCGGGTGGCCAGCGGGGAGATGCCGTCCATCACGCCGATCCGCGTCGGGCTCGGCGGCGTGCGAAGCGGCTTCGAGTCGCTGATCAGCCTGCTGACCACCATGGACGGGGAGTTCGACGTCACGCTCGAGCTTCCCCGGTGGGCCACCTGGGACCGGGTGCACCGGTTCGTGGTGTTCGACATCTACTTCAAGCCCATCGCCCTGTCGGAGCTCTTCCACGTGACCAACGAGGAGGGCTTCATCCATCGGCGGGGCCGGCTGGTCGAGGCCCCCGGCGGGTGCCTGCGTCTCGACGACGTGGACGGGGTGACCTACGCGCTGGACGGGGCCACGAGCGGGCTCGACGTCGGGAGTTCGATCGTGGTGGAGGGACCCATCCGGTCGGGTGGGGGCTGCGGGATTCCGTACACGATCGACGTGGTGCGGACGCCGGGCGGCTGATTCCGCCGGCCGGCCGACGCGGGCCACCCGGACGCCGGGCCCCCCCGGCTTCACGATGCCGCGCCGGGCCGGGCCCCGGAATGGCCGGATGGGCCGTTCTGGCCTACTCCGCCCGCAACGCCTCGCTCGGCGCCACCCGCGTGGCCCGCGACGCCGGCAGCCACGTGGCCAGCGCCGCGGCGCCACCGAGGAGCAGGGCGGGCAGCACGATGTGTACCGGATCGGTCGGTGCCGTGCGGAACAGGAGCGCTTCCAGGAAGCGCGCGAGCGCCAGGCTCAGCCCCACCCCGGCCACCAGACCGAACGCCGTGAGTCGCAGACCCTGGCCCAGGACGAGCGTGACCACGCCTCCCGGCCGGGCGCCCAGGGCCATCCGCACCCCGATCTCCCGGGTGCGCCGCTGCACGGCGAAGAGCACGAGCCCGTAGATCCCCAGCAACGAGAGCACCAGCGCCACCCCGGCGAACACCCCCATGATCAGGAGGTTGAAGCCGTACCCTGCCACCGTGCCCCGGTAGCGGGCCGACAACGGCTCCACGGACGGCACCGGAAGGTTCGGGTCCGCCGCCCAGATGGCCTCCCGGATGTCCGCGACGGCGGGCCGGGCGCCCTGCGGGTCGAGACGCACCAGGAGATTCACCCACGGCAGGGCGCCCGGGTCGGGAAGGAAGAAGAGGGCGGGTGCCGCCTCGGACACGCCCAGGTCCTCCATGTCGGGCACGACGCCCACGACGCGGCGGTAGTTCGTGCCGTTCCATCCCATGGCGATCCGGCCGCCCACCGCCGCGGCGGGTGACTCGAACAGCATACGCGCCATCGTGGCCGACAGGACCACCACGTCTTCGGCGTCCAGGTCGTAGTCCGAGCGCTGGAGGAGGCGGCCCGCCACGGGGGTCAGGCCGGTGGCGGGCAGGAAGCCCTCCGATACGGCACGCCATCGCACGAACGGAGCCTGGTCCGACGTCACCGGACGGCCTTCGACGTTGACGCCCACCATCGTGTTCATCCCGGAGTACGGGAGCACGTTGCTGCTACCCACTGCGGTCACGCCCGGAAGCGCCGCGAGCCTCCGCATCAGTTCGTCGCGGGTGACGCTCCGTTCCGGCATCGTGTACCGGTCACCCGACATCATCAGGGGAACCACCAGGGCCTCCTCCACAGGCAGGCCCGTGTCCACGTCCTGCAGGGCCAGGAAGCTCCGGGCCAGGGCCCCGGCGCCGACCAACAGGGTCAGGGACAGGGCCACCTGGGCGGACACCAGAACCATGCGCAGCCGGTCGGAGGCGCCGCCGGCCACCCGGTGCCCCGCCCGGGCGGACAGCGCGTCGCGGAGCACGTGGAGCACGGGAGCCAGGCCGAACAGGAGCGCACAGGCGGCGGCCGCGCCCACCGCGAACAGGACCACGGTGCCGTCGATGCTCGCCCCGGCCAGGCGAGGGGTGTCGGCGGGACTCACGGTCCGCAGGAGCGGGAGGAACAGCTGGGCCAGGCCGAGACCTGCGGCGGCCGCGGCGCCCGACAGGAGCAGGCTCTCGGTCAGGAGCTGCTGGACCAGCCGGGCCCGTCCGGCGCCGAGCGTGGCGCGCAGGGTCATCTCCCGCCCCCGGACGGAGGCCCGGGCCAGGAGCAGGTTCGACACCGACGCGCACGCCATGAGCAGGAGCAGCGCCACGGCACCCAGGAGCACGGCCCCGGCCTGGAGCCGCTGCGTTCCCACCACCGCCTCCTTCAGCGGGGTCAGCCGGACGCCCCAGTTCCCGTTGGACTCCGGGTACTCCCGGCCGAGGGCGTCCGCCACGGCCTCCGCTTCCGTCTGGGCGGCGGCCAGACCCACGCCGGGGGCCAGACGGCCCATCACGGTGTGGTCGTGGTTACCGCGCGACGAGCCGGCCAGGCCCATCGGCGTCCAGACGTCGACCTCGTCGCCGGGCATCCAGCCAGGGGCGGCCACGCCCACCACCTCGTGGGGCATCCCGTCCAGCACCAGGGTGTGCCCGACCACGGCGGAGTCGGCGCCGAAATGGTCCATCCAGAACGCGTGGGACAGCACGACCACGGACGCCGGATCCATCCCCGACTCGGACGGTGTGAAGGCCCGGCCCAGGACCGGCGCGGCGCCGAACAGCGGAAAGAACTCCGCGGTGACGGTGCCGGCCACGACCCGGCGCGGACGGCCGTCCTGCTCGGTGGCGTAGTCCGCGCGGTTGGTGGCGGCCAGGAGCTCGAGGCCGTCGATCCGGTCGCGGAAGTCCCGGTAGTTGGGCATCGAGACGGTGAACGTGATCCCGTCGGGTGCCACCTCGTTGAAGAGCACCAGCCGATCGGCCTCCGGGTAGGGCAGGGGCTCCAGGACCACGGCCTTGACCAGACCGAAGATGGCCGACGACGCGCCGATGCCCAGGGCCAGGGTCAGGATCGCCACCAAGGCGTATCCGGGACTGCGGCGCACCTGACGCAGCGCGAAGCCGACGTCCAGCCGCACCCGGTCGACGGTACGGCCGATCAGGCTGCGGCGGGGGTGCTGGATGCGCGCGACCTCGTCCCGGACGGCTTCGACGCTCCCGAAGGCGGCTTCGGCCCGACGCCGGGCCTCCGCCTCGGGCACGCCCTCGGCCATGAGCCGGTCGGCGCGCTCCTCGATGTGGTGGCGGATCTCGTCGTCCAGGCGCGGGTCCCTCATGCGTGCCCCTCGCCTGCGCCTGCGGCAGGCGCCAGTTGCCGCACGGCGTCCACGTACCGCGCCCAGCGGTCCTCCTCCTCGGCCAGGGCGCGCGTGCCCTGGGGCGTGAGCCGGTAGTACTTGGCGCGGCGTCCCTTCTCCGACACGTCCCAACGTGCGGTCAGCCACCCGCGCTTTTCCATGCGATGGAGGGCGGGGTAGAGCGCGCCCTCCTCGACCTGGAGCGCCTGGGCGGTGCTCCGGTGGATGAAGTCCAGGATCTGGAAGCCGTGCATCTCCTGGCCACCGGCCAGGGTGCGCAGGGCCAGGAAGTCCAGGGTGCCTTTCAGCACGGCCAGGGTGTCGTCGGGCATCGGGCGGGGCTCGATCGTCGGGGTTGACCTAAGACTGTTAGGTCAAAGCTATGACCTAAAACATTTAGGTCAAGCCGCGGGGCCCGGGCGGCCGCACCGCATCGGGCGGGCGCCGTGGCCGCCGCGCGTGGCCCGCCCTGCGATACGCGCAGACCCCCCTACGCGCCGCCCACCGACGCGAACTGCAGTTCGTGCAGCCGCGCGTAGAGCCCACCGGCCTCGAGGAGTTCCGCGTGGGTCCCCTCCTCCCTGCGCTCTCCGTGGTGGAGCACGAGGATCCGGTCGGCGTTCTGCACGGTGGACAGCCGGTGGGCGATGACCAGAGACGTGCGGCCCCGCAGCAACTCGTCCGTGGCGCGTTCGATCTTCTCCTCGATCTCCGAGTCCACGGAACTCGTGGCTTCGTCCAGCACCAGGATCTGCGGATCGAAGGCCAGCGCCCGGGCGAAGCTCACGAGCTGGCGCTCGCCCACGGACAGGGTGACGCCCCGTTCGCCCACCGCCTGGTCGTAGCCCCCGGCCAGACGCTCGATGAACGGGGCGGCGCCGACCCGCTCGGCGGCGGCCCGGATGCGTTCGTCGGCGATGTCGGGCGAGCCGAGGCGGATGTTGTACGCCACGTCCTCGCTGAACAGGAACACGTCCTGGAGCACCAGCCCGACCCTCGACCGGAGGTCGTTCAGGCGGAGTCGGTCGATGGGCGTGCCGTCCAGCAGGATGGAGCCCTTCTGGACGTCGTAGAACCGCATCAGGAGGTTGATGATGGTGGTCTTTCCGGCCCCGGTGTGGCCCACGATGGCCACCTTCTCGCCGGGGGCCACCCGGAAGCTCACGCCCCGGAGCACCCAGTCCGGCTCGCCGTCGTCCGTGGTGCCGTAGGCGAACCACACGTCCCGGAACTCGATCTCCCCCCGGGTCTCGGCGGGCAGCGCCACCGGGTCGGCCGGATCGTCCACCGCGATCTCCCGGTCCAGCAGCTTGAACACCCGCTCCGACGACGCCATGGCACCCTGGAGCAGGTTGTACTTCTCCGAGAGATCCTGGATGGGGCGGAAGAATCGCCGCGCGTACTGGAGGAACGCCACGACCACGCCCACGGTCACCGCGCCGTCCATGATGCGGAAGCCGCCGTACCACACGATCAGCGCCAGGGCGATGGCGGTGAAGAGCTCGATGACCGGAAAGAAGAGCGCGTAGTACGTGATGCTCCGGAGATGCGCTTCGAGGTAGTCCTCGTTCAGGTCCTGATGATGCCGCGCGTCGGCGGACTCCCGGTTGAAGAGCTGCACCGTGCGCACGCCGGTGATGCGCTCGTGGAGGAAGGCGTTCAGGCGGGCCAGCCGCACGCGGATGTCCCGGTACGCGTCCCGGATCCGGGCGCGGAACAGGAAGGCGGCGTAGAACACCAGCGGCAGGACGCTGAACGTGACCAGGGCCAGCCGCCAGTCCATCTGGAGCATGGCCACCAGGATGAACAGCAGCGTGAACACGTCGCCGAACACGGACACCAGGCCGGAGCTGAACAGTTCGTTCAGCGTTTCCACGTCGTTGGTGATGCGCGTCATGAGGCGCCCGACCGGGTTCTTGTCGAAGAACTTCAGGTCGAGACGCTGGAACCGCTGGAAGATCTCGGTCCGGAGGTCGTACATGACCGACTGGCCGAGCCAGGTGGTCAGGATCCCCTGCACGTACTGGAGCGCGAAGGCGCCGACCGTGGCCGCCATGTAGAGGACGGTCAGCCGGGTCAGCAGGTCCATGTCCCCTGCGGGGATGGCCCGGTCGATGACCTGCTGCGTGAGGATCGGCCCGACGATCTCCAGGGCCGAGGCCGCCATCAGGAGCAGGATGGCCGCCACCACCTGAAGCCGGTACGGCTGCAGGTACCGGATCAGCCGCCGCATCAGGCGGGCGTCGTACGCTTTGCCCAGGGCCTCTTCTTCGTGGAACGTGCCGGGAGGCGTCATGCGTACGGGGTCGGTGCGAGGATTGGCCGCGTCGGTACCCGCCCGGTCGAACGGCGGTTCCGGCGGTCCGCGTTGACAGCGTCGGCGGCCGGAAGTATAATCGGCCACCGATATACTCGGTGACCGATACATTCGTTCGACCCCTGCCACCCGAGGAGCCCCCCGTGAGCCCCACGCCCGACCCGCGCAGCCCCCGGGACCTGCTCACTCCGGCGGCGCTGCACATCCTCCTGTCGCTGTCGCAGCAGGACCTGCACGGCTACGGGATCAAGGCCGCGGTGGAGGAGCGGACCGAGGGCCGCCTCGTGCTCGGACCGGGCACGCTGTACGAGGGCATCCACCGGATGCACGAGGACGGATGGATCGAGGAACTGGCCGGGGGCGGCCGGAAGCGGGTGTACCGGATCACCGACCGGGGCCGGAGCGTCCTCCGCGAGGAACTCGGGCGGCTGGAACGGATCGTGGACTTCGCCCGCGCCGCGGACCTCCTGGAGCGACCGGTCTAGGGATGTCCGCAGGGGGGAGCGGGGGCCGGGGACGGGGAGAGGCAGGACCGTGGTGGGTCCGGGTCCTCCTCCGTCTGTATCCCCGGGACTTCCGGGATGCGCGGTCGGAGGAGGTGGCCGAGTTCGTGTCGTGCGAACTGGGACGCGGCGCCGGCCTGGCCCGGCGGGTGGCCATGGCCGCGGACCTGGCGCGGGGTGGGGTGCGGATGCGGATGCGGAGCTGGCGGGAGGCGACTCGAACGGGGGAGGGGTGGACGATGGGACTCGCGAACGACGTACGGGCCGCGGTGCGTGGCCTGATGCAGGCTCCGGGGCTGGCGCTGGTGGTGGTCACCACCCTGGCCCTGGGCATCGGACTGAACACCGCGGTGTTCAGCGTGGTGGACGGGGTCCTGCTGCGCCCTCTCGACCACGCCGCCGAGGGTCGCCTGGTCTACGTCCAGGCCGCCCGTGACGCCGAGGAGAACGCCGACGCCCTGATCTCGGGGGGCGACTGGACGGTGCTCCGCGAAAGGATGGACGCCCTGAGCGCCCTGGAGGCCATCGGCTCGATCCGTCAGACCCTGACCGACGCGGGCCTGCCCCGTCAGGTCGAGGTGGGGTGGGTGTCGCCGGGCTTCCTTCCGATGCTCGGGGTCCGCCCTGCCCTGGGCCGGCTCTTCCGGCCGGACGACCCGCCCGGAACGGCCGTGCTCTCCCACACACTGTGGCAGGAGCACCTGGGGGCGGACCCGGAGGTGGTCGGGCGGACGGTGGGGCTGGACGGCTTCAGCTACACGGTGGTCGGCGTGTTGCCTGCGGCGTTCCGGTTGGAGCTGCCCACGCGCGGCGGGCCGCTTCCCGACATCGACATCTGGAAGAACCCCGACACGTACTGGCAGAACGGCGACATCTGGAACGAGCGGGGCGCGGGCTTCGGCATGCTGCGGATGGTGGGGGTGCTCGCGCCCGACACGCCCCTCGCCGCCGCCCAGGCCCAGGCCGACGGGGCCGTCGCGGTGCTGGCGGCCCAGGACGCGGAGTACGAGACCACCGGGTTCCGGGTCACCGTCCACGACCTTCGCGAGCGCCTGGTGGCGGAGGTCCGGCCGACCCTGCTCCTGCTGATGGGGGCCGTGGGCTTCGTGCTGCTGATCGCGTGCGCGAACGCGGCCAACCTCCTGCTGGTCCGGGGCCACGGCCGGGTGCGTGAGGTGGCCGTACGGGTGGCACTCGGCGGGTCCCGGTGGCGGATCGCACGCCTCCTGCTGGCCGAGAGCCTGGTGCTGGCCGTCGCGGGGAGCGCCCTGGGGTTGGGCGTGGCTGCGGCCATGGTGGGAGTCATGCCCTGGTTCGCCCCCGGCGACATCCCCCGGCTGGACTCGGTGGCCCTCGACCCCCGGGCCGTGGCCTTCGCGGTCCTGGCCGCCCTGGGCACCACGTTCGTGGTGGGGCTGGCGCCCGTGCTCCACGCCGCTCGGACCGAGCCCGCCGCGGCGCTGGGCAACGCCCGGGCCGGGGCCGGATCCGGTGGACGCCTCCGGGACGGACTGGTGGTGGTCCAGGTGGCGCTGTCGCTGGTGCTCCTGGTCGGCGCGGGGCTGATGATGTCCAGCCTGGCGCGGGTCAGCCGCGTCGACCCGGGCTTCGACGCCCACGGCCTCTTCACCTTCGCCGTCTCCATACCGAGCACCGACTACGACTGGCCCGACGAGGCCGGGCGCTACTACCGCGACGTGCAGGAGCGGGTCGCGGCGCTGCCGGGTGTGGACGCCGCCGGCGTGGTCTGGCCCATGCCGTTCGGAGGGGGGTGGGGTGGCGACTGGCAGCTGGGCGGCGACGGGGGCCGGAGCCTGGGGGTCGTGCCCTACTACCTGGCCACGGAGGAGTACTTCCCCACCGCCGGGGTGCCCCTGGAGGCGGGGCGCCTGTTCCGCGAAGGCGATCCGCGAGAGGTCGTGGTCATCAGCGAAGAGGCCGCCCGGCGGGCGTTCCCCGGCGAGTCGGCTCTGGGACGCCGTGTGCGGGCCAACCCGTGGGGCGGGCAGGCCGTGGACTTCGAGGTCATCGGCGTGGTGGGCGACGTGCGCCAGTCCGACCCTCGCGAGCCGACACGGGGCGGTCTGTACTTCGACGCCCGGACCTGGTCGTGGGTGGACTGGGAGGTGCACGTCCTGGCGCGCACCGCCCTGCCGGCGGGCACGCTCGTTCCGGCGCTGCGCCAGGCCGTGGCCGAACTGGATGCGAACGTACCCGTGGCGCGGCCCGAAGCGATGGAGGCCCGGGTGGCCGAGGCCACGGCCACGGCCCGGTTCGTGCTTTCCCTGCTGGGCGTGTTCGCCGTGGCCGCGGGGCTCCTGGCCGTGGTGGGGCTCTACGGCGTGGTGTCGTACACGGTGGGCCAGAGGAGGCGGGAACTGGGGATCCGCCTGGCGCTGGGTTCGGCGCGTCGGGGCATCGAGGGGATGGTGGTGCGCCGAGGCGTCCTCGTCGCCGGCCTCGGAGTCCTCCTCGGCACCGGGGTGGCCCTGCTCCTCGGCGGGATCCTGGAAGCGTGGCTGTTCGAGGTGCGCCCGGGGGACCCGTTGACGCTGGTGGCTGCCGCTGCCGCCATGGCCGCTGCCGCGGCCCTGGCCAGTTGGGTGCCTGCCCGGCGGGCCGCGCGGACCGACCCGGTGGAGGTGTTGAAAGCCGAGTAGTCCGGCCGGCGGCTACCCCCTCCGGGACGCCAGCACGGCCGCCACGTCGGCGGGGTCGGCGCCGGCGCCCCGGAGGGCGGCCAGCACGTGGTACAGGAGGTCGGCGGCCTCTTCGGGAATGCGGTCGGCCTCGGCCTTGGCCAGCGCCGTCACGAGCTCGGCCGTCTCCTCGCCGAGCTTCTTGAGCCGGAGGTTCTCGTCGTCCAGGAGGCGGACCGTGTAGGAGCCCTCGGGCCGTTCGGCCTGGCGCCGGGCCAGCACGGCGTCCACGGCGTCGAGCATGGCGCCGAGGCTCGGGTCCGGCCGCGGGGCGCCGGGGAGGGCGCCGAAGCAGGTGTCCTCCCCCGTGTGGCACGCGGGGCCGGTGGGCCGGACCCGGGCCAGCACGGTGTCGGCGTCGCAGTCGGCGTGGAGCGAGACCACCTCGAGCACGTTGCCGCTGGTCTCGCCCTTCATCCACCGCGCCTGGCGGGAGCGTGACCAGAAGTGCATCCGGCCGGTGTCCAGCGACCGGGCCAGGGCGTCCCGGTCGGCCCACGCCATCATAAGCACCCGCCCGTTGTCCACGGCCTGGCAGATCACGGGCACCAGGCCGTCGGCCTTGGCGAAGTCGAGGCCGTCCAGGTCGGCCTCCGTGGACACGGTGCGGTCGGTCGCTTCGGGGCGCCCGGCTCCGTCGGCGCTCATGCCGGGCTCCCGGCCGGCATCCGCACGGGCACGCCCCACCCGGTCAGGTCGTTCTTGAGCGCACCCACCGTGGTCAGCCCGTCGTGGAGGATGCCGGCCACCAGGGCGGCGGAGGCCTTGCCCTCGGTGAAGGCGTCGCGGAGGTGCTCGGACGCGCCGGCCCCACCCGAAGCGATGACCGGGATCGGCACCCGTTCCGCCACGGCCCGCGTCAGGCCGAGCTCGTAGCCGGTCCGCGCCCCGTCGCGGTCGATGGAGGTCAGGAGGATCTCTCCCGCGCCCCGCTCCCGGCACTCGGCGGCCCAGGCCACGGCGTCGAGGTCGGTGGGCGTCGAGCCGCCATGGGTGTAGCAGCGGTACATGTCGCCTTCCCGGGCGGCGTCGATGCTGGCCACGATGCACTGGGCGCCGAAGCGACGGGCGCCCTCGGTCAGGATCTCCGGATCCCGCACGGCGGCGCTGTTCACGCTGATCTTGTCGGCGCCGGCCCGGAGCAGGGGGCCGATGTCGTCCACCGAGCGGACGCCGCCTCCCACCGTGAGGGGAATGAAGAGCGTCTCGGCCGTGCGCCGCACCGTGTCGAGGAGCGTGCCCCGGCCCTCCTTCGAGGCGGACACGTCCAGGAACACGATCTCGTCGGCGCCTTCGGCCTCGTACCGTCCGGCGAGTTCCACCGGATCGCCCACGTCGCGGAGGCCCTTGAACTGCGTGCCCTTCACGACCCGCCCGTCCTTCACGTCCAGGCAGACGATGACCCGCGGCCGGAGCATCAGTCCAGCCGCTCGATCTGCACGGAGCCCTTGGTGCTGAACACGCCGTCGCCTTCCACCAACGCCTGGCGCAGCGCCAGGCCGGTGGCCTTCACCGCCGCCTCCACCATGTGGTGACGGTCCTCGCCCCGGACCACGGTCACGTGCAGGGTGGCCGCCAGGTTCGTGGCGAAGGAGTGGAGGAAGTGCTCGTAGAGCTGCGACGGGAGGGGGCCCACGTAGTACGGACGCCCGCCCACGTCGATGGCGGCCTCCACCAGAGCCTCGTCCATGGGCACGGCGGCCCAGCCGTAGCGCGTGGCCTTGGCGGGCACCTCGTCACGGACGGCCTGACCGAGCACGATGGCCACGTCCTCCACGAGGTGGTGGCGCAGGTCGCCCTCGGCTTCCAGGGAGATGTCGAGCCCCGAGTAGCGGGCCAGGGTCTCCACCATGTGGGCCAGGAAGCGGTCGTCCACTGCGACGTCGGCGACGCCGGTACCGGGGCGCACTTCGCAGAGGATCTGGGTCTCGCGGGTCTGTCGTCGGAGCTTGCTCATGCGTCCTCTCGTGGGTCGTGGGATCCGCCCCAGCGGCGGGCCACCCGTTCAGGGTCCAGCGTTCCGGTGTAGAGCGCCATGCCCAGCACGGCGCCGGCGGCGCGGCCGTCGTCCAGCCACGCCAGTTCGTCCTCCGTGGTCACCCCCCCGGAGATCCATACCGGGTGGGGGCTCGCCGCTACCGTGCGGGCCACCTCGGAGCGGTCGATGCCTTCCATCCGTCCTTCCCGGCCGACGTCCGTGCTCAGCACACCGGCCAGGGGCAGGTCGGCCAACCGGGCCAGGAAGTCGGCCACGGGCAGCCCCGACCCCTCCGTCCATCCCTTCCGCAGCACCTCACCGTCGCGGGTGTCGGCGGCCACCATCACCCGGCCGGGCCACCGGCCGGAAAGGGCCGCGAACCAGTCGGGATCGTCCAGGGCACGCGTACCCACCACCACCCGGTCCGCTCCGGCGTCGAGCAGGGCGTCGGCCCGGGCATCGTCTCGGATGCCGCCGCCGACCTGGGTCTCGGCCGGAGTGGCGGCCAGGAGGGCTCGGAGTAGGTCCAGGTTGTCGCCGGAGCCCAGGGCGGCGTCCAGATCCACCAGGTGCAGCGTGCCGAAGCCCATCTCCCACCAGCGCCCGGCCACGGCCACCGGGTCGGGCAACGACACGCGCTCGTCGTCCGGCCGGCCGCCCACGAGCTGCACGCAGCGGCCTCCCCGGAGGTCCACGGCGGGTGCGGCCCTCATCGGCCTTCCTCGGCCAGCCGCACCCAGTTGGCCAGGATGCGCCGGCCCTGCTCGGAGCTCTTCTCGGGGTGGAACTGGAGGCCCCACGTGCGCTCCCTGCGTACCGCCGACGCGTACCGCCGGCCCTCGTACTCGGACCAGCCGATGGCGTCGGCCTCGCGGTCGGGGACGCACACGAACGAGTTCGCGTAGTAGGCCACCAGGCCCTCGATGCCGTCGAAGATCGGGTCGCCGGCCGTGTCCACGTCGTTCCATCCCATCTGCGGCACCACCGACGCCTCGAGCACCCGTACCCGGCCGGGCACCAGCCCGATGCCGGCGCCTTCCGACTCCTCGCTGTCGTCGAACAGGAGCTGCATGCCCAGGCAGATCCCCAGGCAGGGCATCCCCCGGTCCAACGCCGTGCGGATCGGCGCGCGGTCCTCGGGCAGGCACGCGGCTGCGTGGCCGAACGCGCCCACGCCGGGCAGCACCAGGGCGTCCAGCGACAGGGCCCGGTCCCAGTCACCGGTCACGGTCACCGCGGCGCCTTCCGCCTCCAGGGCCTTGCCCAGGGAGTGGAGGTTGCCGGCACCGTAGTCGAACAGGGCCACGTTCATGCGTCGCGCTCCGCGTCCAGGGCGTCGAGGAACCGCTCCATGAGCGGCCAGGGGCCGACGGTCACGCGCAGGCCTTCGCCCATGCCGGGGATGCCCGTGAACGGGCGCACCGCCACCCCGTGTTCGCGAAGGCGCAGCGCGTCGTCCTTCGCGGAACCCGACAGCGACCGGAACAGCAGGAAGTTGCTCCGCGAAGGCAGTGGGGGCAGCCCGCGGCGCGTGAGTTCCTCCGTGAGCCGCTCGCGGCTGGCCACGGCGGCGGCCACGGTGCGCTCCATCCACCCGTCGGCGTCTTCCACCGCGGCGGCCGCGGCATCGGCGCCGAGCCGGGTCACCTTGTACGGCCCCCGGGACTTCTCGATCTCCAGCGCCACGGCGGGACTGGCCACGGCGAACCCGGCGCGGAGTCCGGCCAGCCCGTACGCCTTCGAACTCGTGCGGGCCACCAGCAGGCGGGGGTGGTCCGGCGCCCGGGGAATCAACGTCTCGCCCGCGAAGTCGGCGTAGGCCTCGTCCACGATGACCAGAGGTCCGTCGGGGCCGACCCGGGCCAGGAGGTCGTCCACCCACGCCTGCGGAGCCTGCTCGCCGGTGGGGTTGTTGGGGCGGCAGACGTAGACCAGCGAGGGATCCCCTTCGAGCAGCCGCCCGGCATCGGCCAGGGCCTCGGGCCACGGCACGGGCCGGGGCTCCATCCCGTTCATGCGGGCCAGGGGCTCGATCATGGAGAACGTCGGGTCGGCGTAGGACACGGCGGCTCCGGGCCCGGCGGCCGCACGGAAGGCCGAGTCCAGAACATCGTCGGAGCCGCATCCCGTGGTCACGCATTCCACGTCCACGCCGAAGCGCGCCGCCACGGCCTGCCGGAGGCGATCGGCGTACAGCTCCGGGTAGCGCGCCAGGTCGTCGGTGCCGGCGGCCCGGATCCGCGCCAACGCCGCCGGGTGCGTGCCCCAGAGGTTCGTGTTGTCGCTGAGGTCCACTTCCACGGACCGGCGGTCCGGGGTGTAGCGCGTCAGCGCCTCGTAGTCGGTGCGCGGAAACGGCGTCATGCGTCCCTCCGCAGACGGGCGGCCGCCGCATGGGCCGGGAGTCCCTCGGCCTCGGCCAGCCGGTTCACGTCGGGCGCCATGCTCCGGGCGCCGGTCTCGTCGATCTCCTGCACGGTGTAGCTCCGCAGGAAGTGGTGGATGTTGAGGCCGGAGAAGCTCCGCGCGCGGCCCGACGTGGGCAGGACGTGGTTGGCTCCGGTCAGGTAGTCGCCGAACACGACCGAGGCCCAGGCCCCCACGAACGTCGTGCCGGCCGTGGGAATGCGTGCCGCCACGGTGGCCGCGTCGGCGGTCATCACCGACAGGTGCTCCGTGGCGTACGCCTCGGCGAACGCCACGGCTCCGTCCAGCGAATCGGCCACCAGGAGGGCGCCGTTCGCGGCCAGCGCGGTGGCGGCCACCTCGCGGCGGGGCGTCTCCGCCAACTGGGCGGCCAGGGCGGCCCGCACGGCGGTGGCCACGGCAGCGTCGGGGGTCACGAGCACGCACGCGGCGTCGGGATCGTGCTCCGCCTGGGCCAGGATCTCCGCGGCGGCGAAGGTCGGGTCGGCGGTCGCGTCGGCCACCACCAGGACCTCCGACGGACCGGCCGGCGAGTCGATCACGACCCGGCCGGCCACCTGTCGCTTGGCCTCCGTCACCCACTGGTTGCCCGGGCCCACGATGGCGTCCACGGCGGGCACGGAGGCGGTGCCGAACGCCAGGGCGGCCACGGCGCCCGCGCCACCCACCGCGAAGAGCCGGGTCGCTCCGCCCAGCGCGCAGGCGGCCATGACCTCGGCCGGTGGAAGGCCGGTGTCGGCGGAGGGGGGCGAGCACACGACCACCTCGGCCACCCCGGCGGCCACCGCGGGAACCACGCCCATCAGGACGGAGCTCGGGTACGAGGCGGTTCCTCCCGGGGCGTAGACCCCTACGCGCTCCAGCGCCGCCCACGTCCGCGTGATGCGCACGCCGGGCTCCACCTCGAGGGTGACATCCGCGGGGCGCTGGGCCTCGTGGAAGCGGCGGATGTTGTCCGCCGCCCGCGTCAGGGCGGCCCGTACCTCGGGGTCGAGGGACGCCAGCGCCTCGGTCCAGCGGCCGGTCGGGACCTCCACGGCAGGCAGTTCGACGCCGTCGAAGCGCCGGGCCATGTCCCGCAGCGCGTCGTCGCCCCGGTCCCGCACGTCCCGGATCATGTCCGCGACCTGCGCGGATCGCTCCGGCGCGTCGGGCGGCGTGCGTTCCAGGAGGTGCCGGCGATCCGCCTCCGACAGCGCGGAGAGCGGCCCGTCCGCGAACAGCCGGAGGGTCATGGCATCAGCCTCTCGATGCGCGTGACCAGGATGCCCTCCGCCCCCAGTTCCTTCAGCGCGGTGATGGTCTGGTAGACCTTGTCGGCGTCCACCACCGCGTGGGCCGCCACCCACCGGTCGTCGTCCAGCACGTCCACGATCGTGGGGCCGTTGATTCCCGGAAGGACCTTCCGCACGGCCTCCAGGCGGGCCCGGGGCACGTTGGCCATGAGGTAGCGCCGCGCTTCGGCGCGCAGCACCGATTCGAGCGCCGTCGAAAGCCCCTCGATGATCGGACGGACGGCGTCGTCGGCCAACGCGCGGGGGCTGGCCACCAGGCGGGCCGAGGAGGTCATGATCGTGTCGAGTTCGCGGAGCCCATTCACCCGGAGGGTCGAGCCCGTGGAGGTGAGGTCCACGATCACGTCGGCCACGCCCAGGTGCGGGGCGATCTCGGTGGCGCCGCTGACGGCGGCCACCTCGATGGCGATTCCCAGGCCTTCGAAGAAGCGCCGGGTGATGCCGGGGAAGGAGGTGGCCACCCGGGTGCCCGCCGGCAGGTCGGCCGCCTGCTGCACGTCCGACTCGTCCTTCACGGCCACCACCAGACGGCACGTGCCGAAGCCCAGGTCCAGGACCTCCGTCAGGTCCCGCCCGCTCTCGGCCACGAGGTCGGCGCCCGTCACGCCGATCTCCGCCGCGCCATCGGCCAGGAACTCGGGAATGTCGGCGGCCCGGACCATGATGGCCTGGAGGTCGGGGCCGAGGGATGCCACGAGTGCCCGGTCGGCTCGGAACTGCGCGCGCAGACCCGCCTGCTCGAACAGGGCCAGCGCCTTCTCGGAAAGGCGACCCTTGTTGGGAAGCGCCACCCGCACGAGGGGTCGGTCGATGCTCTTCGTCATGTCCACTCCAAAAAAAACCGCGGCCCGTTCTGGAAACGGGCCGCGGCGGGGAAGGCTGTCCAAGACTGACGTCCTAGGCGCACACCTCGATCCCGCCGCCCCGATGGGCCGCGTGATGGTGATGATGATGCCGGACGTTCGTCGTATCGGTCATGGTGCCCGGAAGCTCATGCGAGGGGTGGGCGGCGTCAAGGCGCTCATCGGCCCAGCCAGTAGCTGACCTTCAGCATGAACACGTTCCGCGCGGGTGCCGCGCGGAGCCGGTCGACGCCCTCGCCCAGGTCCAGCCGGTCCCGTCCGAACGCGTCGCGGTCGTGGGTCCACACCGCGAAGAGCGTCGAGCCCGGCCGGTACTCCCAGCGCAGGACCGTGTTCATCTGGACCGAGGCCATCGAGAAGGACGGATCGGCCATCTCGAAGTCCGGGGTGCCGTCGGCGTCACGGTCGACGGCCAGGACGTCGCCTCCGTCCAGTTGGACGCGCTCCACCGGGAGCGTCCGGAACCGCGCGCCGAAGGTCTCCGCGGCGGGATCGACGACCTCGCGGAACGCGTGGTACCGGACACTGGCCACGAACGGACGAGCGTACACCTGGAGGGACAGCGTCGGTGACGCGGTCACGTCGAGGCGGGTGGTCAAGCCCAGCGTGCGCTGGTCCAACCCGCCGACCAGGTACCGGGGACTCCCGTCCACCGGACGGGTTCCCACGTACTGCCAGTCCTGCCGGCCGAGGCTCACGCTCGGCCCCAGGGTGACATCGAAGCGCTCCGAGGGCCGGGCGGTCAGCGTGACCTGGGTGTTCAGGCGGCGTCCGGCGGTTCCGTCTTCCAGTTCCCAGTCGAGGTGGCCGCGGCCCACGAGGGGCGCCCGGTCGTCCGACGAGAGGCCCAATCCGCCGTTCCAACGGCCGGGCCGGCGGAGTGCAGGCCCGCCCCGCAGCGCCGTGGAACTCCAGGCCGGTGTCTCTCGAATGACCCAGAGATTCCCGCTCCAGTAGTTGAGGAGCTGCGCATTGACCCCGAGGTCGTGGAATCGGCTCTGGAGGCGCCCACCCAGGTCCGACTGGACCATTGCCGACGTGCCGATCCCCCAGCTCCGCAGCAGGGCCCCCGGGGTGTACCGATCGTACCGCAGCCACCCGTTGGCCTCCCCTCGGTCGAACACCGCATTGAAGCCCAGGTCGTTGACCTCGAAGCCCGGCGAGGTGATCTGCCCGCGCACACCTCCGTTCCAGGCGCCGCGGATCTTCCGGATCATGCCGCCCAACCGGTAGCCCGAAAGGGAGGTGCGCGACGGATCCAATCGGACGTGGTGGGCGTCGGGGCGCTGGAACCAGTGGCCGGGCGCCGTCTGCGTCCGCAGGATGGCGGCCGTGTCGCCCCGGACGTGGCTCACCTGGACGCCGCCACGGGCCTCCCACCGATCTCCCGCGAACCGGTGGTAGGCGTCGAGGGCCACGGCGAAGGCGTCTTCATGAAGAAAATCGAGGTCCGGATCGTCGCCGAGGTCGCGGTTGACGGAGGTGGCCAGGACCCCCACACGGGACCGGCCGTCGCGGAACTCGCGGGCTAGCCGCGCCGCCGCGTAGTGGGTGAACGGCTCGGCCGTGGCGTCGGCCTGCCTGCCGTCCGCTCCCACCCACCGGGTGCGCTCGGTGGGCGTGAGGGCGTCGAGCAGGCCGATGGACCAGCCGCTCTCGGTCTTCCCGGACAGCTTGAGGGCACCCAGGATGGTCGTGGCCGTCGGCCGGTCGACGAACTCCGCCGCTCCTGGTGCGGGCACCTGGGGACTCCGCCCGATCCGGCGCGAATAGAACATCGGCGGCCACATGGGGAAGGCCACCGTGAACAGATCGGCGCCCTCCACGAAGAACGGACGCCGCTCCTGCTGGAAGGTCTCGAACGCCGACAGGTTCAGCACCGCGGGATCGCCTTCGACCTGGCCGAAATCGGGGTTCAGGGTCGCGGACACGGTCAGCGAACTCCCGAGGCCCACGCGGATGTCCGCGCCGAGGGCACCCGCCGCCTCCGACCCCTTCCGGAAGGGGTGCCCCGCCGCCACGGGGGCCCGGGCCAGGCGCGCCACCGTGTAGGGCACCACTTCGACGCGCCGCCGTGGGTCCAGGTCCGCCACGCCGCCCAGGTCGCCGAAGCGCGAGACGAACGACTCGCTGCCCTGGACCATGGACGCCCAGTGGCTCGTCTCGTTGGTGCGGGCCACCTTCCGCTCGAAGTTGATGCCCCACCCACCCTCGCCGGCCCGATTGAAGCGGAGTTGGGACAGGGGGATGCGCATTTCGACGGTCCATCCGTCCGGCGCGCGCCGGACCTCGGCGTCCCACACGGCGTCCCAGGTGGCGTCGCGCTGGACATCGTCCGAGATGCGAAGGTCGCGCTGGACCCCCGCGGCGCTGACACCGAACCCGTAGGCCGTGCGCCGGTCCTGGTACCCGTCCACGTACACGTAGAACCAGTCGGCCTGGATGTCCTGGTCGCGGCGCCCCAGACGCGCAACGATGGCGTCGGGCCGGCCGTCCGTGAGGCGGGCTCCGACGTAGAGGGCGTCGTCGTCCACCAGGACCCGCACTTCGGTGGGCTCGGTGGCGGCGCGTCCCTCGTCGGGCACGAGCTGGACGAAGTCCCGGGCCGGGGTCGCGGCCGCCCAGGCCGCCTCGTCGAGGCGGCCGTCCACCGTCACCTCGACGGCGGGTGCCGCCTGGAGGGTCCGGGCCCGGGGCGCGTCCGTGCCGCCGTCGCCCCCCACGGCCTGCGCCGCCGTCGCCGGAGCGGTCAGTACCAGGGCCGCCAGCACCGGTGTCACCGTGGACAGGAGGATGCCGTGGATTCCCGCCCGCGTCGTCGTCGTCCCTATCGCCACGTCCCGCTCTCGCCGCCCCGTCGTCATCATCATCCTCCCGCCCACGGATTCGTCTCTGGCGCGCCCCTGCGTCACCTGACGAACGATGGGATCTCGGGCGGCCGTGGTGGTGGCGGGGGGGTGCGCGTGCGGTGCGGGAGTGGTGGCGGAGGTGTGCGGGAAGTGTGGACGGCGCCCCAGGTGGCCCGCCTGCCCTGTGCAGCGGTTCCCTACGACTCGAAGCGGTAGCCGACCTTCCAGACCGTGTGGATGTGGCGCGGGTGAGCCGGGTCGTCTTCGAGCTTCTGGCGGAGCTCGGACACGTGGGAGTCCACGGTGCGGGTGAGGACCGCCCCTCGGTGGCCCCACACGTCGCGCAGGAGATCCTGGCGCGACATCACCCGACCCTCGTTCTCGACCAGGGCCAGGAGGAGTTCGAAGGCCTTGGGTGTGAGGGATACCGCGTCGTCTGCCTTGTGGACCGTGCGTGCCGCCGGGTCCACCACGGTGTCGCCGAACCGGATGGGGTCGGCCGGCTCCGCGCCGTCCGATCCGCCGCGGCGCAGGATGGAGCGGATGCGCTCGAGCAGCTCCAGGAGGCCGAACGGCTTGGTCACGTACTGGTCGGCGTCGAGGCGGAAGCCCCGCACCTTGTCGGCCTCCTCGCCACGGGCGGTCAGGAACAGCACCGGGCGGTCGAAGCCCTCCTGGCGGAGCGCCTGGAGCACCTGGAAGCCGTCCAGCTCGGGCATCATGACATCCAGGATCAACAGGTCGGGCGGGCTGCGCCGCGCCGCGTCCAGTCCCGCACGGCCGTCTCCGGCCCACGAGACCTCGTAGCCCTCCAGCTCCAGATTGTGCCGGATGCCGGCGGCCAGATCCTCGTTGTCCTCCACCAGGAGGATTCGCGGTGTCATGCCGCGCCGGTCCCGGCGGGCCGCCGCTCCCGTGGGTGGTCGGCTCCACGTCTCCTGTCGAAGTGACGGGGATGGGCGGTGTCGGCCGCCGGGATCTCCAGCACGAAGCGCGCACCCCCTCCAGGGGCGTCCTCGACCCGGGCCTCGCCGCCGTGACAAAGAGCGATCTCGCGGACGACGGACAGCCCGATGCCGCTTCCCGCCACCGAGGTGCCCACCGGGCCGTTGCCGCGGTGGAACGGCTCGAAGATGCGCTCCCGCTCGCCGGGCGGGACGCCGGGCCCCTGGTCGTCCACGAGGAGCCGGACCATGCCGTCGTGCCGCTCGCCACGCACGCGGATGGTCTGCCCCCGTGCTCCGTACCGGACGGCGTTGTCCAGGTAGTTGAGGAGCACCTGGCGGATCGAATCCGGATGCACCTCGGCCACCAGACCGGGTGCGACTTCGCACTCGAGCCGTCCGCGGGACTCGGGGAGCAGGGGCCGGAAGGCCTCGACCGCCTCGCGGACCTCGTCGGCCAGGTCGGTCAGCGCCCGCTCGGTGGCCTGCACGCCGCGCTCGGAGCGGGAGAAGTGGAGGATGTTCTCCACGAGGTGCGACAGCCGCACGGTCTCGCGGTCGATGCTCTCCAGCGCCCAGGACCGTTCGCCTTCGGTGCGCGTCCGGCCGAGGCGGAGGGTCTCCGTGAACAGCCGCACCTGCGCCAGAGGCGTGCGCAGCTCGTGGGAGACACTGGCCACGAAGTCCTGCCGGAGACGGGCCAGGTGGTTCTCCCGCCGGAGCTGGACGACGGCCGCGGCGGCCAGGGCGGCCGCCAGGACGAAGATCAGCAGCAGGATCGGGGTCCGGTCGGACGGAAGGCCTCCGATGATCAACTCGTCGGCCATGGAGGGCACGATCGAGGCGCGCACGGCGCCTCCGCCAAGGACGGCGCGGCCCGCCACCTCGGCGGGGTAGAGGTGCTCGGATCCCGGATGCGAGGCGAACAGCGTCTGCCCGAAGTCGTCCAGGACATCCACCTGGACCACCTGGGCGTTGGGCCGGTCGGCCACGAGGGAGCCGGGCAGCAGCGGGTCCTCGTCCAGAACCCAGCGGTAGAGGGCCGCCACCTGCGCGTCGTCGACCTCTACGCCGTACAGCAGCGTGTCGGCCGAGGGCACCAGTCCGTTGTCCAGGGAGGTGGACGACACGAGTCGCGTGTAGGCCACGAGCGGTCCGTCTTCGACCTGCACCAGGGCGTATCCCCACCCCGATTCGTAGCGCTCCCTCGCGTGGCTGCGGACGGTCTCCACCACGAGCGCCCGGACGGGGTCGTCCGGAGCATCGCCACCCCACTGTCCCTCCGGCGGGGAGCCCCCGAACCGGTGGAAGAACGACCAGGCTCCCGCCAGGCGCACGGGCGCACAGTCGCACTGGTCGGGGCCGGTGGGGGCCAGCAGGAGAGCCAGGCACTGCTGGGTGGCGTGGCCCTGCGCGAACACCGGGTTGCCCCGGACGGCGGAGAAGGTGCGGTTGAAGCGCACCGAGAGCAGCTCGGTGGTCCGCTGCTCGAAGCTCCGCGCGGCGAAATCGGCGTAGTCGGTCATGACGCCGGCCGCCGCGGCCCGGTACGACTGCTCGGCCCGGTAGGCTTCCAGGGCGCCGAACCCGGCCACCGTGAGACTGAGTCCGAGGAAGGCGATGGGCAGACCCCGCCGCCACCGCCCGCGTCCGGCCCCGCTCCGTCCTGCCCTCGATGCCTTCATGCGTCCTCCCCGCGTACCCGACACCCGAGACTGCACCCGTACCCCTTGAACGTGACCCCCCGCCCCGGGCCAGGGGAGGGGGAAAGTGTTCGAGAAGTGTGGAGGCTCACCGCGCCGTTCGGGCCGACCGGGCGGCGAGCCCCGCGAGACGTTCGTCGTCGCGGCCCGCGCGCGCCAGCGCCGCGAATTCGTCGGGTCCGTAGCGGCCGACAACCACCGGGCCGCTGCCGCGGGGCTCGACCACCACGCAGTCGCCTTCGCGGATCGACCCGCGCTCCACGTCGAGAGACGAGTAGAGGATGCCCTGGTGGGTCATCAGGACACGGTTGCCCCGCGTGGGAGGCGTGGTCAGGAGCCGCCGGCGCTCCCGGACCTGCTCCGGACGGTTGCCGTACACCAGGGCGTCCGTGGTCTCGCTGCGCCCGAAGCCCAACTCGGCGCTGTCCCGGGTCCGGGCATACGGACTGGTGAGCACCGCCCCGATGGGCACCCCCAGGTCGCGGAGCACCCGCCCGAGGCGCCGCGCCTGACGTCGGCCGGCGTCCGACAGGACGCGCTGGGTGGCCGGGTCGTCGTAGTCCACCCGCCGGGCGTCGCCGCGGCTACGGTCGGTGATGGCGTGCCGGCAGGCCAGGACCAGGCCGCCGTCGCGGAGCGCGTCGAGCACGTCGTCGGTGCCCCCGGCCGGCGACGCCTGCGCCGTTCCGGGCATGCCGGCCAGGGCCGAAGCCGCCACCGCCAGGACCAGCCCCGCCGTGATGGCGCTCGACGGCGTCACGGCCGGCCTCCGGGAGCGCAGCGCCGCCCCTGCGGGCGACATCACGAGCAAGGCCAGGGGTGCTGCGTAGCTTCCCGCCCGCTCCACGAACTCCCAGAACGGCGCGCCGCTGAGCGGGAACAGGGCTTCCGTGCCGAGCTTCCAGAACAGCGCGCCGGCCAGCAGGGCGGGCGCCGGCTTCAGGGCCACGGCCAGCCCCAGCGCGATCTCCGCCCACCCCATGGCGGGGAGCAGGCCGGCGGGCATGCCCACCAGGGCCATGTGCTCGGCCAACATGGGCTTGCCCGACACCGCCAGGCCGCCGTGCCCCACCAGCAGCAGCATCAGCGTGGCCCGGAGGACCCACTCGACGTGGTGCCGCGTCCGGGGCCGCATGGTGCCGATGGAGACCGGGCGGACCCAGTCACGGACCCGGGCGCCCCCCACGCGGAAGCCGGTGGCCACCAGGAAGGCGAGCGGCACGCCGTAGTTGCCGGCGCGCTCCAGCGTCTCGAAGACGCTCTCACCCGCCAGGGGGCGCAGGAGCGCCGTCCAGGCGGCCCACACGATCGTGTAGGCGAGCACGGCCGGCACCGGAAGGATCAGCGCCGCCACACCCATGAGGATGTCCACCGAGCCCACCACCGGCATCAGGATCCAGGCCCACGACTCCGGGATGCGTGCCACCGCGAAGTACGGCAGCCACGCCTCCTTGCCGATGACCCCGAACGCCCCATGGCCGATGAAACAGCCGGCCACGCCCACCCTGAGGATCGCCTCGAGAACCCGCTCCTCCCGTCCCCCCTCCATCCACCACCGCGTCATCACCCCACCCATGATCCCCCTCCCCGTTCAGGTACCCACTCGTCTGAACGATGGGGGCCCGCGTCGTCCGGGTGGTGGACGACTCGGTCCGAAGGTGTCAGGGATGTGTGGATGCCCGGGGGTCGGGACGCAGCGGTCTACGGGGTGCAGATGACCACGCCTGCGGTGGTGGCGGGAGACGCGTTGGCCGCGGAAGCGGTCCCGTAGAAGATGCCGCACGGGCGTCCGGACAGAGCGTCGTGGACGCCGGTGGCCGCCCACCCCGTCCCGTCGGCCTCGTTGATGGTGATGTTGACCCCGTCGGTGACGGTCAAGGCGGTCAGGTCGGACACGTCCGACGCGTAGACCTGATTGGAGCTGTGGTAGACCTCCTGCTGGCTGGCCACGTGCTTCAGGTCGGAGGTCACCGCCGCGATGTACGACTTCTCCCGGACGGAGGAGAACTTGGGAATGGCGATGGCGGCGAGGATGCCGATGATCACCACGACGATCAGCAGTTCGATGAGCGTGAAGCCGCGACGGTGCACCTGACGTCTCCTGTGTCCTGGGGAGGGACCCTTCCTCCAACGGTGGGTCACCGCAGGTCCGGGGCGCAACCGCGGCGTCAGCGCCGGGTGGCGGACATCATCAGGCGGTCTTCGAGTCCCCGGACGTCGAAGCCGGCGGCGCGGCCGTCGGTCACGGCGAACTCGAAGTACATGTCCACCTCGGTTTCGAGGATCACGCCGTCCAGCGTCCAGGCGGGATTGAACTCGTGGTCCGCCGCAGGGATGAGGACGAACGTGGACGGAAGGTTGGGCGGCCCGCCCAGGATGGCCCCCTCCAGCCGATCGCCCCGGTACTCGATGACCATCCCCATGGTCGGTGGCTCGGCGCGTAGGCGAGGGCCACGTCGGCCGCCACGGTCAGGGAGCGGCTGGGCGGGACCTCGACCCGGAACGGGATGGCCACGGTGCCCCACCGGAACCGGAGGTGTCGTTGTCCACGGCCAGGCTCGTGGCCCAGTTCGCGCCGGGCGTCCACACGTGGCCCCACTCGATCAGGCCGCCGAAGACGGGCTCGCGGCCCCGGATGTGGGGCCGACCGTAGTCGATGGTCAGCGTGGTGCCGTCGGCCTGCTGGCGGATCATGGCCCGCTCGCTTCCGCGGATCTGGGCCTCGAGGGGGGTCCACGCCGCCAGCGCCGCGGTCAGGCCGAGGGTGGCCGCGAGGGCCGGGGTGCGTGCCCGGTCCCGGACGGTCAAGCGTTCCTCCGGAGGAGGGCGAATCCGAAGTCCGGTCCGTGGCCCATGACGTGGGCCAGCGTGATCCACGCCATGGCCATGGGTTCCAGGTACCGCGCCGAGGTGATGGGGCCGCAGTCCACGGGCTCGAAGCCCAGCTCCCACGCCAGGCCGCTCACCACCTGGCGGGCTTCGGCGTCGTCGCCGCAGAGAAACATGGTCAGCGCGCCGGATTCGTAGACCGGGTCGTCCATGTTCCCGGTGCCTGTGGTGTTGAACGCCTTCACCACCCGGCCGCCGGCTGCCGCCGCCTGGATGCGTTCTCCTCCGGACGTATCGGTGCCCAGCGTCAGCCCCGAGAGTCCCTCGGCGAGGGGGTTGGTGCAGTCCACCACGATCCGGCCGCCGAGGTCGCCGAGGCCGCGGACCACGTCTTCGGACACCTCCCAGGGCGTGGCCAGCACCACCACCTCGGCGGTGGCGACGGCCTCGGTGGGTAGCGCGGTCCGGGCGCCGGCGTCCTCCGCCAGCGCCTGGACGTCCGGGTGGTCGGGCCTGCGTGACCCGAACACGACCGCATGGCCGTTGGCCGACCAGCGTCGGCCCAGGACCGAGCCGACGTTGCCGGACCCGATGATGGCGATGTTCATGGCGTCACCTCCGGAAGGACGAAACGAGGGGCTACGCATGTTGCCCTGGCCGGCGGTGCCTGTCCAATCCGTCCCGTCCAGCCATGGTCGGGACCCGCCCGAAGCGGCCGATTGGACGGCCCAGGGGGGTGGGGCGGCGGCGGCCGGACCCCGCCGCTCCGGCCCGCCGGAGCGCGCTGGAACCCCCGACCCGGACCGGGTACACTCCCCACCATGACGCTCGACCCCATCCGCATCCGCGGCGCCCGGCAGCACAACCTCAAGAACATCGATGTCGACCTGCCGCGCCGCCGCCTGACGGTGGTCACGGGTCCGTCGGGGTCCGGGAAGAGCTCGCTGGCCCTCGACACGCTGTTCGCCGAAGGGCAGCGCCGCTACGTGGAATCCCTGTCCACGTACGCCAAGCAGTTCCTGGAGCGGATGGAAAAGCCCCTGGTGGACTCGGTGGAGGGCATCTCCCCCGCCGTGGCCATCGAGCAGAAGAACCCCACCAAGTCGAGCCGCTCCACGGTGGGTACGGCCACCGAGGTCTACGACTACCTCCGCCTGCTCTGGTCCCGGGTGGGGCGCACGTACTGCCCGGAGTGCGGCCGGCACGTGAAGCCCGACACGGTCAGCGAGGCCGTGGACGCCACGCTCGACCTTCCGGAAGGCACCCGCGTCCAGGTCGCCTTTCCGCTGCCCATGAGCGAGGAGATCACCCACCCGCTCGTGGTGGCCAACCTCCGGGCGATGGGGTTCGTCCGGGTGCTCGTGGCCGGCCGATCCCTGGACATCTCCGGTCCCGAGGCCGACGACCCCGGAGGCCTGGACTGCGACCTGTCGGGCCAGCACGAGGTGCTCGTGGTCGTGGACCGGCTGAAGGTGTCGGCCGACGCCGACGTCCGGGACCGACTGGCCGACTCCCTGGGCACCTGCTTCGCCGAGGGCGAAGGCGAGGCCGTGGTCGTCGTGGCCGACGCGGAGGCCGGGACGCCCTCCCGCCTGCTGTTCACCGAACACTTCCGGTGTCCGGCCCATCCGGAGGTCGAGTTCCTCGACCCGACCCCCCAGCTCTTCTCGTTCAACAATCCCTACGGCACCTGCGAGATCTGTACGGGCTTCGGCGCCACGCTGGAGTACGACGTCGAGCTGATCGTGCCGAATCCGGGCCGGAGCGTCTCGGACGGAGCCGTGGACCCGTGGACCAAGCCCCGATACCGGAAGGAGCGCGACCGCCTCCGGGCGTTCGCGAAGGAGCGCGGGGCTTCGCTCTACTCTCCCTGGAAGGAGCTGGACACGGGCTTCCGCGAGGCGGTGCTGCACGGAGGCGAGGGCTTCAAGGGCGTGATCCCCTTTCTGAAGTCCCGCGAGAAGAAGCGCTACAAGCAGTACATCCGCGTCTTCCTGCGCCAGTACCAGAGCCCGGTCGTGTGCACGTCGTGCGGAGGCGCCCGGATCAAGCGGGAGGCGCTGAACGTCCGCATCGGCGAACACACCATCGCGCAGGTCAGCGAGATGCCCCTCGACCGCCTGCAGGCGTGGGTGGACGGGCTGGTGCTCTCGGACATGGAGGCGAAGATCGCCGAGACGATCCTCCGGGAACTCACTGCCCGGGTGTCGTTCCTCGTGGACGTGGGCCTGGGCTACCTGACGCTGGCCCGGCAGACCCGGACGCTGTCGGGTGGCGAGGCCCAGCGCATCAACCTGGCCAACTCGTTGGGCTCCAGCCTGGTGGACACGCTCTACGTGCTGGACGAGCCGACCATCGGGCTGCATCCCCGGGACACCGGCTCGATGCTCGACCTCCTCCTCCGCCTCCGGTCGGCGGGCAACACGGTGGTCGTGGTGGAGCACGATCCCCGGGCCATTCTCTGCGCCGACCACGTCGTGGAGATGGGACCGGCCTCGGGCGAGCAGGGGGGGCACGTCGTGTACGAGGGCCCCCCGGACGGGCTCCACGATCAGGACACCGCCACGGGACGCTATCTGTCGGGGAGGTCGGGAACCGAGGTGCCGGAGAAGCGGCGCCGGGTCGACGGGCCGTTCCTTTCCCTGACCGGGGCCCGCCAGCACAACCTGAAGGGCGTCGACATGGACGTGCCCCTGGGGGCCCTGACCGTGGTCACCGGCGTGTCGGGCTCCGGCAAGTCGACGCTCGTCCACGACGTGCTGTACCGGGCGGCGGAGCGGGAGCTGGCCGGCGAAACCTCGGCCAAGGAGCACCTCGGCGAGGCGGTGGGCGACTACGAGGCCCTCGACGGGCTGAGCCATCTGGACGAGGTGGTGCTGGTGGACCAGTCGCCCATCGGACGGACCCCGCGCTCCAACCCCGTCACCTACATCAAGGCGTGGGACGAGGTGCGGAAGATCTTCGCCGACCAGCACCTGTCCCGGGAGCGGGGCTACACACCGGGCCACTTCTCCTTCAACACCAAGGGCGGGCGGTGCGAGGAGTGCTCCGGAGCCGGCCAGGTCGAGATCGAGATGATCTTCATGGCCGACGTCTACGTGCCGTGCGAGGCGTGCGGCGGCAAGCGCTACGGCCGGCCGATCCTCGAGGTGAAGTACAAGGGGCGGACCATCTCCGACGTGCTGGACCTGACCGTGGACGAGGCCATCCGGTTCTTCATCCGCCAGCGCAAGCTCGGCAAGACGCTCTGGCACCTCCAGCAGGTGGGCCTGGGGTACCTCCGCCTCGGCCAGCCGGCGCCCACCCTGTCGGGCGGCGAAGCCCAGCGTCTCAAGGTGGCCCGGGAGCTGTCCGGCGCCGCCGGGAAGAAGGGCCGGAAGCTCTACATCCTCGACGAGCCCACCACCGGGCTGTCCGGCGAGGACGTGGCCAAGCTGGTGTCGGTCCTCCAGCGCCTGGTGGACGCCGGCAACACGGTGCTGGTCATCGAGCACAACCTGGACGTGATCAAGGTGGCCGACTGGATCGTCGACCTGGGTCCCGGCGCCGGGATCTACGGCGGCGAGGTCGTGGCCATGGGCCGACCCGACGTGGTGGCCGGGGTGCCCGAGAGCGTGACCGGGAAGTACCTGGCGGAGCTGCTCTAGGACTTCGGGCTTCCAGGGATGTCGGTCCGGGCTGTCCACACCCGGGAGCCGGCCCACCATGCGCCGAACAGCGCGCCTGCGACCAGAGCGGCGGGGAGCACCCCCATCCGGTCGATCCACTCCACCGGCCAGATGGCGGCCAGGAGGGTGTTCATGATCGTGTCGAGGCCGAAGGAGATGAGCCACTCGACGATGCCGCCCTGGATCAGGTCGCCGATGCCGTCGGCCGCCAGCACGTCGTCCACCAGCGCCTCGCCCTCGAGGAAGAGGAAGGTCAGCACCGCGCACAGGGCGTAGTACCCGCCGCCCCGGTCCTCCCACATGTCTTTGACGCGCTCGATCATCCAGGCTCCTGCGCTTCGTGTGTGCCCACAGTGTACGTCGCAGGGGTGCCCTCCCGTCAGTCCCTCGTCGCGCGACGGGATGGCGGCGGTCCAGCCGGCCACCGACGTTGGCTTCCGCCGGCCCCTCCGCACCGTTCGCCCCGCACCCGTCCGAGCATGCGCATCTGTCTCCTGACCGACCAGGACCTTTCCGCCGATCCGTTCCCGGCCGACGACTGGCCCTGCGATCCTCGCCCCTACCTCCCCGATGACGAATGGGAGGTGGTCACGCTGAAGAAGCAGTCGGCCGTGGCGCAGGTCGTGGCCGCGCACCGCCGCGGCTTCGACCTGTTCTTCAACCTGTGCGACGGGGCGTGGGACGAGGGGCGGGTGGGCATCGAGGTCGTACAGGCACTGGAGTGGCTGGACGTGCCGTTCACCGGGGCGGACCGGGCGTTCTTCGAGCCGTCGCGTGAGGCCATGAAGCGGGTGTGCCACGCGTGGGACATCGACACCCCGGCCTATCGCCTGGTGCGCTCCGTCGATCAGATCGACGAGGCCGCGGCGCACCTCCGGTTCCCGATGTTCGTGAAGCACTTCAGCAGCTACGCCAGCAGCGGTCTGACGCGGGCGTCGCGGGTGACCACGCCCGAGGAACTCCACCGGCAGGCCCAGGCGATGATCGACACCGTCGGCGCCGCGCTCGTGGAGGAGTTCGTCGAGGGCGTGGAGTGCACCGTGCTGGTGTCCGAGAACGCCCACGACCCGGCCGCCCCCCACACCTACCGACCGCTCCAGTACCGGTTTCCCGAAGGCGAGTCCTTCAAGCACTACCAGCTCAAGTGGGTGAACTACGGCGGGCTCGAGTCGTTCCCCGTGGAGGACCCGGGACTGGAAGCACGGCTGCGCGACGTGTCGGCGCGGTTCTTCCAGGGGATGCGCGGCGCGGGATACGGCCGGTGCGACATCCGTGTGGACGCCGAAGGCCGGGCGCAGATGCTCGAGATCAACCCCCTCTGCGGCGTGTTCTACCCGGCCAGCGATCCCGGGAGCGCCGACCTGTGTCTGGCCCACGACCCGGCGGGGCACACGGGCTTCGCCCGCCACGTGGTGGAGGCCGCCCTGGCCCGCCACCGGCGGCGCCGCCGGGGATGGGCCGTCCAGCCGCACCCTTCCGGAGGGTACGGCACGTACGCCACCCGGGCCGCCGAACCCGGCGACCGGCTCATCGCGTTCGAGGAGCAGGCGCACCATCTGGTCACCCGGTCGCACGTGGAGGCGCGATGGGACGCGCGCCGCCGCGACTGGTTCGAGCGCTACGCATGGCCGTTGACCGACGAGGTCTGGGTCATGTGGAGCGACGACCCCGACGAGTGGCGGCCGGTGAACCACGCCTGCGACCCGACGGCGTGGCTCGAGGGCCTGGACGTGGTGGCCCGGGTGCCCCTGCGCCCCGGCGACGAGATCACCCTGGACTACGCCACCTTCTACGATGAGCGGATGCCCGCCTTCGACTGCGCGTGCGGCGCTCCCGCGTGCCGGGGGGTGATCCGGGGGACCGACCATCTCCAGGATTTCGTGGCGGCCTACGGACGCCACGTGTCCGACCACGTGGCCCGCCGGCGCGCAGCCGCCGCGAACGGTGTCCACCGCTCCGGGCCGGGAGGGTGAGCGCCGCGCCGCCCGTATCGGTGCTGCTGCCGGTCCGCGACGGTGCCGCCCACCTCGAAGAGGCGGCCGCGTCGCTGTCCGGGCAGACCTTCCCCGATTTCGAGGTCCTGGCCGTGGACGACGGCTCGTCCGATGCCACCCCGGAGTTGCTGGCGGACTGGGCGGCCCGCGACGGTCGGGTCCGGCTGCTCCGCCAGGAGCCCGCCGGCATCGTGGCCGCCCTGGAGCGGGCCCGGGCGTCGGCGCGGGGAGGGGTGCTGGCACGCATGGACGCGGACGACGTGTGCGAGCTCTCCAGGTTCGAGCGGCAGGCCGCGCTGCTCCGGTCCGATCCGACCCTGGTGGGCTGCGGGTGCCGGGTCCGGTACTTCCCCGACGCGGCGGTCCGCGCCGGCGCCCGCCGGTACGAGCGTTGGCTCAACGCCTGTATGACACCCGACGAGGTGGACCGGGCCATGTTCGTCGAGTGTCCGCTGGCCCATCCCACGTTCTACCTCCGGGCCGAAGCGGTGGCCGCCGTGGGCGGCTACCGGCAGATGGGGTGGCCCGAGGACTACGATCTGGTGCTGCGGCTCTGGGCCGCGGGAGGCCGGATGGCCAAGGTGCCGGAGGTGCTGCTCCACTGGCGCGAGGGGGCGGGCCGGCTGTCCCGGACCCACGGTCGCTACGACCCGGAGGCCTTCCGTCGCTGCAAGGTGCACCACCTCCGGACGACCCTGCTGGCCGACGGTCGCCCGATCCTGATCTGGGGCGCAGGCCCGGTGGGGAAGGCCCTCTCCCGCGAGGCCCGGCGGCAGAGGGTGGGGCTGCGCGCGTTCGCCGAAGTGGACCCTCGCAAGATCGGCCAGGAGATCCACGGCGTTCCGGTGCTCGACACCGAGGCGGCCCTGTCCGAGCCCGGCGTGCTCCACGTCGGAGCCGTCGGTCAGGACGGGGTTCGGGCGCACCTGCGGGGCCTCATGGCCGACGCTGGGCTGGCCGAAGGATCGGACTTCGTGGCCATGGCCTGAAACTCCTTGTGCCATGGGGGTTTCTTCGGTTGGCACACCTGGGGCGAAGGGTTATTTTTCCTGGATCCGTTCGACCCCTTTTGCAGACTGCCCTCCCGCCTGGAGTCACCTGCGTGCCCGACGCTTCCAGGACCCCGCGTTTCTGATGCGACGCGGCATGTGGATCCTGGCTGTGCTCCTGATGGTGGGCGGCCTGGAACTGGCGACCGAGGGGGTCTCGCTCTTCCTGGCCAGGATCCAGGCCGGGTTCGCGGCCCTGGGCGCCGGCGTGGAATTCCACGCCACACCCGGACGGTTCCTGTCCGGTGTGGGCTTCCTGGTGGCGGGCGCGGGCCTGGCAGCGCTGTTGGCGTGGTCGGATCGCGCCCAGGCCAGGGTCTCCGTCGTGGGGTCGGCCTGTCCGCAGTGCGGCGCCGAGACCCGGCGCGTGAAACGGAAGGAGTGGCAGCGGCTGTTGTCGGCTCTCCTGGGCGAGCGGCTGACACGGCGTCGGTGCGAGACGTGCCATTGGACGGGCCTCTCGCTCCGGCACTGAGCGAGGCCCGACGTAGATACCTGTCCCGCCGCTTCGTGCGGCGGGCTTCAACGAGAAGGAAGTGGGCATGGCAGACGAAGAACTCGACCTGACCGGCGGCGCTGGCGGGGGAGAGCGGGTCCTGGCCCGACTGCTCGAGGACGAAATGCGCGAGTCGTTCATCGACTACTCGATGAGCGTGATCGTGCAGCGCGCCCTCCCGGACGTCCGGGACGGCCTGAAGCCGGTCCACCGCAGGATCCTCTACGCCATGAGCGAGGCGGGCCTCGGCCCGGGTCGCTCGTACAAGAAGTCGGCCACCGTGGTCGGTGACGTGCTGGGTAAGTACCACCCGCACGGAGACAGCGCGGTCTACGACTCCATGGTCCGCATGGCGCAGGACTTCTCGCTGCGCTACCCGCTGGTCGACGGGCAGGGCAACTTCGGCTCCATCGACGGCGACTCCGCCGCGGCCTACCGGTACACCGAGGCCCGGCTGACGGCGCTGGCCGCCGAGATGCTGGCGGACATCGAGAAGGAGACCGTCCGCTTCGTGCCGAACTTCGACGGCCGGCTCCCCGAGCCCACCGTCCTGCCCGCCAAGGTGCCCAACCTGCTCATCAACGGGTCGTCGGGCATCGCGGTGGGCATGGCCACGAACATCCCGCCCCACAACCTCCGCGAGATCGTGGAGGCCACCCAGGCGCTGGCCGACGATCCCGACCTGTCGCAGGAGCGCCTCGAGTCCATCGTGACGGGTCCCGACTTCCCCACCGGCGGGTTCGTCTGCGGGCGGGAAGGGGTCCTGGACGCCTACCGCACCGGTCGGGGCCGGGTGGTCATGCGGGCCCGGGCGGAGATCGAGCAGATCGACGCCAACTCGGAGCGGATCGTCGTCACCGAGATCCCCTTCATGGTCAACAAGTCGCGCCTGATCGAGCAGATCGCCCAGCTCGTGCGCGACAAGAAGGTGACCGAGATCCGGGACCTCCGCGACGAGTCGGACCGCGACGGCATGCGCATCGTCATCGAGCTGAAGCGCGATGCCGTGCCCCACATCGTGCTGAACCGGCTCTACAAGCACACGCAGATGCAGTCCACGTTCGGCACCATCCTGCTGGCGCTGGTGGACGGCGTGCCGAAGGTCATGTCGCTGCGCGAGATGTTGAAGCACTTCATCGCGCACCGCCTGGTGGTCATCGTCAAGCGCTCGGAGTTCGACCTTGCCAAGGCCAAGGACCGGGAGCACATCCTCGAAGGCTTGAAGATCGCCGTCGACAACATCGACGAGGTCATCAAGATCATCCGCGGCTCGAAGGACACCGAAGCGGCGTCCAACGAACTCCAGACCACGTTCGAGCTGTCCGACCGTCAGGCCAAGGCCATTCTGGACATGCGCCTGGCCCGCCTGACCGGGCTCGAGATCGACAAGCTCGAAGAGGAGCTCGGACAGATCCGCGCGCAGATCGCCGAGCTGGAGGCCATCCTCGCGTCCGAGGACCTGCGCCGGTCCATCATGAAGGACGAGCTCCAGGAGATCGCCGACAAGTATGGAGATGAACGGCGTTCGGAGATCATCGGCGCCGTAGGGGCCTTCAACGTCGAAGACCTCATCGTCGAAGAGGACATGGTGGTCACCATCTCCCACCAGGGCTACGTGAAGCGCCTGGCGGTGGACACCTACCGGGCCCAGCGCCGGGGTGGGCGCGGCCTCCGGGGCATGGACACCAAGGACGAGGACTGGGTGGAGCACCTCTTCGTGGCGTCCACCCACGACTACCTCATGATCTTCACCCGCCGAGGCCAGTGCTACTGGCTCAAGGTCTGGGAGATTCCCACGGGAGGGCGGAATTCCCGGGGCAAGCCCATCGTCAACGTTCTGAACCTCGGCTCCGACGAGGAGATCGCATCGGTCGTGCCGGTGCGGGAGTTCGCCGAGGACAAGTTCCTGCTCTTCTGCACCCGGAAGGGCACGGTCAAGAAGACCGCGCTGGCCGCCTACGGCAACGTGCGGCAGGTGGGGCTCAACGCCATCAACATCCGTGAGGGCGACGAGCTGATCGACGTCCAGGTCACGGCCGAGGACGACGAGATCATCCTGGCCACCCGCGAGGGCATGGCCATCCGCTTCCCCGAGGCCGACGCCCGGGCCATGGGCCGGGCCACCGAGGGGGTTCGTGGCATCCGGCTGGCCAAGGACGACGTGGTGGTGGGCATGGTCGTGGCCCGACCCGATTCCACGCTGCTGGTGGTCACGGAAAGAGGGATGGGCAAGCGCACCGACCCCGAGGCCTACCGGCTCCAGGGCCGGGGCGGGAAGGGCGTCATCAACCAGAAGCTGTCGGCCCGTACGGGCAAGGTCGTGGCCATCAAGGCGGTGGCCGAAGACGAACAGCTCATGGTCATCACCAGGAAGGGCGTGGTGAACCGCCAGCGGGTCGAGGACATCTCGCTGATCGGCCGGGCCACCCAGGGCGTCAAGCTCGTCAACCTCGACGAGGGCGACGTGGTCATGGACGTGGCGCGGGTCATCGTCGACGAAGACGAGGAGAACGGCGAGCTGGACGAGAACGGCGCGGAGGCCGAACACGGCCAGGTCGTGGATGCGGCCGATGCGGCCGACGCCGAGGTCTCCGAAGCGGACGCGGTGGAGCCCGACGACACCGAGGAGGACGCCGACGACGACGGCGCGGACGCGCCGTGAGCGAGGTCCAGGGGGCCGGGCTGGTCGGGCTGACCGAGATCGAAGCGGCGGCCCAGCGTCTGGCCGGGGTGGCCATCCGCACTCCACTCCTTCCGGCCGATTCCCTGACCGAGTGCCTGGACGCGGAGGTCCGCCTCAAGTGCGAGAACCTCCAGCGGGCCGGGTCGTTCAAGATCCGCGGCGCGTACAACTTCGTGTCGCAGCTCTCCGACGATCAGATCGGCAACGGCATCATCACGTACTCGTCGGGCAACCACGCCCAGGCGGTGGCGCTGGCGGGCCGGCTCCGGGGGCTCCGGGCGGTGGTGGTCATGCCCACGGACGCGCCGGCGGTGAAGCGGAAGGGCGCCGAGCGCCTGGGGGCCGAGCTGCATTTCGAGGGCACGACCTCGGTGGAGCGGAAGCGCCGTGCCGAAGAGCTGGCCCGGGCCGAGGGACTAGCCATGGTGCCGCCGTTCGACCACCGGCACATCATCGCCGGGCAGGGCACGGTGGGCCTGGAGATCGCGAAGGAGTGGGCCGACGTGGACATCGTCCTGGCCCCCATCGGCGGAGGCGGTCTGGCCAGCGGCGTGGCCGCCGCCGTGAAGCGGATGCTCCCCGGCACCCGGGTCATCGGTGTCGAGCCCGCCGGTGCCGCGTCGATGCGGGCCGCCCTGGACGCCGGCGGACCCACGCTCCTGGACTCCGTGGACACCATCGCCGACGGTCTCAAGCCGGTCATCGCCGGCGAGCTGACCTACGAGCATGCGGCCGGATTGCTCGACGACGTGGTCACGGTGGACGACGCGGCCATTCGCAAGGCGACGGCGGCCCTGGTAGGCCACCACAAGCTCGTGGTGGAGTTCAGCGGAGCCGCCACCACGGCGGCCCTGCTGTCCGGCGCCGTCGAGGCCAAGGCGCTTCGGGTGGCCTGTGTCGTCAGCGGCGGCAATCTGGATCCGTCGCTGCTGGCCCAGCTCGGGTGAACCGGAGTCTGACCGGCGTCCCCGGCCTCCGGGTCGGGCACGCCACCGCCGTGGACGGTACCAGCGGATGCACGGTGGTGCTGGGGCCCTTCCGGGCCGCCGTCGAAGTCCGCGGCCTGGCCACCGGGAGCCGGGAACTGGGCGTGCTGGCGCCGGAGCACCTCGTGCCCCGGGTGGACGCGCTCCTCCTGACCGGAGGCTCGGCCTTCGGGTTGTCCGCCGCCGACGGCGTCATGGCGTGGCTGGCCGAAGCCGGGCAGGGGTACGACACCGGGGTGGTGCCCGTACCCATCGTGCCCGCCGCCGTCATCTTCGACCTGACCGACGACAGCGCTCGCCCGGATCCGCACATGGGCCGGCTGGCGTGCGACGAGGCGTCCAACGCTCCCGTCGCGGAAGGGCGGGTCGGCGCCGGAACCGGCGCCACAGTCGGCAAGTTGGCGGGCCGGGAGCGGGCCTCGGAAGGTGGGCTCGGGAGCTGGGCGGTGGAGGCCGGCGGCCATCGCGTGGCGGCCCTGGCCGTGGTCAACGCCCTCGGCGAGGTCCGGGACGCCGACGGCGGCGTGGTGGCAGGCGTCCGCGACCCGGAAGGCGGCTTCGTCCCCACGGAGGTCCTGCTCCGGAAGGCTCCGGAGGGGGGCGAGATGGCCGACCTGCCCGCCGGCTCCAACACGACCCTGGCGGTGGTGGCCACGGACGCGCCCCTGGACCGCCTCGGACTGGCGCGTGTAGCCCGGATGGCAAGCAACGCCCTGGCACGCCGGATCCATCCGGTCCACACCCCCTTCGACGGAGATGTCGTGTTCGCCGTGTCCACCGCCCCGACTTCCGAGGCCGTGTCGTCGGCCCGGATCCTCGCGCTCGGCGCGGCCGCCCAGGACGCGCTCGAGACGGCCATCACCCGGGCGGTCGTGGAGGGCGAGCGATGAGGCGCCTGCTCCTGTTCGACATCGACGGCACGCTCGTGTCCGGTGGACCGGCCAAGACGGCGTTCCAGCAGGCGCTGGTGGACACGTACGGCACCCACGGGCCCATCGAGGTCACGGACTTCTCCGGAAAGACGGACCCCCAGATCGCCCGGGAACTGCTCCGCGGCGCCGGGCTCGGCGACGACGCCATCGACGCCGGCCTGCCCCGGCTCTTCGAGCGGTACCTCGCCGGGCTCGAGGCGGGGTTGCCGGCCAACCCCATGGCCGTGCTCCCCGGCGTGCCCGACCTGATCGACGCGCTGGGCGGCACGGGCGACGTGGCCCTGGCCCTTCTGACCGGCAACATCGAGGACGGCGCCCGGCTGAAGCTGGCCGGCTCCGGGCTGGCCGAGCGGTTCGTCACGGGCAGCTTCGGTTCCGACCGGGAGTTCCGCGACGACCTGCCCCCCGTGGCCATGGAACGCGCGGCTGCCACCTGGGGCGTGACCTTCGCCGCCGAAGAGGTCTTCGTGATCGGGGACACCCCGCGGGACGTGGCGTGTGGCCAGGCCCACGGCACCCGGACCGTGGCGGTGGCCACCGGACGGTTCGACGCGGAGGTCCTGGAGCGCACGGGGGCCACCCACGTGGTTCCCGACTTCTCGGACACGCAGCGGGTGTTCGAACTCCTGACCGCCTGAAACGGATCGGTATCCGGGACGGTACCCTGACGTAGCTCCCGGCCTGCACCCCGTTCGCTTGATCCGGGTCGGCAGGGCGGACATCTTCCAGTTTCCCTGACGGACCGGCCGCCACGCGGCCCACCAGTACGGAGAGCGCACGTGTCCAGCAGAGCCGAGAAGCGTAGAGACGCCCGCGATGGCGGGTCGGAGATGACGAAGCTGTACATCGTGCTCGGGGTCGTGGCCGTGGTGGCCCTGGCCGCGGTCGGCTACTCGGTGGGTTCGGGCGGGAGTGGCTCCGCCGCCACCGAGCCGGTGGACGTCGAGGGCCTCGACGACATGGAGACCCTCATCGGCCTGGCGCAGGGCGTGAGCGTCGGCGACGACGACGCCCCCATCACCATCGTCGAGTTCGGCGACTACCAGTGCCCCGGGTGCGGTGCCTTCGCCATGGGCGTGAAGCCGCAGGTGGACCTGCGTCTGGTGCAGTCGGGCCGGGCCAACTTCATCTTCTACGACTTCCCGCTGACCACCATCCACCCGCACGCCTTCCTGGCGGCCCGGTCGGCCCGGTGCGCGGGGGACCAGGACAAGTACTGGGAGTATCACTCGGAGATCTTCCGGAACCAGTCGTCGTGGTCGCCGCAGGCCTCGCCCATCGGCGCGTTCGTGGACTACGCGGAGACGGTGGGCATGGACGCCGACGCCTTCGAGTCGTGCGTCCGCAGCGATCGGCACGCCGACGTGGTCACGGCCAACATGCGCCTCGGCTACGAACTGGGCGTGTCCGGAACGCCCACGATCATGGTCAGCCAGGGGCAGGGCATGGCCCGGCGCCTCCCCTCCAACGACTTCCAGACCATCCTCGGCGTGGTGGAGAGCATCGAGGCCGAGCTGGCCGGTGGCGCCGACGCGAGCGGAGCCGGCAATTGAGCGACGCCTCCGTGACCGTCCGGCTCCTGTTCGTCGACGAGGGGTCGTACCATCATGAAGACGTGACGATTCCGGCCGCGTCGCTGGACGGATACGACCGGCTCATCGACTGCGTCCGCGAGGATGCGGCCGTGCTCAAGCGCGTCTGGGTGGACGTGGACCGGCTCTGTTCGGCGTACCTCGTGGACGACTAGGCCCGGCCGCGGTCGACGGCTGATTGGTTGCGCGCCATCGTCCCCCTTCGCACCGTGGCTCCTCTGGAGCCCGCACCGCGGAGGGGGACGATGCCGTTCAGGACGGAATGCACGCGAAGGGTGGGGTCGGCGCCCCGCCACCTGGCCGCCGCCATGGCCCTGGCCGCCGCCATGGCCCTGGCCGCCGGCGTGGCCGCCTGCGGCCCCTCCGACGCCCCCGATGGGGCCGCCGAGGTGGTCGTCCGGGACAGCGCCGGCGTCCGCATCGTGGAGAACCCCGCCGGGCCGGTGGACACCGTGCCGGTGGGCGAGCCCCTCCTGACCATCGGCCACGAAGGCGATCCCCGCTACGAATTCGCCCGCGTGGTGTTCGTGGGCGGCCTGTCCGATGGGCGGGTGGTGGTGGCGGACGCAGGCGCCTCGGAGGTCCGCACCTACACGTCGGACGGAACGTACGAGGGTGCCACCGGCGGCGCGGGCGACGGCCCGGGGGAGTACCGTTTCCTGAACGGCGCCCAGACCCTGCCCGGCGACACGGTGGCCGTGCTCGATCTGCGGCTCCGGCGGGTTTCCTACCTGGGTCCCGACGGACAGTTCGCCCGGTCCACGAGCTGGACGGAGGCCATGGGCGAGCGCGACGAGAGTGGGACGGTGTGTGGCTTTCCCGGGAACGACGGTGTAGTGGCCGGCCGGCTCCTGATGCGGGGATGGAGCTGTCTCACCGAGCGCGGCGTGGAGGGACCGGTGAGCTACGTCCACACCTTCCGGCTGTGGGACCCGGACACCGAAGTCGCCGACACCCTCGGGGCCGTGGAGTACTTCCAGGTCTGGGACCGGCCGGATCGGGACATGCGGGAGCGCTTCGTCCTGTGGCGGTTCCTGGCCGGCACCATGGCCACGCCCTGGGCGGACGGCGTGTTCCTTCCGTCGCACCTGGCGCACGAACTCACCGTGTACGGGGCCGACGGAGCCCTTCGGATGCGCGTCGTGGACCGGGAGCCGCTCCGGCCGGTCACGCAGGCGGTCCGGGACACCTGGACGGCCCAGGCCGACTCGGCGGACCTGGCGCTGTACGACGGCATACCCTTCCCGGACTCCATGCCCGCGTTCTTCCGGGGCGTCCGGGCCGACGACGCGTTCTGGGCCCGTCACTACGACATCCCCGGGGCCACCGGCGAGCACTGGCGCGTGTACGGCGACGACGGCGTCCGCCGGGGGGTCGTGGCCTTCCCTGAGGGCTTCGAACTCCAGTCGGTCTCGGGGGGGAAGGCCTACGGCGCGGTGCGTGACGCGTTCGACGTCCAGCGGCCCCGTGTGTACTCCGTCCCGCCCTGGCCGGAGCGCTGACCGGCTGTACGAGTCGCCGGCCTCCGGCGTATAGTGCCCTGCGGGGAGGACTCGTCCCCCGGGGAGCCCACCATGTCCATGCGCCACACCCTGATCGCCGGATTCCTGCTGGCAGCGGCCACGCCCGCGGCCGGCCAGATCCTGCAGGGGTCCGTCGTGGCGGACGACACGGGCGCGGCCCTGGTCGGGGCGGAGATCCTGGTCCTGAACTGGAAGAACCAGCCGCGGACGCGGGGCGTGACCGACACGTCGGGCCAGTTCGTCATCGACGGGCTCAGCGAAGGCGACTACAAGATCCGGGTGAGCTACCTCGGGTACGCCGCCTTCACGTCGAAGGAACTGTGGGTGCCCCGGAACGAGCGGGTCGAGCTGCGCGTGCGCCTCGGCGTCTCCGCCATCCCCCTGGAACCCCTCGAAGTCGTGGCCCGCATGTCGGTGGAGGAGGTCCACCTCCGGGCGTTCAATCAGCGACGCCTCGACCCCGCCCGGGTCGGGGGGCACTTCCTGACGCGGGAGGACATCGGCAGCCGGCCCAACGCCACGCCCTCGCAGCTTCTCCTGAGCGTGCCCGGCGTGAGCCTCGACCGGGTCAACAACTCGGCGGCCTATTCCCTCGACCGGAGCATCATCCGCTTTCCTGGAGGCGGGGGATGCCGGGCCAGCGTCTACGTCGACGGGGCCCCCGTGGCCCAGAGCGCGTCGAGCACCATCGACGACATGCTCGACCAGACGCTGATCGGCGGCGTGGAGGTGTATCCCCGGGCCACGGAAGCGCCGGTCGAGTACCAGCGGAACATGGGGTGTGGCGTGGTGCTGTACTGGACGCGACGGCCCCGGGGGGGACGAAGCATGCCGGGCGCCCTCCGCTGGATCGCGGGCACGGGGGTGGTGCTGGGGCTGTTCACCGCGGTGTTCTCGGCGGTGGTGGGGGGCGGGTAGGCGGTCGTGGCGCCGCCTGCCGGTCACAAATCCGTCCGACCTCCCGTCCTACCCTCCGAATCCACCCCGAACCGGAGGTTGCTCCGATGTCCCGTTGCACCGAAGTCTACGTCTACGAGATCCAGCCCGAGCGCCTGAACGAATTCCTGGCCATCAAGGACCGGCTCATCGAGGAGGCACGCACGCTCCCCGGACTGATCGAGTCGGCGACGTTCCGCAGCGACGACGCGGCGAACCTGTTCATCGACCGGATGACCTGGGAGTCGGCCGCGGCCGCCCGGGAGGGCTCGGCGTTGTTCGAAGAGCTCCCCACGTCGGGTGACTTCCTGTCGATGATGGCGGGGCCGCCCAGGGTCGGCGGACGCTTCACCCTGGTAGCCGGTGCGTAGCGAATCCCAGCGGCCGCTGGACGCCATCACCTCCGACGTCGTCTCCGCGGCGACGTCGGGGGACGCGGCCGCGCTCGACCGGATCCTGCGGGCCCTGTCCGGGCCGTTCTACAACCTGGCGCTGCGCATGCTGCAGAATCACCAGGATGCCGAAGACGCCACCCAGGAGTGCCTGATCCGCGTGACCACCAAGCTCTCGACCTTCCGGGCCGAGAGCCGCTTCTCGACGTGGGCGTGGACGGTGGCCAGCCGCGCAGTCCTGGACTACCGGAACGGTCTTGCCCGCAGGCCGGGCATCGGCGCCGAGGCCTTCAGCCTGGATCTGGCCGACGGCCTCGACCTGACCGCGCGTGCCGACAGCCCGGAGGACCGGGTGCTGGCGAGCCGGGTCAAGCTCGGGTGCGGCCGTGCGATGCTTCAGGTGCTCGACGGCGACCACCGCCTGGCGTACGTGATGGTGGACATCCTCGAGCTGGACCAGGCGGAGGCGGCCGAGGCGGTGGGTGTGGCCCCGGCCACGTTCCGGAAGCGGCTGAGCCGGGCCCGGGCGCGCATGCGTGAGGTGCTGCACCGGAACTGCGGCATCGTCGCGCCCCGGAACCCGTGCCGGTGCGCGGGCCGGGTGCGGAGGGCGGACCAGCTCGGCCGCCTCGATGCGAAGGATGCCGCCGAGATCGACCTCATCCAGCTCCAGGCGCGGATCCATGCCCTCGACGAGATGGCTGCCGACGCGGCGTACTACCGGGCCGACCCCATGGCCACGCCCTCCGAGCGCGTGCTGCCGCGCCTGCGGAACCTCTTCGGAGACTGACCGCGCCGGTGGGTGTCGGTGGTGGGGCCCGACCCGGCAGGGGCGCCCGGGTTCATCGCGACAGCGGCCAGAGGCGGATGCTCTCGACGCCGAGCGCGTCGCGGGTCCGCCCCAGCAGATAGTCGGCTCCGATCTCGTACACCTCCAACCCCGGCGGCGTCTCGATCCGGCCCAGCGCCCGGCCGGCCGGGTCGAAGACGATCCAGGAGGTGGCACCCTCGGGCGAACTCGTGAACTCGCGGACCCACACGTGGTCCAGCGCGTCGACCTCGAACGGGAGGAACGCCGGGAACGACTCGAGAAGCGGGAGTTCCTCGAAGGAACGCCGGAACGCCGCCCGTTCCTCGGGCGTGTCGTCGGCGGTGAACGCCTCGAACCAGGCCTCCATGTCCCGACGGGTCGGGCGGGGCGCGGGGTGGTCGAGGTGGATCGTCCGCGTCGGGCTGCCGTCGGGAGCGAACGCCCTCAGCGTGAAGTCGTCGTTGGGGCTGATCAGGATCTCGTTGCCCCAGACCGTGGAGACGGTGCTCTTTGCGTGTGGATGCTCGGAGAAGGTCTCGAATCCGCTCCCGGCGATCAGGTAGCCCTCCGCCCCGGGGTGCTCGCCCAGGTCGGCGCTGAACTCGCCGCTCGCGTCCAGCAGCGCGTAGCTATGGAGGGGCCGGAACATGCCTTCGTAGGGTTCGTCACCGCGCTGCGGGAAGCCGGAGCGCACCAGGAGGCGCCCGTCCGGGGTGATGCCCAGGAACTGGGGCGAATGGGTGTCATCGAACTCCCGAAGGCGGAACGTTCGTCCGTGGGCGCCCTCGGCGCTGAACACGGAGATGCGCCGCTGCCGCGCGTCCCAGGCCAGGAGGGAATCCCCCGCCCAGCGTTCCACCGCCTCCAGCGCCCGGAATTCCCCGGGGCCTTCTCCGGGTCCCCCCATCGACACCCGATGCCCACCGTCCGGGCCATAGATACGCACCTCCCCACTCCCCGCGTTGGCGATGGCGATGCGTCCGTCGGGGAGCACCGTTGCGTCGCGGACGCGGAAGAGCTGGTCGTCGGGACCGCCGCCGGCGACCCCGATCGAGAGGGCTGGTTCGGAACCGATCCTCCACCCGACCAGAGAATCCGGCGGCAGGGCCGGGTTCTCGACCACCACGGCGCTCCCGTCGGTGGGCGGCGGCGCAGGCGACGGCTCCTCGCCGCACGCGCCGAAGGAGAGGGAGAGGAGGGCGAGGAAGGTCGCGCCGCGCCCCGCACTGTGGCGGGCCGGGCCTGAGTATGTCCGGGTCTGGATCATCGGGGGACGGTCGAGAAGGCGCGCCCTTCGCGCAAGCAGGGGCTGCCGCCGCCGCGGTTGCTCCGCAGCCCTCGGGACTGATAACATTGTTATCACCATGGACCACGTGCAGTCGGAGCGCCGAGGTGCCGTGGACCCGACCCATACCGTTTCCCGGATTCGTATGGCCCCGTCCAAGTCCCATCTCGGTGAGTTCGAGGTCCTGGTCCTGCTGGCGGCCCTGCGTCTGGGGAGGAAGGCCTACGGCATGGCCATCCGCGACGAGATCGAGCGGCACAGCGGGCGTGAGGTGGCCCGCGCCGCAGTCTACGTGACACTCAAGCGGCTGGAGCGGAAGGGACTCGTCCGCACCGAGAAGGAAGACGCGGACGCCGGGCCGGGCGTGCCCCGCCGCTTCGCCAGTGTCACGCCGGAGGGCATCGAGTTGCTCCGGCAGAACCGGCAGGTACTCAACAGCCTGTGGACGGGCCTGGCCGTGCTCGAGGGAGCCGAATGACCCGCCCCTCCCTTCCCTGGTACGCCCGGCTGCTGCTCCGCGCCGTACCGGACGAGTGGCGCGACGAGGTCCAGGCGGAACTGGCGGCCCTCGGCGCCCGGGCGCGCCGCGAGCGGGGTAGGTGGTCCCGGCACCGCGTGCTCGTCCGGGAGTCCCTCGACTTCGCGCTCCGGTACGGATGGGACGGCTGGCTGGAGGCCCAGAAGGGGGCCTGGAACGCCACCGAGTGGCGCATGGCCGTCCGTTCGCTCCGCCGGTTCCCGGCCGTGACGGTGCTGACGTTCGTGACGCTCTCCGTGGCCATGACGGTGGCGGGTGCGGCGTTCCACCTCGTGCGTGAGCTGGCCTTCTCGGCCCCCCCGTATCCCGAGGCCGAGCGGGTCATCGACATCGAAGTCGTGGATCGGGTGGGGGGCTTCCCGCTCCACGTGTCGCTGGACGACGTGGCCACGCTGCGCCGGGGCCTTTCCGACGTGACGTTGCTGGGGGCCTGGGCGTCGCGCTCCGAGATGGTTCACGAGCCCGGGGGCGCCCTGAGCAGCCGCCGCGTGGTCTTCGTGACTCCCGAGGTCATGGAGGTGCTCGGGGTGGGTCCGCTCCGGGGAGCCCTGCCCACGCTGGCGGGGGTGCGGCAGGGTGGGGCGTCGATCGTTCTGCCGTACGGCCTGTGGGAGGACTGGTTCGACGGCGCCCCTGACGTGCTGGGCCGGACGGTGCGCATCGGGGATGTGGTGCACCAGGTAGCGGCGGTCATGCCGCCGGGCTTCGGCTTCCCCTACGGCGAGCACCTGTGGGTGACGCTCGATCCGGCGGAGGCCGGGGCGGTGGGCCTGGACCGCGTCCGGGTGGTCGGCCGGCTGGCCGACGGCGCGGGTCCGGCCGCGGTCGAGGTCCGCCTCAGGGCTCTGGACCTGGAGTCGGTGTCGAGCGACGAGGCGCTGGTCCGGGTCGTTCCCGCCGGAAGGGCCGGCAACAGCGCCGTGCCGGCCCTGCTCCTCTGGGGCGTGGTGGCGGGGCTCGCGGCCCTGCTCCTGGTCATGGCGTCCAACGTGGGCAACCTCGTGCTGGCCCGGAATCTCAGGCGATCGAAGGAATTCGCGGTCCGCAGCGCCTTGGGTGCCAGCCGGGGGCGGGTGGTGGCCGGGCTCTTCCTGGAAGGGGCGCTCCTGGTGGCGCCGGCCGCGGCCGCCTCTGTGTACCTCATGGCCACGCTCGTTCCCCGGACATTCGGCCGGCTCGACGACCTGCCGATCTGGGTGGAT
Source organism: Longimicrobiales bacterium (assembly GCA_040216925.1). GTDB lineage: Bacteria > Gemmatimonadota > Gemmatimonadetes > Longimicrobiales > Gaopeijiaceae > JAJCZZ01. The sequence continues at coordinate 117,140 of JAVJOF010000017.1, forward strand.
CCCCGGCCTGACGCCCTGACCTTCGGGGTCCTCGGCGTGCTGACGGTCGGCGTGACGGTGGTGCTCGGGCTGATTCCCGCATTCGGCACCACCCGGGGGCTCGGCTCCTCGCTCCGGGCGGCCGGCGTGGGCTCGCCCGGCCGGGCGTTCGGGCGCCGGGCCCGGGCGGTCGTGACCGCTCAGCTCGTGCTGGCCGTGGGCTTCCTGGCCACCGTACTCACGGTGGGCCGGGCTCTGACCGGGGCCGGGGGCGCTCTGGCGGCGGTCCCCGAAGACCGGGTCGTGATCGCCCAGATCTACTTCGGCTGGCCGGAGTCGCTCCAGGACGGCCGTGCGGTGTCGCCGGCCGAGCGGGACTCGATCGTCGAGGAGTTCGAGGACGGCCTCCGCGTCACGTACGCGGAGATGCGTTCGGTGTTGGAAGCGGACCGCGCGGTCGAGCAGGTGGTGTTCGCATCGCGCTGGCCCGGCAACGAGTCGCTGCGCGTGCCGGTGGCGGTGGACGGAGGCGGCACGGCGCCCGCGGTCGAGCTGTTCGAGATCGAGGCCGGCTATCACGACGTGCTCGGGGCCCGTCCGCTGGCCGGGCGCAGCCTCGACGAGCGGGACCTGGTCGAGGGTGCGCCCCCCGTGGCCATGGTCAACGAGCCCTTCGCCCGGGCCTTTCTGCCCCCCGGCGGGGCGGTCGGTGCGACGCTCCGCGTGGATGGCCGGGACGACGTGGCCTACACCGTGGTGGGCGTCGTGCCGGACCTGGGCGTGAGTCCGGGCACGTCCGGGGCGGCCCCGGGCCTGTACGTGCCCCTCTCCCCGACGAACGTGGTGCGGATCGGCCTGGTGCACCGGGGCGAACGGTCCGCGGCGACCGCGGCCCTCTTCACGCATGCGGCGACCCGGCCCGACCGGATCCGGATCCAGTGGACGAAGTCGCTCGAAGCGCAGGCCCGGGAGCCCGTGGTGGTCCTCTGGGGCCTCGGGGGGCTGATCCTGGGGCTGGGGGCGTTCGCGCTGGTGCTGTCCGCGGCCAGCCTCCACGCGATGACCTCGTTCATGGTCACGGCGCGCACCCGTGAGATCGGCGTGCGGGTGGCCCTGGGCGGTACTTCGGGGCAGGTGGTGTGGCTGGTGATTCGCCAGGCGGTGGGCGTGGGTGTGGCGGGCGCGCTCGGGGGACTGGTGCTGGCGAACCTGCTCCTGTCCGTGCTGCGCTCGGTGCCCTGGTTCGTGGACGAGGAGCCGGTGGCGGGGGCGATGGCCCTGGCCGCGCTGCTGGCCGCGTCCCTGGCCGCCGCGGTCTGGCTCCCGCTCCGCAGGGCGCTGGGTGTGGAGCCGGCGGGAGCGATGCGGGCGGAGTGACGCCACGGGCGGGAGCGAGTGGTTCGGGGGCACTCGAGCCGGCGCGGTGCCACCGCCCGGTCTCCCCAACCGCGTCAGGCCGCGCCGTCGCCCGGCGCGCAGGTCGGTTCGGAGGAGACGGGATCCAGGGCGATCCACCCACCCGGATAGTCGGCCACCACGGAGAAGTGGCGGAGGAGCTCGCCCCCTGCCGCGCCGACGATCGGACCGTCGGTCCACTCCGACATCTGCGTCTCGAACACGCCGGCCGGTCGGGTCTCGAAGAGCACCGGCCCCACCGTGTGGCCGGCGACCTCGACGCACGGGACCTCGATCACGTCGCCTCCCGCCAACGTTCCTCGGCGCACCACGCGCCACCCGGGGTTGGCTTCGAGCCAGCCTTGCGCCACCGACTCGGACACGAAGTTCATGCCCATCACCCCGGCCGGGGCGCCGAACGCGGCCTGCGCCTCGGGGCTGAGCGCTCCGCTCGCGCCGGTGTCGAAGAGGACGCCGTGACGCGCGCCCGCCACGTGGATGTGGAACGAAGCGAATCCGGTCTCCGGCGTCCCGTCGGGAAGCCGGGTCAGGGCCAGCGGGATCGCACCGTCCGGGCGGTGCCCCGTGGGGTCCTCGATGAACGCGAGTGTCCGGTGCGCGTAGTCGATGTACCACCGCCGTCCGACGTACCAGGTCCGGCCGAGCACGCCGGCGTCCGAGGCGTCGAGCAGCATGGTGGCAGGGGGCGTCCGGGGCACGACGCGAAAGAGCGGCGGCGTGCCGCCCACCGCCGTTGCGGACGGGAGGGCCTCGAGCAGCCACTCCGGCCACGCGACGACCGTGGACCGCTGGTCCGCGACGGTCGTGTCCACCGCCTCCCATCGCCCGTGCTCCACCGCGTCCTGCATGAGCATGTTGAAACCACCGCCCGAGTCGGTGAAGAAACGGACGGCCTCGCCCCAGGGCGCCGGCGCCTCCACGAAGATCCGGTGCTGGCGGAAGTCGGCGGCCACGGCGGTCGGCGTCGGCTCCTGCCCGGTGGCGGAGACGGGGATCGCCATGAGCAGGACGAGGATCCGGGAGTGCCCGGGGCGGGTGCGCGTCATCGGTTGTCCGGTCCTTGATGGAGGGGTCGGCTATATGATAACATAGTTATCATAGCGCGCGTCGGCGCCGACGGGAAGACGTGCGTCGGGCCGCCCCAGATCCTATTTCCTTCCGATCGTGACCGCGTACGACTCGTCGAGCCACGGCCGCCAGAGGCTCTCCGGCAGCGGCGCCTCGGCGGTGAAGCGGACCGTCACCCACCCGGTCTTGCCGACCTCGAAGCGATCCGGGCGCTCCCCGGCCAGGGCCTTGGCCTGGTCCATCGACGCCGGATGGCCAGGGTGGGGTCGTCCGAGTCCGCCATCTACCCGGGCTCCGGTGAGGTGGAGCCGGGCGTCGGGAGCCAACGGACTGCGACGGACAGGCCCATGAGCAGTCCGCCGCTTCCGGCGTAGAAGGAGGCGTCCCACGCCCACCCGGCGCGGAAGGCACTGATTCCGGCGAGCACGTAGACCGCGCCGACGGCCACGGCCAGGTAGGTGCCGGCCGGGTTCCTCCTCAGGATGAGGACGGCGGCCAGGCCCAGGGCCGTCGCGGCGCCGAGCATGCCGACGCCGACCAGGCCCACGAGCGCCACGGTCAGGGCGTCGCGGTCGGACGCCGGCGGCGACGCGAACTCCCCGACACCGGATGCCGGGTCGAGGAAGAAGCCGATGCCGTAGCCCAGCGCCTGCAGCACCAGGAGGCCGATCAGCAGGACCAGTGTCGTGGTCAGCACGAAGCGAACGCCCTTCGACGACCCTGCTTCAGATGATTCCTCGGAGGTCATGACGCAGCCCCGTCTCTCGGGTGACCGGACGAGGCTCAAGCTGCGCGCCGGTCTCCGCCGCCGCCAGGATCATCGTCGCGGCGGGCAGGGCCTCAGCGGCACAGCGCCACGACGTGTTCCAGCGGGGTCGCGTAGATGTCGCCGGGCGGACGAACGGAGTCCGGTTGGGCTCCGACCAGACCCGGCCGCTCCGACGTGAAGAACAGCCGGTCTCCCCCGATGCCCGGCGCGAACTCGGTGAACCCCGAATTGATCGGCGGCGGGAGGGGCCGGGGTTGGCCCCATCCGGCATCCCCCAGGCACGTGACGAACAGGTCGGGATCTCCGGACGCCCCGGGCAGCGACAGCACCATGAACGACCCGTCCGGGCCCACCAGCGGGTTGCCGCCGTTGGCGACGTCGCCGAAGGAGAGCGCGACGGGGCTTTGCCAGGAGCCGTCGATCAGGCGGGAAGCGTACACGCGTCGTGGCCCATCCCGTGTCGAACTGAAGACGAACAGGCCATCGGCGGTCACCGAGTTGAACACGTCGCTCGAGTCGGAGCGGATCGGCCGTGGAAGCGGAAGCGGGTCCCCCCATCCATCGCCTGCCCGATCGACGTACCAGATGTTGAAGGAGCCGGGAGCGGCGCCGTCCGCCGGCGCGTTCGACGAGAAGTAGAGACGCCTTCCCCCTTCCGCGACGAACGGATCGATGGCCGCCATTCCGGCCGTCGGTGGGAACGGCACCGCGTCCGACCAGGCGCCGTCCACGCGGACGGAGACCATCAGGTCGAGTCTCGACCGGTCCGGTGGGGTGCGGTTGAAGTACACGGTGTCACCGTCGGGAGAGAAGGCGGCCGCGAACTCGGGCAGCTCCGTGGACACGGTACCCTCCCCGAAGAGTTCGACCTCCGGCGTGGCCGAGGGGGCGTCGCAACCGGCCAGGACGGCCACGACGACCATGCTCGCCAGGGCCGCCCCGCGCATCATGCCCATCCGCCCATTCCTCCCCCCACGTGTTGCTGGATGATCTCGACCCGCCGACCTCTACGGCCGGACCGAGGTCCGCTTTCGGCGTCCTTCCTCGATGGTCGTCCGCTCCGCTCACCGGATCCGGTAGCCGATGGCGACCGTCAGCTGGGTGCTTTCCGTGGTCGGATTGTCCCGGGCCCGATCCTTCAGGAGGCGGGTGACGCCGCGAGACCGGCGGATATCGAGGTGCGTCCGCACGGGACCCGTCGTGAGGGCCGCGCCCAGCCCCAGGTCCCATCCGATGTCCAGCGACCGGTGCTCCTCGGTGCGGAAGAGAGCGTCGCAGTCCGGCGTGTCCCCCGTGGACGTGCCACACCGGGCCAGCACGCCCGCCCACGGTCCTCCGAGGACGCTCACGGAGAAGCCCCCGACGATGGGCAGGGAGATGCGCGCCGGCGCCGCCGCTCCCACGTAGTCCAGCTCCGCCCGGGTCGGGCCCAGCCCGTCCCGGAACCAATCCGCGCCCTTCCGCACCCACGAGACCTCGGGCTGCACCGACACGTGGGCTCCGAACGGAACGGCGAGGAACGCTCCGGCCACGATCCCGCTCCGCCAGTCCTCGGAGAGGTTCGGCAGCGAGTAGTCGGTCATCCCGATGCCGCCACGCACGCCCACGTACGTCCCTTGGGCCCGGGTGGCAGTCGGGGGGAGCAGGGCGAGGGTGAGGGCGGAGAAGACCCACGCCCGGATGCGCACCGACATGGGGCGTCAGCCCGTGTTCTGGAGTCCGCGGGCGACCCCGTTCACCGTGGACAGCAGCGCCTGGAGAAGGGGGCCGTCCGGCCGGTCCTCGGCCCGCCACCGCCGGAGCAGGTCGACCTGCAGGATGTTCATGGGATCCACGTAGGGGTTCCGCAGTCGGATGGAGCGGCCCAGCGTGGGCTCGGACTCCAGGAGGGTCGTGGCCCCCCGGATCTCCAGGATGTGGGCCACGGTGCGCTCGAACTCCTCCTGGACCGCGTCGAACAGCACCCCGGCCTCTCCCTCGACGAGGGCGCCGTACATACGGGCGATCTCCAGGTCGGCTTTCGCCAGGACCATCTCCACGTCGGCGAGCATGGCGTCAAGGAAGGGCCACTCCCGGGTGGCCACCCTTAGGGCGTCGATTCCGTGTGTCCGGGCCGCGGCTTCCAGGCCCGTGCCCAGGCCGTACCACCCCGTGAGCATGGAGCGGCACTGCGTCCACGAGAAGACCCAGGGGATGGCGCGCAGATCCTCCACACCGGCACCGGAGCGCCGCGACGAGGGTCGTGAGCCGATGGCCATCCGCTCGATGACGTCGATGGGCGTTGCCGCGCGGAAGAAGTCCGTGAAGCGCGGGTCGTCGTACACGAGGCTCCGGTACGCCGTGCGGGCCGCCTGCGCCACCGTGTCGGCCACCGGGTGCCACCGCGTGGGGTCGGCCCCGTCCGCGGCCGTGGCGGCACGAAGCACCATGGAGCCGAGCATCCGCTCCAGGTTCCGGAGGGCGATGGGCGCGAGGCCGTACTTGGCGTCGATGACCTCGCCCTGCTCGGTCAGGCGCAGCCGTCCTCCGATGGATGCCGGCGGCATGGCCGAGACCGCCCGGTCCACCGATCCGCCCCCCCGCGACACGGTCCCGCCCCGGCCGTGGAAGACCGTCAGGGTCACCCCGTGCCGCGTGGACGCCCGGGCCATGCCCTCGAGCGCACGGTGCAGTGCCCACCGGGCCGCGGCGATGCCCCCGTCCTTGTTCGAGTCGGAGTATCCCACCATGACCATCTGCCGGTTCCCGCGCCGCGCCAGGTGCGGCGCCACCCGGGCATCGGTGAACAGGCGGTCGAGGACGCTCTCGGCCCGCTCCAGGTCGGGGACCGTCTCGAAGAGGGGGGTGACGTCGAGGGGGAGATCGTCCGCCTGCCCCAGGCCGCCCAGCGTGGCGAGCCACAGGACGGTCAGGACGTCGTCCACGTCCCGGGCCATGGAGATGATGTAGGAGCCGATGGCGTCCGTGCCGTACCGGCGGCGACCCTCCCGGATGGCGGCGAACACGTCGAGGGTCTTCCGAACGCGTTCGGTGGCCGGGCGGGGATCCGTCGGGTCGGAAGCCAGAAGCTCCCGGAGCCGGGCGGCCCGCTCCTCCGCGGCACGCTCCGGCCACGCCGGATCCCCCAGGATCTCGGCCGCCACCTCCCGCAACTCGCGGGCGTCCTGCCGGACGTCCAGCACCGCCATGTGGAATCCGAACGTGCGGACCCGGTGGAGCAGGCGCCGCACGCCGAAGAGTCCCGCGTGCTCGCCGCCGTTCGCCTCCAGGCTCCCGGCCACGGCCGACAGGTCCGCCACGAGGTCGTCGGGTCCGTCGTAGGAGCCTGCGGAATCGGTGGCGGTGGCGTCGATCCGGGCGCGGACGAGCTCGAAGAACACCCGGTAGCCCATGTCCGCGTGACGGGCCGGGATGGCGTCGGCCACCTCGGGAAAGCGTCGCGCGTAGGCTTCCGTCCGGCTGGCGACCGCCTCGCTCCACCCGACCCGAGACGACGACTGCGTGAGCTGTCCGGCCAGGGTCGCGACCTCGTCCGCGTAGGCGCCCAGGGCCAGCTCCCGATGTCGGGCGAGCGTGGCGCGCAGGGTATCGGCGTCCACGTTCGGGTTGCCGTCCATGTCTCCGCCGACCCAGGAACCGGGGCGCAGGAGGGGCGGGGACTCTCCCAGGGGCGCCAACCCCGCGTGGGCGAGGGCCGCGTCCAGATGCTCATGGAGCGCGGCGGCCACCCGGTAGAGCACCCGGGACACGTAGTAGAGGACGTGCTCCCGCTCGTCGGCCACGGTCGGTCGGGCCGAGGGGTGCTCCTCGGTCTGCCACGCCGTGGTCACCGCCTCGCGGATCACCGCCCAGGACGTCCGCTCGTCGTGGGGTGTGCGGGTCGGGTCGAGACGCTCGATGAGTTCCCGGGCGATCCGCTCCTGCTTGTCCAGGACGGCGCGGCGGGTCGACTCGGTGGGGTGGGCCGTGAAGACGGGCTCGACCCGGGAGGCCCGGAACAGCGCCGCGATCCGGTCGGCGGGAACGTCGGCGTCCCGGAGGCGCTGCACCGTGTCGATCAGCGAGCCGTCCTGTGACTCCCCCTCGGCCCGCATGTACTCGCGTCCCCGGCGGATCCGGTGCACGCGTTCGGCCAGGTTCACCACCTGGAAGTAGGTGGAGAAGGCCCGGACGATCTCCGCCGCGTCCTCCGCCGGGAGCCCGGTCAGGGCGGCCTCCAGGTCCGCCGCCGCCCCGTCCACGCCTTCCCGTCGGCGGATGGCGGCGTGGCGGGCGCGCTCCACGCAGTCGAACAGCGGCTCCCCACCCTGTTCCCGGACCACCGAGCCCACCAGGTCGCCGAGCAGGCGCACGTCCTGGCGCAGCGCCTCGTCCTTGGGCGGGAACAGGACCTCTCGCAGATCGGACTCGTTCGGCATGCGCTTCCGGGGACGCTGGGGTGGTCGGGCGCGACCACGTTAGCCCGGGCGCCGTTTGCCCGCACGCGCGGCGGTCGGCAGCTTCGCCTGACCCCTTCCGACCTCATCTCCGAGCGAGCCGATGAACCGCTACCGATCCGCATGGGCCACGGCTCTGATGCTTCTCGTCCTTCCCGGGGACGGTTCGTCGCAGGCCGCCAGCGAACGCGCCGTCCTCACCCAGATCATCTCGGGCACCGAGGTCGAGATCGCATGGTCCCGCCCGTCCCTGCGCGGCCGCGAGGTCATCTTCGGACGGCAGATCCCGTGGGGCGAGGTCTGGACCCCGGGAGCGAACCGCGCCACCACGATCCGGTTCTCCAAGGACGTGGTGCTGTCCGGAACGCCGGTGGCAGCCGGCCGCTACAGCGTCTGGCTACGGGTGCTGGAGACGGAGCCCTGGCGGCTGGCGCTGCATGCGGACACCACGCTCAACCACAGCGCCCACCCGCCCATCGACGAAGCGGTCGTGCACGTGGTGGTGGAACGTGGCCGGACCGAGGACTTCCAGGAGTCCCTCGCGTGGGATCTGGACCGGATCCGGATCGACGGCGCGGAACTCGTCATGCACTGGGGCAGGGAGCGGGTCATGGTCCCTCTCGAGGTCGATCCCGGGATCGTGTTCGAGACGCCGGCCGACCAGGCCCGTCTGCTCGTGGGGGCGTGGCTGTACGACGATCGCCCCTCACTACCCTCGCCGGAACAGCTCGCACGCATGGCGCCGGACGGCGAGAGCCCCATGGGTCGGTATCTGGGGGTGCTGATGTCCGAGCCCCGGCCACGCCCGATCCGGATCGACTACGACGACGAGACGGGGCTGGTCTGGTTCGACGACCCGCTGATGGTGGCGGGAGAGGCGGCCTTCTACTCGGGAGACGGCGAGGAGCCGGTGGTGGTCTACGGACAGGCGCTGCTGCCCCGCGGCCCGGGGTTCTTCGCCATTGCCGGCACGCTGGGAGGCGAGGTCACGGCGGTCGATCCCCGCTTCTCGCCGATCATCGAGTTCGAGTTCGACGGCGATGGCCGGGCGGTGTCGTTCACGATCCGGGGTCCCGACGAACGCATCCAGGGCACGGGCGTGCGGGACGGAGGCTGAGGGAGGGCCCGCCGGGTCCGACTACGAGCCGCCCGTCTCGGACATGACGCCGACCAACCCGGGCATCTCCAGCAGTTCGGCCAGGCGCAGCGCCGTGTATCCGTCCACCTCGGCGTGCACGTCGGCACCTCGCTCGACCAGAACCCGGGCTGCCTCCTCCTGCCCGGCGGAGATCGTCCAGAGCAGGGCCGGATAGCCCATGGCGTTGGGGGCTTCCATGTCCGCGCCGGCATCGAGGAGCATCTCCAGCGCCGAAGTGCGCCCCCAGGCTCCGGCCAGCATCAGCGGAGTCATGCTCATTCCCAGGGGATCGGACGTCGCGTCCACGTCGGCACCCAGGTCGATCAGGAGGCGGACCGTCCCGTCGTGGCCGCCGCGGGCCGCGACCGCCAGCGCGGTGAATCCCGCGTGGTCCCGTGCCTCGATGTCGGCGGCCGCATCGACGACGAGCGCCCGGACGACGTCGGTCCGGCCGAACGCCGCTGCCTCCACCAACGCGGGCGTACCCGCGGCCGTGACGAACGACATGTCCATCCCTGCGCGCGGGGCGTCGAGGGCGGCATCGCTGCCCGAGGCCACGGCGTCGATCCACGCCTGCTGCTCCGGAGAAGGCGACGGATGGTCCACGACGCCGACGGCCACCAGTCGATCGACGATGGCGCGATGCCCCCGGCGCAGGGCGATGCCGAGCGCATCTCCGTGCACGCTTCGGACGGAGGGCGTCGCACCTCGCGCGAGGAGCACCGCCACCGCCTCCGACGCGCCCATGTAGGCGGCCCAGTTGAGGGCGGGGTCGCCCATGCTGTCGGTCCGATCGACATCGGCACCCGCGTCCACGAGGAGCGCCACCGTTTCCGCCCGGTCGGCGCCTGCGGCGGACATCAGGGCCGTCGTCCCGAAGTCGTCCACCGCGAAGTCCGGGTCCGCCCCGCGGTCGAGAAGGTACCGGATGGCGGGCAGCGGGCTCTGCGACGCACCCCGGACCAGGGCCGTATCGACCTGCGCCTCGTTCAGGTCCAACCCTTCCAGCGCTTCGACGTTGCCCTGGGTCAGAGCCTCGGCGAGGGAGGGTCGGGGATCGGCGTCGGCGGTGGAGCACGCCGCCAGGATCAGCGTCGGCAGGACGAGGCGTCGCATGGGGACTCGCTTTGTGGGGAAGGGCCGTCGGGCAGGTTATACGGCACCCGTTCGCGGCGGTGACACCAGGGCCGCGAAGTCCGCGCTACCGGCCTCCCAGCCGATCCATCTGCAGGGCCAGCATGCGCCATGCGTCGTTCCGCTTCAAGAACGCGGAGGTGTAGCGATACGAGACGGTCTGCTCGGCTCCGTCGGCAGCACGCAGGCGGCGGAAGGACGACCTGTCCCGACAGGTACGGGCCGACGCCGAAGCGCTCATCGCCGCCGCCGAGGGCCACCTGTCCACCTTCTGAGGCGGGGGCGGCCGTCGAAGCCGGACGCCCCCTTCTCCCGTTGGAGACGGCGTGGTTGCGTCGGGCTCCGGGCGGGTCCCAACATGTCGCCGCGACCGGAGGGCTCGGGTCGCCTCATGGCCCCGCCGTCGCCGGCGCGGTCAGGCACCACCCATCACCCCGAGAGGCGTGCCGTGCAGAAACGTGAGATCAACCCCACCGACTGGCTTCAGGGATTCAACATCAACCACGGGATCGAGGTCACCGGCGGGCAGCGCGTGCTCTATCTCTCGGGTCAGACGTCGAACGCGGCCGATGGTGCTCCGCTTCACGCGGGCGACCTCGTCGCCCAGTTCAAGCTGGCCTGGTCCAACCTCAAGGACGCCCTGGCCGCGGCGGACATGGCACCGTCCAACGTCGTCCGTCTCAACATGTACACGACCGACGTCGATGCCTTCATGGGGGCTGCCGGTGAGCTCGTACCGATCTATGCGGCGGACGGTTGCAAGCCCGCCTGCACGCTGCTCGGTGTCGACCGGTTGTTCGAGCCGGAGCTCATGATCGAGCTGGAAGCGACAGCGGTCGCATGAGCCCACCGACCGGGTAGCCACGGACGGCCCGATCGGACCGGGTCGCGTCTACGGTGATGCGGCGCGGCTGAGCACCGACACGAGCGCGCGGTTCGCTTCCCGGTTCCGGGCAAGGCTGTCCCGGTAGTCGGCGGCCCGGTCCATGTATGCCGCGAACTCCGGTCGGAGCGCGCCGGAGGCGTCATAGAACGCGGCACTGCCCTGCGGCAGATGGGGGAGGATCTCGAACTCCGCGAACGTGTTGTGGGGGACGAATCGATCGGCCGTGCCGAAGATCTCGTTGTAGTACACGGAGAGCTGGAGCAGCACCCTGGGGTCCAGCAGGTCGGCAGCCGCGGATTCCTTCACGGCCTCCCAGACCCCGACCGGGGGGTGGAGGGAGCCATCGATGCGCACGACGAACGGGACGGGCCTACGCCCCAGATCGGCGTCCGCCTGCCATTGGTCGAGCCCGCCGGATATCGTCGCGATCATCCGGCCGGTCACCGAATCTTCCGCGGCCAGATGCTCCATGAGCGCCTCGGTGAGGTGCTGGACCCGAGCGCGGCTCTCGTGGTTCTGACGCCAGCCTTCCACGAGGAATGCCGCGGTCACGCCCAGAAAGATGACCCCGAGCTCGGCGGTCACCCGCACGATCAGGCGCCGGCCGCGGTGTGGTGCGTCCGTCATTTCGACTCCTGGAGGTGAATGGCTCCCCCTGAAGAAGCGGCCAGGCGCTCGATCACGGCCGCGTTCACGGCATCCCACGTCGGGACCGAAACCCCATCGGTCCACACCACGACGAGCACCCTGCCCTGGCGGTGTACCCGAGCGCGATCGAGCCTCACGTTGTTCGCCCAGATCTCGCGGAGAAGTCTCTCGCGGCCATCGGCGTCCGCCGCCGACGCGGCCTCCAATCCGTAGAATCCGACATCGCTCTCTCCGAGATAGCGAGCGTAGAGTGCAGCCCTCATCCCGGTGGAATCGAGTCGCCCCTGCGACCCGCGGCGCGCGACCGCCTCGACGAACCGGCCGTCGGTGGAGAGCTGGGGGTTGTCCCGCCAGAGGGCGAGGGGTAGCGGGTGGCGGCGGACACCGTCGACGCTCGGCGTAACGAGCGACGCGTGTAGCTCGAATCCGTCGAGGACGAGCCGCTGAAGGCCGAGGGTGCCTGCATCGGCATTCCGCATCTGCCCGGACACGGACGACACGCAGACCGTGATCGCGGCGGCCAGTACTCCCGGAGTTCTCATGTGCCTCCATTCGTTCGTCAGGGTGTGCCTCCGGTACCGGCGCCGTCGGGAAAGTGCTTCGACAGCAGGGAGTCGATCCAACGCTGCAGCGGACGGAGTGCCACCGCCGCCGTACCTGCGGCCACCCACGAGCCGAGGCCGGGCGGGGCGCCCAGGCCCGCCAACAGCGTGTCCGAGAGCGCCGACTCGACGATCGCGAACAGGAACAGGCCGAACGCGCCGAGCGAGCTGACGATCATCGTCCGCCGGAGCGCGAGGCTGGGGTCGAGTGCTCCGCCGACCAGCGCGGCCCCGATCAACGCGATGAGAAACAACAGGAACGGCAGGGGCGAGAGCGATATGGCAGCGGCGAACAGGATGGGGATCTCGTGGTCCACCCCGACGCTCACGACGTAGGCCATGAGGAGCACACCGCCGAGGAAGAAGGCATAGAGCGCCGCGATGATCCCGGCCAACAGCCACAACAGCCGGCGCCGGTCCTCCCGATCACAGCGGTGAAGGGTCAGGGCGGGCAGGACGACCGCCAGTGTCGTTCCGCCCAGGAGGCAACTGACGATCCATATCAAGCCGGTGCCGCCGATGCTGATGGCGGTGGGCCTCGTTGCCGGGGCGAGGGCCGCAAGCGACAGGACGGTCGTGATGCCGCCTGCCGTGAGCCAGGCCCAACGCCAACTCCGATCTCTCTGCAGGGCTCCGACGAGCGCCTCCAACCCCGTCACCTTCCCGAGCTTCACCGCCCGGAGGCCCGGGAGCCCGACATCGACCGGGGTGATCTCCGCCCGGTGGAGGTCCGCGGGACGGAGCGGGACCGGGAAGGTCACCAGGAACCGGGCCCAGCCGAATCCACCCACGACGAACAGGCCGTTCGCGATGGCCAGTTGAACGCCGGGCAGGATCGAAGGGTCGGCGGGTGCGGCGATCGCCATGCCCCCCAGCATCGTGGCGCCGGAGACCGCTACCAGGCCGAAGGCGAGGGACCGCATCTCGTCCCGAAGGTCCGTTCGCACCGCGATGGCCACGGCCAGTCCCGCACTGCCCACCCGGGTGAGCAGGGCGAGCACCGTGAACACCGAAGGCACGGGGGCACCGACGCCCGAAATCACCTGGATCACGGTACCGGCGAAGACGGCTGCGCCGAGCAGGACGATGGCGATCCTGGCGATGATGGGCATCCTCCCCGGAGGTGCACTCCCACGACTCGGGCGCTCCCGCGCGGACCGGACCCGGTGGGGCCTCCCGCAGCCGACCCGCCCACGGTACGGGCGAATCGACGCCCACGAAAGGCGAGGCGGGGCAACGAGGCACGGCCGGAACCGGTCGAGCCTCACGGGGCGTACACGAGTCCGCGGGGCACTCGCAGCCCACACCCGGAGGGCGACGGCCCTACCGGAAGAGCTGCCCGAGGTCACCCCCCAGCAGGGCGAAGACCGTGTGGAGGAAGTCGCCGGCAACGTGAAGGACGATGCCTGGAATGATCGATCCGGTCCGCCATGCCAGCAAGCCGTAGAGATAGGACACGGCGAAGTAGCCCGGACCCATCAACAGCAACGCCATCGGTCCGTGTGTGATGTGCAGAAGGACGAAGGCGACACTCGCCAGAACGATGGCCCGGTCGCGGCCCCAGGGCTCGAGCATCGACTGGGTGTAGCCGCGGAACGCGGCCTCCTCGACCACGCCGCTGACCACCGCCCCCATCACCAGCACGGAGACGCGGTAGGCCGGGGTGGGGTAGGGCGACAGGTCGGTGATGCGCTGCCCACCCGACACGAGGATCCAGAGAACCGCCATTCCCGCGATGCCGGCCATCAGCGCCAGGGTACCCGAACGCTGCTCCCTGGACCATGCGTCGGCCGACGGCATGCGAAGTCGCAGGAGGCTGCGGCGCGCTTCCTTCGTGCGCTCGGGCCAGCCGAATCCGTTGAGCCAGGCCAGGAGCAGAACCAGGCTGACGGTCGTTCCCGCCGCGGCCCAGGGAATGTCGGGCCGCAGGCGCGCGTTGATGGTGCCGAGCACCGCCCAGGGGGCGACGCCCACGAGAGCGATGAGCCAACCGGCTCCCATCGCTCGGAGCGCGAGACCACGCGGTAGGGGCGGAAGCCCCGGATCCGTGACCATGATCCGTCGATACGGGCGCGGGCACGGGGATCTTCACGATCCCGACCCGCGCACTTCGGGCACGACACCCCACGCCACCATTGCCCCTGGAGGTGGGGGCTTGAATCCTGAGACAGTCAGGTCACCCGTAGCGGCCTACAAGAGCGTGTTCCAATGGTGAACTGGGAAGCGGTTGCCGCCGTGGCGGAGCTCGTGGGCGCACTGGGTGTGGTCGCCTCGCTCGCCTACCTGGCCATCCAGGTGCGGGCGGCAGGCCGCATCGGCCAGGAGGAGGCGGCGCGCTCCGTGCTGACGCGACTCAACGCGACCATGGAGTACCTGGCTTCCGCGCATGAGAAGTCCGACATGTGGGTCCGGGGCTCGAGCGGGCTGGCCAACCTCAAGGACGAAGCGGAGATGGTTCAGTTCTCCGCGTTCCTCAGCACCTTCTTTCGGACGTTCGAGGAGCTCTACTTCTACCGGAAGGCCGGCGTGGAGTGGGACTGGGGCGGGTTCGAGGCCCAGGTCCGGGCCACGCTGGAGGCGCCGGGAGTGCGGGAGTGGTGGCCCACGAGATGTCACTTCCTCAGCCGCGAGTTCTGCGAGCACATGGCGCCGTATCTCGAGGCGCCGGCAACGCCGCTCTACGGCGAGGGGGGGCACTTCGCGAAGAGGCGCGTCCTGGGTGACGGAGACCGCGCACCATGACCAACAAGGTGATCGTCGCACGACTGTACGAGGCGTTCGGCCAGGGGAACCTCGACGCCGTGCTGGCCCTCTTCGCGAAGATGGGTGAGGACTGGACCGTGTTCGTGGTGAACCCGGTGCAGTACCACGAGGCGGGAGACGTGGTGGTCGTCGTACATGGATACCGCCCAGATGCAGCACGTCATGGGCAGCGCGCCGCCGTAGCCGATCTGGTGTCTTCGGGCGTTGGCAGCCCGAAGGTCACCGGACGAATCTGGCGTTCCGCGGAGCGATCGTCCGTCAGGCCGCGGCTTTGGTCGCAGAGGCTACGACCATTCGAAGTCGAAGCTCCAGCCCGCCGTCGCCCCCGGAGTCGGCCCACGCGTCGAGGACGTCTCGCTCGAATTCCGCCCGGGCCGAGGCGTCCATCTGAGAAGCGCTCGCGGATATTGGCGTGCTGTGGACGTACTGCCACAGGAACTGCCTGGGCGGGGGAAGTTCGAGGTCGTGCTGCTCCGCGTGAACCTCGACCTGGACGAACCCCGCGTCCCTGAGAATTCCCTCCAGTTCCGCGAGATCGTGGAGTGAGAAGACCTGACGGACGAACCCGGCCGCGGGTGGGCCGACGAACCGGCCGAGCGCCGTGGCCATGTCGTCGAAGATGTCCGGCAGGGGACCCGGCACGCTCAGCAGAAGTCGCCCGTTTCGGTCGAGGACCCGCCGCATCTCCCGCAGCGCAGCCGATCGATCCGGCATGAACTGGAGCCCCATCTGACACAGGACGACGTCGAAGGACCCGGCAGGCAGGGGCATCTCCTCGGCGGCCGCCTCGTACCATTCGATCCTGGTTGAAGCGGGGGCGGCATTCCGCGCCACCTCGAGCATGCCGGGATTCGGATCGAGCCCGGCCAGGCCGCCGTCTGGACCGATGTCTGGTGCCAGGAGGCGCGATAGAACGCCGGTTCCACAGGCCACGTCGAGGACCCGCTCGTCCGGCTGAACGGCTGCGTGCTCCAAGAGGGTCCGCGCGAGGGGCTCCCCGATCGAGGGAGTGAAGAACCGCTCGTAGTTCTCCGCCGGATTGGAGCCGTAGGACTCGTCGAAGCGAACTTCTGACATGATTCCTCCACTGGGCCAACTCACCGATGGCGGCCGCCTGACGTCCTGGAATTCTGAGGCCGCGCCCGTTCGCTTGGCAAACCAGGGATTCCCGAGGATGCCGAGCGGCCCTCGCGGACCGCGGCGGTTCCTTGTCCGGTGGATGCGGTTGCCCCACATCTCAGGAGGTTCCCGTTCCATCATGAACGAGGGTACGTCCGTGAGACGGTACAGGATCGTCGCCATGGCCTCGGTGGTCGCCCTGAGCGGCTGCGCGTCGGACCGGGTCGACCCCGAGGCCGAAGCCGCCGCACTACGGGCGGCGGCCGAAGCCTACCATGCCGCGGCCAGTGCGAAGCGTGCCGACCAGGTCGTCTCGATGTACGGTGACTCCCCGGTGATGGTGCCGCCGAACGCGGCACTCGTAGAGGGGACTGCAGCGGTGGGCACCTACCGCTTCGGCTTCATCGAGACTCCGGGCGTGTCCCTCGAGTTCGAGATCCTCCGGGCGGAGGTCTCTTCCGGGGGTGACATGGGTTGGACGTTGGCCCGCGGAGACATCACCATCGAGAACCCGGATGGAACGATCGGCCGAGACGAGGTCCGTGACTTCCACGTCTGGCGGAAGGCCGCCGACGGTACGTGGCGCGTCGAGGTGGACATCTGGAACTCGGGTGTACCGGTCTCCGACTGACCTCGGAATCCTGCAGCGGGCGCACGGCCGCGCGCGAGAGGTGGGCTGCACGGCCACCATGCCCGTCCGGAGGGCGGGGTGCAAGTTGGTTAATCGGACGCCGTGTCGTCCTCGCCAACGGGCTCATCGACATCGACGAGGCCTGGGCGCGGGCGTCGATTCACCCGTAGCTCGAAAAGGTCGGGACGGGAGTAGTGGCCGCCGACGTCGAGCTGCCAGCGGGGGCCGACCAGCTCGTGCGGATGGATGTCCGCGTAGAGGATTCCCTCTTGCCGATCCAGTGGGCCCGCGAGGACCTTTCCGTCGGGGTCGACGATCACGCTGAGTCCCGGGTTGATCCATCCGTCCACGTCCGACAGGTATTCCGATTTGAAAGCCAACTCGCCGGGGACATGGTCGATATGGAATGCCTGGCAAGCCGCCAGAACGAAACACCGTCCCTCCTTCGCGATGTGCCGCATACTCGATATCCACGGCTCACCACGGTCCCAGGTCGGCGCGAGGTGGATCTGCGACCCAGCGGCTGAGAGTGAGTAGCGGGCGAGTGGCATGTAGTTCTCCCAGCACAGCAGCCCACTGAGGCGCCCGAACGGCAGGTCGAGCACGGCCAGATCATTGTCCGGTGCCTGACCCCACACCAGGCGCTCACCGGCCGTCGGAATGAGCTTCCGGTGTTTTCCGAGGATCTGACCGTCCGGGCCGAGATAAAGCAGCGTATTGAACAGAGTAGAGTCACTTCCCTCGCTGTTCCTCTCGTTTACGCCGATCGCGACCGTCACACCGTGATCTGCACAAGCCTCGGCCAGGCGGCCGACCGAGGGCCCTGGGATCGAGACCGAATTCCGATGAAGCGCGTGGTAGAGCTCTCTCAGCGGGTGGGTCTTCCCCGGTGGGATGAACCACACCCATAGCGGATAACCCGGAATGAACGCTTCGGGAAATGCGATCAGGCGAGCGCCCTGGCCCGCCGCCTCTTCGATGAGCTCACACGCTTTCGTGACGCTTGCGTCCAGATCCAGGAACGCCGACGCGGCTTGAACTGCTGCGACTTTGAACGGCTCTTCACTCAACGGATCGGCGCTTCTTCTTGAGGGGTGCGTTCAAACGACGTGGAATCGTACTGTAGGAGCTTCGCGCTTCCCCTGCCTGGTCACAAACCGATCAGGCATCATCGTCGACGCCCGGGAACCGGCCGTGGGCACGAAGGAAGTGCCATAAAGGGCCGACCGGTCCCGAGGATCCTCCCACGTACTCGTCACCCATGGTCCCTTCGCGCTCGACCCACCACTCAGCCGATCGTGCTGTAGCTACGAAGGGCCCAATGAACCTGGTATCCGAGCGCCAGGAGTGCGAAGACACCATGAAACCGGCGGTCCGTCGTGCTCATGCCGACGAAGGACCCGAGGATGTGGCGTCCGACCGCCCGCTCACCGCGTTCCTCGGCTGAGCCATCGCATCACGTTGAGAGCGAAGCGGTAGTTCTGGGCTGCAGCAGGATGGTTCATCCCCATCGGCCGCTCCTCGGGTCCTGCCAGCTGAGCGCTGAACATCGCAGCTTCGCCGAAGACGGCGACTCGACCCTGACCGTGCCGGACCAGCGCGCCCTGCAGGAGGTAGGCCGCCGGAACCCTTGGCGTCGACTCCGAGAACTCCCACGCCACGGACGGCAACACGACCGTGT
Organism: Longimicrobiales bacterium; assembly: GCA_040216925.1. Classification (GTDB taxonomy): domain Bacteria; phylum Gemmatimonadota; class Gemmatimonadetes; order Longimicrobiales; family Gaopeijiaceae; genus JAJCZZ01. Next base: position 135,410 of record JAVJOF010000017.1, read on the forward strand.
ATCCCTCGGGGACAACCAGCAGCGGCGTGGCATCCACGTCCGGATCCATCCGAAATGCCTGCCCGGTGAAGGCCGTGACCGAGTCGACCCGTTCCGACCCGTCCCGACCGTCGATCTCGGCACTCTCCACCAGTGTGCCGTCGGACCGGCGAAAGGTGATCAGGCTGCTGCCGTCGGCGTCGAATACGAACCCGTTGTAGAAACGAATGCCGAACGCGGCCGCGAGGTCCTCGGCGTGCCCTGCGATGGGCATGTGGTCGGCAATGAGCAGGAGCGAGCCACCGGCCGCGACCCAGCGTTCGACCTCCGCGATCTCGGCATCCGTGAACGCCGACAGGTTCGGGAGCGGAGCGAAGTCCTCCTCACTCTGGGCGTGCATCGCGTTGGCGATGACGAGAATATCCAGCGTCTCGAGCGAGGACGCCGTGAAGGGGGATGAGTTCGACCGGACCTTGTAGCCGTCCCTCGCAAGGAGGCGGGCGAACGACTGGTACCGGCCTTCCATCGTATGGAAGTTCACGTGCGCCGCGTCGATCCCGACCTCCGGCCCTTCGCCTTGAGCGAACGTCGCCGAGCCGATCGGTGGCAGGAATCCGCGGTCCGGAACCTGTTGCGCAGCCACCGGCCCAGGAGTCCCCGCCAGGCCGGCGATCAGGATCATGCAGCTCGCCAGCGACAGCCACCGGTGCCACCAGGTCAGGTCACCCATCGTCCCGCTCCCGAAGATCCGTCCGACATCCTTGGAATCCTGCGGCCGCACCGCCCGCTCGGCAAACCAGTGCGCCGGTCAGCGCGACGAGGCCAACTCCGCCTGGAGCTGGTTCGTGATGGAAGGACACCCCGGGTGTCATCCACGGATTCCCCACGTCGGTCCCCACTCCGAGCCGGACGCCGCGCTCGAAGTGTGCCACGGCTTCAAAGTTCCGAGCCGAATGCGGCGATCTGGGCGACGTAGGCCGAATCGAACCCCAGCCTCCGGACCAGCCGCGACAACTCGGCCGCGTAGGCGGGGTTCGTCCCGGCCAGCCCAATGGCGGGGGGCAGGTTGTAGCAGTCCGCCGCCACGAGCTCGCTCGTGTCGAACAACTCCGCCTCCACCCGTTCGGCCACGTACTCGCGGACGCTCGGCTCGGCGTACAGGGCGCGCGCTTCGGCGTCGGGAAGGTTCATCAGGATCCCGTAGGCCCGGCCGGATGGCGATGGCAGAAGCGTCGCCCGTTCACCGATGTGGATGCGGTAATCGCGAACCTCCGCGGGACCGATCAGCTGGGGGTGGAGCCCCTTCTGCTCCAGGAGAGCCCGGTCCATGAAGAGCCCGTAGAAGAAGACGGTGGTCATGGGTTGGTCGCCGGGGGTGGTCGTTCTCGGTGGGCCGCTGCGGGTCGGACCGTCGCCTTCATCGACTCCGCGACTCCGTCTCGAGGTGGTCCCACGCCACGTCCGTCCCGGTCGGAAGGGCCGTGCATCTGCGAGACGACCATAGCGTCCTGGTCCCCCACGCGCACAGCGAGCCGGACGTACCCGTGGCCCGTTCAGGCGAGAAGCGTCGGCATCGGGGGGCGCATCGGCCCATGGTCCCGATTCCAGTTCCGGATGATCGCCGGGACCTCCCGGAGGTCCCCGATGGTCGCGTCGGCGCTGGCGGGCTCGGACCAGTAGGCGTCTCTGCGCCAGATGGTGCGCCAACCGGAAGCCTTGGCTCCGTCGATGTCGGGTCCCGGATTGTCGCCCACGTAGAGGGCGGACGCCGGTGATCCTCCGGCGAGAGCCAACGCGCGGCGGAAGATGGCCGGGTCGGGCTTCCGGACCCCGACCTCTCCCGAAACGACGATCGGATCGAGCATCGGGCCCAGACCCAGGGCCTGGATCTTCCGGCGTTGGATGGCCGACGGGCCGTTCGTGATCAACCCGACGCGGACCTCCAGCCGCGCGAGGGCAGCCAGACACTCTGAGATGCCTGGAAACGGGAAGCATCGGAGGGGGAAGCGCTGAAGGAAGTCGTTCAGCAGGTCGCGGCCGGCACCCTCGTCGAGGTCGAGTTCCTTCGCGGCGGCCTCGAAGAGCCCGCTCCCGGGGCCGTTCCCCGCCTCGTCGAGGCCGAGGGCCACCTCGACGTATCGGCTGCGGAGGGACTCCGCCTCCAGGCGGGAGGCGGCCTGGTCTTCGAGGAAGTGGCGGAAGGTAGCACGGCGATCGAGCAGGGTTCCGTCGAGGTCGAAGAACAGGGTGCGCACCGTCGTCATCGCGATCTCGGGGCCTGGAGGGAGAGAGTCAGTGGGCCGTGCCGCGACCGGCCCGCCATGGGGCGCCGACCCAGTCGTCGTAGAAGACCACCGTCGACGTGGCGGTATCGAGGCGAAGCGGGTACACGCGTTCCACCCACCTCCCCGGTGATCATATCGTCCTTCGTCGCCCGTGGTCTCTGCGCTGCGGCTCAGCCCTGCACCAGGGCCAGGTGTGCCCCCACCGGATCCCGGATCACCGCGTAGGACAGGTCGGTGTCGGAACCGCTCGATCGGAGCACCTCACCCCCTCCTTCCGCGACGAGACGGAGACTCTCGGCCAGATCACCGACCGGCAGATAGATCAGCCAGGCGAGCGGAAGCCCTCGGTTCACACCGCGGGCGCGGCACACTCCCGCCACGGCGTTCCCGTCCTCTGAGGAAAGGACGTAGTCCGCATAGCCACCGTCCGCGTCCTCCATCTCGATCCCCCGCGAGGACCAGCCGATCACCGCCTGGTAGAAGTCCCGCGTCGCGTCGGCATCCGGCACCGTCAGATCGAGCCATGAGATCCTGCCCACCCCTTCACCGGACCCGGACGATGGGTCGCCGGTCGCGGGTGCCGCCTCTCTAGGGACGGGGGGGATGACGCCGAAGGCTGCACCGTTCGGGTCGCGTAGCACGGCCCACTGGCTCCGGCCGCTCTCGTCCTTGTGGTGCATCAATTCATGACCGCCGCGCCCGAGGGCCTCTGCGACACTCGCCGCCACGTCCCGGACCTGGATGTGAGGCATCCATTGGAGCGGCAGGTGATCGTAGGCCTCCACCCGCTCCCCCACTCCGATGATCGGAGTGCCGACGTTGTTCATCAGGTCGGGCCGCCAGAGGGGCGCCTCCCCGGTGCTCAGAACGCGAGAGTAGAACGCGACGACCTCGTCGTGTTTCGGTACGGCGATGTCCGCACTGAGGACTCCACCAGCGATCGGGGCACTCGAGTCGGTCACGGTGGGCGTCCTTGGATTCACGGCCCCCCTTGCAGGAGACCCGCTGGTCTTGGGAATGGTGCTGCGGACAACGATGCCGTGCCGCAGCGCGAGCCGCCAGGCGAGTGCACGACCCTGATGCCTACGACCCACGCCGGGCCACGAGGACGGGTTGGTAGAACGCCACGTCACTGAAGTCGCAGGTGGTGAAGCCCGATTGCAGGACGAGCTCCACGAGTCTGTCGCAGGAGATCGCGTAGTAGGTCGTGGTGGTCGAGAACACCTCGGACCAGACGCCTGCCGTCGCCTCTTCGAGTGTCATCGTGGTCCGGTACCGGTCCGCATCGATCCACTCCCACACCTGGCCGAGACGTAGCTGCCGGCCGTCCTCCTCACGCTCGGCATACGGGTGGCGAGAGGGACCGGTACGGTCGACCGCAGCGTAGTCCCGCAGGGAAACGAGGAGGAGGCCGCCCGGACGAAGGACCTTCCGGAACTCCTGGAGGGCCCGGAGGATCTCCTCGTCGTTCAGCAGATGGGGCAGGGAGTTGTCGAAGGCGATGACCACGTCGAACGGGCCGCCCACGGACGCGGATACGCTCCGCATGTCCGCCACCGCCGCGTCGATCTGCAGCTTCCTCTGCGCCGCTTCCCGTTCGAGGCGGTCGACGGCCCGGGCCGAAAGGTCCCGCGCGGTGACGTCGAAGCCGAGACTGGCCAGAGGAAGGGCCTGGGTCCCGATCCCCGAAGCAACGTCGAGCACCCTGACCTGCGCCGGATCCGTGGGCATCGACGCCGCGATCATGGTCGAGATCGCCGATCCCTGGCGGGCCATGCTCGCCTCCCAGTCCTGGAAGATCAGGTGGTAGACGTCGGCCAGTTCGTCATAGAAGCCGCGTGGAGTCATGGGCGCGCCCGGAGGCGGAGCCCGCATGCGGTCCGCCTGAGGAGGTGGAGATGGGGCCTACCGCCCGGACGACCCCGTCGTCTCGTACCCCCACGGTGCGGGCGGCGTGGCCACCTCCTCCGTGAGGTCGAACTCGAACGTCGCCCGGGGCGCTCCGCCGCGGGTCAGGTGGTAGATGAAGCGCTCCCCCGGTTCGAGCGTCATCGTCCACTCGTTCGTGGCCGCCGCCGGGATGAGGGCGGCGGTCTCGGCGTCGGCCGGGAAGCTCTGGGACAGGGGGGTGCCGGGGGTCGCGGTGTCGCCGCCGTACCAGGTGACCGGATCGTCCGAACCATCCTCCAGCCGGTGGTCGTGCTTCAGGCGCAGGCCTTCGTCGGTGCGCGTGACGATCCAGGTGCGCGATCGGTTCTCGCCGGCGTGGAGCGGGATCAGGATCGCGCCGTCCCGACACTCCCGCACGTGCATCACCAGGTCCTCGAAGCCCTCCGTATCCCCGAACGTGGCGGTGCCGGCGAAGGCTCGCCCGCACAGCCCGGCGAGATTGGCGAGGAAGGCGTCGGCGGGCTCGGCGGATGGTGCCTCCCCGGAAACGACGTCGGGCTGATCCGCCGTGTCGGACGGGGGCTCGGACTCTCCCGCGCAGGCCGCCAGGAGGATGCACCCGCAGAGGGGGAGGGCGTGCGTGCGGAGCGTGCGGGGGAGGGTCATTCGATGTCTCCGGTAGGGAAGGGGCTGCGCCCCGGACCGTCTCCAGGCAACGGACGATGCGGCTTCTGGCTTCGCAAGGTCCGCCGAGCGCTACGGACTGCATCCGCGAGCGGATCCAACTCATCTCGAGCCATCGTCGGTAGGTGGCCGCCAGGTAGGTGAGATACGTGAGTCCGAGCACCCCGAATCCGATCCACGCACCGGGGAGGTCGAATCGGTCCTCGAGCCAGAATAGGGCGGTTGCTGGGACCAGGGCCCACAGCTGGAGGGGTCCCGTCCGCCCCGTGCGCGCCATCTCGCCCTACGCCGCCTCCGCTGCCCGTAGCGCCGCGACAGCGAGCGCGTGGATGCGTTGCAGATGCGAATAGAACGTCCCGTGCACGCGGGCCATGTTCTCCAATCGCTCTCCAATCGACGCGTGTTCGCGAAGGCGACGCCGGATCGCTTCACTCTCCTCCGGCGTCACGTCCAGCGCGACGGCCCATGGCAGGAGGGGGACGTCGTTGATCCGGGACGTGATCGCGTCACGGTGCCGCAACTCGAGGACGTTCGGCAGCAGCGCCTCCAGGTCCATCTGGATGCGCCTCCAGTTGCCCGTCCATTGATCGAGGCGATCGATGGCCTGGTAGTACTCGGACAGGCGCTGCCGGAGGTGGGAGTCGCGAACCAGTCGCAGGTTTCCCGTACTCATGAGGTCGGTGATCGTCTCCCGCGAGTAGGCGGGGAAGTTGAACCACATGCTCTCCTCCACCGCGATGGCCAGCTCGTCGGGTGAGAGCCGTGTCTCTCCCCCGATCTCGGCCAGGACGTCGCGAGCCGACGCGGCCCGACGGTCGGAGAGTGCGATGGCGTCGCGGATCTGAGCGGTGTCCGATCGCAGATCCCGTATGACTCCCGCGATGTACTGTCGCTCCAGGGCACGATCCGCCCGGGAGTCGACCCACCCGTCCGCAGCCAGCGCGATCAGCACACCGGTCACGACGATCAGCAGCTCACTCAGGCCGTACTTCCAGTCGAGCTCCAGCTTTCGAAACAGCATGCGTCTCCTGATCCGGGAGGCACCTTCTACCTCGCTACGCCCTCAAAAAGCCTGCTCGAGCAGCGTCACGATTTCCTGCGCGGCCTCGAGCGTGGCCCGGTACTCCCCGCCCGCGTGATGCCAGTACGAATACCGGACCTCCACGAGCGACTTGAACTCGGGATCCGACAGGAGCCGCCGCAGTGCTTCGGAGTCGTCGGAGATGCGACGCACCCCAACGGGCCATGGATCGGCGTCGGGGCCCACCGACATCGTGCCGGCGATGAGAGTCGCCGACAGGTTCAGCCGCTGCTTCGTGAGATACGGCACCATCTGGTGCAGGACCAGGTCCCTCGAAAAGGTCTGGTCGTCCACCAGTTCTTCGTAGCGGGCCGGCCACTGAGCGAGCCTCTCCCGCAGGACTACGTCGGTGAGGAGTTCCAGGCGTCCGGCCTGCACCAGCGCATCACGAACCCCGTTGCCGAGATCGGAGGTAGGTGGGGAGAGAAGGCGCCCGATGGCCTCGTCGGCGCCCCACTCCGTGGACGCCCACTCCCCTCGGTCGATGGATGTGAGGATGACGGCCATCGCCTCGAGCATCCTGCCGTGCATCGCCACACCCCGCACGAGCCCGTCCCGGTACCCGGTGAACTCACGGTGCAGACCCGCCACGATCTCGGCCTCTTCGACCCGGTCCTGGCGGGCGTCCCAGCCTGCGTCGATGCCGAACGCCAGAAGAATCGACGATACGATCACGAGCGCTTCGAGCACGAAGCGGCTGATTCTAGTGTCCTGTGCCACCAGCCACTCCGTGCATGGGTCCTTGGGCCACTCCCGAGATCACGCGACGTGAGCGGTGGGGACAGGGAGCAGCCTGGTAACGGAAGGCAAGCGAATCCGGGCCGTCGGCGCCCCATCCGGCCCCAGGATATGCCACACATCCTCCTGGTGCCATGGCGCCCGTAGAGCCTCGATGATCGAAGGGGACAGCGGCGGCTGCGAAGCGGGCCGCGAGCAACCGCGAGTAGCCGAAGGTCGCGACCCCGTCGGGTCCAGCCTCGTCGAGCGACCCGACCGGGTCGACCCTGTCCCGCGGACCGATGCAGGAACGCCGCAGGGTGAGCCAGGCTCGGGATCGTCAGCTGGCGTCGTGCCGACTCGCTGGCCATGTGCCACCATGGCCTCATTCAAGTCGGTCGCGAAGATCGAGCAGTCGGTGGGGACGGCTTCCACCAACGCCCGCGTCACCACGCCGGTGCCGCAGGCGACTTCGAGCACCGCGCTCGGTCGGACCTCCTTCGTTCGCTCGGCCAGATCGCGCGCGTAGGGGCGGAAGATCAACGGTACGAGATTCGACTCGTAGAACCTGGCCACGTCCGTCGTGAACGAGCTGTCCATCTCTGGCTTGGTCAAGTCCGGGTCACCCGTTCGGGAGCGCACCTTCGAGGTGGTCGCCGGCTGGCGACCCAGCGAGTCTGCCGCACGGGCATCCGCCGAACAACGGGAGGGGACAACCGGACGGGGCTGCCTCAGTTGCCCGTTACTCTCTGCCATCCTCGAGCCGTGGCTTCGTCGGGTAGCCAACTGGCCTGGTGCGGCGCACCGGAGTAGAGCCCGGCCGGCATGGGCTCCCGGGCCCCTTCACCCGCGATCCAGCCACGGGCCACGGACACGGGTCGCAGCCCGGAGTCGCCCGAGCCGAGCCGGAGCTCGACCACGGCGGCCACCCAGGGGAGCAACAGCGCGTTCGCCTCCACCAGATGCCGGGCGGAGTTGTGCGGTGCGCCGGGTTGCACGGCGATCGCCCAGGGGGCCTGGTCCGCGCGCCCGGCGGCCCAGAGACCGCGGGCGTCCTCCGTACCCGCCACCTGGTCGTCCTCGCCCACGATCATCAGTCCCGGGATCCCGGTCAGGACACCCATGTCCACCGGAAGGTCGCGCAGATGGGAATTGTGCCGGACGAAGGCGATCGTCCGATCGGGGTGGAGCCCCGCGTAGGTGAGACCGAAGGTCCCGGCTGCAGAGTGACCCCAGAAGAGGAAGGGCGCGGTGGCCAGTTCGGGACGCCCGAACGCTCGTGCGAAGTCCTCGGCCAGGATCCCGAGGCCTTCGGAGCCGCCCAGCGCGGCGTCGCGCACGATCTGCCCCGCGTTCGCGGTCCTCGTGCGGATAAACCTCATTCGCAGTAGGAGAAGGCCGCACCCCACGGAGCCGACGGTCTGCCGCAGCTCCTGATTGTGGTAGAGGCCCGCACCGAGCCCCCAGTCGACGACGACCATCACACATCGGGCCTCGTCGATGCCGTCCGCGATGAAGAGCTCACCTGAAACCCATGCGTCACTCGCATCGAGATTCACGGCGGCGGTGAGTTCGGTACCGATGACCTGCCCCAGGGCCGAGCGGGGTCCGGAGGCAGGCAGGACCACGGCGAGAACGACAGCCGTGACCCGCCGGAACTGGTCGGTCGATTTCTTCATCGTGTCCACCCTGATGCTTGACAGTTCACCAGGACGCAGGGCTCTCGCAACCCGGCGCTGAAGGCTGCCACCTGAAACGCGCGTGTTGCCCCGACACTTCGAGCCGTACTTTCCCCGGGATGGGCGTCGCAGCTCATCGGACCCCCTGCCGTGCAGGAGGCCCGCACCCTCTCGGATCCACCCAGGTCGACCGGAGCACACCATGAAACCCAACACCTGGCTCGCACTGGCGCTCGTGACCGTAGCCGGTGTCGTGACGCCCCGACTCATCGATGCTCAGGCGATGGCCTCGGTGGAGCCGTTCAAGGTCGGCACCTTCGAGATCGGTGGAGCGCCGACGGTAGGGGTCGTCCTCCGTGATGCGCTGATCATCGATCTTGCCGCGGCGAATACGGCGCTCGAGATCGATCCGATGTATCCCCACGTCAATGCACCGCCCGACATGCTCGAGCTCATCGGGCAATACGAGTACGGCCTGAAGTACCGGATCTACGAGATCGTCAACCACGTGGTGGGCAATGATCTGCTGGACGCCGACTACGTCCATGACGTCGCGGACGTCCGGATCCTTCCGCCGATCATGTATCCGAGCAAGATCATGAACGCGGCCGTGAACTTCTATACGCACGCCTGTGAGGGCTGCACGCCCGAGGAGCTCGCGGCCCGGACCCGGGAGCGGCAGGAGAACCGGGGGGTCCCGTACTTGTTCCTCAAGCCGAGCCGCGGTGCGGTCATCGGCAGCGGGGACGACATCGTGATCCCCTATGGGCGGGACCGGATCGAATGGGAAGTCGAACTGGCCGTCGTATTCGGCCGCGCGGGCAAGTACATCTCTGCGAGCCGCGCCTACGACCATGTGTTCGGGTACACGGTGGCCATGGACGTCTCGGATCGAGGCGGGCGTCCTCCGGGGGGATACGGCTCCGGCTCGGACTGGTTCGTCGGCAAGGGCCGTGACACGTTCGCGCCCCAGGGGCCGTGGATCGTCCCGAAGGAGTTCTACGGGGATCCGATGGAGCGCCTGCACCAGAGCCTGGTCATCGACGGTGTCACCGTTCAGGAGGCCCGGGCGGGGGACATGATCCACAACATCCCGGAGCTGATCGAATACGCGTCATCGCTCATCACGGTCTTCCCCGGAGACGTCCTGCAGAGCGGTACGTCGGGGGGAACGGGCGCTGGACGGGTGGAACGTGCGACGGGCTCAGGATACCTGCAGCCAGGCGAGACCATCCAGGCCGCGATCGAGGGGATCGGAACCTTGATCCACACCGTGGTCGCCGAGGACGGTGTCCCGGATGACCTGTCCGGCGCGCAACTGCCACCGGTGCGGACATATCGGCCACCGGGCAACTGAGAGCCCCGCGGCGGTCAGTCCGCCCTGCGACCCGAGACGATGTGAGCCGGAGACGGGAATTCCGCCCGACCATCCGGGGTGACGTACTCGGCCAGTTCTTCCTGCGCCTCGGCGAGGATGTCCAGGATCAGGCCCTCGTCGAGGTCCACGCCCATGACAGGAAGCCAGCCCCGCAGGTCGGCCTCCACCATGGCCCGAAGGCCCGGGAAACGGGCTCGCCCCGTTCGGGTGATTCCCCTCACGTCGGCCGCCCCCGCTTGACGCATCAGGTCCTCGAGCCCGGCCCGGTCGCCCATGACGAAGGGTGCCCTCAGGGCGTTGGCAGCATCGGGGCCCGCCATGCGATCCAGTAGGCCGACGGCGCGAGCGTAGGCGGGTGTGTCGTCCAGCGAGCCCCAGACAGCGACCGCGAGGCGCCCACCAGGCACGAGGACCCTGAGCATCTCCTCGATCGCAGCGCGCCGGTCGGTGAAGAACATCATGCCGAACTGGCTGACCACTCGGTCGAAACTCGCGTCCTCGGCGGGCAGGTCCTCCGCGGCGCCCTCCACCCAGCGGATGCCCACGGAGAGCCGGCCGGCCACGGTGAGCATGCCCGGGTTGGGGTCCACTCCGGTGATCGAGCCGCCTTCCCCGGTTCGCGCGGCTGCTGCCCGAGCCAGGACACCAGTTCCGCAAGCGACGTCCAGAACCCGGTGGCCCCGGCCTACTTCCGCCGCGTCCAGGACGCGGGGTGTCCACTCCTCGAAAAGGGCCGGCACGTGGAGGGCCTCGTAGGCAGCCGCACCGTCGATCTCTGCCTGCAGTCGCTGGTCGTCCAAAACCGCCCCCTCGTCGTGAAGGCTAGCGCGCTGCCCTGGTATCACGGAAGAAGTCGAGGACCACCGATACGAAGTACTCGCGCCCCCACACCTCACCCGGGAACGGGTAATGCTCGTGGCCCGGGATGACGAACAGGTGAGAACCCGGGATCGCGGCATGCATCTCCCCGACCACCGACGGAGGGAAGAAGGGGTCCTGGTCGCCCGTCACGATCAGTGTCGGGGCGCGGATCGTTCCCAGGAGCGGAGCCGTGAAGTTGGGGTCGCTGTAGTCTTCCGCCAGAGCCACGAACTGCCGCATGAGTCGCCGCGTGCGAACGGTGTCGGGCTGTGCGAGTTCCGTGGACTGCAACGCATCCATCGGAATCGACTCGATGTCCATCGCCCGCATTACGGACCGGGCGGATTCAGTCAGGTACGGACCGGCCCCGATGATGACCATCGCATCCAGCCGATCCGGCTCGTTGGTGGCCATGTGCAGGAGGATCAACCCGCCCGCGCTGAACCCCATCGCCCGCGAGTTCCGCACCTCGAGGTGATCCAGCAGGGCCGAGATGTCTCTCGCCGCTTCGGCAAACGAAAAATCCGACGTGAGATCACCCGAATAGCCATGCCCCGGCAGGTCGGGCACGATCAGGCGGTGCTCCGCGCGGAGCGCGTCCAGGATGGGATCCCAGGTAGAGCCGGTCTCTCCAAAACCATGGAGCAGCAGGAGCGGTTCTCCTTCACCGATGTCGACGTATGAGAGCGACATCCCGTTCACTTCCGCCACCCGCCGCTCCTGGGACGCGGCGTCCGCACTGGCGAGAAGGAGACCGGTCATGGCCCACAGTGCTATTCCTCTCATCACCGACTCCTTCCACGACCCTGCGCCAAGGGTGCGGCAGGGACCTCTCCCATCATGCCGACGGGGAGCGCGGGCCACCAGGCGAGTGCTGCCGGACCGAACAGCCTACCCTGTCGGCAGCAGACCCTTGTCGGAGCGCGTCTGCGAGGCGAGTGGATCAACCCGTAGACCCACGTCAGTAGCGATCGCTTGTTGGATCGCTCATGACGGAGGGCCGGTCCGCAATCGTCCCTCGGGATCACCCGACTCGAGGACGCCGAACTGGGCGAGGTGGTGAGCAGCGTGGTGTCGGGTGAGCGCCTTCACCACGTCGGCGTCCATCTTGCCGTACAGCGGATGGACCACCTCGCCGCTCAGGGCGTGGATCTCGTCGAAGGTCTCGAGCATCTGCGCCCGCTCGGTCTCGAAGGACTCGGCCGTTGCCTCACGCGCGTCGATACGGAGCCCCGGGAGCGTCCGCATGCCACGCTGCATCTCGAAGGGGGAGATCGCAAGGAATTTTCTGATCATCGGACGGCCGATGAGGCGGGCCAGCACACGAACGGGCCAAGGCGCCGGCCTCCGGCCGAGGTAGATCTCATGGAAACGAGCGACGTGCTCGAGCATGCCGGTCGAGTTCAAAGTTCCCCAACGCGCCCCTGTCTGCGGGCTGAGGCGGGCCACCGCATCGCGGATCGTGTCGGGGGCGGGAGTGTCCGGGTGGACCTTCTGGTGCAGGACCACTAGCGGCCCTCTGCGGGGTGGGCGCCGGCCTGGCCGTGCAGCCAGTTCAGGAGCACCTCGTTCACCTCATTCGGCTTCTCCTGCTGGATCCAGTGACCACAATCCAGGCTGACCACGTCCACGTTGGGCACGAAGTCCTCGAGGTTCGCGGATCGCTGGATCGGATCTCGATCGCCGTAGATCATCAGCGCGGGTTGTCGGATGATCGGGTCGGCGTCGGCCAACAGATGCCAGTTCCGGTCGAGGTTCCGGTACCAGTTGATGCTCGGCGTGAATCCGGTGGATTCGAAGGCCGAGACGAAGACGGACAGCTCCCCCTCACTCATCAGGGGCTCGCCGAGGGGGACGTCCGCCTGGGCGAGATCGATCATCGCCATGCCCGGCTCGGGCTCTCTGTGGGGTTCGTTCTTCCGGTACAGGTTCCGGAGGAACTGGGAGGCGCGCTCGTCGAGTACCGTGTCCGCGACACCCGGCTGACGATTGAAGTGCACCATGTAGAAGTCCCCACCGAGGAATGCCTCCATGACCTCGATCCACGGCCGTTCGCCACGATCCTGATATGGCAGGCTCATCGCAACCACCTTGTTCACGCGGTCCGGGTGCAGGAGGGTCAGACCCCAGACGACGAATGCACCCCAGTCATGGCCGACGAAGGTCGCGTCAGCGTATCCGTAGTGGTCGAGTAGCGCCACCAGGTCCCCTGCGAGATGGACGATGTCGTAGTCCGTCACCCGGGCGGGGCAGGACGAGTTCCCGTACCCCCGCTGATTCGGTACCAGGACGTGGTGGCCGGCCGCGGCGAGGGCCGCGATCTGATGGCGCCAGGAGAACGCGTGCTCGGGCCACCCGTGGCAGAGCACGATCGGGTTGCCCGCGTTCTCGCGCCCGGCTTCGAAGACTTCGATCTGCGCGTCGTTGACCGAGATCATGGTCGGCGCTGGAAAATCGGACGGATCGAACATGTTCATCACCTCGCGTACGGCTCGGGACATGGCTCCGAACGGTTGCTGGATGTAGTCTAAGGCCCATTCCGGACAGATTGTGTCCGCAATCCGCTCGGAGGCGTGATGTTGCGAAACGATCCGACCCGGCGCGCCCTGCGGCTCCTCTCCCTGCTTCAGACCGGCAGGCTGTGGGCCGGGGCCGAGCTCGCTGGGAGATTGAGCGTCACCGAGCGAACCGTGCGTCGTGATATCGACCGCCTCCGCGACCTCGGGTACCCGGTCGATGCGACGCCGGGGATCGACGGCGGGTATCGACTCTCCGCCGGGGCGTCTCTTCCCCCGCTGGTCTTCGATGACGACGAGGCAGTGGCTGTAGCCGTCGGGCTACGTGCAGCCAGTGGCGTGGCCATCAGTGGCGTCGATCATGCGGCGGTCCAGGCACTCGCGAAGATCGAGCAGGTACTTCCGCGGCGCCTCCGGAGTCGGGTCTCTGCGCTCGACGCCAACGTCGTTTCTCTGCGTCGAACACAGGGTGAGAAAGACATCGTCGACCCGAGGGCTCTGATCGCGCTCGCAGCCGCCTGCCGAGATCAGGAGGAGGTCCACTTCCACTACCCGCGCCCGGATGGCGACGACATCCGCCGCTGGGTGGAGCCGCATCAGCTACTGTCGGCAGGCAGCCGCTGGTACCTCATTGCATGGGACCTGGGTCGGGAGGATTGGCGCACCTTCCGCCTGGACCGGCTCCGGGATGTCGAACTGGCTGGCCGACGATTCGCGCCCCGCGACATACCGGGGGGCGATGCCGCAGCCTACTTCTCCGCATCGGTCGCGTCGTTGGTGCCCGAGCTGGAGGCACTCGTAGTCGTGCGCGCTTCCGCACGCAGGGTCGTCGAGGCGCTGTCCTCGGTCGATCACACCCGGGTCGAGGACGCGGCTGAATGGTGCACCCTTCGACTGCGGGCCACCACGCTCGACTCGCTCCTCAACGCGGTGGTCAGGCTGGCGGCCCGTGCGCCGGTCCGTGTCGTCGAGCCCGATGAGCTGGCTGCCGAGGTGGACGCACTTGTCGCCAACCTCTTCAGCGGCGACCCGTAGCCCGTGTCTGGAGGGGAGGTCGCCGTGCCGTCTCGGTTGCCAGTGAGCTCAGGCGACTCCACGCCCCGGCGGACGAACTGGCGGAGCTCGCAACGCCGAGGAGGTGATCGGCGAGCACATCGGGATGCCGGGTCCTGATCTCAGGGCCGGATGCTCCTAGGGCGCCGCCGGCCTCCGCTGCCACCCGCAAAATGCTTGTCAGGAAACGGGCACTCCGCAGTATCGGCGATGGCCCATCACGGCATGCAGATGCCGCCCCTGGCGCGCGGAGCTCATCGTCCGCCTCACCGCCGGCTTCGGGGTCTTCCTGGTCGGGTGCACGGGCGAGGCTGCGGGCCCACGTGTTGGGGTGAGCGACAGCGCCGACGTGCGCATCGTGGTCAGTCAGGGTCCGGTGGTTCAACCACCACCGCCTCATGGAGCCCCTCGGCGATCTTCCCTGTGCCTGAGTCCATCGACCCCGGATGCCCGTACCAGAAGGGGACGCGCGAAAACATGCACCTGGTCCTGAAGCGTCGGAGGACGCGCCCGCCGAGTGCAACGCATCTGTTACCCAGGTCCCTTACCGCTCATGCCCGCTAGGGAGCCTTGGTGTTCTCCCCTGTCCAGAATCGCGCCATTCGATCCGCTAGACGGGTGCGTACATCGGAGGTCACCGGCGCTCGGTTATGCCCCGCTCGGAGGAAGGCAACTAGCTCTCCATACTCGCCGCCGAACTTCTCGCAGGTATCGCAGCCGTTCAGGTGCTCGGTCACCCGGCCTAGCACCTCCATCGAGAGTCCACCGTCCACGAACTCGGGGAGGAGTTCCAGAACATCTCTGCACCGCAGGCCTCCGACCATTCGGTCCAGGTCAGGCATCCGACTCCTCCGTTCGCAAGACAGCCATGAGATGAAGGCGACCCCGATGCAGCCGACTCTTCAGAGCCCCGAGACTCAACTCAAGGGTCTCAGCGGCCTCTGCACTACTGAGTCCCTCGAGGTCACGGAGCACCACCGCCCGCCGTTCCTCGGCCGGGATCTGCGCCAGTGCCCATTCCACCTCTGCCGTCGCGGCCAGACGCTGCGTGAAGTCAGATCTCGAACCCCAGCCAGCCTGGGCGCCTAACACCTCGAGGCTCTCCATCTCGGCCGGTTCGCCGACCCGCCGTCGATGCTGCCGACGGAGGGTGTTCCGAGCGATCGTAAACAGCCAGGCCCGGGCGGACTCACCGCCTTGGAATGCCCCCGCACTCCTCCACGCCGAGATGAAACACTCCTGCAGCGCGTCCTCTGCGTCATCCGGGGCGGCTCCAAGGGAGAGAAGCAGGCGGTGAACCGAGTCCGCATGGCGGTCCATGAGGTCCGCGAACGCGTTACGATCTCCCTCGGCACTCCGGCCAAGAAGCCGACCGTCCTCAGCAGGTGCCGTCACGCGGGCATGTGCTGAGGCCGAGCACGGAGTAGAGGGGGCACGTGCCGAGCAATCCCGTGGCGAGGGGCACCAAGCCGATCAGGCCCCAGTTGGACTGGGGACCTACGAACACGATGCTGAGAAGGCCGAGCCCGAGAGCGATGCGAACCACTCGATCCACACTGTGCTCGTTCCTGGCGAGAAATCTGCTGGCCATTTGTGGCTCCTAGTCGAAGGGGTCTCTATCTAGGAGAGCCACGTCCAGAGCAAAAGGATTCAGGATTGTCAGCACGCCCTGTTCAGGCGGTGATACCTAACGACTCTGGGTTTCTGCTGCGGACCTGTCCGCTTCGCAAACCAGGGCGTTACCAGGCGCGACCGCGACGCCTTCGCGGACAGCCGCAATTCCTTGTCAGGAAGCGGGGCGCTCCGCAGTATCGGCCATGGTCCATCACGGCCAGCAGGTGCCGCCCCTGGCGCGCGGAGCCATCACTTGCCTGACTGCCGGCTTCTGGGTCCTCCTGGCCGGATGCACGGGAGAGGCTGCGGGTCCACGTGTCGCACTGAGCGACAGCGCCGGCGTCCGCATCGTGGTCAGCCAGCGACCGCGGCTGGCCGGGGTGGCGTCCTGGACGGTGTCGGAAGCACCGGTTCTCGCGATTGGAGCCGAGGAGGGCGATCCCGCCCAGATCCTGTTCGGCGTGCGTGGTACCGTCCGACTGTCGGACGGCCGAATCGTGGTGGCCAACCAGGGCACCAACGAGCTCAGGTACTTCGACGGAACCGGAACGCACCTCCTCAGTTCGGGACGAACTGGATCAGGTCCAGGCGAGTTCCAGTTCCTCGATGCGATCTGGCCCGGACGGTCCGACACGGTGTTCGCGGCCGACCGTGCGAACAACCGGATTACGGTCTTCGATGCGAGCGGCGCGTTGGCGAGGTCGTTCGACGTAGAGCCCGGGCCCGGGATCAGTCGCCCCTTCAAGCAAGGCATGCTCGCGGATGGGACCATCCTGGCCTCGTCCGTCCAGCGTTCCGGGCAGCGCAACCGACAAGGCGTAACTCGCGACTCGGTGGCGTACCTGCGGTACACCCCGCACGGACAGTTCGACGGGATCGTCGCAACCGTGCCGTTCCTGGAACTCTTTGCGACCGCTGTGGACGGCGAGCTCGTGTTCGACGCCGTCCCGTTCTCGCAGCCGGCCGTGGTGGCCGTCGGGCGGGACAGGATCTTCGTTGCCCCGGAGAAAGCGTTCGAGCTCCGGGGCTACGGGCCAGGGGGTACGCTGGAGGTTCTCATTCGACGGTCGCACGACCCTGTCCAGGTAGACCGCAGCCAGCGCGAGGCGTATCGAACCCAAGCCCTTCGGGACGTCACGGATCCGGTGGAGAGGCGCCAACTCGAGCGGCTCCTGGACGAGGTGCCCTACGGGGCACACCAACCCGCGATCGCCTCGGCCCTGGTCGATGACGATGGGTACCTGTGGGTCGAGACGTTCCGCTTCCCAGCCCCGGCCGTGTCCAGATGGTCGGTATTCTCGTCTGACGGATCCTGGGAGACGGACGTTCGGCTGCCGAAGGACTTCACACCGTACCAGATCGGACGGGAGTTCCTGCTCGGTGTGCAGACGGACGCGCTCGACTCGGAGCAGGTCGTGCTCTACGGCCTCGTGCGCGACGGGTCTGGATCTCCCGAGGCGCAGGACCCCGCTTCATGACGCGATGGCCCACGCGTGCCCTCGGCGCACGCCCTCGAGAGGCCTGCCGCGTCAAGCAGGCATACCAGGAGCCATCACCCTTCCGTCAAGGAAACAAGCCTCGTGACGATCCGGGTCCGGTCCTCCTCGGCCCCTTCGAGCTGACTCAGATAGAAGTCGGTGAGATCGCGCCGGCTGTCGAGCACGTTGACGAACTCGATATCCCGAAGGAGTTCGTGCACCGGGGTGGAAGCGTCGGCCGCGAGCGGGGCGCCTTCCCATGCCGCAGCCAGGCGTAGGATCGGGACTCGTCGCTCGAGATAGGGGCGATAGCTGTCCTCGTAATGTCGTTCGACCCAGCCTTGGGCTTTTTCGACATCCCCTAGACGCTGCAGCCATCGTGCGAGGTCGAAGCGTAGTTCGGCGTCGGAGATGACGGCGAGGCCCTCCGAGGCGACCAGCGACGACAGAATGCCGTTGGACGGCGTGAATAGATCCAGACCCGTCACCACGTACAGAAGGCTGTCGAGGTATGCGGGCGACATCTCCATTGCCGCCGCCGGCTCGACTTCCAGGAGCGCTTCGGACGCAGCAACGACCCTGCCGCTGAGTTCGATGGCCCAGTCGAGGGATTCCTCCGAAGCGCGAAAGTCCGACAGAAGTCCGTTCAGGAGGACCGTCTCCCTTGCCCGTTCCTGTCGTCCGTCCCACCAGGCGTCGATGGAGAACGCGATCAGAATGCTGACCACGATGGCGAGACCTTCCGTCCCGATCCGTACCCAAGGGAGCTTCGCCCGGGTCGCCATGGCTTCCTCGTCCTTGCTGGCTCTCTGGCGGACCCGGAATTCTGCTGACGCGGGCTACGAGGTCGCAAGGCTGACGGAGCCGCAGCCCCGAGTCGATCGCGACTCCCGCCCCTTCAGACTCCGAACTGTCGCAAATGGTGATCCAGATGCCGATACGACAGCACATCCCAGTCCCGCGACGTCATTCGACCGAACAACGGATGGAGCGGCGCCAACTGCTCGGGCGGAGTAGCGGCAAAGCGTTCGATGAGTGCCACGAGGGTGCGGCAGTCCGCGTCCAGCGTCGTCGGACTCGTCGTGAACGCCTCCGGCGGCGCTTTCGCTCGACCCTTCGGCCATGGCAGCAGGTGCACGATGAGATACCGCATCGGACGGAAGCGGAAGGGGCCTCGGACCGCCTGAATCCCCACCTCGCCCACCGCCATCCGCAGCTGATCCGACACGTGCGCTACCATCTGACCGACTTCCATTCTGCCCCAGCGGCGTTGCCGGTCGGGCGAGAGCTGCCGCACTCGCGCGATCAGGGCCTGACGCGCCTGGGGATCTCGGACGGAGCGCATGCGGACCTCAACAGGAAGTGCTGCGGCCTGACATCTCGGAATTCTGCTGTCGCGCCCCAAGTGCACACAATGGTAGCGCGAGGCCACCCAGAAGGAGGAAGGGGAGGAGGTTCATGGGGTCACCGATGTCGGGGGGCGCTTTCCGGCCCGGGGCCTCCGGCGAAGAAGCGTCGTCGTTCGATCAAATAGAAGGCCGTCCCGTAGCCGATCATGATCACCACGAGAAGCGCGAGGAACTCCAGGACGACGAGCGGCGACCCGGAGGACATGTCCACGAGCCCGAGTACCGACACGTTCAGACCCAGGAGGAGGATCAGCAGCGCTGACGTCACCGTATTCGCAACGAGCTTTGGGAGAGTCCTGCCCCAAAGAAGGCTCGGGATGGCGGCCACAGCGACGATGAATGCGAGGGTCAGCGGCATCGCCTGGCCGATCAACTCGGACGGGGGCTCGTTCGCCGCGACCAACGCGGCCATCGGCACGACCGGGTCGAACAGCGCCACGGACACCCCGCCCAGGCCGAGAAGCAGGACCGTGTGCATGGTCACGAAGCCCCACCACGTCGAGACCGTAGCGGGACGGAACTGGAGGGTGTAGCTCCACGCCAGGCTCGCACCGCAGGCCGCTCCGGCGACCGACATGGGCACGACCGAGAACCAGATGTCGCTGATCAGCAGTTGATGCAACACCGTGAAGCCGAGCACCGTCACAACGCCCGCAGCCACGCCGCCCGGCACGGGGGAACGATATTCCTGGCTGTCTGTCACGGGCTCCCTCACCCTCAGTGGCCGGGGTGCGACCGACCAGTTCTGACAGGGGCGACATCTGACGACGTGGCATTCTGCTGCCGGTCCATCATGTGCGGCCAGATCGCCAGGGTCCCGTACCGCTCAGGTTGCCCGGTCACCTCGGCAGGTGCTCGGCCATCCACTCGATCAATACTGGATCGAACCGATCAGGACTCTCCGTCTGCGGATTATGGCTGTCTTCTTCGAGCAACACGTAGTCGACTCCGGAGACTCCCTGTAAGAGGCGCTCCCATGCCAGATAGGGAATCGCGAAGTCCAGCTTGCCGAGCACGAGGAGCGTCGGGGCCGAGATACGTTCGAGCCGAGCGCGAGCCCCCTCCGCCGTCGGGAGATTCGACGTCAGGACCGCGAAGGCTGGTCCGTCTTCAAGTCCCTCGAGCAGGTAGGAAGCGTCATAAGCCGGATCGGCCCAGTAGAGCGGCGCTCTTTGGTCGTAGGACTCCGCGAACGCACGTGAGGTCGGTGCAGCCGCGAGGCGAGCCTCCAGACCTGCCAAGCGTTCCTCGAGCAGGTCCCTGCGTTCCTGTGAGGCGAGTTCTTCCCAGACCTGGTCTGCCTCTTCGGCAAACTCGGAGAAGCGAAACGGGACGGCACCAATCAACACCAGAGCCTCGGTCGACTCTGGATATCGGTCGGCATAGGAAAGGGCAATCTGACCGTGGATCGAGTGCCCGACTACGGTGATGACGTCGTGCCCCAACTCTCGTCGAAGAGCCTCGACATCGTCTGCGAAGGTCGAGATGTCCAGTCGTGCGAGGACATCCTCGCCTGGGTCGTACTCCGGCACGAAATGTCGGCCGTCCAGGAACACCAGCTCGAAGTGCTCCCGAAGCTCGCTGGAGTAGGCCTTCGGATAGTAGATGGATGACCCGAGGACATAGACTGGCGGTCCCTCGCCCTCCCTGATCCAACTCAGCTCAGCGCCGTCGATGGACAGCACCCCGGAATCTGCTACTTCCGGGGCACCTTCGTCCCCTGCGCACGACCTGACCAGAAGAGCCACGGCCAAGACACCTGATCCGCGAACCATCCGTACCTCCCGGCGGGATTCCACCGGACGAGTTGGACCTCCCTTGCGCGACCACGATAGCCCGGCCCTGCGCGGAGCGCACGGATCACGTCGGCCGAGCGCGGCAAGAACACGTCCTTGTCAGGATGTCACCCCGCGAGACTGGCACCGGGCTCGGCATCCCGCCTGTCCTCCACCCCTCTGATTCCCCAGCCTGGGCAGGCCGCCGCCATGCAGTCCTTCGAGTTCGTGACCACGGCGACGGTTCTTCGGCGGTGATCGCCTTCACCGCCTCGGCCACCCTCCAGGATTGGTCGCTTTCGGGAAGTCTGGGACTCGAAGACGTAAGCCGCGCGTCTATCGCAACAACGCCACGCTGCCAGGCATGGGCAGCCCAGGCTAGCTCCGGCCGGCACCTGCCTGGCGTAGATCCCGGAGCGGCCCCAGGTAGTACAGATCTGCAGACAGGTGCTCCATGTCAGTGTGCACGGTTGGCCGCCTGATGCTCTTCGTACCCGTGCAGCCGAGGCCGAACGACTCGCGTTCGCGTGTCTCCCCGGTCCGACCATTCGACCGTGTACATCAGCGGGCGCCCGCACACCGCACCGAGCATGTAGTCGACCGTCGTGCTCGCGACGACCCGCTCCCGGCCGAGGTCGACGACCTCGATGACCACGTCGAAATTCTGTTCATACCAATCAGGATCAGGGACTCGGGCCTCGTTCGGAGCCCAGTCCGCGTCGGGCACCCCGGAATAGACCCACAAGAGGCCACTCTCGTCCTCCCACACGTGGATCAGGTAGGAACCGGGACGATCACGCTCGTAGAGCTCTTCCGAGAACCAGACGCCACCCGGGAACCAATCCGCGACGCGGCGGACGGTCCGCTTGATCGAGTCGGCCGACTCCCACTCGTACAACTCGTACTCCCACATGCTTGCGGCCCAGAACAGGGCGGAGGGCGCGGGCGACACCACCCATCCCTCGAACTCCACCTCGTCCAGAGCCGGTCGGCCAAGATCCGCCAGTGGTTCGCCCGAGCGATCGACCAACTGAAACGTCGCGTCGTCGGTCGAAGAGGGCATCGTGTGGAACAGGAGGTTCCCCGTTCTCAAGCGAGTGAATGGGCGGTTCGGAGCGGGCATCGCGAACGAGCGCACGAACTCCCCTTCGGCGGTCAACACCTGGATTCGTGCGTTCCTTTCGTCCGCGACGAACAGGGTATCACCGGGTCCTACCCACACCCGCAGGACGCTTCCGAACTCGCCCGGTCCCCGACCTCGCCTTCCGATGCTTCGCCGGGACGGTCCACTCCCGGCGTAGACCACGAGCTGCCCGCCTCCCACCGAGCCGCTTACGACGAACTCGCCCGTGCTCAACTGACCGACCATGCATCCCCGACCCGCTGCGTCCTCGCGGATCGAGGTGGAGTCCTCCGGGGCGCCAAGGACGGCGATGTCCTCGAGGACGATCTCGCATTCTGCACAGGAGCTCTCGCCCTCGATCGTGTAGAGCCCGGGCCCGGTCTTCAGGGACGGCGATTCCACTTCACCATCGCACGCGGGCAGCGCCAGCAGTGAGAGGAGTGCGACACCCGCCATAGAAGGCTGCTTGCTTGTCATCGTCCTCCCGCCGTGCGCACTAGCGGCTTTGGCATTCTGCTCCGCGACTACAATGCTCCCCAGCGGTCGCGAGGTGCAAGCCGCGTGACGTGGGACTCGAAGAAATCGATCTCGGCCTCTTCGACGTCCCCTTCGGACCCGTGTGGTCGGGCCGCTTCATCGAGGCCAGGGGCATCATCGTCGACGCCGCAGCAACCCATCAACCTCCAAGCCGTTCTTGCGCGTGCGGTTGTGGGCGCAGGGGGTCGCGTGCTGATTCATCGTCTCTCCTCCTCGGACCACGACCTGCGGTCGCGGTGCCCGCCCTGCTCGAGATTCGTCATCGTGACCAGTCTACTCCGTCGGACGGCGATCCGTGGCGAGACCGGTTCTACTGCATCGAATACTCCTACCACTCCCTAAGCACTACCTGACGTCCCTGCAATTCTGCTGCGGCTCAAGATGCGACTCGGTCGCGCACAGCGCGAGCGCCGGGGGGAGTAGTACCGCCGACAGCAGAAGTTGCCGATTCACTCATCTCCATCCGGGCACCCCACGCCGTGGAGCCGGCCGCGCGCGGCACACCGCGCATGGCGCAAACACTCACTACTCCGGGGTAGAGAACCCTCCTACGCTACGGACCCACTCGGGAGGCTCGATGCCTTCCGCCCTCAGCAGACTGTTCAGTTGAGCGGTGTGGTGCTGGACGTGGCGCAGCTCGTACAGGACGATTTCGAACGTGGACAGCTTCAGCCTGGCTGCGCCTCGCACTGGAGCCGTGCGTCCTCGACTCAGGGTCTGCAAAACGGACTCGGTCCTTTCACTGCATCGCTCCAGATACAGGAGCAGATCCGCCTTCGTGTACGGGCTCTCGTAAGGAGGAGTAGCCCCGCTCACTTCGTACTCGAAGACATCGAAGTCCGGGGAAGCGAACTCCGTTCCCGCGGGATGCAGATCGTGATCGAGGTAGAAGAGGGTGTGGTAGGCGAGATACCAGAAGCCCATGGTCGGTGACGGACGCTCCCAAAGCGATTGCGGACACCGCGCGATCGCCGCCTCGAGCATTCCGAGCGTGGCACCGATCTGACTCCACGTGCTTTCGTAGGGATCGAGCTCATCCTTCGACAAGTGTCGCTTCTCCGGAGTGGTCCCGCCGTTGGCAGAACGCTGAGGATTCGAGGTACCGTTGGTCCTGCCTGACTAGGATCTGTCCTGCACAGGCCTAAGTCGAGCGCGACGTGCAAGCCGAGTGCTCCGGCCCCCCCAGGTTCCGTTGACAGCATCAATCCGTGGCACGTTGCGGCTGCTCCTGGTACCCCGTCCGGACGGCCAGGCGGCGACCCGCTGCGTTCCGTTCCCCTCGCCCACGCGACTGAAGCGCCGCTTCGTGTCCGGCCGGACCCACGGGTTGGGACGGACAGACAAAGGACATGGCACGAGGGCGTTACCCGACCTGGCCGAGAATCGTCCACCGTTGGAGGTGTCAGGCTGGTGCCGCACTGGGTCGGCACGCACTCTGAGTCATCTCATGATCGCACCGCAGTGTTCCTCGGACGCAACCCGTCACGGCGTACCGTCGTCTTGGCACAGGGTCGCTGCGTGCACGATCGTCGCGATCCTCCTGTCCTCGCCTGCGGCTGCACAGGGGCCGCCATCTCCCCGCTTCGGCGTCGATCGTTGGACCAGTGAAGACGGCCTGCCGGGTGAGGCCATCCGAGATCTCATCCAGTCCGAGGACGGGTACGTCTGGATGCTCGCGAGCGGTTCGGTCGTGCGCTTCGACGGGAATCGCTTCGTTTCCTACCGGGGAGCAGGACTCCCCGGCGCCGAATTGTTGAACGGGACCGCATCCACGTTGGCTGCGGGAGGCGGAGACACCGTGTTCGTGGCGGTCGTTGTGCCGGAGGGCGTGGACTACGTCCGAATCGTCCGGGGCCGGGTGGAGGCGATCGGGTCCGTCGAGGCTCCCTTCAGCCACATCATGCGCGACGGGGACGGCGGTCTCTGGATCGGCGCCACGAATCTCGGCGTATGGCGACTCGAAGGCGGAGAGATCCGGGATTCCATCGACATCGGCATCTTCTCGTTCGGCAACGGGATCAGTGCGGAGCTCGGGCCGCAATGGATGACGGACCGCGTCGGCCGCCTATGGCTCAACGCGCGCCATCGAGACTCGATCGCCGTTGTGGAGGATGGCGTGGCCCGCTTCGTCGCGCCCTCCGGATACCCGGCCCTGGTGACGCGGCCGTCGACACGCGACGTCCTGTTCCCGTCGATACTCCGCGACAGTGTGGTGATACGCGATGCTCTCGGCGGACCCCTCGTCGCGTTCCCTCGGCGGGCGGGGCTGCTACCGCGACTCGTGGACCGACACGGACGACTGTGGGTCTCGACCCCGGCCGGCCTCGAGGCGTACGCCGCCGGCTCCCTGGATCCCGTGGCGACAATCACCCTACCGGGCCAAGCGCCCGTCACGGTCTCGGCCCTCGTCGAGGACCGTGAGGGCAACATATGGGTGAGGACGCCGACATCCGGCGTGTACCGGATCCAGGAACAGCCCGCGAGCGTGGTCGGGAAGGCGGGCGGCCTTCGAACCGTCCAGACCCTCAGTGTGGCCCGTGGCCGATCAGGCTCCGTGCTTGGCATCGACGGCGAGAGAACGGCCTATCGCATCGTGGACGGGCAAGCTCAGATCGTCCTCGATCCGTACCTGATGCCGGATGGCACGGGCGTCTTCGGCATGGCCGAAGACGGGCACGGGACCCTCTGGCTCACGCTGCAGCGTTATTCCGCGCGGCAGTTGACCACGTTCCTCCTGCAGCGCCGTGACGGCCTGGCCGATCACGTGATCCCGATACACTCGCCGGTATTTGCGATCGCCGAGGATCCCCGACCCGGCGGGCCCCTCTGGCTCAGCGGCCACATCACGCACCGCATCGATCGGTCAGCATCGCCGATGGTGATCGACACCTTCCACATCGCAACCGAATCGCCGAGGGACATCGCGATCGATCGGACCGGCACGGCGTGGATACCTGCGGACGATGCACTCGTCCGCATCTCCGGGGACTCGGTCGAGAAGTTCCGAGGCGCTCCCTACCCCGACCGCTCGGCCCGATCGGTGCTGGCAGACGAGGATGGCACCATCTGGATCGGCACGTACGGCCAGGGGCTCCTGCGCTTCCGCGACGGAGAGTTTCGCGCCGTGACGGAGGCCGAAGGCCTGAGTGAGAACGTCGTATCGTCGATGCTGGACGACGGCGCCGGGAGCATCTGGATGGCGGGCAATCGGTCGATCCACCGGGTCAGCCGGACCCACCTCACCGCGTTCTTCGATGGCACGGCCAGCCGCGTGGAAGGCGTGGCGTACACGCGCGCCGACGGCATCCCGAATCCGGAGACGAGTGGCTATCGCAGCGCTCGCGACGACGCTGGCCGCATGTGGTTTGCCACGTTCGGTGGCCTCGTCGTCATCGACCCGGCGCGGGCGATCGAACTGGAGGGCACGCCCCCGCTCGCCTACGTCGAGGAAGTCGTTCTCGCGAACGGTGACATCCGATTCGCCGATACGGACGAGTCGGGCGCCGACCTCTTGCACCTCTCCGCCGAGGAAAGGCGCTTCGACGTCCGCTACACCGCCATCAGTCTCCGCGACCCGGCCACGGTAGGCTTCCGCTACAAGCTCGACGGTTTCGACGATGGGTGGCGCGAGGCGGGCAACGTCCGCACAGCGACCTACACGAACGTGGGCCCCGGCCGGTACACGTTTCGGCTGCAGGCCGTGAGTGGCGGGGGCGTGGCCTCGGACGAAGCGACTCTCGCCGTCGTCGTCGCGCCGTTCATCCATGAGACGCCCTGGTTCATCGCACTCCTCACGCTCACGATGATCGCGGGCGTCGGCCTCGTCGTCCGTTCGCGGGAGCAGCGACTGGTGAGGCGTCAGGTGCTGCTGAACGGGCTCGTGGACGAGCGGACCGCCGCACTGCGCGAAGAGAAGCGGCGCTCGGAAGATGCCCTGAAGATCGTCGCGGGGCAGGCCGAACGGCTACGATCGCTCGATCGAGCCCGGTCTCGGTTCTTCGAGAACGTGAGCCACGAGTTCCGCACGCCCCTCACGCTGATGGTGGGTCCACTGCGGGACGTGCAAGAGGGCCGGCTCGGCGAGCTCCCGGAAGCCGCCAGGGAGGAGATCGAAGTCGTATTGAAGAACGGGCACCGGCTCAACGAGCTCGTCGACCAATTGCTCGACATCGCGCGTCTCGAGTCGGGCGAGTTGGTCCTGAACCCACATACCGCGGATATCGTCGGGTTCGTCGGGCGCATCGCCCGATCGTTCGAGCCGCTGGCACGAACGCGCTCCGCGACGTTCGAGGTGGACCTCCCGGAGCCGCCCGTGCCGATGGTATTCGATGAGGACCGACTCGAGAAGGCGTTCAACAACCTGCTTGGCAACGCCTTCAAATTCACGGAGGAAGGCGGGTGGATTCGCTTGACGGGTCTGGTAGAAGAGACCGAGCAGGGAGGTGCCTTCGTCGTCAGGATCGAAGACGATGGTGTGGGTATTCCGGACCTCCTGTTGAACCGCGTCTTCGATCGCTTCTACCAGGTGGATGACGGCCCGAACCGAAGACACCCCGGTGCCGGCCTGGGGCTGGCCTTCACCAAGGACCTCGTCAGTCTCCACGGGGGCACCATCGAGGTCGCCAGTGCCGTCGGAGGCGGGAGCACGTTCACGGTGCGGCTACCCCTCGGTGCCGCCTCCCCCCTTGAACCACGGGACGACGACAACCCCGCGAACGACCGTGGCTCTGTGCGTGTGGCTGGTCCGTCCGCCCCCGCACTCTCGGGCGCTCCTCGCCCGGAGCCCGATGGCGACCACGATGCGACGACCGTGTTGCTCGTGGAGGACAACGACGGCGTGCGCGCCTACGTCCGCAGACACCTGGCTGAGCACTACCGCGTGCTGGAAGCCTCGGATGGGCGGACGGGGCTGGAGGAGGCTCGGCGCGTCACACCCGACCTGATCATCACGGACCTCATGATGCCGGACATGGACGGACAGACCATGGTCGAGGAGATCAGAGACGATCCACACATCGACTTCGTGCCTGTGATCATGCTGACCGCGAAGGCCTCGCACGACAGCCTGATGACCGGCCTCCGGGGCGGCGCCGACGACTATCTCACCAAACCCTTCGACATCGAGGAGTTGGTGCTGCGAGCGCACAACATCATCGAGGGGCGGCGGAGGATCCGCGAGCGCTTCCACGCCGAGGACCGCGCTCTTCCTGCCCTCTCATTCCCGCGTTCGACGCGGGAGGATGCCGACGCCGAGTTCACGATGCGGATCAACGCCGTCCTGAGCGAGCACATCGGCGACGACGCCTTCGGCGTCGAGCAGTTCGCTCGCGCGCTTCACATGAGTCGGTCATCGCTGTACCGCAAGACGGAACAGGTACTCGGCCAGTCCCCCATGAGTGTGATCCTGGACTTCAGACTGGATCAGGCGGCGCAATGGCTGCGGGAGACGGACGGCAAGGTCAACGAGATCGCGTACGGGGTCGGGTTCAAGAGCGTGCCCCACTTCAGCCGCAAGTTCCGGGAGCGCTTCGACACGACACCCACTCTGTACCGCCAGGGCTGATCCCGCAGCCGCATCCGGGGCAGTGGCATGCCCTCGATCCAGGCGTCCCCCTCCATCGGGCCCACCGCTCGGGGGGTACTCTCCGTGGGAGACTGGAACACCGGGGCAAGCCCCCGGGGACTCAGGCGCAACGTCCGGCCGAATCCCTGAAGTCGTGCGAACCGATGGTACGCACAGTTCATGACGTTGGCATCCACGGGTTATGCGGGAGCGCCACTCGAGGGCGGTATTGCACTCGGGATCGTCGCCGAGGAGTTGATCGACGTGGGCGTGGTCCCGACGGATCAGGCAGTCGCCCCACCCGGTTCACATCCAGGCGGCATGGCGGCGTTTCTCTCGAAGTCTGGAGCGACTCATGGACACCACACGCGCGCGTGCGACACTCCGAGTGACGAGCCTCCTCATATTCAGCGTGTTTGTCACTGTGATGGAGGTCGGTGCTCAGGCCGGCCCAGCGGCCGACCATCATCTCGACGTGTCGCTCCGATCGGGCCCTCCCGGAACTCCGGTCACCCTGAGCGCCACCGACCTGTACCCGGAGGAATCCTACCGCATCGCGATCGGCGCCACGGCGTTCGGATTCGAGGAACTGGAATGGGTCATGACCGATGCCAACGGGGAGTTGTCCGTTGACGTCGTGATTCCCGAATGGGGTCGCAACGACCTCATCCATCGCTTCATCCTGAACGACCTCTACCAGAAGCCGGTCGGGTTCTCGGGCCTGTTCCACGTCACGGACGCCGACGGCAATGTCCGCCGGGAAGGCACGATCGCCGACGTGGCCGGCCGCGGCCTCGAACTGATCGGTGTCGACGGGATCACCTACGCCCTTGCCGGAGATCTCACCGGGTTCGCCGAGGGTGCCGAGGTCGTCGTGGAGGGGTCGGTGGTCGACCACTGCGATTGCGGCGGCATGATCACGATCCGGGTTCGCTGAGCCGCCCCGATCATTCGCTCGCCCACGGCCGTCGAGCCTCGCTTCTGAGACAACGCCTGGCCGGACAGCGAGGCTCGACAGCCCAGGGCCCTGAACGGCATGCCCCGAAGGGCCGAGACCGCGATAGCGGGCTCGAGCTGAGACCGTCTGTCATCGGATGCGCGCCCGGTCGCCGTACCGTTCTGATCGACAGAAACACGGAGGGCCCGCACCCACCTGCAGAATGGTGTGCCTACTTAACCACGTCCCTATTCGCTTCCATGTTGACATCACTCTGAGCCGGCGCCGCCTCCTGCCTCAAGCGCTGATAGGACACGGTTCGCCCTAACAAGAAGCCTTGAGAGGTAGGCGTGCAATCCGGAGCGATACCCCCCGAGGCCCCTCAGCAGATTCGTCGCCTCAGGAAGCGCGATGAACTCGGCAAGCTCCTCTGACTCGATGCTACCGTCCATAATGCCGAGCGGGTAGAGTGCGTCAAAGTACGGGTCACGAGATCGGCTCTCGATCCTCTGGATCACTGCTTCGTTGCGTGCGCGCGTCGCGTAGTAGCCGGAGAGCTCCCGCCTGAGCTCCTTGTCCTTGATGAGTCCCAGTGAGCCCGTGTTGTGCAATTCATTCCACGCGACAACAGGAGGAAAGACGAAGAGCCCCGCCGCCCTAAAGAGGAGACTCCCGTCGCCGGCTTGAAGGGCCCTACTCCCATTCACGGCCGCGAATAGACTATCTCGCGCCGCCTCGGCCCCCGGGGTCGTCGCGAAAAAGTCTGCCACAGTGGTGCTGTCTTGTCGGATCTCACCCGCTAACTGGACAAGGTAGTCCGCTGCCGCCGACCTCTCCAAACGCGCCTGATTCCATCGATCCGCTGCGAGGGCGATTAGAACACCAGCGATGATGACCAACAGCTCGCCCAGAAGTCTTGGCACCAAGCTGGCTCCGCCCGAGCTAGTCTTTTCGTCGGTCACTCGGTGCCTCTCTTAGTAGGTTCAGTCCTATCGCGTGATTGTACCGGTGAGGCGCGTTTCCGATAACGTTCTAAAGCTTCCGTCGCGGCTCGCGAAAAGCGAGCCGTGATGGCCGGAGCGACCGAAGGGAGCGGAGCCGGAAACTGTGTGTTGGACGAAGTTTCCGGTACAGCCTACCCTGAGTGTTTACAGAACGGCCTACCCTGATGGTTGACAGTTCACTAGCACGTAGGGCTCTCGCAACCCGGAGAGTCCGATGCCTTGGAACGAGTCAACCGTGTACGAACAACGAGTCCGCTTCGTCCTCGAGGTCGAACAGGAGACGTTCAGGGACTGTCCGGAATTCTGTGTAACTGGCCGGGAATTCACGCCGGGATCCGATCGGTAAATACCAGCGCGAAGTGGTTCAGGGCAGCGGGCCAGTTCTGCACGGGCCGGGTCCATCGCTCGCTCGCCTTCATCATGGCGAGATAGAGCACCTTCCTCACGGCATCCGGTCCGGGAAAGGCCCCGCGCTTCTTGGTCACCTTTCGGAGCTGGGCGTTCATCGATTCGATCGCGTTCGTGGTGTACATCACCTTCCGGATCTCGGGCGGGTAGTCGAAGAACGGCGTGAGGTTCTGCCAGTTCGCCCGCCATTTACGGCTGATCATCGGGAAGCGCTCGTCCCAGCGCTCCTCGAAGTCCGCGAGGGCCGTCTCGGCCGCCTCCAGCGTTGGCGCCTGGTAGACCTCCCGCAAGTCGCGGGCGACGGCGCGGCGCTCCTTCCAGGCCACGAAGCGCAGCGAGTTGCGCACCATGTGGACGATGCACAGCTGCACCTGGGTCTTCGGAAACACCGCCTCGATGGCGTCCGGGAAGCCGCTCAGCCCATCGACCGACGCGATCAACATGTCCCGGACGCCGCGGTTCTTGAGCTCGGTCAGGACGCTCAGCCAGAACTTCGCGCCCTCGGCCTCGCCGACCCACATGCCGAGCAGCTCCTTCTCGCCCTCGAGCGTCAGGGCGAGCGCCAGGTAGACGGCCTGCGTCTGCACGTGGCCTGAGGTGCGCATCTTCACGTGGATCGCGTCGAGGTAGACGATGGGGTAGACCGCCTCCAGCGGGCGGCTCTGCCACGCCTTCACGTCGTCCAGCACCGCGTCGGTCACCGTCGAGATCAAGCTCGGCGAGACCTCGACCTTGTAGAGCTCCTTCAGGTGGCCCTGGATCTCACGTGTCGTCATGCCCCGGGCGTAGAGCGCGATCACCTTCTCGTCGAAGCCCGGCAGCCGTCGCTGGCCCTTTGGGACGAGCTTCGGCTCGAAGCTCCCGTCCCGGTCGCGCGGGACCTCGATCTCCATCTCGGCCGTGTCCGTCTTCACCCGCTTCCGCGTACGGCCGTTGCGCGAATTGCCGCCGTTGCGGCCTTGGGCATCGTGCTTCTCGTAGCCCAGGTGGTCGCTCAGCTCACCTTCCAGCGCACGCTCGAGCAGACGCTTCGTCAGGTCCTCGAGCAGCCCCCCCGAGCCCACGACTTCCTCCGGACGCTTGCCCTCCAGCAGACGGTCCAGCATCGCGTCCACGTCCTGGTCCTGCTTCTCCTCAGCCATGTCACCCCTCCTTTGTGGGGGCTTGAATCATGGCCAGTTACACAGAATTCAGCACACTCCCACGCTCGTCCGCGTTCGCGTGGTCCACGACCGCGAACTTGTCCTCCTCCGCGGCAAGGCTGTAGCGCCCGTCCGAGATCTGCTCAAGTTCGCTCGACGCGCGGAGGGCCAGATCCTGGAAGCTCTCGTCTAGCAGGAAGCTGATGAACCGGTCCCGCCGCAGCTCACCAGCGACCTTCTCGTGAAGGCGCGCCTGCTTCCGCTTCTCGACCAGCTCCCCTTCCATCTCCCTCTTCCGGGCCAGCCGCTCGCGAAGGAGCTTCAGTGTGTCCTTGGATCGCTCAGCTTCTACCTGGACCTTCCGAGCCGTTTGATCTAGCGATCTAAGGGCCACCGGAAGATCGTCGGTGTCGAAGTCGATCTCGGCGTCGGTCAGGAGCGTGCAAACCCGTGTCTCGACCCGCCTGAGTTCCTTCACGCATCCCGTCGTCGCTCCGTTCGCGAGCCTCTCCAGAGTTTGTCGATACTGGTCGAGCTCCAAGAGCGCCTCGGCTCGATCTTTGGAGTTCTCCGGCGGAACGATGGGAGGGGCGTCTTCGACGATTCGCCCCATAGTCTCCCCACGCTCCCGTAGCAGGCTCCGCTGGTTCCGGAGGTCGCTGTCGTAATCCCGGAGCTCGCGCTCGAGGGCCGAACGCGCAGAAGCCGCTTGCTCATGGGCATCTCTCGCCTGAGCCATCTGGTCCTCGGCGACCCTCAGGCTGGCAGCGGCCTCCCTTAACCGGGCTTGCCGGTCAGAGATCGCTTCCGGATATCCGGAGGGGGGACATTCGCCGATTACCTCCACGAGGCGCGCTCGGCAACGCTTCGCCTTCTCCTCATGGTCGGCGAGGTGGTTTCGCCGCTCCGACAGCTTCGTGTCGAGCCGCGCGAGCTCTTGATCGTGTTCGCTCAACTGCGCCAGGGCATCTCTCGCTTCCTGGACCGCTGCCTTGAGGTTCGCGCGTTCTCTGCTCTCCTGGGTCTCGACTTCCCTTAGAGTAGCCTCCGCATCCACGATCGGCTCCTCATCCTGGAACCCTTCGAGGTCCTTCTCCACGCGCCGAACGTTCTCTGCAACCCCTTCAATCGCACTAAGAAGCCGTGAAACAGACTTGCCCTTGTTCCGGAGCACCCGTTCGGCGTCAGCCCGGGCCGACCGCGCCGCCTCGATCTGCAACTCGGTTTCCGCATCCGTCTCCCGAAGCTCGTCGATCTCCGCCCCGCAGACCGGGCAGTCGTCACCGATCTGAAGGTGGGAGCGGATCGCGGCGGCGCCGTGTTTCGTTTCGAGCGCCGCCAGACTTCGGGTTGCTTCTTCCAAGGTCTGGGTTGCCGAGATTTCGGCCGCCTGAGCCTGGTCGAGTTCACCACGGAGCTCCGCCCCTCGCTCTCGCTCCTGTGTCAGCCGCTCCTCGAGAGAGGCCCGTCCATTGGCACGCTCCAGACTCTCGCGGGCAGACACCACCGCAGCGGCGGCCTGCTTCACGGCTTCCTGCGCCTCCTGCTCCTCGGCTTGGGCCTTCCCCAACTCAGCAGCGAGTTCCTGGCGTGCCTCCTGCAGCTTCTGTCCTTCGGCTTCGGTCCTCTCCAGGGCACCCGAGCTCCCTTGGATCGTCTTCTCAGACTCGGCGAGGGTCTTCGCCGTTTCGGCCAGCTCGGCAAGTAGAGCATCGTCCCCGACTTCCTTCTCCACCTCCTGCCAAGTGGTTTTCGCCTCGCGGTAGTCTTCCTCAGCCGCCTTCCTCGACTCCGTGGCTCGGTCCCGCGCTGCCGCTGTCGTCGGATCTCTCTCCCCTAAGTCGCCCCACAGCTTGCTGAGCCGCTCCAGTTCGTCGGAATGGGAAGCCAGCTTGCTGGAAAGCTCCTCCAAGGCCTCCAATCGCCGTCGAAGCCCCTGCCGCGTCTCCCAACAGCCCTTCGCTTCTCGGTTGGTCCCCTCCACCGTCGCGGCCCTCTCCTCCAGACTCGCCGCCTTCTCATTCGCCTCTTCAATCGCCTCCTCGCCCACCTCGCCATACTCCCGCTGGAGGAGCTCCTCGGTGGTCGAGACATCTCGGTCGAGCTCTCTCCCCCTCTCCGCTGCCAACTTCCCCACCCGGATGAAACGGTCGAGGTCCAAGAGACGGATCAGCATGTTGCGGCGTTCGGAGGCGTCGCCCTTCAGGAAATCTGCGAAATCACCCTGAGGGAGGAGCACGGCCCGCGTGAAGGCGTCGTAATCGAGGCCCACGATCTCCTCGATCCTTGCGTTGGCCTCCCGCACGCCGCTGCCGTCGACCTCCGATATCGGCTCCCCGTCCTCCAGCCGCTCGATCGTAGCCGCCTGGGCTCCGCTCTTCGGGAGCTTCCGGGCTACCCGATAGAGGCTCCGATCAACCTCGAAGTCGAGCTGGACCTTCGCCTGGGAGGCCCCGAGGGAGATCAACTCTTTTAGCTCGTGCTTGTTCGTTCGCGGGACGTTGCCATACAGCGCCAGCGTGACTGCGTCCAGGATACTGGTCTTCCCGGAGCCGGTCGCGCCGGTGATTAGGAACAGGTCCAATTCCGAGAAGTCGATCTCTTGGGGGCTCCGGAAGGAAGTGAAGCCTTCAATCTGTAGTCGCACGGGCCTCATTGGACCACCTCCGTAAGCAGCTTCTCGAAGAGGTCGACCTCGCGCTCATCCGGCTCGGCCCCATGTTTCTCCTTGAGGTATCGGGCGAACTGCTCCCGCGGCGTCAGGCCCCGGATCGGCTCGGACCGGTCCTGTTCCTCCTTCGGGTACTCGAGCCGGACCTCTAGCGCGTTCGGTAGGATCTCACGGACCTCATCCCCGAGCCCCGGGACGGGACCGCTGCATGCTAGGGTGACCCGCAGAAAGGCATCCTCGACCTCCTCCTGCAACGCTTCGAGCTCCTCCAAGGTGCCGTGGAGGTCACGTAGCTTCCGGCCGCGGGTCAGAGGCACTGTGCGCACGTTTGCAGGCTGGCCCGGCTCAAGCACCACGATGTTCACGCCCTTCTGTTGATCCACCTCGCCGAAGTCCATCTGGAGCGGCGAGCCGGAGTAGTACGCGGGTCGCGCGGCGCCGGGAATCCGCTGGGGGCGATGAACATGTCCGAGCGCAGCATATTGGACCTCCGGTAGTGCTTGGGGAGCGACCGCGTAGAGCTGCCCAATCGTAAGGCCCCGCTGAGCATCCCCCGGCCTGGAGCCCGAGGCGAAGAGGTGCGCTGCGAAGGCGGTGCAGACAGAGGGGTCCAGGGGTTCGCACAATGCATCGATCAGGACCGCCATCTCCTCCGCGTAGGTCTGATACGCCTCCCCCGGAAGACCCATGAGTTCGCGGGCGCCAACAAGCCTACGCTCGAACACCCAGGGGAGCGCGGCCACCTCAAGTTGTGTCGAATTGTCCCTGGCGGGGATCCGAACGATCCCGCCGGCGTCGGGGCGTCGCACCTCGGGCACGACGTGAATCGTGAACCGCCCTAGTAGCGGCTCGATCGCCTTCCAGCGATGGGGGTGGTCATGGTTGCCGGGTAGGAGGAGGACCGGGATCTCCCGCACCTCAAGCGCCAGCAGCGTGTCATAGACCACGGCCTCCGCCTCGGCCGACGGCGCTTGGTGCTCGAAGATGTCCCCGCAGACGAGCACTGTGTCCACGTCTTCCCGCTCCGCGACATCCACGACTTCCATGAGGACGTCGCGGCTCTCCTCCAGTCGTGATCGTCGGGCGACGGTCTTTCCGACGTGCCAATCCGAGGTGTGAAGGATCCTCATCGTTCGAACCTCTCAAAGGGATCCTCTGTCCCGGAAGCGGGCGCCGCCTCGCTTGAGCGGGTCGCCCAGGACGGGAACGGGAAGGTCACCTCAAGGGGGATGGGCAGGTGTGGTTGCTGGAGTAGCATGGTGCCCGGCTTCAGCAGCGCCGCCCGCTGACGCGCCGTCTCAGTCAGGAAGCCGTACTCCGCACGTGCCGCCTCGGCGGGGTCTAGACGTCCCACCACGCGGATGGCAGCGTTGGCCACAACCCGCCGCTCGACTTCGCTGGCCGTCTGCTGCGCGCCCACGAGAATGACGCCGAGGCTGCGGCCGCGCTCAGAGATGTCAAGAAGAACCTCCTTGATGGGCGACCAGCCCTCACGCGGCGCGTACTTGTTGAGCTCGTCCAGGACGAGGAAGACCAGCGGGCGCGCCGTGCCCGCGGCCTCCTTCTCCTCGAATAGACGCTTCACCACCACGCCCACGACAAAGCGCTTGGCCCGGTCGTGGAGATTGTGGATATCGATAACCGAGACCTGCTTGCTCTCCCAGTCGATGCGGTGCTTCTCGGGATCCGGTGTTTCAGCACCCCGAATCAGGTGCCCGCAGTGGAACCGCGCGCTCTGGAGCCGCCGGAGGAAGGCCGAAACGGTCCCCGCCGCCGCATACCCGGCCCACGACGAGCCATCCGCCGAGAGGCGCTCCTCAATCAGGTCGCACAGGGCCTCGAACGACTTCACGTGCCGCATCACCCCGTCCTCGTTGGGGATGCGGACCGTTGCCGGGCTCTCGGTAACAACCTCGTGCTCCCGCTCGAGCGCCGCTTCGACCCGGGCCACGAGGTCAGCGGTCTGGCTCCGTTCGTCCCCCGCCTCTGCGAACATGAAGCGCAGGAGTCGCTGCTGGACCACGTCCCGCACGGTCCAGAAGTACGGACGGACACCCTTCTGACGGCTGCCAGTGTCGGGCACCGGGTCGGCACTCTGCCGACGGACGGGAGCCCAGATCCCGACCGACCTGAACGGCCCCGGCTCAAGATCTAGCTCGCGGTACCGCTCGCGATCCTTGGGTTCCAGTTGGGCGTTCGGCCGGTCTAGGAAGAGTAGGTCCTCACCCTTGACGTTGAACACGAGTGCCTTCGTGTTCGGCGCCTCACGCCCCAAGGCATTCGAATGAAAGAGGCTGTAGAGGAGGAAGCTGGCGTAGGTTGTCTTGGTCGCCACGCCGGAAACGCCGGAGATGTTGACGTGTGCCCCTCGGCGTCCATCGAGGAATGAGAGATCAAGAAGGACGGGGAGGCGGTCCCTGGATTGCCCGGCGACCATCGTCTCCTCCATCGCGTCGAAGTGGAGCGCCTCCTCACGCTCCGCTCCTCGCACGCGGAGGACCTCGTCTCCCGGCGACGGTGGTACCCAGATCTCCGGTTCCACGCGCGTGGTCACGACATGGGCTGTCCGGGACACCTGAAGGGGGAGCACACCCTCCTCCGAGAGAAAAACATCGGTCTCGAATCGGCTTCCCTCGTGCCTGGATCGGACCATGTCCACGACCCCGGAGAGCCTTACCTCTCCGACGCCCGGTACGTGGGTTCGAACCAGCACGACGTCGTCGAGCTGGAGGTACGCCTCGGACCGGATCGCGACCCACCACTCCAGTGGGGTCGAGCGCTCGGTGCCGAGCACCGAGCCAACGGGATGGCTGGCGGCCTGATACCGTTCTTCACTCATCGGTCATGCCCTTGCTGAGGTTTCTCCAGATCGCTGCTTCGAGTGTGCGCCGCAGGAGCGTGGCGTCGCCGAGGCGGTGACGCAGAACGGTCTCCAACTGACCCACCGGATAGAGATTCTGCGGCGCACGCGGATCCCGTCCGATCTTCGACGCGAAGCGTGGCAAGATGGAGGCTGTCAGATCCGCAAGGGCGACCGACCGGTCCATCCCGAGCGATGACGAAACCTCCAGCCGAACGATGCCCGTCATCACCCCGTCGATCCCTCGCCCGCCCGCGATCCGGACGTACCAGGAGTACCGCTCCAGCCGCTGGTGGTGGATTCGGAACACGGGCGTGCGGGCACCGCAGCCGAGCTCAGCCAGAACTCCCGACCGTTCAGGAGGCAGATAGGCCCGAGACTGGCGCTTGATCAGGCCCACTACCGGGCCTTCCGCGGAGAGGTACGTAAGGGGCCCGTCCAAGAGGAGCAGGTCAGCCTCGTCCATCTCCAGGATCTCGGCGGCAAGCACTGCCTCAGCCTCCCTCATCAGATTCTGGAGTCCGTGAATTGGATCGACTGGCGCCGTCCCCGCCACGCTCGTACACGGGTAGTGGAACGGCTGTGCGCCTAGGGAGGCAATCAACTCCGGGTGGCTCAGTCCGCCGCCGACCACAAGGGCACGGCCGACGTGGACGTTGTCAATCCTGGGCGGTTGGGTTGCCCAGGAGGCACCCACCGCCCACGAGCCAGCGAGGGCGGGGGCCACAGCCGCGTCCTGCTCGGCGAAGAGACGCACGTCGATCCGGCGAACCCCATCCACGAAGGCGCAGCAAGGGATGTCGGAGACGGAGTGACCGATCCTGGGCTCCCAGCCTCCATCCTCGACATCGAGATCGACCGGCGGCGGGGTGAGGTCGTCATCTAGCTCGACGGACCCTCCGTATTCCGGGTCCCAGGGATCGATCTTCAAAGTTGTCATTGCCGGCTCCTTCACTTGGCCACCGTCCCGGATAGGCCACACGAACCAGATGTCCCCCGTCCCGCGACGGGACGACGCGCGTAGGCCATCTGCAACGCCCCGTCGTGCTTGACCGCCGAGTGGGTCAGCGACGGTTGTAGGGGGACTGGTTCGTGGGCTTCAGAGAGACGCCCAACTCGCTCGCCCGACTACGCACCGCGTTCTCCGAACGCCCTAGCTTCAACCCGATCACCCGGGTCGGGGTGTTGGCCTTCGCAAGCTCGCGCAACCGGGACTGCTCTGCCTTCGTCCACTTCCGGCCGGCGTTCCGATCGTACTTCGGCATGCCCCCTCCTTCTTGCAGACACCAGGTCAATGAGATATCATCGAAGTATCCCGACCCCGTGCGTTCACGTAGGTCGAATGTAAGTTTCGACATCCATGAAGTAAAGAGACCTGTGTCGAACGAGACCACCCTAGGCTCCCGGATCGCCGACCTGCGCGCCACGAGAGGCCTTAGACAAAAGGACTTGGCTGGAAAAGCCGACGTAAGCGTCGGTTTCTTGAGCGAGGTCGAGAACGACCATCGGACGCCTGGTGCCGAGGTGTTGCTGCGGATCGCCGACGCATTAGGAGCGTCGCTCGACTACCTCCTGAGGGGCGAGGAGTCTCGTCCGGAGCCGAAACCTCTCACGATCCCACCCTCCCTCCAGGAGGCCGCCGAGGAGAAGCACTGGTCGTACGGCGTGACAGCCTCCCTTCTGCGTGCCCACTCGGCCGTGCTCTTCCGTCGCACGCCGACTTCTCGAGGAGAGGAACGGCCTCGGGACTGGTCCAAAGAGGATTGGTTCCGGCTGCATTCAGCGCTCTATGGCGAAGAATGAGCCCGTCTCCGGTTGACCCGAAGCTACGTGAACTGGCCCGTCAACTTGGGCTCGATTCGAGAGGCGACTGCGTCACTCGTCTCCGTGAGCATGCCCTCTCGCAGGTCATAGGCCCCGTCGAGGCTCTTGGTGTGAACTCATCGCAGACCCTCCTCGATGTCGTAGCCGGGCTGCAGTCCGTCAAGGTCCTCTTCATCGAGGCCGACGAGGACATCCCCCGACTGGGTGAAGAGTACGAAAGGGACTGGCCGGAGCTGGTCGGACAACTGAGACACGAATTCCTGGACCGCGATACGATGGGTTTGGTGGTCGCTCACCCGAACCCCTTGGCTGAAGCTCATCGGTACCTGGCCTTCATCGACTCAAGGGGTGATCGAGCTGTCCGCGCCTACTTCACCGCATGGCACGAGATCGCCCACCTACTTCTCCAGCCTTCACAACTGTCCTTCTCCGGCTTCCGCCGGGTGACGACCAATCTCCTGACTGCGAAGGATCCGCTCGAGGCGCTCGTTGATCAGGTTGCCGGCGAACTGGCCTTCTTCGGACCTCTGGTCCGCCCGACCCTCGATGACGAGCTCCGGCGGACGGGTCGCCTTACCATGAACGGGATCGAGCGCGTCCGAACGGCTGTGACGCCAAAGGCCAGCTTGTCCTCCTGCGTCCACGCACTGACCCGGATGGTCGAGAGCCCCACCGCATTCCTCGTTGCGGGCATGAAGTTGAAGCCGAGCGAGGCGCGTGCCATGTCGAGCGGCCAGCTCACGCTGATCGACCCGGCCCGACCGGTTGAAAGGCTCCGAGTCATCTCAGCCTTCCCCAACGCCGCTGCCAAAGACGCAGGATTCGCGATCTTTCCGCACATGCGGGTCCCGCCGGATTCAAAGGTGACGAGGGTCTTTCGCGGCGAGTCAGACGAGGAGGGGGTTGCGGCGGAGGACCAGAAAATGTGGGAGAGCGGCGGGCGCTACCTTGATCCGCTCAGCCTGCGAGTAGAGGGTAGGAGACTCGGTGATGTCGTCTACGCCCTGATGAACTGCAGCACTGTCTGACGGATTGGACTTGAGGGCGGCGCTCGGCTCGTCGCCGAGCAGCTTCTCAGGCGCTCATCGTGGCCGGCTGTAGCTTGCGTTCGCTGGTCAGCCGCCAACCACCCGAGTCCCCTTCGGGCAACCCTGCTCCGCAGGGCCCATCCTGCCTCGGTGGAATGCGAGCGTCGCACCGCTCTCGAGCGCCGTACCGTCGAGTCCGGCCAATTTCCGCCACGCCTGCGGTTCGCGCACCCTGCGACGTTGCCGTCGCGCTGGGGCCCTGCGGTGTCCGCATCTGCCCGTCGCTGGCAAGTGGAGAGTCCTGTTGCCGACGCCTCTGTGCCCATACCCTGCGAGCAGGTTGTCATCGATGGATGATCCTGGGACACTCTGCAAGCGGACAGGCGCGTCAGCCTCCCTCCCGTCGCAGCCGATACACCCGCACGTGCTCGACGCCCAGGTCGTCGCGCCACACCCCGACCAGCGCCGTGTCGAGCACCTGGGTCAACGACAGCGGCACCGAGATCCGGCCGCGGTAGGCCCGATCGGCACCGAAGACGTCGAAGGTCCCGTAGTCGTATCGCTCGGCCCAGATCTCCCCGCCCGGACCCGCCACGACGGAGCGGTACGCCGGCAGCAGGTCCGGCGTCTCCGGGTGGTCCAGCGCCTGCACGTACTCCGAGCCGACCGACGGGTCCGCGCCGAAGAGGTCCGTGTAGTCCTGGCGGGCGCGGGCCGTGACGGGCGCCGGCTCCCGGTCCAGGCCGTAGCTCTCCACCAGGCGGCCGTCGCGGAGCACCCGGATGCGGAACGCCGGCCCGCTTGTCACGTGGACCTCGTCGCCCTGGACGTCGAAACCCGGGTTCAGACGGAACGGGACCGGGATCGAGTTCCGGCCGGTCCAGACCCAGCGGGGCGCCGGGGCGCCGCCGAGCGTGTCCACGGCCATGGTCCCGTAGTCCACCCGTGCGAAGACCGCGGTGTCGGGAATCACGCTCCCGGGCTCCAGCGCGCCGGCCGGCAGCACGGTCCGGAGGCGAGCCAGGACCGTACCGTCCGGGAAGGTCCGGAAGCCGTTGGGCGGCGGGCCGTCGCCCCCGGTCACGGTGCGCGAACGCGCCATCGCTCCGTCGGCGTCGAACACGGTCAGGCGGCCCTGGGGGTCGTCCCACACCGCCGTGCTGTCCCCTGCGAAGGTGCCAAGGAGCCGAGGGCGCATGAACTCGCCGGGGCCCTCCCCTCGGCCACCCACCGTGCTCCGGTGCGTGCCGTCGAGCCCGAAGCGCCGGACCTCCGCGGACTGCCCGTCCACCACCCACAGCGTGCTGCGGCCGTCGATGCGCGCGCCCTGGACGTTGCCGAACAGCTCGGGGCCCACGGCGCCCGGACCGCCCAGGCTGAGCAGCGGGATCGAATCCACGGACCCGAACGACGCATCCAGCGGGGCGCTCAGGGTCACCCGTACGCCGGCGCTGTCGGCCACCGTGACGTGGGGAGCGGTGCCCTCGGTGCAGGCGGCGATCCAGGGCAGGACCACGACGAAGCCCAGGGCGGGCCAGGGTGGAATCGGCGGTCTGCGAAGGAGCCTCGGCATGGCGGTTCCCATCGACCGGGGTGAGGGGTCGGTCGGCACCGGAGTATGCGGGTCGGGTCGGGATCTCCGCCAACGATGGGCGCGAAGGCGATGCGCGGGGGGGTCGACTCTTGACATTTCGTGTTGTAGACATATATGTTGTCGCCACACATCATCCACGACGGTCCAATGTCCATCCAGTCACGCATCGCCCAGAGACGCTTCGAGAGCCCGGCTCAGCGCGCCATGGTCACCATGATGGTGGCCGCGGCGCACCTGATCCGGGACCTGGAGGCCGTGTGCGCCGAGCACGGCATCACCCACGACCAGTACAACGTGCTCCGGATCCTCCGGGGCGCCCCGCCCGAGGGTCACCCCCGGTACGCCATCGCCGAGCGGCTCATCGACCGGGCCCCCGATGTCACGCGCCTCCTCGACCGGCTGGGGCGGGACGGACTGGTGGAGCGGGCCCGCTCCGACGAGGACCGGCGCGTCTCGCTGTCCCGCATCACGGCACGGGGACGGGCGCGGCTGGAGGCCATCGACCCGGGCATCCTGGCGGTGCACGAGCGGTTCGCGTCGGATCTGGACGCCGACGAACTCGGGCGGCTGGCCGCCCTCTGCGAGCGGGTCCTGCCCGGATAACACCGGGCTCGAGGTCGATGCCTCCGTGCGACCGCCCGCCTCGTCGCTTTTCGCGACAAAACGTGTTGCCAACATCCATGTTTCCACCACACACAGAGAGGACTCCATGCCTACGCTCCGCACCCATTCCCTGGCTCTTCTCGTAGCGGCCGCGACGACGGCCACCGCCACGGCGGCCGCCCGGGCGGTCACACCGTCGGCCGCCGACGCAGCGGCCCCGGCCGTGGCGACCACGACCCTGCCGTGGACCGTCCGCGCTCAGTCCGACACCACCCTGCCCGCCCCCACCGTGGGCGTGAGCCCGTGGGGCCCCGACGACGACATCGGCCGCCTCAACCTCATGACCGACGAGAGCCGTTCGGAGGTCCTGGCCCGCGTGGCCGGTGGCGCCGCCTACGACCTGTCCGTGGACTACTTCATCGGAATGCCGAGCTGGCAGGCCGCCGGCGACCCCCAATACCGCATGTGGATGACCCACACCCCCCGGGGCACCGCGGTCGACGATCCCCTCGGTGTGGGCCGGGCCATGAACGAACACGTGAGCTACTCGGGCGCGGCCGTGTCCATGTACACCCACATGGGCACCCACATCGACGCCCTCAGCCACTTCGGCCTCGACGGTCGCATCTGGAACGGCTTCCGCGCCGACGAGCACCTCGGCGACCGCGGGTGGCACGTGGGCAGCGCGGCTTCCATCCCGCCCATCGTGGCCCGGGGCGTCCTGCTGGACGTGGCCCGTGCCCGGGGCGTGCCCATGCTACCCGCCGGGTACCGCATCACCCGCCAGGATCTCGAGAAGGCGATGCGCGGGCAGGGCGTGGACCTGCGCCCCGGCGACGTGGTGCTGATCCGCACGGGGCGCATGACGGTCTTCGAGGATGCGGCGGCGTTCATGGCCGAAGCACCGGGTCTGGGCATGGACGCGGCCCGGTTCCTGGCCGACGAGGCCGGCGCCATGGTCATCGGCGCCGACAACCTCAGCCTGGAGGCCTTCCCCTCGGAGGTGGCCGGCGACTACGTGCCGCTCCACACCTTCCTGCTGGCCCAGCGGGGGATTCCGATCCTGGAGCTGGTCTTCCTGGAGGATCTGGCCCGCGACCGGGTCTGGGAGTTCGCGTTCCTCGGCGGCTCGCTGAAGCTCCGCGGCGCCGACGCGGCGCCGATCCGGCCGGTGGCGTTGCCGTTTGGGTCGGGGGCCCGGACCGCCCGGTAGCAGGCGGGGGGGCGCGTCCCTGAGGCCGGACGGCGCGCGGCACCGCCGACATCCCGCTGGACGGGCATCGTTGTAGATTCCCCGTCCTATGATCTCCGTATCCAACCTCGCCAAGCAGTACGGCGACCGCACGCTGTTCGCGAACGCGTCGTTCCAGCTCAACGCCGGCCAGCGGTACGGGCTCATCGGGGCCAACGGCTCGGGCAAGACCACGCTCCTGAACGTCCTCGGCGGTCACCTCGACGCCACCGAGGGCCACGTGGCCATTCCCAAGCACCTCCGGATGGGCGTGCTGCGTCAGGACCAGTTCCTGTACGAGCACCAGTTGGTCATGGAGGTGGCGCTCATGGGCAACCCCGAGCTCTGGCAGGCCATGGCCGAGAAGGAGGAGATCCTGGCCCGGGCCGAGACCGACTTCGACGCCGACCGGTTCGGAGAACTCGAGGAGATCGTCCAGCTCCACGACGGCTACACGGCCGAGGCGCGAGCCGCCGAGATCCTGGAGGGGCTGGGGCTGCCGGCCGAGGTCCACCACCGTCCGCTTTCCACGCTCTCCGGCGGGTTCCGCCTGCGGGTCCTTCTGGCCCAGGTCCTGGCCAGCGCACCGGACGTGCTCCTGCTGGACGAGCCGACGAACCACCTGGACATCCTGTCGATCCGCTGGCTCGAGAAGTTCCTCCGCGACTTTTCGGGGCCCGTGGTCATCATCTCCCACGACCATCGGTTCCTCGACAACGTCGTCACCGACATCCTGGACGTCGACTACCAGACCGTGACGCTCTACCGGGGCGACTATTCGGCCTTCCTGAAGGCGAAGGTCGAGGAGCGGGAGCGCCGGGAGAAGGACATTGCCGGGCGTGAGCGGGAGATCGCCCACCACCAGAAGTTCGTGGACCGGTTCAAGGCAAAGGCGAGCAAGGCGCGCCAGGCCCAGAGCAAGGTCAAGATCATCGAGCGGATGGTGGACCAGATGGACGAGCTGCCCGGCAGCTCGCGCCGGTACCCGACGTTCCGCTTTCAGCCCCAGCGGCCCAGCGGAAAGGAGGTCCTGCGCATCGAGGGCATCCGGAAGGCCTTCGGCGACAACGAGGTGCTGCACGGCGTCGATCTGGAGGTCCGGCGGGGCGACCGGATGGCCATCATGGGCCCCAACGGCATCGGCAAGTCCACCCTCCTGAAGATCCTCATGGGCGACCTCGAGGCGGACGCCGGATCGGTCGAGTGGGGGTACGAGACCCATCCCGGCTACTTCGCCCAGGATCACAAGGAGACCTTCGCCGACGGCTCCCGCACCGCGGAGGAGTGGCTGTGGGACTTCTGCCCCGGCAAGGACCGCGGGTTCGTCCGCGGGCAGATGGGCCTGGTGCTCTTTTCCGGAGACGACGGCGCCAAGAAGCTCGACGCGCTGTCCGGCGGCGAGGCCGCGCGTCTGGTATTCGCCCGCCTGGCCATGGAGCGGCCCAACGTACTCGTACTCGACGAGCCGACGAACCACCTCGACCTCGAGTCCATCGAGGCCCTCGTCGAGGGACTGCGGGACTTCGACGGCACGCTGATCCTGGTGTCTCACGACCGATGGTTCGTGAGCCAACTGGCCACGCGGGTCGTGGAGATCAAGCGCGACGAGGTGAAAGACTACCTGGGCACCTACGACGAGTACGTACACGCCTGCGGCGACGACCACCTGGACGCAGACACGGTGGTGCTGAAGGCCCGAACGGACAGGAAGGACGGCAAGCAGGACGGGGGGCCTGCGCGCACCTCCGGCGGATCGTCCAACGGGCGCCGGGGAGGC
Organism: Longimicrobiales bacterium; assembly: GCA_040216925.1. Classification (GTDB taxonomy): domain Bacteria; phylum Gemmatimonadota; class Gemmatimonadetes; order Longimicrobiales; family Gaopeijiaceae; genus JAJCZZ01. The sequence goes on from JAVJOF010000017.1 coordinate 180,111, forward strand.
TCACAGCCGACCCGCTCCTCCGAGCGTCCCGAGGTCGGGCTGAACCGGCTGACCCGCAGGCGCGACGACCTCACCGAACAGATCGAGGCCGCAGAGGCGCGGGTTGCCGAGATCGATGCGCTCTTCTGCCGGCCGGGCTACTTCGAGGACACCCCTCCGGACGAAGTCGCCGCCCTCCAGGAGGAGCGCGCCGACCGGCAGGCCCGTGCGGACGCGTGGATGGAAGAGTGGGCCGACGTGGAGCGGAAGATCGAGGCGTTGTAGGGGTGGTCCCGGTGCGCTTCGGCGCGCGCCTGCGATCAGACCCCGACCTCAACCCGGCGGGGTCGGCGGCCCGAAGATCACCGGCGTTGCCACGCGCTCGGGCACGAGAGCGTCGGCGAACAGGCCGATCCCGGTCTGGCCCCTGTCGTTGAGCCCCCCGCAGAAGGCACGGCCGGCCTCGTCGAGCCCACAGACGTGCTGACCTGCGCCCCACGCGAACGATGCGAAGGTCCGGTCCCCTTCCAGAACGAACGGGATGGAGCGCCGCCCCTGCCAGAGCACTCCGGACGACACGGTGCCCCAGCACAGGATCCGGCGGTCCACGTCGAGGCCACAGGCGGCGCCCGAGCCCACCTGCACGTCAAGGAAGCGATGGCCCCCGAGAACAGCTCGCGGGGCAGCACCGAGATGGGGCACCGAAGTACCCTCGTATCCGTCGCCCAGTTCGCCGTCGATGCCTTTGCCCCAGCAGTGGATACGAGCGTCCTCGTCGATGGCACAACTGGTGTGACTTCCGGCCGAGACGTGCCGGAAGCTCGCCTCGCTGAGCACCGGACCCAGGGCCTCGTCCGTCTCCGTCGGAGCTCCACGCCCCAACTGCGACCAGTTGTTGCGACCCCAGCACAACAGCGCGCCATCCGGGTCGAAACCGCACCCGTGGCTGCTCCCGACGCTGATGGTGCGCAGGCCGCGCTCCGACGGGATGGTCCACGGGAGCTCGTAGTCCCGGGGCCAGCAGACGATGCTGCCTCCCCGGCGGATCGCGCACGCGGTGATCCCGCTGACGGAGCGCCCCGCGTCCATGGCCACGATGTCGGCGCCGTCCGTGACGAGCCGGGGCTCGTACGCACGTCCCCGGTCCGAGCCACCCCAACACCACATCGTGTCGTCGGGCGAAAGGGCGCAGGTGTGGCTGCCGCCCGCACGGATGTCCCGGAACGCCCGGCCGCCGGAAACGGGGAGCGGCACGCCCGTGAGCAGAGGCGACTGCCGGCCCAACTGCCCCGACGCGTTCGAGCCCCAGCACCAGGCGGAGCCGTCCGGCTCGAGGCCGCAGGTGTGCTGGTCACCGACGCTGACGCGAGAGAAGCGACGATCGGTCGCCACCGGGACCGGTCGGGAGGGCACGCCCCCGCGCGGGTCCGAACCCAATCGGCCGTCGGCGCGCTCGCCCCAGCAGTAGAGGGCTCCCTCGCCGGTCACGCCGCAGGTGTGGGTATGGCCGGCCGCCACCTCCACGAATCCCGGATCGTCCTCGACGGGCCCCGGAGGTCGCGCCGGGAACGCCGGGAGCAACCGCCGCCCGAGCTGTCCGTGATCGTCCTGGCCCCAACACCACGTGGCGCCACTGTCGAGAACCCCGCATCGGTGCGACCATCCGACGGCCAGTCGCCGGATCGGCGGCCCGGACACGTCGGTCCGGAACCGGACGCCCTGGGCCTGCGCGTCGCGGCAGGCGACATCCCCTGCGCGGGTGAGCCCGCAGACATCCAGGGCGCCGCGGATGGTCGCGAACGCCGCCCCGGGGCTCTCCATGGGGCGTCGAGCAACGTGGACCGAGCGCCCCCAACACGTGACCCGGCCCGACGCGCCCAGGCCACAGGCGACGCGGTGGCCGGCCGCGATCTCCCGGTACGACGTGGCCCCCGCCACCGGCGCAGGGCCGCCCCGCGGATCGCCGCCCGCCGAAGACGCACCGGCCCCCCAGCAAAGCGGGCGCCCCTGGTCGGTCAGGGCGCACGTATGGTCACCGCCCGCGGCCACATCGAGGAACCGGGTGCCCGGCAACACGGGCCCCGGGGCCACCTCGTACGGTCCGCCTTCTCGACCGAGCTGCCCCGCCTCGTTGGCGCCCCAGCACCAGAGAGCCCCCTCCGGCTCGATTCCGCAGGTATGCCCCGGGCCCGCGGCCAGTGAGACGAACGTCCCCGGGAACGCAACGGGCGTCGGAGCGTTTCGGTCGGTCGCGTCGCCGACGCCCAGGGCCCCCGCCTGGTTGTCACCCCAGCAGAAGGCACGGCCGTCCGACGCGAGGGCACACGAGTGGGCCGCTCCGAGTACGAGGGTCTCGCGGGCCACGAGGTCCTGGAACGGTTCCACGCGGACGTGCACGACCGAGCGGACCCCGTCGAGCTCCACGTCCAACGTCGCCGACCCCTCCCGCCCGGCCACGAGCCGGCCCTGTGCGTCGACAGCCACGACGCTCGGGGCACTCGACTCCGCGCGGACCCCGGCGAGGAGAGAGTCCGGCACCAGGTTGTCGAACGCGTCCACGTACGCCACGGGAAGGGGCCCCCGGGAGTCGGCTGCGACGATCACCGTGTCCGCGCCGACGCGCGAGTCGGCAGGGCCCGGCTCCGCATGGGCGGTGACGCGGAGCGACGAGACGGTTTCGAACCCGCCCGACTGGAGCGGAGCCAGGAGCCACACATCGAGGGGGACGTCGCCGGCCTCCGGCCCGAGGGTCCAGATGGCCTCGAGGGCACCCTCTGCGTCGGTGAGGCTGTCCGGTGCCTGAACGGAACCGAGCCCGGCGATGAGCCGGACCCGAGCACCGGGAACACCGCGCCCTCCCCCATCGGTGACGAGGAAGCGCAGCGGCTCGGCCAGGGGCTGGCCCACCACTCCGGTCTGCCCGCCACCCCCGACCAGTTCGATGTGCGCCGCGGCTTCGGGCGGGGGCGGGTCGGGAACGGCCTCGACGGGCGGGTCGGCGCACCCCATCAGAAGGCCGAGACCCAGGGTGGCAGCGACGCCGGAGCGGTTCGACATCATGGTCTTCGTACCGGCGGCCACCGGAACTCGTTCCGGGACCGGCCGCCGGATCGCTGGACTCTTCCCCGCCTCGTCAACGTCCCGCGCCCCCCAGCGGCACCCACCGCTCCACCCCCACCGCGTCCAGGAAGTCGGCGTCGTGGGACACCACCAGGAGCGCCCCGTCGTACTCGGCCACGGCGCGTTCCACCACGTCCAGGCTGGCGAAGTCCAGGTGGTTGGTGGGCTCGTCGAGCACCAGGAGATGCGGAGACACCGGCCCGCCCAGCACGCAGGCCAGGCCGGCCCGGACCCGTTCTCCACCGCTCAGCCGATCCACCGGCGCGAAGGCGGCCCGGTCCGGGAAGAGGTACCGGGCCAGCACCCACCGGGCGTGGGCCTCGTCCCAGGCGGGGTGGGCCTCCCGGAAGCACTCCAGGACGGTCGCGCCGGGTCGCAGCAGGGCCGCGCGCTGGTCGAGGTAGGCCACGCGATCCGCATCCACACCCACGCGGACACGGCCGGAGTCGGGTGCGAGATGGCCGAGGACCAGACGCAGGAGGGTGGTCTTCCCGCTGCCGTTGGGGCCATCCAGCGCCACCCGCTCCGGTCCCACCAGCGTCAGGTCCAGGTCGCGCAGGAGCGGCGGGCGGTGCGGATCCGGCGCCCCGTCGCCGGTGCCGATACGGCCACCGCCGCGGCCCCCGACGCCACCGCCGGGGGTGTACGACACGCCCTCCACCCGGAGCACGTCCTTGCCGGCGGGCAGCCCGCTGGGCGCCACGTCCATGCTCATCTCCGCGGTCTCGTCGACCCTGCTCCGCGCCGCCGACACCCGGGCATCGGCCCGCTCGAGCACGTCGTCCATGACGCGGCCCACCCGACGGGTCGTGCCCTGGCTCCGATTCCGCATGGCGTTCAGCACGATCTTGGGCATGCCGCCCTCGCTCCGGGCCCGCCGCCCCCGTGCGGACCGCCGTTCCTGACGCTCCCGCACCTGACGCGCCTGCTCCCGGGCCTTCCGCCGGGCTGCTGCGGCTGCCGCCGCTTCGGCTTCGGCCGCGGCGGCCTCCACCTCGCGCCGGCTCCGGTACGCATCGTAGTCGCCACCGTACTCGCGCAGGTCCTCCGGGTGCATCTCCAGGATCCGGTCCACGCGGCGCAGCGCCTCCCGGTCGTGGGACACCACGAGCAGCCCGCCGGACCAGGCGTCCAGCATGTCGAGGAGCGCGGCGCGGCTGCGGGCGTCGAGGTCGTTGGTGGGCTCGTCCAGGAGCAGGATGTCGGGGCCGGCCAGGAAGGCGCCGGCCAGGGCCAGGCGCGCAGCCTCCCCGCCGCTCACGGCCGAGAGCGGCCGGTCCAGCGGAAGGTGGCCCAGGCCCAGACGGTCGAGCTGGGCGGCCACCCGCTCGGCCAGGTCCCACCCGTCGGCACCGACGCGCTCGAAGTCGTCGGGGTCCACGCTCCCGGCCTGGATCCGGTCCAGGGCCGCCAGACGCCCGGCCACGCCGAGGCGGTCGGCCACGGTCCGGGCGGGGTCACCGTCCGGTCGGGCGCCCCCCTGACGGACGTACCCGAGCCGCCCGTTGCGGACCACCTGGCCCGTGGTCGGTGGGCGCACGCCGGCCAGGACGTCGAGCAGGACGGACTTGCCCACGCCGTTGGCACCGACCAGGCCGGTGCGTTCGCGGGAAAGCGAGAGGGACAGGCCGCCGAAGAGCGGGCGGCCGTCGGGAAGGGTTACGCCGAGGTGGTCGGCGGAGACGAACGGAGGACGAGGATGTGACATGCGGGGCTCCCGAGCTGGATGTGCGTGCGTCCGATTCCAGTCGGGTGGTTCCGCATGTGAGCCTCTCGTTCGAAGGGGCGCCCCGTGGGGCGATGCCGCGAAGCAGGCCGGGCCGGCCAACGCCGGATGCCGTGCCTGCCACGGGGTGATCGGTCCGCCGTCGTGCCGACCGGCGGATCAGAAATTGTAAACGAGTGAACGGGCCGGTCAATGACCGCGGGTGGTGACCCGCGCCTCAGCCCCCCGGCCGCACCCGCACCACCCCGGGCACCACCTCCGGGTACCGCTCGAACACCTCCGGGTCGTGCCCCGGGACGACCCGGGCGGCATCCCCCGCCAGTTCCACCATGCGCCGCACCGCAGCCACGTTGCCCGCCCGGTCCACAGCGGAGAACGTCGCACCGGCCCGCTCCTCCGCCACGTTCCGGTCCAGGTAGGCGTTGTCCGAGGCCAGGACGAACGGGGCCGCACCACCGACGCGCACGTACTGCGACGCGTAGGTGTGCCGGGCGCCGGTGTACACGGTGATGCCGGGCAGGATCTCCACGTCGTCTCCGGGAATCAGCCGCACCGAACCGGCCAGGTTCCGCGCCACCAGGTGCGCAATGTCGTCCGGGTCGATCCCCCCCGCGTTGCCTCCGGGCTGCCAGGCGGCCGCAGTGTAGTAGCCGTACTCCGCGTCCTGGATCCACACCATGGCTTCGGGAAAGAGCTCGAGCCCGCCCATGTGGTCCCAGTGGGCGTGGCTAACCACCACGTCCGTCACGTCCTCGGGGCGGATGCCCACCCGCATCAGCAGCGAGTCGGGGCGTTCGTAGTCCCGGACCTCGAACCGATCGAACCACACCGGGCGGAAGAAGCCGGTGTCGAACAGCACGACCCGCTCGTCGTTGCGGACGACCCACACCGCCATGGCGATGTCCAGCGTCTCGCCCTCGGGCGCGTCGGGCAGGAGCCCCCGCAGCGGGAAGCCCGGTACGGTGCCGTACCGGGCCGCCAGGATCTCGTAGTCCTGGGCCGCCGCGGGCCGGGGGCCGGCCACGACCAGGCCCGCGGCCAGCACCACCGCCGTCGCGCCCGCGCGCCCGACCCGCCCACTCCCACCGCTCACGCCACGCCCGCCCGCCACGCCCCTACCGGATGACCGGGCGCGGCCCGGACCGCCACGCGTCCTCGTACAGCCACGGCCGCTCACCGTACGCCCGCTGCCGGGGCCAGGCCTCGTCCAGCGTCATGCCGTCGTAGAGCATCCCGCCCTTCATCACCCACTGGATGTCGGTCGTGTTGCGGATGTCGTCGAGCGGGTTCGAGTTCAGGATCATCAGGTCGGCCAGCTTGCCGGGGGCCAGCGTCCCGACGTCCTCCAGCGCCCCCAGGAAGTAGGCTCCGTCCTTGCTGGCCAGCTCGAGCGCGCCCAGCGGTCCCATGGCCTCCGCCGCCATCCACACCTCCCAGTGCGAGGCGATGCCGTGCTGCTGGCCGTGGGCACCGATGGCCCCGTGCCCGCCCTCGGCGATGATGTCGGCCAGCACCTGGGCCATCATGGGAAACGAGTAGTCCGTCCGGGGCCGCTTGTACGGCCGCCGGGTGTGGGGCACGAGCTGCTTCCACGGCATCCACAGCCGGAGCTTCTCGTTGCGCCAGACGTCGCTCTCCTGGAGCCACCACTCGTCGTTCCACGGGCCCGGCCCGCCCACCACGAACGTCGGCGAGTAGACGGTGTTGCTCATGCCGAAGAAGCGCGCCGCGTCGGAGTACATGGGGATGTAGCTCAGCGGGTGCTCCCACGCGGTCTGGCCGTCCATGATCAGGCCGAGGTTGTAGGCCAGGTCGCCGCCCTCGCCGGTGACCATCAGCCCCCGGTCCCGGGCCACGTCCGTGACCCACTGCCGCTGCTCGCGTCGGGGCTGCATGTAGCTCTTCAGCGACACGGCACCCCAGCTCTGGAGCCGGTCGATGTTGTCGGCCGTGACCTCGTAGCTGGTCAGCTCGTTCTGGCGCCCCCCGTCGCCGCGGTAGAGCGGATCGCCCGTGGTGAACGTGCGCGGACCGATCAGGCTGCCGGCCTCGATCATGTCCATGGCCGGGAAGATGTCCTGCGACCACTGGGAGTTGTCGAGGTTGGTGGTCACGCCGTACGCGAGGGGCACGGCGGCCTCGAAGGCGTTCTTCGGGATGATGCCCCGGTACTCCCGGAAGAAGTGGGAGTGCATGTCCACGAAGCCGGGAATGACCGTCTTGCCCGTGGCGTCCACCACGTGGTCGGCCCCCGACGTGTCGCAGGTGCCCACGCAGGTGATCCGGCCGTTGGTGGCCACGAGGGTGGCCCCCTCCAGCACGCCGTCGTCTTCCAGCGTCACGATGCGGGCGTTGGTCACGGCGATGGTACCGCCGGCCAGCGACGCCCGGGGGATGGTCAGCTCGATGGCCACCGTGTCGGCCGTCTCCTCGGCCACGTTCCAGGCGTAGTAGCGGGTGCCGCTGCCGAACTGCACGGTGCCGGCGTCGCGCCAGCTCGGGAAGATCCCGCCCTCGGTGCTCAGGGGCGTGACCGGCAGCGTCCCGTTCTTCTTGTCGAGTTCGATGGGGCGCCCCCCGGACGCCGGAGGCAGGGGCACCAGGAACACGTTGTCGCCTTCGTTGAACGCGGCGTGACGGCCGTCCGGCGCCACCACGATCTCGTCGGCGTCGGGCAACACGAGGTGGACGCGCCGGTCGGTGCCGTCCCGGGCCACCGACACCAGCGCCGTTGCGTCGCCCGAGCCGAAGGCCCGGGCGTCGGCGTCATAGCCCATCTGCGGGAAGAAGATCCGCCCGCCGGGGCCGAAGGTGGGCCGGGCGAACTGGGTGCGGGTGGGCAGCGTGGCCCCCTCGATCCGCACGATCCGCTCGCCGGCGCCGCCGGCTGCCGGGAAGACCACCGCGTCGTACCAGGGGTTGTGGGCCAGGGAGCGGTGCCGGACCGTGGCACCCGACCCGCGAACGGCCAGGATCTCCCGGCCGTCGGGGCTCCACGCCGTGTGCGCGTACTCACCGGCCTCGCGGCTGACCTGCCGGGGCGCACCCCCCGCCACGGCCGCCGCCATCACGTGGCCGAGCCCCGACTGGCCTACGGTGGTGTAGGCCACGGTCCGGCCGTCCGGCGACCACGACGGAGCGTACTCGAAGTGGGGCGCATCGTCGGTGGTCAGGCGCCGGGGCGTCCCGTCGGGCAGGTCCATCACGTACACGCGTCCCGCCGCGGTGAAGGCCAGGCGGCTGCCGTCCGGCGACGCCGACTGCCAGCGGGTGTAGCGCACGGGAATCGGGCCGTCGTCGATGCGGAACGCTTGGTAGGCCTGCTCGGAGATGACCCGGTGCACCCGGGCCGTGAAGGGGATGGTGCTCACGGCGCCGGACGTGAGGTCCACCCGCCGGAGCTTGCCGCCCTGGGCCAGCACCACCGACCCGCCGTCGGGCATCCACGCGTAGCCCGGCAAAGGCCGGATGGTCTTCATGCCCTCCGACGTGTCCTGGCTGATGGGGTCGGCCACGATGCGCTCCGACCCGTCGTCCAGATTGCGGAGCCAGAGCGCCGTGGACGGCCCGAACTCGTGGCCCTTCCACTCGATGGTGGCGTCGGGGAGCCGCCGGCCGAAGGCCACGTGACGGCCGTCGGGCGACACCTCGGGTGCGATGGCGCCACCGCTGGACAGGCGGTACTGCCGCGACGGCTCGCCGCTGGTGACGCTTGTCACCTCGCCGGTCTGGAGATCCATACGGCGCAGGTTGTAGGAACCCTGGAGCGCGTCCTGGACCGTGCCGGCGATCAGCTCGTCCACGCCTTCCACCTCGTCCACGGCCCACGGCACGGTGCTGCCCGGCGTGCGGAGCTGGTAGTAGAGGTAGCGCCCGTCCCGGGACAGGGACGGCCACGAGGCCGACCCGGCGTCGGACCCGACCACTTCGATGCCGGTGCCACCGTCCACGTGGTACATCCAGATGCCCCCGCCCTGGGTCACCAGGATGTACTCGCCGTCGGGCGTCCACTCGGGCATGGTCACCCGGGTGTCGCGGCTCGACTGCACCTGGCGGGGATTCGAGCCGTCGGCGTCCATGACCCACAGGTTGCTCTGCCCGCTGCGGTCCGAGACGAAGGCGATGCGCGTGCCGTCGGGGGAGATGGCCGGATGGTAGTTCGTGGCCACGCCGCTCTCCTGCGTGAGCGACACGGCCTCGCCGCCGCCGATGGGCACGCGGTAGACGTGGGCCAGGAGGTCGAAGGCCAGCCACGTCCCGTCGGGCGAGACGTCCACGGACATCCAGGTGCCCTCGTCCGTGGTGAAGTCGATCTCCCGCGTGTCGCCCCGGGGCAAGGTCACGTCCCAGGCGTCGTCGGCGTCCTGGCCGGCGGCAGGCGCGGAGGCCAGGAAACCGACAGCGAGAGCCGGAAGGAGAGCGGTACGGACGAGTGACGGCACGGTCATGGCCACCTCGCGGGTGTGGGCGAGTCGGGGGCGCAGGGCCCCGGGCAGGGCCCGCACAGAGTACGCCGGCGCTCCGTGGCCCCGCCACCGGCCCGCGGCTGGCGAAAGGCCTGCCCCCCGCCTAGGCTCACCCACTCGACGAACCGCACCGCCGGAGAGCCCGCATGACCCCGTCCGCCAGACCCCGCCGCGCCGCCACCCACCTCACCACTTCCGGGGCCGCCCTCCTGATCGCCGCCGCCCACGCCGCCCTCGTTCCGGCTCCGGCCCACGCCGCCCAGGACGCCGAGGAGGCGTCACGCTGGGAAAGCAGCCACTCGATCCAGTTGGCCGGCGAGACGGTGGCGTACGACGCCGTCGTGTCGAGCATCACCCTGAGCAACGACGAGGGAACCGACACCGGCGAACTCTTCTACACGGCCTACTTCCGCACGGGCGTCCCGAACCCCGGCACGCGGCCCATCGTCTTCTCGTACAACGGCGGCCCGGGCTCGGCGTCGTTCTGGCTCCACATGGGAGTGATGGGGCCGCGCCGCGTGGTCACGCCCGCCGTGGGTCCCCAGGGCGCCCCGCCCTACCCCATCGAAGACAATCAGGCGTCGCTCCTGGACGTGGCCGACATCGTCATGGTGGACCCCATCGGCACGGGCTTCAGCCACACCCTCGGCGACACGCCGGGCAGCGAGTTCTGGGGGATCGACGAGGACGCCGCATCCCTGGCGCAGTTCATCCGCCGATTCCTGTCGGAGTACGACCGGTGGAACGCGCCCCGCTACCTCCTGGGGGAGAGCTACGGCACCACCCGCTCGGCCGTCCTGGCCCGCCATCTCCAGCGGGCCAACATCGACCTGAACGGCATCGTCCTGGTCAGCGCCGTACTGGAGTTCCGCACCATCCAGTTCGCCCCCGGCGACGACCTGCCCTACATCGTCAACCTGCCGTCGTACGCGGTGGTGGCCGAGTATCTGAACGCCCTGCCCGGCGGCGACCCCGGCGATCTGGAGGCGTTCATGGCCGAGGTCGAGGCGTGGTCGCTGGGTGAGTACGCGTCGGCGCTCATGCAGGGCGACAACCTGGACGCGGCCACCCGGACCCGGGTCATCGACCGGATGCACCGATACACCGGGCTCAGCCGCGAGTACATCGACGACGCCGACCTCCGGGTCACGGCCTCCGAGTTCGAGGCGGAGCTGCTTCGCGACCAGGACCTCCAGGTCGGCCGCCTGGACGCCCGCTTCACCGGCCCGGCCACCGACGGCCTGCAACGCACCCCGTCCCACGACCCCCAGTCGTCGGCCATCAGCTCGGCGTACACGTCGGCCTTCAACAGCTACCTCCGTAGCGAACTGGGCTACGACGGCGAGCGCGAGTACACGCCCAGCGGCGGGACCCGGGGATGGAACTGGGGACGCCAGAACGGTGGCTTCGGCCGGGGCGGCGGCACGCCCAACGTCGGGCCCGATCTGGCCGAAGCCATGCAGCGCAACCCGGATCTCGAGGTGCTGCTGATCAACGGCATCTACGACCTGGCCACGCCCTACTTCGCCGCGGTCTGGAGCCTGGACCACCTGGGGCTGCCCGAGGAGCTGCGGTCCAACCTCCACCGCTCCGACTTCCCGGCCGGCCACATGATGTACGTGGAGCAGGGCCTGCTGCCTCAGTGGCGCGAGGTCCTGGTCTCGTTCATCCGCCGGACGTCGGGGCCGCGCTCGGTCTCCTGAGCGGCACGGAAGCGGCGCCGGCCGACGCCCGGTACCGGGCCCGGCTCGCGCCGCTGGTCGACCGGGTGCGGGAGGATCCGGCCGCGGCGTGGAGCGTGGACGCCCTCGCCCGGGCCGTCCACTTCTCGCCGTACCACTTCCATCGGGTGTTCACGGCGGTGATGGGCGAGACGGCCGGCGTGTTCGTACGCCGCCTGCGACTGGAGCGCGCCACCCAGCTCATGCGCGCCGCTCCGGAACGGGAGCTGGGGCGCATCGCGGTGGAGGCCGGGTTCGGGTCGGCCTCGGACTTCGCCCGGACGTTCCGCCGCCACTACGGGATGGCGCCCAGCGGTTGGGACCGCCGGGAACCGCTCGTGTTCCGGGCCTCCGCCGACGACGCGGCGGGGGCGAAGCCGTACCATCTCCAGGAGATGGTCGAGGCGGACCGCGGCCCGACGCCCCAACCCCGCGTCGAGGAGATTCCCGCCCGCACGGTGGCCTTCCTGCGCCTCCGGATGCCGTTCCGCGAGGGCGTACTCGAACGCGGCTACGCCGACTTCCGGGGCTGGCTGCAGGCGCGCGGCGTGCCCGAGCCCCACGGCGAGCTGTGGGGCATGAGCTGGGACGACGTGGAGGTCACGCCCCCGGAGCAGATCCGCTACGACTTCGCCTGCCCGGTGCCCGCCGACACCCCCGAGGGCGACGGCGTGCGCGTCCGCCCCATGCCCGCCCTCCGGGCGGTGGCGGCCCACGCCCGCGGCGATCTGCCCCGGGTGGCCCGCGTGTGGCATCACCTCTACCACCACTGGCTCCCGCGCTCGCGGTACGAGCCGGACAACCTCCCGGCGTTCGAGCGCTACCGGCACTGGCCCGACGCGCTGACGTGGGACGATTGGGACCTGGACTGCTGCATCCCGGTGGTCGGGCTGCGCTGAGGGTCGGCCGGGCGGCCATCCTTGCTCCGTCCGCCCCCCTGCGCGCATGATGCGCTCCAGCCGGAGCTCGCCCCCCCACCCACCGGCTCCGCGCTGATCGGAGCCCCTTCGCGAGCCGTCCTTCCGTGCCCGATCCGTCGTCTTCGACCGTCCCGACCCCGGCGGAACGCACCGCCCGGATCCAACGCGCGCTGGCCTTCGTCCGGGAGCAGGAAGGCCCGGAAGGGGCGTGGTACGAGTCGGTCGGAAGCGTCCGCCGCACGTCCACGGGATGGTCGGTCGTGGCGCTCCAGCAGGTCCTGGCCGGGGTGCCGGTGCTCCACGGCATCCGGAGCGTGCGCTTCCACCCGGACGGGCGTCCCGTGTCGGTCACCGGCTCGGCCGTTCCCCTCTCCCACCAGGTCGCCACCGAGCCGGAGGTCCCGGCCGCCGAGGCGGCCCGGGTGGGCTTCCTGGAGCTGGCCCGCATCGGGGCGCTGGCACCGGAGCTGGCCTTCACCGCCGGGCCGCCCGAGACGGTGGCCGCCCTGTCCCTGGCCCCGCGTCCCACCGTCATGCGGAAGGACCCGCTGGCCGACCCCATCGTGGCCTCGCTGGTCTTGGACGCGGGGGGGCGACGGCCGCGACTGCTGTGGGAGCTCCGGTTCCGGCTGCCCGCGGGAGGAGGCAGCTACCTGGTCCGCGTCGATGCCCTCGGATCCGGGGTGCCCACGGTGCGGGAGGTGATCCGTGCGTCGTCCCACGCCACCGGTGGCACCGTGTACGACTTCGACCCCCGGACGCCGGCCCGGTCCCGCCCCTTCCCGCGACCCCTGGACGAGTACCCGGCCTTTCCCGGTGGCCGCCCCCCGGGGGGACCCTGGATCGAGGGCGCCGAGACCCGGGGCGACAACGTGGACGTCCGCCTGCCCGGAGGGAGCCGGGTCCGGGCCACCCCCGTCCAGGGTCATCTGCGCTTCGACCCGGACGCGTCCGACGAGTACGGCCGGGCCGCCGTCAACGCCTTCTACCTGTGCAACACGCTCCACGACTTCTTCTACCTGCTGGGCTTCGACGAGCGCGCCGGGAACTTCCAGCGGTCCCACGCCGACGGGACCCCGGGCGCCGGAGACCCGGTGTGCGTGCTGATCCGGGACCGGGAGGTGTCGGGTCTGGGGTTCTTCGAGAACCGGACCGACGGCACCGAGCCGAGCCTCGAACTCGGGCCCCACCCCAGCGGCCGTCACAGCGCCTTCGACGCCCACCTGGTCATCCACGAGTTCGCCCACGGGGTGACCGACCGGATCGTCGGGGCCCGGGACGACCTCTGGGCGCCGCTCCAGCACGAGCAGTCCCGCGCGCTGGGCGAGGGATTCAGCGACTACTGGGCCGTGTCCATCCAGAACTACGAGCGCAGACGGGCCGCCCGGGCGGCGGGCACCCCCGAAGACGACGCCGAGACCTGGGCCTACGCCGGGTGGCTGTCCGGAAACCACGACCGGGGACTCCGGAGCCGGTCGTACGCGGACCACGACGGCACCTACGCCTCGCTGCGGGGCCGGGGCATGAACGCGCATACGGCCGGGGAGGTGTGGTGCGCCACGCTGCTGGACCTCAACCGGGCGCTTGGCCAGGGAGACCGGGACCGGGGCGACGTGCTCGGATGGAAGCTGGTCTTCGACTCGCTGAACTTCCTCCACCCCGGACGACACGGCCCACACTTCCTCCACGCGCGCGACGCCCTCCTGAGCGCGTACGACGCTCTCGTGATCGACGGCGTCATCCCGGCGGACGACGACCTCCGGTCCGCGGTTCACGGCGTCTTCCGTGACCGGGGGATGGGCGGCGACGCCTCGTCGAAGAACGGCCGCTTCCGGAGCGCCGAGGAGGGTTCCGGCCCCATCACGCGCGACCCCGAGGAGCACGGCTGATGACGTACCGGCGCATCCCGTCCCGACTCGTCCGGACCGCCCTCACCGCCGTGACCCTCGTCGCGGCGGCCCCGACCCTGGGGCCGGCGACGCTCCACGGCCAGGACTGGGTCGGGTGGAGCTTCTACTGGGAGAACGACACCTGGGTGCCGCCGGCCGTGGGCTCCGACGACGCGTTCACCAACGGCATCCGCATCGTGCTCGGGCGAGGCATCGGGGCGCCGCTTCCAGGCGCCGGCTTCTGGGCGGACCGGTTCACCCGGGAGAAGAGCTTCGACGTGACGTCGTCGCTGGTGCTGGGGCAGAACTTCTTCACGCCCAGGACCATCACCCGCTACACGCCCGACCCGTCCGACCGACCCTACGCCGGCTTCTCGTACCTGGGCATGCGCTACGACGCCACGCGGCGTCTCCGTATCGAGGACCAGGTTCCCGCTCCGAACCAGCGCCAGTCGCAGCACTCCCTGGAATGGAACCTCGGCGTGCTCGGTCAGGGCGCCGCGGGCCGGAAGTTCCAGGCGGCCGTCCACAGCGTGATCACCACGCACCGCGTGCCCAAGGGATGGTCGCACCAGATCGGCAACTCCATCGGGGCGTCGGCCCTGTACATGTACCGGAGCCGGTGGGTGCGGAGCCTCTGGGACGTCACGGTCCACGGGGGCGGCATGCTCGGCACCACCCAGACCTACCCGGCGGCGGGCCTGACCCTCCGCCTCGGCAAGGGCCTCTCGGGCTTTCCGGGCGTCATCGGCCGGAACACCGCCGTCGCGACCCAGTCGCGCCACCCGGTGGAGTTCGGGCTGGCCGCCGGTGCCGAAGGCCGGTTCATGCTCCACAACGCGTTCGTCGAAGGGGCGCTGGGCGCCCGGGGCTCGCCCGGGGTCGAGGCGACGGAGTGGCTCGGCGACTACCGGCTGGGTGCCTTCCTGCGGGTTCTGGACGCCCGGGTGGACTATTACTTCGTGCGCCGGAGTCCCGAAGTGGCCACCGCCGGTCCGTCCTTCGAGTCCTACGACAACTACGGGTCGCTCTCGGTGAGCTACGAGCCCGGCACGGAGACCCTGGAGAGCCTGGCCCTGTCCGACTTCTTCGCCGAGACGCTGCCGTCGTGGTTCGACGGCTTCTTCCTGGAGGTCGGGTTCGGCAACGAGATCGGCCCCGACGAACCCGGCGCCGGGGCGACCCACGTCATGCACGGAGCGGTGGGCCGCCGGCTCTGGCGGGACTTCGACATCGGCATCGAGCGCTCCGGCGCCGGGCGGGAGTTCGGACCCGCTCCGTCGAGCTACGAGCCCCACGTGGATCGCCTGCTGTACACGACCGCGGCCGTTCTCCGGTACCGGCCGCTGGGCGGCCGCTTCGGGCCCTTCGACGTCCACGTGCGCGGCGGGGTGGGTGCCGGCTTCCTGGGCGGCACCAACGAGACCGAGCTGACCTACCGGCGCCTTCCCGCGGCGTGCCCGAGTGCCGACTTCGTCCTGGACGCGGCGGACGGCCCGCTGGAAGACACCTACTGCAATCGCCTCGAAAGCGGCACGTCCACGCTGTTCGGCGGCGGCGTGTCGTGGCGTCCCGTCGGCGACGAACTGGGCATCGCCCTCGACGTCGTGCGGATCGACGTGGGCGCCGGGGCCTACCCGTCGTTCACGGGGTGGTCCGTGGGGATGCGCTGGACGCCGAACGAGTACTGACGGACTTCCGCAAGATCTGTCGATCGCGGAGGCCGGCCGCGCCCTACCTTCGGTTCGTGACCCGGGCTTCGGCCCCGCACCCGACACCGAACGGAGACCCCACCATGAGTGCGTCCGAACACGACACCCCCTGGAGCATCCTCGAGCGCGGCACCGGCGAGTGGGTCGGGGCCGAGACCATGGCCCCGGCACCGTGGGCGCCGGAGGGGCTGGAGGCCGTGGGCCGGTCGACGGCGCGCCTGATCCTCGACGGCCGCGGGCTGGCCGCCGACTACGTCCAGGAAGTGGACGGGAAGGCCACGATGCACGGCCACGGCGTGACCCGCTGGGACGAGTCGGCCGGCGACTTCGTGATGCACTTCCACACCCAGCCGGGTGGGCCGCCGTCCGAGCTCCGCGGGAAGGCCGACGGCGACACCCTGGTCCTGGAAGGGCCGGGCCCGGGCGGCCGGATGCGGCAGACCGTGGTGTACGGCACCGACCGGATGGACGTCCGGGCCGAGAGCCTGGACCCGGACGCCGACCGGTGGAGCACCACCTTCGAAGCGGTCTACCGACGTCCGCCCCACGAGGCGGAGACCGCCCCGGGTGGGGTCGCGTGGGTGGACCTGACCGTGGACGACGCCGACGGCGTGCGGGACTTCTACATGGCCGTGACCGGTTGGACGCCCCACGAGGTGTCGATGGGAGACTACGCGGACTACGCCATGCTCGACGGGAACGGCCAGCCCGTGGCCGGCGTGTGCCACGCACGGGGAAGCAACGCGGACCTTCCCGCCACGTGGCTCGTCTACGTCACGGTGAAGGATCTGGACACGTCCGTGGCCACGGTGGAGGAGCG
The DNA here is from genome assembly GCA_040216925.1 of Longimicrobiales bacterium. Taxonomy (GTDB): domain Bacteria; phylum Gemmatimonadota; class Gemmatimonadetes; order Longimicrobiales; family Gaopeijiaceae; genus JAJCZZ01. Next base: position 196,464 of record JAVJOF010000017.1, read on the forward strand.
CGGTGGCCGGGTGGTGGTGGCGCCCCGGCCCATGGGCGCCGACCGGATGGCGGTCGTGTCCGACCCGGCCGGAGGCGTGCTGGCGCTCTACCAGAAGGCGTAGGCCCCCGACCCGGCCATCCCGTATGTTCAGGGGTCGACCCTCTCCCCCGGTACCCGGACGACGGCCCATGGCCATCAGGATCTGCGTCAGCGGAATCACGGGTTGGACCGGCCCGGCGGTGGCCCGCGCGCTGGTCATCCTCCTGGCCCTGATCCTGGCCGCGCCCGCCGCGGCCCAGGAGCGGGTGACGATCTCCGGGAAGGTGGTGGACGCCCACACGCGGCGCCCGATTCCAGGGGTCCGGGTGGAACTGGCCGAACTGGACCTGAACCTGACCGCCGACGCCGAGGGCGTGTTCGAGCTTCTCGACGTGCCCGTGGGCGTGTACGACCTGCGGCTCAGCGCCCCCGGCTACGCCCCGGCCGATGGCAACTTCGCCATCATGCGTCCCGGCAGCTTCGTGGCCACCCTCACGCCTCGGGGCACCGACCCCATGGTGCCCCGGGGCCGGCTGGTGGGGCGGGTGGTGGACGTGGGCACCGAGCAGCCCCTGGCCGACGTGCGGGTGGGGCTACCCGACATCTCCATGGAAACGCTCACGGACCCGGACGGCCGGTTCGCGTTCGGTTCGGTGCCACCGGGCCGGCACCGCGTGGACTTCGAGGGGCTCGGCTACGCCACGCGCAGCGACACGATCGCCGTGGTCGCCGCCCGCACGTCCGACGCCCGGGTGGCCATGACCGTGGATCCCCTGGAACTGGAACCGGTGGACGTGGTGGTGGAACGCCGCGAGCTGGTCCTGGAGAACCGCGGCTTCTACCAGCGCCGGGAGATGACGTCCGGGACGTTCGTCGACCGCGAGGACATCGAGGCGTGGGGGCCCAGCGAGGCCACGGACATCTTCCAGCGCGTCAACGGCGCCCGGATCCGTCTGGCGAACCCCCTCGACCCCCTCTCGTCCGCGGTGATCCTGACGAGGAGCATCGGAGACCGCGTGCCGTGCTACCCGTCGGTCTACCTGGACGGGATCCTGGTCCACCGTTCCGGAGACACGCCGGCCATGTTGAACCAGCTCGTGCGCCCCGACCGGGTGGCGGGGATCGAGGTGTACCGAGGCGGGGCGTCCGTTCCCGTGGAGTGGGGCGGCACGAGCGGGGCGTGCGGCGTGCTCGTGGTCTGGACCCGGGGCTGAGCCGCGTCGCGGCTCGACGGTCCGTCGCGCAGCAGTAGAAGCACCGCCACCAGGACGTAGGCGACGACGGCCACCACGGTCCGGGGTCGGATGCGAGCCATGGAACGGATGCCTCATATTGCGGGCGGGACGAACGTTCTCGTTTCGAGCTTCGTCCGGATCGCCCCCCGACTTGAGCCACCCGCCACCCCCGCCCGGAGTCCCGATGGCCTTCCGTCGCTTCGCCCTCGCCCTCGTCTGCCTGCTGATCGGCCCGGCCTTCGCCGCCGGATCGGCCCTCCAGGCCCAGGAGTCGCCCGACTCCTCCGACACCGGCGACCCCTCGGTGGATCTGCCCCTGGAGATGACGGACACGCTCCGTCTGACCCTGTCGGAAGGTTCGTGGCTGTCCGTGGACGTGACGCCCGACGGCGGGAGCGTCCTGTTCGAACTCCTCGGCGACATCTGGCGCGTGCCGCTCGGGGGCGGCCGGGCCGAGCCGGTCCTGACCGGCCCGTCCTACGACAGCCAGCCCCGCATCAGCCCCGACGGGCGCTGGATCGCGTTCATCTCGGACCGGGACGGCCACGACAACCTCTGGATCGCTCGCGCCGACGGGAGCGAGCCGAAGAAGCTTACGTCCGACTCCCAACGCACCAACTCCATGGTGTCGCCCACGTGGACCCCCGACAGCCGCTACGTCATCGCCACGCGGCGCGGGCCCCGGGGCGGCCTGCGGATGTACCACGTGGACGGCGGCAGCGGCGTGAGCCTCGAGGATGCGGAGGCCGAGGGAGACTCCGGCGGCGACGCCACACGTCTCGGCGCGGTGGTCTCGCCGGACGGCGACTGGCTCTACTACGCCCAGGCCGGCAACCAGGGGTCCGGCCAGCTCCCGAACTGGCAGATCGGCCGGCGGAGCATGGTCACGGGGGCGCACGACCCGCTGACGCAGGCCGACGGCAGCGCCTTCCGGCCCGCCCTGTCGCCCGACGGCGGGAAGCTGGTCTACGCCACCCGCTACGAGACGCAGACGGGGCTGCGGGTCCGGGATCTGCAGACCGGCGCCGACACCTGGCTGCTCTACCCGATCCAGCGCGACGAGATCGAGTCGGGCGGGGCGCCGTCCCGGGACGTGCTTCCCGGCATGGCGTTCACTCCGGACGGCTCCGAGGTGGTGACCACCTTCGGCGGGCGGATCTGGCGCGTGCCCCTGGCCGGCGGCGACCCGGTGGAGGTCCCGTTCACCGCGGACGTCGAGCTGGCCGTCGGCCCCGACCTGACGGCGCCGTACCGGGTCGAGCAGGGCCCGGTGCGCGCCCGTCTCGTCCAGGACCCCCGCCCGTCGCCGGACGGGGCCCGGCTCGCGTTCAGCGTCCTGACCAAGCTCTACGTGATGGACCTGCCCGACGGCACGCCCCGGCGGCTGACGACCAGCGACACCTGGGAGTTCAAGCCCGCCTGGTCGCCCGACGGCCGTTGGATCGCCTACGTCACGTGGGACATGGACGGCGGCCACGTCTGGAAGACCCGGGCCGATGGCTCCGGGCAGCCCCAGCGCCTGACCGGGGTCGAGGCCTTCTACACGGACCTGGCCTTCTCGCCGGACGGGGAGCGGATCGTCGGGCTCCGGGGCAACGCGTTCCTCCGGCAGCAGACCTTCAGCGAATTCGGCGGCCTGAGGATCCCGCTGGACCTGGTGTGGCTGGACGCGGACGGCGGCGAGGTGCAGGTGGTGTCGCCGGCCCGGGGCCTCGGCGCGCCCCACTTCGGCACCGATCCGGACCGCATCTACGTGTACTCCCGGGACGGCCTGGTCAGCCTCCGCTACGACGGCACCGACCGGCGCACGCATCTGAAGGTCACCGGACCCTCCACGGGCGGGCCGAACCCGCCTCCCGCCCAGACGGTCCTGATGCGCCCCGACGGGCAGTGGGCGCTGGCGGCGGTGAACAACCAGCTGTACGTGGTGGCGGTCCCGCCCGTGGGGGGCGACGGCGCCACCGTGGGCGTGCGGGGCTCCGCCGGGGTGCCTACGCAGCAGATCACCGACATCGGAGCCGACTACTTCGGCTGGGCCGACGGCGGCGCCTCCATCCACTGGGCCATCGGATCGACGTACTACGAGCGTCCGTTCGACAGCCTCGAGTTCGGCCGGAACGGGCCGGCGGACGCCGACGACGACGAGGCCTCGGACGACGAGGAGGACGACGACGCGGAAGAGGAGGCGGACGAGGAAGACGACGATCCGCTGGACCTCCACGAGTCCGTGGAGGCGGTCCGCATCGACCTGGAGTTCCCCCGGGCCACGCCCCGGGGCACGGTGGCCATCACCAACGCCACGCTGATCACCATGAACGGAGACGAGGTCGTGTCCCGTGGCGACATCGTGGTGACCGATAACCGCATCACCGCCCTGGGACCGTCCGGACAGGTGGACATCCCGGCCGGGGCCGAGGTGTTCGACGCCGCCGGGCGGTACGTGGTGCCGGGCTTCATCGATACCCACGCCCACTGGGAGTTCCGGACCCACGACGTGCTCGAACCCCAGAACTGGAGCCTCGTGGCCAACCTGGCCTACGGGGTCACGGCGGGCCTCGACGTACAGACCTCCACGAACGACTACTTCGCCTACCAGGATCTGGTGGAGACCGGCCAGTCGGTGGGGCAGCGGGCCTTCATGACGGGCCCGGGCGTCTTCAGCAACAACGACTTCCAGGACTACGACGCGGTCTACTCCTACCTGCGGCGCTATCAGGAGCACTACCGGACGCCCAACATCAAGTCGTACATGGTGGGCACTCGGGAGCAGCGCCAGTGGGTGGTCATGGCCTCCGACTCCCTGGGGCTCATGCCCACCACCGAGGGCGGGCGGGACATGAAGCTCGACATGACCCACGCCATCGACGGCATGCACGGCAACGAGCACACGCTGCCGCTGTTCCCCTTCTACGACGACGTGGTCCAGGTCTACGCCCGGACGAAGACCGCCTACACCCCCACCCTCCTGGTCCAGTACGGAGCGCCCGGCGCCCTGCCCTACTGGTTGGCCACGGAGGAGGTCCACGACGACGAGAAGCTGAACCGGTTCTATCCGCACAACCGCCTCGACGAGATCACCCGGCGGGTGAGCCGGTGGGCCCGGAGCGACGAATACGCCTTCGACGAGGCCGCAGCGCAGGCGGCCAAGATCAAGCGGGCCGGCGGCCTGGTCGGGGTCGGCGCCCACGGCGAGCTCCAGGGCCTGGGATACCACTGGGAGATGTGGTCGCTGGCGGCGGGTGGCATGACCCCCCGCGAGGTCCTGGAGGCCGCGACCATCGACGGAGCGGAGATCATCGGCATCGCCCAGGACCTGGGCAGCCTCGAGGTCGGGAAGCTGGCCGACCTGGTGGTGCTCGACGCCAATCCCCTGGAGAACGTCCGCAACACCAACACGGTGCGGTGGGTGATGAAGAACGGGGAGCTGTACGAAGGCGACACGCTGACCCGGGTGTGGCCGAGCCGGCGGGAACTGACGCCGTTCTGGTGGTGGAACGCCGCCCCCGACCGCAATCCCGCCTACGACGGGCGTTGACCAGGGTCCCGTGAGCGGCCGGGTCGGGTCCCCGCCCGGTCGCGTCCTGTGCGTGGCCGCCGCCGCCCTGGCGTCGGCCGCAGGCGGAGGGGCCGCGCAGGAACGCCCGCCGCCCCGCGTCGCGGTGGCCACGGTGGCCGCCCTGACCGCACAGGCCACGGACGCGTCCGGGGTCCGGAGCGAAGTCATCGGCTCCATCGACGTCTTCGCGGACGTGGCCCTCGGGTCGGTCGTGCTCCACGCCTACGTGGAGGCCGGCACCACGCCGTTCTCCGGGGGCGTGTTCGGCGCGGTCCCGGAAGCCAACGCCGTGGGCGGCACCGCCCTCGACGCGGACGGGACCGGGCGCGTGCAGGTCTCCGAGCTGCGGCTCGCTGTGCCACTGTCCCCGCGTGCCACCGCCCACGTCGGCCTCATGGACGTGACGGGCTTCCTGGACGTCAGCCGCATCGCCAACGACGAGAACGTGTACTTCCTCGGCGCGCCGTTCGTGAACAACCCCACCATCGCCTTTCCGGACTACGTCCTGGGGGGTGCGCTGGAGACGGCGATTCCCGGCCGGGAGGATACGCGCATGGCCCTTGTGCTGACGTCGTCGGCCGGGCTGGCCGACAACCCGGGCGCGTCGTACTCCGACCTGATCGACGTCACGGCACCCGGCAAGGGAGTGTTCCTGGGGGGGCGGATCCGCTGGGCGAGCCCGCGGGGCCACGTGTCGGCCGGGGCGTGGCTCGACGCATCCGACAACCCGCGCCTCGGCGGGGCCTCCGGCGCGGAGGCCGGCCACGGGGCCTTCCTCGTGGGCGGGATCGACCGGGGGAGCCACTCCGTGAGCGCCCGGCTGGGCGTGGCGGACGAGGCGGTGGCGCCGGTGCACCGGTTCGTGGGCATGACCTATCTGTGGGCGTCCGGCGACGACGCGGTGGGGTTGGCCCTCGGACGCTCGTCGCCGTCGAGCCGGCTCGCGGACGCGCCGGCCACGGCCCACGGCGAGGTGTTCCTCCGCCGGCACTTCCTGGGCGAGACCTTCGCGACGCTCTCGGTCCAGCGCATCCACGACGCCGGCCTGTTCGGTGGCAGTGCCACGTCCCCCGCCCGTCTGTGGGTGGCCGGGCTGCGCCTGACCGTGCCACTCTAGCCCGACTTCTTCCACGACCGAGGCTGCCCCATGGACCGACGCGACGCCATCCGCACCGCCGCCGGTGTGACCGCCGGACTCCTGGCCGGCGTGCAGGGTCTGGCCGGCCAGGACCGGCCCGCTCCCGCGGCTGGCCGTGGCCAGGAGGCCGAACTTCTGATCCGTGGCGGGCGCATCGTGAACGCCGACGGCAGCCGCGACGCGGACGTCCGGGTGGTGGGGGCGCGGATCGCCGAGATCGGCGCGGACCTGCGGCCCGGGCCGGGTGCCCGGGTCGTCGACGCGACGGGGCACCGGGTGCTTCCCGGGGGCATCGACCCCCACGCGCATCTCCAGGGGGGCTTCGTCGACGATCTCACCACCGGTACGGCCGCCGCGGTGGCCGGGGGCATCACCACCGTGGGCACCTTCGCCTACCCCCGGGACGGCGAGACGCCGGTGGACGCCATGGACCGGAGCATCGCCGAAGCGGACGCCACCGCCATCGGCGACGTCTTCTTCCACGCGTCGTCGTGGCCGCCGACCCCGGCGTTCGCCGCCATGATGCCCGACCTGGCGGCCCGGGGGCAGCCGAGCCACAAGGTGTTCATGACCCGCGCGGACTTCGCCGAGCACCGGGGCGCGCTGACCCGGGTCCTCCACGCCGCCCGCGACGCGGGGGTCGTGACCCTGGTGCACTGCGAAGATGCCGGGCTGCTGGCGTCGGCCCTGGCGCGGCTGGAGGCGGCGGGGAACACGGACCTCCGCTGGTTCGCCGAGAGCCGCCCCGTCGAGGCGGAGGTCGTGGCCACCCGGGACGCCGTGGCGCTGTGCGCCGAGACCCGGGCCCCCATGCACCTGGTCCACCTCTCGTCGGGAGCCAGCCTCGACGCCGCCCGCGATCCCGCCCTGGGCGACATCCCCCTGAGCATCGAGACCCGGCCGCTCTACCTCTACTTCACGGAGGAGTGGCTGCGGGGTCCGGACGGTCCCCTGTACGTGGGCCAGCCGCCGCTGAGGCCCGCAGCCGACGTCCTGGCCATGTGGGCCGGCCTGTCCGACGGGCGGATCGACATGCTGGCCACCGACCACGCCCCGTGGACCCGGGCGCAGAAGATGGATCCGGCGCTCCACGTGGGTCGCCTGCGTCCCGGCGTGAGCGACCTCCGGTTCGTGCGGCCCGTGCTCTGGTCCGAGGGCGTGGCGCGGGGGCGCATCACGGAGGAGCGGTTCGTGGAGGTCACGGCCACGGCGGCCGCCCGAACGTTCGGCCTGTTCCCGGAACGGGGCGTGATCCGGGAGGGGGCCCTGGCGGACCTGATGATCCTGGACCCGGATCGGATCCACGTGGTGGACGCGTCGGACGACCCGTCCCGTTCGGACTACACCCCCTTCCAGGGATGGGCGCTGCGCGGATGGCCGGTCATGACCGTGCGACGCGGCCAGGTGGTCTTCGAGGGCGGACGGGTGACCGGGCAGCCGGGGAGCGGACAGGCGGCGATCCGCACGCCGCGACGCTGAGGCGTTCCGAGCCGGCCCGGGTGCGCCTTGCGCCCGTCCACCCCGGAGTCCTACTCCATCAAGCGTCCCGGGCGCTCGGGGGGAAGCCGCGCCTCCCCGCGGGCGCGCGGGACGCCCACGTCCCCACACGGAGCGACTTCCATGCGTGCCTCCACCCGCACCCGCCTCGCGACCCGCATCCTGTCGGCCGTTGCCGGTCTGATCCTCGCCGCCCCGCTTCCGGCCCTCGCTCAGCAGTCGGGCAGCGACCGGTTCACGCACATGGATGTCTTCAACCTGGAATTCGTCTCGGACCCGAGGGTGTCGCCGGACGGCACCCAGGTGGTCTACGTCCGGCAGTCCGCCGACGTGATGAAGGACCGGTTCTTCACGAACCTCTGGATCGTCCGGAGCGACGGGACGGGCCACCGCCCGCTGACCACCGGCGACCACAACGACCACACGCCCCGGTGGTCGCCCGACGGCACGCGGCTGGCCTGGATCTCCGACCAGGAGGGGGGCACGCCCCAGGTGTTCATGCGCTGGATGGACACGGGGGAGACGGCGTCGCTCACGCAGTTGACCGAGGCCCCGATGGGCCTCGAGTGGTCGCCCGACGGGACGCACCTCGCGTTCGCGAAGCGGGTGCCGGAGGCGCCCCTCGTGATCGGCGAGATGCCGGCCCCACCCCCCGGCGCCGAGTGGGCGGACCCGGCCAAGTACACCGACGACCTGGTCTTCCGGTTCGACGGCGTCGGCGAGCTCCCGCCCGGCCGCACCCACCTGTTCGTGATCCCCGCCGAGGGCGGGACGGCGCGGCAGGTCACCACCGGCGACCGGGACTTCGCCCGGGGCTTCTGGGGTCCGGGCACGTTCACGTGGGCGGCCGACGGGCGGGGGCTCCTGGCCTCGGCGAACCTGCGCGGCGACGACATGGAGATGTTCGACACGGAGATCTACCACATCGGGCTCGACGACGGCGCCCTGACCCAGCTCACCGACCGGCGGGGGCCGGACAACGCACCCGCGCCGTCGCCCGACGGCCGCATGATCGCCTACACGGGCTACGACGACCGCTACCAGGGGTACCAGCGCACGCTGCTCTGGGTGATGAACGCGGACGGCTCGGGCGCGCGGGCGCTGTCCACGGGGCTCGACCGGAGCATCGGCAACCTCGCATGGGCGCCCGACGGGCAGGCCGTCTACGCCGCCTATGTCGACGAGGGCGATCCGAAGATCGCCCGCTTCGGCCTCGACGGGAGCCACGAGGTGGTGGCCGAGGAGGTGGGGTCGGGCCGCTCCGCGTACGCCGGACCGGGTGGGTGGACGGTGGCCGGAAACGGCACGATCGCCTTCACCACCAACGGGCCCCACGACCCCGGGAACGTGGCCGTCGTGCGGGCCGGCGCGCAGCCCCGGACGCTCACCGCCGTGAACGAGGATGCGCTCGGCGCCAAGACCCTGGGTGAGGTCGAGGAGATCTGGTGGGAGTCGTCGCACGACGGCCGTCCGGTGCACGGGTGGGTCATCAAGCCACCGGACTTCGACCCCTCGCAGCGCTATCCCCTCATCCTGGAGATCCACGGCGGGCCCTTCGCCGCCTACGGAGACGGCTTCGACATCGAGAAGCAGATGATGGCCGCCGAGGGCTTCCTGGTGCTCTACACCAACCCCCGGGGCAGCACGAGCTACGGCGAGGAGTTCGGCAACCTGATCCACCACGCCTACCCCGGCGACGACTTCTACGACCTCAACTCCGGGGTGGACGCGGTCATCGAGCGTGGGTGGGTCGACGAGGACAACCTGTTCGTGACCGGGGGCAGCGGCGGAGGCGTCCTGACCGCCTGGATGATCGGAAAGACCGACCGGTTCAACGCGGCCCTGGCCTTCTACCCGGTCATCAACTGGTACTCGTTCACGCTGACGGCGGACATGGCCCCGGTGGCGGCGCGCTACTGGTTCCCGGGCATGCCGTGGGACCACGTCGACCACTACGAGAGCCGCTCCCTCCTCTCGGTCGTCGACGAGGTGGACACGCCGACGCTGATCATGACCGGCGAGGAGGACTGGCGGACCCCCATGTCCGAATCGGAGCAGTATTACAAGGCGCTGAAGATGACCGGCGTGGAGGCCGTCCTGGTCCGGGTGCCCGGGGAGGCCCACGGGATCTGGGGCCGGCCGAGCCACGGCATCAGCAAGATGACCACGCTCAAGGGGTGGTTCGACCGGTACAAGCGACCCGGGCGGCCGGTGAGCTGAGCCCCGGTACGGGGCGCCCCTGGCGAACCGGGACCGGGCCGGACTTGTACGCCCCCGGCCCGGTCCGCACCTTGCCGGGCCACTCGAGCCGGGGCTTCGACCCGGCCTCTCGACCCGGAGCTCTGCCCCCGATGCGACCCCCCTTCCCCGTGCGCCGGACCGCCACCGCGGCCCTTCTCGTGTTCGCGGCATCGCCCGCCCTTCCGGCGGGCCCGTCCTCCGCGGCCGCCCAGACCGCCTCCGCCGCGCCGTCCCCCACGTCGTTCGGCGGGTACCCTGCCGCCGGCATGGGCGGGTTCTACATGGAGAACTTCTACCTGCCGCCGGCCCCGGCCTCGACGCCGTGGTACCCGGCATGGCACCCGGACGGCAGCCGTCTCGCGTTCAGCATGGCCGGCTCCATCTGGATGGTGGATGTCCAGGGCGGACCCGCCCGCGAGCTGGTCCGGGGCCCGAAGTACTACTCGTCGCCGACCATCTCTCCGGACGGGCGCTGGATGGTCTTCACCGCCGACGACCACGGGCGCTCCATCCAGCTCGAGGTCATGGATCTCCGGTCCGGCGAGACCCGCGCCCTGACCGACGACGGCCACGTGTACGCCGACCCCCGGTTCAGTCCGGACGGACGTCGTCTCGTCTACGTATCCACACGCCCGGAGGGATACTTCAACGTGTACCTGCGGGACATCGCCGACGGATCCTGGGCGGGGCCGGAGGTGGCGGTCACCGCCGACAACGACTTCGGCCGCGACCGGCTCTACTTCGGGCGCTGGGACATCCACATCTCTCCCGCCTGGCTGCCCTCGGGCGACGAGCTGCTGGTCGTGTCCAACCGGGACGTACCGCTGGGCAGCGGCAACGTGTACCGGATTCCGGCCCGGGCCGGGGGGTTCGCCGACCGCGAGGTGGTCCTGCAGGAGCAGACGCTCTACCGGACCCAGCCGGATGTCTCGCTGGACGGCCGGCGGTTCGTGTTCTCGTCCACCCGAGGGGCCGCGGACCAGTTCAACAACCTGTACGTCCAACCCACCACGCCGGGGGGCGAGCCCTACAAGCTGACGTTCTTCGAACACGACGCCTTCCATCCGCGCTGGAGCCCGGACGGCGAGTGGATCGCCTTCGTGGACAACGGCGGCGCCGGCGGTCTTCCGCGTCTGCGACTGCTCGAGACCTACGGGGGCCGGCTCGTGGACGTGGACGTGTCGGCGCGGACCTGGTCGTCGCCCATGGGCACGCTCCGGCTCACGACCACCGGTCCCGACGGCCGGGCCACGCCCGCCCGTGTCCACCTGACCGCCGCCGACGGTCGCTTCTACGCCCCGGACGACACCTACGCACGCATCGGCCGGGCCGGCGACTACCTCTTCCACCAGCCGGGCACCACCGAGATCCGGGTCCCGGCCGGTCCGGTCAGGCTCACCGTGGTCAAGGGCTTCGAGCACACCCCCCGGACGCTCACGGTGGACGTGCCTGCCGGGGGCACCCGGTCCGTCTCGGTGGCGCTCGACGAGGTCGCCGACCTGAACGCCGACGGGTGGTTCAGCGGCTCCACCCACGTCCACATGAACTACGGGGGCAACCTCCACAACACGCTCCCGAACCTCATGCTGATGTCCGACGCGGAGGATCAGGACATCGTCCTGGAGCAGGTGGCCAACAAGGACAACCGCATCCTCGACCACCAGTTCTTCGTGCCCGGGGGCGGCCCCCATCCCCTGTCCCGGCCCGACCAGGTCCTGGTGGTGGGTCAGGAGTACCGCCCGCCGTTCTACGGGCACGTGTTCATGTTCGGCATGCGCGACCACCTGATCTCGCCGTACGCCACGGGCTACGAGGACACAGCCATCGAGAGCCTCTATCCGTCGAACACGGACATGCTCCGGAAGGCCCGGGCCCAGGGCGCCACCACCGGGTACGTGCACTCCTTCTTCAGCGGCGATCCCCTGGAAACCGGACTCGGCGGGGCGAAGGGCTTCCTTGTCGACGCGGCCCTGGGCACCACCGACGCCGTGGAGTGGTCCACCTCCCAGGACGGCTGGCCGCCCCTGTACGCCGCGTGGGGCAGCGGGCTGAAGGTGACGGTGGTCGGAGGCGAGGACTCCATCTCCGACCTCCAGCAGAACCCCCTCGTCGGGTCGGTGCGCACCTACGTGCGTACCCCCGACCGGCGCCTGGGCATGCGGGGATTCCTGGCGGGCCTGCGCGCCGGGAACGCCTTCCAGACGTCCGGACCGCTGGTGCGCGCCACGTTCAACGGGGCGTCCAACGGCGAGACCGTACGCCTGGAGCCCGGTGCGACCCTGACGATGACCGCCGATGTCACGTCCATCGCGCCGCTGGAGTCACTCGAAATCGTGGTCAACGGCGAGGTGGTGGAACGGATCCCCTTCACCGGAGACCGCACGTCCCTCCGCGTCGAACGCACGTTGAGGCCCGAGACCTCCGGCTGGTACCACCTGCGGGTGTCGGGCGCCCCCGAGGACCGGTTTCCCCTGGACGTTCCCTACGCCCAGGCGCTGACCAACCCGGTCTGGGTCGAAGTCGAGGGTCGGCCGGTGCGGGTGCCCGGCGCCGCCGAGTACGCCCTGCGCTGGATCGACACCCTGCAGGAGATGGCGGAGGCGTGGTCGGGGTGGCGGTCCCAGGAAGAGAAGGACCACGTGTACGCCCAGTTCGACGAGGCCCGGGCGGTGTACCGGCAGCGAGCGGAGGAGGCGAACAGGCCGCGTTGAGGTCGGCGCAGGTGCGCGCCCTCAGGCCCCCAGTTCGTCCTGCCGCCCGGCGTTCGATCCCACCGCGGCATGGAGGCAGAACGACGCCAGCTCGTCGGGATCGTGGACGGCGTCGGGCGAGCCGCCCGTCCGCTGCCATTCGCGCACGACCCCGGCCTTGTCCGGGAAGTCGAGCCGGTCCAGGGCGTCGGCCGCCGCCGCGAGGAACTCGTGCTCGGGAATCACCCGGGCCATCTCCACCACCGCTTCGGCGGTGCGCTTCTCCTCACCGGCGTTCCGCGCACCCTCCACGTAGTCCCGCAGGTGCAGCAGCGCCGTGGCCATGTGCTGCGCGGCCAGATCGAGCCAGGTCAGGGTGCACAGGGTGCGCACCGCCCCGGGGTGGATCCGGATGATCTTGTTGGCCACGCCCCGGGCCGCCTCGCGCTGCCCGTCTTCCAGCAGCGTGTCGATGGTCCGGCCGTAGAACCGGAGCGCCCGGGCGCGATCGCCTGCGCGGAGGCAGAGATCTCCTGCGCGGTTCAGGGGGCCCCACTGGAAGCCCGCGTCCGCCGTCCGGGCCTCCTGCTCCAGCTCCGACAACCGGCGCTCGAGGTCTTCAGGCCCCGTGCCCGGGTCGGATGCGGGTTTGGAACGGAACCAGCGCGTAAAGGAAGCCATGGCCGCCGGGGGAAGGGTTCAGGGGACAACAAGTATGACGGATTGCCGGGCCATCCGCACCCCCGGCCCATCCGGGGGCGTCGGGGTCCGGTTGTTGAAGGGGGAAGGCCCCGCCTATACTGCCACAAGCGTGACAGGAGCGTCATCCGGTCCTCCACCGGAGCGCCCCTCCCTTCCCCTGCTGCCGGAGATGGCCATGGCCCTTCCGCCTCGTTCGCGACGCGCCGCCGGGACCGCGCTCCACGCCGCCTGCCGGGCGGTGGCCGCGGTGACCCTGGCGTTCGCCTTCCCAACGTCGCCGCTGCTGGCCCAGTCGGGACCCGAGGGATCGTCGCTGCGCCTCGAGCAGTATCTCGACCTCGAGTCGGTCTCGAACCCCCAGATCGCGCCGGACGGCTCGCGCATCGTCTACACACGCCAGTGGGTGGACAAGGTGAACGACAGCCGCGAGTCGTCGCTCTGGATCATGAACGCCGACGGCACCCGGAGCCGCCACCTGGTGGACGGTGGCGGTGCGACCTGGTCGCCGGACGGCACGCGCATCGCCTTCGTGCGGCGCGGCGAGCCGGCGGGCTCCCAGATCTTCGTCCGGTGGATGGACGCCGAGGGGGCCACCAGCCAGATCACCCGCCTCGAGAACGGACCGTCCAACATCCGGTGGTCGCCGGACGGCGAGTGGATCGCCTTCACCAGCCGGGTCGACGACCGTGCCGACTTCGAAGGCGTGGACGTACCCGGACGGCCAGCCGGCGCCGACTGGACGGCTCCGCCGAAGGTCGTGGAGCGCGCGGCCTACAAGCGCGACCGGTCCGGCTACGTGGACACGGGGTGGACCCACGTCTTCGTGGTACCGGCGGAGGGTGGCACGCCCCGGCAGCTCACCGACGGGGACTGGAACCACGGCGACATCGCGTGGAGTGCCGACGGCTCGGAGATCTACTTCTCGTCGTACCGGGCCGACGACCACGACCGCCCGGAGCACTGGCAGGAGTCCGAGATCTACTCCGTGGACGTGTCCAGCCGCGTCGTGCGCCGACTGACCGACCGCCGCGGCCCCGACGGAAGTCCGACGCCCAGTCCCGACGGCCGGTGGATCGCCTACGTGGCCGGCGACGAGCACCGCGACACCTACCGGAACCAGAAGATCTGGGTCATGGCACCGGACGGCTCGGGCGCGCGGATGATCTCCGGCGACTACGACCGGCAGGTCGGCGACATGACCTGGGCCCCCGACGGCAGCGGACTCTACTTCAACGTCCGCCGGGAAGGGTACGCCAACCTCCACTTCGTGGGCCTGTCCGGCGGCGTGCGGGCGGTCACGGAGGGCAAGCACATCCTGTCGATGTCCTCCTTCTCCGACGACGGTACGGCGGTGGCCACCATCGACGGCCCGCACGAACCGGGCGACATCTACCGCTTCGCGCTCCGGAGCCCCACGTCCATGACCCGGCTGACACGGGTCAACGACGACGTGCTCCACGGCGTGCGCCTCGGCGAGGTGGAGGAGGTCTGGTACGACTCCGACGAATGGCGGATCCAGGGATGGATCGTGAAGCCGCCGGACTTCGACCCCGCCGAGAAGTACCCCCTCATGCTGGCCATCCACGGCGGCCCTCACAGCATGTACGACGGCGGGTTCAACTTCGCCTTCCAGGAGCACGCCGCGAACGGGTACGTGGTGCTCTACACCAACCCCCGCGGCAGCACCGGCTACGGCACGCCCTTCGCCAACGCCATCAACCACGACTACCCCGGCGCGGACTTCCCGGACCTGATGCGGGGCGTCGACGAGATGCTGGCCCGGGGCTACGTGGACGAGGACAACCTGTTCGTGTACGGCTGCTCGGGCGGCGGCATCCTGACCACCTACATCGTGGGCAACACCGACCGCTTCACGGCCGCCTCGGCCAACTGCCCGATCGTCAACTGGATGTCGGCCATGGGCACGTCCGACGCCACCGGCTACACCCGGACCTTCGAAGAGTGGTTCTGGGAAAACCCGGCCGAATGGATGGACCGGTCGTCCATCTTCTACGTGGGCAACGTGACCACGCCCACCATGCTCATGACCGGCGAGATGGACCTCCGCACCCCCATGGGCCAGACGGAGGAATACTACCAGGCGCTCCAGATCGTGGGCGTGCCCACGGTCATGGTCCGCTTCCAGGACGAGTGGCACGGCACCAGCTCCAACCCCTCCAACTTCCTCCGGACCCAGCTCTATCTCCGGAAGTGGTTCGAGAAATGGGGATCGCACGACGACGCACGACCCATCACGCAGGACGAACAAGGAGAAGATCGATGAACCCAGGCACCCGCTGGACCGCGGTCGGCGCCGCCATGGCCCTGTCCCTGGCCGTCGCGACCGCCCCGGCCTCCGCGCAGGACAACGGCACCTACCTCCAGCTCGAGCAGTACCTCGACTGGGAGGGAGTCGGCGGACCCGAGCTGTCGCCGGACGGATCGCAGATCGTCTACACCCGCAGCTGGGTCGACAAGGTCAACGACAGCCGCGAGTCGTCGATCTGGATCATGAACGCGGACGGCTCCCGGAACCGTTTCCTCGTGGACGGCTCGTCGCCTACCTGGTCACCCGACGGCACGCGCATCGCCTTCACGGCGCCCGGTGAGCCCGGGGGAACCCAGATCTGGGTCCGGTGGATGGACGCCGAGGGCGCCACCACGCAGGTCACCCGCACCGAGAACGGCCCGTCGTCCATCGAGTGGTCGCCCGACGGCACGCGCATCGCCTTCAACATGCGCGTGGACAGCCCCAGCCCGTGGCGGGTCAGCCTCCCGGACCGTCCCGACGGCGCGAAGTGGACGCCGGATCCCAAGGTGGTGGACCGTCTGAGCTTCCGCCGTGACCGGCAGGGCTACATCGACGACGGCTACACGCACCTGTTCGTCGTGCCGGCCGAAGGCGGCACGCCTCGCCAGGTCACGGACGGCGACTGGAACCACGGCAGCGGCGCATGGTCGCCGGACGGCACGGAGCTGTACTTCTCCGGCCTGCGCATGGCCGACGCCGAATACGAGTGGCGGGAGTCGGAGATCTACGCGGTGAACGTGAACAGCGGAGCCATCCGCCAGCTCACCGACCGCGACGGGCCCGACGGCGGCCCGGTGCCCTCCCCCGACGGACGGCTCGTGGCCTACCAGGGCTACGACATGTCCGACGACACGTACATCGAGAACGGCCTGTACGTGATGAACAGCGACGGGTCGAATCCCCGCCGCATCGCCGAAGAGCTGGGTCGGGGCCTCGGCAACGTCACCTGGGCACCCGACGGGAGCGGCGTGTACTTCAACGTGTCGTGGCACGGCGCCCAGAACGTCTGGTTCGCCCCGGTGAACGGGGAGCCGCGGGCCGTGACCGAAGGCAAGCACATGCTGGCCTTCGAGTCGATGGACCGGTCGGGCCGGGTCATGGTGGGCACCCGCGAGGATGCGTGGAACCCCCAGGACGTGGTGCGCTTCGACGTCCGCAACCCGTCGCAGATCACGCAGCTCACGCACGTGAACGACGACGTGCTGGCCGGGGTCACCCTCGGCGAGGTCGAGGAGATCTGGTACAAGTCGGTCGAGGACTTCGACATCCAGGGGTGGATCATCAAGCCCCCGGACTTCGATCCGAACGAGAAGTACCCGATGATGCTCGTGATCCACGGCGGACCCCACGGCATGTACGACATCGGCTTCAACTTCTCGTGGCAGGAGCACGCGGCGAACGGATACGTCGTGCTCTACACCAACCCCCGGGGCAGCTCGGGCTACGGCAGCCCGTTCGGCAACGCCATCAAGAACGCCTACCCGGGCAAGGATTTCGACGACCTGATGAACGGCGTCGACGAGGTGCTGTCCCGCGGGTACGTGGACGAGGACAACATGTTCGTCTACGGCTGCTCCGGCGGCGGCGTGCTGACGTCGTGGGTGGTGGGGCACACCGACCGCTTCGCGGCCGCCTCGGCCAACTGCCCGGTCACCAACTGGCTGTCGTTCGTGGGCACCACCGACGGCGCGAGCTGGTACTACAACTTCGAGAAGCTCCCCTGGGAGGATCCCACGGAGCACCTGCGGCGCTCGCCGCTCATGTACGTGGGCAACGTGAGCACGCCCACCATGCTCATGACGGGGGAGATGGACCTGCGCACCCCGATGCCCCAGACCGAGGAGTACTACCAGGCGCTGAAGCTGCTCAAGGTGCCCACGGTCATGGTGCGCTTCCAGAACGAGTGGCACGGCACGTCGTCGAAGCCCTCCAACTTCCTGCGCACGCAGCTGTACCTGCGGGGATGGTTCGAGCAGCACGCCCGGACCCGTCCGGTCACGGAGCAGGACCGGCCCGAGTAGCGGGTTCGAGGACAAAGGCGCCCGGCGGCCTCCTTCCCGCCGCCGGGCGCCGCCCCCGGGCGGTCCGATGACCGGATCCCCGGACCCCGCGTTCCGCGCCCGGTCGCAGCCGATCGGGGCCTCCCGTGCCCCGGACGCCCCCGCCGCCCGTCACGTCCGTGACACGTGCGCGGCGAAGCTGCGAGGGTTGCCATTTTCCGGGGAGATATAAACTTCAAGGAGTCCCTGACCACGATCGTATCACCTCCGTCACAGGACGGATGCGTTCGACCGGGGGGGGGTGCCCATCACCCCGAGGGACCGTTCGCAACACGTTTCCCCACCAGGAGGAGAACGAATGAGCTTCCATCGTTCGGTTCTCGCCCTCGCCGCGTTGGCGTTCCTGGCCGTTCCGATCTCCGCGCAGGAGCGCGGGACGATCGCCGGTCAGGTCATGGACGCGACGTCGGGCCAGCCCCTCTCCGGGGCTCAGGTCATCATCGAAGGCACGAACTTCGGTGCCCTGGCCAACGAAGCAGGCCGGTTCCTCATCGCCAACGTACCGGTCGGCAACCACACCCTCCGCGCCATCATGATCGGCTACGACCCCCAGACCACGTCGGTCTCGGTGGGCGCCGGTCAGACGGCCGCGGCCAACTTCCGCCTCTCCCAGTCCGCGATCCAGCTCGACGCCGTGGTGGTCACCGCCACCGGTGAGCAGCGCAAGCGCGAGATCGGGAACGCCATCGGCAGCATCGACGCGTCCGCGATCGTGGACGTGGCGCCGGTGACCAACATGGCCACGCTGCTCCAGGGCCGGACCGCCGGTGTCCAGATCTTCGGATCGTCGGGCACGTCCGGCACCGGGTCCCGGATCCGCATCCGTGGCTCCAGCTCGATCTCCCTGTCCAACGACCCGCTGGTGTACGTCGACGGGATCCGCGTCGACAACCGCCAGAGCGGTCTGGGCGCCGGAGGTCAGGAGTCGTCCCGGCTGGACGACTTCAACCCCGAGGACATCGAGTCCATCGAGATCGTGAAGGGCCCGGCCGCAGCCACCCTCTACGGAACCGAGGCCGCCAACGGCGTCATCCGGATCACCACAAAGCGTGGCCGTCCGGGCGAGACCCGCTGGAACCTCTGGGCCGAGACGGGCGTGGTGCAGGAGCCCAACGAGTACCCGCTGAACTACACGGGTCTCGACGCGGGCAGCACCACCTACGCCACGCGCTGCCTGCTGGTGCGGGTCGCCTCCGGCGTCTGCAACCAGACGGGCATCGAGGCCTACCAGGTGCTCCACGACCCGAACCTGTCGCCCATCGACGACGGCAGCCGGAACCAGCTCGGCTTCTCCGTCCAGGGCGGCTCCGAGCGCATCAACTACTACATCTCGGGTGAGCTCGAGGGCGAGATCGGTCCGTACTCCCTGCCCGAGCCCGATCGGCAGGACCTGCTGGACCGGGGTATCCCGATCACCGACGAGGTGGAGCGGCCCAACCAGCTTGAGCGCGGCAACATCCGCGTCAACATCAACAGCCAGATCAACGACGACGTGACGCTGGCGGTGCGGGCCGGGTACCTGACGAGCCACTTCGCCTACACGGGCAACGACAACAACTCGTTCGGCTTCCTGCCCAGCGCCTTCTTCGGCGGCTCCAGCCCCGACGACGCCTGGGGCTTCCAGCGCCCGGCGCAGCTCTTCGGGCGGGACTTCTACCAGGACATCCAGCGGTTCACGACGGGCGCCACCATGACGTGGGCGCTCAACGACTGGCTGACCGCCCGCGCGACCGGTGGCCTGGACTACACGAACCGCCACGACGTGTCCTTCTTCGCCCGCGACATCGGCGTGCCCGGCCAGTCCAACCTCGGCCGGAAGGACTCCGACTACTTCAACACGTGGCAGTACACGGTGGACGCCAGCGCCACGGCGTCGCTCGACCTCACGGACCGGATCAGCTCGAAGACGGCCGTGGGCGCCCAGTACTTCCAGAACCTGTTCACGGGCACGTTCGCCTGGGGCATCGACATCGTGAACGGCGCCAAGTCGATCAGCGCCGCTGCGGAGAACTTCTCCAGCGAGACCCAGACCGAGTCGAAGACGGCCGGGATCTTCGTCGAGCAGACCTTCGGCTACAACGACCGGCTGTTCGTGACCGGTGCCGTGCGCGCCGACGACAACAGCGCCTTCGGTCAGGACTTCGACCTGATCTACTACCCGAAGGCCAGCGTGTCGTGGATCGCTTCCGAAGAGGAGTTCTTCCCGGAGATCGGCTTCCTCGACCAGCTGCGCTTCCGCGGTGCCTGGGGCCGTTCCGGTCTCCAGCCCGGGTCGAACGCGGCCATCCGGACCCTGTCGGCCGACGCCATCACGTCGCCGGACGACGAGACCGTGTCCGGTGTGTCGATCGGCGAGATCGGCAACAGCCTCCTCGAGCCCGAAAAGTCCAGCGAGATCGAGCTGGGCCTCGACGCCGACCTCTTCGGCGGCCGGGCGGGCCTCGAGCTGACCTACTACGACAAGAACACCGAGGGCGCGCTCATCGAGGTGCCCCTCGCTCCGTCCCTGGGTGCCAGCGCCGACCGGTGGATCAACATCGGCGAAGTGGAGAACAAGGGGTGGGAGGCCGCGATCAACGCCGGCCTGGTGGAGATGGACAACTTCCGCTGGGACGTGACGGTGTCCGGCTCCATCAACAAGAACGAACTGCTGAGCCTGGGTGAGGGCACCGAGCCCATCGGCAGCCAGACCCGGTTCGTGCCCGGCTTCCCGCTGGGCGGTCAGTGGGCCGAGCCGATCCGCTCCTACTCGGATGCGGACGGCAACGGCATCATCACCCAGGACGAGCTCGTGGTGGGCGACACCATCGAGTTCGCCGGACCGGGGATGCCGGAGCAGGAGATGGCCATCAACACGACCATCACCCTGTTCGACAACCTGCGCCTCTACGGCCTGCTGGACTTCCGCGGCGACTACGTGGCGTACAACAACACGGAGCGGTTCCGCTGCCGGTTCCAGCTCTGCCGGGCGCTCATCGACCCGAACACGCCGCTGGACGATCAGGCGCGTGCCGCCGGGTCGCTCTATCACCCGACGCAGACTGTGTGGGGCTACCTCGAGCAGGCCGATTTCTGGAAGCTGCGCGAGGTGTCGGTTTCCTACACCCTGCCCCAGAACCTGGCCCAGCGCTTCCGCGCGAGCCGGGCGTCCGTGACCCTCACGGGCCGCAACCTGGCCACGTGGACCGACTACTCCGGCATGGACCCCGAGATCAACTCGGCGGGCTCCGGAGACAACTTCGGGATCTCCGAATTCCTGACGCAGCCGCCCGTTCGGTACTGGACGCTGCGCTTCAGCTTCGGATTCTAGAGGAGGCCGACCAATGACGAATCGAACCAACAAGGTCTGGCCGGCGCTTCTGATGGCGTGCGCCCTCCTGGGCACGGCCGCCTGTGATACGGACAAGCTCCTCGAGGTCAACGACCCGGACCTCGTGACCCCGGACAACGTCCAGGGCGCGAAGGGTGCCGACCTCTACTGGGCCGGTGCGCTGGGGCAGTTCGCCCAGGCGTTCAGCAGCGGCACCGGAGGCCAGGCGCTCTACTCGGGCATGCTGGCCGACGAGTTCCACCTCTCCGGTACGTTCCCGACCCGCAACGAAGTGGACCGCCGCGAGATGGATCCGCGGAACGGGACGCTGACGGGTCAGTACCGGTCGCTCCATCAGGCCCGGGTCGGACTCAAGAACGCCGCCGAACGGCTGGCGGAGTTCGTGCCCGGTGATTCCCGCATCGCCGAGATGTGGAACCTGAACGGATTCACGTACATCTTCTTCGCCGAGCACTACTGCTCCGGCGTGCCGTTCGGCGATACGCCGAACACCGGAGACGTGGTCCAGGGAACGCAGACCACCACGGAGCAGATGCTCCAGACCGCCATCGAGCGGTTCAACAGCGCCGCGTCCAATGCCGCCGGCTCGGCGGATCAGGCCAACCTGGCCGCCATCGGTCTGGCGCGGGCGCAGCTCAACCTCGGCAACTACGCCCAGGCCGCCTCGGCGGTGTCGGGTGTGCCGACGAGCTGGTCGTACATCATCCGCAGCAAGGGTGGCGCGTCCACGGGTCAGCGGAACGCGATCTACGAGATGAACCACTCGCAGCGGCGGTGGTCGCTCTCCGACATGGAGGGTGGCAACGGCGTGGCGTTCCGGTCCCAGACCGACGCCCGTGTGCCGTGGGAGGACTCGGGTCAGAACGGCTTCGACGAGGAGACCCGCCTCTACCACCAGCTCAAGTTCGGGTCGTGGGACGACGACGTGGCCCTGGCCAGTGGCGTCGAGGCCCGCCTCATCGAGGCCGAGGCCCAGCTCCAGAACGGGAACGCGGCCGGCATGATGGCCACGCTCAACGCGCTGCGAGCGACCATGAGCCTGGATCCGCTGACGGATCCCGGATCGACCACGGCGCGTCAGGACCTGCTCTTCGAGGAGCGGGCGCGCTGGCTGTTCGGAACCGCCCATCGCCTCGGCGATCTGCGGCGGCTCGTGCGCCAGTACGGCCGTGACCAGGCCACCGTGTTCCCGTCCGGGGACTTCTTCAAGGGTGGCATCTACGGGTCCGACGTGAACTTCCCGGTTCCCTTCGAGGAGTCGGAGAACCCGAACGTCGAGCCGAGCAACCTCTGCATCGACCGGAACGCCTAGCGGCGGACCGCAGCAGGGTAGCATTCGAGGGGCGTCCCGGAAGGGGCGCCCCTCGTTCGTTGCCGGGCCGCACCGCGCGGCGCAGGGCGTCGTCAGGCCGCGGACTCGCTCGGTGCGACGTAGCGCGTGCTACGTCTCCCTCGTCTCGCCTTGCCTTCCTACCCCTGCATCCACGCGGACGCGGCCCCCGAACGGGTCGGTGGGTTCGTCGATCGCGCGGCGGCGCCTTCGCTGGCCGCTACCTGGGGGCCGCGGCCCTGCTAGTGTCCGCTGCGTTTCTCTATGACCGAGTCATCCGCGCCCCGCGTGTAGATCAGGATGATGCCGTCACCGGCGTTCGTCCCGAAGTACGTGGTGGCGTGGACGCCGTTGAGGACCTGGATGCGCTCGATGTCCGCCGCGCGGAGCGACGCCAGGATCGTCACGTCCATGACCCGGACCTGATCGATCAGGATGGGCATGTCCTCGTAGAGATTGATCGTGGAGGCGCCACGGCGGCGGATCCGCTGCGGCGTGCCCGTGCCGCTCTCCTGGAAGTGGGTGTACTTCACCGTCCGGCTCAGGGCCTCCCACATCGTGCGGGCACCGGTCTCCTCGATCTGCGCGCGGGTGATGATGTCGCCCATGTCCGGAGTGGGCATGTTCGGGCGGGCCCGTACGTTGCACGCGGCGGCGGCCAGGGCCGCCACGATCACGAGGGCGCGGACGGATCGGTGCATCGGGCTCTCCTGCGGATGGGCGCACCGGAGCGACCGGGACGCCGGTTCGTCCTTCCATACGGGACGCGGGGTCGCGTGTTGCATGACGGGTCCTCGGCGACCCCGCCGCCCGGGGACCTCAGTACGCCTCCTGGTGCACCCCCCGGACCGCGCGACCCGACGGATCCACGACCTCCGAGAGCGAGGCGTCCCACGCCAACGCTTCGGGCGTGCTGCACGCCACGGACTTCCCGCCCGGCACGCACCGCGCCGCCGCGTCGAGTGGGAAGTGCTCCTCGAAGATGGTGCGGTAGAGGTAGGCCTCCTTCGTATCGGGCGGGTTGACCGCGAACCGCCCCTCCGCGTGGGCGAGCTGGGCGTCGGTGACCCGGGCCGCGGCATGATCGCGCAGACCGTCGATCCAGCCGTACCCGACCCCGTCCGAGAACTGCTCCTTCTGGCGCCACGCCACCGACTCGGGAATGAGGTGGCCGAGGGCCTCGCGGAGCACGTGCTTCTCCATCCGCCCCGCGGGTCGCTTGGCCTCGGGATCCAGCCCCATGGCCACGTCGAGGAACTCGGTGTCCAGGAACGGCACCCGGGCCTCGATGCCCCAGGCGGCCATCGACTTGTTGGCCCGGAGGCAGTCGTACATGTGGAGCCGGTCCAGCTTGCGCACCGTCTCGGTGTGGAAGGACTCGGCGTCCGGCGCCTTGTGGAAGTAGAGGTATCCCCCGAACACCTCGTCGGCCCCCTCTCCCGAGAGCACCATCTTGATGCCCATCGCCCGGATCCTGCGCGCCATGAGGAACATGGGCGTGGCGGCCCGGATCGTGGTCACGTCGTACGTCTCGAGGTGCCAGATCACGTCACGGAGGGCGTCGATGCCCTCCTGGACGGTGTAGATGAACTCGTGGTGCACCGACCCGATGTGCTCGGCCACTTCCCGCGCCTTGGCGCAGTCGGGCGAACCCTCCAGACCGATGCAGAACGTGTGGAGCCGGGGCCACCAGGCCTGGGTCTTCTCGTCGTCCTCGACGCGGCGGGCCGCATGACGCGCCGCCAGCGCGGCCACCAGCGACGAGTCGAGCCCGCCGGACAGCAGGGCGCCGTACGGCACGTCGGACATGAGCTGGCGACGCACCGCGGCATCCAGGGCATCGCCAAGACGCTTGGCGTCGGACGGCTCGGGCTTCAGCGTGGCGAAGTCGTGCCAGTGCCGCCGGTAGTAGCGCACGGGCTCGCCCACCTCGCTGTCGTACACGTGCCCCGGAGGGAACTCGGACACGTCCACGCAGACGGGCGCCAGGGCCTTCAGTTCGGACGCCACGTGGAGTACCCCGCCGGCGTCCCGCCCCCAGTAGAGGGGGATGACGCCGATGGGGTCCCGGGCCACGATCCAGCGGCCGCGTTCCGCGTCGTACAGGACGAAGGCGAAGATCCCGTTCAGGTCGTCCAGGAAGTCCACGCCGCGCTGGGCGTAGAGCGGCAGGATGACCTCGCAGTCCGACGCGGTCAGGAGCGTGAACGGCTCCGTGAGGCCGGCTTCGAGCTGCTTGTGGTTGTAGATCTCGCCGTTCACGGCCAGCACGTGCGTGCCGGACTCGTTCAGGAGCGGCTGCGCGCCGTGGATGACGTCCACGATGGCCAGACGTTCGTGGACCAGCACGGTCCGGTCGTCGGCGAAGACGCCGGACCAGTCGGGCCCCCGGTGCCTCTGGAGCCGGGAAAGCCGGAGCGCCTGCTCACGGCGGGCGTCGGCGTCTCCCGGGATGTCGAGAACGGCCAGGATCGAGCACATGGTGTCACCTTGACGGTGGGTATGAAAAACGGCCCTCCGGACTGGTTCCGGAGGGCCGTTCGCGATCAGGAGCGCGGGGTGCTACCGAGCACGTCTCCAGAACCGGACGACCCCCGGAGGGTGACCGTTGGGATTCTGGCGATTGGCGTACCGGTGCGGCATCGCACGTCTCCGTCGGAGTCTGCTGCTGACCCTCCACGATCACGTCCGTGAAGCCTCGGCACAAGGAGGGCCCGGCTTGAATTCGCGCAGGTCCGGTACCGCCTCACAGCCGCCCGGCGCGGAAGCTGAACCGGGCCACCTCGTCGCTCCATCGACGGAGCGGAGCCACCGTCGGGTCCGGCTGGCCCGTCCACTCCGTGTACACGTCCAGGGCCTGCAGGATGTATCCCCGCTCGGGGCCCTGCGGCATGGCCTCGACCCGGCTCCGGAGGTCGGCCACCAGCGCCCCGTCGTCCAGCTCGTGGAGTTCGTGGATCAGGCCGATGGCCTCGTGGGGCGCCGCGGTCAGGACGGCCATCAACGTCATGGGAGCCCCGAACTCCCCCCCGGTTCCTCCCTCGACGGACTCGGTCACGAAGCGTCGCCGGGCCAGCGGGTCGAGAGACGCCTTGAGGATCCGGTAGGTGTTCACGAACCGCTTCAGCCGGCGTGGCGACTTGCCCACCGCTCCGGCGATCAGGAGCATCAGGCGGCGCTCGGCCGACGTCATGTCCAGGAGGTCCGCGGCGTCCTCGGGGGTCCCCACGTCGCCGGTGGAACGGCCGTCCGTAGCGATCTCGGCGCCCTCCGCCGTGGGTGACGCCGGCTCCCCGGACGTTTCCGGGGCGCCTGCGACCGCAGGGTCGGCAGCAGCGTCGCCGTCGGGGTCGCCTCCGCCGGCGGAGCCGGTGCGGTTCGTCCCTCCCGGGGTCAGGGCGTTCGCGTCCGCACGTACCGGGTCGGCGGCGCCCCCGTTTTCGCCGTCCCCGTCCCCGTCCGTGGGCGTCGGCACCAGGGCGTTGATCATGTTGCGGCTGGCCCAGGGGTCCATGGGCGGAATCCAGAACGGGATCTGGAAGATCTTCTCCAGGTAGTCCAGCGCCGTGGCGGCGTCCGTGCCGCCGTCGGCCAGGGCCGCCTGCCCCGCGCTGCCCGCCTGGAGGCGGCTGGCCCGCAGGTGCCGCGGGTACTTGTCCTTCAGCGAGCGCGCCGCCCAGCGGATGTCCACGCCGACCACCACCACGAACAGCTTGAACGCCAGCAGCAGGTGGATGGCTTCCAGCACCGCCACGACCTTGTCCGTCGGGCAGCGGTCCAGGTCGTCGATGTAGAGCACGATCCGGTCCACGGGCCGGATGCCGTTCGGGTCGTCGCCCTCGGCCGGGTCGTCGGAGCCGGGAGCGAGACCGGCCGCCTCCAGCGCCGCTTCGGCCGACTTGTCGGCCATGTAGTCGCTGATGGTCTGGAAGTCGCGACGGATGGCCGCCACGATCCCGAGATGCCGCTCGTAGTCGCCCCCTTCCAGGCGCCGCTCCACCAGCCGGGCGATGCGCTGGGCCGAGTCGCTCTCCCGGAGTTCCTTCTCCGCTCGTTGCAGCCGCTCCTCGGCGGCCGCCAGCCGCTGCTCCTTGACCTCGAGTTCCCGACGGGCTTCGGCGACCCGGGCCTCGGCCTCCGCCACCGCCTGCTCGTGGGCGGCCCGGACCTCGGCCTCTTCCTGCTCCACGCGGGTCCGGATCCGGTCGAAGTGATCCAGGCCGGTGCCGATGCGCCCGAGCTGTCCCTTGGCCCACGCCACCACCACCCCCACCGCGGCGCCCACTTCCACGATGGCCGCGGTGATGGCCGGTGCCTGACTGGCCAGCATGGCCTCGAGCGCCCAGATCAGCAGCCCACCCCCCACCACCACGAAGACGGCCAGGAGCATCTGGCGGGGGGTCACCGGCGCCCGGACGAGCCAGTCCAGCGTCGACCGCCCCCGGCCCGCCAGGTTCTGCCCATCGGTGATCAGGTCCTTCAGGTCGCCCAGGTTCTTGTCCGTCTGGCCCTTCAGCTCCGCCAGGAGGGCCCGTTCCCGTTCGCCGAGTCCCCCGTACCGTTCCAGGAAGTCCGCCACGCTGTCCAGCGACAGATCCTCGACGGCGTGGGTCCGGATGGCCCGCTGGAGGTCCACCGTGCGGGTCTCGGCGAGCTCCCCCTGACGGTTTTCCGCCTCCCGGGCCGCCGACTCCTTCTCCGTTTTCCGGTCCTTCAGCGCCTCCCGGGCCGCCGCCACCGCCGCCGAGGCGTCCTTGCGGGCTTCCTGCGCCAGTTCGAGCTGGTCGAGCATCTCGTGGATCAACCCCCGGCTCCGCTGCTGCATGGCCCGGTCGAGGCCCTCCAGGATGGCCTGGACCAGGCTGGCCCACAGGTTCGCGTCCACGTAGTGCCAGGCGTTGAACTCGATGGACACGACGTTGCGGTGGAACAGGGGACGCCCGTCGGCCCCCGCCACCCGCATCTCCGCCAGACGCCCCGTCTGCCGCCGCATGAGGCGCATGAAGAAGCTCTTGCCCGACCCCCAGTCGCCGAACACGCCGATGGACAGGGGCGGCGACACGTCCCGGGCGGTCATGATCGTGGCGAAGGCGGTGGCGTACCGCGTCACGTCCAGATGGTCGTCGCCGCCGTCGGCGGTATCGGCGTGGTATCCCGCCACCGTGGGAGGCGAGGTCCCGATCAGGTACCGGCGCCAGGCCCCGCCGCTGTCGGTGATGTGGCGGGCGGTCCATGCGGATCGGAGCGTCTCACGGGCAGACGAGACGGCGGCACCCTCCTCCATGATCAGGCCATGGGCCTCGCTGCCCTCCTCGACCAGGAAGCAGGCCAGCAGATGCCGGGCCCCCACCCGTCCGCCCGGCGTGGTCTCGTCGGCCAGTGCGCGGGCCCGGGACAGCAGGGTCCACAGTTCGCCGGTCAACTCCGGCCAGGGCGGCGTGCCGTCGGCGGAGCGGTCGGCCAGGAGATGGAGCCCCGACGGCGGCCCCAGGGCGTGGTCGGTGGGCAGCCCCAGCACGCGCTCGAACTCGTGGAGTTCGGTCTCGACCGGGGCCAGGGGACCGTCGGGGGTCGGAGCCCGAGCGAAGACCGCACGGAGGACGTCCGGGGATCCCAGACGTGGGCCGCGGGCGGCCGCCGCCGCCGTCGCCAGGAGTGCCCGCCCCCCGGCGTCCACCGGGTAGCCGTCCAGGACCGAACCCGGTACGGAGTCGGCCGGATCGCCCCCGATCACCACCGACCACGCGTCCATCTCGCGGGAGTAGCCGTCCTGCAGAAGGCTCCGGAAGCGCCCCTGCCAGCGCGTCCGGTCGAAGCCCCACGTCTGGTGGAGCTGCGCGTCGTGGTTCGCGGGATTCCGGAAGAAGTAGACGGCCAGGACGTGTAGGGGCGCCACCTCCGTGAGGTCGTCGCCGCCTTTCGAGGCCGCGGACTCCGACTCCGGGGCGCCGACCTCCCGGGCGACGATGGCGGCGCGACGGAGCACCTCCCGCGCCGACGCGCTCAGAGGGTCCTTCCGGAGCTCGAAGGGCTCGCCCGACGCGACACGGCCGAGCACCTCCTCGCGGGCCTCGGGAGACAGCCCGATGCGCTTCAGGATGCCGCCCACGTCCACGGCGTCCTCTTCGACGCCGGACATCAGGTGGGCGCCCTCCGGCGTGGTGCTCCACAGGAGGCCCAGGAAGAGCGCGGTGTAGTCGACGTTCACGTCGCCGCGGGCGAGTTCGTTGATCCACGCGGCAATGCGGAGCACCTCGTCCAACTCGGGAGTCGGACGGAGGTCGAGGCCGGACGGGAGCGGAAAAGCCGACGGCGGGGCTTGCATGGGAGGCCGGGAAGAAGCGACCCCTGGGGGAGGCTTCATCGGTAGGCGCGCCCTCCTCCGCACGCAAGCCTCCCCCGGGAACGCCCACAGGAACCGGCGGCAGCCACCGGGGTCCATTGTCCACGTCGCTCTCTACCGCTGCCCGGAGTCGCACCATGAGCCTGTCCCGTACGAGTGCCGTCGGCCCCCTGTCCCTGATCCTCCTGGCCGCCGTCGCGGCCTGCGGCGGTGACGCCCCGGAGGAGATGCCGGAGGCCGAAGCGCCCGCCGCCGCCGCTGCCCCCGCACCCATGGTGGTCTCGATCACCGAGCCCGCGGACGGGGCGGTGGTCGACGGGCCGAACGTGACGGTGCGGCTCGCCGTCCAGGGCGTGGAGATCCGCCCCGCCGGCGAGGTCGTGGACGGCACCGGCCATCACCACATTTTGCTGGACGCCGACCTGAACGAGCCCGGCACCCCGGTTCCCACGGTTCCGGGAAGCATCATCCACCTGGGCGACGGGTCGGCGGAGTACACGTTCGAAGGGGTGGCCGCCGGCGAGCACCGCCTGATCACCGTGGTGGCCGACGGGATCCACGTGCCGCTCCAGCCGTGGGTGGTGGACACCGTCACGTTCACCGTGCGCTGATCGGGGCGCACCGGCTCGGGCGACCCGGGCCGCCCCCTCGCGGCCGGACCCCTGCCCGGGCGCGACGGACCGCAGGAGCGGTGGCGGCCCTGTCGCTCCTGGCCGCACCGACGGGCATGGCCGCGCAGGACGGGCCGCGCTGGTACGACCTCGAAGCGCCGGGGGTCGGGACCCGTCTGGCCGTCCTGCGCCCGGCTCCCGGCGTGGGCGCCGCCCCCCGACCCGCGCTGCTGGTGCTCCCCGGAGGCGTCGGGACCACGGACCTCGTGCTGCGCGCGCTGGAACGCTTCGCCATCCATCCGGCCCGCCGGGGATACTGGGTCGTGGCCCTCGAAGGCGATGCCTCGTACCTGGAGACGTCGGCGGGCGCGGTGGTACCCGCCGTGTTCGACTGGATGGCCGGGCGGGGCATCGACACCACCCGGGTGGCCCTGGTCGGCGTGTCCAACGGAGGCCTGGGTGCCTTCTTCGCCGCCGCCGGCGCGCCGGGACGGTTCGGCGCGCTCGTGGGCATGCCGGGCCGCTTCGTGGGCACCCTGGAGGAGGCGTCCCGGCTCCGGGGCCTTCCGATCCGGCTCTTCGTCGGCGAGCACGACGGCAACTGGCTCGACGGCGCCCGGCAGACGCGGAGCGTTCTGGGGCAGGTCGGTGTAGATGTCGAGGTGGAGGTCCTGCCCGCCCAGGGGCACCGCCTCGATCTGGACATGGCCGCCGTGATGGATTGGATCGACGCCGCCCTGTCTGGCCGCGGAGCCCCGGACCCCCGACATTCCGTTCGCCCCGTCCGTCCACGGGGCGACCCATCGCTTTCCCTGGAGGCGGACTCTCCCGCCGGAGGATCGACGCTTTGACTGGACCGCGGATCAAGTTCGACACGCTCATGACCCTGGCCCTTCCGCTCGGTATCGGCCTCGTGCTCCAGGGCAGTGTGCCCGCATCGTCCGCCGCCGTCGCGCCGGCCGAGGCGACCCCCGCGGCGGTGAGCTACGCCACCGACGTGAAGCCGATCCTCGACAACCGCTGCGTCTCATGCCACGGCGGGATGTGGGAGGGCGAGAAGCGCACCGAGCTGAGCTTCGACATGACCACGTACGAGGGGCTGATCGCAGGGTCGGAGTACGGCGCCGTCATCGAGCCCGGCAACCCGGACGAGAGCCTGCTCGTGGAGATGATGGAGAATGGCGACATGCCGGAAGAGGGCGATCCGGTTCCGCCGGAGGAGATCGAGACGATCCGGACCTGGATCGCCGAGGGCGCGCTGAACAACTAGCCCCGACCCGAACACACCGACCGGGGAGCTCGATGCCGCGACGCTCGATGCGGGACGTCGGCGAGGCCGTGGCCCTCCTCGGCGTGGTGGCATCGCTCGTGTTCGTGGGGCTCGAGTTGCGTCAGGCCCGGATCGCGGCCCAGGCCGCCGCCTATCAGGAGCTGGGCGTCGCCATCGCGGAGAACTGGATGGATCGGGCGAGCGACCGGGCCCTCAACGACCTGGTCCTGATCGCCGCCGAGGGCGACTCGGCGGCATGGGCGGAGCTGGACGCCTCGGACGTCTACGTGCTGCGATCCTATGCCCTGGCGAACATCCGCCTCTACGAGACGGCGTACCTCCAGGTCGAGCAGAAGCTCCTGGACGTCGACGCCCTGGAACGACTGGGCTGGGCGAACTTCCTGGAAAGCCGCTTCCTGGAGCGGATGTGGCCCCACACCCGACCCATGGTGTCGCCGGACTTCGCCGCCTACCTGGTAGCGCAGCGCCCCGGCCTTGGACCACTCTAGCAGGTCGCTGAAGAAGGGGAGTGCACCGCGCGCAGGGGTCTCGCGAGTGCTCAGACGAGGATCGACGACGAGTCGTAGCAGAGCGGGCACCGCGACCGCAGGTCGTGGTCCGAGCGAGGAGAGACGACGTATGAGTCCGCGACCCCCCTGCGCC
>JAVJOF010000019.1:0-80252 GCA_040216925.1 Longimicrobiales bacterium
CTCCGAGCAGGCCCCGATCGGCGGTCAGCACGACGCCGAGAGGGGCCAAGGGCACCACGACCAGCACATCCTAGCAGCACTCAACAGATCAAATCGAAGCCCGAACGACATCAGTGTGAGCTTTTTCAGCGACCTGCTAGACGCCGTCCCTCCTCCGGCACCGCCCTCCATCTCTTCTGCCTCGTCGCCGTCCGACATAGATCCGGTAACGGTGAACCGGTCTGGGGGGCGGCACCCGGCCCCGACCGAAACACTGACCGGAGACGTCCCGGCTTGCGACGTTGAACTTGCCGATATCACAAGAGATATAGACCAGCGGATCCAGGACCTGCATCATTGGCTTTCGGAGTCAAATCACGGGCGACTGTCGCGCGGGGACTTGTTCGACGTCCGCCGGGATCTCGCGAAGGCCTTGGCCGGGCTCAAGGTACTGGTGGACCTCCCTCTACCCCCAACAGAGAAACGCGATCGTGGGTTCGGACCATAGTCCATCGCAGGTTTCATCGGAGGATCCCAGTTGACGCTGCGAGAGCGCGAGGCGGAACGGGATAGGCGTATCCTGCAGGACTCGATGACCGAACTCCTGGTCTTCGTACTGCTCATTTCTTTCGTGTCAGTCGGAGCACTGCGAGACCCCGCCGACCAAGCCGCGGTGCCGACACCTGCTTCAGGGGCCCACGGAGCTGCAACAGCGGAGCCCGATCCGTCCCTGGTTCCGATCAATTCTTGCTTGGTGGCGGAGCCCGAGTTGGCTCCGCGCGCCGCTCCGTTGATTCTCGCGGTGCTGGAAAGGCCCACGAGGCTGCGTTTGGCTGTCTCCGAGGACGCAGCAGGGCTTCTCTCGGGATCCTCTCTCTCGCTGCTCCGGAGCGCCCTCCCTGATGCGATCGACATCCCCGGCGATGGGCGCCTGGTCCCGGCTGCCCATCTAGAGTTCGACACGGCCGTAAGTGCCCTGCGTGCTGTCCCTGAGGCGCTATACCCGCCAGACTGTCAGTTCTACGTACGCCTCATAGTGGAACGCACGGCTTCTTGGTCGTCCTTCCTCTATGTCTGGACCTTGATCCGTTCCCGAGGCCTCGGTCCGTACCAGGGCGATTGGGACCGAGCCTACGCCGCCCTGATCAACTAGGCGTGGCTCGATGGATGTGTTTCTCAGCGACCGCTATTGGCCTCCCAAGCTGTCAGCCCTGCCTGACGGCCCCGCACCGCGACGATGGCCGGCGCCCTCGCTTCAGAGTTCTGGGGCGGCTCCAGGTTCAGCGCTTCGTGGGGGCGCTCGTAGTTATGGACTCGACGGAAGTCGTTGAAGCGCGACTGTTGCGCGCGGAGGTTGGCACGAGCGGGTCGAGTGGTCTCCTTATTCAGGGTCCGGTGCATCCGCTCGTGGCGTCCGTTCTGTTGCGGTTTACCCGGCTCGATCAGTTCGGGAATGATGCCGGGTGAGATCCACCAGATCGAGAGCTGAGAGAGGCCGGCAATGGCGGTAGAAGCGAACGGTGGACCGTTGTCGGTGCGGATGCGCTGAGGCAGGCCGAACTCGCGGAAGAGATGCCGGAAACGGCGCATGGTGGCTTGGACTTCGGTGGACAGCAGGGCGCGGCACTCGAGGAGGAAGCGGGAGAAGCCGTCCTGGATGGTGAGCGGAAAGCAGAGCCTGCCGTCCTGGGCGCGGAACTCACCCTTGAAGTCGGCAGTCCAGGTGCTGTTGGGCTCCGGGAGGATCGGCAGAGGCGGACCCGCGTGCTCCCGTCGTCGCTGCGGTTTGCCCGGTTCGATCCGACCCTCACGTCGTAGGATCCGATTGATGGTATCGACGCAGGGGGCGACCTCGATCGTCGGATCGTCCACGAGCTTCTTCCAGATCTTGCGAGCTCCCCAGCCACGCTGGTCGCGAATCTGGAGGATCCGGGCCACGACCTCAGGAGCCGTGGCATGGGCGCACGACTTCGGCCGATGGGAGCGGTCCGTCAGGCCTTCGAGGCCCTCGGCCTCATAGCGTTCAAGCCACAGCTAGCCGGTCGGCCGGCTGATGTTGTGACGCCGGCAGAGCTCGGCGTGCGACAGGTCGGAGAGCTCTGCTTCGAACACGAAGCGAGCGCGTTCGGTGTCCACGGTGGAGGTCCTCCAGGGCATCGGGCACTCCCGGTTGAGGGAGCCCCCAGGCTACTTGGAGAACTGTAAAGCATCAGCCTCGCACGTTCTGTAAAGCTCAGCCCAGGATGTACCGGCGGCCAGGGCCTAACGCCGTGCTGGCTGCACCCGGCGGGGTATCGGAGGACGGTCCAGTCGATCCCATTCCCAGGTTGTCGGTCGACGACCGAGTTGCGCGGCCGGCATTGTCGATGCCTGGTCCGGACCTCGGTTGGCAGCCGGCAACTCATCGGTGGCCCGAAGCCTGGCAAAGGCGGAGCCATAGGACGAACGAAGCCGCCCCGCCCGACGGACCTGGCCCCGAGCGCCCGAACCGTGCCTCCAGCCCCCCCTCTCTGCGCGCCACGGGCGCGCCTTGGGGCGTGGCAAGGCCACCACAAGCAGGAACACGACGACCGCCGCGACGACGGTTCCGAGTGCGAAGATGCACTCGACAAGAAGGGTGTGCATACCCAAGCATCGACCAACCCCTCGGGATCTTTAGCGCTGGCCTCGAACTGGCGGCAGAGCCAGCCCTTACCGTACATTCGGTCGCTGATTCATCAGGTAAGCTGCGGTCGTTCGACCAGACAACCGAGAACAGGGGGTGGAACCGGTGCGACGAGCCTCGCGTGTGAGATCGTCCAGGCGTGGCCGGGGAGGAGACAGCCGAACGGCGGCCCAGCTCCTCGCTGTTCTATGGGCGGCGGCTTCATGCTCCGAAGGCGACACGGTGCGCCGCGCTTCCCTGCAGCTAGCCGCGCAACCCGCCGAAACGCCTCCGACGCCCATGTTCACCCCTCCGCGCGATAGCACGCAGCTCCCCGCATGCACGGCGCCCGCGTTGGACGCCTATGACGGACGGGCTATCCTGTTCGTCGATGGTACGCAGTCAATGGCGGGGTTTACGGAGGGGGAGGCGTTTCGGGAGTTCGACATCGTCCTTGACGCCGTTGCGACGGGGCTGGGGTTGACCCAGGTCGTCATGTTCGGCGTTACCGAGGCGCCCCCCCCCGCGGGCGGGCTCTTCCGTATCCGGCCGGCGGGTCGCGGCCTCCACGACGAGAACGCGTATATAGGGCTGAACAACCCCGACTATTGCCTCTTCGACCTGGCGCGGACATCGTCCGACCCACGTCCGATACTCTATCTCACGGACGGCGTTCAATCTGCTCGATCGCTGGGAACGCCGGGCCCATCCGTCGCAGTATTACAAGAACTGATCCGAACAGGCCACACGGTGTCGGTCATGGCTTTTCGAGGAGGTTTCGCGGGTC
This sequence comes from Longimicrobiales bacterium, assembly GCA_040216925.1. Taxonomy (GTDB): domain Bacteria; phylum Gemmatimonadota; class Gemmatimonadetes; order Longimicrobiales; family Gaopeijiaceae; genus JAJCZZ01. Next base: position 3,411 of record JAVJOF010000019.1, read on the forward strand.
GGGCCTGGTCCGAGCAGGCCAGTGCGTGGATCCCGGGCGTCTCCGTTCCCGATCGCCCCTTCTACCTGATCTGGGTCACGCGGGACCAGGCGGATTCCGACTTCCTTTTCTCCATGCTCTCCAGGGCCAGCCTGGGCCACGTGGCCTTCGCACGCTTCGGTGGTGCTTCACCCTCCTGTCGCCTGTTCCCGCTCATCGACCGACAGTCGGAACAGGAGGATCCGCTTTGGATCCTACTTCCCCCATCCGTGGCGAGGAGGATCGACAGCGAGCACCTCCCGGTCGCGGAGTGGCGATGCGCCCTGCCTCCGTCGACCGCGCTCGAATTCGTGGCGGCGTCGGTTGCGAGTACGTTCCGCGCCTGGGAACCGGGATCGGAGGGATTCAGCCCGCCTACCGAAGCGCCCGTCGGCACCGAGTTCTCGTCGGACTCCATCCACGCCGAGGGGACCTCGTCCTCCGTGGTCGTGAAGGGAACCGTCGGCACCCTCACGTCCAGTCGATACGCATACATCGCGCTTGGCCTGACAGCCACTCCTGGCCCGCTCCGCGAGGATCTCCGCAGTCTTTCGACCAACTCTGACGTATCTCCGGACGAGGTTTCGCGCACCTATCGGTTCGCTTGGCTGTTGGACCACCTCATTCAAGCGGACTTCGCTCGCGAGGTTCCGCGAGAGCAGATCGGCCTCACGATTCAATACCGATAGGACGTAGCCATGCGGGTGACATTCTCAGTGATTCTTTTGAGCTGCTTCGCCTCTGCTGCGGCATTGGCGACGCTCTCCGCCTCCCCGACCTTCTCCGGCGTTCTCTTTGAGACCGTCGACTCTTGGTTCGTGACCCGCCTCGGCGTGAATGCCGTGGGGGGAGCGGTTCTGGGGATAGTCTGGGGGCTCCTGGCCAGGAAGTACGTCCTCATTCGACCCGCGGAAGCGAACTCCTCCTATCGGGACCGCGTATTGCGCCGGGGTCTCGTGGGGATGCTGGTCGCGGTCGTGCTCGCGGCCGTACATCTTGTCGTGACGGCGGGTATTGCCTCGTTCGTTCCGCTCAGCCCCACGGAGCGGATTCTGGAGCTGTGCCTCTCCCTCAAAGGAGCCGGAGCGCTCTTGGCAGTCGTGCCGTCGTTCGGTCTGGCCTGGGGCACCACCATTCGGTACGCTCCCCACCATCGCCATTGGGGCGGAGCCCGATCTCTCCTTCCTTGACCAGAGCGGACGGCAATACGCCATGACCACCGATTTCCTCATCGCCTTTGGCGGGACCGGCGCGCGCGTCGTGGAAGCGCTCACCTACCTATACGCCGCGGGCTGCCAGCGGCAGTCGCTGTACGTGCTGCTGATCGACCCGGACGGGGCGAACGGCAACGTCAGCGTCACCCGCGATCAGCTGGTGAAGTACTTGGACCTTAACGCCGTCTTCGACACGGCGAGTGCTGGCAACGGAAGGGACGGGGTGTTCTTTGGTCCGGACATCAACCGACAGGGGCCATCGACGCTTTTTTGGGAGTATCCCAACCGACGCAAGCCGTTCAAGACCCTATTGGCCTACGACGGCCTTCCCGACGACCAGCGAGCACTCGCAGACCTATTGTACGATGAGGAGGACCTGAGCCGGACCTTCGAGGTCGGGTATGTCGGTCGTGCCCACGTCGGCTCGCTCGATCTCTATCGGACGATTCGAGCGGCAATCGCCCGTGTCGCCGAAGCGCAGGACTCGGCCGACGTGGCCGACCTCGACGCGATCGACCGTTTCTTCTTCCAGCTTCGGGCGGAAGCCCAATCTCGGCGAGCCCGCCTGCTCGTGGCCGGATCGATCTTCGGGGGCACTGGGGCGTCTGGCATTCCAGCCGTCCCGGCCCTGGTGACCGAGCTTCTTCCGTCGGTGCGCGAGCGGGTCGCGTTGGGATCACTTCTGATCGGTCCGTACTTCTCCTTCCCCCCGGCCGACGAAGCCGCGCCAGACAGTGCACTTCACCCCTTGGCGACCCGCGCCGCTCTCTACCACTACGGAGAAACGCACGTGGGGTTCGACGCCGTGTACTTCATGGGCGCCCCCAACCGACTCGGGACCGCGGATCACAACAACCCTGGTGGCACCAACCAACGAAACCGGCCGCACTACGTTGAGCTCGGGGCCGCCACGGCAGCGCTTCACTTCTTCCAGGCTCCCGAGATCGCCGCGGCTGAAGAAGCGCAGGTCCTGACGAGCGGATCTCGAGGGATCCCGTGGGACGGCTTTCCCGGTGAGGCTTCCCTGGGCTTACGAAGGCGACTGGCGAGCTTCACGGCGGCAATGCTGATGCACTGCCACTTCCTCCACGAGATGTTCGAAAGCGGCGGGCAGGAAGGATGGCCGTGGTATTCCAAGGTGTCGCAGGGTGGAGGCACGCTGCGCGGCCGCGAAGATGAGTTGGTGGTCCTCCGGGACTTCGGCCTGCGGTACCTGGAGTGGTTTCGCCAGGTTTCGGCGAGCGCCCCGAAGATCCTCCTCAACATACCGGAACGGGTCGGGGAGGAGGCGCTCTCGGGCCTGTTGGAGGAGCCTGAAAGAAGGCCTCATGCCTACCATCGCTTCCACACCGAGCTCGACCGCGCCAAGCCTGCCCGAAGGCCCGCAGCAATGGCCCGCTACCTCGATGTCTTGAGCCGGGCGAGCCTCGCCTTTTGTTCCATCGAGTACCCGAGCTGGAAATGGACACCATGAGCCTCGCGTTTCTCCCCGAGTTGACACCACAGCGACCGGCGCCTGTCGGCGACGATTGGGCTCCGCATCCGGGCGGCCTCCCGGTACTGCAGGAGTATGCGAACGCTCTGATCGTCCAAGGACAGGATACACCGGCTGAGCGCCTCAAGAGCATCCCAAGTCCGTGGGCGCGCCCTCTCCTGTTCGCGCAGGCGCTGACGAACCCGAAGCATCCCGCCCACGACGACATCCTCAACGAATGGCGAGGCCTACTCGGATGTATCGCGCTTCAGCAGCACCTGCGTGTGGAAGTCGCGGTCAGTCCGTTGAATCTGAATGGTCGCAATGAAGAGTTCCCGGCTGCGCTCGCCCGCCTGGCTCCAGATTGGAAGTGGACGGAGATCGCCCTGCTGTGGGTCGGGAACTCAGTCATCGGCGGGATCTCGCCACTCACGGCCGTGTTCACGGGCATCCGTCCGGTCCCGCCGACGATTCCCTTCCAGAGAGGGGGGCGGCTCGTCGATCCCGTGCGTCACTTCGACGGGCGGGACGCCGTCTCGATCGAACTGATGAGCGCGTGGATCGACCACACGATCGAGAACATCTCGGCCACGGATCGACCGCTCTCCGGTTACGTGCCCGACGACGCCGAGATCATTGGACTCCTCCGCACCTGGTCCAGAGAGGCAGTGGAAGCTCTGGAGCGGCTCCAGCCGGCGAGCCAGTCGAACCCGCACTCGGGATTCGACCATGGGCGGCTCGACGCCCACGGTCCGGATCACCCCACCTCGGCCCTTGCGGTGTTCAAGACGATCCGCCCGTCACGGGACCTCCCCACCAACGATCTGAGGCTGAGCGACGAGCTCACCATCAACCCCGGAACCCGGGGGTTGATCCTCAAGGACGGACGCCCCTACAACGGCCCCCTGCGCCTCCCCCGGGGCCTGAGCCAGCGGGTGGAGAACGGCCGGCTCACGAGTCCCCTTCCCGCCGACGCCCTCGACGCGCTGATCGACCCGGGAAGATACGTCGCATCTCGACTGATTCGAGTGATCGGAGGCCGGCCCGGGGGAGGCGCGTTGCTTCCGGAAACCGGCGAGGATGGCTTTCTGTTCCCTCTGGCCGCTGAGATCCTCGAGTATCTGGATCCCTCCACGCTGCTCGAAAGTGCACGCATCGAACGGTCCGGGTCCGACAGCCATGAGTTCACTCTGACGCTCGACCTGCCCTCGGGCTACTCGGTACAGATTCGCAAGAGCTACGATCGTGATCTCGTCCGATCGGTCGACGTTACGCCGGCGCTGGCCGTCTGGCCCGACTTCCAGTCGGACGACTGGGACTGTTATCTCTACCACATCGATCACCTCCGTGACGTAGAAGGCGACCTCGACCTCGAGCCCGCGGGCGGAAGCAATGCTCGGACTCGAAGTCGCTCGGGACGGATGGTGTGGGGTCGCTCCTCCAGCCCGATCCGGGCCTGGATCGGGAGAGCGGGCGACGACGTCGGTCTGTTGATTCCTCGTCCGCTCGACCCGCCGATGAACCCCGGGAACCGGAGATGGCACCTCTCCGTCGATTTCGGAAGCACCCACACCCGTGTGTTCCACGCCTCGCCGGACATCGGTGATCACCTCGCGAAACGGCCGTTGCCGATCCACCCGCGGGCGCGGGTCCTCCTCGGTGAGAGCGGCTGGAGCCCCACTCGTGTGTTCCTGCCCACCACCGATGAACAGGAAGACAAGTTCGAGGAACTGAAGAGTATCGTTCGCTTCCCTCCGGATGTCGTGACGGATTCCGATACCGAGGGGGGCTGGCTCCCGTCGCAGGGCTTGATCTACTTCTCCGATACGAGCACCACGCCCCTGCCTGGGGGACTGCGGTCGGGACTCAAGTGGCATATTCCAGGATCGGAGGACGAACGCGCCTTCACCAGCTATTTGACGCAACTCATGCTACTGATCCAGGCAGAGGCCGCACACGCCGGCGCGGTGGTGGAAAGCGTCGGCGTCGCGCACCCCTCCGCCTTCGAGAAGCCTCGCTTCGATACGTTCAAGGCGAAATGGGAACATCTTACGGCCTCAACCCACCTGAAGCCGCCCATGAGCGAGGCGACGGCCCTCGCGAATTTCCTTCACGGAAAAGGCCTGCAGGGTGGCGTGGAGACGTACCTCGCCGCCGTGGACATCGGCGGAAGCACCTCCGACATAGCTCTGTGGACGAAGGGAAGTCGCGGGCCCTCGACCTCTATTCGGTGGGCCGGCGAAATGGTGTCCCGGCTGGTCGCGACCGACGAGTCCGTGCGGGCCGCACTGACACGGGCCATGAGGGCGGACCACCTCGGGCCAGCGCGCAGAGGGGCTGTCTCATGGTCCAAGACAGACATGAAGGAGAATGAGTTGGTATTCAACGGGCTGCTGAGGGCGGTGACGAGAGCGACCGGCACCGCGTCGAGCCTAGCGCCTGGCCTGCTCGAGTCGCCTGACGCCGGAGGCCCCCGCCTCGTCCATCACATTGCATATCTGTTCTCCGGGCTCGCCTTCCTCATGGGCCTCCTTCGGCGAGCCGAGGCCGGCAGCGCCGACACGCACTACGTGCATGTCGGTGGCCTAGGGTCGGATTACTACCGCTGGCTCGAAGGTCTTGAGTCCAACGCCGGGTCGGCACTGGTGAGCCAGTTCTTTCTCGCTGGTGCCGGGATCTCGACGGACAACGGTGTAGCCGTAGAGGTATCGACGTCGGGCGAACAGGCGAAACACGAGGTCGGGATGGGACTTCTCGCACCCACATACAGCGACCCGGAAAAGCTGGGCGTTCGGCGCACCTTCGTCGGCGAAGTCGGCTTCTTCGCTCCGGATGGCTCTCCGGTTCCACCGTTCGAGCCCATCGACGACGGCGAACTAGGTCGCCGAGTCGCCCGACCCCGGGTTGCCCGCGACCTGGCCACCATGGATCATTTCATGAGCTTCGTCCACACGTTCCAGGGTTCACCCCTGTCCCGACGCATCGCAAAGGACCTGGGGATCGTCCAGTCCGCACTCGATTCGCGGCTCCGAGATGCCATCACGGCCCGACAGTTCGGGCCCGAGAGCGCCTGGGCTCGCGGTGCGAGCGCCGACGTTTGTGAGCCCCTGGTGGTATCGGCGATGAAGGTGCTGCTCGAGCACGTGACGAGTAACAACCACCTCTTTTCCCATTAGGCTCGACCTTGGATACCGCCGGGCCGCTGGTGTGGTTGATCGCCGTCCTCGTGGCGCTGGAGGCATGGCACCTATTCGTGATCCGAAGCGTCGGTCGGTCGCTGCGAGAGGGGTTCGCGCGCCTGCCCGGCCAGGAATCGCCCAAGGTCAGAGCCCAACTGGAGGCGCTCACTGGACACGTCCGGAACCTGGAGACGGTTCTCTCGAACCTGGACGCCCGGATCGATGCGGCCCTCTGCAGCCGTCAGCCTCTGGAGGGTGCGGGCGCGGAAATCACAGGTCGAGACGGCTCCCGGCCGGAGATGACAGCCATCGGCGAGACCAGTGAAGGCACTTCCGACACGGCCCGACCAAGCACCCCGAGCGAAAGCCCGATCGCTCCGCCCGACGGAGCACAGGGCGGGGCCTCGGAGCCGCTTGCGGAAGGCTCGAGTCGAGACCCCGGCAGGGAGACGCCCGCAGAGTTCGACGCGCACCGGGCGCGAGCCCTGTTCGACGCCCTCCGCGCAGGGAGCTACTCCGAGCGTGCGGGGATCACCCGACACCGCTTGAACTGGCTGGGCGGGGGCGAATCCGGTCCCTCCGGCGCCAGCCGCAGGGCGTTCGCCGAGGTCCGGCAGGTCGGTGACTTCGTGGCCTTCTCCGAGGATGGGCGGCGGGGGTTCCTCTTCCCTAATCCGGAGGCCGGCAGTGGTAATTCGGATCTGGCCCTTGTCTTTCCGGAACTCGGAGGCATGAGCTTCTCGCGAGCACTGGAGGCGGCCCGTCCGATGACCGTGGTGCGGACCGGCGAAGGGCGATGGGTCGCGGATGATTAGCCCTCCAGACCAAGCCAGTACGTCGATCCGGGCGTTTCAGAACCGGATCGACGACCTCCGCAACCGCAGGGCATCCCTCGTGGTTGCAGCCGTGTTCCTGACCCTGATGATCGCGGTCACCTCCATCGTTCTGAAGCCTTCGCCGGAGGCGGTCTTCTACGTGATCGTCTTCGTGACCATGCCCGCGCTCGGTGCGCTGTACCGTTTGTCGCATTCCCTGTCGTCAGCCCAGGCCGTACTCGAGGACTTGAAGAGCCTCGCCGAGGCGGTGCGGGATCGACAGCCTGACAAATCGGGGTTGCTTTCAGCGGCGGCGAGCGGCCAGGCAGACCAACAACCGGTTCTGACAGCCATACGTGCGCTTGCGGTGGACTCTAGCTCCGAATTCCGAGCTGCCGACTACTGCTTCGGCCAAGCCGTCGCGGAATGCATCGGAGCGCAGCCGGCTTGGCGCACGGCGTTGGTACTTCTGGGCCTCTTCGGGACGGTGTTCTTCTTCGCGTTCAGCCTGACGGACGGTGCCACCGTCGATCTGGCCGACCCGGAGTTCCTCCGACACCTCGGAGGGTCCCTCGTGTCGACGCTGAGCGGGATCGCGAGTTCGGGGACTCTTCTGGTCATCGGAACCCTCCTCCTCGAGGCGTTCGAGCAGGCTTCCCTCGATGCAGAAGACTTCTTCACCTTTGCCGTCGGGCCGGTCCTGGCCCATCGACCCGATGTTGTTGAAGCAGGCTCCGAGGTGGAGCTCTGGGGGGCATTGCAGCAAGACGTGCGGCGCATGACCGACGAAATCGTCGACCGATTCGGGACACTAGTCGATCAACGGCTAGACCACGTCCGAAGCCTGGACCGCATCGCCGAGGAACTGGCCAGCCTACCGGAACTTCGCGTACCGCCCGCGCTCGATCGGCTGGAGACCACGATCGAGCGTTTCTCCGACAGCGCTCAGGTCATCGACAACTCGGTCCGGGTTCTCGTGGAAGCCGTTTCGGTCATCGACGCTCTGGCTCCGGCGGTCGCGGTGGACGAGCTTGCTCGGCTTCGAGCCAAGATCGATGGGCTCGCGGAACGCGGTGATGGGATACTGGAGCAGCTCGGCACCGCTGCCGAACAAATGGACCAGCGACTCGACAGGCTCGGAAGTGTGGCGGAGGAAATCCCTGGAACCGTGCGCGAGGCGTTTGAACCCTACGTCGCTGAGTGGCGAAGGCATAGCGCGGAAGTGACAGGAGAGCTGCGGTCCGGAATGGGTGATCTGAAAAGTGCGACACAGGGACTGGCAAAGAAGGTCGAGGCATTCGAAGCCAGTCAGGCGGCGGCCTCGAGATCGACGAACGATCTCACGACGGCGCTGGCCCGCGAGACGGAGGCGGTTGGGGCCCTGGGGGAGCGCGTCAGCGGGCTCTCTTCGCGACTCGATCAGGTGGAGGCGACCGCGAAGTCGGCTCTGGACCGGCTCGCCGACGATTCCGATAGCCTCCGCGATACGATCACGGGCCTGTCCAAGGAGCTGGATCAGGCCGCCCAGGGGCTGGCCGGAGTCCATGACACCCTCGGCGATATTCGCTCGCTGATCTTCAGCGCGGACATGGCGACGGGTACCGCCGAGGGGCGACTGGAGATCCTTCGAGCAATGAAGGATTTGAGCCAGCGGGTCTCCGCTCACGAAAACAGTGTTCGACGCGCCGTCGCGGCCCTCAGGACGGTCACGCACCTCGAGGCTTGGCTGGAGCGGGCCGAGAAGGCTCCGCTCATGAGGCTGCTCACGATGCCACTCTACGATCCCAACCGCCTTCCTTTCACCCGCAAAGGAACTCGGTGAGGCGGCGAGGCCGCCCGGAGAGCGGGCATGAATCGCTCGGATGGATCGCGTATACCGACTTCCTGACCGTGATGGCGCTCGCGTTTCTCGTCGCTCTGGTGGCGCTGTCTGTCCGATCTCAGAACCTCTATCTCGGTGGAACGGTGATATCCATGCGAGACGGGCCGATCGACGGATGTGAAGTCCGGGCGCCTTCGTTGCAGCGTTATACGAGAACGGTGGGAGGCACCTTCCTGGTCAACCTGGGAGCCGGAGTCGACTCGGTTCGCATCTCCGCTCGGTGCGTCGACTATCCCGAATGGGACAGCGTCGTCGAACTCCTTGAACAGGACACCACAATAATCGAGATCGTCGTCGACTCTCTCGCGCTGACCCCTGCCACAGCTGGGGGTGACACCATCGATGCCGAGGATGCTGGAGTCGTCCAGGTCTTGCCCCTGGGGGACTCTTTGTTCTTTCAGACCAACTCTCCCGACCTCACGCAGGAAGGGGTCGACACACTGATTCGAATCGGGAGAGCCATGCGGGATTCGATCACGGTGGGAAGCCTGCTCGCCATCCTCGGTCACACGGATGACCGGCCCTTCATGGGAAGTGACAGCATCGACCGCAACTGGATGCTCAGTGGAGAGCGCGCGGCGGCGGCGGCTCAGATCATGATCGATTCTGTCGGGATCCTTCCTTGTCGAGTCGTAATCATGGGCTTCGGCCCGTCACGCCCTCTCGAGGCCATCGATTCGGTCGAGGACTCCCCGTCCGAACTGGTCAGAAAGCGCGCGGTCAACCGACGTATCGAGTTCCGCCGGCTCAGTGGTGCCGATGTGGCGGGTGAGGCCCATGCCGGCTGCTGACATCTCTCCCGATGAGCAAGTCCGGCGGCTCGCTGACTGGGACGCCGGGATGCTCCTGCACGCCTCACTGAATGCAGTGAGTCTTCGGCTCGCGACCGGAGAGCGAGAACGCGGGATTCGCTGGCTGACCCAATGGCATAGGGCCCTACAACTCCCACTGGGAGAGGCGCCGGCTATCCCGCGGGCATTGCGAGAGATGTTCTCGGCAGAGAACGAGTGGCGTCGGTCTTCGTTAGCCCAACTCGGTCTGGCCATCGAGAGGGAGAGGCCCGACCGGTTTGCCCGATGGAGTTGGGCAGGGGGTTCCTACGGCGCGGCCCTGCGGCGGCTCCAGGTGCTTGCTCACGCGTGGGACGAAATCCGGTGGCCCACGGCCTGGTCCGACCAGGATCGAGTGACGGCGTTGAGGGCCGGGTCCGGCAGAGCCGCCGCGAAGGTCAGTCGACTTCGAGCCCGGCAACAACCCTGGTCAGCCCCCAAGGAGTTGGCAGGCTACCCTGTACGCTCCACGAGAGAGCTCGAGCAGACCGTTCATCGGCTTGAGGGCGATTTGGGCGGACTTGACCGTTCCATCCTACGGCCCCGTTGAGGACTGGGTCGGACGTGACCACGTCGGTCGGGGACCGCACCCGACCGTCGCAGGTTGGGGCCCAACGGGCAGGACAGAAGCAACAGGCGGCGACGCTGCGCGGGGGCTTCGTCGCGGGCGCCGGCCGGGAGTTCCCATGACCACGGTCTGAGTCGGAGCGAGGGTTCGCCCGCCGCAATGCGCGCCCTGATCGCGGTCCCACCGACCGCCCGCAGCACGGAGATGCTCGACCCACGCCGGCGAGCAGACAAGGATCACCGGCGCGGGTCCACGACAGGGCGGCATCGCGTAGGACCAGAAGACAGCTCCGAGTGGTTCTGGCCCACCCCCCGATCCCCTGGCGCCCGGCCCGGCGGAACGCATAGTGTCACACCCCCCGGCTATCCTGCGCGTCGCCACCTCCTCCCAGCCCCCGCCCCCCATGCAGCGATCCGGCGACCGCACGATCTACTCCGCCTCCGACGTCAGCGCGTTCCTCGCGTGCCATCACCTGGCGACCCTGGAGAAGGGGCGACTGAAGGGAGCCTTCGACCGCCCTCCCCCCTACCCGGATCCGGGCGCCGACGTGCTGCGCCAGCGCGGGGAGGCGCACGAGCAGCAGATTCTCGACGCCTACCGCTCCGAGGGTCTGTCCGTCGAGGAGCCGGCCCAACCGCCGCCGTCCGCGAAGGACGACCGGTCGGATGTGCACCCGGGCCTCGAAACCGCCGCGGCACACACGTTGGACCTGATGCGGCGTGGGACCGAGATCATCTACCAGGGTGTCCTCTACGACGGGCGCTGGCAGGGGCGCCCCGACTTCCTTCGCCGGGTCGAGCACCCGAGCGACCTCGGTGGTTGGTCCTACGAGGTCGTGGACGCCAAGTTCGCCCGGGAGGCGAAGGCGGGCGCCATCCTCCAGGTCTGCTTCTACTCGGAGCTGCTCGCCGCCGTGCAAGGTGTGGTACCGGAGGCGATGCACCTCGCCCTCGGTGGGCCGGGGGGACAGATCGAGACCTTTCGCGTGGCCGACTTCGCCGCCTACTACCGGACGGTGAAAGCCCGCTTCGGGGCCGCGATGGTCCGTGACGACCTCCCCGACACCTATCCCGAGCCGTGCGACCACTGCCGCCTGTGTCGGTGGGCTCCCAGGTGCAAAGAGCAGTGGCGAGCCGACGACCACCTGTCGCTGGTGGCAGGGATCACGCGGAAGCAGCGCGACCGGCTGGAAGAGCGCGAGGTCGCGACGCGGACGGCACTCGGCCGGCTGCCCCTTCCCATGGATCCGCCGCTTGAGGGCGTGAGCGACACGGCCCTGGAGCGGATCCGGGAGCAGGCGCGCATCCAGGTCGAAGGCGACCAGGCCGGTCGCCCGCTGCACGAGCTGTTCGAAGGCGTCGGACCCGGCTTCGGCCTGTGGGCGCTGCCTGCGCCGACGCAGGCCGACCTGTTCTTCGACATCGAAGGCGACCCGCACGCCTACGACCACGGGATCGAGTACCTGCTGGGTTGGGTGGACACGGACGACGCCTACGCCACACGATGGGCCCTCACCCCCGCCCAGGAGCGGAAAGCCTTCGAGGCGTTCATCGACGAGGTGACCGCCCGCAGGCAGGCTTCGCCGGGCATGCACGTCTACCACTACGCCCCCTACGAGCCAGCCGCCCTGAAGCGCCTCGCCGCGCGCTACGCCACCCGGGAGGAGGAACTCGACCAGCTGCTCCGCGCCGACGTGTTCGTGGACCTGTACAGGGTGGTCCGCCAGGGACTCCGGGCGTCGGTCGAGAGCTACTCGATCAAGAAGCTCGAACCGCTCTACGGCTTCCAGAGGGACATCGACCTCCGCTCGGCATCCTCCGCCCTGGCCAACTTCGAGGCGTGGCTTCAGCTCGGAGGCGTCGAAAACGGAGCGGGAGGCGCCGGCGACCTCCTGGCCGAGATCGAGGGCTACAACCGCGACGACTGCGTGTCCACGCGGCGCCTCCGGGACTGGCTGGAGTCCCGGCGCGCCGAGCTGGTCGCGCGGGAGGGTCCGGTCGAACGCCCGGAGCCTCGGAAGAGCGAGTCAAGCGAGGCTGCCAAGGAGCTGGACGCCGAGCTGCAGCGGAGGTTGGACGCCCTTCTCGAAGGGGTGCCGGACGATCCGGCGGAGCGCACGGCCGAGCAGGGCGCCCGGTGGGTCCTGGCCCATCTTCTGGGATGGCACCAGCGGGAAGAGAAGTCGATGTGGTGGGAGTACTACCGGCTCCAGGCTCTCGACGATGAGGAGCTCACCCGGGAGCGAACCGCCCTCGGTGGACTCACCTACCAGGGCGAAGTGGATAGGATCAAACGCTCGCTCGTGCACCGGTACGGTTTTCCGCCCCAGGATCATGGGTTCCGGACCGACGACACCCCCCACGATCCGCGGACGGAGAAGGCCGCCGGCACGGTCGTGGACGTGGACGACGAGGCCGGAACCATCGACCTGAAACGCGGCCTTGCGTCGAAGGTGCCGCACCCGACCTCGCTCATCCCCCTCGACCGCGTCCGCGACGGGGTGCTGAGAAAGAGCATCGCGCGGACGGTCGACCAGGTCATCTCGGATGGATTCGGGGCGATGGCGAACCAGGCCGCAGCCTCCTTGCTGCTGGCCCGAGCGCCCGCCGCCGGTCAGCAGCCCGGAAGCCCCCTTCGCCGATCCGGCGAGACGAACCTGGAGGCCGGACGTCGCCTGGCCGCGGCGCTTTCGGGCACGGTGCTGCCGATCCAGGGACCGCCGGGAAGCGGCAAGACCTACCTGGGTGCCCGGATGATCGTCACGCTCCTGGCCAGGGGGAAGCGGGTCGGGATCACCGGACCGAGCCACAAGGTGGTGGTCAACCTCCTTGCCGCGATCTGCCGCGCAGCCGCGGACGAGGGGGTGGAGCTCCGGGGCATCCAGAAGGCCGACGAAGACGTCGTCTACTCGCATCCGTGCATCGAAGGCGGGTCGAACGACGATGCCGAAGCCCGCCTGGCCGGGCCCGACGCCGACTGCAACCTGGGTGCCGGCACGGTCTGGCTGTGGTCGCGCCCGCAGATGGAACGGAGCCTGGACGTGCTCTTCGTGGACGAGGCCGGCCAGCTCTCGCTGGCCAACGTGCTCGCCGCGAGCCAGGCCGCCGACAGCATCGTGTTGCTGGGCGACCCGAAGCAGCTCGAGCAGCCCTCGCAGGGCGTCCACCCGCCCGGGGCGGGCGCTTCCGCGTTGGAGCACCTCGTGGGGCACCACACCCTGAGCGCCGAACGCGGGCTCTTTCTCGAGGAGACGTGGCGCCTGCACCCCGACCTCTGCGCCTTCACGTCGGAGCTCTACTACGAGGGGCGGCTGTCGTCACGGCCCGACCTCGACCGCCAGCGCGTCGATGGGCCGGCGCCCTTCGCGGGGGCCGGCCTGCGCTTCGTGCCGGTGGCCCACGAAGGAAACACGAGCGAGAGCCCCGAGGAGGCCGAAGTCATGAGCGGCCTGGTGCGCTCGCTCCTGGACGGCGGTGCCACCTGGACCGACTCCTCCGGAGCCACCCATGCGGTCGGGCTCGACGACATCCTCGTGATCGCTCCGTACAACGCGCAGGTGGCGCTTCTTCGATCGGCCCTGCCCGTTGGCGCACGCGTGGGCACCGTGGACAAGTTCCAGGGGCAGCAGGCCCCGGTGGTGCTGTTCTCCCCCGCCACCTCCTCCGCCCACGAAGCCCCCCGCGGCATGTCCTTCCTCTTCAGTCCGAACCGCCTGAACGTGGCCACGTCGCGTGCCCTGTGCCTGGCCGTGGTGGTCGGGAGCCCGGAATTGCTGGCGGCCGAATGCCGGTCCGTGGGGCAGATGCGACTGGCCAACGGGTGGTGCCGACTGGGGGAGATGGCGGAGTGAGACGACTCAACTACAGGAACAGGCCATGACCCGCTTTCCAGGCGCAGAAAAGATCCTCGACGCCGCCGACCGCTGGAAACGCACCTGCCTTCTGGGAGACGGCTCGGTGCTGTCCGACGAGCGGCTCTGGACCCAGGACAATCTCGACGCGTTGGACCGGTACTTCGTCCGGAACCTGGACGAGGGAGAGGGGACCTTCTTCGGAAAGCTCGAACAGCAACTCGGGCCCGCCCCTGACGCGGCCAAGAAGCTCGCTGCCGAGATGTTCTGGGTGATGTACCTGATCGTATCGAAGTCGGCCATGAACGCCACCACCAAGCGTGAGCAGATCCGCATGGTCTGGGAGTGGTCGGGTGACTCGTTGCCTGAAGATCACCCCGACCTCGGCGACATCCTCGGGGCTGGAATCTCCCACACCGGCGCGGCCTTCAACGTCCTGAAGTGGAAGGAGTTCCTCTTCTTCATCACCATGATGCGGGCCTGGATGAAGCTCGAAGACGGTCGGCGCGAGCAACTCCTCGCAGACCCCTGGGACATGGCCACATGGATCCAGACACAGGACGATGCCTCGAAGCGTCAGCTTCCTCACATCCTTCTGTACCTGCTCTTTCCCGACCACTTCGAGCGCATCGCCACGACCTCGCACAAGATAAAGATCGTCCGGACGTTCCGAAAAAGGTGGGGCGAGGACGTGGACGCCGTGGTCTACACCGATCGCGTCGCTCTCGATCGGGCGCTCCTCGATGTGCGGAAACGGGTTGTGGAGGAATACCAGGACGCGGAGGTGCTCGATTTCTACCGCGAGCCCCTCGTCGATGTGTGGCGTGAGCGGCCCAAGCCGTCGAAGTCCGCCGAGCCGACCGATTGGGGCGATGAGGACGAGGCGGAGGCATGGCTCGAGGCCAACTTCCAGGAGGCCAGGATCTGGCTCGTCAGCCCCGGCGAGGGCGCACGCCTGTGGAGGGATTTCCTGGACAACGATCTGATCGCGCTCGGATGGGACTATCTCGGCGACCTCACGGACTACGAAAGCCGGGACGAGATGCAGGATCTGATCGCGGAGGAGGAGGGTCGCGAACGTCCCACCAACGACTCCCTGGCCGTCTGGCAGTTCGCGAACGAGATGAAGCCCGGCGACCTGGTGATCGCCAAGCAGGGGACACACGCCTTGCTGGGGTGGGGCCGGATCACCGGAGACTATACCTACGAGCCGGAACGCCCTGAATACCAGCACGTCCGGCCGGTCGAGTGGCGGGACACCGGGGAGTGGCCGATTCCCCACGACTCGGGCATCGCGGCGAAGACGCTCACCGAGTTCCGGAAGTACCCGCGGTTCTGCAAATGGGCCCTTCAGAAGATGATGGGCGAGGCAGGCTACGAGGCCGAACCCACCTCCGGCCCGGCCCCCTACACCCTCGCCGACGCCAGGCGGGATCTCTTCCTCGCCAGCGACGACTTCTCGGCGATCCTCGACGCGCTCGGCCGCAAGAAGAACATCATCCTCCAGGGGCCTCCGGGCGTCGGGAAGACCTTCATGGCCCGGAGGCTCGCCTACGCCCTGCTGGGTCGCCGTGCCCCGGACAGGGTGGAGATGGTCCAGTTCCACCAGTCGTACAGCTACGAGGACTTCGTCCAGGGTTGGCGGCCCAACGCCGAAGGCGGTTTCGTTCTCCGCAACGGCGTCTTCCACACGTTCTGCGAGCGCGCCCGCCAGGAGCCGGAAGAGCGCTTCGTCTTCATCATCGACGAGATCAACCGGGGCAACCTGAGCCGGATCTTCGGCGAACTGATGATGCTGATCGAGGGCGACAAGCGGGGGGACGCCCATGCCATTCCCCTCACGTATTCCGCCGAGGCGCGGTTCTCCGTGCCCGACAACGTCTATGTCGTCGGACTCATGAATACGGCCGATCGGTCGCTGGCCATGGTCGACTATGCCCTGCGCCGCCGGTTCGGCTTCGTCGGCCTCGGCCCGGCGTTCGACTCCGACCGGTTCCGCAGCCACCTGATCGAAGCCGGTGTCGCCGGCGACCTCGTCGATCACATCCGGACCCGGATGGGGGAGGTGAACGCCGCCATCCGGGAAGACCGTCGGAATCTCGGACCGGGCTTCGAGGTCGGGCACAGCTATTTCGTGCCGACCGGCCAGGAAGAGAACCTCGACGAGTCGTGGTACGAGGGCGTGATCCGGGCGGAGGTCGAGCCGCTACTCCGGGAGTACTGGTTCGATCAACCCGGGACGGCGGAGGAGCACGTGAATCGGCTGCTGCGGTGAGCGTGATCCCAATCCAGAACGTCTACTACCTCCTCTGCTACGCCTGGGGGCACCTGGGCGAGCGCGACCTGGTGGAGGCGTCGAGCCTCGAGCGGATGGACCAGGTGCACGACCTCATCGGGAAGGTCCTGGCCGAGGGCACGTTCCGCCTGGTCCGGCGGGGGATCGACCGGGGCTACCGCGAGACCACCGAGGAACTGGCCGGCATCCGGGGCAAGCTCGAGGTGGGGGCCATGGCCACACGCGCAGTCCGGGCGCGGGGCCGGACGATCTGCACCTACGAGGAGTACTCCCACGACATCCTGACCAATCGGATCCTCCGCTCCACGCTCGACCTGCTGCTGCGGAGCCGGGAGCTGGATGCGGATGTCCGGCGGGACGTGGCCCTGGCCCACCAGAAACTCGACGGGGTGACCATCCTTCCGCTCCGGAGAAAGCACTTCCGGCAGGTGCAGCTCGACCGGAATCAGCGCCTGTACCGATTCCTGCTCCCGCTCTGCGAACTGGCCTACGACTCCGTTCTGGTCGGCCAGCGACCGGGCGACATCAGCTTCGCCGACTTCCGCCGCGACGAGGAACGGATGTGGCGGCTTTTCGAGGAGTTCGCGACGGAGTTCTACCGGCGGGAACTGAGTGAATATCGAGTGACCGGTCAGGGCCGCATGGGCTGGCACGACCTGACGGCGAGCCTCGAGCGGGACGGCGCCCGGATTCCAGGCATGGTGCCGGACATCGTCCTGGAAGGGCCCGAACGCCGGACGATCCTGGACGCGAAGTACTACCAGACGCCCCTGACGTCCGACCACGGTCGCGCTCGCGTGCGCTCCGGCAACCTCTATCAGCTCTTCGCCTACCTGCAGAACCGCCAGGGGGCCCGGCCGGTCGGCCCCCGCCACGACGGTATCCTGCTCTACGCTGCCGTCGGCGAGTCCTTCCGCATCGACGTCTCGATCCAGGGTTTCCGGATCCAGGCACGGACGGTGGACCTCGGCCGGCCGTGGCAGGAGGTGCGCAGGGAGATGCTGGAAGTGGTGGAAGGCTAGGTCGCGCCCTACCCGCGATAGATCCGCTCGTTGTGCCAGCGAAGCGCCTCCGGATCCGGACGCTGCCCCTCCGAATCCGGCGTCCAGACGGCTCGACCGTGGAGCTTCAGGTAGTTGTCGCCGTCGTTGAAGTCGTCGCGCATGGCGCGGCTGGCCTCGACCCGATACTCGGGCGTGACCGTCACGTACCCCGCGTCGAAGAGGCGATGGACATCCGAACGGAGCAGGAGCCCGTTCGTCACCGAGTGCTCCCGGACCTCCGAGAAGGGCCGGATGTGGGCGGCGTCCAGGGCGGGCAGCGCCCGTTCGCCCGTGATGGCACAACGACGATGATACAGGTCGGTGACCACCGCCCTGAAGGTCCCCTGCCCCATCCTCCGAGGCTGGAACAGCGGATCGCCGTAGCCCCCGGGGATGGCACCTGTCGCGGGGCCCTCCCCGGTTTCGCCGGCCCGAGCGGCGCGGCTCCGCTCGAGCCGATCACGTACCAACTCCCACAGTCCGGCACCCTCACCCGTTCGCAGGTCGTAGCCACGGCCGCGCTGGATGTTGCGCTGCCAGCCCGGTGGGTCGTGGATCCACAACTCCCCGGGCCAGAAGAACGGCTCGACCAGGAGGATGCAGCCGATGACGGGATCGTCTCCCGGGCGCGGCTCCTCGCGACGCAGGCGCGTGATCCGGCGCCAGACGCTCACCCGATCCGGCGCCCCGTTCCGTTCGCCGAACGCCTCCCAGGCCAGGGACAACGGGAGCTCCGTGTAGTGCTTGAAGAAGCCGCCCCCTGCGATCGCATTCCGCGGGCTCTTCAGCTTGAACAGGAGCGGCTGCCCGTCGGCCAGCACCCCGAATCGGCCGCCCCAGGGCTTGGGCATCCAGAAGTTGACCTCGGGCACCGGCTGTTGGGCATGAAGCCCCGACAGGTGGTCGAACCAGTCCGGGTCGGTCACGGCCACGTAGGCGTTCATCCGATGCCCTGCCGACTCACGGCCATGCCCCTACTCCTTCCCCTCCAGGAACTCCTCGAACAGCAGGTCGAACAGCAGCTTGCCGAAGGCCTGGTCGTCCGTGGCCCGCTTGTAGAAGCTGAAGTTCGACTTGGCCATGTCCTGGAACAGCACCTTGGCCTTCTCCTCGAAGGTCAGCCGGAGGTTGTCGCGCGTGTTGGTGCTCGCCGCGGCCTGGAGCGCGGCGTCGGAGGCCAGGCGGCGCGTCAGGACCTCCAGCGACAAGCGGTCCTCGTCGGTCAGGCCGACGCCGAAGCGGTCGTTCAGCTCCAGGATGATGGCCGACAATGCATCGACCTCCTCCTCGGTGGCGGGATGGGGCGGCTTCTCGCCCCGTGGGTCCAGCTTCCCGCTCCCGCGGGGCAGCTCGATGGAGCCCTCCCAGGTCTGGTCCAGCCGGAAGGAGTCCATGTCGATCTGGCTCTGGATCTCCTTCGGCAACTGCCCCTGCTTCGCCGGCAGATACCGCCGCAGGTACCGGCCGAACAGGTAGAGGCGCTCCAGCTCGGCGTCCGCGAAGGTCAGGAGCTGCGACAGGAAGGCATAGAGCCGGACATAGTCGCCCATGTCCGAGCGGAAGGCCCGCTGCTCGTCCTCGTCGAGCTGGGCGAACCGATCCACGACGGGCTTGAGGATCCCGTAGAGCGCGTCCTGGTCCACGTCCGCCGCGAAGTACGCCGTGGCGAAGGCGTCCATCTCCTCCGCGCCGAAGAGATGGTAGTCCTCGATCCGGTACTGGAGCTGCACCAGAAGCTCGGGATCCGTCCCTTCGGAGAGGATCGTGCGCTCGTAGTAGGGCTCGAACGCCTTCCGGATCTCGTCGGCGTCGTTGGCGAAGTCCAGCACCATGGTCTCGTCCTTGGCCGGATGGGTCCGGTTCAGGCGCGACAACGTCTGGACGGCGTTCACGCCGCCGAGCTTCTTGTCCACGTACATGGTGTGCAACAGGGGCTGATCGAAGCCGGTCTGGAACTTGTTGGCCACGACCAGGAAGCGCTGATCCGGGCGCTCGAAGGCGGCCTTCGTCTGGGACTCGGGCACCCCGTTCATGTTGGCCTCGGTGTAGTCGTGGCCGCCGTCGGTGACCGTTCCCGAGAACGCGACCAGCGCCCCGTAGTCGTGCCCCTGCTCCTTCAGTTCCCGCTCCAGCGCCAGCTTGTACCGGACGGCGTGCAACCGGGAGCGGGTCACGATCATGGCCTTGGCCCGTCCACGGATGCGGTGGCTGACCCGTTGATGGAAGTGCTCCACCACCACCTGGACCTTCTGGCGGATCGTGTGGTCGTGGATGTCCACGAACTGCTTCAGCAGCCGCGTGGCCTTCTGCTTGTCGTACCGGGGATCCGACTCCGCCGTCTTGAGGAGCTTCCAGTAGGTCTGGTACGTCGTGTAGTTCTCCAGCACGTCCAGGATGAAGCCCTCTTCGATGGCCTGGCGCATGGTGTAGAGGCTGAACGGCTCGTGCTCCTTGCCGCCCGGCCGTTTCGTCCCGAACAGCTCCAGGGTCTTCGGCTTCGGCGTGGCCGTGAACGCGAACGTGCTGACGTTGGGCTGGGGGCCGCGCTTCTTCATCTCCGCCACCAGCCGGTCTTCCACGTCTTCCTCGATGGTGTCGTCGCGCTCGGCATCTTCCAGCGAAGGGGCGGCCAGGACCTCCTTCAGGCTCTTCTGCATCTCGCCGGATTGGGAGGAGTGGGCCTCGTCGATGACCACGGCGAAGTTCTGGCCCGGAAGCGTGCCCATCTGATCGACGATGAACGGGAACTTCTGGAGGGTGGTCACGATGATGTTCTTCCCGCCCTCCAGCGCCTCGCGGAGCTGGGCCGACCCCTCGTCGATGGTGGCCACGACGCCCCGTGCCTTCTCGAACTGGCGCACGGTCTCCTGGAGCTGCCGGTCGAGGACCCGCCGGTCCGTGATGACGACGATGGAGTCGAAGCGCCTCCGGTCGTCCGCGTCGTGCAGCACCGACAACTGGTGAGCGAGCCAGGCGATGGAGTTGCTCTTTCCGCTTCCCGCACTGTGCTGGATCAGGTACCGCGAGCCGGCCCCGTGGTGGCGCGCGTGATCGACCAGCCGGCGCACCGTGTCGAGCTGGTGGTAGCGCGGGAAGATCAGCGTCCGCTGCCCCTCGTCGCCGTCGGACTCGTGGATGAAGTGCTGGATCAGGTTGAGCACGCTGTCCCTGGCCCACACACGGTCCCACAGGTACGACGTCGCGTAGCCCTCCTGCACCGGAGGATTGCCGGCGCCCCCGTCCCGGCCCTGGTTGAACGGCAGGAAGCGGGTCCGGGGACCCGCGAGGCGGGTGGTCACGAACACCTGGTCCGGATCCACCGCGAAGTGCGCCAGACACCGCCCGGACCGGAACAGCCGTTCAGCAGGGTCCCGGTCGGTGCGGTACTGGGCGATGGCGTTCTTGACCGTCTGCCCCGTCAGGGGCGTCTTCAGCTCCGCCGTGAAGATCGGAAGGCCGTTCAGGAACACCACGATGTCCAGGGAGTCCCTGGCCGTGACCTCGCTGTAGTGGAGCTGACGGACGACGCTGAACAGGTTGGCCGCGTAGAGGTCCCGCTGCTCGTCGTTGAGACCGCTGACGGGCCGGAAATAGGCCAGTTGGAACCGGGTGCCCGCCACCTTCACCCCGCGCCGGAGGGCGTCGAGCAGGCCGCGCTTCTCGACGTGCCGGGCCACGTGGCGCAGCAGCTCCTCCCGGGCGCGGTCCGGGTCGGCCTTGGCCAGCTTCGCCCACGAGGCCGGCTGCGTGGCCAGGATGAAGTCGAAGAGATCCGGCGGGATCAGGCACCGCTCCCGGTCGTACTGCTCCGGGGTCCGGCGCAGGTATCCCCCGGGGACCCCTTCTCCGTAGCGTTCCGATCCTTCGGCTGCGAGGCCCGAGCCCGAGACGGCCGCGTCGGGACCGCCCGCCAGCAGTGCCTGCTCGATGGCCGCTTCGAAGGCGGCTTCCGTGATCTTGCCGGGCGTCATTCCGGGTCGGTCCCCTCGCTCAGGGTGGCCAGGTAGGCGTCGTACGCGAAGATGCGGTTTCGCTGCTTCCCGGTAATCTCCCGGGCGATGCCGAGTTGCACCAGTAGTTCCAGCGACGACGCCACCGTGGGGAAGGTCAGCCCGGAGCGCTCCACCACGTGGGGGATGCTCGTGATGGGCCGCTGCTTCAGCGCCGTGTGGACCCGCAGCGCCGATCCGGACTTCCGCCCCTGCTCGGCGATCCGCTCCCGGTCGGCCTGGAACAGCGCGTCCAGGCGCTGGGCGGTGGTCACCGCACCCTCCGCGGACTCCCGCACCCCGTCCAGGAAGAACGCCAGCCACGCCTCCCAGTCGCCCTCGACCCGCACGGTGTTCAGAAGCTCGTAGTAGCGGGGCCGGTGCCGTTTGAGGTGGAGGCTCAGGTAGAGCAGCGGCGCGCGCAGGAGGCCGGCCTGGAGCAGGAGCAGGGTAATCAGCAGGCGCCCCAGGCGCCCGTTGCCGTCCAGGAACGGGTGGATGGTCTCGAACTGGACGTGGATGAGGCCGGCGCGCACCAGGTCGGGCAGACCCGGCGTCTCGTCGTGGATGAAGCGCTCGAGGTCCGCGATCAGGTCCGGGACGGCCGGCGCGGGAGGAGGCACGAGGTGGGCGTTTCCCGGGCGGGTGCCCCCGATCCAGTTCTGGGTCCGGCGGAACTCCCCGGGGGCGCGGTCGCCCCCGCGTCCTCCGGCCAGCAGGATCTCGTGCATCTCCCGGATCAGGCGTCCCGAGATCGGAAAGCCCCCCTCCATGCGCGCCAGCCCGTGGTCGAGGGCGGCCACGTACCGCGACACTTCGGCCACGTCGTCGAGGGGCACCCCCGGCGCCTCGTCCAGCTCGAACAGGAGCAGGTCGGAGAGGGTGGAGCGCGTGCCCTCGATCTGCGAGGAGAGCACCGCCTCCTTGCGCACGTAGGCGTACAGGAACAGGCCGGGGTCGGGGAGAAGCGCGGACACCCCGTCCAGGCGCCCGACGGCCAGGACCGCCCGCTCCAGAGCCCGTTCGAGGTCACCCGACAGGTCGAGGGGTGGATCGGGCGGAAGTGCCTCCGGGACGAACGCCCGCACCGACTCCCCGCCCACGGCGGTGACTTCGTAGCGTCCCGTGGTTCCGCGCTTCATGAGCGCCGCCCGGAGTGAGGAACGTTGAATAGCGTGGAACGTTATTTAAACTTACGCGCTAATTTTTGGCAACGGTGCCCCGCACCCCTGTCCACGATGCCCTACGTGAATCGGACGCTGTTCTCCTGAATCTGGACGAGCATGCGCAGATCCGGCTGCTCGAGGGCGCGCTGGTAGTGGAACTCGATCATGTCGATCCACCTCTCGATCAACTCGCGTCCGCGTACCTCGTTGCACCGGAAGCTGATGCGGCCCAGCCGCCGGAACCGGGCACGATTGCCCTCGGGGACTCGCTTGACGAGTCGTTCGAAGTCTCGGTCCCAGGTGACGACCACGGCGGAGAGCCGGTCGCCGATCGTGGCGATCACCGGATCGGGCGTGCCCGCCGGGAAGAGATCGCGCACGAAGCGCACATCGTGGCCCCGATCCTCCAGGAACTGAGCGACCGAGTTCGGCACGTTCTCATCGATGAGCAGGAGCATCCTCATGCGCGCCGGCCGTCGCGCCGAAGTCAGGCCACGGACCGACGGTCGCGCTCGAACTTCACAGCCGCGGCGACGTCCTCCGGGGTGAGCCGGGGGTACTCGTCAATGATCTGCTGCGGTGAATGCCCAGCCTCGTGGAAGTGCCAGATGGCCTCGGTCGGGATCCGCGTACCGGCAACCACCCAGGCATTGTGCACCACGTAGCGGTTCCGCGTCAGTTGCCCGATCTGGTCCGGAGTCCGCTCCCTCAGTCGGTCTGCCGCGCGACGCATGTCGTCTGCGATCGGCTCCAGGGTCACCGAGAGGACTTCCTGCCCCGCACCACGGGGCTCGACCGCAACGTCGGCGTCGGGATCGATGAAAACGACCCTCTTGCCCGCGAGGGCGAAGCGAAGGCTCGACCAGGGGGCGTCGTGTCGTTCCTGAAGCCACTCGCCCACCCGCCGGAGCTCCTGGAGGGGCAGGCGATAGGTGTTTCGGAGGATGGCGATGGTTCGGAGTCCGACCACGTCGCGGAAGGAATAGATCCGCCCGAACGCACGACGCTTGTGGTCGTCCAGCAGAGTCGGGGAAAAAAACTCCGTCTTGTCCCAATACCCGAGCTGCCTGGCCGTGAGACCGGTCAGACGACACACGTGTTCCGGGGTAAACGCAGCCAGGTCAGACACTTGGCGATTCCGGTGCGGGGCTTCCAGCTGCCATAGGATGCGACTACGGATGTTTACGAGCAAGGTGGTCGGCGGCCCGATGGTGCCGTGGCAAGCGCTCTCTCCAGGTAGAGCGGGGCCGCATGGGCGGCCACCCGGAAGGAACGTCGGGCAGCTCCCGACGCGCGGCAATGACTCTATGCGCCGCTTGGCGCGGTTTGCTCCGGCGCGTCCGGGACCTCGATCTGGCCGGTGACGGCGGCCGAGATGAGGGCGGACCGGTATTCCTTGAGGAGGGCGATGGCGCGGGTGATGCGTGCGGAGAGGGCGTCGATCTTCCTGGCAGCTTCCGTGGAAGAATGGACGATCCGGGCCTGCTCATCCGTCGGCGGTACGGGTGACAGAAGTAGCGCGATATCTGAGAGCCCGATCGTGCTAATGGTCGCCCCCATGGTAAGACGTTCAAGCTGCGGCTTGCTGTGCCTGAGAACCAGGAGTAGGAAGTCCGGCAGGACACGGCCTCCACATACCCAACCAACGAAGTGCTGAGAGACAGCCATCTCGCGGCCGAGGATCCCACAGAGTCCGACAGTCGCGTCTCGCGAGAACACGACTGTTCCCCGGGGGAGCAAACGCGCCGAGGAGTTCGCCAAGCCAAGGGGCGAGATCTCGTATGTCGTTTCTTCAATCACGTCGACTTCTCGAAGCCGGGAGGAGTCGTTGAGCGAGACCCAGGGGATTCCTCCGTCCCAATACTCGGGGTGCTTGCGATCGGGAGTATGGCCGCTCTCTCGCCGGCCAAGGTGGTTGATCCGCACCACCTCCCAGTGCGCCGGTACCTCCCCCAACCACTCCACCCCGGAGTCCTTCATCGGCACGTCGGGGTCGAGCCCCTTCGTCACCGCCCGGGTGATGAGCGCCGTCCGCTTCTCCTCCAGGAGCTCGAGAAGGCGCTCCTTCTTCTCGATCAAGGTGCCGATGCGGGCGGTCTCGCGGTCCAGGTAGGACGCGATGGCGCGTTGGGTGGGAAGGGGGGGGAGTGGGATCGAGAGCCCGGCGACGTCGTCCCCGGTAACGGAATCGAATGTACTCCCAGTAGCCCCTCTACTGAGCGCGTGACGTCCAAGGTCGTCCAAGTAGTAGAAGAGGAACGACCCTAGCAGTTCGCTCCTGACCTGAATCGCACAAAGGCCTCGGCCGATGCCGTAGACACGGTCAGCCACGTTCAGTGCTCCGACGGGTGCCCGGACCGAGAGCAGAAGGTCACCTTCCTGAGCGCGTTTGGGTGGAGTTGAGCAATAGAGACGTGGAGTTGGGTGTCGCTCACCGAACTCCGCGTTGCCCTGCAAGAAGGCCGGCCCGGGTCCGGACTCGCTACACTCAGCGGATGGTGGCGACTGGCCTTGCTTGATCCAGGCAAGCCTCTTCAGGGGCCGCCGCGGCCACTTGGTCCCCGTCGTCCTCACGCGGGCCAGCCCCTCCCCCCTCAAACCCCCACCTCCCCCAGCAACTCCATGATCTCCTTCTCCACCGCCCGGATGTCAGCCTGGATCTCCTCCAGCGGGCGGGGCGGCTCGTACACGTAGAAGTAGCGGTTGAAGTTGATCTCGTAGCCGACCCGCCCCACCTGCCCGTCGCGGGCGTCGGTGTACGACTCGTCCACCCAGGCGTCGGGCACGTACGGAAGCACCTCCCGCTCCATGTACGCGGCCACGTCCTCGGTCAGCGGCACGCTCTCGTAGTCGCGGAGGTCGGTGTCGGGCTCGGGGGCGCCCCCCTTCCCCGTGCACACCGCAGCCTCCTCGTCGCGCTCGGACAACGCGGATTCGACGGTCTTCCGGAGCGACGCCGTGAGCTTGAGGCCGGCCGCCTTCGCCGCGGCCTTCAGGGCCTTCCGGAACTCCTTCCGGTCCATGAACAGCCGGTCGTCCATCGCCTGAAGCATGCCGCGGATGCGCTCCTGCTCCTTCCGGCCCGCGGCCACCTCGGCCGCCTTCTTCGCCGGGTCCTTCTTCCGGCTCCGGGCCAGGTTCTGGAAGATCCGCTCGTCGTCGAGCCGCGCGATGCGCTCCTCCGATGCCTGGAAGTTCAGCCGCAGGGGCCGCTCCACCCGCACCTTCCGGAAGCCGAACTCGTGGGTCGGGAAGACCTTGGAGGCATCGCCATCGGCCTCGAACGCCTCGTGGAGGGCCAGGACCCCGCGACGATTCTCCGGCGCGATCTCCCTGCGCTTGTCGCCCAAGCTCTTCCGCATCGAGGCCCACCCTTCCGACGCGTCGATGAGCTGCACCTTCCCGCGGCGCGCCGGCGCCTTCCGGTTGGTCAGCACCCACACGTAGGTGGCGATGCCCGTGTTGTAGAAGAGCTGCTCGGGCAGGGCCACGAGCGCCTCCAGCCAGTCGTTCTCCAGGATCCACCGGCGGATCTCGCTCTCCCCGCTCCCCGCATCTCCCGTGAACAGCGGCGAGCCGTTCATGATGATGGCGATCCGCGATCCCCCGTCGTCGGGGTCCTTCATGTGGTGGACCATGTGCTGCAGGAACAGAAGCTGGCCGTCGCTGATGCGAGGCGTGCCCGCGGCGAACCGGCCCGCATCGCCGCGGTCGGCTTCGGCCTCCACCGCGTCCTTGTCCCGCTTCCAGTCCTTCCCGTACGGCGGGTTGGCGATCATGTAGTCGAACGTCCGGCCCGCGTGGGCGTCGCGGTCGAGCGTGCTGCCGAACAGGATGTTCTCGGCGTCGCGCCCGTCGGCGCTCTTGATGAAGAGGTCGGCCTTGGCGATGGCGAACGTCTCCGGGTTTACCTCCTGCCCGAACAGGTGGACGTCGGCCGTGGGATTCATCCCCTCGACCTCCGGTGAGCCCTGGATCACGTCGCGGGTCAGGGTCAGCATGCCGCCCGTGCCGCAGCAGGGGTCGTGGACGGTGAAGACCCGGTGCCGGGTGCGGACCACCTCGTCGTCGCCGGCCAGGAGCAAGCCCACCATCAGGTGGACCACGTCGCGCGGGGTGAAGTGCTCGCCGGGGTTCTCGTTCAGGGCCTCGTTGAACTTCCGGATCAGCTCCTCGAAGATCGTGCCCATCATCGGGTTGGTGACCCGGTCCGGGTGGAGATCCACCTGCCCGAAGCGCTCCATCACCTGAAAGAGCAGTCCCGCCTCGTCGAGCTTCGTGATCGTGTTGTCGAAGTCGAAGCGCTCGATGACCTCGCGCATGTTGGGGCTGAACCCGCGGATGTAGGTGCGCAGGTTGCCCGCCAGGTCGTGGTGGTCGTCCACCAGACGCTGGAAGGTGAAGCGGGAGGTGTTGTAGAACGCGAAGCCCGACGCGTCGCGGAGCAGCCCGTCGGGGTTGTCGAGCTTGTCCTTGTACTCGAGGTAGGTGGCCAGGACGTCGTCCTTGGTGGGCTCCAGCACCTGGTCGATGCGGCGAAGCACCGTGAGCGGCAGGATCACGTCCTGGTACTTGCCCCGCTTGAAGGTGTCGCGGATGAGGTCGGCGACACCCCAGAGGAAGGAGACGATCTGGGTGTGGGTCATGGGGTTGGTGGCGAATACGGGCAGAGGACGCAGGATTTCGTCGCGGCTGCACCATCGGTGCGGCGCAGCCAGGCTGCAAGGTGGTGGGTGCTGCTTCGGCCGCCGGAGGCGGGGCGGGAGCCGCACCGCCGATCGCTTCGAGTGTGCCGCGTAGGTGTGACACCGCGGGCTCCGGGCCCGCCGAAACGGACGGTAGAGGCTCGGGAGGCGCCGGCACGGTCCGTTCCTCAGAGCGAACGCGACCACGGGCTGGACTTGCGTTGCGAGTTAGCCGCCCCCCACTGTCAGAGGTTCCTAAGCTCCTCGCTTGGAACGTGTTACAGGATCCACACCCCCTGCCCCCGGGATCCAGATGACATCCGACCGAATCGGGAATCGGTTGAACCACTGGAAGCGCCAGTTGATCGACCTCACCCGGCGCAACCGACTCTTGAACTACCGGCCGACCTCCGCGTCGACGGTCGAGATCGTCGACGAGGACCCCCATCAGATCTACCGGCAGCTCATCGGGGGCGAGGTCTTCACGTTCGATCCGGTCCCGGATCCGGAGGCGGAGGAGGACGGGAAAGAGAAGGACGACGGGGATGACGGGGACGCTGGGACTCCGCAGCAGGATGGCGACCACGATGCGGTTCCCCGTGAGGCAGACGATCCGGACACCGGGGAGCCCGCCAAACGGGATCTGTCGTCCGGTCGGGACCTCGTGTGGACATCGGAGGCCGATCTGCCGTCCCGACACCGCGACACGCGGCTCCAGACGCGCCTGGATGGGAAGCGGCTCGACAAGAACCTCCTGAACATCTATCGCAAGGCGAACGAAAGCATGGAGGAACAGGGGTTCAACACCCTGTTCCTGGCCTTGGGGATGGTGGAATGGTCCGACCCCTCCGAGCGCAGCACCCGGTCGAAGGCGCCGCTCCTCATGATGCCGGTGCGTCTCACGAGGGCGACGGCCGCGAGCGCGTTCCGGCTGAAGGCGGGCGATGACGAGCCGTTCCTGAACCTTGCGCTGGTCGAGAAGTTGCGGGTGGACTTCAAGATCGACCTGCCCGACCTCCCGGAGTTCTCCGAAGAAACGGACATCGCGGAAGTCATCGACATCGTCCGCAAGGCGGTGGCGGGCTTCGGCGACTGGCGTCTCACAGCCGACGTGGCCCTGGGGCTTTTCAGTTTCCAGAAGTTCGTGATGTACCGCGACATCGAGCGGAACGAAGCGAAGATCAAGCAGCATCGGGTGATCCGCGCCATCTGCAACGAGAGTGACGATGGGGCGGTGAGCGGACTCCCAGAGGAGATCCAGGAGGCCGACCTGGACAAGGAGATGGCCCCATGGGATTCGGTGCAGGTCCTCGACGCGGACTCCAGTCAGCAACGGGCCATCCTGGCCGCTCGGAAGGGATACGACCTCGTGATCGAGGGCCCGCCGGGAACCGGGAAGTCGCAGACCATTACCAACCTCATCGCGGACGCCCTCCACGAAGGGAAGTCCGTACTGTTCGTCTCGGAGAAGATGGCCGCCCTCGAGGTGGTCAAGGATCGACTGGAGCAGCACGCCGACCTGGCCAGCCACGTCCTCGAGCTGCACAGCAACAAGGCGTCGAAGCGGGAGTTCGTCGAGGAGCTGAGTCGATCCCTCGATGACTGGAACGACACGGCCCCGACCGGCGGTGAACTCGATCGCCTGCGGCAGGTAACCGCCGATCTCAAGGCCTACGTCGTCGAGCTTCACCGCCCGGAAGAACCGCTCGGCAGGAGCCCCTTCGAGGGGTTCGCCGCGTTCGCCGCCCTGGTGGACACGCCCAGGGTGCTGGTCTCCCTCGACGGCGTGACCGAAGCCACCGCGAAAGAGTTCGAGCAGAGCCAGGAGCACATCGAGACGCTGGCCATGCGGTTGCGGTCGGTCGGTGACCCTGCCGCTCACCCGCTGCGCGGCCTCGGTCTGGAGCACGCGACCCGTTCGGACACCGACGCCCTGACGGGAGCCGTGGATCAGGCCGGCGGCAGGCTGTCGCGGCTGGTGGACCACATACACGAAGCCGCCGACCTGCTGGGACTTCGCATCCCCACGACCCTCGAAGAGGTGCGCACGTTGTCGGGCTGCGCTCGCGTTCTTGCCCGCACACCCGGCGCCGAGCCGGCCGTGCTCAACAACCGGGCGTGGAACGAACTGCCCAGTGGCCTCGAGGCACTCATCCAGGCCGGCGAGACCTACCGTGCCAAGCGGAAGCTGCTCCAGGGCAAGCTCACCCCCGATGTGCTCGACGCAGAGCCCGACGATGAACTCGCCACGTACCGCGACGCGCTGGAGCGGGGCGCCGTGCGTTTCCTGCTCCCTCGGTTCTGGAAGGCGCGCAGCACGCTGCGTTCGTTCCTGGCTCCGTCCTTTCGGCCGGAGTCCGGGCAGGAACTGATCTCCCTCGTCCAGGACTCCATCGCGTGCCGCGAGGCCCGGGCCGCGGTGCGGGCCCGGCAGGAGACGGGCGAAGGGCTCTTCGGGGAACGGTGGCGAGGCGTCGAAAGCGACTGGGAGGACCTCAGAGCCTTCGCGGAGTGGGTGGTGGAGTTCAGGCGGTACGCGCTTCAGGGGGCGGTATCGGAGCAGGGCCTGAAGCTGGCGGGTGAGGGGGACGTCGATCTCGATCGTGCCGAACGCGTCGTCCGCGAGGTCGATGCGGCGCTGGAGGCGTGCGAAGGCGCCCTCGAAGCGGTGGTGGAGGCCGGGAGGTTCTCCGAGGACTCGGGGCTCCATCCCCTCCCGGACGCGAAGATCGAGCAGCTCGGCAGGAGGGTCGCGCAGGTCGAGGAAGCACTGGACCGGGTCCGTGCGTTCAGCGCCTACGTCGCCGCACGGAACGAGTGCGAGGAAAGCCGGATCACCCGTGGCTTCGCCCAGGCCGCGCTTGACGCCGGGGTCTCCCCGGACGATTTCGAGGCGGCCTTCTCCCGCAGGTTCCTGGAGCTGTGGTGCGAAGCGGTCGTGGGTGCCAGGCCGGTCCTCGGTCGCTTCCAATCCGAGGACCACGGTCGGAAGATTCGCGAGTTCCGGGAGGCCGACGAGAGATCCAAGGACGTCGCGAGGGACCGGGTCCGGGCTGCACTGGAAGGGCAACGGTCGGCCCTGCTTTCACCGGACCTTCGCCCGGAGCTCCAGACACTCCAACGGGAGGCGAAGAAGCGACGGAACATCCTTCCGATCCGCAGGCTGATCAGCCGCGCCCCGGGGGCACTGCAGGTGGTGAAGCCGTGCTTCATGATGAGCCCGCTGTCGGTCGCGCAGTTCCTCGACACGTCGACCATCGAGTTCGACCTGGTGGTCTTCGACGAAGCAAGTCAGATCCCGCCCCCTGATGCGATCGGCGCCATCGTTCGCGCGAGGCAGGTTGTCGTGGTCGGCGACTCGAAGCAGTTGCCGCCGACCAATTTCTTCGGGCTACACCTGGACGACGAGAACCCCGATGAGGACGACGAGATCGAGTTGATCGCCGACCTGGAGAGCATCCTCGACGAGGTTGCCGTTTCCGGAACACCGTCGGTTCGACTCAAGTGGCACTACCGGAGCCAGCACGAGTCCCTGATCCGGTTCTCCAACGAGGAGTTCTATCAGGACGACCCGCTCTACGTGTTTCCCACCGCGTCGCGGGAGGAGCCGGGACTCGGCCTGGAGTTCAAGCTGGTCCGGGACGGCGTGTACGAGGGGCGGGGGCGGAACACCATCGAGGCCCGCACGGTGGCGGAAGCCGTGGTCGATCACATCCAGACGACCCCGAAGCTCTCACTGGGGGTGGGGACCTTCGGAGTTGCCCAGCAGAACGTGATCCTCGACGAACTCGACCGCCTTCGTCGAGACGATCCCTCCATCGAGTGGTTCTTCCAGCAGGAGGGCGAGGAGAAGTTCTTCGTCAAGAACCTGGAGAACATCCAGGGAGACAACAGGGACGTCATCTTGCTGAGCGTCACGTACGGCCCCGACGCGAACGGCGTCGTGCGACGGAACTTCGGACCGTTGAACAAGCAGGGTGGATGGCGGCGACTGAACGTCCTCACCACCCGGGCCAAACGCAGGCTCGCGGTGTTCTCGACCATGAGCGGCGACCGGATCGACCCCGCCGGAATCGCCGAAGGAGCGGCGCTGCTCCGGAAGTACCTGATCTTCGCGGAGACCGGGGAGTATCCCGCGAGCAACATCAGCATGGGTCCTCCGGACTCCCCCTTCGAACAAACGGTGATCAAGGCCCTGGAGTCACGAGGCTACCGCACCGTCCCTCAGGTAGGGGACTCGGGGTACCGGATCGACATCGGGGTCCTCGATCCCGAACGAGCCGGACGGTACGTGTGCGGAATCGAATGCGACGGCGCCAGCTATCACAGCGCGGCGACGGTCCGTGACCGGGATCGCCTGAGGCAGCAGGTTCTCGAGGACCGGGGGTGGGACATCCACCGTGTCTGGTCCACCGACTGGTTCCATTCGCCCCGGCAGGAGACCGAGCGGCTGGTGCAGCTGATCGAGGAATCGCAGCGAAAGCCACGGAGTGGGCGACCCGACCCGGAGCCGACCCCGGTCGAGGCCCCTGCCCCCGACCCGCCGACTCCGGCCTCGGGAACCGCTACGCCGGACCCGCAGACGGTCAAGACACCTCTCGAGAACATCCCCACCGAGCCCTACGTCCGCTACAGACCGGACGCTGTGCGCAGCTCCGATACGTTCTACACCACGCCCATCGCTACCATCTCGAAGGTCGTCCTCGCCGCAGTGGCCCGGGAAGGACCGATTCACGAGAGCGAGATCGCGCGGCGAGTGGCCGAGGCATGGGGGATGCAGCAGGCCGGAAGACGCATTCGCAGCCGGGTACGCGAAGCCTGCCACAAGATCCGACGCCACGATGACATCGCGTTCGAGGGCGACTTCTACTGGCGAGCCGAGGACGAGCCAATCGCGGTAAGGAGTCGGGACTGCGAAGAAGCGCCCGCGGACCCGAGCCTGATCGCCCTGTGCGAGATCATCCAGGCCCTCCGGCTGTTGCTGAGGGAGCGTGCGCCCCTGCTGCCGGACGAGGTGGTCACCGAGACTGCGCGCGTCCTGGGCTTCGGCCGAACCGGGTCCCGACTCCGCGAGCGGATCACCGAAGCGAAGGAAGCCCTGGTCGAACTCGGGGAGGTCAGAGTGGGTGGTACCGGCCTGTATCTCACCGAGTCGTCGACGACCCACGTCGGCGACACCTGACCCGACCGGCCCGGGAGCGACACGCTGGCATCGGAGTCGCGGTCGCCTCGGGGCTGCGTTTCTCGAGATCGCTCGGTACCTCGTGTCGAGGACGGCGCCTCCGACCCCGACCGCCTACTGGCGGCTCAGATTGAAGTTGAAGTTGTCGAAGCCCGACCCGTTCAACGTGCCCGCGATCTGGGTCTCGGAAACCAGCGTCCCCGCGAAGTTCAGATCCTCGAAGCCCTGGGCGCCGAGGATGAGGGACAGGCTCGGGTAGGTATGCGTTCCCTGACGGACCGTCAATGCCAGGTTGTCCGTACCCCCGGTGATGTTTCCGCTGCCCGACACGGCCCCGCCCGCACCTTCTGACAGCGTGAGCCGCAGGGTCAGCCCCTGGGACGTACCGGACCACGAGCCGCTGACGACCGGGTCGGGCTCCGGGGCGGTGGCGCTGTCGCCGCAGGCGGACGCGGCCGCCGTGACCAGGACCAGAAAGAAGAGGGCGAGGCACCGACGAGGGCGCGGGGAGGGGGAAGACGTCATGAGGGGCTCCGGGCTCCGGGGATCGCAGCCGGGCACCTCCCGGCCGCCGCGAGTAGGCTACCGGAGGGGTGTGACAGTCTTCGGGCGACCCAACCTGCCATCCGGCACGCACGCTGACTGGCAGACCCGGTGTACGATCCACCAAATTCGGATACTCGTCGCGCGCCTCGTCTACACCGGAGCCGCCCATGATCACGTCGAAGCTCTCCACCACCGGCCAGCTCCCGATCCCGCCCGAGGTCCAGGCCCACCTCGGGGTCCGGGCGGGAGACCCCGTCGAGTTCGTCCTCCAGCCGGGAGGCGGAGTCGTCCTGCGACGGGAATTACTCCATGTGCGCCAACTGCGGGGGATGCTGGCGGACGATCGACCGGGCCGAACCGTCAGCGTGGAGGAGATGAAGGAGGCCGTCGCATCCGACCTGCTCCGCCAGGCGCTGGAGATGTCCGCCCCGACCAGCCCACCGCCCTTCCCCACGTTCAGGCTCCCCGCGGGCACCTCGCCCCTCACCCCCGAGATGGTCGCCGCGGCTCTCACCGGCCGTTGAAGAGCGACCGGACGCGCTTCGTCGCCGCTCCAATGCGCACGCCGCCGCGCCCCTTGTCGCTTCCGACCCCCAACCCCCACCGTCATACCTGGTTGCCAGGATTGCCGTTGTAGGACCTCCGGGGGCGTTCGTGCCTCCGGTGCCCCCCGCCTCCAACCAGTCGGGTGCCCCGATGACCATCCGCGACCTCGCCGCCGCCCCGGAACGGATCTCGGCCCGAAGCCTCTGGGCCTCGATGGCTCCGGAAGACCGCGCCTTCGCCGCCGGAATGGCCATCGAGCATGATCCTCTGGCCACCCCCCCGCTCATCGAGGCCGTCGCGGGGGCGCGCAACTTCCGGAAGGACACGGTCTCGGAGTGGACGCCGGAGAAGCTGGCCGCCGACACAGGCAAGCTCCTTCTGGATGACCGCATCCTCATCCTGAACCTCCTCCGCGCCCTCCATCTGTACGGACGCAAGCCGATGCTCCGGCGATTCCTCGACCATCTGGGTATCGATCACCAGGACGGGAACGTCGGGGAGTGGCCAGAAGAGATCGCCATCGATCGCGTCCCAGGCGCCATCGACGACATCCTGAGCGGCTTCGACGAGCCCGTCGTCATCGCCTATCTCCTGACGCTCCACCTACACGGGGGGCCCCTCCGTGAACCCATCGGAGCCGAACTACGCCACAGGTACGGCCAAGCCGCAGCGGCCGGGAGCGCCGCAGCCTCGGACTCGCAGGGCCAGGACGATCTCGAGCTCGTTGCACCCGTCCTGGTCGAAGGCCTGACCACGCTGGACAAGCACGTCGTCCGGGCCGTAGTCGACGCCACACAGGAGATCGATGGGTGCCTCGACCAGGACGAGGTTGACGACCTCATCAGCCAGGTCATCCACCTCAACAGCCATCGCCATCATTCGTATTTCCACGCGGGTTTCCGGGATGTCTTGTTCGATCGGGCGGTGTCCATCGCCGTACCGGAGGCCAACGAGGCACGGGTACGCTGGTATTGGGCTGGCGTGGTCCAGGGGCTGGCCCGTCAGGGCCGATGGCGAGATATCGCCGAGAGATTCGATGCGGAGGAGGTCCTGCGTGGGCTCGGCGATGGCGGGGATGGAGCCTCGTTGGCCGCCGCCCCGTTCGTGGCTCAAGCCCTGCATCTGGAGGACCGCACCGTCGAGATCGCGCAATTCGTGTCCGACCGCCTGCTGGTGGGAGAGCCGAGGCTCATGGCCACCCTGCTGCGCTACGCCACAACTCGACTCAGGAGCGAGCGGGCCGGCGAGGTCTCGGATCTACTCCGACTTATGAACGCGACCATTTCGCGACTGGCCGATTCCGAGAGCCTGGTGGAATGGCCGTTCTTTCTGGAGGTCAAACGGCGCCGCGCTCACTGCCTTCGCCAGCTCGGCGAGTTCACTCAGGCTCGGGACGCGCTGCAGGAGATCCTCACCCTCGACCCCGATCCCGGGATCCACGCCATGGCGTTGGCGGATATCGGCCTCATCAAGGGGTCCTTCAGAAGCCTGGCCGACGTAGGCCTCCCCGAAACCCTTGCCGATGTCGGGATCGTAGCCGAGCAGTTGGGACTCGGAGAGGCGGAGTACAAACAGGCGGTCGGTGTCGAAACCCCCTTCGCAGCCCACGGCCACTACTGCCTCGGCGTGTTGGCCCTTTGTGATGAAGAATTCGAGGAAGCGGTACGGCATCTCGAGCATGCCCGAGCGACGTTCCGTGCCAGCCCGAATCGGTACGAAAGCGCCGGCCTGCTCGAGCGCACCGACCTGTACCTGGGAATTTCCATCGCCCGATCGGTGATCACCTCCCGACTCGGGCAAGCCGCCCGCCTCATCACGAGTTCGCTGGGAGCCGGCGTCCGCGTGCCGCTTTGGCACCTTCCAGAAACCCTCGAGGCACTCGGCCTTCGCGAGGGCTCCCAGTTGTCCGAGGTCGCCGACGCACTGCTCGAAACCAAGGTGCCCGAGTACCTGGAGGTTCTGGCACGGTCGCCGGCGGCGTCTCGATGTCTCAGGGTGGTGGATGAACTCGTGGCTCACGCCCGGCGCGGGGCCATGCCCATGGCACGACTCGCCGAGTTCCTTCGCGCCGCAATCCCACTACTGGCCAGGGATCTACGGGCCGACGACCTGGCTGGGGTCCTGGACGAGCTCGAGGCACTCGCCATGGACGGCGTTGCCAGGGACGCCTTCCTTGGGATTCTCAAAAAGCCCGAGCTTGTCGATATCGCCTGGGACGCCGAGGACGCCCTCGTGTCGACGGCTCGGATCTACGCAGCACAGGGTGCCTACGCCGAAGCAGCGAGCGTGCTCACTTCGGTCTTCCACCGCGTCCTCGCGGACCAGTCGCCAGGGGGAGCGGAAACCGCCGCCGGCGTCCTCGAGGTGGTGCGGGGGTATGGACTCGGACCTGACACCGTGCGTCCGCTCGAGGCCAGGCTCGAGGCCATCCAGGCTCAGGATGAACCCGCGGAAGCGGAGGAAGGCGCCACTGCGCTCAAGCCTGTGCGGGTCCTCGTCGTCGGCGGTGACGAACGTCAGGAACGCACCGCAGACGGGCTGCGCCGAGAGGTCGAACGAAGGCTCCCGGAGGTGACCGTCGAGTTCCTCCACACGGGGTGGGAATCCGGCTGGAATCGCCACCTCGACGAGTTCGACCGCCGCCTGCCGGACATCGATGCCGTGGTCTTCATGCGGTTCATGCGTACGGAGTTCGGCCGACAGGCCCGACGTCGCTGCCAGGGTATCCCATGGCGCTTCGCCTGGAGTGGGGGCCGGGAGGTGATGGTCCGGGCTCTGCGGGAAGCCGCCCGCGCTGCGCGCCAGGCTGACTCCGTGTCAGCGACTTGAGCCCGGTGGTCCCGCAGCCAAGCTACTCCTCGCCGCCATCTCCCTGGGTTCGGCCATCATCCCGCCCCCGCTCGTCGACTCGCCAGACCTCGTCACCAGCAATGGGATCGTCGAGCCGATCGTGGAAGCCACCCACGACCACCAGGCGGGCCTCCCTCGCGACCCGCGTCACGGAAAGTCGGCCGTTCTCGACCCAGTAGACGGCATCCTGGCGATACCGTCTTCCGAGTTCCTTCGTGCGGCGCAGGTCCGTGCCGATGGCCCAGCTGGGCTCTGCGTGGCCGGTCGTAGGCGAATAGCCGATCAACCGGCGCGCGAACGGATAGTGCGCCAGTACCTCGCGGGTCAGCGCCTCGTCCGCCGCGCGCGCCTCCGCCGCGGGCCAGGACTCACCCGTGGTGGTCCACGCTGACACGATGCCGAAGGAGCCAGGCCATCCGCTGCCGTCCCACACCCGGAATCGGGTCTCGAAGTACGCGGGATGCAATCCCTCCGGGGTCGTGGGTTCACTCACGAGCGATTCCGGGTTCGAGGTGCGCATCCGTCGGGTTCGGCCGGCCACCCTCATAAGGTCCATCGGCGCACCCGGCCACAGGATCGCTCATCGTAACTCCATGGTTCCGGCCCCCGCCCCCCTTCCCCACCGTCACACCCCACCCCTACCTTGGCCGCCGTCCACTTCGTGCGGCCTACCCGCACGTCCGGACCTCCCGACCCCGCCGCGCGAACGCCCACCCACCACCCATGCCCACCACCCCCTCCAAGCTCCAGCGCTGGCTCGACGTGGTGGCCTTCCTGGCCGCCCGTCGCTTTCCGGTCAGCACCGAGGAGCTGTGGGAGGCGGTCCCGGCCTACGCCGCCGGCGTGGAGGACGGGCAGGCGAAGAAGGGCAGCGCCGCCGAGCGCATGTTCGAGCGCGACAAGAAGGAGCTCCGGGAGCTGGGCATCCCCATCGACACCGTCACGTTCTCGATGGGCCACGAATCCGAGGAGAGCCACGGCTACCAGTTGGGCCGCAAGGACTTCCAGCTCCCGTACCTGAAGCTGGTGACGGAGGCGCAGGCGCAGACGGGCGCACCCGGTCGGTCGCCGCCGCCCCGGTCCGGTCCGTCGTCATCGTCGTCGTCATCATCCGCATCCTCACGCGCCCACCCGTCCGCAACCTTCGGCGTCCGCGAGCCCGAGATCGCCGCCGCCCTGGACGGCCTGCGCGAAGTGGCCGAGATCCCCGGCTACCCCCTGGCCCGCGACGCCCGGAGCGCCTTCCGGAAGCTGGCCTTCGACCTGCCGCCCGACGCCTTCACGGCCTCGCCCGTGGTCCACGTGGCCGACGCCGAAGCGGAGGCCGCGGCCGCCGTGCTCCCGCATCTGTCCGACGCCCTGGCCCGCAGAAAGCGCATCACCGTGCGCTACCACTCCATGAACCGCGACGAGACCGCCACTCGCACCCTGGAGCCCTACGGCCTGCTCTTCCAGCACGGACGGTGGTACCTGGTGGCCCGCGACACCGCCCACGAGCCCGACGCGGCGCCGCGCATGTTCCGCCTGGGGCGCATGCGCGACCTCGAGGTCCGGGCCGCGAAGCCGGGCACGCCGGACTACACGATCCCCGACACCTTCGACCTGTCCGCCTTCACCGGCCGCAAGGCGTGGGAACTGGGCGAGGGCGATGGGGATCCCGTCCAGGCCCGCGTCCTCTTCCGCTTTCCCCGCTCCGCATGGGCCGAGCGCAACGACCTGGGCACGCTGGAGGCGCGCACCCCCGAGGGCCACCAGCTCCGCTCGTTCTCCGTGCGCCGCACCGATCCGTTCCTGCGCTGGGTGATGAGCCTGGCCGGCGACGCCCGGGTCGAATCGCCGCCCGAGCTTCGCGACGCCCACCGCGTCATGGTCGATGCCGTGCGCGCCCGCTACGCCCCGCCCGGAGGCGACGCATGACCGACGGCACCACCGCCGCCGATCGCCTGACCCGCCTGCTCCACGTCCTCCCGGCCGCCGCCCGGCCGGAGGGCGCCGCCCTCGACGAGCTGGCCGAGGCGCTGGGCACGACCCGCGAGCGGATCGTCGAGGACGTGCGCGACGTGACCGACCGGGCCTTCTACCACCCGGGCGGATGGCCCGACGACGTGGTCATCCTCGTGGACGCCGAGCGCGTCCGCGTGCAGCACGCCGTGGGCTTCGACCGCCCCGTGCAGCTCAACACGGCCGAGACCCTGGCGCTGGCCCTTGCCCTGCGGTGCACGTCGGCGGCCAGCCATCTCCAGGACCCCGACACGCGGGCAGGACTGCTGGAACGCGCCGAAGCCCACCTGAGTTCGGCTCGGCCCGAAGACATGGACGCCGTGCCCACCGCCGCCCCGGACCACGCCCCGGATCCGGCCGACATCCGCCAGGAGGTGCTCCGCGCCGCCCGCCACCGGCGCCGGTGCGCCATGGTCTACCTGAAGTCCGGCGACGACGACCTGTCGGTGCGCATGGTCGATCCCTACGCCGTGGCCTACGCCCGGGGCGCGTGGTACACGGTGGGCCACTGCCACCGATCGGACGGGGTCCGGATCTTCCGTATGGACCGCATCGTCGAGGCCGCCGCGGCGCCCGACGCCACGTTCGAGGTGCCGGACTCCTTCGACCTGGGCACCTACATCACCGACGGCGGGCTCTACCACGCTCCCCACGAGAGCCGGGCCCGGGTCCGCTACGCCCCCACCGTGGCGCGCTGGGTGCGGGAGCGCGCCGAGGTTCATGGCGATGGCTGGACGGAGGAGCCCGACGGCGCCGTGGTGGTCGAGCACCGGGTGGCCGACCCGAGCTGGGTGGTGAGCCACGCGCTCCAGTACGGCCCCGCCGCCGAGATCCTGGAGCCCCCGGAGCTGCGCGGGCTGGCCCGGGAGGTGGTGGAGGAGATGGCGGAGGGGCTGGGCTGAGGGACGGGAGACCGGCAGGCCCATGGAGACATGGGTGGGTCCCGACCACGGCGCCATCATCCATGCAGACACGAAATCGCTTGCTCGGGGCGTAGGGGTGCGGCATCGTTGAGGGCATCGTCTTGCGATCCTCTCATCGATGGCTCCCATGCATGAGCATCGTCACCCTCTCGTCCCGGTATCAGGTGGTCATCCCCCGGGACATCCACGAGAGTCTCGCCCTCGAGCCCGGTCAGAAGCTCATGGCGATGTCCCAGGGTGGCTGCATCGTGCTGGCTCCCGTCGAGGCCCCGGACTCCCTCTACGGATTCATGGCGGGCCTGCCCAACGACTTCGAACGGGACGGCGACCGGGTCTGACCCCAGAGCCCCCCGGCTCAGCCCCGCCGACCCCCGCCGATCAGGTCCCGCACCGAGAGGTCGGGCCCAAGCACCCGGCCATCGCCGAAGCGCCGCAGGGCCTCCACGGCATCCCGAGCGGTCATCGACGCCACGGACCCGGCCGGGACCAGCCCGGCCACCGCGCGCCCGCTGCGGGTGATCAGGAAGCGCTCTCCCGCCTCGACCCGCTCGAGGAGGTCCAGCAGGTGCGCACGGGCGTAGTCCTCGGCGATCTCCGACACGGCCATCCTCCTGGTTGAGCCCACGGTCCCGCCAATATCGGGAACCGGACCGCCCCGGGCGAGCCCTCTCACCACCCCCCACTGTCATACCCCCGCCCTACCCTGTCCTCCGTACCCTCAACGGAGGAATCCATGAAGACGAGCGTCCTGCTGGATCACGAGCCCGTGGCCGACGGCGGCTACCTGGTGCGGGCCCTCCTGCTTCTCGAAGCCGACGCCGCACCCGACGCCAACCGCACGCCGGTCAACGTGTCGCTGGTCCTGGACCGATCGGGCTCCATGTCCGGCGTGCCCCTCCACGCCGCCCGGGAGGCCGCCGTGGGTCTGGTGCAGCGCCTTGCCGTGGACGACGTGGTGAGCGTGGTGGCCTACGACGACGCGGTCGCGGTGGTGGCGCCGCCCGCCACTGGCGACGCCCAGGCCCACCTGACCCGGCAGATCCGCCAGATCGAGCCCGGGGGCTGCACCAATCTGAGCGGGGGATGGCTCCGGGGCCGCGACCTCGTGGCCGAGGGCACCCGCGACGGCGGCGTGAACCGGGTGGTGCTCCTCACCGACGGGCTGGCCAACGCCGGCATCACCGACCCCGACACCCTGGTGGGCCTGTGCCGCTCCGCGGCCGCCATGGGCATCACCACCACCACGGTGGGCTTCGGCTCGGACTACGACGAGGACCTGCTCCGGGCCATGGCCGAAGCCGGCGGCGGCGCAGCGTACTACATCGAGCGCCCCGACCAGGCGGCCGGCGTCTTCGAGGAGGAACTGGAGGGCCTGACGTCCATCGCCGCCCAGAACGCCCGGGTGGAGGTGCGCCCCGGCCGGCACGCCGACTTCATCCAGGTGGTGCACGCCTACCCGAGCCACGCCGAGGGCGATGCCCTGACGGTGGAGGTGGGCGACATCTACGCGCGGGAGCCCCGGCGCATCCTGATGGAGTTCCTCCTGAAGCCCGAGGCCGACGACGTGGAGATGGCCGATGTGGGTCGCCTGACCGTCACGGCCCACGTCCTCACGGAGGGCGGCGGCGTGGAGCTCCAGACCGTGACCCTGCCCATCGCCCTGAGTCCGACCGACGGCGGGTCGGTGCAGCCCGAGGTGCGCCGGGAAGCCCTCCTGCTGGAGGCCGCCCGCGCCCGGGAAGCCGCCCTGCGCGCCCGCGACGAGGGCGACTGGGACGCGGCCCGGACCATCCTCCGCGACACGGCCCGCCGGGCCGAGGCCCTGGGCATCGACGACCCGGCGGTCCGCGAGGAGGTCCAGGACCTTGCCGCCATGTCGGAGGCCTTCGACGCCCAGGCCGTGTCTGAGGCCGACGTGAAGTACATGAAGCAGCGGGCCTACAGCACCAGCAGCAGCCGCCGCTCGCAGCTCGAGCGGTACCGGAGGGAGTAGGGTCGGCGCGGGCAGCACGCACGACCCGGCTCCCCCCACGACCCTCTCGCCGCCGGTGCGGGTCCGATGCCCGCACCGGCTCCCCGCCACCTCCTTCGAGGAGATCCGATGTCCCGCATCCGCACCTGGCTTCCCATCGTCGCCCTGGCGGCCCTCGCCCTGGCCGCCGCGCCCTCCGACGCCGAAGCCCAGCGCCCCCACACCCGCGAGGGCTTCTTCATCGGCTTCGGCCTGGGTCTCGGCAGCCTCGGCTGCGACGACTGCAGCGAGCGCGAAGCCGGCCTGTCCGGCTACCTGAAGCTCGGCGGCACGGTCAACGACCGGGTCCTCCTGGGCTTCGAGAGCAGCGGCTGGACCAAGGAGGAGTCCGGCGTGACGCTGAGCCAGGGCAACGCCAGCGCCGTGGTCTGGTTCTATCCGACGGCCGACTCGGGCTTCTATCTGAAGGGCGGCCTGGGCCTGGCCACCCTCGACCTGACCATCCGGGACGTGGGCTCGGGCGACGAAACCGGCGCGGGGGTCACCCTGGGCCTGGGCTACGACGCCCGCGTGGGGTCGAACTTCTCCCTCACGCCCTACGGCAACCTGGTGGTGGGCAACTTCGACGGCGGATCGACCAACGTGGTGCAGGTGGGCATCGGGCTGAGCTGGCACTGAGGAAGCGTTAGGGGCGTCGCCGGTCGCAGCGGCGCGGCCGGGGCGCCCGCGTCACCACGCGACGTCGTGGATCTCCGCCCAGGGAAGCACGTCGACGTCGCTCCTGCGCTGTCGGGCGTCGCCTCCGTAGACGAGGCGGCGCTCGACGGCCAGGTGGGGCGCGCCCCGGCGGGCCCGGTCGTCGAACCCGCGCAGGCCCCCGAAGAAGTCAGGCGCCACCGTCGCACCGGACTTGACCTCCACGGCGATCACCCGGTCGCCGTCCTCCACCACCAGGTCCACCTCGATGCCCCGGGCCTCCCGGAGGTGATGAAGGTCCGCCGTGCGGCCGCGGTGGACCCGGGCCTTCAGGACCTCCGAGGCCACCCAGGTCTCGAACAGCGCACCCCGCAGGGGGTGGTGCCGGAGCTGGTCCGGGCTCCGGATGCCCAGGAGATGGCAGGCCAAGCCGGTATCGACGAAGTGGATCTTGGGTGACTTGAGCACCCGCTTCCGGGTGTTCACCGTCCACGCCGGCACCGAGAAGGTCACGAAGCCGGTCTCCAGCACCGACAGCCACGCACGTGCGGTGTTGTGGGAGACCCCCGCGTCCGCACCGAGCCCGCTCAGATTCCGCTCCCGGCCACTCCGGCCCGCGGCCAGACGCAGGAACGCGGTGAACGCGTGGAGATCCGTGACGTTGAGGACCTGCCGTACGTCGCGCTGCACGTAGGTGGCCGTGTAGTCCGCGAGCCACTCCCCGGCCGGCAGGCCCCGGTCGTGG
Organism: Longimicrobiales bacterium; assembly: GCA_040216925.1. Lineage (GTDB taxonomy): Bacteria > Gemmatimonadota > Gemmatimonadetes > Longimicrobiales > Gaopeijiaceae > JAJCZZ01. Next base: position 45,881 of record JAVJOF010000019.1, read on the forward strand.
ATCCTGGGGTAGCCGCCGGCCCACACGGTCGCCCAGAGGTTGCCCGGAGGGTCCTCGGTCCGGCGCAACTCATCCAGGCTGAACGGAAGCAGGTGATGCATGGACACCCGCCCGGCCAGGGACTGGCTGATGGCCTCGGACAGCCCGAAATGCTGCGAGCCGGTGAGGACGAAGCGACCCGGCTCGGGATCCCGATCCACCTCCTCCTGCAGATACGAGAACAGGTCGGGCACGCGTTGCACCTCGTCCAGCACCACCGGGCCCCGGTGCTGCCGGAGGAAGCCTCGTGGATCCGACTGCGCGAAGTCCCGCGTGTCCAGCGGCTCGAGGCTGACGTACGTGTGGTCGGGAAAACACGCACGGCACAGCGTGGTCTTTCCCGACTGCCTCGGCCCGGTCACCGCCACCACGGGCATGCGACCGGCCGCGGCCATGAGGGACGGAGCGAGGACCCGGTCGATCATGCACAAATTGTAAATGTGATTGCCAATCTGTGCAATTCCGCCGCGCCCCCCGCCCTCACCCGCCGAAGCGCACCTCCACCTGGAAGTCCACGGAGCCCGAGTTCCCGCCGGAGCTGTTGCCCGGCACGGTCGCCGCGGCGACGGCCCGGACGTCGAAGGTCCACGTGCCGGGGGCGAGGGTGCCGGTGTAGACGCCTTCGCCGCCTGAGCAGACCGAAGCGTCGTCCCGCGTATGCAGCCGGATGGAGCCCAGCGAAACGCTGAGCGACGGCGACCGGTCGTCACCCCCTGCGAGCGTGCAGGTGACCCGGACTTCCACGTCCACCGGCCCGTCCGGCACCGAGAACTGGAGCTGCATCGGCACGGTGGCCGTTCCCTGGGCGGGGATGCAGCAGTTCCGGTTGTCGCCGGACGCATTGCCCGACGCGCTTCCCGAGAAGGTCAGGGCCGACACCCGTCCCGTAGCGGGGTCCAGCTCGTAGCTCCGGGCCTGCGACGCGGTCGCGCCGGCCGAGGTGGAGCCACCGGCGTAGGTACCGGCGTCGCTGGCCGACACCGAGGCCGAGTAGTCGCCGAAGTCGAACATCCCCGGGGCAGCCTGGTCGGTGTTGCTGAGCCCTCCCGGCGCCTGCGCACGCGCCGACATGGGCGACACGAAGGAGCGGGTGCTGTTGCGCCGGGGAATCACCGAGGCCGGAGCGTCGGCCTCGACCTCGGCCTCGACCGTCCGCGTCACGCTCTGCCCCGCGGCGTCCGTCGCGGTCACGGACACGATCACCTGGTCGCTCGAGGGCGCGAGCTGCACGAGGGTGATGAATCGGCCGTCGGCATCGCTCACGCCCTGGGTGCTCTGGGCCACGCCCCCGTCCAGCACGAGCTCGATGTCGATCCCGCCCGTCCAGACGGGGTCGCCGGACGCGTCGAGGTACCCGGTCCGGGCCTCGAGGACGTTGATGCCGTCCACCGCGATCGTCTCGGCGAAGTCGACTTCGAGCGTGAGGTCGCCCACCACCTCCACGAGCACGGGGTCGCTCTGCACGACATCGTTGCCGAAGGCCCCACCCGTGTAGTCGATCCCCGGTGGGAGGTCCAGGAGGATGGCGTCCGGACCGGTGCCCGTCCGGACGAGGATCCGCCCCTGACCGAAGACGTCGTCCGAGGCGCGCCACTGCAGGGCGCCGGGCACCGGAGCGATGACGTCCGGCGTCAGCGTCAGGGGCTCGGCCAACGCCGGATCGAACACGGACGCCTCCCACGCCAGGTCCGGCACCGAGGTCACCGACAGGTCGAGGTTGAGTTCGGGATGCTCGGCCGAGTAGGCGGCGAGCGCGCTCTGCATGACCCCGAGGAAGAAGTTGGCCACCCCGACCAGCACGTCCTCGAAGCTCTGGGCCGGACCACCACCGGCGAAGGGCCCGAGCACCGCCAGCGTCTGGCTGACGATGTCCTGGATGCCGATGCCCGGAGGTGCGTTGGAGGCCGCCACACGCACGTCCGCGATGGTCTCCTGCCCGGGCGCCAGCGTCGTGGACGCCAACGAAAGGGTGAGGTCGTCCACGGTGGCCGGGAGCAGCCCGACGAGGAGCTTGTTCGTGACGAAGTCGGCCACGGCCAGGATCCCGCCCACGATGCCCGCGGCCGCCACGGCGGGCACTTCGACGAGGCCCAGCGCGCCGGCGGCCAGCCCGACGTAGGTCCCGAACTCGCTCGACGTCTCGGCGATGACGACCTCCCCCAGGAGCTTCACCACCTCGTAGAGCTGCATCCGCTCGGCAAGCAGCGCCGAGGGGATCGCCTCGGGCATGGCCAGAGGGGCCGCCCGGCCGCCTGAGCCGGGGGTCGTGGCCGGAGCCCCGGCCACGACGGCCAGGCCCTCGGCGTACCGTTCCAGAAGCTCGAGTACGCCGCTGGAGGCCAGCCAGGCGTCGACCAGGCGGCGGGTCGCCGGATCGGCGGTGGCGAGAACGCCGCCCAGCGACCGCGCGTCGTCCGAGTCCGCCAGGGCGCCGAGCGCCGCGGCTGCGGCGAAGGCCCAGGCCTCGTCCTCGCTGTCCGGTGCCGCCTGCGCCGCCAGGCGGTCCAGCGCGGCGGCCGCACCGCGCATGGCATCCAGCGCCTTGAGCCCGGAACCGGGCGCGTCGGGCATCGGCGCGACGGCGACGGCGCCGCGGGCCCAGGCCACGGGCACGCCGTTCTCGAACACCATCACGTCGGCCGGGTCCGCCGGAGGGGCCGGCCATCCGTCGGGGCCCACGAAGAGCGGGAGCGCCACGAGCAGGGTGCCGCCGCTGAGCACCGCCGGCGCCGGCCGGCCCTGAACCGTCACGGCCACCTGACCCGCCGGCGCCACGGACACGCCTTCGAGGGCACCCACCGCACCGGGCACGGGCGCCGCACCGGCGAACGACAGCGACGCGTCCAAGCCGTCCCAGAAGGCGGACCGGCCCACCCGGAACGCGATGGGGATCGACCGCCCGCGCTGCACCACCAGGGCGTCGCTGCCCTTGGCGGCCTTCCCTCGTCCTCCGTCCACGACGTGGACGTCCACCCACCCCATCACCCAGGGTCCGACCCGGACACGCAGACGGTACGTGCCCCCGGCCTCGAGGGCCGAGGCGCGCGTGTCCCAGACCACCCGGAAGGCGTCGCCCTGGATCCGGATGGCCCCGTCGCCGTCTCCCGCGGCGTCGAAGGACGCGACCGGCGCACCACACTCCGTACCCGTCCAGGGGCATACGTCCACCGTGAGCAGGGGAAGGATCTCGTCCAGGAGGGCCCTCCCGGAGCGGTCCGGCTGCCCGATGGGCGGCAGGAACTGGAATCCGTCGACCTCCGTGGTCCAGGCCGCAGCCTTCGCGGACGGAAGATCCAGCTCGATGGGTTCTCCGGGCTCCACGCCCACCGGCGCGTCCAGACAGGCGGCAGCGAGAAGGAGGCCGACGACGGCGAATGGACGGGCGGGGCGAGGCAAGGACACGGTGCGGGCTCCATCGGGGTGGGAAGCTGCGGGTACCCGTGCCTAGCGGAAAACCCCCGGTCGGGGATCATCCGGTGCCCGCGGCCCCGCCGGCCGGCGGGCCGCCCCGGGCCCCCAGCGGCGGACGCACGGCCCCCTCCCAGAGCGCGATCGCCCGGTTTCCGCTAGCTTAAAGGGCTGGAACCGTCCCGAATCAGAAGAGGCTACGTGGCTAAAGAAAAACCGATCGAGATCGAAGGTGTCATCGACGAGGTGCTCCCCAACGCCAAGTTCCGGGTCGTCCTGGAGAACGGGCACAAGGTGCTGGCCTACCTCTCGGGCAAGATGCGGAAGCACTACATCCGCGTGCTCGAGGGCGATGCCGTCACGGTGGAGCTGTCGCCGTACGACATGACCCGCGGGCGCGTGACCTACCGCTACAAGTAGCACGTAGGTCGGGCACGGGCGGGCCGCCCCGGCGGCCCCGCCTGGAGCATCCGCACCGCGACCGACGCCCAGGGGCCGCCCACGGCGCCCCCCTGGGGTTCCGCCGCCGGCGCGTTCGCAGGCGATGACATCGAAGGGGCGCGAACCGGCCGTCGCCGGTCGCGCCCCTTCGCCGTTCTACCGTAGCCGGACCATCTCCGCGTAGCGCGCCGCCCGCGGGTCGGCCCGGTAGGGCTCGAACACGTGATGGGTGTTCAGGTAGACGACCACCTGCCCACCGTCCCGCCCGTCGTCGAGCAGGTCGAATCCCTGGTCCAGAGCGCCCAGCTGTCCGTAGAGCGCCGCCAGGATCACGATGCTGATGCCCGGGCCCGACCGCGGCTGGGCATCGAGGGCGGCCACCGCCTCGTCCCGCGGCACGGTCCCCTCCACGCCACCCACCGCTCGCTCCATCGCCCCGGGATCCATGCCCAGGGCCTCGGCCAGCGAGCGCGCCAGCTCCCGGGCCCGATCGTAGCGGCCCAGGAGGAGCGTGGGATACAGGAGCCAGTACTGGGCGATGAGGTAGTCCGGCTCCTGCGCCAGGTACGCCTCGAGGAGCTCGGCGGCCGCGGCGTGGTCTCCCTCCACCTGGAGCGCCTGGCCGAAGTCGGCCGTCGTCACGCCCGACAGCGGGTCGATCTCCAGGGCCAGGGAGAAGTGGGCGCGGGCCTCCTCGAACCGGCCGGCGTGGGCCAGGAGTTCGCCGCGCCAGTGCAGGGCGTTGGCGTACTCCGGGTCGATCTCCAGGGCGCGTCCGATCTGCTCGATGCCCCGGGCGAAGTCCCGGTCGCCCCACGCGGTTCCGTACCCCAGGGCGGTGTGGACCGACACCAGCAGGCTGTCCAGGGCCAGGGCCCGCTCGGCGGCATTCCGGAGGCGGGTCAGCGACGTGCGGGGCGACACCGAGGTGTACCCGGGCAGCACCACGTAGACGTCGGCCAGGCCGGCCCAGGCGAGGGCGTAGTCCGGATCGATCTCCAGCGCCCGCTCGAAGTACTCGATGGCCCGCAGGTGGTCCTCTCCGGTGCGTCGGGCCCAGGCCTGGCGCCCGAGGAGATACAGGTCGTGCGCCTCGAGGTCGGTGCTGAAGTCCGGCAGCTCCCACTCCGCCTCGAGGAGCACGGGATCCAGCGGAAGCGCGTCCACGACGGACCGGGCGATCTCGACCTGCAGCGCGAAGATGTCCGCGGCGGGCCGGCGGTAGTTGGCCGACCAGACCTCGTATCCCTGCTCCGCGTCGACGAGGGCCACCGACACGCGCAGGGTATCGCCGCGTCGGCTCACGCTCCCGTCCAGCAGGTGGCGCACGCCCAGGGCCCGGGCGATGGAGTCGGCCGACGCCCCGCGTTCCTTGAACGCGAACGACGAGGTCCGGGCGGCCAGCCGCAGGCCCGGCACCCGGGCCAGGGCCACCATGAGTTCCTCCGACATCCCGTCCGAAAGGAAGTCCTGCCCGGGGTCGCCGCTCTGGTTGGTCAGCGGCAGCACCGCCAGCGAGTTCCGGGGCGGAGAAGGCGCGACGGCCACGGGGACCGCGGGGGCGCCGGTTTCCGCGGAGGCGGCGCGCCAGACGGCCCTCCCGGCCACGGCCCCACCCACCAGGATGCCGCCGATGAGGACCACCTCGGCCAGCACCACGCGTTGGTGGCCCTTCTCGCCGTGGAACCAGGCCACGACCACGACCAGGGCGAGGCCCACCCCGAGGACGACCGTGGCCAGGCGGATCACCGCCGGGGGCCAGTCGAAGTTCTGGCTGATCAGGCTCAGGACCTCGTACAGCACCCACGCGCTCGCGCCGTAGCCCAGCACCCACTGGCCCAGCTTCCGCTTCTTGAGGTCGTCCCACATGGGCGCGGCGGTTCGAGGAAAACGGAGCTTCGGAGGCGGCACGTCCGAGGGGAACATGCCGGGCGCGGGGGACTCCCGCAAAACCGTCCCGTCCTGGCGGCGATCGGCGGATTCCAGCGAGCGGCCGGGCCCTCACCCCTTGCCGTCCGCCGGGGCGGCCGGGCATCCTGCCCGGTCCGACGCCGCCCCGACTGACCGCTCCGCCCGAGGTCGAATCGATGCCCGCATCCGCCCGAAGCACCACCTCGTCCACCGCCGTCCACCGAAGCGCCGTCGCCCTGCGGACCGCCGGCCTCGTGGGCGCCCTGTTCGCCCTTGGTGCCGTCGCCGCCGCCACCCTGTTGCCCGCGGCCGCCCTCTCGGCCCAGCAGTCCGACGGCGCCATCTCCATGGACCGGGCCCTGGCCGCCCTCCCCCTCCGGGAAGTGGGCCCCGCCGTGGCCGGCGGCCGCATCGCCGACATCGCCGTGCACCCCACCGACCGCAGCACGTGGTACGTGGCCGTGGGCTCCGGCGGCGTGTGGAAGACCACCAACGCCGGCACCACCTGGACGCCGATCTTCGACGACCAGCCGACGTACTCCATCGGCGTGGTGGCTCTGGACCCGACCAACCCCGACGTGGTGTGGGTCGGCACCGGCGAGAACGTGAGCGGGCGGCACGTGGCGTGGGGCTCGGGCGTCTACCGGAGCCGCGACGCGGGCCGGACCTGGGAGAACGTGGGCCTGCCGGACTCGGAGCACGTCGGGCGCATCCTCATCCACCCCGACGACGGCAACACCGTGCTGGTGGCCGCCGAGGGCGGGCTCTGGAGCGCCGGCGGCGAGCGCGGCGTCTACCGCACCACCGACGGCGGCGCCACCTGGACGCAGACGCTGGCCATCGACGAGAACACGGGGGTGACCGACCTGGAGTTCGCCCCGGACGACCCGAACACGGTCTATGCCGCGGCCTACCAGCGCCGGCGCCACGTCTGGGGATTCCTGGCCGGCGGCCCCGAGTCGGGCATCTGGAAGTCCACCGACGGCGGCGTGACCTGGCGGGAGATCACCACCGGCCTGCCCTCCGGCGACATGGGCAAGATCGGCCTGGCCGTGACCCCCGCCGATCCGGCGCTGGTCTACGCCACCATCGAGGCCGACGACGCCGAGCGGGGCTTCTACCGCTCCACCGACCGGGGCGAGAGCTGGGAGCGGCGCAACAGCTACATCTCCGGGGGCACGGGGCCCCACTACTACCAGGAGATCGAGGCCAGTCCGGTGGACCCCGACCTGGTCATCCAGATGGACGTGTTCTTCCAGATCACCCGCGACGGCGGCGCCACGTTCGACAATCTGGGCACCGGCCGGGAGAAGCACTCCGACAACCACGCGCTCTGGATCGACCCCGACGACCCGGACCACATGCTGGCCGGCACCGACGCCGGGCTCTACGAGACGTTCGACCTGGGCACGACGTGGCGGCACTTCCCGAACATGCCCATCTCCCAGTTCTACAAGGTGGCGGTCTCCAACAACGAGCCGTTCTACGAGATCCTGGGCGGCGCGCAGGACCTGGGCACGCTCTGGGGGCCGGCGCGCACCCGCACCACCGAGGGCGTACGCAACGAGGACTGGCACTTTCCCATGGGCGCCGACGGGTACGGGGTCCAGTTCGACCCGACCGACCCGGACATCCTCTACCTGATGACCCAGCAGGGGAACCTCTACCGCGTGGACCGCGAGAGCGACGAGGCGCTCCAGATCCAGCCCCAGCCCGACGTGGGCGAGGAGGCCGAGCGGTGGAACTGGGACTCGCCGATCCTGATCAGCCCCCACGACCCGAGCCGGCTCTACTTCGCGTCGCAGCGGCTGTGGCGGAGCGATGATCGAGGCGATAGCTGGCAGGGGATCTCCGGCGACCTGACCACCGGCACCGACCGCTACACGCTGCCCTACATGGGGCGCGTGTGGTCCGTGGACGCCCTCCACGACAACGGCGCCATGTCCAAGTACGCCACCATCACCGCGGTGTCGGAGAGCCCGGTGGCAGAGGGCGTCCTGTACACGGGCTCGGACGACGGCCTGGTGCACGTCTCGCCCGACGGCGGCGGCACCTGGACCCGGACCGCCGCCCTGCCCGGCGTGCCCGACCGCGCGTTCATCAACGACGTGGAGGCCGGCCAGCACTCGGCGGACGTGGTGTTCGTGGCCGCCGACAACCACAAGGACGGCGACTACGCGCCGTACCTGTTCCGCTCCGACGACCGGGGCCGGACCTGGACCTCCATCACCGGGGACCTGCCCGACGAGACCATCGTCTGGGCCGTCCAGCAGGACCACGTGGACCCGGACCTGCTGTTCCTCGCCGCCGAGTGGGGGCTGTACGTGAGCCCGAACGGCGGCACGAACTGGCACAGGCTCCACGGTGCGCCGACCATCGCCTTCCGCGACCTGAAGCTCCACCGGCGCGACGACGACGTCATCGGCGCCACCTTCGGCCGGGGCTTCTACATCCTGGACGACTACGGCGCCCTGCGCGCCATGGCCGACGGCGCCCTGACCGCCGAGGGGGGCGTCCTGCCGCTCCGCGATGCCTGGTGGTACGTGGAGAGCGCCACCAACCAGGCCCGGGGTCGCCCCACCCTGGGCAGCACGGCCTACGCCGCACCCAACCCGCCGTTCGGTGCCACGTTCACCTACGTGCTGACCGACGTGCCCGACACGCCGAGCGAGGCCCGGGAAGCCCGCGAGGAACAGCTCCGGGACCAGGGGGCCGACGCGCCCTTCCCCGGCTACGAGGCGCTGCGCATGGAGATGACGGAAGGGGAGGCCCGGGTACTCCTGGAGGTGTCCGACGCCTCCGGCGCGCGGGTCCGTTGGGTGGAAGGTCCGGCACGGGAAGGTGTCCACCGCGTCACCTGGGACCTCCGCCGCGCCGCGCCCGATCCGGTGAACCTGTCCAGCCCGTCGTTTCGGCCGCCCTGGGTCACCGACCCGGTGGGCCCGCTGGCGCCTCCCGGGCGTTACAACGTCCAGATGGTCCTGGTCACCCCCGAGACCGTGGAGCGGATCGGCACCGCCCAGTCGTTCGAGGTGAAGCCCGTGCCCACGGCGCCTCCCGGCACCGACTTCGTGGCCGTGGCGGCCTTCCAGCACGAGGTGAGCGAGCTGTCGCGGCGCGTGGGCATCGCCGGCCAGGAGCTGGGCCGCCACGCCGACCGCCTGCGCTACATGCGCGCCGCCCTGACCCGGACGGCCGACGCCGACCCGGCGCTCTTCGCCCGGATCGACGCAGTGGCCCGGACGCTGGCCGACCTGCGCATGGACCTCTACGGCGATCCCGCCCGGGGCAGCCTGAGCCAGTCGAGCGTACCGGGCATCGCCGGCCGCGTGGGCAACGTGGTGGGCGGCCACTGGCAGACCCGGATGAACCCCACCGCCACACAGCGCCGCAACATCGAGATCGCCCGGACCGACCTGGCAGCCCTCGAGCGGGAGCTGGCGGCCCTCATCGACGGGGAGCTGGCCGCGCTGGAGCAGGCGTTGGCCGATGCCGGGGCGCCGTGGACGCCGGGGAGGCGGGTGGGAGGATGAGCGCGTCGGGCCGCCGTGAGGCACGCGGCGGTCCGGCCCCAACCCCCCCGGGGGGCTGGCGGGACCCGCGCTTGTGGATTTCCACCATTTCGGTAGATTTCCACCATCCGAATCCCGACCGAGCCGCGGGAGGCCCGCCGTGCCCCTCAACATCAAGAACTCCGAGGTGGAGCGCCTCGTCGACGAGGTGGCGTCCATGACCGGCGAGTCCAAGACCGAGGCCGTGCGCCGCGCCCTGGACGAACGCCGCCGCCGCCTTCGCCTCCGGGTGCCCGGGCCGGCCCGGGCCGACCGCATCGCCCGGTTCCTCGAGGGCGAGGTGTGGGCCCGGATCCCCGCCGACCAGCTGGGCAAAGCCCCGGACCGGACCGAGCGGGAAGCCATCCTCGGCTACGGACCCCACGGGGTCTGACGGCCACGCCCGCATGATCCTCGACGCCTCGGCCCTCCTGGCGGTGGTCTTCCGGGAGCCCGGCCACGAGCGGCTGATCGACGCCATGATGCGCGCCGACGTCGTGGCGGTGGGCACCCCCACCCTGACGGAGGCCGGCATCGTACTCCACGCCCGCCTGGGCGACGCCAGCCGGGGCATCCTCGAGCGGATCCTCGACGAGTTCGGGGTCGAGGAGATTCCGTTCGGGAGCGTCCACTGGCGGGAGGCCGTGGACGTCTTCCGGCGCTACAGGAAGGGCCACCACCCCGCCGGGCTGAACTTCGGCGACTGCCTGACCTACGCGGCGGCCCGGCTCAGCGGCGAGCCGTTGCTGTTCGTGGGCGACGACTTCGGGCGGACGGACGTGGAGCGGGCGTAGCTCCGCCCCGGGTCAGACCGACGGATCCAGAACGGCAAGACCGGCGAAAGCGGCCGCGAAGAAGCCGCGGTCGCGGGTCAGCAGGCGGTCCGCTCGATTCAAGGCATGGGCGCCGATCAGGAAGTCCGCGGCGATCCGACGTGGCCCCTCCGCCTTCCCCGCTCTGAACGCGGACCAACGCCGCGCGGCCTCCATGGCCTCGGACACCTCGAGCGCTTCGTACCGGAGACCCATCCGCTCGAGTGCGTCACGCCCCGCGTCCGCGTCCGGGAAGAAGGTCGCCACCTCGCACCAGACCACGGGACACGCCACCAGCCCGCCTTCCGCCATGCAGGCCTTGAGGGCCACTCGGGAACGGGGTCCATGGGTACGATCCGCGACCAGGACGTCCAGAAGCACGTTGGTATCGACGGCGGTGATCACAGCTCGTCGGCAGCCTGACCGCGCAGGATGGCCAGAAGCTCGTCCGAGGACGAGGCGTCCTCCAGGATCCCGTACAGCTCATCGACCGGGTGCGTGGCCATCCGCCGCCGCAAGACGATGGTCCCGCGATCCTCCGAGAACTCGACGATCTGGCCGGGGCGGATCCCCAACCGGTCGCGCAGTTCCTTGGGGATGGTCACCTGCCCCCGATCCGTCACTCGGCTCTTCATGCTGAATGAATACGAAATCACGGGCACAGATTCAAATCTCATGCGGAAAGGGTGGAGACGATAAGGTCACCATCGGGGGCGTTCCCAACCCGCGCCCGCACCATCGAACGCCGACTGCTCAAAGCAGGGTCGGCGACGCGACACATGCTTTCAGCATCAGAGGGGCCCTATGACCGAAGACCATCACGCTGAGGACGGCCAACATCCTGCGCTGCGGGCCGGCCCGACCGAGGAGAGGATGCGGCGCCTGACTCAGGAGGGGCGGATGCGCCCGCCGGAGGAATCCGGGAACGCCGGAGCGGCCCTCACCTGGGACGACCTCCCGGCCGACCCTACCGGTCGGAGCCTCCGCTACCTGCTCCAGGAGCGGGGTCCGCAGGGTTGAGCCCGACCCCCTACCGCCACCGCTCCATGATGCCCGCCAGCTTCTCCGACCCCGGGCACAGTTCCTCGAACGGCACGTCCACCAGGGGCCGCTCCACCGTGCCCATGACGCGGTGCATGGTCTCCTGCTGCGGGTCCACGTACAGGAGTCCCGTGGGCACCTCGGCCTCGCCCGCCTTGTCCCGCAGGTAGGCGTACACGGCGTCGCGGTCCGTGGGGTCGTATCCCTCGGGCACCTTCCGGAAGCTGATGACGCTTCCGTCGTGCATCCGCACGGAGCGCACGTGGCCGGGCTGGTACGACGTGGTGATCTCGGCCATGGGCAGGATGAAGTCGGCCTCCACGGCCGGCTCCACGTGCTGGCGGGTGTACTTGTAGCTCTTGGTGGAGCCGTCGTGGTCGTTGAACGCCACGCACGGGCTGACCACGTCGATGAGCGCGAAACCCTGGTGCGCCATGCCCCCCTTGATGAGGGGCACGAGCTGCGCCTTGTCGCCGCTGAAGCTCCGGGCCACGAAGCCGCACCCGAGGGTCAGGGCCAGCAGCACGGGATCGATGGGCTCGCTCCGGTTCACCTCGCCCTTCTTGGCCCGGCTGCCCAGGTCGGCCGAGGCGCTGAACTGCCCCTTGGTCAGGCCGTACACGCCGTTGTTCTCCAGGATGTACAGCATGTCCACGTTCCGGCGGATGGCGTGGCAGAGCTGCCCGATGCCGATGGACAGGCTGTCGCCGTCGCCCGACACGCCCAGGTAGTCCAGGCTCCGGTTGGCCGCCGCCGCCCCCGTGGCGATGGCCGGCATGCGCCCGTGCACGGAGTTGAAGCCGTGGGCCTGCCCCAGGAAGTAGGTGGGCGTCTTGGAACTGCACCCGATGCCGCTGAGCTTGGCCACCCGGTACGGCTCCAGCTCCATCTCCCAGGCGGCCTCGATCACCGCCGCGGTGATGGAGTCGTGGCCGCACCCGGCGCACAGCGTGGACATGGAGCCCTCGTAGTCGCGCCGGGTCAGCCCCAGGCGGTTCGTGGGCAGCGACGGATGCCGAACCTTCGGCTTCGCGATGTGGCTCATGCTTCCTTCCTCCGGTCCTCGGGCTCCACGCTCCGCAGCCCGGCGGCGGCGGGCACCTTCCACGCTTCCAGCCACCCGGCCACCCCCTCCACCACGTCCCGGGCGCTGAGCGGCATGCCCCCGTACTGGCGGATCGACGCGAGCTTTTCCCGGTCGACCTGGGTCTCCAGGAGCAGCATCCCCTTGAGCTGCGCATCGCGGTTCTGCTCCACCACGAAGGTCCGGGCGTGGCTCTCGACGAATGCCTCCACGCTGTCGTGGAACGGGAAGCCCCGCACCCGGAGTACGTCCACGGCCACTCCGGCCTCCAGCAGGCGCTCCCGGGCTTCGAGCACGGCCCCCCGGCACCCGCCGATGGTGATCATCCCGTAGGTGGCCCCTTCCGTGCGCGCGACCTCCGGCTCGGGCAGGCGCTCCGCGGCGCCGTCCACCTTCCGGGCCAGTCGCTCCATGACGTCCACGTACGCGGCCGAGTCCTCGGTGTAGCGTCCGAAGCGGTCGTGGCCCGACCCCCGGGTGAAGAACGCGCCCTTGGGATGCACGCCCGGAAGGGTCCGGGCCGCCACGCCGTCTCCATCCTTGTCGAGGTACCGGTAGTAGGCGTCCAGCTCCTCCAGCTCCTGGGCCGTCAGGACCTTGCCCCGGTCCGGGCGGTAGGCGTCGTCCCACCGCAGCTTGGGCACCACCCAGTCGTTCATGCCGATGTCCAGATCCTGCACCACGAACACCGGCGTCTGGTAGCGCTCGGCCAGGTCGAAGGCGGCCACGGCCATGTCGAACGACTCGCCGGGATGGGCAGGGTACAGGCAGATGTGCTTGGTGTCTCCGTGGGATGCGTAGGCGCACAGCATGAGGTCGCCCTGCTGCGTGCGCGTGGGCATGCCGGTGGACGGCCCCGTCCGCTGGATGTCGAAGAAGACGGCCGGGATCTCGGCGTAGTAGGCCAGCCCGATGAACTCGCTCATGAGGCTGATGCCCGGGCCCGACGTGGCGGTGAAGCCCCGGCCCCCGACCCAGTTGGCCCCGATGACCATGCCCGCCGCCGCCAGCTCGTCTTCGGCCTGGACGATGGCCACCGTGTTGTGGCCGTCGTCGTCGCGCCGGAACTCGTCGCAGAAGCCCTTGAAGGCGTCGATGAGCGAGGTGCTGGGGGTGATGGGATACCAGCCCGCCACGGTGGCCCCGGCGTACACGGCCCCGAGGGCGGCGGCGGTGTTGCCGTCCACCAGGATCGCGTCCTTCGTCTCGTCCATGGCCTCGAGGCGCTTCGGCAGCGGACACTCGAAGTGCTCCCGGGCCCAGTCGTGGCCCATCTGCACGGCCTCGAAGTTCGAGTCGAGGAGCTTCTTCTTGTATCCGTAGGTTTCGTCGAGGAGCTGGTTCATGACGTCGAGATCCAGCTCCAGGAGGCCCGCCAGCACCCCGGCGTAGCAGATGTTCTTCAGGAGGATCCGCGCCCGGGCCCCCTCGAAGTGCTCGTTGCACATCGACGCCAGGGGCACCCCGAGGAACGTGACGTCGTCGCGGTGGAGCGTGCGCGCCAGCGGCCAGCTCGAGTCGTGGAGCAGCCATCCCCCGGATCGCACCTCGGCCAGGTCCCGGGCGTACGTGGCGGGATTCATGGCCACCATCAGGTCGAAATCCGGCGTGCGCGCGGTGTGGCCGGCGCCGTTCACCCGGATCTCGTACCAGGTGGGCAGACCCTGGATGTTGGACGGGAACAGGTTCTTGCCCGACACGGGAATGCCCATCCGGAAGATGGTCTTCATGATCAGCCCGTTGGCGCTGGCCGATCCGGTGCCGTTGACCGTGGCGATCTTGAAGGCGATGTCGTTGACGGAGGCCCCGGATCCGGGCCGCGAGCCGTTGCCCTGCGCCGCGGCACTCATGCCCGGGCCCCCGCTCCGGTGGACGTCCGATCCGGATGCCCCCGCCCGGCGTCGAGCCCGGCGTACGGCACCAGCAGCTCCGACTTCCGCATGTCCCAGGCCGCGGTGGGACACCGCTCCGCGCACAGGCCGCAGTGGATGCAGAGGTCCTCGTCCTTCATCATCAGTCGCCCCGTGTGAGGGAGTGGCCCCGACGCGAACAGCGGCTGGTCGAGGTTGATGGCCGGAGCCGTCAGGCGCTCCCGGATCTCGGCCTCCTCACCGTCCGGGGTGATGGTCAGGCAGTTGATGGGGCAGATGTCGATGCAGGCGTCGCACTCGATGCACAGCGAGTCCGAGAAGTGCGTCTGGATGTCGCAGTTGAGGCACCGCTCCGTCTCCTGCATGGCCTTCTCGAAGTCGAAGCCCAGCTCGGCCTCCACCTCCATGCTGGCCAGCCGTTCCCGGAGGTCCGCGTAGTTCATCTCCGCGCGCCGGGCCCCGTCGTAGTCGTTGGAGTACGCCCACTCGTGCAGCCCCATCTTCACGCTGAGCAGGTTCTGCCCGTACGGCGGCCGCTCGGCGATGTCCTTCCCCTGGCAGTACTGGTGGATGCTGATGGCGGCCTGATGCCCGTGCTCCACGGCCCAGATGATGTTCTCGGGGCCCCACGCGGCGTCGCCTCCGCAGAACACGCCCTCCCGCGACGTCATGAAGGTGGCCTTGTCCACCACCGGCATGTCCCAGTCGTTGAACTCGATGCCGATGTCGCGCTCGATCCACGGGAAGGCGGCGTCCTGCCCGATGGCCAGGATCACCTCGTCGCACTCCAGCACGGTGGTGTCGAGGACCTCCTTCTTCAGGCGTCCGTTCTCCTGCTCGTGCCAGCGCACGATCTCGAACTCCATGCCGGTCAGCCGCCCGTCTTCCGACAGGAACCGCGTCGGGGAGTGGTTCTCCAGGATGTGGATCGCCTCGCCCTCCGCGTCTTCCAGTTCCCAGGGCGATGCCTTGAAGAGGGGCCGCGGCTTGCGCGCCATGACCGTCACCTCGGTGCCGCCCAGGCGCTTGGCGCTCCGGCAGCAGTCCATGGCCGTGTTTCCCGCCCCGATGACAAGCACCCGCGGCGAGATCGAGTCGATGTGCTCGAAGGCGATGCTCTGGAGCCAGTCGATGCCGATGTGGACGTGGTCCGGATCGTCCCACCGGCCGGGCAGGTCCAGCTCCTTGCCCCGGGGCGCCCCGGTGCCGATGAACACGGCGTCCCACCCCTCCTCGAGCACTGCGGCCATGCTGTCCACCTCGTGGCCCGTGCGCAGGTCCACGCCCATGTCGAGGATCATGTCGATCTCCTCGTTGAGCACCCGGGGCGGCAGCCGGAACTGGGGGATGTTGTTCCACATGAGCCCCCCCGGCTTGTCCAGTTTCTCGTAGATGGTCACCTCGTAGCCCAGGGGCATGAGGTCGTTGGCCACGGTGAGCGACGCGGGCCCGGCGCCGATCAGGAGGATCCGCTTCCCGTTCTTCTGCTCGGGGATCTGCGGCAGGAGATCCCGGACGTCGTCGCGGAGGTCGGCGGCCACCCGCTTGAGGCGGCAGATGGCCACGGGCTCGCCGTCGAGGCGGGTGCGGCGGCACGCCGGCTCGCACGGGCGGTCGCAGGTGCGCCCCAGGATGCCCGGGAAGACGTTGCTCTTCCGGTTGAGCATGTAGGCGTCCGTGTACCGGCCCTGGGCGATGAGGCGGATGTACTCGGGCACGTTCGTGTGCGCCGGGCACCCCCACTGGCAGTCCACCACGCGGTGGTAGTAGTGCGGATCGGCGACGTCGGTCGGGCGCATGAGGCGTCAGGGGCTCGGGACGAGGGGCAAACGAATCGCCCGGAGGCTGGAGGTCGGGACCTCGGGCGTCCGGGCGAAGGGGAGAGGGTTCAGGTCAGCCCCCGGGGGTGGAGTGAGGAGGGCGGCGCGCTCCTTCCACGCGCTGTCGCTCGGCCTCCATGGCTTCGGCCATGAGGTCCTCCGGCGGCAGGGTGGGCACCGTGAAGAGGGGGCAGAGCCAGCCCGTGCATCGGACTCCGTAGTCCAGACAGGACAGGAGCGAGTCGCGGTCGTGGGGCGGAGGGCCGCTCCCGGCCTCGAGAAGCACCGGCACGTCGCGAAAGCGGGCCGAGCAGAACGCTGCGCCCAGGCGGGCGCCGGGTGGTGGATGCTGCTCCATCGCGCACCTCCCGTGCACACACGGGTGGAGGGCCCTCGAATGGGAGGGCCGGGGACCTGAATCGTCCTACGTATCCTTCACGGTCCACCGCCGGCAGGCGGCGGAGCCGCAATGCGCGATGCTGCTCGGGGCAATGTAGGGAGGGAACGCGTCGGCGGGAAAGAGAGGCGGGACCGCCACGGGTCCGACCCGACCGCGCCGACGCGCCCGAACCTCGCGATCTTCTGGCTTGTACAATCTTCGTTCAGATTCTGGGGCTTCAAGGATGGGGATTTGTTGACGTGTGTTCATGTTTTGTATAGCATTTGTCCAACAGTCATCCTTTTCGTGGAGTCGCCCATGTCCGCCCTCGCCATCGCCTGCCAGGTGATCATCGCCTTCGGGATCGTCAACGTGTGGGTCTTCCGACGCGACCGTCCCAGCCCCTACCGCCCCGGGAACGCGGCGAACATGAAGGAGGAGTTCGAGCGGTACGGACTGCCGGGTTGGGCGCGCATCGCCGTGGGCGGCACGAAGCTGGCCCTGGCCGCCGCCCTGCTGGTGGGCATCGTGTGGTCCCAGGTGGCCGTACCCGCCGCCGCGCTCATGGGGGCCCTCATGATCGGCGCCGTCGTGATGCATATCCGGGTCGACGACCCGCTTCCCAAGGCGCTCCCGGCCACCTTCATGCTCCTGCTGTCGGCCATCGTCGTGGCGAGCTACACCGTCTGATGCCCGACCAGCCGGTGGTGGTGGTGTTCGGCGCGTACGGCGGCATCGGTTCGGTCCTGAGCCGGGACCTGGCCGCGGGGGGCGCACGGGTGGTCGTATCCGGGCGGGACGAGACGCGCCTCGACGCCCTGGCCGACGAGATCGGAGGCACGGCGGCACCGGCGGATGCGGCGGACTTCTCCGACGTGGACGCCGTGCTCGAGCGGGCGGCCGAAGGCCACGGTCGGGTGGACGGCGTGGTCAACTGCGCGGGGAGCGTCGTGCTCAAGCCCGCCCACCTGACCCGGGCGCAGGAGTGGCACGACACCGTGGCCACGAACCTGACCACGGCGTTCGCCGTGCTCCGGGGTGCCGCCGGCCTCATGGCCCGCCAGGACACGGGCGGTTCGGTGGTGCTGGTCTCGACGGCGGCCGCCTCGTTGGGGCTGCCCAACCACGAGGCCATCGCCGCGGCGAAGGGTGGCATCGATGCCCTGGTACGCTCGGCGGCCGCCACGTACGGGGGACGCGGCGTGCGGGTGAACGCCGTCTCTCCGGGGCTGGTCGCCACGCCCCTGACCGAGCGGATCACCGGAAACGACAAGGCCCGCGAGCGCTCCGAGGCGATGCACGCGCTGGGCCGTGTGGGACGGCCGGACGAGGTCGCCGACGCCATCCGCTTCCTCCTGTCGGACCGGGCGTCGTGGATCACGGGCCAGATCCTGGGCGTGGACGGAGGGCTCGGGGCCGTGCGCTCGTCGTGACTCCCGGGGACCTTCCTCCGCACCTGGCCGGGCGGGTCCTCGCACTGGGGGGCCTGGCAGAACCAGCCGGCGAGTTCGTGGTCTACTGGATGCGCACGGCGGTGCGCGCCCACGAGAACCCGGCCCTCGACGTGGCGCTCGGTGCGGCGGCGCGCCTCGGGCTGCCCGTGTTCGTCTACCACGCGCTGTCCGAGCGGTACCCGTACGCGTCCGATCGGCACCATCGCTTCATCCTCGAAGGCGCGACCGACGTGTCCGCCGAGCTCGCGGCTCGGGGCATCGGGTACGCGTTCCACCTGGAGCGTCCGGGGCATCGCGGCCCGCACCTGCGGACGCTGGCCGCCCGGGCCGCCCTCGTGGTCACGGAGGACATGCCGGTCCGGCCCCTGGTGGACTGGACGGCTGCCGTGGCCCGGCACCGCGCCGTGTGGGCGGTCGACACGGCCTGCCTCGCCCCCATGCGCGCAGTGCCCCGCTCCGCGACGACACGGGCCTTCCGCTTCCGGACCGCATCGGATCCCTTCCGGCAGCGCTGGCGCCACGAGCCCTGGCCCGACGCCGAGCCCGGTAGCGCCCCGTTTCTGCCCGACCTCCCCTTCGAACCGGTGGCGCTGCCCTCGCCGGCGGGGGCCGGTGGAGGGAGGGCCGAGGGCGCCGCGGGCGCCGGTCCGGCCTCCGACGGGCATGCGTTCCTGGCGGACCTCGTGGCGCAGTGCGCCATCGACCACTCGGTCGGGCCCGTCCCTCACACGCCCGGAGGGTCCGTGGCGGGATACGCGCGCTGGGCGTCCTTCCGCGACGGTGCCCTGCGCCACTACGCCCGGGACCGCAACGATCCGCTGCGCCAGGGGGTGAGCCGCATGAGCCCCTACCTCCACTACGGGCACGTTTCGCCCTTCCGCCTGGCGCGGGAGGCCCGGGCCGTGGGCGGCCGGGGCGCCGAGAAGTACCTCGACGAGCTGCTGGTCTGGAGGGAGCTGGCCCACGCCTTCTGCGCGGCCCACCCCGAGCACGACACGGTGGAGGGCCTGCCCGGCTGGGCTCGCGACACGCTGCGGGCGCACGAGGGCGACGACCGGGAGCCCCTGACCTGGGAACGTCTGGCCCGGGGCCGGACCGGCGACGCGCTGTGGGACGCCGCCCAGCAGTCGCTCCGGATCCACGGCGAGCTCCACAACAACCTGCGCATGACGTGGGGAAAGGCGTTCCTGGGATGGACGCGCACGGCGGAAGAGGCGCTGTCCCGCATGGAGGACCTGAACCACCGGTACGCCCTGGACGGTCGGGACCCGGCTTCGTACGGCGGCCTGCTCTGGTGCCTCGGGCAGTTCGACCGGCCGTTCAGCCCGGAGCGCCCCGTCTTCGGCACCGTGCGGTCCCGCAGCACGGACCGACACGCCGAACGCCTCGACCTGCCCGCGTACCGCCGGCGCACGGCCCGGCCGGCCTGGGAGAGGGCCCCCCGCGTGGCGGTCGTGGGCGCGGGGCTGGCCGGCCTCATGGCTGGCCGGACCCTGCAGGACCACGGCCTCGACGTGACCGTCTTCGACAAGGGCCGGCGACCCGGGGGGCGTTCCAACACGAGGGAGCACGACGCGCATCGCTTCGACCACGGCGCGCAGTACTTCACGGCGCGGGATCCCATGGTGCAACGCCTGGTGGCCTCGTGGGAGCAGGCGGGGGTCGTCGCGCCCTGGCAGGGGCGACTCGTCCGGATCGAGGGCCGCGCGACCGAGGCGGCTCGGGCGGCCACGCGGTGGGTCGGAACGCCCGGGATGATCGCCGTCGCCCAGCACCTGGCCGCCGACCTGACCGTGCGATCGGCGACCCGGATCGTCGGTCTGTCCCGGGGCGCCGAGGGCACCGTGTCCGGAGCGGGTGGGCGGTGGTTCCTGGCGTCCGAAGAAGGCGGGGAGTACGGGCCGTTCGACCGCGTGGTGGTGGCGGTTCCGGCGCCCCAGGCCGCGGAGCTCCTGGCGCCCTCGCCCGAACTGGCGGCCGCGGCCCGCGCCGTGGACATGGCGCCGGTGTGGGCCGGCCTGTTCGCCTTCGAGCAGCGGCTACCCCTCGACTTCGACGGTGCCTTCCTGGTGGACGGCCCGCTGTCGTGGATCGCCCGGGACAGCAGCAAGCCCGGCCGCGCCGGCGGCGAGCGATGGGTCGTCCACGCGACGTCCGAGTGGACGCAGGCCCACCACGACACGCCCCGCGAGCGGATTCCCGCCCTCCTGATGACGGCGCTCCAGGAGCGCTTCGGCAGCCTTCCGGACCCTGTCTTCCAGCGGGCCCACCGCTGGGGATACGCACGGGCGGACGATGCGGGCCCGGACGGCCCGCTCTACGACCCGGCGCAGGGCGTGGTGGTCTGCGGGGACTGGTGCGAGGGAGGTCGCGTGGAGGGCGCCCTGGTCAGTGGTGCGGCCGCCGCCGGACGTCTTCTCGGCGAAGCCCGGGTCCGGCCCGGTGGAGGCCCGGTACGGACCGCGGCACGCCAGACCGAACTGGCCCTGGACTGAATCCACGGCACCCGTGAGCGGCACCGTGGCGCGCCGTGGCCCGGTACGCTACGGTCGGATGCGTGCCCTGACCCCTCCGCCCCCACATCGAGTGCCCATGACCCGGTTCCGCTCCGTCCCGCTTCTCCTGGCGACCCTGCTGCTTCCCGCCGTCGCGTGCGCTCCGGCCGCGGACGAACCAGGTAGGGCCGGCTCCGACGTGGCGACCGTGGGCTCCGAGCGGCCCTTCCCGGACGACCCGACGCTCTGGCCCCGCATCCGGGAGGCCCGGATCCGGACGCTGCTGGGGCCGGCCATGGACCGGGCGGACATCGACGCCTGGGTGGTGCTGGCCCGGGAGAACGCGAACGACCCCATCGCCTCGCACATCGGTGCCGAGAACGCCGGCGGCCTGGCCGCGTTCCTGTTCTTCCTGCGCCCGGACGGCTCGCTTGAGTCCCTTGCCGTGTCGCCGGAGACCGAGTCCACCGCCCTGGCCGAGGTGACGCCCCTCGACTCCGTGCGCTCCGTGCCCCGCGGCACGGACATCTACTCCGTGGTCCGGGAGGAACTGGAGGCCCGGCAGCCGCAGCGGATCGGGGTCAACAGTTCCAGCCGCAACATCGCCGACGGCCTCTCGTGGACCCAGCGCCAGGCCCTGGAGCGGGCCCTCGGCCCCGACCTGACCGGGCGCCTTGTGTCCTCCGAGGAGCTGGTGGTCGAGTGGCTGGCCGTGAAGCTGCCCGAAGAGGTGGAGATCATGCGGCGGGCGGCGGTCCTGACCGAGCAGCTCGAGATGGAGGCGTACGAACGGATCGAGCCCGGGGTCACCACCGACGCCGAGGTGGCGCGCTTCCTGAAGCGACGGATGGCCGAACTCGGGGTCGAGGACGGCTGGGCCCCGGACCAGAATCCCAACGTGAACTCGGGTCCGGACCGGGGGCATTCCCACGCCACCGAGAAGGTCATCCAGCCCGGCGACGTGATCCAGACCGACTTCGGCATCCGGGTGCACGGGATCTGGGTCACGGACATCCAGCGCTTCGCCTACGTCCTCCGCCCGGGAGAGACGGAGGCGCCGCCGGAGATGCAGCAGCGGTGGGAGCACGCCCGCGAGGGAAGTCGGGCCGCGTTCGCCGCCATGGCGCCGGGGGTGACCGGATGGGAGGTGGACCGCGCCCAGCGCGAGGTCCTCGAGGAGCACGGATCGATCCCCATCATCTGGAGCACGGGGCACCCGGTGGGCTACTGGGCCCACGACCTTGGACCCCGCCTCGGTGGGGCGGCAGGCGGGGCACCGCCGTCCGGCGACTCGGCACGCCCTTTGCGAGAAGGACAGACGTTCGCGTTCGACGGCTTCTTCGGATGGCCGCAGGACGACGGCACGACCAAGACCATCTCCGTGGAGGAAATGGTCGTGATCACAGAGGAGGGCGCCGAGTGGCTCGTGGAGCCGCAGGAGGAGTGGGTGCTGATCGGCGGGCGATGATGGCGCGTCCGGCCATGGACGCGACCCCTGGAGGTTGCGTGATTCGAGGTGCCCCGGGGGGAGGGGTGGTGGCGGCTGGACGTCCTCCCGTCCGCACCCTCGCGGTCCTCGTGGCGGTCCTCGCCGGGCTCCTCCCCGCCCCTCCCGCCGCCGCCCAGCTCCCGCCCGATCTGCTGTCGGGTCAGCGCGTGCGGGTCACGCCGTGGGAGGGAGGCCGTCAGGAGGGTCGCATCGCCTTCATCTCCCCGATCCGCCTGTCCGTCCGAACCCCCCTCGGCGACGAGGTCGAGTGGGAGGTGTCCGAGCTCGAGCGGGTGGAACTGCACGCCGGTCTGGAGCGGCGCATGGTGCGGACCATGCTGATCTCCACACTGGCGGGCGGTGCGGCCGCCGGCGTGACCATCACGTTCCTGGCCGACGCCGACGGCTCCCGGAGCGAGGCGTTCCTCCAGGGCTTCGGGGTGGGCTCGGCGGTGGGCGCCGCCTTCGGCGCCTTCATCGGCCTCGTGCTTCCCCACGACCGCTGGGAACGCGTCTACCCGATGGTGGGTGCGGGCACCGGTCCCGCCGGGGCGCCTGGCGGAGCCGGCGGCATGGGCGTCGGGTTCTCCGTCCCCTGGACGGGACCCGTACGATGACGCTCCGGGTGGCGACCGGCGCACTCCTGGTCGGGATCACCCTGGCCTGCGGCGGCGGCGACCGGCCGTCGGGCGGAGCCGGAGACACGCCCCCGGCAACCGATTCCGCGCCGGCACCGGCGCCCACGCCGCCCGCCGATACGGGCGACACCGGACCGGACACGGTCGCCACGACCGACAGCGTCCCGGTGCATCCGGACTTCGAAGGCACCCCCACCTCCGAGCTGCCCGATTCCGTCTTCTTCCGGGGTCTGGGGCAGGAACCGGGGTGGATCCTGAACATGGTGCGTGGAGGCCGCATCCATCTGGTCTACGCGTACGGCGAAGAGGAGCGGCACACGCGGCTCCCCGAGGCCACCACCGACGCTTCGGGCGTCCGGATCTACCGCGCGGAGACGGAAGCGGGCTCGCTGGTGGTGCGGATCGTTCCGGAGCGGTGCTACGACGCCATGAGCGCGCGGCCGTACGCGACCACCGTGGAGATCGAGGTGGACGGGGCGTCGTTGCGCGGCTGCGGGACCCGGATGCCCCGGTAGCCACCGCGTGGCCGGGCCGGGCTACCGTCCGAAGACGTGCCCTCCCACCACCGGATGCGGCGTGTACCTGCGGGCGGTCCAGCCGTCTCCGAGCTCGCCGTCCAGCGGCCGACCCCAGCACCAGGCTGCGCCGTCCACGGCCAGGCCGCACGAGGTCCTGCCCCCATGGACGATCTTCGCGAACCGGAGCGCGCCATCGGCCAACAGGGTGGCCTCGGCCTCCTCGAGTCCCGACGCCTCGCTCCCCAGGGCCGGGCTGTCACCCCAGCACCACGCCCGACCGTCCGCCGCCACGGCGCAGACGTGCCGGGAGGCGGGATAGATGGCCACCGCGCCGTAGTCGCCCCCCGTGGCCACCGGCACGTCGCTGCACGGCCCGTTGCGGAAGGAGCAGAACTCGTCGTTGAACTGCCCTCCCCAGCAGTGGGTCGAGCCGTCGGCCCGGCGGCCGCAGGTGTACTCGGCTCCCGCGTCGAGGCGGGTCCACGAGCCTCCACCCACCAGCGGCAGCGGTCGCGCCGCACATCGCTCCTGGCTGCCGCACAGGGTGTCGGTGTAGGCGCCGAGCTGGCTGGAGCCGTCGGAGCCCCAGCACCACGCGGCCCCGTCCGTATCGATGCCGCACGTGTGGACGGCCCCGGCGGTGAGCGCCACGAACGTGTGCCCGCCGGTCACGGCCACCGGTTCCGTCGCCGGTGCGTCGCCGAACCCGCCGCCGCCGAGCTGCCCCGACGGACCCTCGCCCCAACAGTGGGCGGCGCCGGCGGACGTGAGCCCGCAGACGTGCGCCCGTCCCGCCACCAGCGTGTCGAAGCGGAGGGCTCCTCCCACCGCACCGGCCGCCCATCCGAACTCCTGGCCCCAGCACCACGCGCGACCCTCCGCGTCGAGGGCGCAGCCGCCGTCGCCACGGGCCGCCACGCTCCGGGAGCCGTCGATGTTGGCCACCCTGCGGGGCGTGGGCTGGGTGGGCGGAGACGGCGTGCCCACCGACCACCCCGCCGTGCGGCCCCAGCACGACACGGCACCGGTCTCCTCGCGGCCACACACGGTGGCGTCCATGGCGGAGAGTTCGACGAACCGGCGCCCGCCCGCCGCTTCCTCCGGCTCGATCCGCCAGTCCGTCTTTCCGCTTCCCAGCGACCCGCCGGTGTCGCTGCCCCAGCACATCGCACTTCCCTCGACGGTGATCCCGCAGGTGTGGCCCTCACCCACGGCCACGTCCAGGAACCGGTGGTCCGTCTCGACGGGCGTGGGCACGCTGCGGCTGTTCGTGGCGCTGTGGCCCACACCGAGTTCTCCGTACCGGTTGCTCCCCCAGCAAAGGGCTCGCCCGTCCGGAGCCACGCCGCACGCCTCGGCTCTCTCCCGGCGGATCGCGACCGATCGGAACGGGGTTCCGGTGTTCTCCCCGTGGATGCGGAGTGGCACGTCCATCCAGTACCAGCAGTGCAGTACACTCGAGGCGGACAGTCCGCACCCATTCGCGTCCCCCGTTCCCAGAGACACGAGCGGGACCGGGCTCCGCATGTCCATGGGGTCGTGGCGTTCGTCGGCGTGCCAGTTGTACTTGCCCCAGCAGAACAACCGGCCATCGACCGCCAGGGCGCAGGCCGAAGAGGAGCGGGCGGCCACGTCCGCCATGGGCGTCGGAAGCGCCACCCTCGAGGGGGTGGACCGCTGCCCACCCCCGTCGCCGAGCTGCCCGTGGTCGTTGGCCCCCCAGCAATGGACCTCGCCGTCCGTGGTCACGCCGCACACGAAGTCGGAGCCCACGTCCAGGTCCGTGAAGCGGAGTCCGCCCGACACCGGGGCCGGCGCTTCGCTGACGTCCGCGGACGTGGAGGCCGTCCCCCGCCCGAGCTGGCCCGCGTCGTTGGCACCCCAGCACCACGCCGCGCCGTCGTCCAGCAGGGCACACCCCGCCCGACCCCCGAGCTGGACCGCCGTCGCGGCACCGGGAAGAGCGATGGGCAGCGGCCGGGTGGGATCGTCCGTCCAGGCGGGAGCCCCCCAACACAGGACACGGCCGTCGGTGGCCAACGCGCAGGTCCCCGCCCCCACCGAGATCGACCCACCGTCCATCCGGGCGGCGTCCACCGGTTCCACCGGCGGCTGGCCGGCCTCGACCACGAACGCCAGGGCGTTGCTGGCCACCCCGTCCGGCCCGTTGCGCACCGTCAGGGCCAGCGTGTCCGGCGCCGCCAGGTCGCCCGCCGTGAGATCCACGGTCAGCACCGTCGACGACAGGTGGGTCGTGGGCCGCTCGGCCCCGTCCACGAGCACCGTCGCTCCGGTCTCGAACCGCTCCCCTGTCACGGACAGCGAGGTGGGCCCACTCCCGGCCAGCGCCGAGGCCGGGCTCACGGCGTGGAGCGCCGGCGGCGTCGGCTCCGGCTCCACCGGGTCCCTGCCGTCGCACATCGAGAGGGCGGGAACGAGGAGCAGCGCGGCGCAGCGGCGCAGGGACGCAGGCACGCGTACGTGGCGGAGAGGAGGCATGGCGGGGAAGGCGCGGGCAGGGTGGCGGGGCACTCCCCAAGATGGGGTCGCGCCGTCCGGGCCGACAAGGCGGCCGGGATCGACGGGCGCGCCCTATGCGCGGTGCTCCGCATGCGTCCGGGGGGCTCCCGGCCCGCGGTGCGCCGTCAGACCCGCTCGGCTCCCGGGCGCCCGTTCTCCACCACGAAGGTCGCCCGGGTCTCCACCGGTGCCCCCTCCCGCTCCACGTACGGCACGTTCCGGTAGTCGGTGGTCCACCGCTCCGGCTCCACCGTGGCCACCACGTACCCGCGTCGGCCGTCGTAGAAGTGGAGATGCGGGTTCCGTTCCAGGACACCGATGGCGCCCTGGGAGATGTCCACCCCGTCGCCCCCCGAGGTGATCGACGTACCGACGAACTCGGTGCCGATGGGGGGCTCGTCCGGCGCGTCGAAATCGCGGTGGAGGTTCGCCACCCAACTGGAGTGGATGTCGCCCGTGAGCACGACGGGGTTGGCCACGCCCCCGTCGGCGATGGCATCCAGCACGGCCGCCCGTTCCGCGGGGTACCCGTCCCACTTGTCCATGGACCACGTCTCGGTCCCGTCGTCCTGGCGGCCCCGAAGCCGGGCCACCATGACCTGCTGGGCCATCACGTTCCACCGCGCCTGCGACGAGGTCATGCCCGACAGCAGCCACTCGCGCTGGGCCGCGCCCAGGATCGACTGGTCCGGCGCCACGTGCGCCGCACAGGTCGGCTTGGTGCGATCGCCACAGGGCTGGTCGCTCCGGTACTGGCGGGTGTCCAGCGCGAACATCTCCACCAGGGATCCGAAGGACAGGCGACGGTAGAGCTGGGCATCCGGTCCCGTGGGCATGGACGTGCGGCGTAGAGGCATGAACTCGTAGAACGCCTGGTACGCCGCCGCCCTCCGCAGCAGGAGCGTCTCCGGACTCTGGTCGTCCTCCGCGTGGGGTCCGGCCCAGTTGTTGTCCACCTCGTGGTCGTCGGTGGTGCACACCCACGGCGCGGCGGCATGGGCCGCCTGGAGGTGCGGGTCGGTCCGGTACGTGGTGTACCGGCCCCGGTACTCGTCCAGGGTGATCACCTCGCCGGCTTCGTGCGCCCGGACCTCGGGACCGTCGAAGCGCTTCTCGTAGATGTAGTCGCCGAGGTGGACCACGAAGTCGAGATCCTCCTCGGCCAGATGGCCCAGGGCCGTGTAGTAGCCGTGCTCGTAGTTCTGGCAGGAAGCGAACGCGAAGCGCACCCGATCGGCCAAGACGCCGGGGGCCGGCGCGGTCCGGCCCCGCCCCACCGGACTCGTGATCCCGCCCGCCTGGAAGCGGTACACGTACCCGCGCCCCGGCTCGAGGCCCGTGACCTCCGCGTGTACCGAGTGGCCGAGTTCGGGAAGGGCCAGCGTCTCTCCCAGGCCGGCGATGCGCGTGAAGGCGTCGTCGTGGGCCACCTCCCAGGTCACGGGCACGGCACGGTCGGCCGTTCCGGCGCCGTCCAGGACCGAGCGCGCGAGCCGGGTCCACAGCACGAGCCCGTCCGACGCCGGATCGCCGGACGCCACCCCGAGCGTGAAGGGATCGTCGGACAGGCGGGGCCCCCGGGCCGCACCGCAACCCGGCAGGGCGCCGAGCGCCACCAGGCCGGCCGCCGCACCGCCGACGCGCAGGAAGTCCCGGCGGGTGCCCCGGGCCTGGAACAGGTCGAACCACTGCGGATCGCGTGTCTTCATGCAGCCCAATGTCGGCCGGCGCCCGCGGATCGGCCACCCGGGGCCCCCGCCCCGTGGGCGCACCCACTGGCCCCGGTCCCGGACCGGACCCATCATCGCCCCATGACTCCCGAGCCCGCCTCCCCCGCCTGGCCTTCGCTGGCCGCCCTCGCCGCCGACCTCCGGGCCGGCCGCACGACCGCGTCCGCCGTCCTCGAAGGCGCGCTGTCGCACCACCGGGAGCACGAGCCGCCCCTCGGGGCCTACAAGCTCGTGGACGAGGACGGCGCCCGCGCGGCGGCCCACGCCGCGGATCGGGCCTTCGCGGACCACCGGAACGGAGGCCCCGACCCGGCCCCGCTCTGCGGAATCCCCGTGTCGGTGAAGGACCTGTACGGAATGGACGGGCTGCCGACGTGGGCCGGAACGGCCCGGCAGCTTCCCGACCGGTGGTCGTCGGACGCGTGGCTGGTCGGGCGGCTCCGGCGGCAGGGAGCGGTGTTCGTCGGCAAGACCCACACGGTGGAGTTGGCGTACGCGGGGGTCGGCCTGAACCCCCACTGGGGTACGCCCCGGAACGCCTGCGACCCGGACGTCCACCGCATTCCCGGCGGTTCGTCGAGCGGTGCCGGGGTCAGCCTCCAGGAGGGCTCCGCGCTGGTGGCGCTGGGCACCGACACCGGAGGGTCGATCCGGATCCCCGCCTCGATGACCGGCATGGTGGGCCACAAGTCCACGAAGGGCCGGTGGCCGACGGACGGCGTGGTGCCGCTGAGCCACACCCTCGACACCGTCGGCGCGCTGACCCGCTCGGCCGCCGACGCCGCCTGGTTCTTCGCCGCGGTGGACTCCCGGCTCGGAGACCCGGCCGCGTTCCTGTCGGATACGGCCACGCCCCGGTCGCTCCGCATCGGGGTGCCCCGGTGCGGGCTGTGGGACGGGTGCCAGGACGACATCGCCACCGTACTCGAGCGCGCCCTGGACGCGCTGACCGCTCGGCCCGCCGACGCCCCGGGAGCCGAGGCCGGAGGGGACTGGACCCTCGTGGAGGTCGACGGCGACCTTCTCGACCGCGCCGCCGACCTCTACCTGACCGGCGCCATCGCCGGAGCCGAGTGCCTGGCCTTCCTGCAGGCGGAACTCCCCGAGTGGATCCCCCTGCTCCACCCCATCGTCGGGAGCCGGCTGACCGGAGCACCCGCCCTGGACTCGGCGACCTACCCGGAGGCCCGCCGACGCCAGGACGAGATGGCGGCCGACGCCGCCGCGCTGTTCCGTACGGCGGACGTCCTGGTCCTGCCCGGCCACCTCGACACCCCCGCCCCCGTCTCCGAGCTCGACGACCCCGAGCGGTACCGCACCGTCAACCTGCGCGCGCTGCGGCCCACGTGCTGCGTCAGCCTTCTCGGGCTCTGTGCGCTGACCCTGCCCGTGGGTTCGGACCGGGCCGGGATGCCCGTGGGCCTCCAGCTCGTGGCTCCCGCCGGCGCCGACGAGGCGCTCCTGGCCGCGGCCGTATCCGTGGAGCGGCGGCTGGCGGACGCTCGCTGAGCGTCGGCCTCGAACCCGGTTCGGGAGATCGGACCCGCCCGCTGGATCGCAGCTTGGTCGCCATCCGTCCCTGCCGAAGTGGCTGGAATGCGTCTTGCATCGTTGGGTCCACGCATACGGTCGCATCCACGCGACCGACCGTTCGACGGACTCGATCATCCAACGAGGAGAGATCCGCTCCATGTTGAATCGACGATATCTGACCGCCGCAGTGGCCACGTTGCTCCTTCCCGCGGCTGCGGCCGCACAGGATCCCTACGAGATGGACGACGACACCTGGATCAGTCTCGACGGCACGGTCGAAGCCGTGTCCGCCGACGCGTTCACCCTCGACTACGGTGACGGCCTCGTGACCGTCGAGATGGACGACTGGGACGACGACGCCGACGGCTACAAGGTCGTGGTCGGCGACGAGGTGTCGGTCTACGGCGCGGTGGACGACGGCCTGTTCGAGGCCACGACCATCGAGGCCAGCAGCGTCTACGTGGATGGCCTCAACGCGTACTTCTACGCCAGTTCCGCCGACGAAGAGGATTTCGACGAGTTCGTCTCGATCTACACACCGCTCCAGCCCGCATCGGCCCTGGTGCAGGGCACCGTGGTGGGCACGCACGACGACCACTTCACCATCAGCACCGGCGAAGGACTTCTCCGAGTCGGCCTGTCCGACCTCGGCTACGACCCGCTGGACGACCGCGGGTGGCAGAAGCTCGAGATCGGCGACCGGGTCAGCGTCCGGGGAACCGTGGACGCCGGGTTCTTCACGGACCGTGAGCTCGACGCCGAGAGCATCGTGACGCTCTTCGACGAGTCGTCCATGTAGTCGCATCTCGTGCGGGGACGGCGGCGGGCTCTCCGCCGTCGGACCCCCGCGCCTCGTCGGCGAGTATCATTCGGGCAGTCATCCTTCGCCCCGCCCGGGCGGCCTGCCCGGGCCCGACCAGACGAGCATGCACGTCACTCTCCGGACCCTCGCCGTGGCCGCCCTGACCGGGGTGGCCTGCGCGACCCCCGGCGCCGCGGGCGCCCAATCGCTGCCCGAGTTCCTCGGCGCCGTCCGCCAGGGCGGCGGCTGGATCACCCTGCCGATCGAGAAGGGCACCGGGAAGCTCCTGACCCGGCCGCTCCCCACCGCCGGGCTGTCGCTGAGCGGATGCCTGGAGATCTGGCACGGGCATTCGGGCGCCTTCGACGTCCGGATCGAGGACACGTACGGGAACGGTCGGCTGGTGACCCTGGCCCGCCCGGCCCAGGACGTGCCGTTCACCTACGAGACCGGGGCCTGGGCCCAGCTCGACGTGAACGTCCGCTGGAGCGAACCCAGGGACACGACGCTGGTGGTGTGGGTGGGCCTGGGCCGGGCAAACGGCGAGAGGGATCCCTGCGAGCCGGTCTACGCCCCGGGAGACTGAGGGGCGGACAGGTGACGGAGGGCCGCCACCACGCCCAGGTGGGCCGGCAGGGCCAGCGCGTGGAAGATGGCGTTGGTCTGGGCCATTCCCGGAAGCAGTTCCACGATCATCCCGCTGGCGGCCACCGCGGCGACCACCCAGGCCGCCACGACCGACCACCCGGAAGCGCGCCCCCGCACCGCGGCCAGCACCACACCCGCGGCGGCCGCCAGGGACAGGGGTGACGCCAGAAGCAGGTTCGCGTTCCGGTACATGAACGTGTGGTCGGTGAACAGGACCGCCACCAGGATCACGCCGGCCACGCCGGCCAGGGCCTCCCAGGCGCCCCCCACCACCGCCAGCACCACCCTGGGGCCGGTGGCCCCGCCGTCCGGGCCGGACCGCGCCACCGCCGTGGCCGAGCCGTAGATCACCCCGCCGAGCAGGACGCCCACGAGCAGGTACCAGTGGATCCAGACCGGGGGCCGGGTGGACTCCGGGGGCAGCGTCGGCGGCACCACGACCTCCTCCGACGCCACCAGCGGGCGCAGGATCCCGTCCGGACCGGCCACCTCGACCTCGCGGAGGGCGTCCCGGAGCGTCATGGGCAGGAACATCTCCTCCCAGACGCCGATGGGCGCATCGCCCGGCGTACCGAGAAGCAGGTCCATGCCCGTGTACAGGAACGGGTCCATCTCCGTGAGACGCCGGATGTGGAAGCGCCACGTCGTGCCGTTCGTGCCGCCCCGGAACTGCCGGGCCAATGCCCCGCCCAGGGCCATGTCCAGGGCGTCGCGGACCCGGGTGGAGCAGTTGTCGCGGAAGTAGTCGTAGAAGTAGTCCCGGTTCTCCGGGAGCGCGTTGCGGTCGACGAAGTCCCGCAGGGCCAGGGCCTGGCCCGGCGCCAGCGCCAGCTCCTGGAGGACCACCTCCCGGCCGTCGCGCCCGTACGCCGCGATCATCCCCTGGGTGTCGTACGGGGCCATGCTGTAGAGCATCCGCCCCTGGAGGAAGCGCGGCACGAAGTCCGTCTGGCGGAAGTCGAAGATGCCCCAGTTGTACGAGACGTCCCGACCGGTCCGGGTGTCCAGGATCCGGATGGCGTTGTGGCCGAACCGCTCCCAGACGGCCTGGCCGGGGCCGATCGTGACGAGCCACACCCGGAGCTCCGAGCCGGGCACGGCCTCGTCCGGCTGCCCGACCGCCGGAGCGACCTGCGCACGGAGCGGCCCGGCGGAGAGCACCAGCGCCAGGGCCGCAGCCCGTGCCACCCACGACCGGCGGCGACCGCGGCGGGGGCGGGCCGGAGAACGGGAAGCGGACATGGGGCTCCAGCGAGCGGGGGCCGACGTCCCGGGTGGACGCCGCGCGCCCGACGCTAACCGCGGGGTCGGCAGCCTTCAAGGCGGGCGGGGGCCCGCGGCGCCGACACTCGCCCGACCGGGGCCGGGATGGTATCTGTCAGGCTCCGATC
Source organism: Longimicrobiales bacterium (assembly GCA_040216925.1). Lineage (GTDB taxonomy): Bacteria > Gemmatimonadota > Gemmatimonadetes > Longimicrobiales > Gaopeijiaceae > JAJCZZ01. Next base: position 77,456 of record JAVJOF010000019.1, read on the forward strand.
CGCCCCTCGCACCCCGGCCCGCCGTGCCCGTCTCGTACGACAACTCCAAGGCCGTCTACCAGGGCATCAAGGACGCCGGCATCCGCTCGCTCTCGGCGCTCCCCGAAACCTGGCTGGGCCTCCTCCTCCAGCGTGCCGAGGACGACCCGGAGATGTCGCTGATCCAGGTGACGAAGGAGGAGGAGGCCATCGGCGTGGCCGCCGGGGCCTGGTTCGCTGGCGAGCCCCACGCGCTCCTGATGCAGAACCACGGCCTGCTGGCGGCCGTCAACGGCATCGTGGGGCTGGCCCAGCTCTACGGGATCCCCCTGTGCATGCTGGTGGCGCTGCGGGGACACTGGGGCGAGCCCTACCCCTGGCACACCCGGGGCGGCATCGTGACCGAGCAGGTGCTGCGGGCCCTCGGCATCCCCTTCGAGTACGCCCGCGACCCGGCCCGCGTCGGCCGGCAGATCCGCGAAGCCCACACGTTCAGCCGAAGCTCCCTGTCTCCCGTCGCGCTCCTCCTGACCCGCGACCTGATGGAGGAGGACGACTGATGGAACGCGCCCAGTGCCTGGCGGTCATCCACCCGGAGCTGACCGATACGGTGGTCGTGACCATCATGGGGGCCTGTGCCCAGGAGCTGTACGACCTGGGCCACCGCGAGAACTTCTTCTACCTCCAGCACGCCATGGGGCTGGCCTCGTCCATCGGGTTGGGCCTGGCCCATCATCTGCCCCGGGAGCGCGTGCTGGTGCTGGACGGAGACGGCTCCGTACTCATGAACCTGGGCACGTTCGCCACGCTGGCCCGCTACGCCCCACCGAACCTGGTCCACATCGTCTTCGACAACGGCTCGCTGTTGTCCACGGGGGGGTTCGATTCCCACACGACCTCGGGCGTGACCGACCTGGCCGGAGTGGCCCGGGCCGCCGGCATCGCCCACGTGGACGCCGTGGCCACCCCCATGGAATTCGGCGAAGCCTACCTGGCCGCCATGGAGCGCCAGGCCCTGTCCGTGATCGTGGCCCGGGTCCGGGCCACCGGTCCGGACCGCTACGGCATGGACCTGGCCCTGCCGGAGAACGCCTTCCGGTTCCGCCGCTGGATCCAGGAACGCAGCCGCCCGGCCGGCGGCGCCGCCGCGAAGCCCTGACCCCGCCGCCTTCACCCCAACGGAGTTCGCCGTGTCCATCCTGTCCCAGCTCGCCGCCGGCCTCTCGTCCGGTGCCATCCGCGTCGTCGATCTGACCCAGCCCCTCGGGCCCGACACCCCCGTCATCGGCCTGCCGGAGATCTTCGCTCCCAGCCCGGGGCTGAGCATCGAACAGATCAGTCGATACGACGACGGCGGCCCCGGCTGGTACTGGAACACGCTCACGCTGGGCGAGCACACCGGAACGCATTTCGACGCGCCGATCCACTGGGTCACGGGCAAGGGTCTGCCCGACAACAGGACGGACACGATCCCGGCCCGGCGCTTCGTGGGCCCGGCATGCGTGCTCGACTTCTCCGCGGAGGCGGCGGCGGACCCCGACTTCCTGCTGACCCCGGCCCACATCGAAGCGTGGGAGGCCGCCCACGGGCGGATTCCCCGGGACGCCTGGGTCCTGTTCCGGACCGACTGGAGCAAGCGGACCGACCCGGCGGCCTTCGTGAACGCCGACGACACCGGGCCGCACACTCCCGGCTTCCACGCCGACGCGTCCCGGGCGCTCATCGAGCGCGACGTTCTGGGCGTGGGCGTCGAGACCATCGGCACCGACGCGGGCCAGGCCGGTAGCTTCGACCCGCCCTTCCCCAACCACACGCTGATGCACGGGGCCGGGAAGTTCGGCCTGGCCAGCCTCTGCAACCTGGACCGGCTCCCTCCGACCGGAGCGGTGGTCGTGGCGGCTCCGTTGAAGATCGTGGACGGATCGGGAAGCCCGCTCCGCGTGCTGGCCCTGGTCGAAGACGCCTGACCCGGCGTCAGGCGTCGAGGCACTCCCGAACGGCCCGCGAAGCTGCGGACCGCCGGAATGCCTCTTGCATCGTAGACGGGCGCGCAGGCACTTCCGAGCGACGACATCGAGGAGTACGACAATGACGCGACCGACCGTGAACGATACCGGCCACGACCTCTCCGAGCGGAAGGTGGCCGTCCTGGCCACCAACGGCTTCGAGGAATCCGAGCTGCTCCAGCCCCTGTCCGCCCTCAAGAAGGCCGGCGCCCACGCACTCGTGGTGTCCCTGCCCAACACCCCGGACTCGATCAAGGGCTGGGCGGACGGCAACTGGGGTGAGGACGTACCCGTGGACGGAACGGTCGGCCCCCTGACGGCCGACGACTTCGACGCCCTGGTCCTTCCCGGAGGGGTCATCAACCCGGACCTGCTCCGCGCCGACGCCCACGCGGTGGACTTCGTGCGCTCCTTCTTCGCACAGGGGAAGCCGGTGGCCGCCATCTGCCACGGGCCCTGGATGGTCGTCGAAGCCGGCGCGGCAGACGGCCGGACCATGACGTCCTACCCCTCGATCCGCACCGACGTCCAGAATGCCGGCGCCGAGTGGGTCGATCGCTCCGTGGTCGTGGACCAGGGCCTGGTCACCAGCCGGAGTCCCGCCGACCTCGAGGACTTCATCGACAAGATGCTCGAGGAGATCGGCGAAGGCGTCCACGCCGGGCAGCACGCCTAGAAGATATGAAAGGGCTGGCCCAACCAGCTCGGGGTAGCGCGGATTAGCGTGACTCCGAGGAGTCGACGCCAGAGCCACATGCGACACGAGAGGTCGCAGCCGAGAGGAGGGCCAGCCCAATGTCTTCACCCATGAT
>JAVJOF010000020.1:0-37500 GCA_040216925.1 Longimicrobiales bacterium
GACCCACATCAACCACGTACGGATGATGGACAACCTGACTCCGTACGCCGGCCAGATCTCGGCCAAGGCCATGCTGAACCACGAGCGCCGCGTCAACACGCTCTTCATGGGGCAGCGTCTGGCCGACATGTACCGGTTCGGTATCACCGATCCGAAGTGGCAGCCCAACGGTGACGCCATCCAGGCGCCCGGTACCATGCTGCCCATCACGATCATCGAGATCCGGGCCAACTGCCACCTGAACGGGTTGGGCTGCGGCGGCTAGCCGCTTTCAGACCCCAGGTAAGCAAAGGCGGGCGCATCCGTACCTCGTGTGCGGGTGCGCCTCGCCTTTGGTAGGTAAACCACTACATTCCCGTCCATGAATCTCCGCCGACTCCCGCTGCTCGCATTGGCCCTCGCGCTCCCTCTCGCCTGGGGGTGTGGGCTCTTCGAGGATCTGCGTCCGCGCACGGTGTCGCTCCAGATCGACGGCCCTGCGGGAACCCGGGTCAGCTTGCTGATGGCCACGAACTTCGTGGCCGGCGTCAACGAGCAGGGCGTGACCCAGGTGCAGGTCTTCGCCTCGGACACCCTGACGGCCGTCCTGCCGGTGGACACGGTCATCGGAATCTCGGAGGCGCAGCGCTTCTTCCTCCAGATGACTCCCGCTGCCGGCGATTCCCTCGGCGTGCGGGTCCGCATCGACGTGGACGACCGCAACCGGTACAACGACTCCGGCCTGATCTTCGCGAGCGACCCCTTCCGTTGGGTCTTCGTCTTCAACCAGAACACCACCCTCGCCATCGAGCTGCTCTGATGCACCGATTCTTCCGCGGGGGACTCGCGGTCCTGGGCGCCACCGTCCTGTCGGGCTGCTACACGTACGTTCCGGTGGAGAACCCGGCTCCGATGACGCCCGTGCGGATCACGGTTCCGATCACCAACGCGGCGCAGAACCCGAACCGCGCCCCCGAGACGTACACGATGGAAGGCATCGTCGTGTCCGCCGGGGATTCGCTGGTCATGGCCACCGAGAGCCGCACCGAGATGGGCGCCTTCCGCGAGGTGGTGCGCGTGGACACGGTGCGGGTGGCCACCCGCAGCCTGACCGGGCTGGACGCGAAGGTCTTTTCCACGCAGCGGTCCATCGGCCTCGGCGTGCTCGTTGCCGGGGGCACGGCGGCCCTCGTGTCCGGGATCCTCTCCGTCACCACGGGTGGGGATGGCGGCGAGCCGGGCGGGCCTGGCAACGAGAGCCAGATCCGGATCGACCCCATCTTCCGGAGCCTGCTCCAGGCGCTCTTCCGCTAGCTGCGCTCCGCGGGGCCGTTGGACGGCCCCGGAGTGCACTGCAGCGGGGCGTTTCCCCGCTTGCGCCACCCCCCTGTCGATCGGTACGCTCCGCGTCCGGGTTCTGCCCCTCGGAGACAGGCACGTACCCCCCCTTTTCGACAGGTATCCGATGTTCAAGCGCCCCATCCTACGACCCACCCCGTCCATGGCGATCGGGCTGGCCCTGGCCGTCCTGACATCCGGCCCGGAGGCCGGAGCCCAGCAGTACGACGAGGACGTCTACGACGCCCTGAGCTGGAGCAGCGTCGGACCACCGCGAGGGGGCCGCTCGATCGGGGTGGCCGGCAGCGAGGCCCGCCCCTTCGAATACTACTTCGGGGCCACCGGCGGCGGGCTCTGGAAGACGACGGACGGCGGCCTGAACTGGCGGCCCGTCACCGACGGCAAGATCGGGAGCGCGTCCGTGGGTGCCGTGGCGGTCTGCGGCGCCGATCCGGACGTGGTGTACATCGGCACGGGGGAGACGCAGCTCCGCGGCAACGTGCAGCAGGGCGACGGAGTCTACCGGACCACCGACGGCGGCATGACCTGGGAGCACCTGGGTCTCGTGAACAGCCAGAACGTGGCCCGGATCCGCGTCCACCCCGACGACTGCGACGTGGCGTGGGTCGCCGCGTTCGGCATGCACTCCATGGCCAATCCCGAGCGTGGCGTGTTCAAGACCACCGACGGGGGCCAGACCTGGGACAAGACGCTATTCGTGTCCGACGAAGCGGGCTCCACGGACCTGATCGTCGATCCGAACGATCCCGATGTCCTCTACGCGACCATCTGGGAGGCGTGGCGGAAGAGCTGGGGGATGTCGTCGGGCGGGGCCGACTCCGGCCTCTGGAAGTCCACGGACGGTGGCGAGACGTGGACGGACATCACGTCGACCCTGGGTCTGGACCCGGCCACTCCCATCGGCAAGATGGGGGTCACCGTGTCGGGCGCGAACTCGAATCGCGTATGGGTCATCGTGGAGCACGAGCCCGAAGGGGGCGTGTACCGTTCCGACGACGCGGGACGCACCTGGGAGCACGTCAACGACGAGCGGAAGCTGCGGCAGCGGGCCTTCTACTACACCCGCATATACGCCGACCCGCAGGACGAGGACGTCGTATACGCGCTGAACACCGGATTCTACAAGTCCACGGACGGGGGCGTGACGTTCCCGACGTCGATCTCGGTGCCCCACGGCGACAACCACGATCTGTGGATCGCCTCGGACGACCCCCAGCGGATGATCAACTCCAACGACGGTGGAGGGAACGTCTCCATCAACGGAGGACAGAGCTGGACGGGTCAGGAATACGCGACCGCCCAGTTCTACCGGGTCATCACCACGGAGCACGAGCCCTACCACATCTGCGGCGCACAGCAGGACAACTCGACGGCCTGTATGCCGTCGAGCAACTGGGGACATCTGTCTGCGGCGGGAGGCTTCTTCGGTGGTGCCTACTACTACTCGGTGGGCGGGTGTGAGAGCGGCTACATCGCGCCGAATCCCGAGGACACGGACATCTTCTACGCCGGATGCTACGGCGGCTCGCTGTCCCGCTACGATCACGAGACGGGTCTCACCCGTCCCATCAACGTCTGGCCCGAGAACCCCATGGGCCAATCGGCGGAAGACCTCCGAGAGCGCGTGCAGTGGACCTTCCCGATCGTGTTCGACCGCCACGACGCCGGCATCCTCTACACCGGAACGCAGAAGGTCTGGCGGACCCGCACCGAAGGGCAGAACTGGGAGGAGATCAGCCCGGACCTGACCCGGGCCGATCCGTCGACCATCGGTCCTTCCGGCGGTCCAATCACCAAGGACCAGACCGGAGTCGAGACCTACGCCACGGTCTTCGCCATCGCGCCGTCGCACCACGATCCCAACGTGATCTGGGCCGGCTCCGACGACGGGTACGTGTGGGTGACCCGGAACGGACGCGACCTCGCGCCCGATTGGACCAACATCACGCCGCCCGATGCACCGGACTTCGTGCGGATCAACACGATCGAGGCCTCGCCCCACACGCCCGGAAAGGCGTACGTGGCGGGCATCCGATACCTCGTGGACAACGACCGGTCGCCGTACGTCTGGAAGACGACCGACTTCGGAGCGACCTGGACGAAGGTCGTGAACGGCTTCCCGGCCGACGACTTCATCCGCGCCGTCCGGGAGGATCCCACCCGGCCGGGTCTCCTGTTCGCGGCGTCCGAGCGGACCGTCTACGTGTCCTGGGACGACGGAGCGAACTGGCAGCCGCTCACCATGAATCTGCCCACGGTCCAGGTATCGGACCTCGTGGTCGAGGACCACGATCTGGTCATCGGAACCCATGGGCGGTCCTTCTGGGTGATGCGGGACATCGGGCCGATCCGTCAGATGTCGCCGGAGGTGGCCGCCGCCGACTGGTGGCTGTTCGATCCGAAGGACCCGACCCAGGGCTTCGACAACACGGTGTCGCTCTACTACCACCTGGCGGACGACGCCGACAAGGTCACGGTGGAGTTCATGGACGCCTCCGGGAACCTGCTTGCCTCGTACGAGTCGGCGGACGACGACGACGAGGAAGAGGAGCAGGGGGGCGGTGGTGGCTTCTTCGGCGGTGGCGGCTCCCAGGAGCCTTCGGCCACGGCCGGGTCCAACCAGTTCCGCTGGAACATGCGGACGGAGGGATGGACGGACTTCGAGGGCCGGATCTTCTGGGCCGCCGGGAACGTCGGTCCCCGTGTGGTGCCGGGACGGTATCAGGTCCGGATGACCGTGGACGGCGAGAGCCGGACGCAGGACTTCGAGATCCTGATGAACCCGCGGGCGGCGGCGTCCGGGGTCACGCTCGCCGATCTGCAGGAGCGGTTCGAGTTCGCGGCCGAGATCCGGGATCGCGTGACGGATGCGAACGAAGCCGTGATCCGGATCCGCAACATCAAGGCGCAGGTCGATGAGCGGCTGGAGGCCAGTGACAACGCCGAGCTCGAGACCCTGGGCATGACCGTCAACGACCGCCTGGGTGGCGTCGAGTCGGAGATCTATCAGGTCCGGAACCGGTCCAATCAGGATCCGCTCAACTACCCGATCATGCTGAACAACAAGATCGCGGCGCTGTTGAACCTGGTCGAAGGGGCGGAGGACCAGCCGACCGACCAGGCCTACGAGGTCTACGAGTTCCTCTCCGAACAGCTCGGCGAGGAGCTGCAGCAGATGCAGTTGGTGATCCAGCAGGATGTGGCGCGACTGAACGAGTTGCTCCGGGAACTGGGACTGGATCCGATCGACACGGAGCGACTGATCACCTGAGTCGGGGGTGCACCGGACAGGCTGGACGATCGAGGGCGGGCCGACCCAGTCGGCCCGCCCTTCTCGTGTGCCCCGTTCTCCCGCGGTGGACGGAGCTTGCCGAGTGGCGGTGCGCCGGCGACCGTAGAGGTCCTGTTCCCACCCTCCGGACGGATGCTGCATGCGCTCGCCGACGACGCCCACTGCACGGCTGAGAACCCTGGCCCTTGCGGCCGCCCTGGCTCTGAGCGGGTGCAGTGTCGGCGGGAATTCACCCAGCCCCTTCGATCAGGGTGGAGAGGCGGCCGGGCAGATCCAGATCACCATCGACAACCAGAATTTCAACGACGTCCGGATCTTCGCGGTCACGACGCGTGGACCGCAGTCGCTGGGGCAGGCAGGGGGGCGGTCGACACGCGTCTTCCGCCTCGAATGGCGCCAGCTCGACGAGATCCGGTTCCGGCTGGAGTTCCTCGCGGGGAGCGAGTACACGACGCAGCGGATCAACGTGTCCCCCGGCGATGCCATCGACGTGTACATCCCCCAGAACCCTCAGAACACGGTTGTACGGCGCCGCTGAGCGGCGGGATCGACTCGTCGCACAAGGGTGCCGGTCGGCGCTTGTGATCCGCCGGCGCTGAGACCCGGCGGATTCGTCTTACGGGCGTGACTGCCGCCGGCCCATACGCCGGCGCTGACACCGGGTGGATTCGCCTACCGTGGCTGACTGCCGCCGGTTTCCCTTCAGGCTCCGTACGGCACCCAGATGTTCTTGACCTGGGTCGCCTGCCGGAGGAACTCCTCCCCTTCGGCGTCCACGGGGCGTGGTACCCAGGTCCGCTTCATGTTGCCGGCCGAGCGGCGCTCCACATCGGCCACGCCTTCGTCGGGCCCGGCGTACCAGACGCCATCGACGTCGTCGTGGTCGGCCAGGGTCGGGACGAGCTCCGCCCGGAGCCCGGTCACGAGGTTGACGACCCCTCCGGGAACGTCGGACGTGTCCAGGACCTGATAGAGGTCCGTGGCCACGAGCGCTCCCGTCTCCGACGGCACGGCGACGACCGTGTTCCCCGTGGCCACGAGTGGCGCCACGAGCGAGACCAGACCCAGCAGAGGAGCCGCGTCGGGGCAGACCACCCCCATGACCCCGATCGGCTCCACCATGGCCAGCGTCACGTTCCGGAAGGGGGTCTGGTGTACGCGCCCCTCCCACTTGTCCGCCCACGCCGCGTAGGAGAAGAGCCGGGCCACGGTGGCTTCGACCTCTCGGGAACCCCGTCCTCCACTCGCGTCGATGCGGTCGGCGAACTCCCGACGACGCGCGTCGAGGTTCTCCGCCATGAAGTACAGGATCTGCGCACGGTTGTGGGCGGATCGGCCCGCCCACGCGCCCTGGGCCTTCCTCGCGGCCTCCACCGCGTTGCGGATGTCCTTTCTGTTCCCGCGCCCGACGTGGCCGAGGAGGTCTCCGTCCGGGCCGTGCACGGGCAGGCTCGAGTCCCCGTCCGGGCGGGCCTGCTTTCCGTTGACGTAGAGCTTGGCGGTCCGGTCCACCGGGGGCGGGGATGCGGCCGGGTCGCCGGCAGGCCCGGGCTCGGCGGCGGCGCCGCTCCCGATCGGGTCTTCGCCGGCCGCTTCCGGCGGGGTCCGGCGCACGTACTCCCACAGCCCTTCCTTGCCGCCTTCCCGCCCGAACCCGCTCTCCCGGTATCCCCCGAATCCCGCCGCCGCGTCGAAGACGTTGGTACAGTTGATCCAGACCGTGCCGGCCTTGATGGCCGGGGCGACGTCGAGCGCGACGTTGATGTTCTCCGTCCAGATCGACGCCGCGAGCCCGTAGCGTGTGTCGTTGGCCAGTTCGACGGCTTCTTCGGGCGTGCGGAAGGTCATCAGGACCACCACCGGTCCGAACACCTCGATCTGCGCCAGAGTGCCGGAGGGAGCCACGTTCGTGCACAGCGTCGGAGGATAGAACCAACCCTCCCGGGGCGCGCTCCAGGACGGCTGCCAGACCTCGGCGCCCTCCGCTCGCCCCTGGTCGACCAGGGATCGGATCCGATCGAGCTGGACCGGCGCCACGATGGCGCCCATGTCCACGGCCTTGTCCAGCGGATCGCCCATACGGAGCGTTTCCATCCGTGCGCGAAGCTTCCGCTCGAGCAGCGAGGCGACGCCCTCCTGCACGAGGATGCGCGATCCGGCACAGCACACCTGCCCCTGGTTGAACCAGATCGCGTCGACCACGCCCTCCACCACGGAATCCAGGTCGGCGTCCTCGAACACGACGAACGGCGACTTCCCACCGAGTTCGAGCGACAGCTTCTTGCCCGAACCCGCGGTGGCGGCGCGGATCGCGCGTCCCACGTCCGTGGAGCCGGTGAACGCGATCTTGTCCACGTCCGGATGGTCCACGAGGGCGGCGCCGGTACGGCCGTCGCCGGTCACGATGTTCACCACACCGTCCGGCAGTCCCGCGTCCCGGCACATCTCGGCGAAGAGCAGAGCGGTGAGCGGGGTGTACTCGGCGGGCTTCAGGACCACCGTGTTCCCGGTGGCCAGGGCCGGCGCGATCTTCCAGGCCAGCATCAACAGCGGGAAGTTCCAGGGGATGATCTGGCCGACGACGCCCACCGGCTCGTAGCCGGGGAGCTCCTGGCCCATGAGCTGGGCCCAGCCGGCGTGGTGGTAGAAGTGTCGGGCCACCAGGGGCACGTCGAGATCACGCGACTCGCGGATCGGCTTGCCGTTGTCGAGCGTCTCGAGAACCGCGAAGAGACGGGCGTTCTTCTGGATGTTCCGGGCCAGGGCGTACAGGTGGCGGGCTCGTCCGTGCGGGCCGGCGGCCCACCACGCAGGCTGGGCCGTGCGGGCGGCATCGACCGCCCGGGCCACCTCGTCGGCGCTGCCCTGCCGCACCGTGGCCAGGGGCTCGGCCGTGGCGGGGTTGGCCGTCTCGAACGACGGACCCTCGTCCGCCGCCGTGAAGCTCCCTCCAATGAAGTGTCCGAAGCGTCGCTCGTGGCCGTCGAGCCACGCAAGCGCGTGGTCGCGGGCCTCCGGAGCGGGTCCGTACTCGAGCGTCTCGAAGATGTCGGCGACCTTGCTCATGCCATGGGATGCCGGTGGTGGGCCGAGTACCGGCCCGTGACGTGGTGTTCGATCTGGCGTTCGATGTCGGCCAGGAGCGAGGACGCGCCGAACCGGAAGAGCTCCGGCTGGAGCCAGCCCGTTCCCAGTTCCTCCTTCATCAGGACGAGCCACTGCAGCGCGTCCTTCGCCGTACGGATCCCTCCGGCCGGCTTGAAGCCGACGGCGTACCCCGTGCGCTCCGCGTAGGCCCGCACGGAGCGGGCCATGGTCAGCCCCACCGGAAGGGTCGCGTTGACGCCCTCCTTGCCGGTGGACGTCTTCACGAAGTCGGCGCCGGCCATCATGCACACCAGGCTGGCCCGGGCCACGTTCGTCAGGGTCCCCAGCTCGCCGGTGGCCAGGATGGTCTTGATGTGGGCCTCGCCACAGGCGTCCCGGAAGGCGCGCACCTCGTCGTACAGGGCATCCCACTGCCCGGTGAGCACGTGCGCCCGGGTCACCACGATGTCGATCTCCGCCGCGCCCGCCTGCACGGAAGCGTGGATCTCCGCGAGCCGCTGTGGGAGAGGGCTCAGCCCGTGCGGGAATCCGGTGGACACGGCCGCCACGGGGATCCCGGTACCCGCGAGCCGCTCCACCGCGGTCTCCACCATCTGGTGGTACACGCACACGGCGGCCACGCGGACCCGGTCGGGATCGACCTCCAGAGCCTCCAGCAGGTCCGTCCGCACCGGGCGTCGGGCCTTCGCGCACAGGCGACCGACCCGTGCGGGTGTGTCGTCGCCGGCCAGCGTGGTCAGGTCCATGAGCGTGATGGCCTTCAGGAGCCAGGCCGCCTGCCACTGCTTCTTGACCGACCGACGCGCTCCGAGGGTCGCGGCCCTCCGCTCCACCGCGCTCCGGTTGACCCGGACGTCGCGCACCCAATCGAGGTCCAGGGGCATTCCCGGATTCCGGACCCCCTCCCGGAGGTCGGCTGGCGTAGCGGAGGCGCCGGCCGCGGGAGGCCGGGGGCGGGGGCGGGCAGTGCGGTCGCTGGTGGTCATGGAGCCGACGTTGGAGGTGTCGGACAGTGTAGCGACACACGGACCCGGGTAACACCCGTCGGCTTTGCCCCTGGGAGGGGCCGGATCGCATCTTGGAACCTGGAAGCGCCGGCACGTGGCCGGTGCGCCGATGCATGGGGAGGCAGGGTGCTCACGGGACTCATCACACGCCTGGTGGGGTGGGCCGCGTCCATCTTCTACGAGGTGGAACGGACCGGACCGGAACTGGCGGACGGCCCGGTCCTGGTGGTCGCGAATCACCCGAATGCGCTGGTCGATCCGCTGGTGGTGTTCCGCACGGGCCGTCGACCCAGCCGCCCCCTGGCCAAGGCGCCCCTCTTCGATCACGCCCTGGTGGGGACCGTCCTCCGGGGGCTCGGAGGGCTCCCGGTGTATCGACGCGAGGACGATCCGGGCCAGATGCACCGGAACGAGCGTACCTTCGACGCCGCGGTGGCGGCGCTGACCCGGGGAGAGGCGGTCCAGATCTACCCCGAGGGTCACAGCCACTCCGAGCCGGCGCTGGCGCCCCTGCGAACCGGAGCGGCCCGGATCGCCCTCCAGGCCGAGGCCGACGCCGGGTGGACGCTGGGCTTGCGCGTCCAGGCCGTGGGGCTGACCTACTCCCGCAAGGAGTTCTTCGGAGGGAGGGTCGTGGCGGCGTGGGGCGCCCCGTTCCGCGTGTCCGAATGGCGCGACGCGTACGAACCGCGCCCTCGCCAGGCGGTCTCTGCCCTCACGGAGCGGATCCGGACCGAACTCGAAGCCCGGATGTTGACGCTCGAACGGCCCGAAGATCGCGAACTCGTCGAGGTGGCCGAACGCCTCTACGCCCGGGAGAAGCAACTCGCGGGGTGGCGGGAGCCGGGTTCGATGGCCGATCGCCTCCCGCGCCTCCGCGGGTTCGCCCTCGGGCTCTCCTGGCTCCGCGCGAACGACCCCGAACGACTGGACGCGCTGGTCGTGTCGGTCCGGAGATACGTCCGGCTTCTCAGTGTGTTCGGGGCCTCCGACGGCGACGTGCCACCCCGGTACGAGGTCACGACGGTGGTGCTCTGGCTCGTCCGTCAGATCGCCACGGTGGTGATCGGCCTGCCCGTGGCGGTGGCCGGGATCGTCCTGTGGGCGCCCCCGTACCTCTTCTCCCGCCACGTCACGCCGATGTTCCGTCCCAAGGCCGACCAGGTGGCCAGCTACAAACTCGGTGCCGGGCTGGTGGCCTTTCCGGTCTGGCTGATCCTCCTGTCGGTGGCGTCCTTTCTGACCTGGGGGGTGCGGGGGCTGGTGATCTGCGTGTTCGTCGCCCCGCTGGTGGGCCTCCTGACGGCGGCGTGGCGTCAATGGGGGTCCCGGGCCGGGGAGGACGTCCTCGTATGGTGGCGGGCCCTCCGGCGCCGTGAGGAGCGGGACCGGATGGCCGCCATCCGCAGCGCCCTGGTCCAGGAGTTCGACGCGGTGGGGCGGCTCCTCCGGGCGGGGGGGCGACCCTCGTCGGCCGGTGACGGAGGAGGGGTGCCTTGACCCGGGGTCGGCCTCCAGGGAGCTTGCCGGGCACTGGGGGCGGAGGGGGACTGGTGTCTCCGGCGCTCTTCAAAAGCGTGCAGCCCGGCTAGAACCCGGGTGGGTGGGTTCGATTCCCACACGTTCCCGCCAGCTCATGAGGGGGCCGGTCCGGATGCGCCGGGCCGGCTCCCCGTGCTTGAGCACGTGTCGATGTTCGGGTATCGTTCGCCGCCCATGACCAACTCCCGTCGACCCTGCCCGCGGCCGCACGCCCGGATCGCCCTGATCGCCTGGGCCCTGGCCCTGGCTCCCGGCGCTCTGGACGCCCAGGAGATCCCGCCGGTCGCGCCGCTCCCCGAGCCTTCGAGCGCCCCCACCGGGGTCTCGCCGGGCGGCGCCTTCCTGCGGGCCGTCCTGGTACCGGGCTGGGGGCATGCGAGCATCGGGTCCTACGGCCGGGGGGGCTTCTACTTCCTGGCAGAGGGCATCACCGCCTACGGACTGATCAAGACCCGACTCCGCCTCGGCGAAGCCCGGGATCGCGTGGACTTCCGTGAAGAGGTGCTCCGGGAACGCGCCGCCCGGGATGGCCTGTCCGAGGAGGAGCTCGAGGCCCTCCTCGACGAGGACGCCACCCTGGACGACCTCGGCGGGCTCGTCAACGCCCGCGAGCAGCAGCAGGAGGACTGGCTCGCGTTCGGCATCTTCCTGCTCTTCCTCAGCGGGGCGGACGCGTACGTGTCGGCCCATCTCAAGGACTTCCCGGCCCCTCTGCAGATCGATGCGGTACCTGCGGGCGGCGGCCGGATGGACGTCTCCGTGGGGATCCGGCTTCCCCGGTAGCCCGGGGGTGGAGGCCCGGCGGTTCCCGGGCGCACCGATCCGTCGGGTCCGAGGTCAGAGACGCTCGGGCGCGCCCTCCCATTCCCGCAGCGACGGCGGCGCGCCCTCCTCGAGCACCAGGTAGCTCCGGTGGTAGACCCAGTCGCCCGCGTTGACGTACCACCGTCCCGGAGACACCTCCCGTATGCGGGGAAGGTGCGTGTGGCCGAGGACGACCAGATCGAGCTCCGGTCGCTCCGCCAGCTCGCGGACGGCCCAGCGCTCCAGGGCCTCGGCTCGTTCGTGGCCCTCCTGGCCCGGTCCTTCCCAACGCCCTTCGGTGCGGGACACCCGGCCGGCGACGCGGTCTCCGAGCGTGGGCCCGAGCTGGCCGAACGCCCACCGGGTCAGGCGGCCCCGGAGAATGGGCTTGAGCAGCCGGTACCCGAGGTCTCCGGCGCCGACGCCGTCGCCGTGGGCCAACAAGGTCCGGAAACCCGACCACGTGCGCACCACGGGGTCCTGGAGGAACTCGACGCCGATCTCGTCGCGGAGATACGCGCCACCCCACCAGTCGTGGTTTCCCCCCATGAGGGTCACCGGAAGCCCCGTGTCCACCACCTCGCGCAGGACGGTCAGCGCGCGTTCGTAGCCCGTCGGAATGCCGCGGGCGTACTCGAACCAGAAGTCGAAGAGGTCGCCGTTGATGATCAACGCGGAGGCCACGTCCGGGACCCCGGCGAGCCAGGTCAGGAACGCATCTTCCTGGGCCTGGGACGTGGCGCCGAGGTGGATGTCGGAGGCGAGGTAGACCGGGCGGTGGATCATCGGGAGGGAAGGTAGGGGTATCAGGATCATTCATCGACCCCGTCCCGAAGGATTAGCTTACGCCCATGCCTGCTTCCGTTCCGGTTCCGTTGCGCCGAATCCTGGCGCTGGGCGCACTCTCCGCCGTGTCGGCGTGCACCCCGCCCCCACCGGCCGTCGTCGCGCCGGCGTTGGATCCCGAGCAGCTCGCTCTGGCCCTCGAAGACCGCACGTCGCTGGACCAGCCGACCCGGATCCTGTTCGAGTGGCAGATGAACGAGGCGGGCGTCCGCGCCCGGGGTCGGGGAGTGGCCCGCATCGAGCCGCCGTACCGGGCCCGGTTGGACCTCTTCATGGGGAGCGGGGAGACCGCGGCCCGGGCCGCCCTCGTGGACGGCGATCTCCGCCTCGCGCCCGGCGCCCGCCGGGAACTCCTCCCGCCTCCGGATCTCCTGTGGGGGGTGCTGGGGGTGTTCCGGCCCGAGTTCGGGATCGAGCTCATGGGTGCGGACCGCCTCGAGGGTGGCCAGCACCAGCTCCGATACCGCTACGCGGACGGAACCGAACTCCATTTCCGGGTGGACGAGGGCAGGGTCCGGACGATGGAGCTCCGGCGTGGGGGGCACACGGTCGAACGGGTCGAGCTCGAACTGGCGGAAGGGGAGCGGTTCCCGGTCGAGGCCACGTACCGGAACCTGACCGACTTCCGGGAGCTCCGCATCACCCGGGCGTCGGTGGACGTGGTGGAGCCCTACCCGCCGGACATCTGGGATCCTTCGGGCATCCGCGGGGGCTCCTGATGCGCCGGGCCCTTCTCGCCGTGGTCCTGGCGGTCCTCCCGGGGCTCTCGGGCTGCGCCTACTCGTTCACGGCCGGTACGTTTCCGCCGGCCCACATCGAGACCATCGCCATCGAGCCGTTCGACAACGAGACGGACCGGTTCGACATCGGCGGCGAGATCTACGAGGAACTGCTGCGCAACCTCCCGGCCGCCCTGGGGATCCGGACGGCCGGTCAGGACGTGGCCGACGCCGTCGTCCGGGGTGTCATCCGGAGCTACGATGTCGTTGCGCCCAACTACCGCGCCGGCGAGGCCGGACAGGCCGCGACCGTGCTGCAGCGCCAGGTCAACATCACGGTGGAGATCCAGATCATCGACCTGGTGGAGAACGTCATCCTCTGGGAGGACCGGAGCGTTCGCGCCGAGGGCCAGTTTCTCGAGGCCAGCGAATCCGAGGACGTGGGGCGCGCGGAGGCCATCGAGCTCCTCGTTCAACGCATTGTGGACGGGGCGCAGTCCAACTGGTAGATTCCGCCTCCGTTTCGCCCGGGATCGTCCCCCCCGGACAACGCCAATAAAAGCCAGGGAGACACGTGCTCCGAGCCATCGGACTGGGTGCCATCCTCTACGCGTTCTGGCTGGCCCTTTCGGGTCACTACACACCCCTCCTCCTCACTCTCGGCGTCGCATCCTGCGCACTGGTCGTATACCTGGCCCTGCGCATGCGGATCGTCGATGAAGAGGGTGCGCCGTTCCACCTCGTGGGGCGTGTGCTGCTTTACCTGGTGTGGCTCGGCAAGGAGATCGTGGTCGCCAACTTCCACGTGGCGGGCATCATCCTGAAGCCCGGTCTGCCCATCAGCCCGGTCATGGTCACGTTCCGCGCGAGCCAGCAGACGGACCTGGGACGGGTCCTCTACGCCAACTCCATCACGCTGACGCCGGGCACGATCACGACGCGCGTCCGGGGTCACGACCTCGACATCCACTCCCTGACCTGGGTGGACGTGGACGCCGGTGAGGAAGACGAGATGGACCGCCGGGTCACCTGGGTGGAGCAGGGCACCTGATGTTCGCCGTCGCCACCGCCGGACTCCTCGTGGCCATGGGCATGGCCATGATCCGTGCGCTCCGGGGACCGACGGTCTACGACCGGGTCATGGCCGTGAACATGTTCGGCACCAAGACGGTGCTGCTCATCGCCGTGGTCGGCTTCCTCATGGGCCGCCCCGCGTTCCTCGACCTCTCGCTGGTCTACGCGCTCATCAACTTCATCGGCACCATCGCCATCCTGAAGTTCTTCGAGTTCGGCGATCTGGCCCACCACCGCGACGACGACCGTCCGGAGGAGGCGTGATGGAGATGGTGGTCGACGTCCTGAGCTGGGTGTTCATCCTCGGGGGCACGTTCTTCGTGGTCGTGGGGGCCATCGGCGTGCTCCGCATGCCCGATCTGTTCACCCGCCTCCACGCGGCCGGCATGACGGACACGATGGGGGCGGGGCTCCTGATCCTGGGCATGGCCCTCCAGTCCGGGATCTCCCTGAATCTGGGGCGGCTCCTGCTGATCTACCTCTTCCTGTTCGTCACGAGTCCGGTGGCCAGCCACGCGCTGGCCCGCGCCGCACTCCTCGGTGACGTCCGCCCCCTGCGGGTCGCGAGCAAGGAGGACTAGGGCATGGAAACCGTCGTCGATATCACGCTCCTGGCGCTCCTGGCCGTGGCCGGCCTGGCCATCCTCCGCACGCGCAACCTCTTCTCGGCGGTGATGCTCGCAGGGATCTACAGCCTGGTCGCCGCGGCCCTGTTCACCACCCTCGACGCCGTGGACGTGGCCTTCACCGAGGCTGCCGTCGGGGCCGGGATCAGCACGGTGCTGTTCCTGGGTACGCTGGCCCTGGTGGGGTGGGAGGAGAAGAAGCCCGCCCACCGGCCCCTGCTCCCGCTCGTGGTCGTCCTGATCACGGGTGCGGCCCTGGTGTACGGAACCGCCGACCTTCCACCCTTCGGGGCGGCCGACAATCCGGTCCACGATTCGGACGTGGCCCGGCGCTACATCGAGGAGTCTCCCCACGAGATCGGGGTGCCCAACATGGTCACGTCGGTCCTGGCTTCGTATCGCGGCTACGACACGATGGGCGAGACCACCGTGATCTTCGCCGCCCTCGTCGGCGTGCTGCTCCTCATCGCCCGCGGCCCGCGACCCCGGCGTGTCTGGGACCCCGACCGCAAGGAGTGGCTCACGCGGTGGGACGACCCGCAGAGCGACGGCGGCGACGGCGCAGGAACGAGCCAGGGAGGCGCCCATGGATGACCAGGTGATCCTCCGGATGGCGGCCAAGTGGCTGATCCCCTTCATCCTGATCTTCGCCCTGTACGTGCAGTTCCACGGCGACTACGGTCCCGGCGGCGGCTTCCAGGCCGGGGTGATCTTCGCCGCGGGGTTCGTCCTCCACTCCCTGGTGTTCGGGCTCAAGGACACGCTCCGCGTGCTGCCGCCCTGGGTCGCCTACGCCTGCGGCGCGCTGGGCGTGGTCCTCTACGCCGGCGTCGGGGTCGTGACCATGGCCCTGGGTGCCGAATACCTGAACTACAACGTCCTCAGCTACGATCCCGAGCATGGACAGCACTACGGCATCCTCCTCGTCGAGCTCGGCGTCCTCATCACCGTCTTCGGCGTGATGCTCGGCGTCTACTACGCGTTCGCGGGCCGCCGGAGGTTGGACGGGTGAACGTTCTCGGGCACTTCAACTACTGGGTCGTCATCGTCCTGATGATGATCGGGTTCTACACGCTGATCAGCCGGGGCAACCTGGTGAAGAAGCTCATCGGCCTGAGCATCTTCCAGACCTCGGTGTTCATCCTCTACATCTCCGCGGGCAAGATCCTGGGCGGCACCGCGCCGATCCTGATGGACGACCACGGGGGAGGGGGTGAAGCGGCCGAGCACATCCTGTACTCCAACCCGCTCCCCCACGTCCTCATCCTCACCGCCATCGTCGTCGGCATCGCCACGACCTCGGTGGGGCTGGCCCTCGTGGTGCGGATCAAGGAAGCCTACGGCACGATCGAGGAAGCGGACATCCACGAGCTGGACGAATCGCTGTGAGCGAGCATCTCCCGGTTCTCCTCGTCGTCGTCCCGCTCCTGGCGGCCCCGCTCGCGGCCCTCGTCCGCAGCCCACGCCTGTCGTGGGGCGTGGCGTTGGGCGCCTCGTGGTGGGCGCTCTACGCAGCGTGGGAGCTCGTCCAGCAGGTGCAGGCGGGTGGGGTCATCTCCTACGCCATCGGCGGATGGCCGGCCCCGTTCGGCATCGAGTACCGCATCGACGTGGTCAATGCCTTCGTCGCGTTGATCGTCGCGGGCATCGGTGCCGTGGTCACCCCCTACGCGATGAAGAGCGTCGAGCGGGAGGTGGAGGCCGACCGGGTGTCGCTGTTCTACGCCGCGTGGATCCTGTGCATGACCGGGCTCCTGGGCATCACGGTCACGGGCGACGTCTTCAACGTGTTCGTGTTCCTGGAGATCTCGTCGCTGTCGGCGTACGCCCTCATCGCCCTCGGGCAGGACCGCCGGGCGCTCACATCGTCGTACCGGTACCTGATCATGGGCTCGGTGGGCGCCACGTTCATCGTCATCGGCATCGGCCTGATGTACGCGATGACGGGCACGCTGAACATGATGGACCTGGCGGACAAGCTTCCGGCCGTGATGCACACGCGGACGATCCCGGTGGCGTTCGCCTTCCTCACCGTGGGGTTCAGCCTGAAGCTGGCGCTCTTCCCGCTCCACCTCTGGCTCCCCAACGCGTACACCTTCGCTCCTTCGTCCGTCACGGCCTTCATGGCCTCGACGGCCACGAAAGTGGCGGTGTACATGATGCTCCGCTTCTTCTTCACGGTGTTCGGAGCGGGCTTCGCGTTCGACTCGATGCAGGTGGACCGGATCCTGCTTCCGCTGGCCCTGGTGGCCATCCTGTCCATGTCCATGGTGGCCATCCACCAGCCCAACGCGAAGCGGCTTCTCGCGTACTCGTCGGTGGCCCAGATCGGCTACATCGTCCTCGGCATCAGCCTCGCCTCCGTCACCGGTCTGACCGGCGGCATCATCCACCTGTTCAACCACGCGGTCATGAAGGGGGCGCTCTTCCTGGCGCTGGGCTGCGTCTTCTACCGGGTCGGCTCGGTGGAGATCGAGGCGATGCGCGGATTGGGCCGCAAGATGCCGTGGACCATGGCGGCGTTCGTGGGCGGGGGCCTGAGCCTCATCGGCGTCCCCCTCACGGTGGGCTTCATCAGCAAGTGGTATCTGGTGCTCGGCGCGCTGGAGCAGGGACTGTGGTGGGTCGCCTTCCTGGTGGTCATCGCCTCGCTCATGGCCGTGGTCTACATCTGGAAGATCGTGGAGGTGGCCTACTTCCAGTCCTTCCCGGGAGGGGACGACGACACGTCGGTCCGTGAGGCCCCGCTGGCCCTCCTGGCGCCGACCTGGGTCCTTGTCCTGGCGAGCTTCTGGTTCGGCATCGACGCCTCGCTCACGACCGAACTGGCCTCCACGGCCGCCCGGCTCCTGCTCGGCGGGGTGACGCCGTGAGTCTCGAGACGCTCGTGCTCGCTTCGCTGGTCGTGCCGCTCCTGGGCGGCGTGGGGATCGTGCTGACCGGGTCGCGCCCCAACGTCCGGGAGGCGGTCACGCTGGTCACGTCCGGCGTCCTCCTGGCCGTCATCGCCACCCTGGCGCCGGAGGTCCTTCAGGGCGAGCGCCCCGAGGTGACCCTGGTGGAGATGATGCCCGGGCTGGCCATCCGCTTCGTGGTCGAGCCCCTGGGGATGATCTTCGCCCTGGTGGCCGCGCTGCTCTGGCCCATCAACTCGCTGTACTCGATCGGGTACATGCGGGGCAACGCCGAGAAGCATCAGACGCGTTTCTACCTCTGCTTCGCACTGGCCATCGGCAGCGTGATGGGCATCGCGTTCGCCGGCAACCTGGTCACGCTGTTCGTCTTCTACGAGGTGCTGACGCTGAGCACCTATCCCCTCGTGACCCACAAGGGGTCCGAGGACGCGATGAAGGCGGGGCGGGTGTACCTGGGCATCCTCATGTCCACGTCCATCGCCCTGCTCCTGGTGGCCGTCATCTGGACCGTGCAGGTGGCCGGCACCTCGGAGTTCCGCCCAGGGGGGATCCTCGAAGGGCGGGTGAGCGACGGGTTGGCCGGCGTGCTCCTGGCGCTCTACATCTTCGGCATCGGGAAGGCGGCGGTCATGCCGGTGCACCGGTGGCTTCCGGCGGCCATGGTAGCTCCGACCCCGGTGTCTGCGCTCCTGCACGCGGTGGCGGTGGTCAAGGCCGGGGTGTTCAGCGTGGTCAAGGTCGTGGTCTACGTCTTCGGGGTGGACTTCCTGGCCGGCGTGGACGCCGCCTCGTGGCTCGTCTACGCGGCCGGATTCACGGTCCTGGCCGGGTCGGTGGTGGCGCTTCGCATCCTCATCTCGGGCGGCAACCTGAAGCGGATGCTGGCCTACTCGACCGTGAGCCAGCTCAGCTACGTCGTGCTGGCCGCCGCCCTCTTCACGCCGATGGCGGCGGCGGGCGCGGCGCTCCACATCGTGGCCCACGCCTTCGGGAAGATCACGCTCTTCTTCGCGGCCGGCTCCATCTACACCGCCGCCCACAAGACGGAGATCCGCCAGCTCCACGGCATCGGACGCGTCATGCCCTGGACCATGGGCGCCTTCGCGGTGGGGGCCCTGAGCATGATCGGTCTCCCGCCTGCCGGCGGGTTCGTCAGCAAGTGGTACATGCTGCTCGGCGCCTTCGAAGCCCAGCACCTGGTGGCGGTGGCCGTGATCGTCGCTTCGACGCTTCTCAACGCAGCCTATTTCGTGCCCATCGTGTACATGGCCTTCTTCAAGGCCCCACCCGCCGCGGACGACCACGGCGGCGCGCACGCCCACGGCGAGGCGCCCTGGCCCATCGTGGTGGCGCTGGTGGCCACCGCCTCGCTCACCATCCTCCTCTTCTTCTTCCCCGGCGTGCCCTCGGCGCTCGCCCGCCTCATGGTAGGGATCGGATGACGAAGCCCCTGACCACGCCCGGCGACCCGCCCCGTGCCCCGGCTGACGAGCCGGTGCACTGGCTCGTGCGTCCCGAGACCATCCGGCGCATCTGGATCGTCTTTTCGGCCATCCTGGTGGGCATCGTCCTGGCCGACCTCGGCGTGCACCACTACGAGTACTTCGGAATCGACGACAGCTTCGGCTTCTACGCGTGGTACGGGTTCGGGACCTGTCTGTTGATGGTGGTGGGCGCCAAGGCGCTCGGCTTCGTGCTCAAGCGCCCCGACGACTACTACGAAGACGGTGGCCCTCCGGGCGACGGACCGGCGGGAGGTGAGGCATGATGGGATTCCTCCCCCCCGGGTTGATCCTGGTGGCCGGTGCGCTCCTGATTCCGCTCACCCGTGGGCGGGTACGGGAGGGCGTGGTGCTCGGGCTGCCGCTCCTGACGCTGGTGGCCGTCTGGACCATGGCCGAGGGGCACTCGGTCACGTTCCCCTTCCTCGAGTACACCCTCGAGCCCGTCCGGTGGAGCGCCACGGGGCGGGTGTTCGCCACGGTGTTCTCCATCATGGCGTTCGCGGGTGGGCTGTACGCGCTGCGAACCGCCCGCACCCTCGAGCTGGCGGCCGCCTTCGCCTACGCGGGAAGCGCCGTGGGCGTGACGTTCGCCGGGGACCTGGTCACGCTCTTCGTGTTCTGGGAGCTCATGGCGGTGGGCTCCACCCTGGTGCTGTGGGCGTCCGACCAGCCCGGAGCGTACGGCGCCAGCATCCGGTACCTGCTGATCCACCTCCTGGGCGGCGTGGTCCTCATGGTGGGGGTCACCTGGCACATCCAGGCCACGGGCTCCGTGACGTTCGGTGCCATGACGCCGGACACGCTGGCCACCCAGCTCATCCTGGCCGGCTTCCTCATCAATGCCGGGGCGCCGCCCCTCTCGGCATGGATCGCCGACGCGTACCCCGAAGCGAGCGCCAGCGGCATGGTCTTCCTGTCGGCGTTCACGACCAAGACCGCCGTCTACACCCTCATCGTCGGCTTCCCCGGTGCCCGGATCCTGATCTTCGTCGGCCTCTACATGGCGGTCTACGGGATCGTGTACGCGCTGCTCGAGAACGACATGAGGCGCATCCTGGCCTATTCCATCGTCAACCAGGTGGGCTTCATGGTCACCGGCGTGGGGATCGGCACCGAGATGGCCCTCAACGGGGCCACGGCGCACGCCTTCACGCACATCATCTACAAGGCCCTCCTGCTGATGTCGGCGGGCAGCGTGCTGTACATGACGGGGAAGCGGAAATGCACCGACCTGGGCGGCCTGTTCCGCACCATGCCGGTGACGGCCATCGCGGGCGGGATCGGGGCCCTGGCGATCTCCTCGTTCCCCTACACGTCGGGATTCATCAGCAAGTCCATGATCAACCAGGCGGCGGCGGACGAACACATCGCGCTGGCCTGGTTCGTGTTGACCGCGGCCTCGGCGGGCGTCTTCCTCCACGCGGGCATCAAGTTCCCGTGGTTCGTGTTCTTCCAGAAGGACTCGGGGCTGCGTCCGTCCGATCCGCCGTGGTTCATGCGGTGGCCCATGTGGCTCTTCGCGTTCTTCTGCATCGCGCTGGGTGTCTTCCCCGGTCCGCTCTACGAGATCATGCCGTATCCGGTGGAGTACGTGCCGTACACGGCCAGTCACCTGGTCAGCCAGTTCCAGCTCCTCCTGTTCGCCGGCCTGGCGTTCTTCGTCCTGCTGCCGCTCATGAAGCGGACGCTGACGATCTCGCTGGACTTCGACTGGTTCTATCGGGTGTTCGGCGTGGGGGCGGCCCGCGTCGCCACCGTCGTCGTCGGTCGGACCGTAGAAGGGACGAAGGGCGCGATGAAGTCGAGCGTGTCCGCCGGTCGCTCCTGGCTGGAGACGCACCACGGTCCGTGGGGTGCGCTGGCCCGTTCCTGGCCGTCGGGCAGCATGGTCCTCTGGGTGGCCATCCTCTTGATGGCCTACCTCGCCTTCTACCTGAGCCCCTAGGGAGCCGGGCGCTCCGATCCGAGAGGGGGCCGAGAGGTGCACACCGTGACGATCCGCCTGGCCGTGGCTCCCGAAGCGGAGGCAGTGGGAGCGCGGCCGGCCGCCGTTCTGGGCTCCTTCGGCGATGCAGTGACGGTGGTCGACGGCGACAATGCCCTCGGAGCCGTGCGGGAGGGCCGGGCCGAACTGGCCGCGGTTCCGGCCGAGACGTTGCGGCATCCGCTTCCGGGACTATCGGTCGTGGGTGCTCTGCCGCGTGGCGAGCCGAGGGACGTGCTGGTCGTGCGTGGCCCCGCCGCGCCGTCTCTGTCGGCGCTCCCCGGGGGTTCCAGGGTCGGGGTGGCCGGTGCGCGCCGACACCACCTCCTGGGCGTCCACCGCCCCGACCTGGTCGTCGCGCCCTTCGCCGCTCGGCGCGCGCCCATGGCCGCGTACCGCGAAGGAGCCATCGACGCGGTTGTGGTCTCGGCCGCCGAGGCGCGCTCCGGTCCGCCCCAGGCCAGGACGGACCTCCTGGACCCGCGGGCGTGGCTTCCCGCTCCCGGGCAGGCGGCGGTGGTCCTGGTGGCCCGCTCGGGCGAGGGGCCGGTTCGTGACCTGAAGGGGGTGGGCGTGGACCCTGCCACGCTGGCTGCTCTGCGAACCGAGTGGGCGCTGATCCAGGCGCTCGGCCTGGACGTCGGAAGCCGGCTGGCCGCCCTGGCCATGGTCTACGGACGTTGGATCCGCCTCTGGGCGACGGTGGCCGACGCCGACCAGCGGCGCCTGGTCCGGGCCGACCAGACGGGGGAGTTGGCTCGACCCCGCGAGCTGGCCGACGCCGTGGCCCGGCAGCTCGTGGCCCGCGGCGCGGCGGAGTTCCTCCCGTGAGGGCGCCCGAGGTCAAGGTCCAGAGCCGGTACGAGGTGCTCGAGAGATTCGGACGCCCGCGACCGAACCGGGTGGTGTTCACCAACGGCGTCTTCGATCTGCTGCACCGGGGCCACGTGGCCTACCTCCAGGAGGCACGGACCCTCGGAGACGCCCTCGTCGTCGGCATCAACAGCGATGCGTCGGCGCGCCGGCTGGAGAAGGGATCCGATCGACCCCTGAACGCCGAGATGGACCGCGCCTTCGTCGTGGCCGGCCTCGAGTGCGTGGACGCCGTGTGCATCTTCGACGAAGATACACCCCGGTCGCTCATAGCCGAACTCCTGCCCGACATCCTGGTGAAGGGCGGCGACTACCGGCTGGAAGACGTCGTCGGCCGGCCCGAGGTCGAAGCCGCCGGCGGCCACGTCACCCTCATTCCGTTCCTCGACGGCTATTCCACGTCGTCCCTGGTTGCCCGGATCCGCAAGGACGCCTGATGCCTGCCCGCACCGACCGCACCACTCGCAGCCTCCGCACCCTGGCTTTCGAACTCGGTGTCTCGCCGTACGCCGAAGGCTCCTGCCTCATCGCCACGGGCAATACCCGCGTCCTGTGCACCGCTTCGGTCGTGAAGGGCGTGCCGGAGTGGCGGGAGCGGAGCGGCAAGGGATGGGTCACGGCGGAGTACGCGATGCTGCCGCGCGCCACCCACACGCGGTCCCGCCGGGAACGCGACGGCGTGAAGGGCCGCACGCAGGAGATCCAGCGCCTGATCGGGCGTTCGCTGCGGTCGGTCACCGACATGGGAGCGATGGGGCTCCATACGGTCACCGTGGACTGCGACGTGCTCCAGGCCGACGGAGGGACCCGTACCGCGTCGATCACGGGAGCGTGCGTGGCGCTTTCACTGGCCGGCCGCTGGATGGTGGAGCAGGGGATGGCCGACCGGAACCCGGTGCGCGAACGCGTCGCGGCCGTGTCCGTGGGCATCGTAGACGGCGAGCCCCGCCTCGACCTCGACTACCCGGAGGACTCGGCGGCGCAGGTGGACATGAACGTCGTGGCCACCCAGTCCGGCGGGTTGGTGGAGGTGCAGGGCACCGCCGAGGGCGATCCGTTCCCCCGGGCGGATCTGGACGCCATGCTCGACCTGGCGCTCGCCGGCATCGACGAACTCCTGGCGGGTCAGGCCCGGGCGCTGGGCGGCTGATGGAACTGGTCGTGGCCACCCGGAGCGCCCACAAGATGCGGGAGATCCGGCGCATCCTGGCCGACGTACCCGACCTCCGGGTTCTGGACCTCGACGAGGCGTCCGTGGCCTACGACCCGGCCGAGGAGGACCTCGAGCCCTACGACACCTTCGAGGCCAATGCCCGGTCGAAGGCCGAGTACTTCCATGCGCGGACCGGCAAGCCCACGGTGGCCGACGACTCGGGCCTCGTGGTGGACGCCCTCGACGGTGCCCCCGGCGTACGGTCCAAGCGGTTCGCCCCGGACACCGGTCTCGACGGCCAGCCCCGTGACGATGCGAACAACCGCCATCTCGTGGCCCGGTTGGCCGGGGTTCCGGAGGATCGGCGCACGGCCCGGTACGTGTGCGTGGCGGTGATGGTGGCCGACGGCCGCGACGGGATCGTCACCCGAGGCGAGGCGGAGGGGCGCATCGCGGACGAGCCCCGGGGGCAGGGCGGCTTCGGCTACGATCCCCATTTCTTCGATCCGGAACTGGGGCGGACCTTCGCGGAGATCTCCGAGGCCGAGAAGAACGCCCGGAGCCACCGTGGCCGGGCGTTCCGCGCACTGGCTCACCGACTTCAGGAGACCAGGTGATGGCCGCACCGGAACACACCCCCGAGGACATCGGACCCACCGAGGACGGCTCCAAGCTCCGCATCCGGTGGGCGGACGGCGAGGTGTCCGAGTACGAGCCCCGGTTTCTCCGCCTGAAGTGTCCCTGCGCGGGATGTGTCGACGAGATGACCGGCCGCCGGATGCTGACCCCGGCCATGGTGCCGGAGGGCGTGTATCCCCGGGCCATCCACTACGTCGGCCGCTACGCCCTCCAGTTCGACTGGTCCGACGGCCACAACACCGGGCTGTACCCGTTCGAGCTGCTCCGGCGCCTGGCGGAGGAGGGGCCGGGGGCCGACGGCCCTACGTAGGCGCCACCACGGTGCACGTGGAGGCCGTGAACGTTCCGCCCACGCTGCAGGCGGCTCCGGCGAGGGCCGCGGGGATGAGGCAGAGCGGTAGGTTGCGCATCAGCCGGTATCCCGGGGGCGAGGGATAGGCGCAATATACGCGGTACGGTGAAGCCGGGGTAACGTCCCCGCATTCGATCGGGGCGTTTCGGCCGCTCGCGGTCGCTCGGCGACCGCCGCGACCGGGCGGCGCGACCGCCCTTCAGGGGGACCGTGCCCCTGATGCTCCTGGAGGGACGGCGAGATCCATCACCTGAGGCCCGGTTGCCTACCAACGGTCCCCGCGACCGGGTATCTTGACCGGGTCCGACGTTCGGAGAAGCCGGTCGGACCGCTGAGACTTCGGGGCGTGGCGCAGTCCGGTAGCGCACCTGCTTTGGGAGCAGGGGGTCGCCGGTTCGAATCCGGCCGCCCCGACTTGTTGGACGATCCGGCCACGCCGATGCCGGCCGGATTCAGCGGCGCCGGACGGCGCCGCGGCGGTCGCGCCGCGACCGCCGGAACCGTCGGTCGACGTTCGGGGCAGGGTCGTTCGGCGAATCCGTGGCTCGACCCCCGAACGGAGCGAGGATCGGCGTAGCCGACCGGAGCTCCATCCGGCCGCCCCGACTTGTTGGACGATCCGGCCACGCCGACAGCGGCCGGATTCAGCGGCGCCAGACGGCGCCGCGGCGGCCGCATCGCGGCCCCCGGAACCGTAGGTCGACGTTCGGGGCAGAATCGGCCGACGACCCGGAAGTGTCGACCCCCGAACGGAGCGAGGATCGGCACAGCCGACCGGAGCTCCATCCGGCCGCCCCGACTTGTTGGACGATCTGGCCAGGCCGATGCCGGCCGGATTCAGCGGCGCCGACGGCGCCGCGGCGGTCGCAGCGCGACCGCCAGGACCGTCGGTCGACGTTCGGGGCAGGTTCGTTCGACGAATCCGTGGTTCGACCCCCGAACGGAGCGAGGATCGGCGTGGCCGACCGGAGCTCCATCCGGCCGCCCCGATCGACGGGAGGGTCCTGCGACCGGGAAAGGTGGCAGGGCTCTTCTCGTTTTCCGGGCGTTCCGGCCCATGATCGTGGCGTCCGGATTGCGGACTCGCCGACCGGCGAGGACGCGCAGGTCGCGAAGCGGTCTGCCGGAACCGTCGGTCGACGTTCGGGGCAGGGTCGTTCGACGAATCCGTGGCTCGACCCCCGAACGGGGCGAGGATCGGCGTGGCCGACCGCAGCTCCATCCGGCCGTGGCCCTCCTCACTCAGCGCTCGCGGACCAACATCCACTCGAAGTGAGGCGTGGGCGACTCGATGAGCCAGTAGCCCCGGACCTCCCGGAGGTGGACCCAACCGACGCTTCCCGGGAGCTTGGTCAGTCCAACCTCGCCGCTGGTCCGGATCTGAGCGTCAGGCCGCCATCCGTATTCGCGGTGGGTGAAGGTCGATACGTCGTAGAAGGTGGGGTTCTGGAAGTCCGGGAACGGGAGCCGATCGTCGAGGACATCCGACGCCACCCAGTGAAGGAGGGCGCGTTCCGGCGTCAGGCCGGGCTCGATCTGCTCCAGCAGTTCGGCGAGAGAGTACTTGCTCGCCGGATCCCGCTCGAAGAACCCGCGTTGGACCGCATCGCCGACCGCGAGGACGGCCCGCTCCTGCGGCAGCACTCCTGACCTGACCAGGCGGTTCGCGACGTAGCGGAGGAACCCGGCGCTCTGCGAATACCCCGCAACGAATCGTCCCGGACCCCAGGCTTCCGAAACCAGCGCCTCCATGAGGTACTCGTTGGTCGCACCGGATCGCCACGGGACGTTGCTGCGCGGAGGTACGTCCAGATGTGCCCGGAGGACCTCCGCCTCCATGAGGTTGGCCATTCCCTCCACCGCCCACGTATGGGTCCCGCTTCTCGTGGCATCGGCGGCGCACTGACGGGAAAGGTGGAGGAGATGGCCCATTTCGTGGAGGAGCACGGTGTAGAAGATGCTCCAGGCATCCGGACCCGTGCTCCATGCCTCCGAGGTGAACCCGTGCGCCCAGGATACGAGACCAGAGTTCCCTTCCGGCTGACAGATGAAGGGGGCGGCGGCTCCCAGGGAGATGTCGTCCCTGGCCAGGATCAACAACTGCCCGGTCCCGGGAATCGAGACCGCCTTCCCGAACCCCATCGCGTCCCAGACCGGATCGGCGGTCGACTGGACACTGTCCGCAGCGGCCTCGAACAGGTCGATCCAGGCCGGGGAGGGAGCCTCCAGTTCCGTGGGAACGCCCACGACGATTCGGCCGCGGACGGCGGCCACGACGTATTCGCGGCTGAACGTGAAGACCTCCCCGAGCTCCAGAGGGTCCTCGCGCCGGAAGACCGCGTAGAGATCGGAGTCCGAGTCTGCGCCAAGTCCCTCCTGGAGAACGTCGGTCGCCCTGGGAGCCGCGGCTTCGGGCTGTACGAAGGCGACGGCGCCCGCCGACGATGCCGCGTCGTCCGGCGTCCGGACCGTCACCTGGAGCGAGTCCGGGTCGTACCAGGCCAGTCGACCCCCGTCCCGCTCCCTCTGGACCACCCGCCCGTCCAGGAACACCAGGCTGTAATCGCCGGGGGACTGCCCCAGATCCACGCAGGACCGCGACGACTCCGGGTCCACCAGCAGGGCCTCCCCCACACCAAGTACCGGCCTGAGGCAGTCGCTCGTCACGGTGATCGTAGCGGTCCCAGTCCGCCCCTCGCTGGTAGCCGTGATCGTCGCTCGGCCGGAGGCCATGCCCGTCACCTCGCCCCCGGGGGTCACCATCGCCACGGATGGGTCACTGGTCGCCCAGCCAACCTGGCGGCGCTGGAGCTCGTTCCCGGCGGCATCCATGGTACGAGCCGTCAACTGCACCCGTTCGCGGGCCTCGAGCGAAGCCGACGCGGGAATCACTTCCACGGACGCCACCGGTTCCGTCGTGGGCGTCGAACTGACGGCCCCGATCGACCACTCCGGTGAGTTCGTCCCGAGTTCAACGCCTCCCGTGTTCGTCGTTCGACGCATGAACCACACGTAGCGAAGCCCGGTGTTGGTGTTCTGCCACAGCAGATCCGCGTGGCCGTCCCGTGTCAGGTCGGTCGTGCCGACGATCTCCCAGTGAGGAGCGACGGTTCCGAGGGACACGCCCCCCGCGTTCGATGCCCCGTCCATGAACCACACGTAGCGCTCACCGGTGTTCTCGTTGGTCCAGACCAGGTCCGGCTTCCGGTCGCCGTTGAAATCTCCCGCCCCCACGATCCTCCAGTGCGTCGGGACGATTCCGAGATCCGCGCCCCCTGTGTTGGTCGTCCCGTCGAGGTACCAGATGTAGCGTTGTCCGGTTGACTCGTTTGTCCAGACCAGATCCGCCTTCTCGTCGCCGTTGAAGTCGGCCGCTGCGTTGATCGACCAATCCACGGGCACGCTGCCCAACGACTCGCCCCCGATATCCGCGGTGCCGTCCATGTACCAGACGTATCGCAGACCTGTGGATTGGTTGGTCCACACCAGGTCCGGCTTGCCGTCTCCCGACAGGTCGGCCGAAGCGTCCATCGTCCACCGGGTCGGGACCCAGCTCAGGCTCGCGCCCTGCTGCACGTTCGTGCCGTCCATCAGCCAGATGAAGCGCTGGCCGGTAGAGAGGTTCTCCCAGAAGAGCGAGGGGGTCGCCGACGTGGCGCCCGTGATCGGTCCTACGAGGCCCCGAGACACGTCCGGCACCGGTGTGTGGATGCCGCGTTCCGTGGTGCCGTGATCGACCACCGCGCTCGGGGTGGAGACCGGATCCGGCCCCCTGGCGTCGGAAATCGGCTGGAAGGTCGGGCCGGCCCCGACCCCCACCGCTCGGGCGATCGGACCAGGCGAGAGCCCCGCTCCCGCCGACGGTGCGGTCAAGCCGGGCTCGTCGCGGCAGCCCGGCAGGAGAATGAGGCCACCGAGAAGGAGTGGAAGGATCGATGGGGGGGAGTGACGTACGTCGCTGGGCATGGGTTCCTGAAGGGGGCTGGGAACGGCGAAGGACGTGAGAACGTGAGGTGTCGGACATCCTGGGGACCCCACCGTCAAAAAGGCGTCAAACGCGCGATGGCCGTGGCCCTCCTCCGCTTCGCCGCCCTGGGCGCCACGAGCCCTCTTCTGCGAGCGCCCTGGCACGGTCCTTGAATCCCCTCATGGCCGAACAAGTCAGACAGCGACTCGAGCAGAGGAACGCTCAGCATGGATATCGACACGAGGTGGCTCCCCGCAGCCGCAGCCGTCATCGCCCTCTCCGCCGGTGCCTGCGACATCGACCAGACCGAGGCCGGCGAACTGCCGGACGTGGACGTCGAGGTCGAGGCCGGTGAGATGCCCGCCTACGACGTGGACATGGCCGACGTGGACGTCGGCACCGTGAAGGACACGGTGGTCGTCGAGCGGCCGTCGATCGACGTGGACATCCCCGAGGACGATACCACCGGGATGGATGACACCACCGGGATGGACGACGGGTCCGGCGGCCGCTGAGGCCCCGACTGAGCCCTCGGAGCGACACGACGCCCTGCTTCCCCTCCGGGAGCGGGGCGTCGGCTCGTCAGGGGCACTCCCGGGACTCTGCGGTCCCGGCCGCAGCTACGGCAACGCCGCGGCCCAGGTCTCCTCGGAGATGATGGCCATGGTCGCGCCTCGCGCACGCTGCTGCACCACCTGGTCCACCTGACGGCCGAAGCTCTGCTGCCGCCAGTCCTCCGCGCCGATGGAGCCGATCACGAGGTAGTCGGTCCGGCGCGTCACGGCCCGCTCGCACTCGCCCCCGAGATCGACGACCTCCCGCTCGCAGGCGCGGGTCGGACCGTAGGCCAGTTCGCCGGCGAACACGAACGTCTGCCCTTCGAACACGACCGGGGGCGGCGGGTCGTCCACCGGCAGGTCGGTCGAGAGGTCCGCGAGGGCCCCCGGGGTCCGGGCCATCTGCCCGAGGATCGCCGCCAGGTGCTTCCGCTCACGCCCGTCCACCCGGCCGTCCTCGAAGATCTGCTCGAGGCGCCGCGCCAGGAGGTTGGCCGGCCATCGCCGGGCGATCTCCGGGTTCGCCCGCGCCCAGGAGGCAAGACGCTGAGCCTCCTCCTCGGACACCCTCCCGTCGGCGATCACGCCCTGCACGATCCCCATCATCTCCGCCAGGCCCTGTTCGATGCTGAGGCGGTCCCGGAGCCGGTGGGCACGGGTGCGCGGCGGGCGCGGCGCCTCAGTCACCGGGCATCTCCCTGCACTCCCTGAGGATCTCCCGCTCGTACTTGCCCTGATCCTCCAGGACTTCCCAGAACTCGTCCAGGTACTCCAGGCCCCGCTCGAGCTCACGATCCTCCAGACCGGCCACCGTGCCGAAGAGCGGTCCCAGCTCGTCCCGGATGGACTGGAACTGCCGGGCGAGGTCGGCGTGGTCCACCGTGGGACGGCAGAAGCCCCGGAAGGCCCTCTGCCGGACGTTGCGGATGTTCACCTGAGGCGGAGGAGTGGCGTACCGGGCGTTGACGAGCCCGGAGAAGTCGAAGTCGTAGGGCACCGGCATGTAGCGGCCGTCCACCGTGCGGACGAGCTCCACGTTGTGGAAGAACGCCCCGGACCAGTCGGTGTTGCCGATCATGTACTGGAACAGTGCCACCACCCACGACTGGCGATCGTCGGCGTGGGCCGGGTGCAACTGCGCCAGGTCCATCATGGTGCCGCCGTTGCGATGGGCCATGGCTTCGTCCGACTCGATGAGGAAGCCGGTCTTGGTGCGCGTCTCGTACTCGTCCTCGACGTCGACGTAGGTGATGTCCACGAGCCGGACGCGGAAGCTGAACGGTGTCAGGAGCTGCAGGACCCGGTAGGCCAGGTACTCCTTGAGGACGTACTGCTGGTAGTCGTCACGGGAGTCGTGGCAGGGGGTGACCAGCTTCAATCGGTTCTGCCCCGCGAAGACGGTTCCCTCCACCCGGCTGCGCGGAAGGTCCAGTCGCAGCGGTGGGAAATTGCAGTTCCTCTTGCTCCGGCGGAAGTTGCCCCGCGTCCGGACTTCGACGTCCACCGTGACCGGCGCGGCGTCGCCGTCGAGGTAGGTGATGGTCCCGTCCGCCTCCTCCTCGTCCGGCCGGTCGTCCCGGAGCCAGTCGATCCGCGTGGTCAGGGTCATGACCAGCGGGGCGTCGGTCGCGAAGAGCGGTGCGGCTTCCGCCGCCGCGGCGAGGGCCTCCCGTTCTTCGGGCGTGGGCGGTGGGTCCTGCGCCAGCACGCCCGGGGCCGCCGTCACGGACCAGGCGAGGGCCCAGGCAGCGGCCGGACCGATTCGGGGTCGGGTCGGTCGTCTTCGCATCGGAGCCTCCGGGGGTTGGACCCGCATCGTATCTTCCCGACGGTCGCGATGTCCAGCATCGCCTTGCTCCCCCACGGCGCCTCCGGTCATCATGGGGCGAGACTTCTCCAGCCGGAACCGAGGGCCGGCCCGCCATGTCCGCTTCCGCACGATCGTCCATCGTGGTCCGCCGCATGATCCGGATCCTCGCCTTCTACGGGGTCCTGGGTGTCGTGGGCTACCTCCTCGCGCGGTACGTGCCCTGGGCTGCGGAGGCGTTCTCCGGAGACCGGCTCCAGGAGCTCGGGGCGGCCGCCGACCCGTTGTTCGGTCCGGGCAGTCCGCCCCCCGTCGGACAACCCGTCGGCGGCGGAGGGTCCACGGCGCTCCTCGGTGCGGCGTCCATGCTCGGTGCACTGGCCGTCATGATCCCGGTCACCTGGATCTACATGCTCACCCGTCAGAGGCGTGGGTACGACGAATCGGTCGTGCACACGCTGCTGATCCTGCCGGTGGCCGTCACGGGCATCGTCATGATCGTCCAGAACAGCCTCGCCCTGGCCTTCTCCCTCGCCGGGATCGTCGCCGCGGTGCGTTTCCGGACGACCCTGGACGACACCAAGGACGCCGTCTACGTCTTTCTCGCCATCGGCGTGGGCCTCGCCTGCGGTGTCCAGGCGGTGGGCCTGGCTCTCGTCCTGTCGCTGATCTTCAACGCGGTGATCATGGTCCTGTGGTTCACGCGCTTCGGCAACGTCTACCAGGGCATCGGGACCGGACCGGGCGGCCTCACGCTCGGCGATGCGCTGGCCGGCCCGACGTCCGGACTGACGGCCCACCACGTAGGGGATGCCGCGCTTCTCGACGCTGCCTCTCCCCGGGATCTGAAGGAGGTGGCGGACCGGGCGGTCCGCATGGAACGGCACATCTCCGAGGAACGGGGCAAGAAGAGCCGCAAGCGAGCCAACGCCCTGGTCCTGGTCCATGCCCGGGACGCCCGCGTCGCCCAGGAGCAGGCCGACCCCGTCTTCGAAGAGCTGGCCACCCGCTGGAAGCTGGCCGAGATCACGCAGGGGGGCGGGGGCCACGTGGTCCTGGAGTACCTGGCGCGCCTGGACGGTGCCGGGGTCGAGGGGGCCCTGCTCGAGCGGCTCCGTGACGTCGACGGGGTCGCTGCCGCGGAACTGCGTTCCCTGAAGGGACTGAAGCCGAGGTCGTGAGACCCCTCCTCGCGGTTCTCACCCTTCTGGGTCTCCATGGCCCGGCGGCAGCCCAGGCGCCTCCACCTCTGGGGGAGCGGTACCGGTTCGATCAACCCCAGGGCCGGTGGCGCCTTCCGAACGCGCTCGAGGAGATCTCCGGGCTCGCCACCGCACCCGACGGTCGGCTCTTCGGGCACGGCGACGAGGTGGCGGTGATCTTCGAACTCGATCCGACCGACGGCAGCGTGGTGAAGCGATTCCGGCTCGGGAATACGCCGGCGCCCGGAGACTTCGAGGGCCTCGCCATCGTGGGAGACCGGTTCTTCCTGATCACCAGCCGGGGGTGGCTCTACGAGACCCGTGAAGCCGACGACGATCACGCCGCACCGTACCGGGTCACGGATACCGGTCTCGGCGCCTCCTGCGAGGTGGAGGGCCTCGCACACGACCCGGCCACCGGGTCCCTGCTCGCGGCGTGCAAGGAGGTGGCCCCGGCCCGACCCCATGCCGTCCTCCCGAGGATCCCCCTGGACCCGGCGTCTCCGCCCCTGGACCCGCTCATCGTTCCGTGGTCGGCGTTGACCGCCTTCGGGGTCGCCGCGGAATGGCACCCGTCCGGGGTCGAGGTCGAGGCGCGCTCCGGCCGCATCCTGGTGGTGGCCGCCCGCCAACGCCTCCTCGTCGAACTGGATCGGGCGGGCAGGGTGCTTGGCGTGGTGGAACTCCCCCGGAGCGTCCATCGCCAGCCGGAAGGTGTGGCGTTCGGCACCGACGGCTCGCTCTTCGTGGCGGACGAGGGCGACGGACGGCGAGCCCGGCTGACGGTCTACCCGCCGGCCGGGGGCGACCGATGAGACGCCTCATCCTGGGGCTCGCCAACGAAGCGGCGCTCGAGCAGGTCGCCGCCACCGGACGGTTGGCCGGCATGCGCCGGGTGCGGACGACCTACGAACTCGTCCGGGAGACCTGGTACGATGCGGGGGGGCGGGAACTGGCGACGGCTGGGCTCGCGCTCCGGGTCCGGATCCACGCCACGGGCCGCCGCGTGGTCGAGTTGGTGGAGCGCGACGGGGTGAACCTCGACGGGGTGGTCGAGGAGCACGTCTTCGTCCTCGGGGAGGACGGCTGCGGGCTGTACGAAGCGCTTCGCGGCGAGTCGCCGGCGGCGGTACGGGTCTGCGCCCTGGTGCCGCCGGAAGCGCTCCGCCCCGTTGTGGCCGTCGACGTGGACCGTGAGATCCAGGACCTCCGACCCGGGTTCATGGGATCGGCCACCCACCGGGCGTTCTTCGACCGCCTGGAAGTCCACTCGCCGGCCGGGGCGCGCCGTTTCCATCAGATCACGATCGAGGAGACCGAGCCTGGCCGCCTGCGCCTCGAAGACCTGCCGGCCCGCCTCGGCGACCTGCCGGTGGTCTCCCGCCGTGACGCGCGGGATCTGGCCACCGACGATCCGGCCGCCGGGTCCGAGCCGTCCCTTCGTGGCCGGCACCCGGGCGGGCTGGCGGTCGTGGCGGTGTCCCGAGGCGCGGTGGCCTTGCATCGGACCCCCGAGGGGTACGGGCTTCCCGGCTCGACCCGGGCGGGAGAGCAGGCCGCCGCCGCGTTGGCTTCGGACCTCTTCGCGGCACCGGCCGGCGCCCCGCCCGACGTGGACCTGGTGGGGTTCGCCACCCGGACGGGTGGTGTGGATCTGGAGGTGTGGCTCGCGGAGGGTGTCGCGGTGGGCGCCCGGCCGACCCTGACGTGGGTCCCGCTGCGGGAACTCCTCGAGCGCGTGGGCGCCCCGGGGCTCCGGAGCCCGGCGCTGGTCGAATCCCTCCTCCTGCTGGCCCGCTCCAGATTGGGCGTCCAACTCCTTCAGGAGGCTGGGGACCCGCATGCCTCCGCGGTGGTGTTGCGCCCGGTGGAGCGGGATCCGTCGTTGGCGCCGGGCGAAGACCCGGAGGACTTCCTCGACGGGGACCTGAGCATCCTCGATTTCAATCTCCGGGTGCTGGAGATGGCCGAGGACTCCTCCCTGCCGATCATGGAGCGGGTGCGCTTCCTCTCGATCTTCGCACGGAACCTCGACGAGTTCTTCGTGGTCCGGGTCGGACGGCTCAAGACGCACGCCGAGCGTGGGGCCGCCGCGGACGACGCCGCCCTCCCGCCGCCGCTCCTCCTGGACGCCATCGCGGTGCGGGTGCGGGCCGTGGTCGGTCGCCAGTACGCATGCTACCGGACCCTCTGCGCGGCCCTGGCCGAACACGGACTCCGGGTCCGGCGCTGGGGCCAGCTCGACGACGCGCAGCGCTCGGCGCTGAAGGACTTCTTCCAGCGCGAGCTCTTCCCCCTCCTGACGCCCCGGGCCATGACCGGGTCGTCGGGCCAGCCCTTCCCCCGGGTGGAGAGCCTCTCGCTGTCGTTGGCCGCCCTGGTGCTCTCGCCGGGCGCCACCCGGCCCCACGTGGCCCATGTCCCGGTGCCGGCTTCGTCGCCTCGGTGGATCCGGGTGCCGGACTCCGGGGATGTCATCGCGGTGGAGGACGTCGTGGCGGCCAACGTGAACGCCCTGTTCCCGGCGGCCGGGACGGTGGAGGCCTATCCCTTCCGGGTCAGTCGCCTCGGCGACGTGACGGTCGACTCGGACCTCTCCGAATCACTCCTGGAGGCCGTGGCCGACGAGGTCGAGGACCGCCGATACAAGCCGGTCATCCGGCTGGAGGTCGGGCGCAGCATGCCCCGGGAGGTCCGGGCACACCTGCTCCGCGAACTCCGGGCCGAAGCGGCCTCGGAGGGCGCGCTCCTGCAACGGGGGGACATCTACGAGGTGGACGGCCCCGTCGACCTCGGTGCGTGCGACGAGCTGGCCCGCTTCGAGCTGGAAGGGGGCTCGTTTCCGCCGTTCGTTCCCCGGGTCCATCCGGTCGGGGTGCCCACCGTCTTCGACGCCGTGGCCGAGGAGGACCTGCTGCTTCACCACCCGTACGACTCGTTCGACGCGTCGGTGGGGCGGTTCCTGCAGGAGGCGGCCCACGACCCGGGCGTCGTGTCCATCCGCATGACCCTCTACCGTGTCGGTCGGGACTCTCCGGTCGTGGGTGCGCTGCTCGACGCCCTGGCCGCCGGCAAGGACGTGTCGGTCTTCGTCGAGCTCCAGGCCCGGTTCGACGAAGAGCGCAACATCGAGTGGACGCACCGGCTTCGTGACGCCGGCGGCCACGTGGTCTTCGGTGTGCCCGGGTACAAGACCCACGCGAAGGTGGCCCTGGTGGTCCGACGCGAGGCCGACGGTCGGCTCGTCCGATACAGCCACGTCGCCACCGGCAACTACAACGCGGCCACCGCGCGCTTCTACACGGACGTGGGCCTTCTCACCTCCGACCGTGAACTCGGCGCGGAACTCAACGATTTCTTCAATGAGTTGACCGGCTCGGTCGGGGCCCCGATGACGCCTCAGGCTCTCCTCTGGGTGGCCCCCCACGGCATGGCCGATTCCCTGCTGGACCGGATCGATGGAGAGATCGAACACGCCCGCGCGGGCCGCTCCTGCGGGATCCGTGCGAAGATGAACGGGCTTTCGGACCGCGCGGTGAACGCAGCGCTGTACCGGGCCTCGCAGGAGGGCGTGCCCGTGGACCTGGCTGTCCGGGCGCTCTGCACGCTCCGTCCCGGCGTGGAGGGGCTCTCCGAAGGGATCCGCGTCCGGAGCATTCTGGGCCGCTTCCTGGAGCACGCGCGGATCTACCGGTTCGAGAACGGCGGCCAGCCCGCACTCTACATCGGGTCGGCCGACTGGCGGAAGCGGAACCTCCGTCGGCGCGTCGAGGTGGCGGCACCGGTCCGGGATCCGGGCGCGGTGGCGCGATTGGAGTCCATCCTCGACGCCGAGTTCGACGACGGAACCGCATGGGTGCTCGGCCCGGACGGCCGGTACCGGCGTTCCCAGGGAGGGGGAGCGCCCGCCCAGGCGCACTTCATGGCCATGGCGGCGGAGCCTGGCACGCCTCGTGCACCCCGATAGGGTCGACGTCGGACTCCCGGGGGGATTCAAGGATGGGCCACCGCATTCGCATGACACTGGCAGCACTCGTCGCCCTCGCGGTCGGGTGCAGCACGGGACCGGGCGACCCGTCGGCTCCTGCCCCGCCTCCGTCGCAGCCGGCGCCGGAATTGGCGTCCGCCTACCAGGGCACGGTCCACATCGAGGGATCTGCACTCGCAGTGCGGCTGACCCTCTCCGGGCCGGCCACCGAACTGGACGCCTCCCTCTCGGTGCGCGACCTCTCGCTCGTGGCCACGGGCTCAGGAGCCCTCGAGGGGGAGCGGCTCGAGCTGATCCTCTTCTACGGGACGGACTGCCCCGGTCAGGTCCGCGTCGAGGCCCGTGTCTCGCCCGGAGGGGAACTGGCCCAGGGCCGGCTGGTGGCCGCGGACTGCACCGGCACGGAAGAGGGGAGGCTGACGCTCCGCTCGGGAGCCGCCGGTCTGCCTGACGCGAGCGGTGCCCGGCCGGCCGCCGTCGGTCGTTGAGTCCCGATCGCGCTCGGTCTAGGTTTGGAGCGCGCGCGATGCTCGCGCAGCGATCACCGACGGATCAGGCGCTCGTAGCTCAGCTGGATAGAGCATCGGCCTTCTAAGCCGAGGGTCCTGGGTTCGAGTCCCAGCGGGCGCGTCGGGGGCGGTCGGTCGATCGGGCCGGCCGCCCCTCTCGCTTACGGAGGACTCTCGTCCAGCAGCGTCGTCCGCACCTGGACGCCGGCCTCGAGGGTGCGGTGGACCGGACAGCGGTCCGCGATCTCCAGGAGCCGTGCCCGTTGTTCAGGGTCCAGCGGACCGGTCAGTTCGACCGTCCGGTCCATGACGTCCAGCCGGTGATCACCCTCGCCGTCGGGATCGTCGGTGTCCTTCCCGTGCAGCCTCCGGTGCCGGAGGCGGACCCGGACTTCGTCGAGGGGCCACTCCTTCCGCCGGGCGTACATCTGGAGCGTCATGGACGTGCAGGCCCCGAGGCCCGCGACGAGGAGGTCGTAGGGCGTGGGGCCGGCGTCCTCGCCTCCGACGGACTCCGGTTCGTCGGCCACGAGGTGGTGGCGCCGTACCTGGATATCCGTGCGGAAACCCTCGGGACCCGTCCTCGCGACGACGCGTTGTCCCTCCACCAGTGCCTCGGCGTCTCCGTCGGCCGGGCGGCCGTCCACGTACCGGGCCGCCCAGGCCGCGAGCACGCCGCCGATCCACTCGGAATCCCCCGGGTCGGTCAAGAGATGGTCGGCTCCGTCCAGGGAGATGAAGCTCCGCGGGTGACGCGCCATCTCGAACACCTTCGCGGCGTTCTCGATGCCGACGACGGTGTCCGTGGGCGAATGGAGTACGAGCACGGCGCGCCCGAGGGACGACACCACTTCCCTCATGTGCTGTCCCTCGAGATCCTCGAGGAACTGCGCCTTCACCTGGAACGGCCGTCCGCCGATCGAGACGGTGGCCTGTCCCCGCTGCCGGATGGCGTCCGCGTCTTCCGCCACGTGGTGGAGCACGTGCGCCGGGTCGGCCGGCGCGCCCAGGGTCGCCACCGCCCGAACGGAAGCGACCTCGGCGGCGGCCAGCAGGACGGCTGCCCCACCGAGAGAGTGCCCGACGAAGAGCTGGGGCGCCTCGTACCGCTCCTCCAGGAAACGGGCTGCGGCCACCAGGTCGGCCACGTTGGACGAGAAGTTGGTGTCCCGGAAGTCACCCTCGCTCTCCCCGAGCCCCGTGAAGTCGAAGCGCAGGACGCCCAGACCCCGCTCGGCCAGCGCCCGCGTCAGGTTCACCGCTGCCTTGAGGTTCTTGGAGCAGGTGAAGCAGTGTGCGAACACCGCGAACGCGGCGGGCTCTCCGTCGGCGGGGAGCTCGAGCCGCGCCGCCAGCTCGTGGCCCTCGGCTCCGGGAAAGGTCAGTCGTATCGTGCTCACGTCGTGGACCCTCGGGGGTGGGTGGGCGATGGACGTCCCACAGGTTTACGGTCGCGGGGGGATTGTTTAGGTTATCCCGCTCGCCGACAAGCGGCATGGCGAGCCCCCGTTCGCGGAAACACGCAGCGCGCGAACGCGGGTCCCTGGTGGGCGTAGCTCAGTCGGTTAGAGCGCCAGGTTGTGGCCCTGGAGGTCGCCGGTTCAAATCCGGTCGCTCACCCTGGCCGGGACGGCCGAAGAAATGTCGAGAGGGTGTTGACACCCCCCAGACGCTTTCTTAGCTTGTCTTTCTC
>JAVJOF010000021.1:0-166030 GCA_040216925.1 Longimicrobiales bacterium
TGGCTCGCGGCCCGACGCGACCACGCCCTACGGGTACCCCGTGGGGGGATCGGCCGGGTCGATGGCCACGGCGCGCCGATGCATCCGCTTCGGCGTCGTTGCTTCTTCTCGGCGTGGCGCTGCCACGCCTCGTCGTCGCGCTGCCACGCCTCGTCGTCGCGCCTCGCCGCAGCGGTGCCTCGACACGCTCGGTGGCTCGCGGCCCGACGCGACCACGCCCTACGGGTACCCCGTGGGGGGATCGGCCGGATCGATGGCCACGGCGCGTCGATGCATCCGCTTCGGCGTCGTTGCTCCTTCTCGGCGTGGCGCTGCCACGCCTCGGCGTCGCGCCTCGCCGCAGCGGCGCCTCGGCACGCTCGGTGGCGCGCCAGGGAGCTTGCCATGACCCTCGTCGTGCTGGACATGAACGACCGGCGGCCGGTCTGGGCCATGCCGGACTGGGTGCCCGACCGCCTCCGATCCGCGCTCCCCACCGGCTGGGTCCTGGAGCACCTGACGGAACCCACCGACGGGTCCGGAGACGGCGCCGGTCGGGCGTCGGACGCCGTGCTCGCCGCCGTGTCCGAAGCCCGCATCTACATGGGCTACGGGATCGCCGAGGACGTGATCCGCCGGGGCCGGTCCCTGGAGTGGGTCCATTCCGGCGCCGCCGGCGTGGGCAGTTCCCTGACGCCGGCCATGAAGGCCAGCGAGGTCGTCTTCACGAACTCCGCGGGCATCCACGGCCCCCCGATGGCCGAGACGGTGCTCGGCATGATCCTCCACTTCGGCCGCGGCCTCGACTTCGCGGTCCGGAACAAGGCGGTGGGCCGATGGTCCACGGACCCCTACTACGTGGCCGGAGCCCCCCTTCGCGAGCTGTCCCGCATGGTGGTCGGAGTGATCGGCTACGGGGGCGTGGGACGCGAGGTCGCCCGTCGAGTGGCCTCGCTGGGCGCGCGGGTCGTGGGTCTCAAGCGCTCCTCGGTGCGCCCGGAAGACGCCGCCCTGACGCCGGTGGGGGGCACCGGCTCCCTGGAGGCGTCGATCTCCGTGCGCTCGTGGACGGAAGAGCCCGGGGCCCTGGACGAGATCCTGGCGGGATCGGACGTGGTGGTCCTGTGCGCCCCGGACACTCCCGACACCCGGGGCCTGATCGGGGCCGACGCCCTGGCCCGCCTGAAGGACGGAGCGCTCCTCGTCAACGTGGCCCGTGGCCGGATCCTGGACGAGGCCGCCCTGGTGGCCGAGCTGGAAGGTGGGCGCATCCGCGGGGCCGGCCTCGACGTCTTCGCGACCGAGCCGCTGCCCGACGGCCACCCCTTCTGGGACCTTCCGAACGTCCTGCCCACGCCCCACGTGTCCGCGGTGACCGCAGCCTTCTGGGAGCGGCAGACCGAGCTGATCCTCCACGACCTGGCGTGCTTTCTCCGGGGCGACGACCCCTTCGTCCCGGGATCGCCCTGGCGGAACGTCGTGGACAAGCACGCGGGGTACTGACGGCCCCGGTCGTTCCCCGGCCGCGGTCCTGCGGGGGCGGTCGGCCTACTCCTCCGCCTTGACCTCTTCCCAGAGGCCGTCGAGTTCGGAAAGCCCCGCTTCACCGAGGCGGATCCCGCGCGTCCGCGCCAGCGCCTCGAGGCGCGCGAACCGTCCCGTGAACTTCGCGTTGGCCCGGGCGAGCGCGGGGGTGGCGTGACGTCCGGCCAGGCGGGCCGCGTTGACCACCGCGAACAGGAGGTCACCGAACTCCTCCTCCACCGCGTCCACGTCTTCGGCGGCCAGGGCCGCCCGCACCTCCGCGAGCTCCTCGTCCACCTTCTCCAGGGCACCCTCGTGGTCCGGCCAGTCGAAGCCCACGCCGGCCACCCTGTCCTGGATCCTGTGGGCCCGGGTCAGGGGGTCCAGGCCCCGCGCCAGGCCTGAAAGGACGCCCTCGTCGTCTCCCCGTTCGGCGGCCTTGAGGGACTCCCAGTCCTTCGCCTCCCCGTCGCCGAAGAGGTGGGGGTGGCGACGCACCATCTTCTCCTCGAGGCGCCCGTAGACGTCGGCCGCGCCGAACGTCGCCGCCTCTTCGGCCACCACGATCTGGAAGGCCAGGTTCAGCAGCAGGTCGCCGAGCTCACCGGCCAGGGCGTCGGCGTCGTCGGCGTGGATGGCGTCCACGACCTCGTGGGTCTCCTCCAGCAGGTGCGGGACGAGCGACCGGGCCGTCTGTCGGGCGTCCCAGGGACAATGGGCCCGCAGGAAGCGGAGAAGGTCCAGGGCTCGGTCGAGGTCACCGGGACCAGGAAAGCGGGGCGCTTCCGGGCGGGGTGTCGGAACGGGATCGGTCATGGCGGTCGGGTTGGGGAAGCGGGCGCCAGCGGCGGGGTTCCGGCTTGCTCCCGCGGTCCTTTCTCGCATTTTTCCAGGTCTATGTCAACGAATCCCGACGGTCGCGCCTGGATGGAGGTCGACCCTGCGGCCCTCCGGCGGAACGTCGGCCGGGTGCGGGCGTCCGTCGGCCCGGACGTGGGGTTGGTGCCCATGGTCAAGGCCGACGGATACGGACTGGGCATGGAGGAGGTTACGGCGACCCTCGAGGGAGAGGACCCGTGGGGGTTCGGGGTGGCCACGGTGGCCGAGGGGTTGGTGCTGCGCGCGGCGGGATCCTCACGGCGGGTCGTGGTCTTCAGCCCGAGCCCACCCGACGAGCTGGAGGCCGGGGTCCGGGGAGGCCTTCGCGTGTCGGTGTCCGACGCGGCGACGCTCCGGCACCTGGGCGCCCTGGCGGCCCGGGGGGCGCGGCCGGTCTTCCACCTCGAGATCGATACGGGGATGGGCCGGGCCGGCGTGGACCCCCGGCGCCTCGACGGGTGGCGCCCGGCTCTGGACGAGGCGGTGGCCGCCGGTGCCCGGTGGGAGGGCGTCTACACCCACCT
This sequence comes from Longimicrobiales bacterium, assembly GCA_040216925.1. Lineage (GTDB taxonomy): Bacteria > Gemmatimonadota > Gemmatimonadetes > Longimicrobiales > Gaopeijiaceae > JAJCZZ01. Next base: position 2,907 of record JAVJOF010000021.1, read on the forward strand.
CCATTCCGCGGAGGATGGTCCCGCCTCGATCCGGGGGCAGGTGAGCCTGTTCCAGGACACGGTCGAGCTCCTGGACTCGCCCGAGGAGGTCCTGCGGCACGTCCTGAACAGCGCCGGAGCCTTCCACGCCCCCGAACTCGCCGGCCATCTCGTGCGCCCGGGCATCTTCCTCTACGGCGGTGCGGTCGGAGCCGACGTCCCGGCGCCCGAAGCGGTGGCCTCGGTGCGGGCCCGCGTGGTCCACGTCCGGGAATCGGTGGAGGGAGACACCCTGGGATACGGATCCACGTGGGTCGCGGAAGGGCCACAGCGCTGGGCGACGGTGTCCATCGGCTATGCCGACGGCCTTCCCCGGGCCCTCTCGAACCGGGGCTCCGCCCTGGTGGCGGGCCGTCGGGTGCCGATCATCGGACGGATCTCCATGGACGTGACCGTGGTAGACATCTCCAGCATACCGTCGGTATCCCCGGGCCAGGTGGTTACCTTCCTGGGTCGCGACGGCGACGAAGTCATCACGGTGGACGAGATCGCGGGGCTCGCCGGAACCATCAGCTACGAGATCCTGACCGGCTTCACGCCCCGACTCCCTCGGATCTGGGGGGCGGCGGGTGGAGCCTGACGCACTGGTCCGCCTGGCTCGTGCGGCCCGGGACACGGCCTACGCGCCGTATTCGGGCTTCCGGGTCGGGGCGGCCGTGGAGGTTGCGGACGGAGCGGTGTTCACGGCAGGCAACGTGGAGAACGCCTCGTACGGTCTGACCATCTGTGCCGAGCGTGCGGCGGCGTTCGCCGCGGTGGCGGCGGGACATACGCGCTTCCGGGCGGTGGCGGTGGCCACGAACGGTCCGGAGCCGGTGGCACCCTGCGGGGCCTGCCGGCAGGTGCTGGCGGAGTTCGCGGGGGACATGCCCATCCACTCGGATTGTGGAACACGACGACAGACGTGGTCGCTGGACGCGCTGCTTCCGGCCCGGTTCGACGGGCCCACGGCCGCCTCCGACGACCCCAACGGATATTGAGACGAGCGCTTCGAGCGCCGGGAACCACGTGATTCGTACCAAGCTCTGGACCCTGGCCGGTCTGTGCCTGCTGGGCACGGTGGCCTGTCAGGAACTCGTACCCACCTCGGTGGACGACGATCTCCTGCCCCCTGCGCCGGTCACCGTCGAGGTACGCCTCGGCTGGGACGCCTTCGGGTCCGGACTGCAGGTGCTGGGTGGGTACGGCGCACCCCAGGAGCTCGGAAGCGGGGTCACCGCGCGGCTCTTCGCGGGCACGCTCAACGCCCGCACGCTCGCGCGGTTCACGGGCTTCCCACAGGCCGCCACCGTTCAGGACAGCGCCGGGAACACGCGGGCCGACAGTGCGCTGACCTTCGTGGGCGGATGGGTGGTGGCCCGGGTGGACACCCTCTCCAGTGTCGCGGACGGTCCGGTCACGCTCCGGCTGGGCGCTCTGCAGCAGGCCTGGCACGCGCGCACGGCCACGTGGGAGCTGGCGGTGGATACCATCAACGACCGCGCCTCCTGGGGCGAGGCCGGCGGCGGACCGGTGGTGGATCTCGGCGAGGCGGTGTGGGATCCTGCGGCCGGGGACTCCGTTCGGTTCCCCGTGGACTCCGCTCAGGTCGCGGCCTGGGCCGACACCCTCGACCTGACCCGGGGCGTCCGACTCGATGCGGTCACCGAAGGCGCGCGCCTGCGCATCACCAACGTATTCCTGCGGCTCGATACACGGTCGTCGCTGGCGCCGGACACCACGCTGGTCCTGACGGCTCCCCGACGGGACCTCACCTTCGTGTACGATCCCCTTCCGGACCCGCCGCCGGACGGCCTTCGCGTGGGGGGGGCTCCGTCGTGGCGGAGTGTCATGGACATCTCGGTGCCCGCCACGCTCAGCGGGCCGCCGTCCCTCTGCACGGTGGGCTGTCCGTTCGCGCTGACGGCCGATCGCCTGAACTACGCGGCGCTGGTGCTCCGCACCCGGGCGTCCTCCCCGGCCTTCCAGCCGACGGACACCGTCACCCTGGATCTCCGTCCGGTGCTCCTCCGCTCGGCGCTACCGAAGGCACCACTGGGATCGTCGCTGACCGCCTCCCTCGGGCGCCGGGTGGCGCCGGACCTGTTCGGAAGCCGGCCCGGAGCGGAGATCGAGATCCCGCTCACGCAGTTCGTTCGCGACCTGCTCCGCGGCGAGACCGCCACCGGGACGGACCCGCCGAACACCCTCGCGCTGCTCACGACCTTCGAGCCCCTCTCCATCGCGTTCGCCTCGTTCTGGGGACCCGGATCCGGCGCGGACCTCGAGCCGGTCCTGAAGCTCATCGTCACCGCCGGCCCCTCGGTACAGCTTCCATGACCCGATTCGCTCTGGCCCTGGTCTCGATGCTGGTCCTGGCGGGGAACGCCGGCGCCCAGTCCCTCTTCAACGGCGCCGGACTCGGGGTGCCCATCGATCCGGTGGATGCCCGTAGCCGGGCCCTGGGAAGCGCCGGCATCGGCCTGTGGGGCACGTCGCTCGTGCCGGGCGATCCGGCGGCCGCGGCCCGGATCTCCGTGCCCACCGCCGTGTTCACGGCCCAGCCTTCCTGGGTCGACTTCAGCCGCGAAGGCGAGGCCACCGACTTCCGGTCGACCCGCTTCCCGCTGGTGGCCATCGCCTACCCGGCGTTCGGCCTGGGCACCGCCACGTTCAGCTTCGGCTCCTTCCTCGATCAGCGCTACGAAGCCACCCGGGCCGCCACCCTCGATCTCGAGGCCGGTCCCGTGGCCGCCATCGACTCGTTCAGCTCCGAGGGAGGCGTATCGGAGATCCGGCTGGGTCTGTCGCGGGCCCTCGATGAGCGGTTCTCGGTGGGCCTCCAGCTGGGGCGCTACAACGGGACCCTGACGCGCACGCTGACCCGGTCGCTCGAGGGTGTGGACGCCGAAGGCCAGGTGCTCGACTTCCGCGCCGACGGGCGGTGGGCGTACTCGGCCACGTCGGTCACGGCCGGTGCCGCCGCCACGCTGGGCACCCGCGCCCGACTGGCGGGAAGCCTGACCTGGTCGACGGATCTGGAAGCCGAACCGTCCGAGACGACCGAGGCGCCCGGCGGGACCTTCGCGCTTCCGCTGCAGGTCCGGGTCGGCGGCACGGCCGTCCTGGCTCCGGGGCTGCTGCTCTCGGCGAGCCTCCTGTCGTCCGACTGGACCAGCACGGCCGACGACCTGAGGGAGTCGGACGCCCGGAACACGGTGTCGTACGGGGTGGGCGTCGAGCTTTCCCGGGCCCGGATCCTCGGTCGGGACGCACCGCTCCGACTCGGCTACCGCAAGAGCGAACTGCCGTTCGCCCTCGAGGATGGCGCACCGGTCGAGTCCGTGTTCTCCGGCGGCCTCGGCCTGGGGCTGAGCCAGACCGGCTCCGTCATCCTGGCCGGCCTCGACCTGGCCATCGAGCGCGGGCGCCGGGAGGAAGTGGGCATCACCGAGAACTTCTGGCGGGCGGCTCTGACGCTCCGGGTAGCCGGCTTCTAGACGCCAGACCAGCCCGGCACCGGGTCGCGGAGGGGGCATGCGGGTCTACTACCACACCTTCGGCTGCAAGGCCAACCAGTACGACACCGAGCGGATGCGCCAGGAGGCGGAGGCACGGGGTGCCTCCACGGTCTCGGACCGGTCCCACGCCGACGTGTGCGTGGTGAACACCTGCACGGTCACGAACCAGGCCGACGCCGAAGCGCGGCGGTTCATCCGGCGACTCCGGCGGGAGAACCCCGGCGTGGACGTGGTGGTGGCCGGCTGCTCCGCGGCCCTCAAGGCCCCGGCGTATCGCGCCATGGACGGGGTGCACGCGGTGGTCGAGGGCCACGACCCGGCCACCGTCGCCGCCGCGCTTCCCTCCTCGGCCCCGGTCCAGATCGAGCTTCGTACGCCGCTGGACCGTCTGGACATCGAACCCGTGGGGGCCGAACTCCTCCGCCGCCGGCGCGGCGCCACCCGGGGCTGGCTCAAGGTGCAGGACGGGTGCGACCGGAAGTGTTCGTTCTGCGCGACGCGCCTGGCCCGCGGGGTGTCCCGCTCCCGGAGTCCCGACGAGGTGGTGGCCGAGGCCCGGCTCCTGGCCCGGTCGCATCCCGAACTCGTGGTCACCGGAATCCACATCGGCCACTACGGGCGCGACCTCGACCCGGGAACGACCCTGGCCCGTCTGGTCGGCCGCCTCCTCGACGAGGTTCCGGACGTGCGGCTGCGCCTGGGCAGCGTGGAGGCGACGGAGGTGGACGACGACCTCCTCGACCTGCTGAGCACCTCGGGAGGACGGCTGGCGCCGCACCTCCACATGCCGCTGCAGAGCGGGGCCGACCCGGTGCTGCGCCGGATGCGCCGATGGCACACGCGGGAGCAGTATCGGCGTCGGGCCCTGGAGATCGCGGAGCGGGTACAGCCCCTCGGGCTCGGGGCCGACATCATCACGGGCTTCCCCGGAGAGACGGAGGAGGACCACGCCCAGACCCGGGCGCTGGTCGAGGAACTCCCGTTCACCTACCTGCACGTCTTCCCGTTCTCGCCCCGGGACGGCACGGCGGCGACCGACCTGCCCGATCCCGTGCCGCAGCGGGTGGCCGGCGAACGCAGCCGGGAACTGCGCCTCCTGGCCCAGGCGAAGGGAGACGCCCACACGCGCCGCCGATCGGGTCAGGCGGCCACGGTGGTCCTGGAAGGAGACGGGGGATCGGCCCTGACCGAGGACTATCTGCGGGCGACGGTCGCGGCTCCGCCGCCCGGGACGGGTTCGGGGCTCCTCCGGGGCGCCCTGCAGGTGGAAGGGGACCATCTGTATATTGCATGGCCCTCCTGACGCCCCACGATTGGACCCCATGACCGAAACCCGCTCCCCATCCTCCGGCACGCGTCGGCGCGCGTACGTCGAGACGTACGGGTGCCAGATGAACATCAGCGACGGCGAGCTGATGGAGGGCATCCTCGAGGCCGACGGATACGAGATCGTGTCCGCGCCGGACGATGCCGACGTGGTGCTGGTCAACACCTGCGCCATCCGGGAGCACGCCGAGACCCGCGTTCTGGGGCGGGTGGCCCAGCTCGGCGCCCTGAAGAAGTCGCGTCCCGGGATGGTGGTGGGCGTCACGGGGTGCATGGCACAGCGCATGGGGGAATCCCTGCTCGACAAGGGCAGCGCCGTGGACCTCGTCATGGGCCCGGACGGATACCGCGGGCTCCCCGAAGCCCTGGCCGGCCTGGGCCGCGCGCCGGCGGCCGAGGGGCAGAAGCCGAAGAAGCGGGGGCCTCAACTCGCCGTGCTCGACCTGAACCTCGGCGAGAACTACGAGGGTCTCGAGCAGCGGCGGAGCGAGGGGCCGTCGGCGTGGGTCCCCATCCAGCGTGGATGCGACCACCGCTGCACGTTCTGCATCGTCCCCTACGTCCGGGGCCCGGAGAAGAACCGCGCTCCGGACGAGGTCCTGGCCGAGATCCGGGGACTCGCCGAACAGGGCGTGAGCGACGTCACCCTGCTGGGTCAGACCGTGAACTCCTACCGTCACGGCGACTGGGACTTCCCCCGTCTTCTCCGGGCGGTGGCGCGGATCGACGGGATCCGGCGGGCGTGGTTCACGTCGCCCCATCCCAACGACGTGACGCCGGAACTCGTCGAGGTCATGGCCACCGAGCCGGCCGTGTGCGAGCAGCTCCACCTGCCGGCCCAGTCCGGGGCGAACCGCACGCTCAAGCGCATGCTGCGCCGGTACACCGTCGAGTCCTTCCTCGAAAAGGTGGACCTGGTGCGCGGGGCCATCCCCGACGTCTCGCTTTCGACGGACATCATCGTGGGCTTTCCCGGGGAGACCGACGAGGAGTTCCGGGCCACGCTGGACCTGATGCGTCGGGTCCGGTTCGACGACGCGTTCACCTACCGGTACTCCCTCCGGGACGGCACGCCGGCCACCCGCCTCCCGCAGGACGACTTCGTGGACGACGCCACGGCCCAGGCCCGGCTCGAGGAACTCATCGAGGTGCGGATCGAGATCCAGTCGGAGATCAACCGGAGTGAGGTGGGCCGCACGGAAGAGGTCCTCGTGGAGAAGGAGGCCCGGGGCGACGGGCAGATCCTCGGGCGGACGCGACGCAACAAGGTCGTCGCGTTCCCGGGGGACCCGTCGGGGATCGGACGCTACACCCACGTGGTGCTGGAGCGGACGACCGGGGCCACGTTCGTCGGCCGGGAAGTGCCCGAACGCGCGTTGGCTCCCGCGCCGTGAGCCGGGTCGCGGGGGTGGTGGGGGTCCTTCTGGTCCTGGTCCTCTCCATGGCCTTCGCGACCCTGAACGGCGGACATCGGGTCACCCTGCGCCTCGGCCTGGTCACGCTGTACGGCGTGCCCCTGACCGTCGTGGCCTTCGGCGGCCTCCTGACCGGAATGGTCATCATGCTCGTGGCGGGTGTCCACTCGGATCTGAAGGTCCGCGGGATCCTCCGGGCACGCCTGGCCGAGGAGGATCTGGAGGAGCGGAGCAGGGGAGTGGACCGACACCAGCAGGACCTCTTCGAAGAAGGAGACGCCCCGCGCATTGAGCCGTAGCACCTCGGGCCGGCAGCCCCTCCGTTGAACGGAGGGCCGCCGGTGGCTCGGGTGGCGCTCCTGTTCGCCGCCGGTGCCCTCGCCGCCCTCCACTTCGGCGCCCTTCTCCCCGCGCTGCTCCTCGTCTTCTTCGCTCGACCGCCCATCCGCGCATGGGTCCGCCCCACCGGCCCTGCACGCGCCGCCACCTTGCTGGTCGTGGCGGCGGGGATCGTGTCGGGGCAGGCGTCCCGCACGGGACCCTCCTGCCCGACCCGGCTCGACGGTCCCGGCGAGTGGACGGGCCGCTTCCTGGCCCCCTCGGGCGCCGGGTCCGTCCCGTTCGAGGTGGAAGGCGAACCGTGCGGACCGATCCGCGTCTGGACCGACGACGTCCACCCCGCGGGACTCCGCATGCGGGTCTCCGGCGTGTTCCGGAGCGGGTCCGGGTCCGGGCTGGTCCTGGCCCGGGCGGTGGTGGGGCTGCCCGATCCGGATCCGTCGTGGGGCTGGTGGCCGGTACGCTGGCGGGGCGCCCTGGTTCAGCGCATCCACGCCCGATACGGCGACCGGGGTCCCCTGGTGGCGGCCCTGGTGCTGGCCCGCCGGGAGGGGATCGACCCCGGGGTACGGGACGCCTTCGCCCGGGCCGGGACGGCCCACCTCCTGGCGATCTCGGGGTTCCACGTCGGGGTGGTGGCAGGGCTCGTCCTGGTGGTCCTCCGGGGGATGCGGCTGTCCCGGCGGAGGGCCGCGGTCCTCGCGGTGATCGTGACCTGGGCCTACGTGGGGCTCCTCGGGTTTCCCGCCGCCGCCGCCCGGGCCGCCCTGATCCTGACCGTGGCGGCCCTCTCGGCCCTGCGCGGCCGTCCCACGGCCCGGTGGGGCGGCCTGGCCGCGGCCTTCCTGGTGCTCGTGGCCACGGATCCGGCACGACTCGGGGGGGTGGGGTTCCAGTTGTCGTTCGCGGGCTCGGCCGGCCTGCTGGCGTGGTCGCGGCCCATCGCGGCCGCGCTCCGGCGCCGGGTTCCCCGGCTGCCGGACGAGGCGGGGGCCGCGGTGGCGGCGGGTGCGGCGGCCACGCTGGCCACCCTTCCCGTGGTGGCGTGGCACTTCGAGCAGGTGTCCCTGGTCGGGATCCCCGCCACGCTCGTGTCTTCGCCCCTGGTGGCGGTGGCCCTTCCGGGCGCCCTGTTCGGGATGCTCCTGGACCCCTTGTGGCCCGGGGGCGCCGCGTTCCTCGCCCTCGGGGTGGACACCCTGTTGGTGGTTCTGGCCCGGGGCACGGAAGCCGTGGCGGCGAGTCCCTTCGCGGCCGTGGAGGTTCCGCGTACCTGGGTTCCTGTGGCGGCGGCCGTCGCCATACCTGTGGCCTGGCTCGTCTCCCGCCGGAGGCTCTCCGGCCGGGTGCGGCGCGTCGTCGTGATGGCTTCGGGGGTGGCCGCCGTGGTGGTCTGGCCTGCGGCGGCGGCCCTGGCGGGGCGGGGGACCCTCGAACTGCTCGTGGCGGACGTCGGCCAGGGAGACGGTCTGGCGTTGAGGATGCCCTCGGGGCGCTGGTGGGTCGTGGATGCGGGGCCGCCTCCCCGGCCCGGGAGACGGGGCGCCCTGTACGAAGCGCTCTCCCGGCGGGGCGTGGTGCGCATCGAGACGCTGGTCCTGACCCACCCGGACCTGGACCACATCGGCGGGGCCGCCGAGCTCCTGGCCGGCTTCGAGGTCGGGCAGGTGATCGATCCCGGGCGCGCCACGGGGAAGGAGGCGTTCGTGGAGGTCCTGGCGGCCGCCGCGGCCGCAGGCGTCCCATGGCGCTCGGCGGCCCCGGGGCTGCGGTGGAACACGGACGGCGTGGAGATCCGGGTCCTCACCCCCGTGGACACTGCGCCCGGTGGGGCGGACACGGACACGAACGACGCGTCCGTGGTCCTGCTGGTGGCCTACGGCGCGTTCGAGGCGCTCCTGACGGGAGATGCCCCCGCCGCGGTGGAGCGCGCCCTGGCCCGGCAGGGGCTTCCCGAAGCCCTGGAGGTGCTCAAGGTCGGACACCATGGAAGCGACACCTCGACCGACCCCCTCCTACTGTCCCGGGCCCGACCCCGCCTGGGCATCGTCTCCGTGGGAAGGGGGAACCGGTACGGTCATCCGACCCGGTCCGTCCTCGACCGTCTGACCTCGGCGGGCGTCGAGATCCGGCGCACCGATCGGGACGGGTCGATCCGGGTCGTGGCCCGTCGGGACGGGTCCTTCACCGTGTACACCGCACCCCCTCGTTGACCCCCACCGGCCCGAGGCGGACCTTAGGGGGTCCTCTCCATCCCTTCCGTTCGAGCCGGATGCCCCAGAGCCACGTGGTCACGATCTCCCGATTCCTGGTGGACCAGGAACGCCTCCACCCCGAAGCGACCGGGGCCTTCACGGACCTGCTTGCGGACATCGCCCTGGCGGCCAAGGTCATCAGCCGGGAGGTGAACAAGGCCGGCCTCGTGGACATCCTGGGCCACACCGGTGACGAGAACGTGCACGGTGAGGAGGTCCAGAAGCTGGACGTCTTCGCCAACGACGTGATCTACCGGGCCCTGGACCACACCGGTCGCCTGGCCTGCATGGCGTCGGAGGAGAGCGAGGGCTTCATGCCCATCCCCGACAAGTTCCCCGCGGGGGACTACGTCCTGCTCTACGATCCGCTCGACGGGTCGAGCAACATCGATGTGAACGTCTCGATCGGGACCATCTTCTCGATCCACCGGAAGATTTCCAAGGGCGAGCGGGGTGCGCTGGAGGACTGCCTTCAGGCTGGCTCCCGGCAGGTGGCGGCCGGATACATCGTGTACGGCTCGTCCACCATGCTCGTCTACACGACCGGCGCGGGCGTCCACGGCTTCACCCTCGATCCGTCCATCGGCGAGTTCCTGCTCAGCCACCCGGACATGACGCTGCCCGACCCTCCGTCCCGGACGTACTCGATCAACGAGGCCTACTACCACCGGTGGAGCCGCGGCCAGCAGAACCTGATCAGCCACCTCAAGCAGGAGGAGGAGTTCAGCTCCCGCTACATCGGCTCCCTGGTGGCCGATGTCCACCGCACCCTCCTGACCGGGGGCCTGTTCATGTACCCCGCCGACCGGAAGAACCCGTCCGGGAAGCTCCGGCTCCTGTACGAGGCCTCGCCCCTGGCCATGGTCGTGACCCAGGCGGGGGGGCGCGCCAGCGACGGGCACCGGGACATCCTGGACATCGAGCCCACCGCGCTGCACCAGCGCGTCCCGCTCTACATCGGGTCCCGCGCGCTCGTCGATCAGGCCGAGGAGTTTCTGGCCCAGGGATCAGAATTCTGACGGATCACGGTTTTTTGAGGCGCGCCCGCTTCTCCGAGGGCGCCCCAACCCGTTGGTGTGACCGAGCTTAGCGCCCCGTTCTAGGTGGCACCGAACTTGCACTACAGTTCGCCGGTCACACGTGCCCCTCGACGGGCACCCTATCACTCTTCATGGGAATCAGGTGACATGAAGCGTTTCAAGTATCTCACCCTCGCAGCGCTCGTCGCGTTCGGGGCCTGTGATGACGGGGGCGACGTAGTCGTCCAGCCCGACATCACCGGCACGATCTCGGGCGTTGTGACGATCGAGGGCGCTGCCGCCTCGGGTGTTACCGTGACGCTGTCGTCCGGGACCACCGCGACGACGGACGCCTCCGGTGCCTACACCTTCGCAGGTGTGGATGCCGGTGCCTACACGGTCTCCATCAGCGGCTTCGCCACCGATGCGACCTTCTCCGCGACTTCCAAGGCCGCCACGATCGCGACCGCTGGCCAGGTGGTCACGGTCAACTTCGACGGCTCCTTCGTCCGTACGTCCGCCATCATCGGCTCGGTTGCCGCCGGTGGTCAGGGCCTCGCGGGCGTGACCGTGTCCATCGGCGCGGCCAACACCACGACCGACGCCAACGGTCAGTACTCGTTCAGCGGCCTCCGTGCCGGGACGTACACCGTTGCGCTGTCCGGCTTCGACGCCACCCAGTACTCCTTCGCCAACGCGTCGCAGAACGTGACGGTGGCGGTGGGTGAGTCCAAGGTCGTTTCGTTCTCCGGTCTGCTCCTCAGCACGGCCACGGTGAGCGGTTCGCTCTACCTGGACGAGCTCGGTGGTCCGAACGACATGGGCGACCTGACCTTCACGGCCGGTGTGGAGCCCAAGCTCCGCGTGGCCAACGTCCGGATCGGCCTCGAGCGGGCCGTCGGCGACACCATCTTCACGGTGACCGACGCCAACGGTGACTACACGTTCGCCGACCTCGAAGCCGGTACGTACAAGGTCGTCATCAACCCGACGCAGACGGCCATTCCCGGCAACGTCGCGTTCGCTGCCGGCGCCACGCCGGTCCAGCTCGTGACGGTCACGGCCGGCGGCACCGCTCCGGTGCACTGGCCGTTCCGCATCACCATGCAGCGCGTGGAGATCGGCGCCTTCCTCGGCACGGATGCCACCGGACCCGGCCTGCCCGGTCCCCGGATCAACCCGCTGCCCGGCGTCACGATCGATCTGTACCCGACCGAGACGACCGCCACGGCCGGTGCGGCCGCTGGCCGGATCGGTTCGGCCACGACCGGTGCCGACGGTACGGTCACGTTCCGGTTCGCCCGGACGGCCGACATCAGCCCGGCTGGCGCGATGCGGGACAACGTCGTCTTCGCTCGCTACCGTTCGGTCAACACGACCAACAAGTCGCTGAACGGTGAGTCGGTCATCGAAATCAAGTACGCGCCCACCGATTCGGTGAAGGTGTCGAACGACGACTTCGACCTGCTCAACAGCGGCATCATCCTGCGCTACCGTGCGCACACCATCCGTGGCGACACGCTGGGTGGTTGGAACGCCGCGCTGTACCGGAACGACACCACCACGGCCACGACGGCCATCCAGACGGGTGCGACCAACGCGTCCGGCCTGGGCCGGTTCGTCGAGACCACGGGCCCCGCGGCCCTTCCGGACACGTTCTACGTCCGGCTCTCGGGTGCGCAGCCGTTCATGAACACGCTCGGTCACGGCTGGCGCCAGGCGCCGTCCGCGTCCGCAGGCACGGCGGCGGGTCGTTACCTCCGGATCGTCCACGACGGGACGCAGCCCGACTCCGTCATGCTCGGTACGGCGCAGGTCACGTTCACGGACATGCACCTGATCGCCGAGGTGCACCACGAGCGCGACGACTCGACGAACATCCCGACCTTCACGGGCGGTGACAACGTCGAGAACATGGACCGCATCCAGGTCCAGCTCTACAGCGTGGCCGCCAACGGCACGCGCACGTCGGTCGGTACGGCCCAGCCGTCCATCGACTCCGGTTCGGTCGTGTTCTACAACGTGCCGATCGGCAACTACGAGCTGCGCGCTCGCTCGACCTTCAACAGCGTCGTGGTCCTCAACGACACGGCGATGGCCATCTCTCTCGATGGCGCCTGGCGTGACACCACGCACTCCCCGCTTACCGGTGGGGCAGGCAAGGGCACGTTCGCCTTCAAGTACAACAACACGCGTCTGACGGGTCTCGTCCGCGCCGCCGACGGTACGAACGTCAACGGTGCCCGGGTCACGATCCGTCCGTCCGCGATGAACACCCAGCCCGGTCCTCAGTGGCTCGACGCCACGCCGGACACGACCATCACGGTCACGGGTGGCGCGTGGAGCCTGACCGGCCTGCGCGAGGGTCCCTACGAGGTCACGGCTTCGGTCGGTGACTCGGCGGCGGTGTGGGAGCTGGTGACCTACACGGGTTCGGGCAACACGTCCGCGACCATGGCCACGCGGGATCTGCAGAACAACAACGACGACGACATCGCCAACTTCCGTGCGGTGCGTCTCGACACGCGGGTCATCGGTCTGGTCATCAACGACCGCGACCAGGACCTGAACGTGATCGACCCGGATGAGGCGCTCGCCGGTGCCGTCATCGAGCTGTACAAGGACAACTCCGGCGCGGCTACGGTGTCTTCGGATTCGCTGGTTGCCACCAGCACCTCCGACGCCAACGGCCGGTACTCCTTCACGGGTCTCCGTGAGGGCCGGTACATCGTGAAGTGGCAGACCGGTACGCCGAGTGCGGCGACCGACGTGCTCCGCGGCCTGGCCAAGGACACGGCAGTCGTTACGACCGCGGCGACCACGACGGGCTCGGGTGCGAACAACACCCGGACCGTGGGTAACCACACGCCGAACACGCTGCCTCGCTGGAACTACTCCACGAGTGAGGGTGACGGTGGAATCCTGCCGAACAACTTCACGTTCCTGTTCAAGAACACGACGGTGAGCGGAACCGTGCAGACGGGTGCTGCCGCCGGCGTACAGGGCATGACTGTCTCGCTGCGTCGTTGCGACGACTCGATGAACGCAGCGTCCCCGCCGGTCGCGGTGGATCCGGACGGTCCCGACAACGTTGCCGGCAACGCGGACGACATCCGTTGCAGCACGTTCCTGGGCACGACGCAGAACGCTGTGTCGGATGCCACCGGTAAGTTCTCCTTCACGGGTCTTATCGAGGGTGTCTACCAGGTCACGCCGCAGCCGGGTACGGTTGGTGGGTTCACCACCTCGAACCCCTCGGCGATGCTCTACCTGACGGTTGGCAACGCCGACGTCGAGGACGCGACGTTCACGGTCAGCTAAGCTGATCTGACGTCACGGGCCGAAAGGCTCACGCCCCCGTCCGGGTTCTCCCGGGCGGGGGCGTTCCTTTTCCCCCCTACCGACCTACCTTTGCTCCCTGTGGACCCCATCCCGCAGGATGCCGTGCCCCGCACGGTACGGACCTTTGCCGAGCTTCCCGAACGGGACCCGCGCGCGCCGATGCGCCGGGCCGTCCTGAACGTGCTCGGGCACCTGGCTCCCATTCTGGGCCGGGGCACCACCGTGTTGGCGCGACCGCGGCTCCAGGTCCTGAACCTCCACCACGTGTTCCCGGACGAAGAGCAGGGCTTCCGCCGGCTCCTGGAGTGGCTGGTGGCCACCGGACACGATCTGGTGGCCTACGGGGAGGGGGTGGAGCGCCTGCGGACGGGTCGGCTGACCCGGCCTTCGGTGGCCTTCACCTTCGACGACGGTCTACGGACCTGCGTCCGCGCGGCCGCGGTGCTGGAGGAGTTCGGCACCCGGGGGTGCTTCTTCCTGGTCACGTCGATGGTGGGGCGCACGGACCCTGCCGAGGTGGCGCGCTTCTGCGCGGAACGGATCCACATGCCGCCGACGGAGTTCATGGACTGGGACGACGTCGGTGCCCTCCAGGCCCGTGGGCACGAGTTCGGGAGCCACACCCACACCCACCCGGTCGTGTCGGACACGGAGCCCGACGGGGTCCGGGAGGAGCTGGCCCGGTCCCGGGATGCGCTGCTGGCCCGGTGCGGCGGGGCCGAGCATTTCTCCTGGCCGTACGGGAGGTTCCGCCATTTCACGCCCAGGGCCGCCGCCGCCGTGTTCGAGGCCGGGTACGCGACGTGTGCCTCGGCGGAGCGGGGGGCTCACGTCGGGCCCGCGCCCGACCGCCCCGAGGCCCTCTGTATCCGACGGGACCACGCGATCGCGGCGTGGCCGCTGGCGCATCATCGGTGGTTCCTCGGTCAGGCCGCCCGCCGGGCGGCCCCGGAAGGAAACGGGTGGCCCGAGGGGTGGCGCGTGGCCGGAGACCCGGGCCCGTGATGCGCGTCGCGATCATGACCCAGCGCACCCACGGTCTGGGTGCGCTCGCGCTGCCCCGCCTGGTCGAGACGGAAGGGATCGAGGTGGTCGGGCTGGTCCACGTCGTGGGCCGGGGCCCGAAGCGTTCCCTGCGACGCACGCTGAAGAAGATCGCGCGCATCGGGCCCCTCGGCGCGTTGGCAGGCGTACGGATGCGGCCGTGGTACGGGGCCGACCTGGCCCGCGACCTCGAGTTGGCGCCCGTTGCGGACGTGGCCCGGGACCAGGGCGTGACGGTGTTCCCGGTGCCGGGCCCCGGGTCCGCCGAGGCACGCACCGTCCTCGAGCGCCTGGAGGTCGATGCCGCCCTCTCGTTGGGCAACGGATACATCCCGGAGCGTGTGTACTCCGTCCCGCGCCTGGGCACGGTGAACGTCCACCACGAACTCCTCCCGGAGTTCCGCGGCGCCCAGGGCGTCGTTTGGCAGATCCACGAGGGCTCCACCACCACCGGGTTCACGATCCACGCCGTGGATCGCAGCATCGACACCGGTGCGATCCTCTACCGCGAGGAGGTGCCCATCCGCTTCGGGGCGAACCTGGGCCGGACGGTCACGAAGACGATGGCGGACCTGTACCGGCGGAGTGCCGAGCGGCTGCCGGAGGTGGTGGCGTCCCTGGAGACCCGCCTCGTGGACGCGGGCCCGCAGGGACCCGGACGGTCGTTCACGACGCCGTCGTTCGGGGCCTACCTGCGGATCCGGAGGAACCACGAACGGCTGCGCCGGGAGGTGCACACCGCACCGTAGGGGTCGGGGGCCTGTCCGCTACCCGGCGGTGGGGTCCCACCCGGCCACGGCCTGCTCGAACGCCCCCAGGAGGGCCTCTCGTTCGCCGTCGGACACGAACGCGTGCTCGAACCCGGCCCGGGCCAGCGCCGTGAGGGTGGCGGTGTCCATCCCCGAGGCGTCGCGGGCGTGGGCGTACTCCTCGGTCAGGGTCACGCCCGACATCAGGCGGTTGTCGGTGCAGAGCGTGACCGCGATGCCCTCCTCCACGTACCGGCGGACCGGGTGGTCGGCGTAGCTCGCGGCCACACGGGTCTGGACGTTGGAGGTCAGGCACGTCTCTAGGAGGATGCCCCGGTCCCGTACCATGGCCATCAGCTCGGGGTCCTCGATCAGGCGGGTACCGTGGCCGATACGTTCCGCTCCGACGTCTTCCACGGCCTGTCGGAGGGAAGGCGCCCCGTAGCCTTCGCCGGCGTGGACGGTCACCGGGAGCCCGGCGCGTCGCGCCACCGTGAACGCCTCCAGGTGGTCCCGGGCGGGGAAGCCCTTCTCGGCACCCGCCAGGTCGAAGGCGCACGCCCCCCGGCCTGAGTAGGCGGCGGCCACCTCGGCCATCTCGACGGACGAGGCGGGCGGGAGGCTCCGGAGCGCGCAGACGATGATCCGGGCCCGGGTGCCCGTGGCCGTCTGGCCCGCCTCGGCACCGGCCAGGACCGCGTCCATGACCTCGTCGGGGGTCAGGCCGCCCTCGGTGTTGAGGCCCGGGCAGAAGCGGATCTCGACGTACGTCACGTTCTCCGCCGCGTGGTCCTCCACCAGCTCGAACGCGATACGCTCCAGCGCGTCGGCGTCCTGCATGACCGAAAGCGTCAGGGCGAAGCGTGCCAGGTACTCCTCGAGGTTGCGGGCGTCCGACACGAGCATGTGGGCGCCCAGCGCGAGCTCGTCGTAGACGGGCAGGGGACGTTCCCGCTCGCGGGCGAGCTCCGCGAGGGTGGACGGGCGGAGGCTGCCGTCCAGATGGACGTGGAGCTCGGCCTTGGGCAACCGCCGGAGCGCCGCGTCGGTGGGCCTCAGCACCGTGGTGGGCCTTCCGGCGAGGCGAGGCCGCGGTTCACGTCCACGAGTTCCGCAGGGTAGTCGCCCGAGAAGCAGGCCGTGCAGTAGGGCTTGCCCTCCGCCACGGCCTCCTGCATCCCGTCCAGGGAGAGGTATCCGAGGGAATCCACACCCAGCGTCTCCGCGATCTCGGGAACCTCGAGGCGTGAGCCGATCAGTTCGCCCTTGGTGGGCATGTCGATGCCGTAGAAGCACGGGAACCGCACGGGAGGACTCCCGATGCGCAGGTGGACCTCCTGGGCACCGGCGCCCCGGAGCATCCGCACCAGGCTCTTCGACGTCGTGCCCCGGACCAGGGAGTCGTCCACCACCACCACGCGCTTGCCGGAAAGGACCTCGCGCACGGGGTTGTACTTCATCCGTGCGCCGAAGTCCCGGTCCTTCTGCGTCGGCTTGATGAACGTGCGTCCGACGTAGTGGTTGCGCAGCAGGCCGAGTTCGAAGGGGATCCCGCTCTCCTCGGCGTAGCCCAGCGCCGCGGAGTTGGCCGAGTCGGGCACGCTGATCACGCAGTCCGCCTCCACCGGGTGCTCCCGGGCCATCTGCCTGCCGAACGCCCGTCGGGCCCGGTCCACGGAGATGCCCCAGATCCGCGAGTCGGGCCGCGCGAAGTAGACCAGTTCGAAGATGCACGGCGCCGGCTGGGCGGCCCGGGCGAGAGAACGCAGGCGCTCCACCTTCCCTCCCCGGATCTTCAGAACCTCTCCGGGTTCGAGGTCGCGCACGTACTCGGCGCCGACGATGTCCAGGGCACAGGTTTCGCTGGTCACGATGTGCCCGTCGCCCTTCCGGCCGAGCACGAGCGGCCGGAAGCCCCGGGCGTCCCGCACGGCGTAGATGGTGTCCCCGATGGAGATCACGATGGAGAACGCGCCCTCGAGGTAGCTCAGCGCGTCGTCCACCTGGGCGTCCACGGTCTCGTGCCGGGACTTGGCGATCAGGTGGACGGGAATCTCGGAGTCGGACGACGTCCGGAAGATCGCGCCATCCTCCACCAGACGATTCCGTAGGTCGAGCTGGTTGGTCAGGTTGCCGTTGTGGGCCAGCGCCATGTCGCCCCGGGAATACCGGGCCGTGAGGGGCTGGACGTTCTCGACGCTGGAGCCGCCGGCCGTGGAGTAGCGGACGTGTCCGACCGCGGTCGAGCCGGTCAGGCCCGCCAGCGAGTCGGCTCCGAACACGTCGGACACCAGCCCCACGCCCTTGTGCACCCTGGCCGTGCCGCCGGCGTCGACGGCTACGATGCCCGCGGCCTCCTGGCCGCGGTGCTGTAGGGCGTAGAGGGCGAGGAACGCCTGCTCCGCCGCATTCTCGATACCGCTCACCGCCACGACTCCGCACTCCTCGCGGGGCCGGTCGTCGAGGCGGTCGAGGGATACGTCGGTGGGGCCCACGACGGGCAGGGTTCTGGAAGGACGGGTCATCGGCTCAGCCGGCGCTCGTGGAGGGAGCGTCCATCAATGCGGGAATCGCTCCGAAGTAGGCGGCGGCCAGGTCCGCCACCGGAGCCTGGATCCGGCCCTGGGGCAACGTCATGGAAAAACTTCCCCCGGGCTCGCCCACCGTGCCGACGAGTCGGGCGGGAACGCCGTGTTCCCGGGCCGCCTCGAGGACTGCGGACACGTCGTCGGGCGCGCAGGAAACCACGATGCGTCCCTGGGCCTCGCCGAAGAGGGTGGCCACCGGCGGCAGGTCGTCGTCGAGTTCGACCGTGATGCCGAGGGGCGTTTCACCGTCGCCGAGGGCGGATTCGGCCAGGGTGCAGGCCAGGCCCCCGTCGCTGCAGTCGTGGGCGGAAGCCAGAAGGCCGTCCCGGATCATGGCCAGCACGGCCCGCTGAAGGGCCCGCTCCGCCGTCAGGTTCACGGCCGGCGGCGGCCCGGCCACGAGGTCGGCCGTCACGTAGAGGTACTCCGATCCGCCGATCTCGTCGGTGTTCTGGCCCAGGAGCACGATGGCGTCTCCCGGGGTGCGGAAGGCCGCCCGCGTGATCGTGTCCACGTCGTCGATGACGCCGACCATGCCGATGACCGGGGTGGGGTAGATGGCCCGTCCGTCGGTCTCGTTGAACAGCGACACGTTCCCGCCGGTGACCGGCGTCTCGAACAGCGTACAGGCTTCGGCCATACCCAGCACCGCCTCCCGCATCTGGTAGTAGATGTGGGGCTTCAGCGGGTTTCCGAAGTTCAGGTTGTTGGTGATGGCGGTGGGCTGTGCCCCCACGCACACGAGGTTGCGGGCCGCCTCGGCCACCGCCGCCCGGGCACCCACGCCCGGGTCGAGGTAGACGTAGCGCCCGTTGCAGTCGGTCGTTGCGGCCACGGCCCTGCTCGTGCCCCGGATCCGGACCACGCCGGCGTCCCCACCGGGCGGAACCGCGGTCGAGGTGCGGACGGTGGTGTCGTACTGGCGGTGGATCCACCGCTTCGACGCCACGTTGGGCGAGCCCAGGAGGTCCAGGAACGTCCCGGTCAGGTCGCCGGTGGGGATCAGGTGTTCGGACAGGTCCATGGTCCGGAGGATCCGCACGTCGTCGCCTTCCACCCCTTCCCGCTCGTAGGTCGGGCAGCCTTCCGTGAGCGGGAGCGCCGGGATGTCGGCGACCACGGTCCCGTTCTCCCGTACGCGGAACCGTCCGTCGTCGGTCACGCGGCCGATGACCGCGGCCTCCAGCTCCCACTTCTCCAGGATGCGCCGCACTTCGTCTTCCCGTCCGGGCTCCGCCACCACGAGCATCCGCTCCTGGGATTCCGAGAGCAGGATCTCGTAGGGGGTCATGCCGGGCTCGCGCACCGGCACCGTTTCCATGTCCAGTTCCACGCCGCTGCCGCCGCGGCCGGCCATCTCCGACGCCGACGAGGTGATGCCTGCCGCGCCCATGTCCTGGATCCCGGAGATCGCGCCACTGGCGATGAGTTCGAGCGACGCCTCCAGGAGCAGCTTCTCGGTGAACGGATCGCCCACCTGCACCATGGGGCGGCTCGACGCGTCGTCGTCTTCGCTGAGCTCCTCCGAAGCGAACGTGGCGCCGTGGATCCCGTCGCGTCCGGTCCGGGCGCCCACGGCCATGAGCGAGTTGCCGGTGCCGGTGGCCGACGCGGTGATCAGCTCGTCCCGCTTCATGAGCCCCAGGCACATGGCGTTGACGATGGGGTTGCCCGCGTATCCTCGGTCGAACTGGACTTCGCCGCCGATGTTGGGAATGCCCACGCAGTTGCCGTAGTCGCCCACCCCGGAGACCACGCCTCCGAAGAGGTAGCGGACCCGGCCGGAGTCGAGGTCGCCGAAGCGGAGGGAATCGAGCACCGCGATGGGTCGTGCGCCCATGGTGAAGATGTCGCGCAGGATGCCGCCCACGCCCGTGGCCGCGCCCTGGTAGGGTTCCACGGCGGAGGGGTGGTTGTGGGACTCGATCTTGAAGGCCAGCGCGTATCCCTCGCCGATGTCGATGACGCCGGCGTTCTCGCCGGGTCCCTGGATCACCCAGGGCGCTTCCGTGGGAAGGAGTCGAAGGAGGCGCTTCGAGTTCTTGTACCCGCAGTGCTCCGACCACATGGCGCTGAACACGCCGAGTTCCGTGAAGGTCGGCGTCCGGCCCATGATCCGGACCACCCGTTCGTACTCGTCCTCGGACAGGCCGTGGTCGGCCACGATCTCGGGGGTGATCTCCGGATCGCCGGGTCGCGGATCGACGGCGGTGGCGGGGGTGGTTCCCTCGGCCGTACTCACGATATGCGCTGCTCCTCTGGTGCTCGTCGGGTCGGTGATGGTGTCGGTCGGATCAGGGTGTGGCCGCGGGCGCGGCCGCGCCGAGGGCGCGAACGAGCGAGGTGAACACGCCCCGTCCGTCCGTGGAGCCCAGGAGCGGCTCCATGGCCCGCTCCGGGTGGGGCATCATGCCCAGGACGTTTCCGGCCTCGTTGACGATGCCCGCGATGTTGTGCCACGAACCGTTCGGGTTCCCGTCGTCGGTGGGCTCGCCGGAGGCGTCCACGTAGCGGAAGACGACGCGGCCGTCGCCCTCGAGGCGCTCCAGGGTGGCCGGATCGGCCTCGTAGTTCCCTTCGCCGTGGGCGATGGGAATCCGGAGCACCTGACCTTCGTCGTACGCCGTCGTGAAGAGCGTGTCGGCCCGCTCGACCCGCAGCCGGACGGGAAAGCTCTGGAAGCGCAGCGACTCGTTGCGCATGAGGGCACCGGGCAGGAGTCCCGCCTCGCACAGGATCTGGAAGCCGTTGCAGACGCCCAGGACGGGGCCGCCCGCGGCGGCGTAGGCCACCACGTCCTCCATGACGGGGCTGAGCCGCGCGATGGCGCCGCCGCGGAGGTAGTCGCCATAGGAGAAGCCTCCCGGCAGCATGACGGCGTCGTACCCGTCCAGCCCCCGCTCCCGGTGCCACACGAAGGTGGGGGAGCCGCCGACGTCCTGGACGGCCTTGTACAGGTCGTAGTCGCAGTTGGAGCCGGGGAAGGTGACCACCGCGACCTTCATGACGCCGCGCCCTCCGCCGTGACCACGGAGATTTCGAAGTCCTCGGTGACCGGGTTGGCCAACATCTTCCGACACATGGCCTCGGCCGTTTCGAGGGCCGCGGCCTCGGACTCCGCGTCCAGGTCCATGTAGATCGTCTTGCCCACCCGGACGTCCGCCACCCCGTTCCACCCGAGAGAGTGGAGCGCGTGGTGGATGGCCTTCCCCTCCGGGTTCAGCAGGCCGGGGCGGGGCTTGATGTGGATCTCGAGACGGATGGCACTCACGCGCGTTCCTCCAGAGGGTCGTCGTCGGCGGAAGAGGTTCCCTCTCCCTGGGTTCGGGGACCGAGGTCTCCGTAGTCGAGGCGGCGGACGGCCGCGCTCTCGTCGTCGTCCTCGTCCTCCAGCAGCGGATCCCCCCCGGGCAACCGGTCGAGGAGGCCCAGGAGGACGGACCTCACGAGCCCCCACGTGATGTACAGCAGGAGGGCCGTGAAGAAGTAGTAGCGAGGCACGGCCAGGGCAGCGAACAGCGCGCCCAGGACCACCACCGTGTTGAAGATACCGCGAGCCGAACGGAGTCCGATGCGGGGTACCTTGGCGTAGGGCACGTGGCTGACCAGGAGCACGCCCAGCAGGACCATGCCCACGGCCACGATCTGCGCCCACGGCAGGTCGGACAGGTACGTCGCGAAGAAGGGGGTCTGGCTGAACGGGTAGAACGAAGCCAGCAGCATCCCCGCGGACGGAGACGGAAGGCCGTGGAAGTAGCGCTTGGCCTCGCCCGACGACTCCACGTTGAAGCGGGCGAGCCGCACCACCACCGCGGTCACGTAGACGTAGGACAGCGTCCAGCTCCACGCGGTGTCCGTGAAGAAGAGCTGGTACATGATGAACCCGGGGGCCACGCCGAACGAGATGGCGTCCACCAGCGAGTCCAGCTCGGCACCGAACTTCGACCCGGTGCGGGTCAGCCGCGCGATGCGGCCGTCCAGCATGTCCAGCGTACCCGCGAAGATGATGAACCAACCGGCCCAGATCAGGTCGCCGCGGGTGGCCGCCACCATGGCGTAGAGGCCGAAGAACAGGTTCCCCAGCGTGAACGCCGAGGGCAGGATGATGACCCCGCGTTGCAGGGTCTCCCGACGGGGCGGGCGCGGTGCCTTCACGGGCGCGTCCCGGACGCCACACGGCGGGCCAGGGGGGTCTCCCCGACCACGACCTTGTCGCCGACCTCGGCCATGACCTCCCACTCGAGGGGGAGGAACAGATCCACCCGGGATCCGAACCGGATCAGCCCGAAGCGGTCGCCGCGGGTCAGCGTGTCGCCCACCGAGGGGTCCGTGACGATCCGCCGTGCCACCAGTCCGGCGATCTGGCGCACCAGGACCCTGCCGTCGTCGGTGGCGATGCCCAACGACGCCTGTTCGTTGATGTCCGAGGCCTTGTCGGCCCAGGCCACCGCGTAGGCACCCGGCTTGTACACGCGGTGCTCGACCAGGCCCGACACGGGCGCCCGCTGCACGTGGACGTCGAACACGTTCAGGAAGATCACGATCTTGCGGGCCGGCCCCCCGATGTAGGTAGGCTCCACCGCCTCGCCGATCCCGATGATCTTGCCCTGGCCCGGGGCCACCACCAGGCGCTCGTCCGCAGGCACCGTGGGTGTGGGATTCCGGAAGAACCAGAGCGAAAACAGGGTCAGGACGCCGAAGATGCCCGCGCCGAACCCCACCGCGCGCACCGGTCCGATTCCTGCCGCCGCCAGGGCCCATCCCACGCCGCCGAGGAGTGCGAATCCGAGGATGAACGGAAGGCCTTCGGGGGCGAGTCTCACCGGTCGTCTCCGAACAGGGGCGGATGGAAGTGATCCAGGCTCACACCGGTGAGCCGCGAGAAGACCTCCTGGTAGCGTGCGGCGGCCGCGTCGACCACGTCGTCCGTCAGGGGCGGCGGGGGCGGCGACTTGTCCCAGTCGGGCAGGCCGTCGAGCCAGTCCCGGATGGGCTGCTTGTCGAGCGACGGCTGGCCCCGGCCCACCGTGTAGTGCTCCCGCGGCCAGAAGCGCGAGGAGTCCGGCGTCAGCACCTCGTCGATCAGCAGAACCGAGCCGTCCGGAGCGTGGCCGAACTCGAACTTCGTGTCGGCCAGGATGATGTCGCGTTCCTCGGCCCGGTCGCGGCCGAACGCGTAGAGGTCGAGGGACCGGGTGCGCAGTTCGTCGGCGAGCTTCGGGCCCAGGATCTCCCGAACCCGATCGAACGTGATGTTCTCGTCGTGCTCCCCACGTTCCGCCTTCGTGGCCGGCGAGAACACCGGCGCCTCGAGACGCTGGCTCTCCCGCAGGCCCTCGGGCAGGGGTTCGCCCGCCAGGGTTCCGGACGCTCGGTACTCCTTCCAGGCCGACCCCGCCACGTAGCCACGGACCACGCACTCCACGAGGACCGGGCGGGTGCGCCGGACCAGCATCGCGCGCCGCTGCCAATGATCCCGGGACGCCGCCAGGCCGGGGTACCGGCGCACGATGGCGTCCGGGTCCACGGCGATGAGGTGATGGGGCAGGTCGTTCTCGAGCTGCTTGAGCCACCAGGCCGTGATCTGGGTCAGGACCTCGCCCTTCCGGGGGATCGGCCGGTCCATGACCACGTCGAAGGCGCTGACCCGGTCGCTGGCCACCATGAGCAGCGTGGCGTCGTCCACCTCGTAGACGTCGCGCACCTTGCCACGGTGGAGGAGCGGGAGATCCAGGGCCGATTCGAGGATGGGTGCGACCTCAGACACGGATGTCGGGCGCTCCCACCCGGTCGGCCGTGTCGGCGTACCGCGCGAGGACCGGCGCGACGCGTTCGTCCAGCATGCGCCGCACCTGTTCCGGAGCCCTTCCGACGAACCGTCTCGGGTCCACGAGGGCCTCGAGCCCCTCCGCGTCGATTCCGAAGGCCTCGTCGTCGGCGATGCGGGCCAGGAGGTCCGCCTCGGCACCCTCCTCCTTCATCCTCCGGGCCGCCGCCATGGAATGCTGGCGGATGCGCTCGTGCAGCTCCTGCCGGTCGCCTCCGCCGGAGGTGGCGTGCATGAGGATCGTCTCGGTGGCCATGAACGGAAGGTGCTCGGCCAGGTTCCGGCGCACCACCTCGGGGTTCACGATCAGGCCGCGGGCCACGTTCTCGACCAGCACCATGGTGCCGTCGAGCGCCAGGAAGGCGTCGGGGATCGACATCCGCC
The DNA here is from genome assembly GCA_040216925.1 of Longimicrobiales bacterium. Classification (GTDB taxonomy): domain Bacteria; phylum Gemmatimonadota; class Gemmatimonadetes; order Longimicrobiales; family Gaopeijiaceae; genus JAJCZZ01. Next base: position 26,734 of record JAVJOF010000021.1, read on the forward strand.
GGTTGGCGGAGTCGTCGAGGGTCCGTTCCAGCCACTGGGTGGCCGCCGTGAACGCCGGATCGATCGACAGGGTGATGACGTGGCGGGCGAGGGCGCAGATCCGCTCCGCCCGCATGGGGTTGCGCTTGTAGGGCATGGCCGACGACCCGATCTGTTCGGACTCGAACGGCTCCTCCACCTCGCGCAGGTGCGCGAGCAGACGGAGGTCGTGGCCGAACTTGGAGGCCGAAGCCGCCGTGCCGGCCAGCGTGGACTGGACCGCGTAGTCGACCTTCCTCGGGTAGGTCTGGCCGCTCACCGGGTAGGTGTCCTCGAACCCGAGCCGGCGGCCGACCGCGTCGTCGAGCGCGTCCACCTTGGCGCCGTCTCCCTCGAACAACTCCAGGAACGACGCTTGCGTCCCGGTCGTACCCCGGACGCCCCGGAAGCGCAGGGTGTCCAGCCGGAACTCGATCTCCTCGAGGTCCAGCAGGAAGTCCTGGATCCAGAGCGTGGCCCGCTTGCCCACCGTGGTGGGCTGGGCCGGCTGGAAGTGCGTGTACCCGAGCGTCGGCAGCGCGGCGTGCTCCTCGGCGAACGCGGCCAGGGCGTCGATGCAGCGGACCACCCGGTCCCGGATCAGCCGGAGTCCCTCGCGGTGCAGGATCAGGTCCGTGTTGTCGCCGATGAAGGCGCTGGTGGCCCCGAGGTGGATGATGCCCCGGGCGGCGGGTGCGTCGTCGCCGAACAGGTGCACGTGCGCCATGACGTCGTGGCGGAACCGCCGTTCGTACTCCGCCGCCCGCGCCAGGTCCAGGGTGTCCAGGTGCGCCCGCATCTGGTCGATGGCCCCGTCGGGGATGGACAGGCCCAGCTCCCGCTGCGACTCCGCCAGGGCCAGCCACAGCCGCCGCCACATGCCGAAGCGCCGCGCCGGCGAGAAGATGGTCTGCATCTCGCGGGACGCGTACCGGTCCGCCAGGGGGTGGGAGTACCGCGTCGGGTCGGACTCGGTCATGCCTATCGCCAGTAGAAGTCGCGGGCCACGTACTGGCCACCGCGCTCGAGGTAGATGCGCAGCGAACCGGTACCCCGGAGCTGCTCGAAGATTCGGGCGACTTCTTCCGCGCTGCGGACCCGGGTCCGCTGGATCTGGACCAGCACGTCGCCCGCGCGCAGACCCAGTTGACCGGACAGCCGGTCGGAGATGGACGCCACCAGGGCGCCGTCTTCGCTGGCCAGGCCGCGTTCCGATCGGATCTGGGGCGTGACGGTGATCAGCTCGAGTTCCTGGAGCACCGTGATGCGCTCCGCAGACAACGACGGGAGCGCCGCCGCGACCACCGGAATGTCCCGGGGCTGCCCCTCGATGCGCAGCGTCATGGCGTCGCCGGCCCGCAGATCGAGGAGAAGGGCCTCGAAGTCGAGGGGCGCAGCGAGTATGCGGTCGTTGGCTGCGAGCAGGCGGTCTCCGGGCTCGATCGCGGCCCGGTCCGCCGGCGACCCCGGAGCCACGCGGGACACGCGGACCCCACGTGTGCGTCCCCACTCGTCGGCCTCCACCGCTTCGACGTCGAGGCCCGTCCAAGCACGCCGCACCTCGCCGTAGGCCACCAGGTCGTCCGCGATCCGGAGGGCGCGGTCGATGGGAATCGCGAAGCCCAGTCCCTCGCTTCCACCGGAACGGGAGAAGATCGACGCGTTGATGCCGACCACCTCGCCCAGGGCGTTGACCAGGGGCCCGCCCGAGTTGCCGGGGTTGATGGACGCATCGGTCTGGATCATGCCCAGGTAGAAGCCGTCTTCCTGCGACGACGGGACGATGTTCCGGTCGAGCGCGCTGATGACGCCGGCCGTGACCGTCGGCTCCGCGTCCGAGAAGTAGCTGGCGAACGGGTTCCCGATGGCGATGGCCCACTCGCCGATCAGCAGGCCCTCACTCGATCCCACGGGGGCCACGGGAAGGGATCCCGGTTCGGCGCCCTGGACGCGGAGGACCGCGATGTCCGTCACCTGGTCCGTACCCAGGAGCTCGGCGTCGAAGTCACGCCCGTCGGCCAGGGTGACCTTGATGCGCTCGGCGTCACGGACCACGTGGTCGTTGGTCAGCACGATCCCGTCGTCGCGGACGAGCACGCCCGAACCCACGCCGGCGCTCCGTCGCTGGCCCCCCGGCGCCATGAAGAAGCTCTCCCACATGGAGCGGGGCCGGACCCGCTCGGTGCGGATCACGCTCACGTTCACCACGGCCGGAGCCACCCGGGCCGCGGCCTCCACGATGGCGGTTCGGCGCGATCCGTCCAGTTCCGACGAGGCGCGCATCCGCGCCTCCTGCGCCGGGTCCTGGCTCCGTGCCGACGTCTGCACGTAGCCCACCCCCGCGAGGTCGCTGAGGGGCGTGGGCCGCTCCGAGGCTTCGGCCGTCCGTGTGGCCGAGGAGTCCGGTCCCGCGCACGCTCCGATCAGGAGCGATGCGACGAAGAGCGCGGAAGCGGGTCGAGGCAGGGGCATGCGTCTCCTCAGATCGACGCTCCGAGGGTGTTCCAGTCCGCCAGGAAGCCCTCGAGGCCCCGGTCGGTGAGGGGGTGCTTCGCGAGCATCCAGAGCACGTTCGGCGGCAGGGTACCCACGTCGGCGCCGATGAGCATGCACTCCACCACGTGCTGCGGATGCCGGAGCGACGCCGCCAGGATCTCGGTGGCGAAGCCGTAGTTGTCGTAGACCTGGCGGATCTGGTGGATCAACTGCATGCCCTCGCCGGAGATGTCGTCGATCCGGCCGACGAACGGCGAGATGTAGGTCGCTCCGGCCTTGGCGGCCAGGAGGGCCTGGGACACCGAGAAGCACAGAGTGACGTTGGTGCGGATGCCCTCGGCACCGAGGGCCCGGCAGGCCTTCAGTCCGTCCTCCGTCAGGGGCACCTTGACCACGATGTTGTCGTGGAGGGCAGCCAGCTTCTTCCCCTCGCGGAGCATGGTGTCCTTGTCGAGTCCGACCACCTCGGCGCTGACCGGCCCGTCCACGATGTCGCAGATCTCCGCGTAGATCTCCTTCGGGTCCCGGTCGCCCGCCACTTTGGCGATCAACGAGGGGTTCGTGGTGATGCCGTCGATGAGGTTGGCGTCCGCCGCCCGGCGGATCTCGCCGAGGTCGGCCGTGTCGAGGAAGATCTTCATGATGCGGGTGCCTTGCTCCGTTCCGTCGTGGTGGGAGACCGGCGGTCGGTCTCCGTGAGGTCTGGATACTCCACTTCCGTGAGGAAGAGCCCTTCCGGCGGCGCCGGAGGAGACGTGGTCCGGTCGGGGGCTCCCGCCATGAGCGCCGCCATGTCCTCCAGGGGCCGCTGGTGCCGTCCGATGGCCACCATCGTGCCCACCAGGTAGCGGACCATGTGGTGGAGATACCGGTTGGCCGTGATGCGGAAGCGGAGCCCGAGTTCCCACTCGGACCACCCCGCCGACTCGACGATGGCCCGGTACCCGCGATGGGGCTGTCCGGATTTCGCGAACGCCCGGAACGAGTGGTCTCCCGGCAGGAGCGCCGCGGCCCGGTCCAGACGGTCGCGGTCCAGGGGCTCGGCCAGCGCCCAGCAACTCCGGCGGGCGAAGGGTGAGCACGCCTGCGGTTCGGTGCCGACGCGGTACTCGTAGCTGCGGGCCACGGCCTGGTGCCGGGGGTGGAAGTCCCGGCGGGTCGAGCGCACGCTCTCGACCCAGATGTCCCGCGGGAGCACGGCGTTCAGGGCGCGCTCGAGTTCCTCGGGCGTCCACCGGACGGGCAGGTCGACGATGGCCACCTGGCCGGTGGCGTGCACTCCCGTGTCCGTGCGCCCCGAGCCCACCACCGTGCGAGGCTCTCCCGTCAGCCGTTGAAGGGCCGTCTGGAGATCTCCCTGGACGGTTCGATGGTCGGGCTGGTACTGCCAGCCGTGGAACAAGGACCCGTCGTAGTGGAGGATGAGCTGGAGGCGATGCGTGTCCCCGGTTTCCACGGCGGAAAGGTAGGGGAGGGGGGGTGGATGTCAACCCGGATCGGTGGCCTCCGGATTGACCGAAAAACCGCGTCGGGATTAGGATTTCGCTCCCTCCGACCCTGACAAGGACGACCTTTGGACTCCCCTGCCGCCCCGGCCGTGCCCGTGGACCTGTCGCCCTTTCTCGAAAAGGTGGCCGACGGATCCCACCTGACGGCCGAGGAGGCCGAGGGCGCCATCGACGCCTTCATGGACGGGTCCGCGTCGACCGTACAGATGGCCGCCCTCCTCATGGGACTCCGCACCAAGGGGCTGCATCCGTCCGAGGTGGCGGGCGGGGTCCGTTCGCTGCGGAAGTTCATGGTGCCCGTGCCCGCCGAGGCTCCGGAAACCCTCGTGGACACCGCCGGTACGGGCGGCGGGGCGGTGACCACGTTCAACATCTCGACCGCGGCCGCGCTTGTGGCGGCCGGTGCGGGCGTCCGGGTGGCCAAGCACGGCAACCGCTCCTTCACCTCACGGAGCGGCAGCGCGGACGTCCTCGAGGCCCTGGGGGTCCGCATCGACCTCACGCCCGACGCCATGGGCCGGGTGCTGGACGAGGCCGGGATCGTGTTCATGTTCGCGCCGACCCTCCACCCCGCCATGCGGCACGTCGCGCCCGTCCGGCGGGGGCTGGGCATCACCACGCTCATGAACGTCCTGGGGCCTCTCACGAACCCCGCCGGCGCCCGGCGTCAGGTGGTGGGTGTGGCGGACCCGGCACTCCTGCCGCTGGTGGTACGCGCCTTCGGAGAGCTGGGGCACCTGCGCGCCCTCGTCGTCCACGGGTTCCCCGGCATGGACGAGGTCAGCCCCCTGGGTGCCACCCGTGTGGCGGCCCTCAGCGGCGACCGCATCGAGGAGTTCGATCTCGAACCCGAGGAACTCGGGTGCGACCGGGTGTCGGAGTCGTCGCTCCGGGGCGGGGAGCCCGAGGAGAATGCGGAGATGATCCTGAGCGGGCTCCGGGGGGAACCGGGAGGGCCCCGGGTGGCGACTCTGCTCAACGCGGCGGCGGCCATCTACGTGTCGGGAACGGTGGACAGCCTGGCCGACGCCGCGGAGGCGGCCAGGGAATCGGTCGATTCGGGCGCCGCGATGGAGGCCCTGGAGCGTCTCAGGTCCGCGACCAACGCCGCGGCGGGCTGAGCCCCTGTCCGCCGCTCGGTCCACGGCGATCTCCCACGATGAGGCCCGGGCCGGGGCACCCTGCCACGAGAGGCTCCGACGCGGTCAGAGGGCCAGGTCGAGCTGGACGGCCGGACGCCGCCGCCCGGGAGACGTTCGGCGTTCCGGGCGTTCCGGGGCGGGGCGTGCGTTCCCGGAAACCAGCGCGGACGCCCGATCCCGCGTGACCGCTGCGCGAACGGTCCAGGGCCCGGGGAAGGTCCGACGCGGTGCCGGGGCGAGCCACAACACGCGCTGCTCCCCGGCCTGGACCCGTCCGATCGCGAAGGTGGCCCTCATCGCTCTTCCTCCGGCGTGCCCGAGGTCCGCGCCCGGTGGACCATCTCAGTACTTCCGGATCACGCCCACGACCACACCCTGGATCGTGACGTCGTCGGCATCGACGATGATGGGCTCCATGGTGGGGTTGGCCGGTTGGAGCCGGATGCGTCCGCCCGGCTCCCGGTAGAGCTTCTTGACCGTGGCGGAGTCCCCGCCGACCAGCGCCACGACCATCTCCCCGTCCTCCGCGGATTGCTGCGCCTGGACCACGATGTAGTCCCCGTCGCGGATCTGCTCCTCGATCATCGAGTTGCCCTCGACGCGGAGCACGTAGTTTTCGCGTTGGCGCCGGACCATGTCCCGGGGTACGGTCAGGGTCTCGTGGTCCTGCACGGCTTCGATGGGCATGCCCGCGGCCACCGAACCCAGGAGCGGAAGGTCCAGGGCGGCGCCGTCGGAGTCCGCCGCCACCATTTCGATGGAACGGCTCTCGTTGTAGGACTTCCGAATGTATCCCTTGCGTTCCAGATTGCTCAGGTGCTCGTGCACCGTGGCCAGGGATGAATATCCGAACGCCTCTGCGATCTCCTCGAAACTCGGCGCGTAGCCGTAGTCGTCGATGAACCCCCGGATGTAGTCCAGGATCTCCTTCTGTCGCTTCGTGAGCGGCATCGGCCACCTCCTCCGTATCGACCCGAACAGGACCCGAATAAGGGTACCCGAACGTTGCCCGAAACGCAAGCGAGCGTCCCACTCCCCGGCATCCTCCGTCGGATCGTGGCCACGAAACAGGACGAACTCGGGCGCCTGCGCCCACGGACCGGCGAACTCGAGCGGGCCGCGGCCGCGGCACCTCCCGCCCGGGGCTTCGAGGCGGCCCTCCGCGGCGGCGGGTCCGTGTCGCTGATCGCGGAGTGCAAACGGCGCTCGCCCGGGGCGGGCGACATCCGTCCGGGGCTCGACCCCGCGGCGTTGACGCGTGACTACCAGGAGGGCGGCGCCGCGGCGCTCAGCGTTCTCACGGACGAGACCTACTTCGGCGGGGCCCTGGCGGACCTGGCCACCGTGCGATCCGCCGTGGGGCTGCCGGTCCTGCGCAAGGATTTCACGCTGGATACGCTCCACGTGCTGGAGGCCCGGGGCGGTGGGGCGGACGCGGTGCTCCTCATCGTCCGGATCCTCGACGACGCCACCCTGACCACCCTCCTCCGGGAGGCGGGAGACCTGGGGATGGACGTGCTCGTGGAGGCCCACGACGCCACGGAGGTGGAGCGGGCGCTGGAGGCCGGAGCCACCCTCCTGGGCATCAACAACCGCGACCTGGCCACCTTCACGACCGAGCTCGACACCACGCTGCGTCTTCTGGAGCGGGTGCCCCCGGAGGTGGCGGTGGTGTCCGAGAGCGGCATCCGTTCGCGGGCGGACGTGGCCCTGCTGGGCGAGGCGGGGGTGGACGCGATCCTGGTCGGCGAGACATTGCTCCGGGCCGAAGCGCCCGGGGCCGCTGCCCGCGCCCTGGGGGACGTGCCCCGGTCCCCGAGGGGCCCATGACCGGTCCGAAGGTCAAGATCTGTGGCCTCCGGCACCCGGCGGACGTCGCCCTGGCCGACCGGGCCGGGGCGGACTTCGTCGGGGTGATCCTCTCGGCCGGTTTCGGCCGGTCCGTGGCGGTGGACGATGCGGCGGCGCTGGTGGAAGGCATCGACGCGATTCCCGTGGCCGTGCTGGTGGACGAGTCGGTCGAGGAGGCAGCGCTCCGCGCCCGCACCATCCGGGCCGGTGTCGTGCAGCTCCACGGATCGGAGTCCCCGGAGCGGGTCCGGGCCGTCGCCGACGCGGGTCCGTGGAGGGTGTGGAAGGCCGTCCGCCTCCGCGCCGGCGACGATCTCGAGGCGGCGACCGCACCCTTCGCCGAACTCGTCGGAGGCTTCCTGTTCGAGGGATGGAAGGAGGGCGTGGTCGGTGGCGGCGGGGTCCGGCTGGCCGCCTCCCTGGCGGCCGACGTCCGCCGGGTCCTTCCGGAGGGTGTCGACTTCGTGCTGGCCGGCGGGCTGACCCCTGCCGGTGTGGGCGAGGCGGTGGCACGCTTCGCCCCCGATGTGGTAGACGTGAGTTCGGGCGTGGAGGCCGGATCGGGTCGGAAGGACCCGGAGGCCGTGCGCCGTTTCATCCGGGAGGCCCGCCGCGCCGGCGCCGGGTCTCCACAGCGGGAGAGTTCCACGTGACGGTCAGGGAAGCAGCCTCCACCCACTTCGGCGCCTTCGGCGGCCGGTACGTCCCCGAGACCCTGATCCAGGCGCTGGACGAGCTCGAGGCCGCCTACGCCCGGGCGGTGGACGATCCGGAGTTCCTCGACACCCTGGACCGCCTCCTGGCCGACTACGTGGGGCGGCCTACGCCGCTCTACCGGGCACGCCGACTGGAGGCCGCCGTCGGCCGGGCGGGGATCTACCTCAAGCGCGAGGACCTGAATCACACCGGCGCCCACAAGATCAACAACACGATGGGTCAGGTGTTGCTGGCCCGCCGGATGGGCAAGCGGCGGATCATCGCCGAGACGGGGGCCGGGCAGCACGGCGTGGCCACGGCCACCGCGTGTGCGCTGTTCGACATGGAGTGCGTCGTCTACATGGGCGAGGAGGACGTGCACCGCCAGGCGCTCAACGTCTACCGGATGAAGCTCCTGGGGGCGGAGGTCCGCCCGGTGTCGTCCGGCACGCGGACCCTCAAGGACGCCACGAACGAGGCCATCCGCGACTGGGTCACCAACGTGGACGACACCCACTACATCATCGGATCCGTCGTGGGGCCGGCGCCGTTCCCCAGGATGGTCCGGGACTTCCAGGCCGTCATCGGCCGGGAGGCCCGGGCGCAACTCCTGGAGGTCGAGGGATGCCTTCCGGGGGCGGTCGTGGCGTGCGTGGGCGGCGGCTCGAACGCCATGGGGATGTTCCACGCCTTCGTTCCCGACGAGGGTGTCGAGCTCGTCGGCGTGGAAGCTGCGGGCGAGGGGCTGGACAGTGGGCGCCATTCGGCTTCACTCTCGCACGGTGCCCCCGGTGTCCTTCACGGGTCGCTGAGCTATCTTCTCCAGGACGCCGACGGACAGGTCGCGCCGGCCCATTCGGTCTCGGCAGGACTGGACTATCCCGGCGTAGGGCCTGAGCATTCGTACCTGAAGGACTCGGGGCGGGCCCGGTACGTGTCGGTGGACGACCGGGAAGCGCTCCGGGCGTTCCACAGCCTTTCGCGCCTGGAGGGGATCATCCCGGCTCTCGAGACTGCCCACGCCCTGGCCTACGTCATGCGCGACGGACGCTCGCTCGCACCCGACGCTCCGCTCGTCGTGTGTCTTTCCGGACGGGGCGACAAGGACGTGGCGCACGTGGCCGAGATCGAGGGCGAGGGCAAGCTCATGGGAGGTTCGCCCACTTCATGACGGAGTTGCAATCGGGAGGGGGCGGAGCAGGCAAGGCGCCCGAGGGGGCCGTGGCATGGGATGCTCCCGACGCGCCCGTCCAGGACATCCGTGAGCTCTTCGTCACGTTGGGGAAGGCCTTCCGGGCCTACCAGCTCTACGACGAGAACAACCCGGTCCGGCATCGCTTCGTCGAGAGCCTCCGACAGGCCTTCGCGCGGCTGTGGGAGCAGATGGGGGAGCTGACCCTGGCCGTGGAGGAGGACCGCCTCCGCCTCGACCAGACCGAGGTGTACAAGGCCGAGAACCGGGGCGATTCGCTGGCCTTCCTCTTCTACAAGGACGGGATCCGCGAGATCTCGTTCCGGCCCGGGATCGAAGCGGCCGAGCTGGAGCGGTTCCTGGGCGTGCTGCAGCGTGCCCGGAAGCTCCTGCCCGAGGGAGACGACCTCCTGACGGTACTCTGGGAGGAGGACCTCGAGCACTTCTCCTACCGGTACGTGGATGTCCTGGCGGAAGGCGTGTCGCTGCCCGTCGCCGGTCCCGGAAACACCGAGGCGGAACTGAAGAGCGTGCTCCAGGCCGAAGCGGCGGAGGCGGACGCCGAGGACGAGGAGGCGGCCCAGGAGGCGGGTGGCGGAGGGGATCCCCCGGCCAAGACCGTCAGCCAGGACGACTTCAACCCGACGCTCTACTCCCTCGATCCGAGGGAGATGGAAACCCTGAAGGTGGAGTTGCAGAAGGAGTTGCAGCGGGACCTCCGCATGGACGTCCTGTCGGCGCTCTTCGACCGGCTGGAAGAACCCGAACGGCCCGACCGGCAGTCGGAGGTGCTGGGCATCCTCTCGACGCTTCTGCCCAACTTCCTGAGCCGTGGTGCGCTGGTGCCCGCGACCCACGTCCTCCACGAGCTCCGCAAGCTCGAGGCCACGCCGGGGATCTTCGACGAGGAGCGGATGGCGCTCTCGCGCCGGATCCTCGACGAGGTGAGCCGCCCGGACTTCATCACCGAACTCATCCAGGCGCTGTACGACGGCACGATCCGCGCCTCTCCGCAGCAGCTCGCGAACTTCCTGCAGTTCCTCCGTGCCGGGGCGCTGGCCCCGTTGCTCCGCGCCTCCGAGACCGTGGACCACAAGGAGCTCCAGGCCGTGCTGCGCAAGGCCACCAAGGGCATCGCCGAGCGCAACCGCGGTGCCGTCGTGCGCCTTCTCGAGGAGACCGACTCCGTGGTGGCGTCCGGCGCGGCGCGCATGGCCGGTGAGATGCAGATCGCCGAGGCGGGCCCGGCTCTGGCCGGCCTCCTCGCGCATTCCGATCCTTCGGTCCGGCTGGCCGCGGTGGAAGCGGCGGTGAGCCTCAAGGCCTCGACGGCGGCCAGCGCGCTCCAGAACACCCTGGACGATCCGGACCGCGAGGTCAGGATCGCCGCGGCCCGGGCGCTGGGCACGCTGAAGTACCGGCCTGCGGCCCCCCGGTTCGCCGACATCGTGCAGGGCAAGGAGATCCGGAATGCCGACATCTCCGAGAAGGTGGCCATGTTCGAAGCCTACGGCCTGGTGGCCGAGGAGGGCGCGGTCGATCTCATGGACAAGCTCCTCAACGGAAAGGGCTTCCTGGGCAAGCGCGAACCCTCCGAGATCCGGGCCGCCGCCGCCCTCGGGCTCGGCAAGATCCCCGGTCCGGCGGCCGACGCCGCGCTGCGCAGGTCCGCGCGGGAGGACGATCCGGTGGTACGCAGCGCCGTGAACCGCGCCCTCCGGGAGAGCGAGTAGCCGTGGCCGAGCTGAACTTCCAGGAGGAAGGCAAGAAGGTCCTGACGGCCTTCTACGGCACGCTGAGCGCCCTGAAGCTCTATCCGGTGGAGAACGACACTGTCCAGCAGGCACTGACGTCGTTGCACGCCGTCGTGAACGCCATCGTGGAGAAGGAGGGGTCCGCGGAGGTGCGGGTGGTCGGCGACTTCTTCTTCCTGAACGAGACGCGACTCCGACTGGACCTGAGCAATTTCGCCACGTTCGGCTCGTTCGCCCGGGCCCTCCAGGACCACGGCATCGGCGCCGTGGAGGTCCTGCCGGGCATCCAGCGGAGCGAGTGGGCTCCGTTCGTGTCGATGCTCCTGCGGAAGCCCGGCCAGCCCGACCCGTTCGAGGTCTTCATGGATCGCTTCGCGGGCGCTCCGGTGGAGCACATCGACCTGCGTCCGGAGAAGGAGGTCGAGGACCCGGGAGAGCAGAGCGAGGAGGCGCTCACCGCGGCCAAGCGGACCTACGCGCAGTCGGTGCAGGTGGCCAAGGACGTCCTCGGCGACGTCCGGCTGGGCAAGGCGGTCAACGTCCGTCAGGTGAAGCGGGCGGTGCAGGGAATCGTCGATCAGGTGCTCGCCAACGAGAACTCGATGATCACGATGACCACCCTGCGCGACTTCGACGAATACACGTTCACCCATTGCGTGAACGTCAGCATCTTCAGCGTGATCGTCGGTCAGCGGCTCGGGCTCGAGAAGATCCACCTGTACGAGCTGGGCCTCGGCGCGCTCTTCCACGACATCGGAAAGCAGCGCATCGACCACGAGATCATCAACAAGCCCGGCGGCCTGACCGACGAGGAGTGGCAGGAACTCAAGGAGCACACTACGGAGGGACTGCTCCAGCTCTTCCGGATGCACGGCTTCGCGGACGTGCCGTACCGCCAGATGCTCATGGCCTACGAGCACCACATGAAGGTGGATCTGACCGGGTATCCCCGGAACACCCGCGACCGCGAGCCCACGCTCTTCAGTCGGATCGTGGCCGTGGCCGACGCCTTCGACGCGGGCACGTCGGTGCGGAGCTACCAGTACAACCCGTGGCCCCCGGATGCCGTCCTGAAGGAGATGCGGGACAACCCGAAGCGGGGCTTCGATCCCCTGCTCGTGAAGGCGCTCATCACGGCCACGGGCGTCTATCCCATCGGCACCCTGTGCATCCTGGACAGCCACGAGCTGGCCGTGGTCTCGGAGGTCAACAAGGACCCCGACCTCCTCCACCGGCCCAAGGTCCGAATCATCTCCGACCCCATGGGCGTTCCGCTCACCGAACCGGTGACCATGGATCTCGCCCTGTCCGATCCGGCCACGGGTCGTCCCGCCCGACAGATCATCAAGACCACGGATCCACAGAAGTACGGGATCCGCGTGAGCGACTACCTGACGTGACCCCACAGTCCATTGCCTCGGCCTTCGCCGCCCGCCGCGACGAGGGCCGCGCGGCCCTCGTTCCCTACGTCACCGCGGGCTTCCCCGGACGCGACGACACCGTCACGGTCCTCGAGGCGTTGGCCGACTCGGGTGCCGACGTCCTGGAGCTGGGGATCCCCTTCTCCGACCCCCTGGCCGACGGTCCGACGATCCAGCGGTCCTCGTTCCGGTCCCTGGCCGGGGGGACGACCGTGGCCAGGGTGCTGGAGCAGCTCCGGGACTTCCGCACGCGCCGGAGCACGCCCGTGGTGCTGTTCACCTACCTGAACCCCGTGCTCCGCTACGGGCGCGACGCCTTCTTCGCGGACGCGCTGGAGGCGGGCGCCCAGGGTCTCCTCCTCACGGACCTGCCCACCGGTGCCGACCCGGAACTGGAGGCGGCCGTGCCCGACGCGGGCCTGGACCTGATCCGGCTGGTGGCACCAACGACCCCGCGGGCCCGGATCGCATCCGTGGCGGCCGGGGGGTCCGGGTTCCTCTACTACATCTCCCGGACCGGCGTGACCGGTGCCCGCGCCGAGTTGAGCGCTACGCTGGCGCAGGAAGTGGGCGTCGTGAAGGACGCGGTGGATCTGCCGGTGGCGGTGGGCTTCGGGATCTCCACCCCCGCGCAGGCCCGGGCCGTGGCGGCCTGTGCCGATGGCGTCGTGGTGGGGAGTGCCGTGGTCCAGGCCCTCGACGACGGCGGGCCGGAGGCGGCCGCCGGGTTCGTGGCGTCGCTGCGCCAGGGCATGGACGACCGGTAGGAGCCGGCCCGACTACTCGGCCAGCCGCTCCGCGATGGCCGGATCGGGTTCCACGAACAGGGTCTGGACCCGGTCGGGAACCACGCTGCCCGGCGGCGACTTCCGCGGCTTCCGGACGTATTTGCGGAAGGTCCACACCACCGGCACGCTCCCCGATGTGCGTGCCTTGGACCCCAGGGCCGCCAGCACGGCGGCCTCGGCCAGGTCCCGGGACGGTGGGGCTTCCTTGCGTCCCCAGCGCAGGATGACGTGCGCTCCCGCGGCCTGCTGGACGTGGAGCCACACGTCGTCGGGGGCCGAGTGGTGGAACGTCAGGTCGTCGTTCTGCCGCGCTCCGCGCCCGACCCGGATCTCGAGCCCCCCCGAGCTCCGGTAGGTGCGGTACGGCAGGCTGGGCCCTTCGTCCACGGACCCGCCGGCACTTCCCCGGGCGGGAAGCGCGGCCTCCAGTTCCTCCGCGTCCACGGTGCCCGCGCGCACCCGGGCGTCCAGGGCCTCCAGCCGCGCCACCTCGCCGCGTGCCTCGGCCACCAGGCCGGGCAGCCGCCGGGTGGCGCGTTCGGCCCGGGCGGCCTCTTCGTAGTAGGCATCCGCGTTCTCCTGTGGCGACCGCACGGGGTCGAGGCGGACATCCACGGGCTGGCCGTCGAACCCCGGGAGGGTGACCGAGTCCCGACCGCGGGGCACGTCGGCGAAGCGCGCCAGGATCAGGTCGCCCACCGACCGGAGGGTCCCCGGGTCCGGCAGGGTCTCCCGCTCGGCCTCCAGGGAGGTGGCGCGGCGCCGGGCCGCGTCGAGCGTGTCGTCCAGATGGCGGACCAGCCCGGGCGGGAGGAGGGTGGCCGGCTCCGGGGCCGCGGCCTGTCCCGCCTCGGCCGCCACGCGCTCGAAGCCGTCGAGAAGGCTCGGCACCGGCTCGGACGGCGTCCCCGGCAACGGGAAGGGGTAGGGTTGCAGGCCCCGCTCCGTCCGGAGGAGCACGGGCTCCGCGTCGGCGTCCGGGTCGGCGAGGCGGCGGTGCAGGGCCAACGCGTCGTCGGTCCCGCTGTCCAGGAGGGCCGGAGCGTTCAGCGGCGACGTCCACGCCACCTGGGAAACGAGGGTGCGGCGCCGTTGGTCCGGCGGTGCGACGAGAACCGTCCGGGTCCACCAGTCCGGGTCCAGGTCGCCGGCGCGCCCGGCCCGGCCCGAGGCCGGCGGGGGCGACCACGTGGCCCCCACGCGCATGGACCGCGCACCGTCCCGGGTCACCAGGACGTGCCGGATCCGGCCGTCGGCCGCGTCGCAGACGACGGCGTTCCACTGGTTGCCCAGCAGCTCCACGACCAGATCCGTGGCCCGTTGGCGCGCCCGCTGCGGGAGCAGCTCGATCCGGATCAGCCGCTCGTCGTCGGGTGCCACGACGGCCCGGACCCGGGTCGCCAGGCGGAGGTCCGTGGCGGCGGGCTCTCCGGGCGGTCGGAGCAGGGGCCAGCCCCGGGTGGGGTGGAGCCGCCACAGAAGCGTGTGCTCACGGAAGAAGAGAACGAGGTCGCGACGGTCGCCGTCCAACCGGACCGCCACGAGGCGGGCCCCGGACAGGCGCCGATCGAGCTCGGCGGCCAGGTGGCGGGTCAGGGGAGCGTCCCATCGCAAGCTCATGGCCACCAAGCTAACGCGAGCCTCCGCCGGGCGCGGAACGGGGCTTCCAATGGATGCGGGCGGGCTCCATGTTCAAGGCGCATCCTCGGAGGATTCCCGATCCCAACGGGCGAGCCATGTCCCAAGGCGGTACGAAGCGGAAAGGAAGGCCCTCGATCCGGCACTTCCTCGAGATGAAGCGGCGCGAGCAGCCGATCGTGGCCATGACGGCCTACGACGTCCAGTTCGCCCGGCTCCTCGAGGAGGGTGGCGTGGACCTGATCCTCGTCGGCGACTCGCTGGGACAGGTGGTCCTGGGGCACGACTCGACCATCCCGGTCACCGTCGACGATATGATCCATCACGCCCGGGCGGTCAACCGGGGGGCCGGAAGCACGTTCGTGGTCGTGGACATGCCCTTCCTGAGCTACCAGGTGTCCACGGAGGAAGCCCTGCGCAACGCCGGCCGGATCCTCAAGAAGGCGGGGGTCCAGGCGGTGAAGCTCGAGGGTGGCGATGCCCGCACGTGCGAGACCATCCGGGCGCTTGTCACCGCCGGGATCCCGGTCATGGGCCACCTGGGTCTGACGCCCCAGTCCGTCCATGCCCTCGGGGGCTACCGGGTGCAGGGCCGAACCGACGAGGATGCGGCCCGTCTGCGGCGCGAGGCCCGGGCCCTGGAGGAAGCGGGGGTGTTCGGGATCGTGCTGGAACTGCTGCCCGCCGCCCTGGCCGAGGAGATCTCGACCTCCCTGACGGTACCGACCATCGGCATCGGTGCCGGACCGGGATGCGACGGCCAGGTCCTCGTCGTCTACGACGCGCTCGGCTTCAACCCCGACTTCACGCCGCGCTTCCTGAAGCGCTTCGCCGAGCTCCACGAAGCAGCCCTCGACGGAGTGCGGCGGTACGCCGAGGAGGTCCGCGGCGGTTCCTATCCGGACCAGGACCACTCCTTCCCGTCCATCGACCCGACGTGATCGTCGCGACCGACCGGGCGGCCCTGGCGCAGGGGCTCTCCCGGCTGCGCGAGGGAGGCCGTCGTGTGGCCCTCGTGCCCACGATGGGGTTCCTGCACGAGGGGCACCTCTCCCTGGTGGACGAAGGAGCCTCCGCCGCCGACCGGACCGTCGTGTCGATCTTCGTGAATCCCCTCCAGTTCGGGCCGTCGGAGGATCTCGACAGCTATCCCCGGGACCGGGTCCGGGACCTCGAACTGCTCCGGGCCCGCGGCGCGGATCTCGTGTTCGCCCCCGAGGTCGCCGACATGTACCCGGACGGACCGCCCCTGGTGACCGTCTCTCCGGGTCCCATGGAACGGCGCCTGTGCGGCGCGTTCCGGCCGGGGCACTTCCGCGGCGTCCTGACCGTCGTGGCGCGGCTCTTCGGGTTGATCCTCCCGGACGTGGCGGTCTTCGGGCGGAAGGACTACCAACAGGCCGTCCTGATCCGACGCATGGTCCGCGACCTCGAACTGCGCGTGGACGTCCGTATCGGGCCGGTCGTGCGGGAGGACGACGGCCTGGCCATGAGTTCCCGCAACGCCTACCTGTCGGCCGACGAGCGCGCCGACGCGGTCGGCATCCACCAGGCCCTGCGACGGGCTGCCGAGCTGCACGCGGCGGGGGAACGCCGCGCCGGCGCCCTCGTCGCCGCCGTCACGGACAGCATCGCCCGGCGGAGGCTTCTCGAGGTCCAGTACGTGGAAGCGGTCCACCCGGACACGCTCGAAGCGGTGTCCGAGGCCGAGCCGGGCACCGTCCTGGCGGTGGCGGCCTTCTGCGGCACCACCCGTCTCATCGACAACGTCGATCTGGGTTGAGCATGTCGGTACACGCGCTCGTGGCCGCGGCAGCGGACGAACGGCTTCCGGAATGGTCGGAGCTGAGTCCGGAGCGTTTCGGTCACGTGAAGCGCGTCGCCGCGTTGATGGGGGTCTGGGCGGACGAGCTCGGCCAGGACGCCGTTGTGTGGCGGGCCGCCGGCCTCCTTCACGACGCCCTCCGCGAGGTCGAACCTTCGGCCCTCCGGCCCAGGGTTCCGCCCGGGCTCGCGGGACTGCCGGGTCCGCTCCTCCACGGCCCGGCGGCGGCCGAACGTCTGCGTATCGACGGTGTGGCCCACGGCTCGCTGCTTCGCGCCGTGGCGTTCCACACCGTCGGCCACCCGGACCTCGACCGCCTGGGGCGCGCGCTCTACGCGGCCGACTTCCTCGAGCCGGGCCGGCCCCTCCTGACGGAGTGGCGTGCGGGCCTCCGGGACCGCATGCCGGAGGACTTCGATGGCGTGGTGCGTGAGATCCTGGCGGCCCGGATCCGATACACGGTCGAGCGCGGCGGCGCGTTGCGACCCGAGACGCTGGCGTTCTGGAACCGCATGGTCGAGGAAGCCGGATGACGCGTCGGCTCGTGGCGGCAGGCGCGGTGGCGGTCCTCGTGCTGGTCGGGGTGTTCCTCGGATCGGCGCTCTCGCAGTTCGGAGCCGTGCCGGGTTCCGGGCGGCCGTCTGGAATGGCCGGCGCAGCCGATGACGGCCCCCGGATCCGCGTGGAGGTGCTCAACGGGGGGGGCGTGGCCGGGGCGGCCGGCACCGCCACCGACGTCCTCCGGGACCATGGCTTCGACGTGGTGTATTTCGGCAACGCAGCCACCTTCGACCACGATTCCTCGCGGGTGCTGGACCGTGTGGGGGCCGTGGACCGGGCCCGCGCCGTCGCGGACGCCCTGGGCATCCGGACCGTGCGCTCCGAGCCCGACTCGAACCTCTTCCTGGACGTGTCCGTAGTGCTCGGTACGGACTGGGCGCCCGCCTCTCCCGCGGAGGCCGCCCCCGACTCGCTCGGCCCCTGGTGGGACCCCCGCCGGTGGCTGCGCCGCTGACCCTCTGGAGACCCATCGCATGACTTCGAAGGAGAACGACGGATCCTCCCGGCGGCGTGAACGCCGACAGGCGAGGGAGCGGGACCGCGAAGCCCGGGAGGAGAACGTCCTCTGGGAATGGACCAAGTCGCTGATGGTTGCGGCCGTGTTGTTCTTCGTGCTCCGCGCGTTCCTGGTCCAGACGTTCGTCATCACGTCCGGGTCCATGGAGGACACGCTTCTGGTGGGCGACATGCTGGTGGTCAACCGCGCCGCCATCGGGTCACGGATTCCGCTGACCGGCCTGCGGATTCCGGGCTACTCCGAGGCCCGGCGCGGCGACGTGCTGGTGTTCGATCCGCCCCACGAGCCGGACCTCAAGCTCGTCAAGCGGTTGGTCGGCCTTCCGGGCGACACCCTGTCGATGGCCGATGGCGTCCTGTCCATCAACGGCCAGGCCCAGGACGAACCGTACGTGAAGACGGAAGGGCGGGCCGACGAGGCCCATCCGTGGATGACGTGGCAGCGTGACCACCTGGCCCCCTCGGTGGACCGGGCCTCGTACGCACCGACCCGGGACGACTGGGGCCCCCTGGTCGTGCCCGACGGCCACTACTTCATGCTGGGCGACAACCGGGATTCGAGCCTGGATTCCCGGTACTGGGGCCTGCTCGAGGGGTGGCGCCTCGAGGGCAGGGCGGTGTTCATCTACTACTCGTACAACAAGGACTCCTACCGGCCGTTCCCCTGGGTCCGCGAAGTGCGGTGGGGTCGCATCGGCAACGGCATCGACTGACCCGGCCGGCGCCCGTCGCGGGATCCGCGGGATCCGCGCCTAGTGGACGATGTTCTGGCCGGCGAGGTGGGTGTGCACGGCTCGGACCAGCAGCGGGCGGATCTCGTAGCGGAGCTCGTCCTCGACCTCGGACAGACCCCTCGTCTCGTCCCGCCCCGGCACCGGCCGGATGATGTGGCGGTGCCCCAGCCCCTCGAAGATCTGGTAGCTCTCCTGGCGGGGCAGCCGGAAGACGTGGTCGTGTTCGGCCAGCGTCAGGGTCCGGTGCTCGAGGAAGGCCTTGAGCGTGAAGTTCTGGATCAGATCGAGGGCCGCCAGGAAGGAGAAGTCCAGCGGTGGGGGCGGACGGACCACGGTCTCGCCTTCCCGGCTGCTGAAGTCCGCCGACCGCAGCCACTGGAACATGGCCAGCCGGAGGTTCCCCTGCGACGTCCGTTCGAGGCGCTCGAAGTAGTCCCCGGCCAGCAGACGGCTCCGGGACTCGTGGCCCCTGGCCCGGGCCAGCCGCCGCCGTAGCATCCGGCGGCCCTCCGTGGGCTCCTCGAAGTGGAGGAGCAGTCCGCTGCGGCGATGCCGGGACAGGATCGTGTCCCGAAGGCCCTCGGCGCCAAGGGGGGCCAGATGCATCCGGTCGACCTGGCCCACCGCGGTCGGCTCGGACTTCTCCACGAGTTGCCACGCCGACGTGTTCATGGTGCCGAGCCAGAAGATCCGGGGCTCGGTCTCGGACATGAGCGTGAGGACCCGCTCGACGAGGTCGGTTCCGGCGGGTACGCGGAGATAGAGGTGTTCCAGCCCCTCCAGGGCCACGAGGTCGGGAAGGGAATCCCAGGGCGCGACCAGGATGGCGGCGGCCAGTGCGTCCAGCGAGCCGCAGGCCTCCAGGCCGAGCAGTCCGGCCAGGTGCGGCGCGAGTTCCGCCTCCGACGCGAATCGGTCCCGCAACTCGTGGTGGACGGTCCCGGCTCCGCCCGAGGCCATCCGTGCACAGAAGGCACGGACGAAGGAGGACATGCCGGTGCCCCGCGCCCCGGTCAGGATGATCGGAACACCGTCCTCGTCGTGCCAGCGGCGCCAGCGGGCCTCCGCGTCCGCCAGTTCACCTTCCCGGCCCACCAGAAGAGCCACGTCGTCCACGGGGTCCGGGGAGAACAACCGCTGGTAGACCAGCGGCAGTTCGTCCATGAGGGTGTCCGCCGAAGCCAGGCTCCGGGCGGTTCGCAGCGCCGCGCCGGTCTCGACCGGACCGGCGCCGACGAGACTCTGACCGCGACGCAGGAAGCGTCGTCCCTGGCGCTGGAGCCAGAGGCCGATGGCCGTGGCACGGCGTCGCGTCGCGAGGGCCCCCGGACGCATCCGGTCCACCACGCCGGAGATCCGCCGGACCACCTCACCCCGGGCGTCGAGCAGCCGGCCCTGGACACGGTGGGCCAGGGCGCGCTCCACCATGCGGTCGCACCCCGCCGTCAGATCCCGGCGGAGGTCGGCTCGGACCATCTCCACGGCGTCGTCCACCGGATCGCCGACCGCCCGCAGGAGGCCCGCCGCCCGGGAAAGGCCCTCTACGACCAGGGCGCGGGCCCTGGTCTCCGCGTCCGGATCCTCTTCGTCGCGTTCCCGGACCGCGGCGTCGAAGCCGAAGTCGACGACCTCGCCCACCTCGTCCAGCGAGGCCGCCAGCCGCGGCGCGGCCGCCCGGATGAGCCCCGGTGCCGTGCGGACCCGTTCCATCCGGAGTGCGTCGAAGGCCTGCCGCGCGACCTCCTGGAGACGGACCGGGCGGCTGTCCCGCGGTGGCTCGCGCAGCTCGGCGGGGCGGGGGGCGGGCGTATGGAGCTCGACGTCGGTCGGGAGGGACCGCAGCAGACTCTGGAGCCTCGCCACGCCCGAGTCCGCCGCGCGTTGGGCCGCGGCGTCGAACACCGGCGCCACCGGGCGAGCCGCTTCGACGCCGTCCAGCGCGGCGCGCGCGCGCGCTCGGCTGCCTTCGAGGTCTTCGGGGAGGCGGCTCTGGCCTCCGAGCTCCTCCGCCAGGGCCTCGAGGACCTCGGCCGCCTCCGCTGCGGCCCCCGCCAGGGTCCCCATGGCGTCGGCGCGCAGGCGTGCCGTGAGGAGACGTTCCATGGCCCGGACGGTTTCCACCGCCTCGAGGAGCCCCGCGTGGAGTTCGAAGCGCCCGATGATCTGCGCTTCCCACACCACCCACGCCTCGAACTTCGGCCCCCGTGGTGGCTCGCCGGACGACGGACTCGTGCGGAACGGCCCAAGGCCCGCGATCTCAAGGTCGTCCTGGAGGGTGGCTTCCCACCGGGCCACCTGGACCGATGCGCTTTCGAGGGCCGCCTCGGGCGGATCCACGGGGCACTCCTCCAGGCTCCGCAGGGCCGTGTCCAGCGCGTTGGCGGCCGCTGCCACGGCGGCCCAGGCGCCCGTCGGGTCGTCGCGGAGCATGATGTCGTCGAGTACCACGGGCAGCACGCGCTCGGCCCACCCGGCCCAGCCCGCCTCCATGGCGCCCATCCAGCGGGCCCACGCCAGCATCCGATCCTGCTGGAGCGTGCTCCAGACCGGCAGCACCCGGCGGTGCACGTGCCGGCGGGCCACCGCACGGACATCCACCGGCCGGGACGCCGGGGTCCCGGCCACCGAGAAGCGCAGGCGCGCCAGCATGCGTCCGGCGCTCCGGCCCACCCCGTCCTCCGGCTTCGCCCCCAGGGCGTCGGCCTCCACGGGAAGATCCACACGGACCGGGAGTGCCCGCACCGCGTCGAGCGTGGCGGCCCGCTCCGTGGTCCACCGTTCGGCGGTGGTGGCCAGCGGACGCGTCTCGCTCAGGGCGTCGCGCAGTGGCGCGTGCGTCTCGTCGGCCACCTTCTCCGCGTATTCGAGAAGGCGCGTGCGCACCTCGGCCGCCTCTTCGGGGCATGCCCCGGCAAGGCCGAGGCGTTCCAGGGTCGTCCGGTGCTGCTTGCGCGCCGCCACGACCACCGCTTCCAGGGCGGGCCAGAGCTGCTGGCCGTCCACCTCCGCCGCGCGGCGGAAGCCCTCGTGGCTGGCCGGGCCCGCGCCGTGGAGCTCATCCATCGGCGTCGCCTCCGGCCAGGTCCTCGAGGGGCACGGCGGGCTCCTCGGGAGCCGTGGCCACGTTGGTTCCCTCGGGATCGGTCCCGGGGGGCGGGGTTCCCCCGGGGCCGGCGGTCTGTGACAGGTCCAGCCAGGCGCGCAGCGCCATGTTCGGCGTCATCAGGCCCGCTTCGCGGAAGCCCGCGCGGGCCCGCTCGGTCACGTCGCTCTGGAAGAGGAACTCGTAGCGCGGATCGAGGACGTACGCCTTGACGCGGATCCGGGTCAGGAAGGTCTCCTTGAACTCGTCCTTCACCAGGACGGTGATCGGCTTGTTCAGGAAGACGTACTTGGACGACGCGGCGGCGTCGAAGGCGATCTTCTTGGCCCGGGCCTCGTGCACCGTCCCCGGCAGATACAGGTCGGTGACCACCTGGCAGTTCAGCTCTCCGGCGTTGGCGTTGGCCACCTGACCGTCCACCACCTGGGCGTTGGGCACGCTGACCAGGTTGTCGTCGGGGGTCACGATCCGGGTGGACCGGATCCCCACGGACACGACCTCGCCGTAGGTACCGCCGACGGAGATCTTGTCGCCCACCTGGAACGGCTGGTCGAACACGAGGATCAGGCCGCCGAACAGGTTCTTGAGCAGGTCCTGGGCGGCGAAGCCCACCGCCACACCCACCGCCGCTCCCGCCGCCAGAAGTCCATCCGCGTCCACCTCCCAGATGAAGCGGAGCGTGAAGAAGACGGCCACGCCCCAGAAGAAGATCCGCAGGCCCGGGGCGAGGCGCTTCCAGAACAGGCGACTCCGCGGATAGCGTTCCGCGAGTGCGTCGAGGAGCCAGATCAGGGCGTTGATGGACAGCCAGTTCAGGCCCAGGACGACGACCGTCCAGAAGGCGCCGACGCCCACGCCCACGGCCGTGTCTCCGGCCGCGTCCACCAGCCGGTCCGGTCGCGGGCCGTCGGCCCGCGCCGTCAGGCGGGTCCGGAGCGAGTCGATGCGCCGTTCGAGGGCCATCTGACCCACCACCACCTGAAGGAGCAGCCGCTCGAGCGTGGCGTCGTCCAGGCCGGGCAGGGCGGCCAGGCTGTCCACGGCCGCCTGGAGTCCGCCCAGCGAGTCCACCGGCGGGGGCGTCTGAACCGCAACGGTGTCGGCCGTGGCGCCTGCATCGGGGCCCGATGCGTCCGGGTCCGCGCCGAAGCACGCGGGCAGACCCAGCAGAAGCAGTGCTGCGAAGAGCGCGCGGAGGGGGGACACGGCAAGGCCCGTTCGGGGTGGGGCGCCGGGGCGCCGGGGCGGAAAATGTCGAGCGGCCCGGGCGGTCGCGTCAATCGAGGTACTCAGGCGTCCCGCCCGGCCTTCAGCTCGACGAGGGCGTGGGCCCGGAGCTGTCCGCACGCCGCGTCGATGTCCCGCCCTCGCGTCTCCCGGACCGCGGTGGACACGCCCCGGTCCTCGAGTACGGCCGCGAACCGGCGGATGCGGTTCATCGGCGACGGCTTCCACGGCTGGTAGGGGATGGGGTTGAAGGGGATCAGGTTCACGAAGGCGTGCACCTCCAGGGCCAGGTCGGCCACGGCCGGCGCCAGGTCCTCCTGATCGTTCACCCCGTCGATCATCGTGTACTCGAAGGTGATGCG
The DNA here is from genome assembly GCA_040216925.1 of Longimicrobiales bacterium. Classification (GTDB taxonomy): domain Bacteria; phylum Gemmatimonadota; class Gemmatimonadetes; order Longimicrobiales; family Gaopeijiaceae; genus JAJCZZ01. The sequence continues at coordinate 49,566 of JAVJOF010000021.1, forward strand.
CCGTCCGCCGGCCTGGTCGAACCGGCGCAGCGCCTGCATGACCTCGGGCAACGGGTGGCGCTTCTCCAGCGGAATCAACTCCCGCCGCAGGTCGGTGTGGGGTGCGTGGAGGGAAAGCGCCAGCCCGAACTGCTCGGGCCGGGCCGCCAGCTCCTCGATGCCCGGGACGACCCCCACCGTGGACACCGTGATGCGCCGGGCGCCGACGTCGTACCCGTGGTTCAGGATCGTCAGGGACGGGAGCACCGCCTTGCGGTTGGCCAGGGGCTCTCCCATGCCCATGTACACGATGTTGGAGATCGGCCCGTACCCGTTGGCTTCGGCCCATCGGCGCGAGCCCCGGTATTGACCCGTGATCTCACCCGCGGTCAACTGGCGGTCGAAGCCGCCCCAGCCGGTGGCGCAGAAGGTGCACCCCATCGCGCATCCCGCTTGCGACGAGATGCACAGGGTCAGGCGGGACTCGGTGGGAATCAGGACGGATTCGACGACGTGATCGTCGGCCAGGCGCCACAGATGCTTGGCGGTGCCGTCCTCGCTGACCTGGACACGGTCGGCCACCGGCTCGTCGATGCGGAACGCGGCATCCAGCGCCTCCCGCTCGTCCTCGGGCAGGTTGGTCATCTCCCCCACCTCCCGGGCCAGGCGCTCGTAGAGCCACCCCCGGACCTGGCTCGCCCGGTAGGCCGGTTGGCCCCGGGCGGAGAAATGCTCGGCCAGAGCCTCGTCGAGGGCGTGGGGTTCGAACGAAAGGAGGTCGGGGCGCGGGTCGGCGGACATGGGGCGGGGACGATGGAACGGGTGTCGGGTGCCGCCGGATCGTTTCTTGAATCGGGTCCGGGGCCGCTGTAACTTAGCCGAGATCCGGAAGCCGTTGAACGGCAAGGCGTATTCAGGGACCTGCCGCCGCGTGGCGCCGGTCCTTTTTTTCTTGCGTGTGCCGACGCCGGTGACCTCCACGGGGGTGTGGGGTACCGCACCTCCGACCCATCACGGTCGGTCCGCACGGCCGTGCCGCCCGAACGCCCGGAGCCCGAACCGAATGACGCAGCAGGACAACGAACGAACCGCCGCCCGGTCGCGCATGGTCGGGGGGATCCGCGCCGACGCCGTCGGCCAGGAACTCCGGCTCACCGGGTGGGTCCACCGGCGCCGCGACCTCGGCGGCGTGTACTTCGTCGACCTGCGCGACCGCAGCGGGTTGCTGCAGGTGTCCTTCGGGCCCGACTGGACCGACGTCGAGGGACTGGCCGTCGTTGCGGAACTCGGGGCGGAAGACGTGGTGGCCGTCCGGGGCACGGTGGAGCGCCGGCCCGAGGCCAACCCCGACCTCCCCACCGGGGCGGTCGAACTGCGTGCCACGTCCGTGGAACTCCTCTCCCGCGCCCGCACCCCGGCCATTCCGGTGTACCGGGGGCCCGACGAGGATCTGCCGGCCGAGGAGCTCCGTCTGCGGCATCGGGTGCTCGATCTGCGCCGACCGGAGCTCCAGCATGCGCTGACGCTCCGGCACCGGTTGATCCTGGCCGTGCGGAATTACATGGACGGCCTCGGGTTCGTGGAGGTGGAGACGCCGATCCTGACCAAGCCGACCCCCGAGGGGGCACGGGACTTCCTCGTGCCGAGCCGGGTGCACCACGGTGAGTTCTTCGCGCTGCCCCAGAGCCCGCAGATCTACAAGCAGATCCTCATGGTGGCCGGCTTCGACCGGTACTTCCAGATCGCCCGGTGTTTCCGCGACGAGGACCTGCGCGCGGATCGGCAGCCGGAGTTCACCCAGATCGACATCGAGGCATCCTTCGTCGGTGTGGACGACATCCTCGGGTGGATGGAGGGCCTCATGGCCACCCTCGGCGGCGTGGCGGGCGTACCCGCCCCGGTGCCGTTCCCCCGAATGACGTGGGCCGAGTCCATGGACCGGTACGGTTCCGACCGCCCCGACCTCCGCTACGGGCTCGAGATCCGCGACTGGACCGAGGCCACCGCAGGCATCGACTTCCGCATCCTCCGCGGGGCCGTCGAGGCCGGCGGCCGGGTCCGGGGTCTCCACCTCGAGGGCGGCGCACGGCTGTCACGGAAGGACATCGACGGGATCGAGGCGGCGGCCAAGGCGGCCGGAGCGCCGGGCCTCCTCTGGGCGAAACGGACCTCCGGCGGAACTTCAGGTACGATCTCCAAGTTCCTGGCGGACAGCGACATGGCGCGCCTGGGTCTAGCGGAAGGTGACCTGGTCTTGATGGCCGCCGGGCCGGACAAGCTGACATCGCCCGCGCTGGCCGCCACCCGTCAGGCGGCGGCCCGGACCCTGGAACTGCCCCACGAACGCGAGCACGCCTGGGCGTGGGTGACGGACTTCCCGCTCTTCGAGGAGGAGGGTGGGCAGCTCTTCGCCGGACACCACCCGTTCGTGATGCCGCACCCCGACGATCGAGCGCTGCTGGACACCGACCCGGCGGCCGTCCGGGGACTCGCGTATGATCTGGTGTACAACGGGACGGAGTTCGGTTCGGGGAGCATCCGGATCCACGAGCCCGAGCTGCAGAGGACGGTGCTCGGGGTGCTCGGCCTCGGACCCGACGCCATCGAGCGCAAGTTCGGCTTCCTTCTCGAGGCGCTGGGCGCCGGGGCGCCTCCCCACGGAGGCATCGCCTTCGGCATGGACCGGATCGTCCAGCGCTTCGTGGGTGCCGGGAGCATTCGCGACGTCATGGCGTTTCCGAAGACCACGGCGGCGCGTGCGCTGTTCGAGGACGCGCCGACGCGGGTGGACGACGAAGACCTGAAGGAGCTGGGCATCACGACGCTGCCCCGCCGCACGGACGACTAGCCGGGTGATCCCCGTTCAACGAGCGGAGGGCGCCGGTCCACAGGGGTGCCGGACACCCCGGGAGCACGCGTGACCAACGGAGACACGATCGTCGAACACCGCCTGGACGCCGAGGGGGCGGACCAGCTCATGCTGACGGGCGTCAACGACCGCAACGTCCAGGAGCTGAACCGGCTCTTCGGCGTCCGGGCCGTTCTGCGCCGCGACCACCTGATCCTCTCGGGATCGCTGGAGGCGGTGGAGCGTGCCGTCCCCGTGGTGCAGCACATCATCGAGCTGGCTCGCCTCCGGGTGCCGTTCGACACGCCGGACCTGGCCCGGTTCGCCGAGGGGATGGACGCCCTGGGTCCGGCGGGGATGGTCGGTCCCGACGACGAGGTGCGGATCGCCCTTCCCGGATCCCGCCGGGTCATCTCGCCGAAGTCGGACGGCCAGCGACGCTACATCAAGTCCATCGAGGACAACGACGTCGTGATCGGGATCGGGCCCGCCGGCACGGGAAAGACCTATCTCGCCGTCGCCGCCGCCGTGGACGCGCTCTACAAGAAGCGGGTCCGGCGGATCATCCTGGCCCGCCCGGCGGTGGAGGCCGGCGAGAACCTGGGGTTCCTTCCCGGAGACCTCCAGGAGAAGGTCGATCCGTATCTGCGGCCCCTCTACGACGCGCTGGAGGACATGATGCCCCACGACCGGGTCCAACGCGCCCTCGAGGACACCACCATCGAGATCGCTCCGCTGGCCTACATGCGCGGCCGAACCCTCTCGGACGCGTTCGTGATCCTGGACGAGGCCCAGAACGCCACCACCGCGCAGATGAAGATGTTCCTGACGCGGCTCGGCCTGAACTCCCGCGTGGTCATCACCGGCGACAAGACCCAGATCGACCTGCCGCGGAAGGCCGATTCCGGGTTGCTGGAGGTGGAGCGCATCCTGTCGGACATCGACGGCATCAGCATCATCTATCTCGATGCCAAGGATGTCATCCGCCACCGGCTGGTGAAGGACATCATCCGCGCCTACGAGCGGGCCGGCGCGGACGACGACTCCGACGGAGAGGGCGCGGAGGGGTGATCCCCCTCCGGGCCGCGGCATGAGCCGAGCACCCGAGCGCCCCGGCGGCGTGGCGCCCATGGAGGAGCCGCCGGCCCCGCGTAGCCCGTGGGAGCGGTCGGTCTACCACGGGGTCCGGGCCGCGGTGTTGTTGGCGGTGGCCGTGACCATCACGGTCCTGTTCCCGCCCCGTCTGCAGTTGGGCGTGGCCCGGTACGACCCGGGCATGGTGGCCCCGGAGGACATCATCGCGGAGATCCCCTTCAGCGTGCCCAAGACGCCGGAGGAACTGACCCGCGAGCGGCGATTGGCCATGGAGTCGGTGTCGCCGACCTACGACCGGGTGCCCACCGCCGTGGACTCCATGGCGGCTCAGCTCCAGCGCTTCTTCGACGCCATCGACCAGGCGGCGGAGGCGTCGAACCGGGCCCGTGTCCGGGCCATTCTCGACGAGGCGTCGCTGGTGGCCACGCCGTCGCAGGTGGACCGACTCATGGCGGAGGACTCCCGGGAGTCGTTGCGCCGGGTGGCCCTGATGGCCACCAGGGAACTGCTCCCCCAGGGCGTCGTGGACGCCTCGCAGGCCCTCGACCTGACCACGGCCTCGGTCACCGTCCGGGAGGGCGAGGTCGAACGGTCGATCCCGGCGGAGCAGGTGGTGACGTCGCGGGAGTTCCTGAACGCGGCCCAGGGCCTGCTGCCTCCGGACACGCCCCCGGACGTCACGGACCTACTGCGTATCATCCTCATCCGGCACATCGAGTACACGTACGTGCTCAACCTCGTGGCCACCGAGTTGGACCGGGACGCCGCCGCGCGGTCCGTTCCGACCACGAAGGAAGACATCCTCCAGGGCCAGGCCATCGTCCGCGCTGCCGACCCCATCGGCGCCGCCGACGTGGAGCGCCTCAACGCCTACGAGGATCAGCTCCGGGCCCGGGGCATGCTCGAGCGTCAGGGGCTGGAGGTGGGCGCGGTGCTGGGTGCGGTGCTCCTGAACACGCTTCTGCTGGCCATCTTCGGCCTGCTGGTGCTGTTCTTCCGACCGGAGGTGTACGCCAACCTGCGGTGGCTGAGCCTCGTGGCGCTCCTGACGCTGGCCTATTTCGCCGCGGCCATGGTCATCGCCAGGAACGGGCTGGCGTCGGAGTGGCTCCCCATCGCCTTCGTGGCGCTGCCGGTCGGGGTCCTGTGGGACGCGCGCATGTCCCTGGTTCTGGTCATGGCGCTGGCCGCCATCACCGGAACGCTGCCGCCGTTCGCCGACTACGGTACGGTGCTGGCCGTCATGGCCGGCGGCGCCGCGGCCGCCATGAGTGTCCGTGCGGTCCGACGCCGCTCCGAGACCTGGGTCTCGATCGCCATCATCGCCACGGCCACCGGTCTGGTCCTGCTGGGGTACGGGCTGGAGTCCGGGCAGGATCTGTCCGACGTCGGCCTGGGCAGCGTCCGGGCGGCCGGGAACGCCACCGTGTCGGCCCTCCTGGCCATGGGCTTCCTGTGGGTGTTCGAGCTCTTCACCGGCATCACCACGGACCAGACCCTGCTGGAGTGGGCGGATCCGACGCGGCCCCTCCTCAAGCGCCTGTCCCTCGAGGCGCCGGGCACCTACGCCCACACCATCAACGTGGCCAACCTCTCCGAAGCCGCCTGCAACGCCATCGGCGCCAACGGGCTGCTTTGCCGGGTCGGGGTCTACTACCACGACGTGGGCAAGATGCTGAAGCCCCACTACTTCGTGGAGAACCAGCCCGACGGACGGAATCCGCACGACAAGCTCAAGCCGGAGACCTCCGCGGCCATCGTGAAGGAGCACGTGACCGAGGGCGTGCGGCTGGCCCGGGACGCCGGCGTTCCGGAGGTCGTGGCGCAGTTCATCCTCGAGCACCACGGGACGCAGAAGATCGGCTTCTTCTACGAGAAGGCCCGGGAAGAGCACGGGACCGACGTCGATGTGGCCCGGTTCTCCTATCCGGGGCCCAAGCCACGATCCCGGGAGACCGCCATCGTGATGCTGGCGGACTCCTGCGAGTCCGCCACCCGCGCCATGAAGGACCCCACGCCGGACCGCGTGCGCGACCTCATCGACACGGTGGTCGAGGGCAAGATCAACCAGGGCCAGCTCGACGACGCGCCGCTGACCCTGCGGGAGGTGGCGGCGGTGAAGGACCAGTTCGTGAAGATCCTGAGCGGGGTGCTCCACCGGCGGATCGAGTATCCGGCCACGAAGCACCTCACCGACGCACCCTCCGAAGCCGGTCCGGACGCCGCCGCCGATCCGGATGCTCCGGCGTCGCCCTCCGACCGGACCGCGCCGGAGGCGCGGCCGGACGGGTCCACGGCGGCCCGCCCCGACGAGCCTGCCGCGGGGTCGGGCGCGTGAGCGACGACGAACTGGACGTGTCCGTCAACGGTGCCGACGGTGCCGTGGCGGCTCTGCTGGAGCGGGCCGTGCGGGCCACGCTGGCCGCCGAGGGTGTGGATCGCGCCGAGGTGTCCCTGACGCTGCTCGCAGACGCGGAGATCCAGGCGCTCAACCTGGAGTACCTGGGCAAGGACCGCCCGACCGACGTCATCGCCTTCGACCTGGCCGACGAGGGAGGTCCCCCTCTGGGCGACATCTACGTCGGCGCCGACCAGGCACGGCGCCAGGCCGCCGAACTGGAGGTGGGCCTCTCGGAAGAACTGGTGCGCCTGGCGGTGCACGGCACCCTCCACGTCCTGGGGCACGACCATCCGGACGGCCCGGAGCGCGTGGACAGCCCCATGTACGCGCTCCAGGAGCGGATGGTGGCTGCGGTCCTGGCCGGCGGACAGCCCCCGGTGGCCGGATGAGCGGCGCCGACCCGAGGCCGTTGGAGGAGCGCATCGAGGCGCTCGTGTCCAGCGGAGACATGCGGGGGCTGAGCGAACTGGCCGAGGACCTCCACCCGTCCGACGTCGCGGACATGGTGGAGGCCCTCGGCGACGAGGCCCAGCAGATCGAACTGCTCTCCTCCCTGAGCGTGGAGCTGGCGTCCGAGGCCCTGGCGGAGATGGAGGAGGAGGACGGCCGGGACCTCCTGGCCGCCCTCGACCCCTTCAAGGGAGCGCAGCTCCTCCAGGAACTGGCCGACGACGACGCGGTCGACCTGATCGGCGAGCTGGAGCCCGCCGAGCGAAGCCGGCTCCTGGCCGCCCTCCCGGTGGAGGACGCCGGCGAGCTGCGGGGCCTCCTGGAGTACGACGACGAGTCGGCGGGTGGCCTCATGACCACCGAGTTCGTGTCGGTGGTGGCCACATTGACCGCCGGCGAGGCCCTCGTCGCGGTCCGGGAGCAGGGGCGGGAGGTCGAGGACTTCTACACGGTGTTCGTGGTGGACGCCCAGGGGCGGCTCCTGGGCACGGTGCGCCTCGACCACCTGGTCACGGCCGACACCGAGGAGCGGGTCGAGCACCTCGTGGAGCCCGTGATCACCTCCGTGGAACCCCACGTCGATCAGGAGGAGGTCGGCCGGCTGATCGGGCGGTACAACCTCGCGTCGCTGCCGGTGGTGGGGCCCGGGGGCGTGCTTCTCGGCCGGATCACGTTCGACGACGTCATCGACGTCATCGAGGCCGAGCAGACCGAGGACATCCTGAAGCTGGCCGGCATCAGCGACGAGGAGGAACTGCGCCATTCGTGGACGGAGTCGGTGCGCACCCGGCTCCCCTGGCTGGTGCTGAACCTCCTCACGGCCGCCATGGCCGCGTCGGTGATCCTCATCTACGAAGGCACCATCGCGGAACTGACGCTCCTGGCGTTCATCGCCCCGATCATCGCCGCGCTCGGGGGAAGCTCCGGCACGCAGTCGCTGGCCATCACCATCCGTCGGCTCACCCTGGAGGGGAACCGGGGCGCCAGCGAGGCCGTGGGCAAGGAGATCCTGGTGGGGCTGGTCAACGGCGCGGTCCTGGGCGTCGGTCTGGCGGGCATCGCCCTGGCGATCCCGGATGCGGACCCCATGCTCGGCGTCGTGGTCATGCTGGCCATGTGGGGCAACCAGGTCGTGGCGGGGTTCGCAGGGGCGTTCATCCCCACCACCCTCGACCGGCTCGGCGTGGACCCGTCCGTGGCGTCGTCCGTGTTCGTGCACACGCTGACGGACCTCTGCGGCTTCTTCCTGCTGCTGGGTCTCGCGTCCCGGCTTCTCCTGTAGGTCCCGGATGAAACGCCTCGCCCGCTCGTTTTCGGTCCTGTTCCGTCTGAGCCCCTTCGTGATCGCGTTCCTGCGTGACCGGCGGAGCTGGATCCTCTTCGGTCGGCCGGCCACCCGCACCGCGGAGCATCACCGCCGTCGGGCGGAACGGCTGTCGGCGCGGCTCGCGCGCCTCGGCCCGACGTTCGTGAAGCTCGCCCAGCTCTTCAGCGCCCGGGCCGACATCCTTCCGGAGCCCTATCTCTCGGAGATCGGCAAGCTCCAGGACCAGGTCCCGGCCGATCCGTCGGAGGCCATCCTCGCGGTGATCCAGGAGGAACTCGGCGCTCCGGCGGACCAGCTCTTCCAGGACTTCCAGATGGAGCCGGTGGCCGCCGCCTCGCTGGGGCAGGTGCACCGCGGTCGGGTGGACGGCCAGGACGTGGTGGTCAAGGTGCTCCGGCCCGGAGTCGAGCGTGCCGTGGCGCTGGACCTGGACATCTCGTTCCGCCTCCTGTACTGGCTGAACATCCTGTTCCCGAACCACCACGTCCGGGCCCTGACGAACGTGGTGCGCGAGTTCAGCGTGCGGGTCCGCGACGAGATGGACTTCCGGATGGAGGCCGAGAACATCGCGCGGTTCCGGCGGTTCTTCCGGGACGAGCGGAAGGTCCGGGCGCCGCGCGTGGTGGAGCGCTTCACCCGGAGGCGCGTCCTGGTCATGGAGTACATCCAGGGCACCAAGATCGACCGGCTCCACGACCAGTTCCGGGCCGGACGCCTCACCTTCCGGTCCGTCATGCAGACGCTGACCGGCACCTACATGCGCATGATGATGGTGGACGGCTTCATGCACGCCGACCCCCATCCCGGGAACCTCCTGGTTCAGGACGACGGCACGCTGGTGCTCCTGGACTGGGGCTCGGTCCTGGAGGTCCCGCGCTGGACCCGGGAGGCCATCCTCTCGACGGCCCTGGCCGTGGGCCGGGAAGACATCGACGGCGTCATCAACGAGATGTACCGCCTCGGAATGATCAGTCCCGAGGTCTCCCGGGGTGAGATCCGCGAGGCGGCCACCGAGATCCTGCGGATCGTCGAACGGGCCCGGACCACCAACCCCCAGCGCATCGTGGAGGAGGTGCTCACGGAGCTGCTGGACACCTTCTACACGTGGCCCGTCGTGCTGCCGCAGGAACTTGTGTATTTCTTCCGCACCTCGGCCCTGATCGAAGGGCTGGCGTTCCACTACGACGCCAACTTCGACGGCCTGTCGTTCATCAAGGCCGTGGTCAAGGAGAACCAGACCGACCTCATCCGGTCGGCGGGACAGCAGCCCGTGCAGGTGGCCAAGAGCTTCCTGGACGAGGCCCAGTCCGTGGTGCGCTCGCTCCGCGACCTGGTGGGCCGGGCGGAACGGGAGGAACTCCGCGTCCGCGTGCATCCCCGGGACGTACAGTCGCAGGAGCGGTTCCTCCACCTCCAGGCGCGGAGGCTGCTCCTCAGCATCTTCGCCACGGCCACCGCCGTCATCAGCTCCATCCTGTTCCTGGCGTTGCGGAACTGGTGGCTCCTGGGGGCGGGCCTGCTCGTGTCCCTGGTCATGTTCGTGGTGGTCCTGTTCCTTCCGACCCACCTCCTCGAGAACCCCCTCCGGCACGCCCGGGGCATCCGACCCGACGAATGGCGGTAACCACGCAGCTCGACGATTCCATGGCGGCGCTCCTGGAGCGTTTCCGCGCCCGCCAGACCCTGGCCCTGGCCCGCGCCATCTCCGTGGTCGAGAACGAACGGCCCGGCTTCCAGGCGCTGCTCCACGCGGTCCTGGCCTCCGGACCGGCCAGTCAGCGGATCGGCTTCACCGGCCCTCCCGGGGCGGGCAAGTCCAGCCTGGTGGCCGCGGCGGCCACGGCGTACCGGCAGGCCGACGACCAGGTCGGCGTGGTGGCCGTCGATCCGACGAGCCCCTACTCCGGCGGCGCGCTCCTCGGCGACCGGATCCGGATGAACGACCTGGCCACCGACCCGGGCATCTTCATCCGCTCCATGGCCACCCGGGGATCCCTCGGTGGGCTGGCCACCACCACCAAGGAGGTCATCGACCTCATGGACGGGTACCGCTTCGACCGGGTACTGGTGGAGACCGTCGGCGTGGGCCAGACGGAGCTGGAGATCACGGCGGCCGCCGACACGGTCATCGTCGTGCTCGTACCGGAGTCGGGCGACGGGATCCAGGCCATGAAGGCGGGGCTGATGGAGATCGCCGACATCTTCGTCGTGAACAAGGCGGACCGCCCCGGAGCCGACCGGTTGCTCAAGGAGATCCGTCAGGCGATCCACCTCCGGGCCGGGAACGCCCTCAAGGACATCCCGGCGCACCACGGCGTGGACCTGGGCAAGGCGATGCGGAAGGAGCGCACCACCGACGCCGCGCCGGTCGAGGGCGGGTGGACGATTCCCGTGCTCAAGACGGTGGCCCACGAGGGCGACGGCGTGCCCGAGCTGCTGGAGGCCGTCGAGAACCACCGGACGTGGCTGGCGGATTCCGGCGAGTTGGAACGCCGCCGTCGGGCCCGTGCGCGGATCCGGGTGCGGGACGTGGTGGACCGCGAGCTGCGGCGCATCGCGTGGCGTTCTCCGGTCGTCGGCGACCTCCTCGAACGCGGCCTGGACGGGATCCAGGAGGGAGATGCCACCCCCTACTCGGTGGCGGCGGAGATCCTCCACAGCCTGGTCGGTGGGCAGGCGGCGCGTTGACCCCCGTCGTCGGCCCCTGACATCTTCCCCTATAGCCGGACCCCCCGAAGCCGCACAGGAGCGACGGATGTCGACCATAGAGAAGGACGTGACCACGCCCACCGACCTGGCCGAAGCCGTCCGTCGCAAGGAGGCCGAGCTCGCCGACCTCCGGGCCCGCCTGGCCGAATGGAACGAGGCCGCCGCCGCCACGCCCACCCGCGACGACACGCCGTTCACGTCGATCTCGGGCCGTGAGGTCAAGCCGCTCTACACCGAACTCGACCGGATCGACGCTCCGTCGCCGTCGGACGAGCTTGGGCTGCCCGGCGAGTACCCGTTCACCCGCGGTCCGTACGCCACCATGTACCGGACCCGGCTGTGGACCATGCGGCAGTTCGCCGGCTTCGCCACCGCCGAGGAGACGAATCAGCGGTACCACTACCTCCTGGCCAACGGCCAGACGGGGCTGAGCGTCGCGTTCGACTTCCCCACGCTCATGGGGTACGACTCCGACCATCCCCGGTCTCTCGGCGAGGTGGGAGTGTGCGGCGTGGCCATTTCCAGCCTGGCCGACATGGAGCGCCTGTTCGAGGGCATCCCCCTGGACAAGGTGTCCGTGTCCATGACCATCAACGGGCCTGCGGTCATCCTGTTCTGCTTCTACGTGGCCGCCGCGGAGAAGCAGGGGGTCGATCCGTCGGTCCTGCGTGGGACCGTCCAGAACGACATCCTCAAGGAGTACCAGGCGCAGCACGCGTGGGTCTTCCCGCCCGAGCCGGCGCTCCGCTGCATCGTGGACATGTTCGGGTGGTGCAGCGAGCACGCCCCGAAGTACAACCCGATCTCGATTTCCGGATACCACATCCGGGAGGCGGGGGCCACGGCGGGGCAGGAGCTGGCGTTCACGCTCCGCAACGGCTTCGAGTACGTGGAGCGGGGGATCGCAGCGGGGCTCGACGTCGATGCGTTCGCGCCGCGCCTGTCGTTCTTCTTCGACGTGCACAACGACTTCTTCGAGGAGATCGCCAAGTTCCGGGCGGCCCGGCGGATCTGGGCCCGGGGCATGAAGGAGCGCTACGGGGCGAAGAACCCCGAGAGCTGGCGCCTGCGGACGCACGCCCAGACGGCGGGAGTCAGCCTGACCGCGCAGCAGCCGGAGAACAACATCGTCCGGGTGGCCTACCAGGCCATGGCCGCGGCGCTGGGCGGCACCCAGTCGCTCCACACCAACTCGATGGACGAGACCCTGGCGTTGCCCACCGAGAAGGCCGTGCGGATCGCGCTGCGGACGCAGCAGATCCTGGCCTACGAGTCCGGCGTGCCCAACTCCATCGATCCGCTGGCGGGCTCGTACTACGTGGAGACGTTGACCGACGAACTCGAGGCGGAAGCCATGGGCATCTTCGAGGAAATCGACACCATGGGCGGCGTTGTGCCGGGCATCGAGGAGGGCTGGTTCCAGCAGGAGATCGCCCGGAGCGCCATGCGCCAGCAGCGCGAGATCGAGGCCAACCAGCGCGTGGTCGTCGGAGTCAACGAGTTCACCGACGGCTCGGAGAAGGTCGAGATCGACGTGCTCCGCATCGACAAGGACGTGGAGGAGCGGCAGGTGGCCAGCATGGCGGCGCTCCGCGAGCGCCGGGACGACGCCCGTGTGTCCGAGACGCTGGCCGCGCTGACGGAGGCGTGCCGGGGCGACCAGAACGTGGTGCCCCGGATCCTCGACTGCGCCCGCGCCTACTGCACGCTCTACGAGATCCGCCATGCGATGGAGGAGGTCTTTGGCGCCTACCGAGAACCCGTCTTCTTCTAGGCGGGGCGCGGATCTCGGCGCAGGAGGTCGTTGGGCGGTGGACTCGATTCACTGCGCTGGGGCCGAACCGGGTCGTGGAGCGGGTCGCGTTGCTGCCGCAACCCGAAGGGCGCATGGGGATCGCTCCGCTGATGCTGCGTCTCTCCTCCTCGCCGTAGCCAGCTACGCCTCGTCGTCGTTCCTGCCCTGACCGGGCGAGCCCCCTGCGCGCGGCCCACTCCACGGCCCGGCTCGGCCCCTGAGCGCTGCTACTCCTCGTTTCGCTCGCCTTGCCCCACCCACGCTTCGCGCGGGTACCCGCTGCTGCATCCGAGCTGCGCGCCCCCAGACCGGGTAGGGTGGGATTTCCTGGGCGTTTGTGGCGGGCGGGTCGGCGCTTCGCTGGACCCTGGTGGGCGGGGCAGGGGCGTGGTGGGATCCCCTGGCCGATCCGGCCATTCCTGCGGCGCGGGGAGGGAGCCATCGTTCCCACCCACCCGACCGGTCGAGGGTGGGACCACCAGGACGCGGGTCGACGCTCGAGGGCGGGACCACAAGGACGCAGGTCGACGCTTCGCTGGCTGACCATCACGAGCGGACGCGCCTGCTGCCCGCGAACGGGTGCCTACGGGGGGCGTCCCGGCCGCAGGCGATCCCTTCCGACGTGCGGACGGCGGCCCTGACGTCCTCGGCTCCGGGGGGCAGCTCGTCCACCTCGAACGCCCGGAGCCGGGCCCGGCTCCGTCGCTCCACTTCGTCGGGGCGACCGCCGGCGCTGATGACGACGAGCTCCGATCCCCACATGCCCGCGATGCCCGCTACGAGCATCCCGACCACCGCCAGCCACTCCAGGGCCCTGGCCCCACCGGTGCCCGCCACCGGCTGCCGCCCCGCGGCGAGCCGCGCCGCGCGCGACAGTGGACCCGACCCGACTCCGCGCGGTATCCTCCCTCGATGAACGCCGACCTCTCGCCGCCGCGCCGCCCGGGAACCGAGGGAGCCGAAGCCGCGACGTGGTCGGGCTCCCGTTCGTTGACCGGCGGAGAGGCGGCGGACGGCCTTGCGTGGCTGGGTCGGGACGAGCTGCGCCGCTGGGCGCTGTGGGCCGCGGGCATCGCCACGATGGGGTACACGGCGATCTTCGTCGTCAACCTCCTCCTGACGCCCGACCGCGTGGTCAGCCTCGTCGGCCAGGCGCTGACGGCCCTGGCGCTCGCGGTCTCCGTCGGTCTCCTGATCTGGTGGCGCCTCGAGGTCGGCGTCGGCTTGGCGCTCTTCGCGATCTGGGTGGAACTCCACTCCTCGATCCCCTTCGAGGGGGTCACGGGCTCGTCGCTGATCATCTTTCCGGTGGTGGTGATGGCCGTGGGATTCCTCACGGGCGGCCGGGGAGCGCTGTGGATGGCAGGCGCGTCCACTCTCACCCTGGCGGTCATGACGACCCTGTCCCACACCGTGTGGGGCGTGCCGGGCCAGGACCTGGGGTGGGAGATCTACCTGCTGGTGATCACGGTCCTGTGCATGTTCAGCGCGGCTGCGGTCATCCAGCTCGGCGTCCGGGCCTTCCGCCGGGCTACGGCCGCGGCCCGGGCGGGCGAGCGGCGCGTGTCCGATCTGATCCGCCAGGCGCCGGATGGGGTCCTCGCACTCGATACGGAAGGGCGCATCCTGTCGTCCAACCCGGTGGCCGATCGACTCCTGGGCTCGACGGAGTCCCGCCTCGTCGGGCGCCCCATCCTGGACGTTCTCCCCCGCCTGGTGGCAGGGGATGGGGCCGCGGTGCGACGGCTTGTGGAGCAGGGCGGCCCGGGGACCCTTCCGGCCAAGCTCCGTGACCCGTCCTACGGCACCGCCTGGGTGGAGGTGACATCGGGAGACCTCGAACCCGGACACGGAGACGCCGTCCGGCGTTTGACGCTGCGCGACGTGACGGAGCGCCGGCGGGCGGAGGACGGGGAACGCATGCTCCGCGATCAACTCGAGCACGCCCGACGGCTGGAGGCGATGGGGCGGCTGGCCGGTGGCGTGGCCCACGACTTCAACAACCTCCTGACGGTGGTGGGCGTGTCGGGCGAACTCCTGGCGGCCGATGCGGATCCGGAGACGGCGGCCCTGGCCGGGGACATCCTGACCGCCCAGCGGAGGGCCACGGAGCTGATCCAGCACCTGATCTCCTTCGCCCGGAAGGAGGTCATCCGCCCCCAGCGCCTGCGCCCGCACCAGGTGGTCGAAGACATCCTGCCCCTTCTCCGCCGGCTGCTTCCGGACACCATCACCCTGAACAGCGCCGTGGACGAGTCGGTGGAGCCGGTGTTCGCCGATCCGGAGCAGATGCGTCAGGTGTTGCTGAATCTGGTGACGAACGCCCGCGATGCCGTGGAAGACGGCGGCACGGTGACCCTGGGCGTGTCGGGTCCGGGGAGCGGGCGTTCCTGGGTGGGGCGGACGCTGTCTCCCGTCCCGTCCCGATACGTCGAGTTCTGGGTGGGAGACGACGGCACGGGAATGGACGAGGAGACGCGGTCGCCTATCTTCGAGCCGTTCTTCACGACCCGGCCACCGGGCCGCGGCACGGGCCTCGGCCTGTCGGTGATCGACGGGATCACGAACCAGAACGGCGGCTCGGTCGAGGTGGAGACCTGGGTGGACGAGGGGACGATCGTGCGTGTGTTCTGGCCGGCGGCGCGGTCGGGGTCACCTCGCGAAGCAGACGAAGGCGATGCGGGAACGCGACCGGGAGTGGAGCCGTCCAACCGGCCGGTGCTTCCGGCGGGGGGGCGGTGATGACCCGCCCTGCGAGCCAGGTCGAGGCCGTGCTCTTCGACGCGGGCAACACCCTCATCTACGTCGACCCCGAACGGCTGGCGGCCCTGCTCCGGAACGTGGGTGCCGAGACCGTGACGACGCGGGCCGTGGCCGACGCGGAGCGTGACGCTCGCCGGTTGATCCACGCGGCGGTCGCCGACGGACACACGGGCACGGAGCCCGAAGTGTGGCGGGAGTACTTCCTTCGCCTCTTCCGGGACAGCGGCGTTCCGCCCGCGCTCCTCGGTGCGGCCGGCGACTCGCTCCGGGCCACGCACCGGGCCGATCACCTCTGGACCCACGTGGCGCCGGGTACCCTCGAAGCACTGGAGGAACTGCGCGACGCCGGGATCCGCCTCGCGGTGATCTCCAACGCCGACGGACGCGTCGAGGGGGTTCTGGAACGGGTGGGCCTCCGGGGTTGGTTCGAGTTCGTTCTCGACTCGGAGATCGTGGGGGTGACCAAGCCGGACCCGGCCATCTTCCTGGAAGGGTGCCATCGCCTCGGACTGGAGCCTGCCGCCTGCCTGTACGTGGGCGACCTGCTCCCCGTCGACTACGTCGGCGCCACCGCCGCGGGCCTCCAGGGGGTGTTGCTGGACCCGTTCGGCATCCACGCCGGTGTCGCACCGACCGTGGAGCGCCTCGCCGACCTTCCGGCGTGGGTGGCCCAAACGGCCGGGAACTGACGGGGCCCCCTCTTTTTCCTACCTTTCAGGGCTTTCGTCCACCTCGTGAGGGAGACTCATGTCCGACGACCATCGAACGATCAGGGTACTCGTGGCCAAGCCGGGACTGGACGGCCACGATCGCGGGGCCAAGGTCATTGCCAGTTCCTTCCGTGACGCCGGGTTCGAGGTCATCTACACGGGGCTCCACCAGACGCCGGAGATGGTCGTCGCGGCGGCGATCCAGGAAGACGTGGACGTCGTGGCCATGTCGATCCTGTCCGGCGCCCACATGACGCTCTTTCCGCGGGTGAAGAAGCTCCTCGACGAGGCGGGCGCCGACCACATCCTCCTGACCGGAGGGGGGATCATTCCGGAGGAGGACGTGGACGCGCTGATCGACCAGGGCATCGGCCGGCTCTTCGGCCCCGGCACCCCCACCACGGAGGCCATCGCCTACATCCGCGAGTGGTTCGCGTCCCGCGAGAAGGAGACGGCGTGACGGACGCGCGGTCCGACGGGGCCTCGGCCAGGCCGGTCGCCTCGTGAGCGGCGAACCGAACGGACGGCTCGCGGAGCTGTCGGCCGGCCTCCGCGAACTCCGGGAAGCACTCCGCCAGGGTGGGGGCTCCAGCCGGATCGAGCGGCAGCACAAGCAGGGAAAGCTCACCGCCCGGGAGCGGATCGACCTCCTGCTCGACGAGGGGGAGCCCGTGGTCGAGGTCGGCCTCCTCGTCGCCCACGACCTGTACGACGGGCAGGCCCCCGGCGCCGGAGTGGTGACGGTGGTGGGCCGCATCGAGGGGCGCGAGGCCGTGGTCATCGCCAACGACGCCACGGTGAAGGCCGGCTCGTGGTGGCCCGAGACCATCACCAAGATGCTCCGGGCCCAGGAGATCGCGATGCGGTGTCGGATCCCCATCGTGTATCTCGTGGATTCGGCAGGGGTCAATCTGCCCTACCAGGGCGGGGTGTTCCCGGGGCAGTACGGCGCCGCGCGGATCTTCTACTACAACTCCATCATGCGGCGGTACCTGCGCATCCCGCAGCTCGCGGCGGTGATGGGGCCCTGCATCGCCGGGGGAGCCTACCTGCCGGCGTTGTCCGACGTGATTCTCATGGTCGAGGGCACGTCGTTCATGGGGCTCGGCGGTCCGAATCTGGTGAAGGGCGCCACAGGCGAGTCGGTCGAGGCCGAGGATCTGGGAGGGGCGGGGGTCCACACCGCCCTGAACGGGGTGGCCCACTACGCGGTGGAAGACGACGAGGCCTGCCTCCGGAAGCTCCGCCAGCTGGTGGGCGAGCTTCCCCGTGACGCGGTTCCCCCGACGCGGGAGGTCACGGCGCCGAAGCGCTCGATCCACGAACTGCACGACCTGATGCCGGAGGACCACCGGCACCCGTACGACGCCCACGCGGTGCTCGAGACGATCCTGGACGGGGAAGGGTTGGACGAGTTCCAGGCCGACCACGCCCGGGAGATGATCTGTGGGACCGGCTTCGTGGACGGGATCCCGGTGGGCGTGATCGCCAACGCCCGGAGCATGATCAAGGATCCCAAGGGCGGACGGCCCCGCTTCGGCGGCATCGTCTACACGGAGAGCGCCCGGAAGGTGGCGTACTTCATCGAGACCATGAACCGCCACCGGACGCCTCTGCTGTTCGTCCAGGACGTGTCGGGCTTCATGGTGGGGTCCGAGGCCGAGCACTCAGGGATCATCCGGGCCGGCGCGCAGTTCGTCGAGGCCATGGCCACCGCGACCGTGCCCAAGCTGGTCCTGACGCTCAACCACGCCTCGGGGGCCGGCTACTACGCCATGGCGGGCCAGGGCTTCGATCCGGACTTCATCCTATCGCTCCCGACCGGTCGCATGGGGGTGATGGAAGGGGAGAGCGCGGTCATGGCGCTGTTCAGCGCCCAGCTCGACCGCCTGAAGGCCGAGGGGAAGGTCCCGGACGAGGACCTGACCACGAAGATGGACGAGGTCCGGGCGGAGTACGACCGGCAGCTCGACGCCCGGTTCGCCGCGGCCCGGGGGTTCGTGGATGAAGTGGTCCTGCCGGAGGAGATCCGCCCGGCGCTGGGGCTGCTGCTCCGCGCGGCCCGCACGAACACGGGGCCCCACGTCGGGGCCTTCCAGCTGCCTCCGGGGGTGGTGTGAGCGGCGGCGCGCCTCGGATTTCCACCCCTTTCTCCCCCCTGGGGGGCTTCGCCCCGATCCCCCTGCACACAATCTGCGCCCGGAATCGGGGCGCCGGAATGGCCCGATGGGCCCTCCTTCCGACCTTCCACGACCTCCGCACGGACGAGCGCCGACATGGCTGACCGAGACGTGATCCGCATCGCCAGCGGCCAGGGCTTCTGGGGCGACGACCTCGACGCCCCGGTGCGCCAGGTCGAAGGCGGCCCCATCGACTACCTGATGCTGGACTATCTGGCCGAGGTCACGATGTCCATCATGCAGAAGCAGCGGGCCCGCGACCCGTCGGCGGGATACGCCCGGGACTTCGTGCCGTTGATGGAACGGATCTTCCCGGCGTGCGTGGAGAAGGGCGTGCGGGTGGTCACCAACGCCGGCGGAGTGAATCCGGACGGGTGCGCCGAGGCACTCCTCGAGGCGGGCCGCCGCGCGGGCGTCGCCGGGACGGCACGGGTCGGACTCGTCACCGGCGACGACCTGATGGACCGGCTCGACGACCTGCTGGCGGAGGGCCACGAGCTGGCCAACATGGAGACCGGCGATCCGCTGGCGTCGGTGCGCGAGCGGGTCCAGAGCGCCAACGCCTACATCGGCGCCACGCCCATCGTGGAGGCCCTCGGCAAGGGGGCGGACGTGATCGTCACCGGCCGCAGCACCGACACGGCCCTGACCTACGGGCCCATGATGCACGAGTTCGGGTGGGCCACCGACGACCACGACCGGATCGCCCGGGGTGTCGTGGCCGGCCACATCAACGAGTGCGGCGCCCAGTGCACCGGCGGGAACTGCCTGATCGACTGGTGGACCCTGCCCGACATGGCCCGGGTCGGCTTTCCCATCGTGGAGGCCCACGCCGACGGGACCCTGGTGGTCACGAAGCACCCCGGCACCGGTGGGCGGGTGACCCGGGCCTCGGTGGCCGAGCAGATCCTCTACGAGATGGGCGACCCGACCAGCTACATCACGCCCGACGTGGTGGCGGACTTCACGTCCATCCAGCTCGAGGATCTGGGCAACGACCGGGTGAAGGTCCACGGCGTGACCGGGGGGCCGGCCACCGACTTCCTCAAGGTGTCCATCGCCTACGCGGACGGATGGAAGGCCACGGGCACCCTGACGTACGCGTGGCCCGACGCGGCCGCCAAGGCCCGGGCCGCGGACCGGATCCTCCGGCAGCGGATGGACCGGTTGGGCCTGGAGTTCGACGAGATCCGCACCGAACTGGTGGGCTGGGATTCCACGCACGGTCCCCTGGTGGGCGAGCCTCCTGCGGACCTTCCCGAGGTGCAACTCCGCATCGGGGTCCGGGGCCGCGACCGCCAGGCGGTCGAGCGGTTCTCCCGCGAGATCGCGCCTCTGGTGCTGACGGGTCCGCCGTCGGTCACGGGCTTCGCCGGCGGTCGCCCCCGGGTCCAGGAGATCATGGCCTACTGGCCGGCCCTCATCCGCAAGGAGGCCGTCCAGCCCCATCTGGTGGTGGAGGTACGCGACGTATGAGCACGGTACAACTGGTCGACCTGGCCCACGCCCGTTCCGGGGACAAGGGCGACACCGCCAACGTCGGGGTCATCGCCTACGATCCGGCCCACTACGCGCTCCTTCGCGAACAGCTCACCCCGGCCCGGGTGAAGGCCCACTTCGGGTCGATGGTGCGAGGCGACGTGGAGCGGTTCGAGCTGCCCAACCTCGGTGCCCTGAACTTCCTGCTTCACGGAGCCCTCGGCGGGGGCGGCACGCTCTCCCTCATGAACGACGCCCAGGGCAAGGTCTTCAGCACCGGACTCCTGCGCATCGAGATCGAGGTGCCCGACGACGTGGCCGAGGCCGTCCGCGGCCGGGGGCGTGTGCCCGCGGACTGGACGGTGGAGCAGTACGGTGGCTGAAGGCGCTGCGGACCGCGGCGGGGCAGGGGTGCTCCAGGAGGCGATCTCCGGCGGCGTCTGCACCCTCACGCTGGCCCGGCCCGACAAGCGCAACGCCCTGAACGGGACCCTCGTGGCGGCACTCCACGCCGCGCTCCGACGGGCCGCCACGGACGACCGCGTGCGGGTGGTGGCGCTCCGCGGCGCGGGGAAGGATTTCTGCTCCGGGGCCGACCTGGCCGAACTGGAACGCATCGCCGCAGGCATGACCCACGACGAGAACGTGGCCGACGCGATGCATCTCGGCCGGTTGTTCACCACCATGCGGGACCATCCGCGACCGATCGTGGCGGTGGTGCACGGGCGTGCCCTGGCCGGAGGCTGCGGGCTGGCCACCGCCTGCGACCTCATCCTGGCCCACGAGGACGCGCAGTTCGGCTATCCGGAGGTCCATCTCGGGTTCGTACCCGCCATGGTCATGGCCATTCTCCGCCGGAAGGTCGGCGAGGGCGTCGCCTTCGACCTGGTCTCCGGCGGGCACCGGATCGATGCCCGCGAGGCCCACCGGATCGGCCTGGTCAACCGGCTCCTGCCCGCGGCCACGTTCGCGGAGGACGTCGGGGCCTTCCTGTCCGACCTGGCGGCCAGGCCGGCCTCCGCCCTCGAACTCACCAAGGGTCTCCTGTACGGCCTGGACGGGATGAGCTTCGAAGAGGGCATCGCCGAGGGGGCCGAGGTCAACGCCCAGGCGCGCCTCACCCCGGCCTGCCGGGAGGGCGTGCGCGCCTTCCTAGAGCGTTCGGCGAAGGGCTGACGCCGTGTTCCGTCCGGACCGGTCCCAGCGGGCCGGGCCCTACCTCGAGTGGAAGGTCCGGCTGTTCACCGTCGGCGCGATCCTGGCGCTGGGAGGCATGTACCTGGACGAGGGCTGGGTGCTGGCCGTGGCCACGGTGGTGTTGATCCTGGGGATGCTGGTGCGGTTCCTCCCCCACGCGGAGGAAGACGTCGACGCGGGCGGCCCGGAGGGCTCCGGCGACGACGCGGCCGGTTCCTGACCCGGCGCTTCGCCCCCCATCGGTCGGTGGCGGGTCCCGTGACCTGGCTCCTCCTGCGTCGTGACGGACCCATCCCCCTGGCGTGACGTGACGTTCCGCCGGGTTTACGTCCCGTCTACGTAAGGGCTCGTACGGATCGCAAGGCGGGTCGGCGGACACATTTCCGCCCATGAACCGTCGACATGCACGTGGCACCCGACTCCCGATCCTGAAGGCCGCCCTCCTCGCCGCCTTCCTCCCCGCAGGTCTGGCCGTGGCGCCGCCGGCCCTGGCCGCCCAGGCTCCCACCCCGGCCGACACCACCGCCCTGGTCGAGATCGTCCTCCACGACGGCGGGGTGGTGCGGGCCCGCATCCTCTCGCGGGGAGATCCCCTCCGGCTTCTTCTGCCGTCGGGCGACGTCCTCGAAGTCGCCGCGGGGCGGGTGCAGGAGATCCGCCCGTTGACGACGGGACGGAGCGTGGACGGGGTGTACTGGCCCGAAGACCCGAACCGCACCAGCCTCTTCCTGGGGCCGACGGCCCGGACGCTCCCCCAGGGCCGGGGGTACGTGGGCGTCTACGAGCTCTTCTTCCCGCTGGCCGGGGTCGGGGTCACGGATTGGCTCACCCTGGCGGGGGGTGCCCCCATCCTCGGCGAACTTCTCGACGAGGGCATCTTCTACCTGGCTCCCAAGCTCCGCATTCCCGGCACCGGCCCCCACGTGGACGTGGCCGTGGGCGCCCTGAGCTTCTTCTCGAGCGACGACGACTTCGGCGTCGGGTACGCCGTGATCACGGCCGGATCCCGGGACGCGGCCGTCACGGCGGGGGCACTGCTGCCGTGGTTCGACAGCGGGCTGGGGGACGAGCCGGCGTTCCTGCTGGGAGCCGAGGCGCGGGTCTCCCGCTCGGTCAAGCTCATGACCGAGAACTACGTCACGTCGGAGGCCGCCCTGCTCACGTTCGGCCCTCGCTTCTTCGGCGACCGCCTGAGCGCCGACCTCGGCGTGGCCGCCGTCGTCGACGACCGTGGATTCGACCACGTCTTCCCGATCATCAACTTCCTGTACCGGTGGTGAAACTATGCGGGACCTCCAGTCGTACCGGTGGTGTGTAGAGAACGATATGTCGAGATAGACACTGGAACCGGCTCCGTCATGACACCGATCCGACTGACCCACGCCACCGCGCTCACCCTTCAGGCCCTCGCCTCGGGAGCGTGCCACGGCTTCCAGATCATGGACATGACCGATCTGCAGAGCGGCACCGTGTACCCGGTGCTCCGGCGCCTCGAGCGGGAGGGTGCCGTGGAATCCACGTGGGAGGACGAGGACGCCGCGAGGGCCGCGGGTCGGCGCCGCCGACGGGTCTACGCGCTGACGCGACGGGGCGTGGTCCTGTCCGAAGAAGCCCGGCAGCGCCTGGCCAACACCGCCCGGTTGCTGGCCGGCGGCCTCGACGTGGACCCGGCGGGGGCGGGGGGCGGGTGATCGTCCGGCTCCTCAGTGGGTGGCTCCATCTGGTGAGCCTTCTCGTACCGTGGGCCGAGCGGGCCCGCTGGCGCGACGAGTGGCACGCCGACATCGACGACGTACGGGCGGCCGGCGCGGGTACCGGCGAGCTCCTGGGGGTCGCGTTGGGGATCGCCCGCGCGGCCGTGACGTTCCGCTTCGAGGGGATGACCATGGACGGGTGGATGAAGGAAGTGACGCACGCGGTGCGGGGTCTCCTGCGCCGACCGGGGTTCACGGTGGTGGCCGTACTCACCCTCGGGCTCGGGATCGGGGCCAACACGGCCATCTTCAGCGTCGTGAACGGGGTGGTGCTGGAGCCGCTGGACTACCCCGACTCGGAGCGGCTCGTGTTGCTCACGTCGTCGTTCCCGAGCATGGGCTTCGAGAGCTTCTGGATCTCCCCGCCGGAGTACATGGAGATCTCCGAGCGGATGCGGACGTTCGAGTCGCTCGGGGCGTACACCGCGTTCCAGGCCAGCATCGGCGCGGACGAGCAGCCCGAGCGTGTCGACGCCGCCGCGGCCTCGTGGCAGCTCTTCCAGGCGCTCGGGGTGGAGCCGGTCCGGGGCCGGCACTTCGGACCCGACGAGGACCGGCCCGGAGGCGCGTCCGTGGCCGTCCTGTCCACCGAGCTCTGGACCCGGTCGTTCGGCCGGGATCCGGGTATCGTCGGGCGGTCCATCGACGTCAACGGAACGACCACGACGGTCATCGGCGTCATGCCCGAGGGCTTCGACGTCGACGAGTCCGGTGCGGAGATCTGGTTGCCGCTCCAACTGGACTGGACGAATCGGAGCAACCACGGCTCGCACTTCCTCTTCCTGGTCGGGCGGCTGGCCGACGGCGTGACCCACGAAGGGGCGCAACGGGAACTGGAGGCCTTCGTGGCCCGCTGGCCCGACGAGGTCCAGGCCGGCCACGTGTCCACGGAGAACCACCCGCTCCACCTGGTGGAGCTCCACGAGGAGGTCGTCGGTGATGTCCGGCCGGCGTTGCTCGTGCTCCTCGGTGCCGTCGGATTCGTCCTGCTCATCGCCTGCGCGAACGTGGCCAACCTGCTTCTGGCCCGGGCCCAGGATCGGCACAAGGAAGTGGCCGTGCGGGCGGCCATGGGCGCGGGACACGGGCGGTTGCTCCGTCAGTTCCTGACCGAGGGCGTGGTCCTGTCCCTGGCAGGGGCCGGGCTGGGCACGCTCATGGCCCTCGGATCGCTGGACCTGCTCCGGGCGGCCAGCCCCGGAGACCTGCCACGGCTCTCGGAGGTCGGCCTCGACGGCACGGTGCTGCTCTTCACCACCGCCATCGCCGTGGCCACGGGTGTCTTCTTCGGTCTGGCCCCGACGCGCCACGTGGTGACCCGCAACCTCGCAGGTGTACTGCGGGACGGTGGGACGCGGTCCACGTCGTCTGCGGGCCAGCGCCGTCTCCGGTCGCTGCTCGTGGTCAGCGAGACCGCCCTGGCCCTCATCCTGGCGGTGGGCGCCGGCCTCATGATCCGGAGCCTCGGAGCCCTGCACTCCGTGGAGCCGGGATTCGAGCCCGAGGGGAAGCTGACGTTCCAGGTATTCCTGCCGGCCGCCGGGTACCCCGACGGCCAGGCCATGCAGGCGTTCATGGGCGAGATCGTGGAGCGTCTCGAGGCGGAGCCCGGGGTGGAGCGGGCCGCCGCCATGTCGGGGCTCCCCCCGGTCCGGCGGCTCAACGCGAACGACACGGAGTTCGAAGGCTACGTCCAGACGGCCGATTCGCCCCCGCAGAACGTCGATTTCTACCAGACGGTCACGCCCGACTACTTCGAGACCATGGGCGTCGAGATCCTGGAGGGCCGCGGCTTCCAGGCGTCCGACGACGCCAGCGCCGTGCCGGTGGCCCTGGTCAACGAGACCCTGGCCCGGGCGTACTACCCCGGCCAGAGCGCCCTGGGCCGCCGCCTGCGTCCGGGCTTCGGGAACGCCCCCTGGATGGAGATCGTGGGGGTCGTGGCCGACGTGAAGCAGGCGGGGCTCGACGAGCCGGTGGGCACCGAGCTGTACTTCCACTATCCCCAGTCGCCGCTGTTCGGCGGGCCCCCGCGCACGATCAACTTCGTGGCGTCCACGCGTGGCGACCCCGCGGCGTTCGGGCCGGCGGTCCGGCGCATCGTGTGGGGCCGCGACGCCACGCTGCCGGTGTCCGGGCTCCAGAGCATGACGGATGTCATGGGAAGCGCCATGGCCCGGGCCCGGTTCCTCACCACGCTGCTGGCCGGCTTCGCCGGTCTCGCGCTGCTCCTGGCGGCGGTGGGCACCTACGGGGTCATGTCCTATGCCGTGACGCAGCGCGGGCGCGAGCTGGGGATCCGGATGGCCATGGGGGCCCAGGCGGCCGCGGTGCGGAAGCTCGTCATGACGGAGGGGCTGCGTGTGGCGGGCGTGGGCCTGGTCCTCGGTCTCGGGGGCGCCTGGGCGCTGACCGGCATCCTCGAGACGCTGCTCTACGGCATCGACGCCCGGGATCCCGTCACGTTCCTCGCGGGTCCGGCGGTCCTGGCCCTCGTGGCCGTGGCCGCGTGCTGGATCCCGGCGGTGCGGGCCACCCGGGTCGACCCGGTCACGGTGCTCCGGGAGGAATAGAGGGAGCGCCGACGGTCCCGGGCGCGCATTCGGTCGCCCGGGCCCGGGGCCCATCGTGGGGGCGTGAACGCGCCCGACCCCGAGGCCGTCCTGCGGCGTCACTTCGGCTACCCCGGCTTCCGCCCCGGCCAGCTCGACCTGGTGCGGGCGGTCCTGGACGGCCGCGACGCACTTGGCGTGCTTCCCACCGGCGGGGGCAAGAGCGTGTGCTACCAGGTGCCGGCCCTGTGCCTGGGCGGTC
The DNA here is from genome assembly GCA_040216925.1 of Longimicrobiales bacterium. Lineage (GTDB taxonomy): Bacteria > Gemmatimonadota > Gemmatimonadetes > Longimicrobiales > Gaopeijiaceae > JAJCZZ01. The sequence goes on from JAVJOF010000021.1 coordinate 75,067, forward strand.
TCACCCTGATTCTCACCCCCCTGATCTCCCTGATGGAGGACCAGGTGGGGCGGGCCCGCCAGGCGGGGCTCCGGGCGGCGCACCTCAGCGCCACGATGGACCGCGCGGCACGGGACGCCGTGATCGCCGCCGTCGACCGCGGGGAGGTCGACGCCCTGTTCGTCTCTCCGGAGCGGCTGGAGACGGGGGCGTTCCGGGCCGCCCTGACGGCCTGGGACATCCGGCTCGTGGCCGTCGACGAGGCCCACTGCATCAGCGAATGGGGCCACGACTTCCGGCCCGCCTACCGCACTATCGGCGCCGTACGGGGCCTGGTGGGCGCTCCCGTGCTGGCCCTCACGGCAACGGCCACGCCCCGGGTCCGGGCCGATATCCTCGCGAGCCTGGCCCTCCGGGCGCCCCGGGTGGTCGTCCGGTCGTTCGATCGCCCCAACCTGGAGTGGTCCGTCGTCCCGGTCCGCCCCGGCGACGATCGCGTGGCCCTCGTGTACCGTCTGCTCCGCGCCTGCCCCGGCACCGCCGTCGTCTACGCGCCCACGCGCCGGGCCGTGGAGACGGTCCGCGACGGGCTCGCGTCCCGGGGCGTCCGTGCCGAGTCGTACCACGCCGGCCTGGAGGCGGACGAGCGGACCCGCGTCCAGAGCGCCTTCATGGCAGGGGCGTGCCGGGCCGTCGTGGCCACCAACGCGTTCGGCATGGGCATCGACAAGGCCGACGTCCGCCTTGTGGCCCACGTCCAGCTACCGGGAACCCTCGAGGCGTACTACCAGGAGGCAGGTCGGGCGGGCCGCGACGGTCGGCCGGCCCGGTGCGTCGCGCTCCACCACCGCCACGACGCCCGGCTCGCCCGGTCCTTCATCGACCGCACCCACCCCTCGGGCCGGAAGCTCCGGCGGTTCCTGCGCCGCCTGAGAACGGCCGTCGACCCCGACGGAACGATGGTGGTGGACCCCACCACGAGCGCCTCCTGGCTGGGGTCCGGTGGGCTGCCCGACGACGTGGCGCCGGCGCTGGCCGCGTTGGCCCGCGACGGCCTCGTCCGGGTCCTCGACGGGGCCGACGGGGCCCCTGCGTCCCGAGGCGGAACCGGAGCCGGGGGTTCCGGGTCTCAGTCCGTGCGGGTCGGAGTCCGCCGCCGCGGCGGCCCGACCCGGGCCGGCGTGCTTCGACGCGCCGCCCTGGCCAAGCTCCGGGCCGTTCAGTGCTATGCCCGGGGGCGCGATTGTCGCCGGCAGGCCCTTCTCGCCTATTTTGGAGAGGAAGCGTCGCCGGCCTGCGGGTCGTGCGACCGATGCTCGACCTCCGCCAGGGGGGGCGGGTCCCTCGAACGCTGACAGAGCCGAACGCCATGGAACGCTACCTGACCGCCGACCACGTCCGACTCCAGGAGACGGTACGTCGCTTCGCCCAGGAGCGGATCGCACCCGTGGCCCGGGACTTCGACGAGCGGTCCGTGTTTCCGTGGGAGAACGTGGCGGCCATGGCCGAGATGGGTCTCCTCGGCGTTCCGGTGCCCGTGGAGTACGGCGGGATGGGCCTGGACTACATGAGCTACATCCTCGTGGTCGAGGAGCTGGCCAAGTTCGACGCCAGCCATTCGATCACCGTGTCGGCCCACACCACGCTGGGCACGTCGCCGATCCTCGCGTTCGGAAGCGAGGACCAGAAGCGGCGGTTCCTTCCCCCCCTGGCCGGGGGCGAGGTGCTCGGTGGCTTCGGTCTGACCGAGCCCGGCGCCGGCTCCGACGCCTCGGGAACGCGCACGCGGGCCGTCCCGGAGGGCGACGGCTACCGGATCAACGGCTCGAAGATCTTCATCACCCACGCCGGGGTCGGCGAGATCTTCATCGTCACCGCGGTCACCGACCCGGACGCCGGCGCGCGCGGCATCTCCAGCTTCATCATGTGCAAGCCCACGGTGGACCTGGACGAAGCCCGCCGGGTCGGCTTCGGCCACAAGGAGGACCTCCCGTTCGTGGAGGGCTTCACGGCCGGGAAGAAGGAGGACAAGATGGGGTGGCGGGCATCCGACACCCGCGAGCTCCTCATGGACAACGCGTTCGTCCCGTCGGACCAACGCGTCGGCGAGGAGGGCGAGGGCTTCATCAACTTCATGAAGACCCTCGACGCCGGCCGGATCGGTGTGGCCGCCCTCTCGCTCGGACTGGCCCACGGCGCCTGGGAGGCGGCCGTGCGCTACACCAACGAGCGGGAGCAGTTCGGCCAGAAGGTCTGGGACTTCCAGCAGATCCAGTTCCGGCTGGCGGACATCGCCACGGAGATCGAGGCGGGGCGGCACCTGACCTACCACGCCGCCTGGCTGAAGGACCAGGGGCGGCCCTTCGGAAAGGAAGCCGCCATGGCCAAGCTCTACTGTTCCGAGCTGGCCATGCGTGCCTCCCTCGACGCCATCCAGTGCATGGGGGGCGCGGGATACACGAGCGAATACCCGGTGGAGCGCATGATGCGCGACGCCAAGATCTGTGAAATCGGAGAAGGAACCAGCGAGATCCAACGGTTGGTCATCGCCCGTCACGTTCTGACGCAGGTGCTGGCCGACCCCACGTTGCAGTCCCCGGCACCGGCTGCCCGCGAGGCGGCCGGAGCACACACGAGCTGACGGTCGAGCCGGTGCGGTAGGCGCCCGGCGTCCGCGAGGGGACCTTCCCCGCGGGCACGGGTCGCACCGCCCCTGGTCACCGGGCGTCCGACGGTCGCCGGTTTCCGCCCACGTCCCACGTATCGGGGCGGGAGCGGGGCCGGGACGCGAACGGCGTCCGGACGGGAGTCCCGGGACTCGGCCGGGATCGGAGAACAAACACTTGAGAAGGGAAATCCTCGTGAGCGCGACCCCCCAGGAGTCCTGGGTCGCCCTCATGGAAGACAAACAGTTGGTCGAGCTCATGCTCGACCGTCCGGACCAGAGCCGCCTCGTCGGCGACATCTACCTCGGGAAGGTCGAGGCCGTCCTTCCGGGCATCCAGGCCGCCTTCGTGGACATCGGCACCGACAAGGCCGGCTTCCTCCACGTGTCCGACGTCAACTTCGACGAAGAAGACGTGGACGACGACGACAACGGCAACGGCAACGGGGGCGGGCGCCGACGGCGACCCCGGAAGTACCCACCCATCCAGGAACACGTGCAGAAGGGCCAGGAGATCCTGGTCCAGGTCACCAAGGAGCCCATCGGAACCAAGGGCCCGAGGCTGACGGCGCAGATCTCCATGGCGGGCCGGTTCCTGGTCTTCATGCCCGACTCCACCCACGTGGGCATCAGCCGCAAGATCGAGGGCCGCGAGCAGCGCAGCCGCCTGCGGAAGATGGCCAAGGAGATCCTGCCTCCGAACTCGGGCGGCATCATCGTCCGGACGGTGAGCGAGGAGGTCAACCAGGCCCGCCTCAAGGCCGAGTTCGAGCGCCTGCACGGCGCGTGGGAGAAGATCGAGGAGCGCCGCCGGGCGGTGGACGGCGCGCCCGCCCTGATCCAGCGCGAGGCCAAGCTCATCAGCGGGGTCATCCGCGATCTCTTCAGCGACAAGTTCGACGCCCTGCGCATCGACAACCGCGCCATCTACGACGAGATCGTGGAGTACGTGGAGAGCGTGGATCCCAGCCTGATGGACCGGGTCCACTTCCACGGCGGCGACGTGCCGCTCTTCGACCAGTACGACGTGGAGGAGGAGATCCAGGCGGCCTTCCGGCCGAAGGTGGGCCTGAAGTCCGGCGGACACATCGTGATCCAGCCCACCGAGGCCCTGGTGTCCATCGACGTCAACACCGGGCGGTTCACCGGCAAGGGCAAGAAGGACCCGGAAGAGACCATCCTCCGCACGAACCTCGACGCCGCCCGGGAGATCGCGAAGCAGCTTCGCCTCCGCGACGTGGGCGGGATCATCGTGGTGGACTTCATCGACATGGAGTCCCAGGAGAACCGCGACAAGGTCATCCACGAACTCCGGAGTCACCTGGGCAGGGACCGGGCCCGCACCAAGGCCTTCGAGGTGTCCAACCTGGGGCTCGTGGAGATGACGCGTCAGCGCGTCCGGCCCTCGCTGTTCCAGTCCCTGACCGAGGAGTGCGGCTCGTGCGGCGGGGCGGGGCGGGTCTACACGCCGGCCACCGTGGTCCGGCGCATCGAGCGGAGCCTCCGTCGGGTGGCGGGCGCGAACAACGAGAAGGCGCTGATCATCCGGGTGCATCCCGAGGTGGCCCTCCAGGTCATCGAAGAGGAGCCCGACTTCCTGAAGCGGCTCCGCAAGCGCACCAACCTGGCCCTCGAGATGCGCGACGACCCCCTCATGCGGCAGGACGAGTTCCGGCTGCTGTCGGGGCCGGCCGAAACCGACGTGACGGACAAATACGTCTCGGTTTGACCCCCACGCCTTGACCGTTCCGGCTCGAAGGCCGAAATTTACAGGCTCTGCACCGAGATCGGACCCTGATCGGGAATCGTAGGCATGTACGCGGTATTTCAGACTGGTGGGAAGCAGTTCCGCGCCGAACCCGGCGCCAAGCTCCGTGTGCCCAGCCTCGTGGCTGAGCCCGGCGAGACGATCACCTTCGACCACGTACTCCTGGCCGGCGACGGCGAGGATGCGGTCAAGGTCGGGACACCCACCGTCGACGGTGCTTCCGTCACGGCCGAGGTCCTCCGCCATGGGCGGGGGAAGAAGGTCATCGTGTTCAAGCGGAAGCGTCGGAAGGGCTACCGGAAGAAGCAGGGCCACCGACAGAACTTCACCGAGGTCCGCATCGACGACGTCGCGCTCTGAGCGCGGCGCTCCTCTGACGGACACCACGGGGATCAACGATGGCACATAAAAAAGGCGTAGGTTCCAGCCGAAACGGCCGCGACAGCAACCCGCAGTACCTCGGGGTCAAGCGGTTCGGCGGCCAGGCCGTGAACGCGGGCGGGATTCTCGTCCGGCAGCGTGGCACCAAGTTCCACCCGGGCCGTAACGTGGGCCGGGGCAACGACGACACGCTCTTCTCCCTGATCGACGGCGTCGTGAAGTTCGAGCGCATGCGCCGTCGGCCGGTAGTCTCGGTCTACCCGGCCGAGTAGTCCCTTTCCGGGACCCTGAGGGGTCCGGCCCGCCGCGCTTCGGTGCGGGGGCCGGACCCCTCTTCGCATGTCCATCAGGACCTTGTCCGGTGGAACCGCGCGGGGGGTCAACGTGTTGTACCCCATGACCTTCCGTGCTTTCTCGGAGTACGGCCCGACCCGGGCCTGAGGCGCGTTGCGCCTCGCTCCGGCTCCTCGCTCTCCATGTCGTGCGGACAACGTTCCGCAACTTCGACGCGATCGTATCCGTACGTTGGGAGAGCCACGATGGGAGGTGGACGATGCAGGATATCGACCCCCGCGGGCCGTTGGCCCGTGAACATAGATGGAACCGGCGGAGCGTAGTCACGCTCCGGGCGGTCTTCGTACTGACCTTGATCCTCGCGCCCGTCGCCGCCGTCACCCTCCGGGGTGCGAGCGACGGCATGGACGACCTTCTCCCCGGCGACGAAGTCGTCGTGGCCGACATCCTGGGCAGCCAGCTGCCGCTGCACGTGAACGAGCGCGTGGAGCGTTGGGTGGAGCGGTTCCGGACCGACCAGCGCCCGGACTTCCAGCGCCTCCTGGCGCGGCAGGGCCTCTACGCCGAGATGATCCGCCAGAAGCTGCGGGATCGCGGCATGCCCTCCGAGTTGCTGTACATGGCCATGATGGAGTCGGGGCTTTCGGCCCGGGCCGTTTCGGTGGCTTCCGCGGTGGGGGTCTGGCAGTTCATGGGCCCCACGGCGGAGCAGTACGGCCTGCGCGTCGACGAATTCGTCGACGAGCGCCGTGACCCCGTTCGTGCGACCGACGCGGCCCTGGACTACCTCCAGTATCTCTACGAGCGGTACGACTCGTGGTACCTGACGGCCGCCGCGTACAACGCGGGTCCGGGTCGTGTGGACCGGATCCTGCGGCGCCACGCCGGGGGCCGAACCGGCGACGAGGACCTCTACTGGCAGGTACTCGAGCACCTCCCGAGGGAGACTCGGGAGTACGTGCCCCGGCTCGTGGCCGCGACCCTGCTGGCCGAGAACGCCGATGCGCAGGGCTTCGAGGTGGATCTCCACCAGCCCTACCGGTACGAGCGGGTGTTCGTGCCGGGTGGCACCAGCCTGTCGCGGGTGGCCCGGGGGCTGGGCGTGGAACCCCGCCTTCTGCGGGACCTCAATCCCCATCTGATCCGCGGCGTCACGCCGCCGGACGAGACCTATCCCGTGCGGGTGCCGGTCGGGGATTCCCCGCGGCTGCTGGCTTCGATGGGCCGGACCGGTCGGAGCATCCGGCGCGCCGACGACTGACGCCCGTGCCTCGGGCGGTGTGGGTCAGCCGTCGGAGGCGTCCGGATCGTCCGGGAGGGGCGGGCCCCAACGGGTTCGCCCCTCCTGTGCGTCCCGGGCCGACGCGATGATGCGCCAGACCACGTCCCGGACCAGCTCCTCGTCCACGCCCGCCTCCCGGGCCAGGGCCGCCGCTCTGCGGACCACCTTCGCTTCCTGCGACGGGTCGAGCACCGGGAGGTCCGCCTCCGCCTTCACGCGGCCGACCTCCAGCACGAGGGCGCGCCGCTCCCCGATGAGGCGGATCAACTCCTGATCCACCGCCTCGATCCGGGTGCGCAGGGCCTCGAGGGCGTCGTGGGCGTCGGAGTGACTCATGCAGCGTCCTCCACGGATCCGCAGAACCGTTCCGTGTGGTCGGGTGCCTGGGCCCGAGTGGCCAGGCTGACGGCGATGAGAACCGGCACGTGGACCAGGAGGCCCAGCACGCCCTCGTGCATCTCGAAGGGCTTCAAGGCGGGGTTCTGCCAGAAGAACGCCGCCGTGGCCCACCCGGAAAGGAGGCCTGCCACGACTCCGGCGGTGGTCGCTCGGCGCCAGTACATCGACGCGACGATGGGCGGGGCGAGCTGGCTCACGATGCCGTAGGCCGTGGCCAGGAGCTGCACCAGCGACGACCCTGCGCCCAGCGCCGCCCAGTACGCCAGTCCTCCCACGAGGACCACCAGGACCTGCATGAGAAGCCGTTGGGTGGACTCCGAGAGGGTCTTGAACGGCCCGATGCCGTCCTCCACCACCACCGAGGCGGCCGCGTGCAGGAGGGCATCGCCCGTGGACATCGATGCCGACAGGGCACCGGCACAGAACAGGCCCACGACGAGCCACGGCAGGTCCGTCTCGAGGATCATGAAGGGCAGGATGAAGTCCGAATCGGCCGGAGCCGTCGGAAACAGCACGCCGCTGAACCCGATGAGGAAGACCGGGATCAGGAAGAGCTGGAAGGTCGGGAAGAGGATGACGGTGCGCCGGAGCGTGTCGTCGGTCTTCGCCGTGAAGGCCTTCATGAACAGATGGGGCCACATCATGAGCCCGACGGCACTCACGAGGATGTAGGTGCTGTAGGCCCCCCAGCTCCAGGGGTCACCGGACGCCGCCAGCCCCGGGGTGGTCAACAGCTCCGGACGGGCCGCCGCGATCTGCTCGAACATCGGGCCGATGCCGCCGTAGAGCCGGTGGGGCAGGTAGAGGCCCAGCGTCCAGGCGATGACGACCATGAAGATGCCCTGGAACGTGTTGGTCCAGCCGACGGCCATGGCTCCGGAGGCCAGCACGTAGATGATCACGATGCCGTAGGCGACCAGGGCCCCGAGCCACAGGGGCACGTGGCCGTCCGTGACCGCCTCGATGACGATTCCGGCCCCCCGGATCTGGATGGTCACGTAGGGGATGAACGCCACCAGGCTGAGCACGGCCACCAGCGCCGAGAGCCCCTTCGACGGGAATCGTCCCACCAGGAGCTGGGCCTGGGTCACGAAGCCGTGCCGCCGCCCCAGCGCCGCGATGCGGGGGCCCATCCAGTAGAACGGCGCCATCCCCAGGACCCCGTACGACAGGATGTAGAAGGCCGCCGCCCCACGGGAATAGGCCCACCCCGGTCCTCCGAGGAAGGCGAACGAACTGAACACCGTGGCCCCGGTGATGAAGTACATCACAAGCAGGCCGAAACTGCGGTCGGCGGCCACGTACCCCGCCACCGAATGGCTCGCCTTCCGGCCCGCCAGGAGGCCGATGGCCAGCGTCACCAGGAGGTAGACCCCGATGAGTCCGGTGATGAACATCCACCGCTCCATCAGCGCGACCCTCCCTCGGCGCGGTCACCGCCGGGCCGGGACCGGCGTTCCACACGATCCAGGCCGAAGAGAACGGGCACCGCGAACGCCACCCAGAGCGCGGGCCAGAAGAACGAGAACGGCAGGCCGAACACGGTCGGCTCGATCCGCGACGCCGGCACGGCGCCGGGCCAGCAGACCGCCACCAGCATGAGAAGCAGATAGATCGCCGTGAGCGTGCGTGCGGTGCGCAGGCTCATCGGGGGCCACCCGGTCCCGGTCCGGCCGCTCCGCCGTTCCCGTTCCCCACCCGCCGCTTCACGTCGAGCGGCACCCGGGTGCCGTACGGGGTGGCACCGCTGAGCTTGGAGAAGTATCGCCAGGCGGCTTCGGACACGGCCTCGACCACCTGTCCGCCATCGCCTCCGTAGTTGGACATGACCGACAGGACGTACGGCCGGTCGGGCAGGGACACCAGCGCCCACACGGTGGCCACCCCGGCGATGCCGCCGGGCTTGAACGCGATGGGCACCGACGAGGGCACCGGGGCACGCACCGGGCCGCCCTTGGGGATCTGCAGGATGTGGAGGACCCGGGCACACGCCGCCTCGCTCATGGGCAGGTCGCACGAGGCGATGCGCTCCATGATGGCCGCGGCGTCGCGCGGCGTGGACAGGTTCTCGTCGCCCCGGGCCGACGCCTCGGGCTGGATCATCTTCCGCTGGAGCCGGGTGTCCGGCGCCCCGAGATCCGCCGACAGGGCGTTGATCGCGTCCATGCCCAGCGCGTCGATGAGGACGTTGGTCGCGGTGTTGTCGGAGTAGACGATCATGTAGATCGCGTAGTCCTCCAGCGACAGCGTGGACCCTCCGTCCGTCAGGAGCTGGAGGACCCCGCTCCCCGCGGTCCGGACCCGGTCGTTCATCTCGACCCGCGTCCGCAGCAGTCCGGGTTCGTCCTCGGCCCTGCGGAACAGCTCCAGGAGGATGGCGATCTTGATGGCGCTGGCCTGGGGGAACACCAGGCCGTCGTTGACGGCGAACCGTTCGCCGCTGGTCAGGTCGACCACGTGGAGGCCCGCCACCCCGTCGAAGTCCCAGGCGATGGCCTCGAGTTCCTCCTGGAACTTCTCCCGCAGCTCCGCCCGGTGCTCGGGCTGGGCGTGGAGGGGGACCGCCGCGATGGCGGCAGCGAAGAGGCTGATCGAGAGGGTGGTGCGGGTGCGCATGGATCCTCCGTCCGGGTGGCGACGGCGGCTATCGTAGCGCGGCCCGGCGGGACCCGGCTACCCCGCGTCGGACGCGGGCTCGGGCAGGCGCGCCAGGATCCGCTCGAGGGCGGACGCCGTCACGCCCATGTGCGAGGCGTCCCAGACGGGATCGCCCTGCTGGAGCACGATCACCTGGGGAGACGCATGGGGGATCTCCAGGCGATGGGCCAGGTCCTGGGAGAGCGGACGCTGCCGGATGACGTCCACCATCCAGACGGGGACCTCGGGACAGGCTGCCGCGAAGGCTTGGACCTCGCCCAACGCGCGTCCCGAGAGCCAACAGGTCGGCGAGTGCTTGTACAGGACGGCCCGGTCGTGGGCCATCAAAGCCGGTACGGCTTCGTCGTCCAGGGGGCGCAGCGCCGGGTCCACGCTACCGGCCCTTCCACTCGGCGCGGCGCTTCTCCATGAACGCCCGCACGCCCTCCCGGCCGTCCTCCGAGGCGAACGCGGCCAGGAAGAGCTCGCGTTCGTAGGCCAGTCCGGCGGACAGCGGCATCTCGAAGGCAGCGCGGGTGGCCTCTTTGGCCAGGCGGAGCGACACCGGACTCCACCGGGCCATGCGCCCCGCCAGTTCCAGCGCCTTTTGGAGGTGGCCGCCGGTCTCGGTCAGGAACTCCACCAGGCCGATGCGGTGCGCCTCGTCCGCGTCGATCATGTCACCGGTCAGCGCCATGCGCAGCGTGTGGCCCCGGCCCACCAGTCGGGCCAGGCGTTGCGTACCGCCTCCGCCGGGAATCAACCCGATGCGGATCTCCGCCTGGCTGATCTGCGCGGTGGCGTCGGCCACCCGGAGGTCGCAGGCCAGGGCCAGTTCGGAGCCCCCGCCCAAGCAGAAGCCGTGGAGGGCCGCGATCACGGGCTTGGGGAAGTCGGCCACCGCTTCGTAGATGCGGCGGCGCTCGTAGACCGCCCGCTGCTCCATGTACGTCCGGGCCGCGAACTCGGAGATGTCGGCGCCGGCCACGAACGCCTTGTCGCCGGCGCCGTGGATCACCACCACTCGGACGGCGTCGTCCTCGGCCATGCGGTCGAAGGCCTCCATGAGGAGCCGCCGGACCTCGGCGTTGAGGGCGTTGAGCTTCTCGGGACGGTTCAGCGTGACCACGGCGATCCCGTCGTCGCGCACGTCCACCAGGACGGGGGCGCTGCCGGCGTCGGGCGTGGGTGTCGCGTCGCTCATGGTCTCACTCCCAGTCGTAGAAACCGCGGCCGCTCTTCTTGCCCAGCCGGCCCTCGGCCACCATCCGCCGGAGCAGCTCCGGCGGGCGGAAGGCGTCGGACTCCAGGGTCTCGTGGAGGTACCCGGCGATGCCCAGGCGGACGTCCAGACCCACCAGGTCGGTGAGCTTCAGCGGCCCCATGGGGTGCCGGTACCCGAGCTCCATCGCCTTGTCGATGTCCTCGGCGCTGGCCACGCCTTCCTCCACCATGCGGATCGCCTCCATCCCCAGGACGATGCCCAGGCGCGACGAGGCGAAGCCGGGTGCGTCCTTCACGACCACCGGCTCCTTGCCCAGCCGGCGGGCGAACGCCACGCCGGCGTCCCGGGTCGCGTCGGACGTCTCCGGCCCCCACACCACCTCCACCAGCTTCATGATGTGGACGGGGTTGAAGAAGTGGAGGCCCAGGAAGCGCCCGGGGTCCGACACGTGGCCGGCAATGGCCTCGATGGACAGCGACGACGTGTTGGTGGCCAGCAGCGCGTGGTCCGGCGCCGCGGCGTCCACCTCCGCGAAGATCGAGGCCTTCAGCTCCAGGGACTCGGGCGCGGCCTCCACCACCAGATCCGCGCCGCCTGCCGCTTCCGCGATGGAGGTGGTGCCCGACAGCCGCGCCAGCGTGGCGTCGCGGTCGGCCGCGTCCACCTTCCCGAGATCCACGCCCTTGTCCAGGTTGCCCCGGATGCGCTCGAGGCCCCGCTGCACGGCGGCGGCGTCGATGTCGTAGACCCGGACGTCGCACCCGACGGCGGCGCACACCTGGGCGATGCCGTGGCCCATGGTGCCGGCCCCGAGGACGGCCACGGTGCGGATCGCGTCGGCCGCGCCGCTCATGCGCCCTCCACCAGCGTGGCGATGCCCTGGCCGACGCCGATGCACATGCTGGCCAGGCCTTTCGCAGCACCCCGCTTCTTCATCTCGTGGACGAGGGTCACCAGGATCCGCGCCCCCGAGCAGCCCACCGGGTGGCCCAGCGCGATGGCGCCGCCGTTCACGTTGGTGATGTCGGGGTCGAGTTCGAGCTGCCGCATGCAGGGAACGGCCTGCGCGGCGAATGCCTCGTTCAGTTCGATCAGGTCCAGGTCACCGGCCCGCCACGACGCCCGGCCCAGGGCCCGGCGGGTGGCCGGAACCGGCCCGATCCCCATGCGGTGCGGCTCCACGCCGGCCACGGCGCCGGCCACCACCCGCACGATCGGCTCCAGGCCGAGCGCCTTGCCGCGGTCCGCCGACACCACCAGCAGGGCCGCGGCGCCGTCATTGATGCCCGAGGAGTTCCCGGCCGTGACCGTGCCGTCCTTCTTGAAGACCGGGCGCAGGCGCGCCAGGTCCTCGACGGTGGTGCCGGGGCGGGGGTGCTCATCCTCGGACACCACCACCGGGTCACCCCTCCGCTGCGGGATGCTCACGGGCACGATCTCGTCGATGAACCGCCGGGCCTCGACGGCTTCGGCGGCCCGGCGCTGGCTCTCGGCGGCGAAGGCGTCCTGATCGGCCCGGCTCACGCCGAACTCCTCGGCCACGACCTCGGCCGTCTCGCCCAGGCCGATGGTCCACTCGGGCGTCAGGGCGGGGTTGGGAAAGCGCCACCCCAGGACGGTGTCGGCCACCTCCGGCACGCCCCGGGCGTAGGCGTGCTCCGCCTTGAGCATGACGTACGGCGCGCGACTCATGGACTCCACGCCGCCCACCACGAAGGCATCGCCCTCGCCGGCGGCGATGGCGTGGAAGGCCGAGTTCACGGCCTGGAGGCCCGAGCCGCACAGGCGGTTCACGGTCTGGCCGGGCACCGTCACCGGCAGCCCTGCCCGGAGCAGGGCCATGCGCGCCACGTTCCGGTTGTCCTCTCCCGCCTGGTTCGTGCACCCGAAGATCACGTCCTCGATGGCGTCGGGATCGACGTCGTTGCGGGCCAGCAGCGCCTGGATGGTCACGGCGGCCAGGTCGTCCGGGCGGACGGAGGCGAGCGCCCCCCCGTGCCTTCCGATGGCCGTGCGGACGCCATCGACGATCCACGCTTCCCGCGTGCCGCTCATCGGTCCAGCGCCACCCACACGCTCTTGACCTGCGTGTACTTCTCCACGGCCGACTCCCAGCCGAGGTCGCGGCCGAAGCCCGACTGCTTGTAGCCGCCGAAGGGCGACGCAGAGTCGTACTGGTTGTAGGTGTTCACCCACACGGTCCCGGCCTTGATGGCCGCGGCCATGCGGTGGGCGGTGCCCACGTCCCGGGTCCACACGCCGCTGGCCAGGCCGTAGATCGTGTCGTTGGCCTTGGCGATGGCGTCGTCGATGTCGTCGAACGGGATGATGGCCGCCACGGGGCCGAAGATCTCCTCCCGGGCGATGGTCATGTCCGGCTCCACGTCGGCGAAGACCGTGGCGGTCACGAAGTTGCCCCTGCCGTTCACCGTCGTGCGCTCACCACCGGTGACCAGGCGGGCGCCCTCGCTCTTCCCGGCCTCGATGTAGCCCAGCACCCGCTCGAGCTGCTCCTCGCTGACGATGGCGCCCAGCCGGGTGTTCGAGTCCATGGGATCGCCCACGGTCATCTGCTCGGCGCGCCCCTTGAACTGCTCGACGAAGTCGTCGTACACGGCCCGCTCGACCAGCACGCGGGAGCCGGCGGCGCAGACCTCGCCCTTCCCGTAGAAGATGCCCGTGGACGCGCCCCGGACGGCCGCCTTCAGGTCGGCGTCGGCGAACACCACGTTGGGGCTCTTCCCGCCGAGCTCGAGCGACACCTTCTTCAGCGTGTCGGCGGCCGAGCGCATCACGATCTTCCCGACCTCGGTGGAGCCGGTGAAGGCGATGGCGTCGACGTCGGGGTGGGCCACCAGCGCGGCTCCGGCCGTCGCGCCGAAGCCCGGCACCACGTTGAGGGCACCCTCCGGAAAGCCGACCTCGGCCGCCAGCTCGCCCAGGCGGAGGGCGGTCAGGGGCGTCTGCTCGGCGGGCTTCAGCACCACCGCGTTCCCGGTGGCCAGGGCCGGCGCCACCTTCCAGGCCGCCAGCGACAGCGGGAAGTTCCACGGCGTGATGATGCCCACCACGCCCAGCGGTTCCCGAAGCGTGTAGTTCAGGAACGGACCGGACACCGGAATCGTGTCGCCGTGGATCTTGTCGGCCATGCCCGCGAAGTACCGGAAGTTCTCCACCACGCTGGGCAGGTCGACCTTTCGCGACTCGAAGTACGGCTTGCCGTTGTCGGCGGTCTCCAGGGCACCGAGTTCGTCGGCGTTGGCCTCGATGGCGTCGGCCAGGGCCCACAGGAGCTTCGAGCGCTTGTGCGCGTTCATGCCGCCCCAGGCCTTCCCGTCCATGGCGGCACGGGCCGCCGCGACGGCCTTGTCCACGTCCGCGGCCTTGGCCTCGGCCACCTGGGTGATGACCTCGCCCGTGGCGGGGTTGGTGGTGGCGAACGTGGCGCCGTCGTCGGCGTCGGCCCACGCGTTGGCGATCCAGAGTCGGTTCGGAGCGTCGCTCATGTGCGGTCGGTGCAGGGAGGAGGTGCTGGAGGCGAGAACGGGGCCCGGGCGCTGTGCCCGGACCCCGTTGGAATGTACAGGACTGCGTCAGTCCGTCACTTCCCCTTGAACTCGGCCTTCCGCTTCTCGACGTAGGCGGCCAGGCCTTCCTTGGCGTCCTGCGACGCGAAGAGCTGGGCCTGCAGTTCCCGCTCGAGGGCCAGGGCCAGCTCGAAGGGAAGCTCGGCACCGGTCTGCACCGAGCGCTTGATCAGGCCCACGGCCTTCGTGGCCTTGTTGGGCGTGGTGAACCGTGCCGCGTACTCCAGGACCTTCCCGACGAAGGCGTCGCGGCTCTCGGCTTCCCACACTTCGTTGACCAGGCCGAGCTCGTGGGCCCGGTCGAAGCCGAAGGTGTCGCCCTCGGCCATGAGCTGGATGGCGGAAGGCTTGCCCACCAGGCGCACCAGGCGCTGCGTGCCGCCGGTTCCAGGCAGGACGCCCAGGGCCACCTCGGGCAGGCCGCACTTGCCGCCGTCCTTCCGCGCGATACGGATGTCGGCGGCCATGGCGATCTCCAGGCCCCCGCCCACGGTGTGTCCGTTCAGGGCGGCGATGACCAGCTTCGGCGTCTGCTCCAGGCGGTTCAGCGTCTCGTTCGCGTGGAGGCAGAAGCAGTACTTCCAGTCCGGGTCCGCCTCGTTGAGCATGCCGATGTTCGCGCCCGCGCAGAAGAACTTCTCGCCCGCGCCGGTCAGGAGGATCACCTCGACGTTCTTGTCGAACCGGGCCTTGATGACGCTTTCGTCGATCTGGCGCATCATCTCGTGGGTGTACGTGTTGGCCGGCGGATCGTCCAGGGTGAGGACGGCGACCTTGCCCTTCACCTCGTAGTGGACCAGGACCTTCTCGGACATGCGGGAACTCCCTCGTTTGACTTGCGTGGCGTGGTGCCGACGGGCGGCAAAGGTTACCCGAGCCCGGGGCGACGGGTCAAGGCGCGACAGCCGCGTCCCGGAAGGCCCGCCCCCGCGCTTCGGCGCCGGGGTCCGCAGCCCGTCCCTGTGGCGCCCGGAGGCCACCTTGGCGATCCTTGGTACACCATGCTTTCCTCTGCCGAGCCCCCCGTCCGCGCTGGTCGCCCTCCCCTGATCCGACTCCGTCGGGTGGCGGTCGTGGCCTGGATGGTGCTGCCCGTTCTCGTGGGCGCCTGCGACGATGCGGGTACCGATCCGCTCGAGGGGCTGGTGGCCGGGGACACCGATGCAGCCGCGTTGGCGCTGGGGCTTCCCCTTCCGTCTCCGGACCACGAGGCCATCGAAGGAACCGATGGCCCGGCGGGGACGGCGCTGATGGACTGGCGCGGATCCTGGGACCTGCCGGTGCCCGCCGGGCGGTCGGTGAGGAATCCGCTCTACCCGCTCCTGGCCCGGTCCCTGGACGAGGGCATGCATCGCGACGACGTGATCGAGGCCCTCATGCGCCTCGACGAGGGGGTCCGGACGGCGCAGGCGCTGCCGCACGAGAACCTGCCCACCCTCGTGCGGGACGGCATCCAGCGGGCGGCGGGCTCCAGCGCGGCGGCCGCGGACGCGTTCCGGCGCCACGATCACCGGCGGGCCATCGAGTACGCGCTCCGCGGTTCCGACGCCCTTCGGGAGGTCGGGCCGGAGGCGGTGGCCCGGACGGTGGTCACCGAGGTCGAGGAGCTCCTTCGAAGGATCCGGGGCGACGATGCGTACTCGGAGCAGGACGCCATCCGGATCTCCCGACTGGTCCGGGGCAGCCGCCGGGCCCTCGACGAAGAGGACTGGGCATTGGCCATCCGGCGCGCCTGGTACGCCCGTGGACTCCTGGACCCTGAACGTTGACGGCCGACGACCCTTCGGACACATTATGATTCGACGCTTCGCCGGACAGATTGCCGCGCTCGCCCTCGTGGCGGCCCCCTTCGCGGTCGAGGCCCAGTCGGGCCCCGTGTACCGCGTGCCCGTGACCGGGGTGATCGAACTCGGACTGGCGCCCTTCATCGAACGCAGCCTCGAAGAGGCCGCCGCGGCCGGCGCCGTCCTCGTGGTTCTGGACATCGACACCCCCGGCGGCCGCGTGGACGCAGCCGAGCGCATCGCCGACGCCCTCGCGGATTCCCCCGTGCCGGTCGTGGCGCTGGTGAATCGGCGCGCGTTCTCCGCCGGCGCCCTGATCGCGCTGGCCACCGACGGCATCTACATGCGGCCCGGCTCGGTCATCGGGGCGGCGACGCCGGTGGACGGATCGGGCAACAAGGCACCGGAGAAGATCGTGTCGGCCATGCGCAGCGAGATGCGCGCCCTGGCCGAATCCCGGGGTCTGGATCCCGCGGTGGCCGAAGCCATGGTGGACGAGGACGTGGCCATCGAGGGCGTCGTGGACGCGGGCAAGCTCCTGACCCTGACCACCGAAGAGGCCGTGGCCATCGGCTACGCGGAGGAGGTCGAGGACCTCGACGCCCTCCTGGCGCTCCGGGCCGGCGGCTCGTCCGTGGTGACCACCCAGGTCAACTGGGCGGAGCGGGTGGTGCGGTTCTTCTCCCATCCGGTGGTGGCGCCCTTCCTGCTGTCTCTCGGCTTCCTGGGCCTGATCGCCGAGATCAAGACGCCCACGTTCGGCATGGCCGGCGCCGCCGGCCTCCTGGCGCTTGCGCTGTTCTTCGGGTCGCACCTGATCATCGGGTTGGCGGGCCTCGAAGACGTCCTCCTCTTCGGCGCCGGGTTGGTGCTGGTGGGGCTCGAGGTCTTCGTGGTGCCCGGCTTCGGCATCTTCGGTGTCCTCGGCGCCGTGGGCGTGTTCGGCGGCATCTACATGAGCCTCCTGGGCGGCGTTCCGACGGTGCCCGACTTCACGCGAGCCGGTATGGTCCTCTCGACGACGATCCTGATCCTCCTGGTCTCGGGGTGGGCGATCCTGCGTTCGCTTCCAGGGAACTCCCGCCTGTCCAGGAGTGGCATCTTCCTCCAGGACCGGACGGACCGCGCCATCGGGTACGAGTCGTCGCACCGCCGGGACGAACTGGTGGGGCGGGTGGGCAAGGCGTTGACGGACCTGCGGCCCGCCGGAACGGGCGTGTTCGAAGATGAGCGCATCGACGTCGTGTCGGAGTCCGAGTGGATCCAGGCCGGCACGCCCATCAAGGTCGTCAGCGCCGAGGGATACCGGCACGTGGTCCGAGCCGTGGAGACGTCCGAAGCGAGTTCGCAGAACACCTGACCCCGACGCGCCGCCGGACCATCCGGTCCGGGGGCGTCGCGGGAGTATTTCCACCCACACGAGGGCACGACATGGAGCAGCTTTTCCTGGCCAACGGCGTCCTGATCCTACTGGCGTTGTTCGTCGTGATGTTCGTCGCCTGGGCCATTCCGGTCCGCCTCTGGATCGAGGCCATCTCGGCCGGCGTCCAGGTCGGCATCGGGTCCCTGGTGGGCATGCGCCTGCGCAAGGTGTCCCCGCCCGCCGTCGTCCGTCCCCTGATCACCGCCACCAAGGCCGGGCTTCACCTCGACATCAACTCGCTGGAGGCCCACTACCTGGCGGGAGGGCGTGTGGACCGGGTGGTCGGCGCGCTGATCAGCGCCGACAAGGCCAACATCGAGCTGGCGTTCAACCAGGCCGCGGCCATCGACCTGGCCGGACGCGACGTGTTCGAAGCCGTGCAGGTGTCGGTCAACCCGAAGGTCATCAACACGCCGAAGGTGGCCGCCATGGCCAAGGACGGCATCCAGCTCATCGCCATCGCCCGGGTCACGGTGCGCGCCAACATCAACCGGCTGGTGGGTGGAGCGGGCGAGGAGACGATCCTGGCCCGGGTGGGCGAGGGCATCGTGTCCACCATCGGTTCGGCCGCGTCCCACAAGGCCGTGCTCGAGAATCCGGACAACATCTCCAAGACCGTGCTGGCCAAGGGTCTCGATTCCGGCACGGCGTTCGAGATCCTGTCCATCGACATCGCGGACGTGGACGTGGGCAAGAACATCGGAGCCGAACTCCAGACCGATCAGGCCGAGGCCGACAAGCGCGTGGCCCAGGCCCGCGCCGAGGAGCGGCGGGCCATGGCGGTGGCTTCGGAGCAGGAGATGAAGGCGCGTGTCCAGGAGATGAAGGCCGAGGTCGTGCGGGCCGAAGCCCAGGTGCCCCTGGCCATCGCCGACGCGTTCCGGAGCGGCAACCTCGGCGTCATGGACTTCGTGAAGTACAAGAACGTCGAGGCGGACACGGAGATGCGGAGGGCCATCGCCGGCCCCGACGACTCGGGCACGCAGGAGTCGCGGGAGTAGCCGCACATGGAGGAACTGATCTTCTTCGGGCTGATCATCTTCTTCTCCCTCCTCGACGGCCTGGTCCGCAAGAGGAAGCAGCAGCAGGGTGGTCCGATCGAGCTTCCGGACGACTGGACGCCGGCCGAGCACAACGACCCGGCTCCGCGCCCCCGCGGCGAGGTGTCCTCGTACGATGCCGATCCGTCCTACGACGACGCGTACGACGATCCGTCGGTTCCGGGCTCGCCGCGCCGGGAGTACGTGGAGCCGTATGGCGGCAAGGAGCCGGGGCGCGCGGCGAACCGGGTGCCCTCCGACGTGTGGGA
Organism: Longimicrobiales bacterium; assembly: GCA_040216925.1. Lineage (GTDB taxonomy): Bacteria > Gemmatimonadota > Gemmatimonadetes > Longimicrobiales > Gaopeijiaceae > JAJCZZ01. Next base: position 93,800 of record JAVJOF010000021.1, read on the forward strand.
AGAGATCGCCCGGCTGGCCCAGGGCCGGGAGCCGTCGCCGCAGCCGGTTCCGTCGTCGTTTCCGACCCGGACGCCGATCCGCCGCACGGAGGTCGGCACCGGCGCCGAGGTGGGAAGCCGGCCCGACCACGCCATCCATCTCTCCCACGCGGGCTACGGCACCGACCCCTCGAGTCGGGCGCCGGCGGAGCTGCCACCGGGCGACGCCCCGGAGAGCGCCGACGTGCGGGCGGTGAAGCGGCAACTGGCCGGCGGCCGCAGCCAGCTTCGCCGGGCGGTGATCCTCCAGGAGCTTCTGGGCCCGCCCGTATCCATGCGGGAGCCCGGCGGACCGGTATGACCCCATGAGGCGCCGGGGTGGGGGGTGGGGGCGGAGTCGACGCCCATGACCGCCGAGGCGCTGAGGGCCCTCCTCGACGACGCCGACGTGCGCCGACGTGCATTCGTGGCCGCGGTCGCGGCGCTCCCCCCTGAGGCGCGCACCGTGCGCCCGGGGCCGGACTCGTGGAGTCCGCTCGAGATCCTCGAACATCTCGTGCTGGCCGAGCGGGACGTCCTGCGGAGCCTGTTCTCCGACGGCGGCCCGAAGCCCCGGGCCCGGAGCCTGCGCAACCGGGTCCTCTACGGCGTGGTCATGGGGATCCTGAGGTTCGGCGTCCGGGTCCGGGTGCCCTCGCCGAAGATGGCGCCGACCGGAGCCCGTTCGTTCGAGGAGCTCCAGGCCATGTGGGACGAAACCCACGCCAGGCTCCGGAGCCATGTCGAACGATCCGGCCCGGCGGAACTCCGGCTGGCCCTCTTCGGTCATCCCGTGAGTGGACCGTTGGACACCGGCCAGGCCGTGCGCATGCTCCACGTCCATCTGAAGCACCACGAGAAGCAGTTCGCTGCGGCCGTGGAGGCGGCGGGAGCGGGGTGACGCGACGAGGGGGCGCCGGGCCGAAGCCCGACGCCCCCCCGCACGACCCGAGATCTCCGGTAGGCGGTTACATCTCGCCCCGGGCCATCTTCCGCAGCACGGTGTTCAGGATCCCGCCGTTCATGTAGTACTCGACATCCACGTCGGAGTCGAGGCGGACCTTGGCCTTGAACGCCGTGGTCGTGCCGTCCTCGGCGGTGGCCGTGACGTCCACGATGCCGCCGGGCTCCAGCCCGTCGGCGATGCCGGTGATGTCGAAGGTCTCACGACCGCTCAGTCCCAGGCTCTCGGCCGATGCGCCGTCGACGTACTCGAGGGGCAGGACGCCCATGCCCACCAGGTTGCTGCGGTGGATCCGCTCGTAGCTCTCGGCGATGACGGCCTTCACCCCCAGCAGCAGGGTGCCCTTGGCGGCCCAGTCGCGGGAACTCCCGGTGCCGTACTCGTTGCCGGCCAGCACCACCAGCGGCGTGCCCGCTTCGATGTACTTCATGCACGCGTCGTAGATCGGCATGACCTCGTCGGTGGGGAAGTGGATGGTGTAGCCCCCTTCCTTGCCGTCGAGCAGCAGGTTCTTGATGCGGACGTTGCCGAACGTGCCGCGCATCATGACCTCGTGGTTGCCCCGCCGGGAGCCGAACGTGTTGAAGTCCACGACGCCCACGCCCTTCTCCTGCAGGTACTGTCCCGCCGGCTCGTTCTTGGGGATCGCGCCCGCGGGCGAGATGTGGTCCGTGGTGACCGACTGGCCGAGGAGCGCCATGACCCGGGCGCCGCGGATGTCGGTGATGTCGGGCAGGTCCGTGGTCATCCCTTCGAAGAACGGCGGCTGCTGCACGTAGGTGGAGTCCGCGTCCCACTCGTAGAGGTTGCCCTCCTCGGGCAGGGGCAGGGCCTTCCAGTTCTCGTCGCCCTCGAACACCTCGCCGTACCGCTCGGTGAACATCTCGGGCTTCAACGCCGAGGCCACCGTCTCGAGGATCTCCTCCTGGCTCGGCCAGATGTCGGCCAGGAACACCGGCTTTCCGTCGGAGCCGTGGCCGAGAGGCTCGTTGTACATGTCGATGTCGATGCGGCCGGCCAGCGCATACGCCACCACCAACGGCGGAGAGGCCAGGTAGTTGGCCCGTACCAGCGGGTGGATGCGTGCCTCGAAGTTACGGTTGCCGGACAGGACCGAAGCCACCACCAGGCCCTTGTCCCGCACGGCGTCGTTGATGGCCGCGGGGAGCGGGCCGCTGTTGCCGATGCAGGTGGTGCAGCCGTAGCCGACCACCTGGAAGTTCAGCTTCTCCAGCGGCTCCAGGAGCCCCGATCCGGCCAGGTAGTCCGTCACGACCTTGGACCCCGGGGCCATGCTGGTCTTCACGCCCGGCGCCACGTTCAGCCCCTTGGCCAGCGCGTTCCGGGCCAGGAGCCCGGCGCCCACCATGACCGACGGGTTCGACGTGTTGGTGCACGAGGTGATGGCCGCGATGACCACCTTTCCGTCGAAGACCTCCACCTCGGTTCCGTCCTGATCGACCGTGCAGGCCCGCCCCTTTGCCGCCTGGACGTGACCGGCCACCGTCACCGGCTCGGCTCCGCCCTCGCCTCCCCAGCTCTCGGCACGGCGGGGCTGACCCTCTCCCTCGGCCGTCTCGCGGTCGGGGAGGGAGAAGCCGGTGGGAACCAGCGCCGGGAGGTCCTTGTCGAACTGGCGCCGCATGTCGGCCAGGCGGATCCGGTCCTGCGGCCGCTTCGGGCCCGCCAGGCTCGGCTCGACGGTGGACAGGTCGAGTTCCAGCGACGACGTGAACTCCGGGTCCGGCGTGTCGTCGGTGCGGAACAGCCCCATCTCCTTGGAGATCCGCTCCACCCGCTCGACCAGCTCGGGCGAGCGGCCCGACGCGCGCAGGTACCGGAGCGCCTCGTCATCCACCGGGAAGAAGCCGATGGTGGCTCCGTACTCCGGCGACATGTTGGCCATCGTGGCCTTGTCGGGGAGCGTGAGGTTGCTGAGGCCGGCGCCGTAGTACTCCACGAACCGCCCGACCACGCCGTGCTTGCGCAGCATTTCCGTGACCCGAAGCACCAGATCCGTGGCCGTGGCGCCTTCGGGCAGGGCGCCGGAGAACTTCATGCCCACCACCTCGGGCAGGAGCATGTAGTACGGCTGACCCAGGACCACCGCCTCGGCCTCGATGCCGCCGACGCCCCAGCCCACGACGCCCAGACCGTTGATCATGGTGGTGTGGGAATCGGTGCCGACCAGGGTGTCGGGGAAGGCCACCATGTTCCCGTTCTGCTCGCGCCGATGCACCACCGACGCCAGGTACTCGAGGTTGACCTGGTGGACGATGCCCGTGCCCGGGGGCACCACGGAGAAGTTGTCGAACGCTTCCTGGGCCCACCGGAGGAGTGCGTAGCGCTCGCGGTTCCGCTCGAACTCACGCTCCACGTTCAGGCGATAGGCGTCCGCGCGACCGAAGTAGTCCACCTGCACGGAGTGGTCGATGACCAGGTCCGCCGGGACGACCGGGTTGATGCGCGACGGATCGCCGCCCATGGCCTTGATGCCGTCCCGCATGGCCGCGAGGTCCACCACGGCCGGCACGCCCGTGAAGTCCTGGAGCACCACGCGCGAGGGCATGAACGGGACGTCGGCCCCCGAGTTGGTCGGACTCCAGTCCGCCACCGCCCGCACGTGATCCTGGGACACGTACGGGCCGCCGGCGTGGCGGAGCGCGTTCTCCAGGAGGATGCGGATCGAGAAGGGCAGCCGGTCCAGGGAGGACACGATGCCTTCGTCTTCCAGGCGAGAGGGGCGGTAGAAGGAGGTGGGGCCCTCCGACAGGTCGATGCGCGACAGTGCGCCGAAGGGATCCGTCATGTGGTCGGCCACGGTGGCTCCGGGTGGGACGTTCACTGGGGTCTCGGTCGGTCGCGGGAACGGCCGGTACCGACCTTCCCGAGCCTTTAAGGATAAGGAAAACCGGGCCGGTTCGCAGGGCCTCGCCGGGTGGGCGCAGGGCGCCGGAACCGTGGGAAGGCCGGCGGGGGATTCGCGGCGTCGGCACCGATGTTCCGGAGGCGCCGCCGGTCCGGCCGGGTGGCTCCTCGGTTCTCGTCCGCCCGGGGATGGCACCAGGGCCGGGCTCGGGGCGTTGAGGCCGCCCCGCCGCCTGCGTTAGCTTGCGTCTCTCCAGGCCGGGGTGGCGGAACGGTAGACGCGGCGGCCTCAAAAGCCGCTGTCCGAAAGGGCGTGCGGGTTCGAATCCCGCCCCCGGCATAGCGTTGCAGAAGTCCGCGCGTGAAGGCGCGCCGGTCCGGTCGGAAACCCGAACGCTCCGGACCGGGGGCGGGATTCGCACCCGCGGAGCCGCGCGCTTCGTGCGCGCGACTCCCTGTGCGGGCTGGGCTGCGCTGCAGCGGCGGCCCGCCGGTGCGTGCTCGCCCCCGCCGCCGCTCCTGCGCCGGCGGTCGAATCCAGCTCCGGTGCTCGAATCCGGCTCCGGTGCTCGAATCCGGCTCCGGTGGTCGAATCCGCCTCCGGCATAGCGTTGCAGATGTCCGCGCGTGAAGGCGCGCCGATCCGGTCGGAAACCTGAACGCTCCGGACCGGGGGCGGGATCCGCACCCGCGGAGCCGCGCGCTCCGTGCGCACGACTCCTGGTGCGGGCTGGGCTGCGCAGCAGCGGCGGTCCGCCGCTACGTGCTCGCCCCCGCCGGCGCTCCTGCGCCGGCGGTCGAATCCGCATGGGCGGACCTGCCGGCAGGCCCTCGGTCGGATTCGGCACTCCGCGGGGTGGGGGCTGCGTGGCGACGCCGGGAGCATCTGGCGCCCGCGGCGGGCCGAGGGCAGCATCAGGGCGTCCCGGCCGGCGCGACCTCGCCGGCGGTCCCGAGGAGCTCCCATGCGTCCGCTTCGCCTTCTCGCCGTGTACGTGGCCCTGTTTGCCGCGTGCGATGCCGATCGTCCGCCCGATGGGGCCGGACTCGTCGTGTCGCGCGACACCCTCGACGGCGTCGAGCGAATCACCATCGCCGGGGAGGTCGAGACCTGGACGCTCCACGAGCGGCTTCGCCTGGGCAGCGCCGGCGGTTCAGGCGAGCCAGGGGCCGACGAGTTCGCCTTCGTGTCCTCCGTGGCCCTCGGTCCGGACGGCCGGGTGTACGTGGCGGATCTCCGCAGAAGCCGGATCTCGGTCTTCGACACCCTCGGGACGCTCCTCGGGGTTCTGGGCCGGGAAGGGGAGGGGCCGGGGGAGTTCGTCGACCTGTTCTCGATCGCGTGGCTGGACGACCGACTTCTCGCGCTCGACATCGGGAACGCCCGCGTCGGGGTGTTCTCGTCCGACGGCGCTTGGTTGGAACAGCGGCCGGCCTCGGGGTCGTTGACCGCGTCCCCCGCCACCACCCGCCTGTACCCGGTGGGGCCTGCCGAGGTCTACCAATGGGGGTACGAGGCCCGGGACGGGATCGCGGAGCCGGTCTGGTGGCCTCACGGACCCGAGGGGCGTGGCCGGTCGGTTCCCCGCCCGACGCCTTCCGCCGATCCGACCTTCCCGGACAAGGTGGTGTGCACCATGGGCCGCGGCTTCTCGTGGTTCGACCACCCCTTTGCCGAACAAGCCCTGGTCCACCCGACCCGGGGAGGTGGAACGCTCGTGGCCACCACGGACACCTACCGGATCGTCGAACTCGACCAGGCGGGAGACACGGTGCGGGTGCTCGTCCGGGACGTCCCTCGACCCGCCCTCTCGGATGAGGAGTGGCAGCCCGTCCGTGACCGGTTCGCCGCATGGCAGGAGGACAAGGACCCGACGGGGTGCCGGCCCGAGGATCTCCCCCGACCCACGCACAAGCCGGCGATCCGCAGCCTTGTCGTGGACACCATCGGGCGGACCTGGGTCGAACGGAGCCTTCCGGTGGGCACCGTCTGGGAGGTGTTCGATGCGGACGGAGTCCTGGTGGGGGCCGTCCCGGGGTTGGATCACGACCGCCAGTGGACCGTACCGTGGCTGTCACGGACCACGGCCGTGTGGGTCTCGAGAGACGCCCTGGACGTGCCGTACGTCCACGTCGCCCGGATCGAGGCCCCCGGCGGTCCCGGTTGACGTCCGTGGGGGCCGTACCGCCCACGGGCGATGCGGCTGAGGCGCCGCGGCCTCCGCCCCCTCGATAGGCGTCGCCCTCCCTTGGGGGGACACACGCCACTCGGTATAATAGATGGCTGTTTCGCCACAACCACAGAATGCGGCGTCCGGGCGGCACCCGAGCGCCGCCGGCCCCGATGGAGTCCTGAATGGCTGAGAACGGAAACGGGGGGAAGGACACCCTCTCGATTCGCGACAACCGCACCGGTCGCGACTACGAGATCGACATCCTCGAGGGCGACGTCATCCGCGCCATGGACCTGCGCCAGATCAAGGTCCAGGACAGCGACTTCGGGATGATGGCCTACGACCCCGCCTTCACCAACACGGCGTCGACCCGTAGCGACATCACGTACATCGACGGCGGCGAGGGCGTGCTTCGCTACCGGGGCTACCCCATCGAACAGCTGGCGGAACGCAGCACGTTCCTCGAGGTGGCGTACCTGATCCTGAAGGGCGAACTGCCCGACCAGAGCCAGTTCGACGGCTTCGTGCACGACGTGACGTTCCACACGTACGTGCACGAGAACATGATCAAGCTCCTGGAGGGCTTCCGCTACGACGCCCACGCCATGGGCATGATGATCAGTGCGGTCTCGGCGCTCTCGACCTTCTACCCCGAGGCCAAGGAGATCGAGGATCCCGAGAACCGTTGGATCCAGATCATCCGGCTCGTGGCCAAGATGCCGACCCTGGCGGCGTACGCGTACCGGCACCACCGCGGGCTGCCGTACGTCTACCCGGAGAACGAGCTCTCCTACACGGCCAACTTCCTGAACATGCTCTACCGGATCGGCGTCAAGGACTACAAGCCGAACCCGGTGCTCGAGCGGGCCCTGGACGTCCTGTTCATCCTGCATGCCGACCACGAGCAGAACTGCTCGGCCACCACGATGCGCGTGATCGGGTCGTCCAACGCCGATCCGTACTCGGCACTGGCCGGGTCCATGGCGGCGCTCTACGGCCCGCTGCACGGAGGCGCCAACGAGGCGGTCCTGCGGATGCTGACGCGCATCGGCAGCGTCGACAACATCCCGGCGTTCATGGACAAGGTGCGGAACCGCGAGGAGCGGCTCATGGGCTTCGGGCACCGCGTCTACAAGGCGTACGACCCCCGGGCCAGCATCATCAAGCGCACGGCCGACGAGGTGTTCGAGGTCACGGGACGCAACCCGCTCCTGGACATCGCCCTGGAGTTGGAGCGGATCGCCCTGAACGAAGAGTTCTTCATCGAGCGGAACCTCTACCCGAACGTCGACTTCTACTCCGGGCTCATCTATCAGGCCATGGGCTTCCCGGTGGAGATGTTCCCGGTCCTCTTCGCCATCCCCCGCACGGTGGGGTGGTTGGCCCAGTGGCAGGAGATGCTCACCGACGACGAGCAGAAGATCGCCCGGCCGCGGCAGGTCTACACCGGCCCGGGTGCTCGGGATTTCGTGGCGATCGGCGACCGCGGTTGACCGGGGGCGTCGTCACATCGGACCGGGGGGCGCTCCACGTGGGGCGCCCCCTTCTTCGTAGGGGGATCGCGTGACCCGTATCCACTGCATCGACCTGCTCCACCTCGACCTGGAGGGGGCCATCGCGGCGTACCTCCTCGAGGGTCCGGAACCCACCGTGGTCGATCCCGGACCGGCCACCACGGTCCCACGCCTCCAGTCGGAGCTCGCGGCGCGGGGGGTCGGCCCCCGGGACCTGAGACATGTGGTACTGACCCACGTCCACCTGGATCACGGGGGCGGGACCGGCCACGTCCTTCGAGCCTTTCCCGAGGCCACCGTCCACGTCCACGAGGACGGGGCTCCTCACGTGGCGGACCCCCGCCGCCTGGTGTCCAGCACCCGGCGCACCTTCGGAGACGACCACGACCGGCTCTGGGGCGAGACGCTCCCGGTGCCGGCCGACCGGATCCGCGGGTGGCGCCCCGGTGAGGCCGGGCCCTGGCGAGGGCTGCGTCCGATCGCGACGCCGGGTCACATCGCGCACCACGTGGCGTACCTGGAGGAGGCCGGGGGCACGCTTCTGGCCGGCGACAGCATGGGCATCGTGCTGGCGCCCGGGGCGCCGACCCATCCGCCCACGCCTCCGCCTTCCGTCGACGCCCGCGCCTGGGAGACCACACTGGACGAGATCGCGGGCATCGGCCCGGAGCGGTTCGGGGCGACCCACTTCGGTCTCCACGGCGAGGCCACGGAACGCACGGGAGCGCTGCGATCGGCACTCGCGGCGCTGGAATCCCGGGTCCGGGCCGCGATGGCCGCCGACGACGAGCAGGACTCCGAGCGGTTCGAGGAGGAGGTCCGGGCCGCGCAGGCCGCCCATCTCGACCGGGCCCGGGTGGACCGGTACTTCGACATGTTCGCAGCCGCCACCGACTGGGCGGGCATGCGCTTCTATCTGGAAAGGAACGGCTGATGCGACGGGTACGTGCGACGCGTGGGACCATCGGGACGTGGGGCGTGGTGTTCGTGGCCGGTGCGCTGGCCGCGGCGCCGGCGGACGGGGTCGGACAGCAGCGCGTGGAGCGCGCGATCCCCGGAGACATGGTGCCTCCGGCGTTCTTCCAGCGGGCGGTGGAGCGGGGCAGCCGCACGACGACCGGAGCCCCCGGCGACCGGTACTGGCAGAACTGGGCGACCTACGAGCTGGAGGCCCGACTCGATCCGGAGACGGCCGAGCTCGAGGGCTCGGTGGCCATCCGCTACGAGAACCGGTCGCCGTACCGTCTGCCGGCCGTGATGCTGCATCTCCATCAGAACATCCACGAGGAGGGCGCGGCGCGGAACGAGGCTCTGGAGGTGACCGGTGGCGTGACGCTGACCCGGGTGTCCGTGGACGGCCAGTTCCTCGACGCGGGCGACCCGCAGGAGGGCCCAGCCTGGGAGGTGGACGGCACGGTGCTCGCGGTGCGGCTGTTCGAGCCCATGGAGCCCGGCGACACGGTCACGCTGAACATCGGGTGGGAGAACGTCCTTCCCCAGAACGGCGCGGGGCGCATGGGACACTCGGAGCACGAGATGTACTTCGTCGCCTACTGGTTCCCGAAGGTGGCCGTCTTCGACGATCTCCGGGGGTGGGATGCGCAGCCGTACCTCGGTGCGGCCGAGTTCTACGACGGCTTCGGCGACTACACGGCGTCGCTTTCGGTGCCCGCTGGGTGGACGCTGCAGGCCACCGGCGACCTGCTGAATCCCGAGGAGGTGTACACCCCGCGCACACTCGAGCGCCTGGCGGCCGCGTCCACGACCGACGATCGGGTCGTGGTGGCCACCGCCGAGGATCTCGAGCAGGGCCTGGTGACCACGGCGGGGACCGATGGATGGCTGACCTATCGCTTCGCGGCGGACAGCGTCCGGGACTTCACGTTCACCACGTCCAACGTCCAGCGCTGGGACGCCACGTCCGCCGTGGTGCCCGACCGCGATGGCGACGGCACCGAGGATCGGGTGGCCATCCACGCCTTCTGGCGTGAGGACCGCGCACCCCTGTGGGCCGAGCAGTGGCGGTACGGGAAGCAGTCCATCGAATTCCACTCCGACTACACGGGCTACGCCTACCCGTGGCCCCACATGACGTCGGTGGAAGGCGCCGACATCATCGGGGGTGGGATGGAGTTCCCGATGCTCACCGTGATGGGGTCGTACGAGGGGCAGCAGCCGCAGGCGCTGTTCAACGTCACCTCGCACGAGATCGCCCACATGTGGATCCCGATGATCGTGGGCACCAACGAGAAGCGGCACGCCTGGATGGACGAGGGGTCCACCAGCTTTCTCGAGAACCAGAGCCGGATGGAGCTGTGGCCCGGCGTGGACCACCACCGTCTGGAGGCCCAGAACTACCTGGCCGTGGCCGCCGCCGGCCTCGAGCAGAGCATGATGCGCCACGGCGACTGGTACGAGCCCGGACCCGGGTACGGCACGGCGTCCTACCCCAAGCCCGCGGCGCTGATGGTGGCGCTCCGGGAGGTGGTCATGGAGCCGGCGCGCTGGGAGGAGGCGTACCGGACGTTCATCGACGAGTGGGCCTACAAGCACCCGGCGCCCTGGGACTTCTTCCACACGTTCGAGCGCTTCGCCGAGCAGGACCTCGGGTGGTTCTGGACATCGTTCTACGAACAGACGTGGACCATGGATCATGCGGTGACCCGGATCGAGACCCGACCGTCGGGGGAGATCGTCGTGCACATCGAGGACCGGGGACGGGCGCCGTTTCCCGCCGTCGTGCGCATCCGCACCACCTCCGAAGGGGTCGTGGATCGGCGCATCGAGGTGGACCACTGGCTCGCCGGCAACCGCACCGCCACCATCGAACTGCCCGCCTCCGTGGGCCGGGTGACGCGTGTGGAGCTCAACCCGTCGGGGTACGCCCCCGACGCGGACCGGACCAACGACTTCTTCCCGCGGGGATGACGTGACCTGAACCCGGCGCTCGCGAGCCGGATCGATCCTGCCGAGCGGCCGTCTCCCCGGGTGGAGGCGGCCGCTCTTGTCGTGAAGTTACCGCCACCGTAATATTCCGTCAGCGGTAATATCGGGTCGTCGTGGCGCGCGGTCGCGGACCCCAACCTCCCGGAGGCTCCCATGGTCGACTCCTCGCCCCTGACCCCCGCCGTCTTCCACGTGCTCCTGGCCTTGAACGACGGGCCGCTCCACGGCTACGGGGTCATGAAGCGCGTCGAGGCGGACTCCGGGCTGGGGATGGGGCCGGGCACCGTGTACGGGTCGCTCCAACGCCTCGAAGATTCGGGATGGGTCCGCGTCGGGCAGGAAGACGAGCGCGACCCCCGGCGGGGTCGGCTCTTCCACCTGACGGACGACGGACGGGCGGCCCTGGCCCGGGAAGCGGCGCGCATCACCCGGCTGGCGGACCTGGACGGCGTACGGGCATTGGCACCCGGCCGGGGCGGGGCATGAGCGGATCCGGGGAGTCGGGAGGGGGCCGGGAGGGCAGCCGTACGGTCCGGGTTTCCGTGGCCCTCTACCGCCTGGCCCTGCGCCGGTATCCGCGGCGACTCCGCGACGCGTGGGGAGAAGAGATGGTGGCCGCCTTCCGCTCGCTTCTCGAGGACGAAACGGCACGCCGGGGCTGGCTGGGGGCGCTGGGGGCGTGGTGGCGCGTGGCGCGGGAGATGGTCGGACCGACGGGACGGACGGGAACCGAGGGAGGTGGGGACATGGGAGAGAAGACAGGGCAGGGACGGCGGTGGCTCCGGGGAGGAGTGGAGGACGCCCGCTTCGCGTGGCGTTCGCTTCGCAGGGATCTCCGGTTCACGGTGCTTCTGGTGGGCGTGCTCGGGATCGGCATGGCGCTCAACGTGGCCGTGTTCAGCGTGGTCAACGCGTACCTTCTCCGGCCCCTTCCGTATCCGGCGGCGGAGCGGATCGTCACGGTCCGGCCGGTCACCGATCTGTCCTGGACCGCCGTGGACGACGTCATGGAGCGGGCCGTTTCCTGGGACCTGGACGTCTTCACCCTGGTCGGCGGCGGCGAGGGTCCCCAGATGGTCCGGGGATCCTGGGTCACCCCCGACTTCATGGACGTCTACGACGTGCGGGCCGCACTCGGGCGGACGTTCCGCCCCGACGAGGCCGGCGCCGGCGGCGCGCCGGTGGCCATGATCTCGCACCGCCTGTGGCAGGACCGGTTCCGGGGCGACCCGGGGGTGATCGGGCGCTCGTTCGAAGCCTTCACGTCGGACCGTCCGGACCATGCGGAGTCGTTCACCGTGGTGGGCGTCCTGCCGCGGGACTTCTGGTACGTCAACGACTTCACGGAGGTCTTCGTCCCGATCCGCGACGAGCGGGCCCTGTACGTGGGACGGCTCCGGGCCGACGTACCCCTGGAGACCGCCGAGGCCGTACTGACCGAGCGGGCCCGGGCCACCACCGCGGGGCTACCCGAGGACTTCCGGATCCGTCTCACGCGTGTCCAGGACATCCACGTGGCGGCGGTCCGCCCGACACTGGCCGTTCTGCAGGGAGCCGTCCTGCTGGTGTTGCTGATCGCGAGCGCGAACGCCGTGGTGTTGCTGTTGATCCGATCCGCGCGGCGAGAGCAGGAACTCGGAGTGCGCCGCGCCCTCGGGGCTCCGCGGGGGCGACTCGCGCGTCAGCTGGGCGCCGAGGGAATGCTCCTGGGCCTCGGCGCCGGGATCGTGGGCCTCGCCACGGGCGCGGGGATCCTGGAACTTGCCCGGTGGGGCGTACCGGGTATGCTCGGCGGGTCGGTGCCCGGTGGGGCCGAGGCGTTGCATCTGGACGGCACCGTGGCCCTGGCCACGGCGGTCGTGTGCGGGTGCATGGGGGTCCTGTTCGGAGGTGTGCCGGCCGGGCTGCTCCTGGCCCGCCGCACGACCGCGGTCCTGGGGTCGGGCACCGGACGGGGCGGATCGGACACCCGGGGCCGGCGTCGCGTGCGCAGCGTCCTCGTCATGGCGGAGGTGGCGCTGTCGATGGCCCTCCTCGCCGGTGCCGGACTCATGGTGCGGTCCGCCGTGCACCTCCAGACCCTGGACCTGGGCTTCGATCCCACCGGGGTCACCCGCGGCACCCTCGGGCTCCGGCAGTCCAGCTACCCCGACGTGGACGGGCGCGTCGCGTTCTTCGAATCGGTGGTCCAGGGGGTGCGCGGACTTCCCGAGGTACAGGCCGCCGGCCTGGCCTCCAACACGCCGTTCAGCGGCTTCGTGCAGGCGGTGCCCTTCGAGTCCGACGAGGGCCGGGAAGAACCGGCCCGCGCGGCGGAGGCGACGGCGGCCGACGTGGGCGACGGGTACTTCCACGCCATGGACATCGCGCTCCTCCGGGGACGGGGGTTCACCCCGGCGGACCGTGTCGGCGCGCCACCGGTGGTGGTGGTCAGCGCCTCCCTGGCCGCCCGCTTGTGGCCGGGTGTCGATCCGCTGGGCCGCCGTCTGCGGCTGATGCCGTTCCCGGGCGATCGTGACGGGCAGCCCGGCGACTGGCACACCGTGGTGGGCGTCGTCGAGGACGTGACGCGGGATCTCCGCGTTCCGTCCGACGGCCAGGTGTACGCGCCCTACCGGCAGCAGTTGGGCTTCTGGATGACCCTGGTGGTCCGTCGGCGGCCAGGGGCCGGACCGGTGGAGGCCGCGGTCCAGGGAGTCGTATCCGAGCTGGACGCCGAGGTCCCCTTCAGCGGCGCGGCCGAACTCGAGGATCTCGTCGGCGCGGCCCGGGCCCCCACGCGGTTCACGGCGTGGCTCCTCGGGGGCTTCGCGTCCTTCGCCCTCGCGCTGTCGCTGATCGGGCTCTACGGCGTCGTGGCCTACGCCGCCCGGCAGCTCCGCCGCGACGTGGCCATCCGGATGGCTCTGGGCGCGGATCGGGGATCCGTGACGGGGTACTTCCTCCGCCAGGGCCTGGTGGTGGTGGCCGGCGGGCTCGCGGTGGGCCTCGCGGGCGGGCTTCTGCTGGGCAGGGCCCTGGCCGGACAGCTCCAGGGGGTGGCGCCCGACGATCCGCTGGTGCACGGAGGGGTGGCGCTGGGCCTGCTGATCACCGCGGCCCTGGCCGTCTGGATTCCCGCCCGGGGGGCCGGGGGGGTGGGCCCCATGGACGTCCTCCGCGAGTGAGGGAGGGCCCCACCGCGGCGCCTACCCGGCGGCTTCCAGGCGGGCGGCGAAGCCGACCAGCGTGCCACAGGGCGCGCGGACGAAGATCTCGTCCATGCCGTAGAACGTCTGGCGCCGCGACACGACCACCTCGGCGTCTCCGAGCGCCTCGATGACGGGGTCGAGCGCCTCCACCTCGATGAACAGCGTGCTGTGGCTCCGGGCCAGTTCGGCCCCCAGGCCGGTGGGCGCACCGGCGGCGCCGAGGTCGGCGTCGATGCTCGCACTCGACTGATACATGAGCTGGACGCCTCCCTTGTTCAACATGGCGAAGCCCATGGCGTCGTCGTGGGGGACCGTGGCGGTGACCTCGAAGCCGAGCCGGTCCGTCCAGAACGACAGGCAGGGTTCGATGGCATCGACGGTCATGAGCGGGGTGACGGCCTTCATGATCGGACCTCCGGAGCGGGGTGGGGTGCATCTCGGGACCGGGCAGAGACCGGCGGGCGATACGCAATCCTGCGTCGCGCAGGTGGCCTCGTCTTGCACGGATGCGTCATCCGGCGAGTCCACGGCGGCGGCGATACGCTCCCGGCGGCTCCCCGGCGAGGGCGCGGAACTCACGGGTGAAGTGGGCCTGGTCGTAGTATCCGGCGTCCAGCGCGGCCCGGGACAGGGACACGCCGGGTTCCGCGTGAAGCCGCCGGAGCGCCGCCTGGAACCGGGTCACCCGGCCAGCGACGCCTGGGGAGACGCCGACCGCGGCGCGGAACCGCCGCTCCAGTTGCCGCCGGCCCAGCCCCACGGCTTCGGCCAGCTCCCCCACGGAGGTCCGCCCCCCGGACCGGCCCACCAGGGCGGCCACGTGCAGGGCGGCCGTGTCCACCCGGCTCCCACCGAGGGCCAGACGCGCCCCGAGCACCCGGTCCAGGTGGGCCAGCCGCTCGGTCGTCGTCCCGATCGAGAAGACCCCGTCCAGGGACCGGGCCGTCTCCGCGTCCCCCGCATCGGCCAGGTCCACCGCCCGGTCCGTGAGTTCGTCCACGGGCGTGTCCAGGAACGCGGGAAGCGCACCGGGGCGGAAGCGGATCCCCAACATGTCGACGGGGCCGGCCTGCGCCACCTCGAGCGGCCGGGTCATGGTGCCGACCGCCCGCACCCGGTGCGTGAGGTGGTCGATCAGGAAGTCCGTACATCCGTCGGGCACGACGCGATGCCGATGGACGGCTCCCGGGAGGGGCGCGGCGCCCCGCGACGTCCAGTAGCAGGCGACGTGCCCGGCCAGCCCGGGGTGGGGCGGGTGTTCCCGGTAGGTCGGCGCAGCCGTCGATCCCGACACCCGGGCCTCAGCCCTCCGTCCCGACGCGGACCAGGCGCGCCGGGCCGCCGGGCCGGACCGCGACCACCGCGCCGTCGGTGCCCCGCTCGAAGGCGATGGTCTGCCCGTCGGAGGCGTCGAAGAAGGTGTCGGCGGAGTCCGGCGCCGCGTGCAGCGTGTAGGTGCCCTGACCGGGGACGTCGATCAGGAGCACCCCGGTGCCGGCTTCACCGGGCCGCACCGTGACCTCGAAAGACGGTCGGCCCTCCATGGCGTACCGGCCGGTGTAGGCGTCGGCCTGCTCGGCGGTCACGGGCTCGTGGGCCCGCACCCTGGGCTTGTGGCCCGGCCATCCGTAGGCGTCCGACACCGCCCGGAGGATCTCGGCTGCCAGCGCGCTGCCCCGGTCTCCGTTGGTCATGACGGCCGCTCCCTGTCCGGTCTCGGGGTAGACGACCCACTGGGCCTTGAAGCCCGCGTTCGAGCCCCCGTGGCCGAAGGTGGGTGCACCTCCCTGGAGCCCGACACCGAAGCCCAGCCCGTAGTCGTCGAAGCCGTCTTCGTCGCCCCGGTGGGCGGTGAGCATGGTCGTGAGCATCTCCCGGGACACCACGCCGTCGGTCTCCTGGCCCCCACGGACAGCCAGGAGATGACGCGCGAGGGCCATCAGGTCCGTCGGGGTGGTCCAGAGCCCGGCGGCGGCCTGTTCCGGGTAGGAATGCCACTCGCCGTCGATCTCGGTTCCGTCGGCGCCGTGGGCCCGGGCCGCCTCGCTCCACCGGGCCTCGGGAAGGGGCTGTTCGTACGTGGAGTTCGCCATGCCGGCGGGGGCCAGCACCCGGTCCCGGGCCACCTCGTGGAAGGGCCGGCCGGTCACGTCCTCCACCATCTGTTCCATGACCGTGTACCCGCCCCCGGAATACTGCCAGCTCGTTCCGGGCACCTTGTAGACGCGGACCGGGTCGGTGTTTCCGGTACCGTCCAGGACCTGGACGTTCGACGCCACGGCCTGGTCGGCGGCGTACGGCTGGTCCTTCCGGTAGCCGGGGAAGCCCCAGACGGTCAGGCCCGCCGTGTGGCTCAGGAGCCCGCGGAGGGTCACGGCGGAGTCGGCCGTGAACCCGTTGTCCGGCACCTGCCAGCTCGTGAGGTACCGGTTCACGGGTTCGTCCAGTGCCAGCGTACCGTCCTCGACCACGCTCATGGCCGCCAGCGCGGCCACGGGCTTCGAGATGGACGCGGCCTGGAAGAGGGTGGCCGGGGTCACGACCGCGCCGGTCTCGCCGTCGGCCACGCCCCACGCCTCGGCCCAGACGATCTCTCCACCCTCCATGACCGCCACCGAGACGCCGGGCACGGCGTAGTGGGCCATGCGCTCGTCGAGGGTCCATGTGGCCGGCGGTTCGCCCTCGAGCTGGACGGCGGGCTGCAGGCCGGCCATGACGGCGTCCGGAGTCACGGCGTCCGGCGCACCCCCGGCCTCCGGGGTGCGCTCACCTCCGCAGGCGGCGAGCCCCGCCAGGGCGGCGGTGGTCAGGAGGGCGGCGATCCGGGCGGTGGTCCGGGGCGGTGGGGCCGGCTGCTTCATGACGCGCTCTCGGCAGGGGTGTGGGGTGCGGCGCTCGATCCGACGGAATACTACGTCCGACGAGGCCGTGCCACCCACCGTTTCATCCGAAGCTCTTCACGCCGGGCTGATTCTGCCGGAGTGCGGTCAGGTACCGGAACGGGCTGGGTCCGGGCCGGTCCCGGTCGGCCCAGTACTCCAGCGTGTGGGGGAGTGCGGCCTGGAGTTCGCCGGCGTCGTGGGCGGCCGGCGCGGCACCCTCCCGCACCATGGCCCGGCGCCGGGGCCGCTCGCTGCTCTGGTCCTCCCATCCGCGTTCGACCCGGGTCGCCGCCTCCCGTCCGGCACCGTTCGAGCGGGCCAGCCCCGACCGCCGCACCGGCGCCCCCGGCACCCGGAGTGCCGCCACGTCGTAGGCGATCACGTTCAGGCTTGCCCCGTCCTTCTGGAGCCGTCCGCGGACTGCAAGGAACGGCTCCATGCGCACGACGGACCGTGCCTTCTGGTAGATATCGGGCTTCACAATCACGTTTATAGGGCCGTGCTCATCTTCCATCAGGACAAAGACATAGCCCTTTGCAGTTCCGGGCCTTTGGCGGGCCGTGACCAGGCCGGCCACCTGTACCGTGGCTCCCTGACGCAGGTGGGGCAGCCGGTCCGAACCCACCGTGCCGGCGGGCATCTGGTCGGTCAGGAGCGAGAGGGGGTGGAGCTCGGCGGAGAAGCGGAGCATGCGGTATTCGGCCACCATGCGGTCGGTGGCGTCCAGGTCCGGAAAGGCCAGGTCGGCGTACGGATCCTCCAGCGCCATCTCCATCTGCGCATGGTCCTCGCGGCCACCGGTGCGCTGGTCGTCGGACTCGGGGCCGAGCCACAGCCCGGCCTGCCAGAGCAGCTCGCGGCGGGTCAGCCCGAAGTCCTCGAAGCCTCCCACCCAGATCAGGTTCTCCACGGCGGGGCGTTTCAGGGCGGCGGGGGTCCGGCGCAGGAACTCGCCGAGTGACCGGTACGGACCGCCCCGCTCCCGCTCGGCCACCACCCGCTCCGCGATCTCCGTGCCCCATCCCCGGACGAAGCCCAGGCCGATGCGCAGGTTGCCGTCTTCCGGCACTGCCTCCACGCCGCTCCGGTTCACGTGGGGCAGGAGGGTCCGGACACCGTTGCGCCGGGCGTCGCGCCCCAGGGCGTCCAGCGAGTAGAAACCCATGGGCTGGTTGTTGAACAGCGCCACGTAGTACTCGAGGGCGTGGTAGTGGCGCAGCCACGCCGACTGGTACGCCAGGAGGCCGAAGGCTGCGGCGTGGGACTTGGGAAACCCGAACTCGCTGAAGGCCGTGACCTGTTGGAAGACCTCCCGGGCGGTGGTCTCGTCCACGCCCCGGGCCAGGGCGCCGTCGCGGAACTCCTCCCAGTGGGCCGTCATGGCCTCCTTGGAGCGTTTCCGGCTCATGGCCCGGCGCAGGCTCTCGGCCTGGCCGTCGCTGAAGCCGGCCAGGGCCTGGCAGACGGTGAGCACCTGATCCTGGAAGATGATCACCCCCAGGGTCTCGCCCAGCGGTTCCTCCAGCAGGGGATGGGGATAGGGGATCTCGTACCCGGGGTCCTCCCGGAGCATCTCCCTGCGTCGGACGAAGGGGTTCACCGCCCCGCCCACGATGGGGCCGGGCCGGACGATGGCCACCTGGATGGCCAGCTCGTGGAGGTTCCGGGGCCGGGTGCGCCGCACCATCTGGATCTGGGCCCGGCTCTCCACCTGGAAGAGGCCCACCGTGTCGCCGGAGCAGATCCGGTCGTAGACGGCCTCGTCCTCGAAGTCGATGCGCGACAGGTCGGGGGCCTCGCCGTGACGCTCGGAGATGAGGTCCACGGCGTCTTCCACCAGCGACAGCATGCCCAGGGCCAGGAAGTCGATCTTGATGAACCCGGCGTCGTCGCAGGAGTCCTTGTCCCACTGGCAGAGGACCCGGCCCTCCCACGCGGCGGGCTCCAGGGGCACCAGCTCCACCAGCGGGCGGCTGGACACGATCATGCCGCCCACGTGCTGGGAGATGTGGCGCGGCAGCCCCGCCACGTCCTCGGCCAGCTCGCCCAGCATCTTCCAGAGTGGCCCGTCGGCCCGCTCCCGGAACTCGGGGAGCGAGGCGATCTCTTCCGCCAGGCCGGCGGCGGAGCGGTGTTCGGACAGCTTGGCCAGCTTCTCCAGCTCGCCCAGAGGCAGGTCCAGCGCCTTGCCGATCTCCCGGACGGCCGAGCGGAGGCGGTAGGTGGGGAAGGTGCACACCAGCCCCGTGTGTTCGTGGCCGTACTTCCGGTAGACCCGGAGGATCAGCTCCTCCCGGATGTCCCGGGGGAAGTCCAGGTCGATGTCCGGGACGCTGCGCAGCGCCTCGTTGAGGAAACGCCCCAGGAACAGGTTGTTGGCCACCGGATCGATGTGGGACAGCCCGATCAGGTAGCAGATGATGGACGACACCGAGGAGCCCCGCCCCCGACCCGGCGGCAGCCCCGCCCGGGCCCGGGGCGCTCCGGCGCGGAGGTCGGCGGCCACGTCCCGGGCCAGGTCCATGATGTCGCGGTAGACCAGGAAGAAGCCCGCCAGGCCGTGGAGGTCCACCAGCTTCAGCTCGGTGTGGAGACGCTCCTCGGCGTCGCGCTCCTGGGCGGAGCCCGGCGGGTACAGCGTGGCGATCCTGGCCAGGCAGATGGCGGCCAGCGTCTCCAGGGCGCCGCCCCGCTCCGACCCCTCGAAGTCCGGGAATTCGTAGCCCAGGTCCTGGGTCAGGTCGAATGCGGCGCACCGCTCGGCGATGAGCATGGTGTTGGTCAGGGCCTCCGGGCGGCTCCGGAAGCGGTGGCTCATCTCCCACGGCTCGGCCAGGTGGAAGAGGCGGTTGGCCCGGCGCGCGGTGTGGGCCCCGTCCAGCGTCGTGCGGTTCCGGATGGACACGAGCACGTCCTGGAGGCGGGCGCGCTCCACCCGGTGGTAGTGGACGTTGCCCGTGGCCACCACGCCCAGGCCCAGGCGCCCGGCCAGGCGGGCCAGGCCGCGGTTCCGGGCGCCATCGCCTTTGACCGCGTTGTCCTGGAGCTCCACGAACATGTTGCCGGGCCCGAAGCGCTCGAGGAGCGTGCGGGCGAAGGCCTCGCCGTCGGCCACGGAGGAGTCCAGGGCCGCCGCCACGGGGCCGCGGCGGCACCCGGTGAGCAGGATGAGCCCTTCGGGCCGCGACAGCAGCGACGACAGCGCGAGCCGTGGCCGGCCCCGCTCCTCCGCGGTCATGTGGGCCTCGGTGAGGAGGCGGCAGAGGTTGGCGTATCCCGTGGGCGTCTCGGCCAGGAGGGTCACGTGATGGCCGCCTTCGGGCTCCTCCACATCCGGGAAGCACTCCTTCAGCGTGACCTCGGCTCCGGTGATGGGCTGGATGCCGGCCCGGTGCGCCGCGTGGGCGAACTCCATGGAGCCGTACAGGCCGTCGTGGTCGGTGAGGGCCAGGGCCGGGTAGCCCAGTTCCGCCGCCCGCAGCGCCAGTTCCTCCGGGTGGGACGCTCCGTCCAGGAAGGAGAAGCCCGAGTGGCAGTGGAGTTCGACGTAGGGAAGGGAGGACATGGCGGGCTCCGCACGGTGGCATCGTCGTCATCGACCCTCGCTCCGTGGCGGCGGAGCCGGCCGGAGCCGGTCCGCCCCGTCAGCGTGAGCGCGGAACCCGAACATATACCGAAAGTCGGGGGTGGGGCAAGGAAGATCGGCTTCGTGGAACGTTCCGTGCCGTTCCGGGCGTCACGATTCGTTACGGCCATGGCGGAGCGCCGTGGCCATGGAGTCCCGGGCGTCCTTCCATGGCGCGGCGATGCCCGCTTCCGGGCCCCTGGCACGATCCTGGCCGGGTTCCTCTCCCGGAATCCCCCCACCAGGAACCGGCCATGCCTGCTTCCCATCCCTTCCTGTCGTCGCCCACCCCTCGTTCCGCTTCCACCGGGCGTGCCGGCCCTCGCCGGATCCTCCACCGATGGCTCCCCGCTGCGCTGCTCTTCGCCCTCGGGTGCGACGGCGGGCCCCTGGCTGATTCTCCCACCCCCGTTCCCACGGCTTCGATGTCGCGAGCCGCGGTCACCTCGCCCGGCACGTCCTGGGACGATGTCGTCTTCCTCCCGCCGCTGGGACCGGACGTGGTCATGCCCGCTGCGACCGACCTCGCTCCGCGGCTCGTGGTCTGCCGGCCCGAGGGCGACGGATGCGGATCCTGGTCCATCGAGTTCGCGGAGGAGGGGGGTGGGGATGCTCCCCTGCGTCTCGAGGACGGTACCTACCACGCCGTATGGAACACGTCGCGCTTCTCGGCAGGCCCCGGTCCGTACCGGCTGTCGGTCCGCGTTCTCGAACGGACACTGGCCAGCATGGATCTCGAACTGACCGACTCGGGCGGGCCCCTGCGCCACGGTCGGACGCTTCCGATCCGGTTCCGGGTGGCGGCCGATCGGTTCGCCGTGATCGGGGCCGACGGCGGTGACGCGGTCCTGGCCGACGGGAAGCTGCGTCTCCAGGTGCCACCGGGCGCTCTCGACGGATCCGAACTCCTCTGGGCCGAGGCGGCAGAAACGGATCCCGAGGAAGGCATCGTACCGGGCACCGCCTGGACCCTGTCGCCCTCGGGCCTCGCCTTCCACGAACCGGCGACGGCCTTCATCCGCGTCGATCCCGCGACCCTGGACCCTGCCACGGACCCGGTCCGGGACCTCGTCGTGGTCGGCCTGGAGGAGGACGGATGGCTGGAGCGACCTTCGTCGTCGTCGCCGGACGGTTCGACGATGTCGGGCCCGCTGCTCGGATTCAGCACCAAGGCGGTGGCGTACCGGGTGGAGCGCCTGGACGTACGGCCGACTCGCCTCGTGCTCGAGGGCAACGACGAGGTCTCGCTCGTTCGGGTGGCCCGTTCGGCCGCACGGATCGTGAGACGGCGGGCCCTACGGACCCGGATCCGCCCCGACGGCCCGGTGATCGAACTCGAGAACGAGACGCGGGTGAGGGCGATCGGCCCGGGGCGCACCCGTGTCGACTTCGCCGTGGCGTGGCCGGAGCGGTACGGCGGCGTGGCCGGGTGCCCGCCGATCGCGGGCTGCGTACCCCCGCGGGCCTTCCTGGACGTCGAGGTCCTGCCGGCGTCGTTGAGTCCGGCGGAGGTGGCGCTCGACATCGGAGAAGCCGCCTCGCTCACGTTCTCGTTGGCAGGCCCTGTGACATGGAGCTCATCCGCCGCCGAGGTGGCTGCGGTGGATGAAGACGGAGTCGTCCGGGCCCTGGGTGCGGGTCAGGCGGTGATCACCGCACGCCAGGGTCTGTTCGACGCCTCCGCTACGGTCACGGTTCGAGATCCGTCGCCCGCGGAACGGGTCTGGACCCGCTACGACGTGGGACCGGAGATCCTCCGGACCGTGGCCGAATCCGGAGACGGAACCGTGTGGGCCGTCGGCGATCAGGGGGCGGCCTACCGGTGGACCGGACAGGACTGGATCCGGGACGGCCTTCCCGGCGACGCGTACGCCAAGGCGGCGCTCACACTTCCGGACGGCCGGGTACGGGTCGCCGGCGACGTGTCGTCCACCGCGGCCCTCTTCGTGCGGGACGGCGGGAACTGGCTCCGTACCGTGTCCGACTTCCCCATACCTTCGGGCCAGACGTCGACGACGATCCGGGCCATGGTCCGTCCCCCCGACGCTGCCGCGTCGTTCCTGGTGGGCAACGGGAACGACGCACGGGCCCTGGCGTGGCACCCGGATGCGCAGGGTCGTTGG
Source organism: Longimicrobiales bacterium (assembly GCA_040216925.1). Taxonomy (GTDB): domain Bacteria; phylum Gemmatimonadota; class Gemmatimonadetes; order Longimicrobiales; family Gaopeijiaceae; genus JAJCZZ01. The sequence continues at coordinate 116,105 of JAVJOF010000021.1, forward strand.
CTCCCTTCGCTGCCCGCCGGGGAAGAGCCCACCACGGGATTGAACGGGGTCTGGGGTGCCTCGCGCAGCGAGGTGTGGGCGGTCGGAACCACCGGGACCCCGACGAGCGTCACCGGTGGACGTATCTGGCGGTTCGACGGGGCGTCCTGGTCGGCGCATCAGGATGTGCCCGAGTGGCTGACCGCCGTCTGGGGCAGTGGCGACTCCCGGATCTTCGCCGTGGGTGCCGATGGCGCGTTCTACGGGTACGACGGAGCAGGATGGTCGCGTGGTGAGGTTCCCGGACGGGCGTTTCTCACGGCGGTGCACGGCTCGGACGGGGAGGAGGTCTGGGTGGCCGGAACCGGGGGGACCCTGGCACGCTGGGACGGGGAGCGGTGGACCCCGGCCTCGGTGATGACGGAGGTGACCTTCCGCGGCGTCCGTGTGCTTTCCGATGGCACCGTGGTGGCGGTGGGGGACGGGGGCGAGGTCTGGCGGGGGGTGGTCTCGCGGTAGGGCCGGTCGACGCAGAACGTCCCGGCCGGGACCCGTGAACCGGACTCGCGCGGGCGTGCCTCCCGCTGCAACTATGCAGGGCCACGCTCGTGCGTCCGCTCCCCGAGACGGAGGCCTTCCCCATGCTCAAGGTCCTGCTTGTCGAAGACGAGCTGGCCGTCCGGACCAGCGTGGCCGAGACGCTCGAGGAGGCGGGACATCAGGTGACGGCCGTCGCGTCGGCCGAGGCCGCATTGTCCGGGCTGGCGGCCGCGGCTCCCGACCTGGTGCTCTCCGATATCCGTCTGGACGGGATGTCGGGGCTCGAACTCCTCCGGGTCCTCCGGAGGCGCGTTCCCTCCGTGGACGTGGTGTTGATGACGGCCTACGACGACATGCCGACGGTCGCGGAGGCCATGAAGGAGGGCGCGGCGGATTTCCTCGTGAAGCCGCTCCAGCTGCAACGGCTCCGGGAGGTGACGGAGCGTATCGAACGCGACCGCTCCACGTGCTCACGGCTCGAACCCGCCCCACTGGTCCGCGAGGAAGACGAGACGCCGCTGCTGGTGGGCAGGGACCCCGGCATGCTGGAGGTCTACAAGGCCATCGGCCGGGCGTCCCGGGCCAGGGTGGGGGCGCTCATCCGTGGAGAGACCGGGACGGGCAAGGAGCTGGTGGCCCGGGCCATCCACCGGAGTTCGCCCTGGAGCGACCATCCCTTCGTTCCAGTGAACTGTACCGCGCTTCCCGAGACGCTGCTGGAGTCCGAGCTGTTCGGGCACGTGAAGGGCGCATTCACCGGGGCCACCGCGGACCGCCGCGGGCGCTTCGCCCTCGCCGGGGACGGGACACTCTTCCTGGACGAGATCGGGGACACCACGCCCCTCCTGCAGGCCAAGCTGCTACGGGTCCTGGAAGACGGCCGCTTCACGCCGGTCGGGGCGGACCGGACCGAGAGCACCCGGGCGCGCGTGCTGGCCGCCACCCACCGTGACCTCGAGCGCCTCGTGGCGGAGGGGAGCTTCCGTCAGGACCTCTACTATCGTCTCCGGGTGCTGGAGATCCGGATCCCCCCGCTGCGCGATCGGCCCGGCGACCTCCCGGTCCTGGCGGCCCACCTCCTGGACCGGGCAGCCCGTCGGACGGGGAGCCCCGTCGCTCGCCTCACGGACGACTCCGTCCGCGCCCTCGTGAACCACGACTGGCCGGGGAACGTGCGTGAGTTGGAGCACTGCCTGACACGAGCCCTCGTGCTCGCGTCCGGGGGCGTGATCCACCCGTCACATCTCGCGCTCCGCGGGCCGGAGGCGGAGCCGGGGCCCTACGACGCCGGCACGTTCCCGACGCTCGCCGAGCTCGAGGGCCGCCACGTCGCCCGGGCCCTGGCCCTTGCCGAGGGGAACAAGACGGAGGCCGCGAGGCTCCTGGGTGTTTCGAAACCCACGCTCTATCGGATGCTGCGACGCCACGGGCTGCGGAAATGAGGCTCCGGGTCCTCCTTACCGTCCTTCTCGGCGGGATCGCGCCGCTGGCCCTCTGGGGATGGTGGACCCTGGCCACGATGCGAGACACCGGCGAGGAGCTCCTCCGCAGTCGAATGGAGGTATCCCTGGACGAGGCGACGCGTGAGATCGGGCTGCGCTGGATCACCGTACGCTCCGCGCTGACCGATGTCGCCGAGTCGCCCGCTGTCCGGTCCGCGGTCGCCGGTGCCGGGATCGCGGACGGCGCAGACTTTCGTTCGGCGCTCGAGCCGACCCTGGCGTCCGGGCTCCTGCGGGGGAAGGTCCACCGGATCGTGGCGTTCGACCGGACCGGAGCGCGGCGGCTCGATGTCCGCCTGCCGCTGGCCCCGGGCGTGTCGCCGGGGCTTCTCCCTCCGCTGCGACGCCCCGTCCACGAGGCGGACGGGAGGCTCGTGGGTGGCGTCGAGGTGACCCTGGCCTCCGAGCTCCTTCTGCCGTCGCGATTGCGCGTGGGGGGGAGCCGGGGGACGGTCCTGGCCGTGGCGGGAGTGGACGAGACCGCCCCGTCGCTTCTGCCCCGCCCCCCGGCCACGGAGTCGGAAGGCGTCGGCCGGTTCCTTCTCGGGGGGGAGGCGTGGATCTCGATGCGCCGGGAGCTTCGTGATCCCGAGCTGGCCGTGATCGTGGAGGGCCCGCTGGCCCCGTTCGAGGAACCGCTGCATCAGGCCCGCCGGCAGGCGCTCCTCGGGCTGGCGCTGGCCCTGGGCGTCGGCGCGGTGGTCGCTCTGCTCCTGGCGCGTGCCATCGTCTCCCCCCTCCGGGAACTGGCCGTGACGGTCGACCGCGTGGCGGGAGGAGCGTTCGACGTGGAGGTCCGGCCCAGGGGGCCCGGGGAAGTGGCCCGGGTGGGTCGCGCGTTCAACCAGATGACGAGGGGGCTCCGGCGGACCCTGGACCGACTCGCCCGACAGGAGCGGCTGGCCGCCGTGGGGCGCTTTGCGGCCTCCCTGGCGCATGAGATCCGCAATCCCCTCACGGCCGTGCGCCTCGACCTGGAACGGGCGGTCGAAGCCATGGACGACCCTCGGCGCGCCTCCGTCCTGGTGCAACGCGCCCTGCATGAGATCGACCGCCTGGACCGGACCGTGGGCGGGACTCTGCGGGTGGCACGCGGAGACGTCTCGGCCGCCGGGTTCGTCGACCTCGAGGCGTTGATCACCAGCGCGACGGAACGCGTGCGATCCCGATTCGCCGCCCGGGGCGTGAGACTCGAGGACATCGAGGTTCGGAACGATGGCGGGAGCAGGCGGGTGCCCGGAGACGCCGCGGTCCTCGAGCGCGTTGTACTGAATCTCCTGGAGAACGCGGCGGACGCCTGCGAAGCGGGGGGACGGGTCGGCGTGCGGCTTCGGACCACGGCCGAGGGCGGGGTGGTGGAGGTCTGGGACTCGGGACGAGGAATGCGCCCGGAGGAGCTGGCGCGGGCCGGAGAGATCCTCTACACGACCCGCCCGGACGGCACGGGTGTCGGACTCCACTGGGCGCGGCGGGTCGTGGAGGCCCATGGAGGACGCCTCCGTCTCCGTTCGGAAGAGGGAAGCGGGACCGTCGTGCGCTTCGAGCTCCCGAGCCCCCGTCTCGGCTCGAGCCGGAACGGAACGGAACCTGCGGCCCGTGACGATGCGTGACGGTTCGCGTGGGGCGTGGAGGGCCCTGCCGAGCCGGACGTGCCGTGGCGGCGCGCCATTCCGCTCCTCCGCGGGCGACGGCACGGACCTGGCTGGTTCGGGAGGGTGCGCTTCGACCCGTCACCCGACCCGGAGGTCGACATGGTCCTGAACCCCACACGCATCCACATCTCGATGGCGCTCGCGGCCGCGCTGGTGCCGTTCGCCGCCGGCTCAGCATGTGCGCCCGAAGCCGAGACCGCCCCCGCCCGTCAGGGGGATGCCCTCGCACGGATCGATCTGGCCACCCCTCGTCGGGTGGCCACGTACGATTGGAAGCCCTTTCAGTGGATCGGTGACGTATCCGCAGACGGGCGGCGACTGATCGTGAGCCACAACGACAACGGGCAGCTGGCCCTGGTGTCGCTGGACGGCGGCGCGGTCCGGTGGCTGACCGATCCCACACGCGAGTGGGATCCGACCTGGGTCCTCGAGAGCCGGCTGTCGCCCGACGGCCGCCGGGCGGCGTTCCACCAGTTCGACAACGAGGACACATGGACGGCGTGGGTCACCGACCTGGAGGGCTCCACCCAGCGGCCGCTGTGGCGTCCGCCCGGCAGCGTCTACCATCCGCCGCTGGCCTGGCACCCGGACGGGCGTCATCTCCTGCTCGAGGCAGGAACCGACGGCCGTCAGTGGCTCGTGGAATACGACGTCGACGGAGACCGCCACCTGCGCCTGGTCTCGAACGTGGCGAGCGGGTCGGCCCGATACACCCCCGACGGTTCATGGATCGCCTACCGGGCGGAGACCGAGGGAGGCGACGAGAACCGCCTGATCCGGCGGGATGGCGAGCGGGACGTCACGTTCGAGGGACTCCCCCGGGGTGCGGAGCTCGTCGGCTTCTCGCCGGGGGGCGACCATGTCCTCTACCGGGCGGACTGGCAGGGAGCGCCGGCATTGTTCCGCAAGCGCTTCCAGCACCCGGCCGCGGTGGGCGATCCCGTGGTCGTCCAGACGGATCGCTGGAGGATGAACGACATCGGCCTCGACGGTCGCGGCCGGCTCTTCTACTCGGTGAACACCTCGCGGAGGGAGACGTGGACCGCGCCCCTGGGTGTGGACGGTCGGATCTCCGTCGGGGCGACGACGGCCCTCTGGGGAGACTTCGCCCACCGGCCGAGCTACTCCCCCGAGGGCTCGCGGATCGCCTTCTTCCGCAACGTGAGTGCACGAGGCGCCGGAGACCGGCGACTGGTGGTCGCCTCGCTCGCGGACGGAACGGCGTTCGAGCCGACCGTCCCGGTTCCCGTCGGCTATCCGGCGTGGGTCCGCTGGATGCCCGATGGCCGTTCCCTGGTACTGAAGGTGATCGACGACCGGGCCCGCTATGCGTTCTACCGGTACCACCTGGAGAGCGCCGCGGTCGACACGCTGCAGCTCTGGAACGGGAGTCCCGTCGTGGGGATGCTGGACGTGACCCGGGACGGTCGTGGGGTGGTCTTCGCCATCCGGCCGGAGGCTCCGGAGATGCCGGAGCAGCCGTGGGAGCTTCGGTACCTCGACGTCGGCACCGGCCAGGAGCGCGTGGTAGCGCGGTCCGCGGACCGGATCAACATGCCGGCGGTGTCGCCTTCGGGCGATTCGGTGGCCGTCGTGGTCGGGGGGAGCGTGGCCATGGCGCCCCTTTCCGGTGGGGCGCTCCGGACGATCCACCGTGATTCCACCATCACCTTCCGTCACACCCTGGACTGGGCCCCGGATGGACGGTTCCTCTACCTGCGCCAGGGCGATGAACGGTACGAGGAGTACGACCGGGTGATACGGCTGGACGTCCGGACCGGGCAGGTGACGGACATGGAGTTCGACACCGGCGGCGTGGACGTGCTCGTCCACGGGGTGGCCGTGAATCCGGCGGGCGACCAACTGGCGGTGGTCGCGGAGCGCAAAGGACGTGAGGAAGTCTGGGTGCTGGAGGGGATCTTCCCGACCTCGGAGGGAGACGCATCCGGCCCGACCGCCGGCCGGCCAGCGGCTTTACGATGACGAGGTCGCTGGCCGCGGCGTTCCTCGTGGGGGCGATCATCGCCCCGGCCGCGCTCGCGGCGCAGGGGACGCCGGGCGCCCCGCAGGGCCTCGACGAGCTGGTGCGGTGGCCGGAGGACAACCGACGCTCGCCCGCCCGGATCGCACTCGGCGCCCGGCTCTTCTTCGATTCGATCCTGTCAGCCGACGGCACGGCCTCGTGCGCGGGGTGTCACCGGCCGGAGCGGGCGTTCGCCGGCAGCCCGGCGGAGGACTCGCCCGCGAAGCCGGATTTGCGGGAGGCTCCGTCCCTCCTCAACCGCGGGTACGCCACGCGCTTCTTCTGGGATGGTCGTACCAACGCGCTGGAGGAGGCCGTCCTGCTCCCGATCTCCGATCCTGCCGAGCTGGATCTCCCTCTACGCGAAGCCGTTCGCCGGCTGCGTGCCGACCCGTCGTACCGGGCCGCCTTCCTCGCCGCGTATGGGCGCGCTCCGTCGGTGGCCACGCTGGGCGCGGCCCTGGCTGCGTATCTGCGCTCGTTACGATCGGGAGGAGCCCCGGCGGATCGCTTCGAAGCGGGCGATACGGCCGCGCTGAGCCCCTCGGCCCGCCGTGGCAGGGACCTTTTCCGCGGGCGGGCCGGATGCTGGGTCTGTCACGGCGGACCGCTCTTCACGGACCACGCCTTCCACAACACGGGGGTCTCGTGGGGAAGCGAGGACACGGGCCTCCATCTCCGGACCGGGCGGGCGCAGGACCGGGGGCGTTTCCGGACCCCCTCCCTCCGGAATGTGGCGAGGACCGACCCGTACATGCACGACGGAAGCATCCGCTCATTGGAGGAGGTCGTGGACTTCTACGCGGACGGACAGGGAGCCAATCCGAATCTCGACACGGAACTGCGCAGACCTCCCCGGCTCACCGCCGAGGAGCGGGAGGATCTGGTGGCCTATCTGATGAGCCTTGGAGGAGCGGGGAGCCCGCCGCTCTGAGGCCCCTGGCTCGAGTCGTGCCGGGATCCGGTCCGGTTCCTCCGAGACGATGAAACTCTGTAATTACTCTTTCCGTATATATGCGACATGAGACTCTCAGGAGGAGCGATCGCATGGGTGACACCCGCGAGGACGGACTCAGCCGCCTCGAGTACCACGTCCTGCTGGCCATGGCCGACGGGCCCCGCTACGGCTACGGGGTCAAGACGGCGGTGGAGGAGGAATCGGAAGGGGTGCTCACGCCCCGGGCCGGGACCCTCTACCGGGTCATCGCGCGCCTGATGACCCGGGCACTGGTGGAGGAGGTGGCCGCGCCGCCGGACACGCCGCCCCATCCCGGACGGGAGAGGAAGTACTACGGGCTCACGGCCCAGGGCCGTCACGCCCTTGCCGACGAAGCCCGGCGTCTCCGGGGCGCTGCCGCCCTGGCCGACGAGCGCCTCGGTGCCGTGCAGGGACGCCCGTGACCCGGTTCCTCCTGGCGCTCCTCCGTCTCTTTCCGAGGGAGTTCAGGCGGCAGTTCGGCGCGGACATGCGGGAGCAGATCGTCGCCGACCACGACCGGGCCCGGGCCCGGGGCTTCTTCCATGGCGTCGCCTTCGGCTTGGGCACGGCCGTGGACCTCGTCCGCTCGGCGGCGGTCGAGCGGATGGACCCGACCTGGGTCGAACGCGACACGGACACGAATCACACGGGGGGGATGGGGATGACGACGAGTGTGTGGATGCGGGACCTGCGGCATGCGGTGCGTGCCCTGATGCGCGTACCGGGCTTCACCGCGGCCGCCGTGGGTACGCTCGCACTGGCCATCGGGGCCAACGCGGGGATCTTCAGCGTGGTGGACACGGTGCTGCTGGAGCCTCTGCCCTACGCCCACGCCGACCGCCTCGTGCGCATCGCGGCCTCGGCCCCGGGCTCCGACCTTCCGGACGAATTCGGCGTATCAGCGGAGTTCTACCACCAGTACCGTGAGGAGTCGCGGCTGCTCGAGGACGTGGCCACCTACAACACGTTCACCAACACGTTGCGGGTGGACGACCGCACGGAGCGCGTCTGGATGTCCTCGCCGTCCGTGTCCCTCTTCGCGACCCTGGGGGCCGATCCGATCCTGGGCCGGCTGCCGACGGACGAAGACGACGGGCGCGCCGTGGTCATCAGCCACGCGCTCTGGTCGGCCTGGTTCGACCGGGACCCCGGCGTCCTCGGTGCGTCGCACTACATCGGAGGCCAGGATCGGACGATCGTCGGCGTGATGGGGCCCGACTTCTGGTTCCCCGACGACCGGATCATGCTCTGGATCGGGAACCCGATGCGCACGGACAACGTCCGGCCGGGCCGGTTCGGCCTCGCGCTGATCGCCCGGGTGGCGCCCGACACGGACCGCGAGTCCCTGGTGCGGGAACTGACGGTGCTCGCCTCCCGGCTGCCGGAGCGGTTCGGCGGATCCGCCGACTACGCCCGCCTCATCGAGCAGCATCGTCCGGTGGTCCGGTCCCTGGAGGACGACCTCATCGGGCCGGTCGCGTCGTCGCTCTGGGTCCTTCTGGGTGCCGTGGGCGTGGTGTTGCTCATCGCCTGCGGGAACGTGGCCAACCTCTTCGTGGTGCGGGCCGAACACCGCCAACGGGACCTCGCGGTGCGCCGGGCACTCGGCGCCGGACGGGGCGAACTGGTCCGGGCGATGCTCGCCGAGGCCCTGGTGGTCTCGGCGGCGGCGGGGCTCCTCGCCATCCTCATCGCCCGCCTGGCGCTGCCCCTCTTCCTGACCGCCGCGCCGGAAGGCCTGCCGGGCCTGGACCGGGTCGAACTCACCCCGTCGGCCGTGGCCTTCACCGTCGGGGTGTCCGTGCTCGCGGCCCTGCTCTGCGGCCTGTTGCCGGCTCTGGGCGCGTCCCGGGTCGACCTGGCGCGGCTCCGTGACGGTACCCGTGGCTCGACGAGCGGACGACACCCGATCCGTGACCTCCTGGTGGCCGGACAGACGGCCCTGGCCCTGGTGCTCCTCATCGGATCGGGCCTGTTGATCCGTAGCTTCACGGCTCTGCGCACCGTGGATCCGGGGTACGATCTGGAGAACCTCTACACCTTCCAGATCGCGCCCGAGGGCCGCGACGACCTCGTGGACGGGCCCTCGTACGCACGGTTCCACCTGGGCTTCAAGGAGCGGATCGCCGCGCTCCCCGGGGTGGAGTCGGTGGGCATCATCGAGAACATCCCCCTGAACGAAGGGGTGAACACGACCCGCTTCGTCACGGAACGGACCGCGGCGGACGAGGACGGCGGCGCGCTCCTCGGCCAGACCTTCGCCGACGGAGACAACTTCGCCACCATGGGCATCTCCGTGCTCCGCGGCCGCCCGTTCCGCGCGGCCGACCACACGTCCGAACCCGGCAACGCGGTGGTCAGCCAGGAGGCGGCCTCGCTCCTGTGGCCCGGAGGCGAGGACCCCCTCGGCCGCCGCTTCCGGCTCCGCGACCAGGAGGCGATGTGGTTCACCGTCGTGGGGGTGGTGGAGGACGTGCTCCAGTACGGCTTCCGGGACACCCCGCAGCCGCTCGTCTACCTCCCGATGGTCGGACCCACCCCGGAAGCGTGGGCGCTGTCGTCGCCGGCCTACGTGGTCCGGACGGAGCGGACCGGCGAGATCGGAGCGGAGATCCGGGCCATCGTCAACGAGATCGCTCCGGGCGCTCCGATGTACCGGATGTACACGATGGAGGGTCTGGCCGCCGACTCCATGCGGCAGCTCTCCTTCACCATGCTCACCCTCGGCGTGGCGTCGGCCCTGGCCCTGATCCTCGGGGCCGTCGGGCTGTTCGCGGTGCTTTCCTACACGGTGGCGCAGCGCACCCGGGAGATCGGGGTGCGCATGGCCCTGGGCGCCCAGGCGACCCAGGTGCGGCGCATGGTCGTGCGCCAGGGTACGCGCGTGGTGGCCGCCGGTGTGATCGTCGGCCTCGCGGTGGCGCTGGTGGCCAGCCGGGCGCTGGCCCGGTTGCTTTACGGGGTCGGGGCGCTCGACGTCGGGACGTTCGTCGGCATGTCCGCCATGATGATGGCGGTGGGGCTGTTCGCGAGCTGGCTGCCGGCCCGGAAGGCGTCCGGGGTGGATCCCATCGAGTCGCTGCGCACGTAGGAGCCGGTCCGACGGCGGGGTTCCCGGGCCGGCCCCGGCCCCGGGATCAGGACCCGCTCGGAGGCGGGGTGGGGGCGGGTGTCCCCACCCCGGGCCGCAGCGAGCGGTGCCGGTCGGCCCAGCCGGCCCAGACCGGGAACAGCCAGAGGGCCAGCGCGCTCACGGCCACCGCCGTGGCGCTCGGAGGAGGCGGCGCCCAGGGCTGGGCCACCCAGAGGGCCACGCTGAACACGAGGAGCCCGGACAACGCCAACGATCCCACCCGGTCGTCCGGGCGGGTGGTGGCCCGGTAGGCGGCCAGCCCGATCGCCAGCATCGAGCCCTCCACCACGAACGTTCCCGGGACCGAGTACCAGAGGCCCATGCCCAGGACCGGTCCGCCGGGCCACACCGGCAGGTCGGGTCTGTGGGCCACCAGATCGAGGATCCAGTGGCTCATGACCAGCGCGCCGAGGGTCGTGCCCACCCGCTTGGAGCCGATCAGCTTGCCCCCGACCAGGGCCGCCACCAACGACCACCCCACGACCATCACCAGGGAGTGGCTCCACGGATAGAAGTCGAAGGCCAGGTTGGTGAAGGCCGTGTCGCCGGGGTTGATCCGGACCGTTTCGAGACCGCCCAGGAGGAACAGCGGCCAGATCAGGTCGAGGCCGAACCCGGCCGCCACCGCGGCGCCCAGAGGCGTCCGTGGCTCGATCTTCTTGGCGACGAGCGCCGCAGCCAGATGGCCGACGAACACGGTTCCGCTAGCCCCGCGTCCGGGCGTCCAGATACTTCCGGATGCCGTGGTACTGCCCCTCGCCGTCCATGCCGGCCTCGTGGATCACCATCTCTCCGGCGCCCGATCCGAGGTAGTGGCCCTTCTGGAACGGATGCATCGTGTGGGCCCGTCCCAGATCCGAGCGGATCCACCGGTACATCGTGGGCATGGTGAAGCCGGTGACGCCCATGGCGTTGTGGGCCCGCTCGTCGCTGAAGACCTCGGCGCGCCGCGCGGCATCCAGGCGGTCGAAGAGCTCGGGGCTGGTCACGTAGACCACCTCGAGATCGACACCGTCGGCCAGGAGCCGGGGCAGGGCGCCCTGCACGAACGCGTAGGCCACCCCGGAGCCCTGCACCACCACCGTGGCGTCCGGCGTGCCCGCCGCCTTCCGGAGCACGTAGACTCCTTCGATCGCTGCGGTGGCCGGGGCCAGGCCCAGGCCCTCCCGGTCCAGGACCGGTTCGCCGGGCCGCGTCACGAACGGCACGATGACCGCCGGACGCGACGCCAGGGCCGCCGCCATGGCCGGCCAGATCTCCTGGGGCTCCCACGGGGTGAGCGTCACCGCCGTGCCCGGCACGTAGTTCTCCAGGTGGAGCTGGAGGGCCTGCGGATCGGCGTGGGTGGGGCCGTCCTCCCCGGTCTTCATGCCCGCGTGGCCGCACTGGAGGATGAACGTGCGGTACGGGCCGGGCTCGCACTCCTGGCGCATCTGCTGGCTGATGGCGTGGACCCGCGCGGGGATGTGACCCAACGGCGAGATGAACGCCCCGTACGACGCGCCCGCGCCGATGTGCCCGCCCCAGCCCGACACGCCGCTGAGGATGCACGACAGCCCGTCCTCGCAGATCCCGCCCAGGGAGAGCGTGCGGCTGCCGGGGTTGCTCCCGTAGTGGAAGAACCCGTCCGGAAAGGCTTTGGAGCCCCCGGACACGGCCGTCGAGTCCAGGAGGTCCGCCGCGCCCACCAGCAGCGCGCCGCCGGACTGCTCGTTGAGGTATCCCAGGACCGCCCCGAGCTGCTTGCGGAGCGGCACGTCGGCGCCGATGTCCAGCTTCAGGGCGTCGGGGGTCGTCTCCGGCGTGGCCGCCGCGAAGACCTTCTCCACGTCGGGCACGCCGGCTCGGGGCGTCCGGCCCCGGGCCTCGAGGCGATCCCGGGAGGTCTGGATGCGCGCCGCCATGTCCGCGCACAACGGCGCTTCGTCGGCCAGCATGGCGCGGACCTGCTCGAGGGTGGCCCAATAGGCGGTCTCGACCTGCGTGAGGTCGTCCGGATCGTCGGGATGGGGAAGGTCCGACACCCCGTCGCCGAACAGGGGCCGCAGGGCCTCGCGGTACGCGTCCGAGCCCATCCCGTGGCCGCCGCCGTGGGACTTCTTTCCGGTGATCCCGTAGCGCCACCCCTTCTCGGTCCGGTAGACCACCGCGGTGGGCTGTCCGTTGTCCATGGCCAGGGCCCGCCGCTGGCCCGTGACGACCTGACCCATGTCGAACCCGTCGGCCACGTGCACCACGTTCCAGTCGTGGAGGTAGAAGAACTCCATGGGGTCCCACTGCACGTAGTCGCCCCACTGATCGCCTTCCCGGGTGACCCGGTCCGAGTCGATGGAGGCCTGGTTCCAGTCGAGGTGGCAGATGGCGTTGGACAGGCCGGACACACCGGCGGAAGCCACCGCCTCGTAGACCCGGCCGGGGGTCAGGCCGCCCTCGCCTTCCAGCATGTGGATCCGCGGCGCGTCGGCACCGAAGTAGTCCGCCGCGGCGAACGCCAGTCCGATGGAACTGCCCATGCCCACGCCCGAGGGTCCGGTGGCAAGGCGGACGAAGGGCACCATCGGGGTGGGATGCCCGTCCAGCGCCTTGGCGCCGAACCGCTTGAACAGCGGCGTCGGGTGCGTCGGGTTGCGGCGGAACCCGAGGAGGTCCTCCATGCGGAGGCGCAGGTGGTCCGAGTCCGGCAGCAGGTCCGGCCTCGCCTGGCGCACGAGTTCGTCCCGGAGCGCCCACATCCCGTACAGGCCCGTGGCCTTGTGACCGGCGGAGAACGACAGCAGGTCCTGGTCGCGGCGGTTCGGCCCGCCGATGTCGTAGTCCATGGTCTCGAAGAGCGCGGCGGTCATGATGTGACCGGCCGAGACCGATCCGCCCGGATGGCCCGAGCGGTGGAAGTTGAACTGGATGGCGACGAGGGAGCGGTAGAACAGGTCCACCCGGGTCAACCGGTCCATGGCCTCGGCGGACAGGTCCGCGTCGGCTTCGTTGACTTCGACCCAGATGGCTCTGCGGGGTCCGAACGCTCGACTCATGGTTCTCTCGTAGTGTAAGGGCCAGGATCTCGGGATGTCCGGCCGAGGCGGCCGGACCAGGGTATGGGGCGCGCCTAGAGCGTGTAGCGGGTGCCGGCCTTCATGAAGGCCCGGAACCCGTCCGCGTCGGTGGACGCTTCGGCGATCCGGGACACGGCCTCGGCCAGCTCGGCGTCGGCGTTGGCCACGGACAGGCGGAGGAAGTGCTGACCCTCGCTCCCCAGGGTGGAGAACGAGCGCCGGTCCATGGTGGCCACGTGGTACCGGTACAGGAGGAAGAGCTGGAGGAGCGTGGCCGGACTGGTCCGCTCGCGCACGTCCGACGGCAGGCCCCGGTAGGCCTCGTCGATGCCCAGCCGCTGCACCACGCCGGCTACGTTCGGGAAGGCGTAGAAGGCGCCCCGGGGAAGCTGGCACGACACCCCGTCGATGGCGTTCAACCCCTCCACGACCATGTCGCGGCGGCGCTGGAAGGCCTCCACCATGGCCCGGATGGCCGGGGCGCTCTCCGGCGATTCGATGGCTTCGACGGCGCCCCACTGGTTGTAGGGCGGGATCGACGCGAAGTAGTTGATGGCCAGGCGACGGTGGACCTTGGCCTCCTCGACGGTCGGGTACACCGCCCACCCCACCCGCCCGCCGGTCCACGCGTACGACTTGGACACGCCCGAGGCGATGATCGTGCGGTCCTCCATGCCCGGCATCGACGCGATCGACAGGTGCTCGTCGCCGTCGAAGGTGATGGCCTCGTAGGACTCGTCCGAGAACACCCTCACGTCGGGGCGGGTCCGGGTCCGGATCAACGTGGCCAGTTCCTCGAGCTGTGCCCGGGTGGCCACGCCGCCGGTGGGGTTCGACGGGAAGTTCAGGAAGATCAGCTTCGTGCGCTCGTTCAGAAGCGGCGAGAGCTGGTCTCCGGTCAGGCCGAACCCGTTCTCCTCCCGCAACACCACCGGCACGGGCGTGCACCGGAAGTAGGGGATGAACGACTCGAACAGTGGATAGCCGGGCGACGGGTAGATGACCTCGTGCCCGGCCTCGCTGTAGGCCATGTGGGCGAATCCGATGGCGGGCCGTCCCCCCGGGTAGACCACCACCCGTTCGGGGTCGATGTCCAGTCCGTGGCGGGCCCCGATCGAGCGCGCCACCGCCTGACGGAGCTCCAGGATGCCCTGGGGATCGCAGTACGTGGTCAGGCCCTGCTCCATGGCCTCGGTCACGGCGCGCACGATGTGCTTCGGCAGGGGAAAGTCGGGCTGCCCGAGGTTGCACCGGATGACCCGGTCGCCGCCGGCCTCCACGTCCCGGATCAGCCCGCCGAGGGCGAAGGCCTCCTCCGTGCCGATGCGCCGGACACGGTCCGCGAAGAGCGTCGACGAGAGGGCGGCGGCGGGCGCTCCGGTCATGGCAAGGCTTCCTGTGGGGAGGGGGCGGCGCCCGCGGCGGCGGGCGGTCCGGAAGGTGTCGGGGGCTGTGCGGCTCGTCGCGGCGGCGCTGGTGGCCCCAACGCCGGGGAGAGGATCGTTCGCGCGACGCGTCCGGGCAAGCCGGGGCCGGGGCAGAGGGCGGACCGGGGCCCCTCCGGGAGGTGCGCGGATCCGGTCCCGACCCCCGACGCCCGGGGGTGCGGCATCCGCGGCGACCCACGATCTTCCGCGCCATGGACCTCACCGTGCCCCTGGCCGCGACCTCGGAACTCGCCCCTGCCTACCTCCAGCTGGCGGTCACGGTCGGACTGGTCGTGCTGTGCGGACTCCTGTACCGCCGGTACCGGAAGGACTACTTCGGCCTGTGGGCGTTGGCGTGGAGCGTCTACGCGCTCCGGCTGGGCGCCATCATCCGGTTCCTCCACACCGAAGAGCCGGCCTGGCTGTACTGGCACCAGGTCACCACCGGTTGGACGGCTCTCGCGCTCCTGTGGGCGGCGCTGGTCTTCTCCCGGCGCCTCGAGTTCCGTCCGTGGTTCCTCGCGTTGGCCCTGTTTCCCCCGGTTTGGTCGTACCTCGCCATCTATCGGCTGGACAGCTTCCTGCTGGCGGCCGGACCGGCCGTGGCCTTCCTCAGCGTGGCCACCGCGTGGACGGCGTGGGCGTTCTTCCGGTACGACCGGGATGTCGGGTCGCCTGCCGCACGGGTGCTGGCGGCAGCCCTCCTGCTGTGGGCGCTCCACCACCTGGACTACCCGTTCCTCCGCGGGCGGGGCATCTGGAACCCCTGGGGCTACTACCTCGACATCCTCTTCCAACTCGGCACCGGCACGGGCATCCTGCTCCTGGTGCTCGAGGATCTCGATCAGGGACTCCGGACCTTGTCGGCGCTGTCGGGCGAGCTCCAGCAGCGCGGCCGGCGGCGGGAGAGCGTGCCCGAGGCGGTGCTCCGCAGGGCCCTGGGCCTGCGCGGCGTCCATGGATCCGCCCTCTACCTGGTCTCGGCCGCCGACCCGGACGCCGACCCGGGCAGTACGGAGAACGGGGAGCCGCCGGAGCGGGCCCCCGGCGCGTTCGTCCACGGGGCGGGCGTGGCGGCGCTCTGGCCGTACGAGGCGCCCCCGGGCCCGGCGCGCGAGGCCGTGGACCGGGTCCGGTCGTCGGGCCGGCCCGAAGTGGTCACCGGGGCACGGACGGGCGGCGACCGCAGGTGGGCCCACCCGTACACCGCCGCGCTGCCCGTCCTGCGGGGAGACCGGGTGGCGGGTGCCCTGGTCGTGGTGGGCGAGGCGCGCGACCCCTTCACCGCTCTGGACGCCCCGTTCCTGCGGGCCTTCGGCGCCCAGGTCGGAGCGGCGCTGGAGAACGAGGACCTTTACCTCGACCTCGAGAACCGCACCGAGGAACTGGAACGGGTGCAGGCCCGGATGGTGCGGCAGCACGAGGAGGAGCGGAACCGGCTGTCCCGCGAACTCCACGACGAGACCGCGCAGGTGCTCGCCGCCGTCAACATGCAGCTCGGACTCCTCCGTGAGCGTGGCGACGAGGCCATGGCCGCGTCCCTCGACCGGGCCCGGGCCCTGGTGGGCGAGGGCATCAAGAGCATCCGGAGCGTGACCCGGAACCTGCGTCCGACCGTGCTGGACGATCTGGGGCTCCTTCCCGCGCTTCGCGCCCTGATCCGGGACTTCGGCGGGGACTCCGCCCTGGAGATCGCGTTCCACGCGCCGTCCCGGCTCCCGCCGGTGGGGGCCGACGCGGAGCTCGCGCTGTTCCGGACACTCCAGGAGGCCCTGGCCAACGCGGTCCGCCACGGAGCCTGCCGGGAGGTGTCCGTCGTGGTGGACGCGGACGAGGCCTCGCTGGTGCTCGTGGTCCACGACGACGGGAGGGGGTTCCCCGTGGACGACGCCGGCGTGTTGAACCGGACCCGCGGGGGGCTGGCGGGCATCCGGGAACGGATCGCGGCCGTCGGGGGTGCCTTCACCCTGGACAACCATCCGGGCGGCGGGGCGCGGGTACGCGTCGAGGTACCTCGCTCCGACCGACCGACGCCAACCGAGGGAGACCCTTCGTGAGCCAGAAAACCGTCCGCATCGTCATCGCCGACGACCATGCCGTGGTCCGCCAGGGCATCCGGGCCGTCCTCGAAGACGAACCCGGTCTGGAGGTGGTGGCGGAAGCCGCGGACGGCGACGAAGTCCTGGCGCTGCTGGACGAGGCCCGACCGGACCTGCTGGTCCTGGACATCTCCATGCCCGGAAGGACCGGCCTGGAGGTCACCAAGAAGCTCCGGGAGGACGGGTCCGACATCTCCGTGCTCATCCTCAGCATGCACGACGACCCCGAGTACGTCCTGGAAGCGGTCCGCGCCGGGGCGGACGGTTACATCCTGAAGGACGTGGGACCGGGAGAGCTGCGGGACGCCGTCGCCGCCGTCACAGCGGGTACCGAGTACTTCTCCGAGCGCGTCACGCACCAGCTCTCGGTGGGGCTCCGGGAGGAGATCGATCGCGAGCGGACCCTGAGCCGCATCGAGTCGCTCACGGCCCGGGAGCGGGAAGTGCTGGTCCGGGTGGCCCGGGGCATGACCAACCGCGAGATCGCGGAGGAGTTCGGCATCAGCCCCCGCACCGTGGAGACCCACCGTGAACGGGTCATGTCGAAGCTTCGGATCCACACGGTGGCCGGCCTGACCCGCTTCGTCGTGGAGCACGGGATCACGGAAGAGGGCTGACGGGCCCGGCGGGACGTGCCCGGGACCCGACCACCGGCCTCCCCGGTCCTACACGCTCTTCCCGTCCCACCTAGGTAGATCCCCGGACACGGGACCTACGCAGATCCCCGAATTACGCTGGATTCCAGGCGTTCCTAGCTTCCGGGACCGGAGTTTCCGTCGCCCGTACCGAAGCGAACACGCCCATGCCGAACCCCGCCGCCCTCGTCCGCCGGACCGCCCTCCTCGCCGTCCTGGCGGTGGCTCCCTCCGCCCTCGTCGCCCAGTCCGATACCACCCGGGCCCGAGCGGATACCGTCGTGTACGAGGTCGATCCGCTGGTCGTGACGGCCACCCGGGCACCCCGAGCCGCCTCGACCGTCCCGCAGCCGATCTCGGTCGTCCAGCGCCGCGACATGGTGGAGTCGCTGCCGAACACGGTGTCCGAGCTCTTCCGCGACCTCCCGGGACTCGACGTCACCGGCGTCGGGGTCAATCAGGGCCGGCCGCAGATCCGGGGCCAGCGCGGACAGCGGATCCTGCTGCTGGAAGACGGCCTCCGGCTCAACAACTTCCGGCGCCAGCAGGACTTCGGGGAGCTCCCGGCCCTGGTGGACGTGAACGGGGTGCAGCGGGTCGAGATCGTCCGAGGCCCGGCCTCGGTCCTGTACGGATCCGACGCCATCGGCGGCGTGGTCAACATCATCACCCGCGTGCCCGAGCAGGACGGCCTTCACGGCACGGGCTCCTTCCGCTACGGCAACGTCGAGGAGCAGTCGAGCGGCTCCGCCCGGGTCTACGGCCGCTTCGGCGCCGTCACCGTGCGCGCCGGCGGGACGCTGCGCCGGGCCGAGGCGTACCAGGCCCCGGCGGGTACGTTCGGCAACATCACGCTGGACGACGAGGCCACCGTCTCCAACACCGGGGTCGAGGATCGCTCGCTGGACCTGCGCCTGGGCTGGGAGCCGGCCGGGACCCACGCCGTGTGGGGGAAGTTCGAGACCTACACGGCCGACGACGCCGGCTTCGGCAGTGTCGATCCGGCGCTGTACGCTCCGGGATCTGCCGACATCCGGATCACCTACCCGAGTCAGACGTGGAGCAAGGTCACGGCCGGGTGGCGGGCCCAGGGTCTGGACTCCCCGCTGGCGGACCGGGTCGAGATCCTCGCGTACGGGCAGGACAACGACCGTGAGCTCGACCTCGGCTTCGAGATCCCCATCGGCCCCGGCGCCCTGCTGAGCCAGACCAACCAGAACCGGACGGACATCCGGACCTATGGCGCCCGGGCGGAGTTGAGGAAGGCGGCCTCGGAGCGCGTGCTGTTCACCTACGGCCTGGATGCCGTCCGGGAGCGGGCGGAGGGGACGGACCGGAACACGACGGTGATCACCGGCTTCGGGCCGCCCATGAGGGACGTGAGCGATCGGCCGCAGCTCCCCGAGGCCCGCTTCACCACGCTCGGGGCCTTCGTGCAGGCCGAGGTGGTGGCCACGGATCGCTTCACCCTGGTCGGCGGCGGGCGGTACCAGTGGGCCCAGGCGGAGACCTTCCGCACCGAGGGCCTCGAGCAGGAGCCGGTGGACATGTCCGACGGCACGTTCGTGGCGGCGGCCAACGCCATCTACGAGCTGACCGGGGCCGTGTCCCTGATCGGCTCCGTGGGTCGGGCCTTCCGGTCGCCGAACCTGATCGAGCGCTTCTTCGACGGGCCCACACCGGAAGGGGCCGGATACCAGGTGCGCAATCCCGATCTCGCCGCCGAGACCAGCCTGAACGTGGATCTCGGGGTGCGGTACGTCACGGATCGGGTGTCGCTTGAAGCGTTCGCCTTCCGCAACGAGATCACCGACGGTGTCCGGATCCGCCCCCTCGGCACCGAGATCCAGGGACGGACGGCCTTCCAGAACGTGAACGTCGACAAGCTCCTGTTCCGGGGCATCGAACTGGGCGGAGACGTGGCCGTGGTCGGCGGACTGCGGGCAGGCGCCGGGTACACCTGGCTGGACTCCAAGGACGCGCTCAACGAGGAGAACCCCGTCGGCGAGTCGTTCAGCTCGAAGGTGACCGGGACGGTGGCCTACCGTGATCCCGCGGACCGGTTCTGGGGCGCGTGGGAGGTCCGGCACAACGGCGACCGCAAGGACGTCGAGCTCGGCGACAACCCGCTCGGCGACATCCTGCCGGCCTTCACCGTCCAGAACCTGCGGGGAGGCGTGACGGTCTTCCGCACGGACGGCGGCCAGGTCCATCGCCTTACGGTGGCGGTCACGAACCTCACCAACGAGCTGTACGCCGAGTTCTCGAACGCCTCGTTCTTCCGCCCGGAGCCGAAGCGGAACGTGACGCTGAGCTGGCAAGTGTCCTTCTAGGACCCGGCCATGCCCACGTTCGTCCACTACATCCCGATCGCGACCACCGTCGTCGCGATCCTCTTCGCACCGCGGGTCCTGGCGCGTTGGCGGAGGAAGCGGCCCGCCCCCCATCTCTTCTGGTGGGGACTGGGGATCGTGATGTACGGGATCGGGACGGCCACCGAATCGGCCACGACCCTCTTCGGGTGGAACGAATGGGTCTTCCGGAGCTGGTACGTGTCCGGAGCGCTGCTGGGCGGGGCGCCCCTGGCGCAGGGAACCGTGTACCTCCTGTTCTCCCGCAGGACCGCCGACCGGATGACCGTGGCGCTCGTGTCGGTCATCGCCGTCGCGGCCGCGGTGGTGTGGATGGTCCCCATCGACTACGCGGCGGTGGAGCCCCACCGGCTGACCGGGTCCGTCATGGAGTGGAGGCAGGCGCGGCTCTTCAGTCCGTTCATCAACATCTACGCCGCCATCTTCCTGATCGGCGGCGCGATCTGGTCGGCATGGCGATGGCGCAGGGACCCCGAGGGGCGGCACCGCTTCCTGGGCAACATCTACATTGCCGTGGGGGCGCTCCTGCCGGGAATCGGCGGCACCGCCACCCGGATGGGCCACACCGAGGTCCTTTACGTGACGGAACTCATCGGTCTGGTCCTGATCTGGATCGGCTACCGGTACAACGTCCACCCGGACGCGCCGAGGCGTCCACCGTCGCCGGTCGACCCGGTGGAGCATGCGAGCGGCGCGGTGCAGGGTGCGTGAATCGGAACCACCCCGGGATCAGCGCCCCTTCTTGAAGGGGTTCGGCCAGGTGTGATCTCCACCCCCCGGGGGACGGGGCGGTGGGGGCATCCGGGGCGGCTTGGGCGTGCAGGGCGGTTCCGGGAACTGGAGCTTTCCTGGCTTCTTGCCGGTCTTCTCGCGTCCGCCGGGCTTCTTCGGGGTCGGTCCGATCATGGTATCCTCCTTGCCCGCTCCTACGCCGGTGGGGTGCGGGAAGGTTCACGCGGCCGGAGGAGCACGACGGCGGACCGGGCACGTGGGGGCACCCGCGAACGCTATCGGGGCCGGGTGCGGGCGGTCTCCACCGCCACGTCCATGGCCCGACCCAGGGCCGCGCCGCGGAAGCCCCGACGGGCCAGGTATCCGTGGAGGCGTCGGCGCGCCTTCTGGGCGTCGGGGCTCCGGTCGCTCCGGACCAGGGCCTCCAGCAGACGGTCGCCCTGGCGGACCACCCATCCCTCGGCCACTTCCCGGGCCAGGTCCATCTCGGTCACCTCTTCGTCGGCCAGGACCTGCTCCACCACCTGACCGGCCACGTCGCCGGCGACGCCCTTGGCCCGCAGTTCCTGAGCCAGGCGGCTCGGTCCCCGGGGCCGGTGCCGCAGTCGATCCCGGACGAAGGCCGCAGCCACGGCCCGGTCGTCCAGGAGTCCCCGCTCCTCCAGGCGGTCGAGGCAGGTGTCCACCCGGGCGGGCCGGAAGTCCTTGGCCACGAGGCGGCGCCGGAGCTCGGAACGGGTGCGGGCGCGGTACGAAAGGAGGTTCAGCGCGGCATCCCGCACCCGGACGTCCGCATCGGCGTCGAGCAGTCGATTCCTCGCAGGGTCGGGAAGGGGATCTCCGATTCCGAGCCTGGCCTTCTCCAGGGCCTCGAGGGCCACGTCGAAGGGGTCGCCCCGATCGAGGTGGAGGCGGACGCGGAGGCCCCGTGGGCGCAGGGGCTCGATGCGGGTCAGGGTGGGGTCAGTCCCCGTTCTGGGCATACCAGCGGCGGTCCAGGAGATCGTGGTAGAGGGTCACGTGGCGACCGTCGTCGAGAACCACGGCACGGTAGTCCCGGGAGATGGGCGTTCGCCACCACTCGTCGTCGATGCGCCACCGCTCCCGGATGGCCTCCACCCGACGGGCGGGGCGGCCCGGGAGACGGACGTGGACGGGTTCGCCGTGCTCGTCGGTACGGACGTCCACGACCCGGGGGCGCCCCAGGGGGCGCAGCCGCTGGCCGTGTCCGGCGGACCCCGGTCCGGAGCGCCCCGAAGGATGGTCGGGCGAGCCGGGCGGTGGAATGCGCCGACGGGTCACGGATCGAAGCTCAGGAGGGCGTGACGCCGTTCGGGGATGCGCGACCAGGGGTCCACCTCCACCACACGATAGAGCGGAGAATGCCCTAGACGTAACTTCAACTCACGAACCGCATCTATAAGGGATGATGGTACTTCACCCTGGTCCATCTCATGTCCCGCCGAGGCCCGGCCACCGGTCTCCCGGCGGTCGAACAGGCCGGTCTGCGTCGAGGGTGGCCCGAACTGGGTGAACTCGACCCGGAGGTTCTCCACGGCCCGGGGGGGAGGCGACACCGACATCTTTCCCCGCAGTACGAAGGCCAGGCGTTCACGCCGGGCCGTCGGCTCCTTCAGGACGGCATCGACGTACCAGGACCCCCCTCCTTCGAGGCGGGCGCCGAGGCGGACCGAGGCCACGCTCCGGCCCCGTCGCGCCGGTCGGGAGAGGCCCCGCTCCACCAGACGGTCCAGGGCGCCGTGGAGGGTGCCCGTGGTGCCGACCGGAGCGGGGAAATCGAGGGAGACCCGGATGGGGCGGGGGCGGTGATGGGGGCGGACCGGGTCGATCCGCCGACCGGTGGCCCAGGCCAGGGCGCTCCGTCCTTCCTCGCCGAACTGAGCCACCAGGGACGGCTCGGGCAGACGGCGGAGGTCGGCCAGGGTGGCCACCCCCAGCCGTTCGAGTCGCTGCACGATGACGGGGTCCACGGGAAGGACGCCGACCGGGCAGCGCCCCAGGAAGCGAACCAGGTGGGCTTCTTCCACCAGGACCGGCTGGCCGGAGCGGGCCGCCGTAGCCGCGACCCAGGCGCCGAACTTGCCGGGTGCCATGCCGGCCCGGGTGGCGGCCACCAGGGGACGGGGGAAGACCCGGAAGAGGGTGCGCAGTGCGCGGTCGGCCTGGCGGGGCGGAGAGCCGAAGAGGCGTTCGAGACCGTCCATGCCCAGGAAGGCACGGCCGCGGCCGGCCGGTTCGACCACCGGGGTCAGTTCCGTGAGGGCCTCCAGCATGGCTTCGTTGGCGGCGTCGTAATGGGCCGGGTCGGGTTCCAGGAGCGTCAGCGACGTGCAGAGCGACACGGCCTGGGACACGAGTTGGCCGGGGCGGACGCCTGCGTCGTGACCCCGTTCGGAGACCTGCCAGATGGTGCGCCGGGTGCTCTCCCCCGGGGAAAGGAGCGCCACGGACGTACTGTCCAGTTCCGGCGCCCGCACCAGTTCGAGGCGCAACTCGAAGGTGGGCAGCCACAGGCAGAGGGCCCGCCGGCTTCCCGGGACGGCGCCTCGGAGGCCCGGCCGGCTCCCCGGACCGCCCGCGGCGAGGAAGGCCGTGCCTGCACCCGGCCCCGACGCCCAGCCGCTCGACTCCTGGGAGGCCCACCCTCCACCGGTCGGGTGGGTGGGATCAGGGGACGACGACGACGAACGCTGACGCCGGGGTGGACCGTGGGCCATGGCTGGATGGGACCGACTGGAGGAGGGAGTCCCCGCCCGGTCCGCGCCACCGCATCCCATGGGTGTCCTCTGGACCACCCTCCCGACCTCCCGGGCACTGCCGGCGCGGACCGGGTCCGAGACCCGACACCGAAGAAAAACCGAACAAGCCGAAGATAGGCCGAACATCGGGGTGCTGCAAGGAGCGGAACGACCACTCGATGGACCCGGTCGGATCGTCGTGCGGAAAGACGGCCCACCCGCGCCGGTACTCGGGGCTCAGGACCCCGTGCCGTCTCCCGCGTCGCGATCCTGGTCCAGGGTCGCGCGGATGCACCGGGCCAGTTCCCGCCGCGTGTAGGGCTTGGCCAGATAGGGGCTGTCCGCCCGGTGCGCGCTGTCGGACATGGGGTCGAGGTATCCCGACATGAACACCACCGGCACGTCCTCGCGCTTGGTGCGGATCCGGCGCACCAGCTCCACCCCCGACATCCCCGGCATGATGACGTCGGTCAGGATCAGGTCGATGGGATGGCGGCCCCGTTCCGGCCACAGGTCGTCGTGGACCATGGCCGCGTCGTCCGGAGTGGCCGCCATCGTCACCGTATACCCGAGTTCTTCGAGGATCTCCGCCGTCCGGGTGCGCACGGCCAGGTCGTCCTCGACCAGCAGGATGTGCTCGTCGCCGCCCGGGACCCCGCCCACCCGGACCCCCCGGGGGCCCACGCTCCGCCGAGGGGCGCCGGCCAGCCGCGGAAGGTAGATGCGGAAGTTGGAGCCGGCGCCGGGCTGGCTGGTGACCCAGATGCTGCCATCGCTCTGCTTGACGATGCCGTAGACGGTGGCCAGCCCGAGCCCCGACCCGCGTCCCTGCTCCCGGGTGGTGAAGAACGGGTCGAAGATCCGCGACCGGGTCTCCTCGTCCATCCCGACGCCGGTGTCCGACACGCTCAGGAGCACGTGAGGGCCCGCCTGCACCGAGGCGAATTCCCGGGCGAAGTCCTCCTCGACCTCCACCTCCTGGGTGGACACCACCAGCCGGCCGCCCTCGGGCATGGCCTCGCGGGCGTTGACCACCAGGTTGAGCAGCACCTGCTGGAGCTGGGTGGGGTCGGCGTGGACGGCCGCCTGGCCTTCGCACAGCGTGACGCTCAGTTCGATGTCTTCGGGCACGGCACGGCGGAGCAGCGGTTCCATGCCGGTGACCAGTTCGTTCAGGCTCACCGACCGGGGCGTCATCATCTGCTGTCCGGTGAACGCCAGCAGCTCGAGCGTGAGTTCCCGTGCCCGGAACCCCGCGTCGGTGATCACGTCCAGCTCGTTCTGAGCCTCGGGATCCTCGTCGAGCCGGGCCCGGAGGGCATCGGCCGTGAGCATCACCACCGAGAGCAGGTTGCTGAAGTCGTGCGCCAGTCCGGCGGCCAGCTTTCCGATGGTCTCGTGCTTCTGGGCCATCCAGAACTGGGCCCGGAGCCGCCCCTGTTCCTGCTCGCGCACGGCGTCGTCCCGTGCGTCCCGCATGGTCATGACCACCGCCGGGTGCCCGGTTCCGCCGAACGGAACCGCGCGGACCTCGACGTCGATCCGGGCGGCGTTCCAGGCCTTCAGCGTCCGGCGCCTCGGTTCGCGGTCACCGGCCGCGGTGGCAAGCAGGAGATACTCCGCGATCTCTTCCTGCGAGGCCGTGTCGATGGTCTCGAGGGACGCCCCGCGAAGTTCGTCCGGCGTCCGCCCCAGTAGGGTTCCGAGCGCCCGGTTCGCGGCCATGATCCTGCCGGTGCGCGCGTCGGCCACCAGCATGGGCATCGGGGCATCGTCGAACAGACCGGCGGGCATGCCGTCGGTCAGAGGCGTCGAGTCGCGATCCGGGGACAACGCTTCCGTGGCCATGGGTTACGGTCGAACCTCGGGGGGGCGCTTGCAACATAATGCTCCCAGGCCGGTTTTACCCCTTCGTTCGTCTTGCCCCTGTCGTCCACGGCGGAATAACTTCCCTCGCGCCCGGCGCGTCCGGGGGGCTCCCCGCCCCTCGAAGCGCCCGACACCGGCCGCTGCCCGGCCACACGCCGTCGGCGCCTCTCCTCTCCATCCAAGACGACGCCATGAAGGTCCGATTCCTGGACGCTGACCCCCTTACGCACGCCACACCCATCCTCGCGGTGGGGATCCCCCAGGGCACCCGCGAGCCGGAGGGTCTCCTGGCGCGGCTCGACGCCCACCTGGGCGGTGCCGTCGCGCGGGCGCTCGGGTCCGGGGACATGAAGGGCAAGTCCGGCGACGAAGTCATGCTCTATGCCCCCGAGGGGGGTCCCGAGCGCGTGCTGCTCGTCGGCGTCGGCAAGGCGGAACGGGGTGCCGAAGACGTGCGGCGCATGGCCGGGCGGGTGGTGCGGGCGGGGGAGCGGTTCGGCCTCGAGCGGGTCTCGATCTGGATGGACGTGGCGGGCGTGGACCCCGTGGCGGGTGCCCAGGCCGCGGCGGAAGGCGCGGTCCTGGCCGCCTGGACGTTCCGGGAACTGAAGGCACCGGGCGACGACGGTCCGGTACTGGACGTGGAACACGCCGACTTCTTCGGATCGGGAGACGCGGAGGCCTGTGCGGCCGCCGTCCAGGCCGGCGGGATCATCGGCGGGGCCCAGAACTTCGCCCGCGCGCTCCAGTCGCGCCCGGGGAACGTGGCCACGCCCACCCACCTCGCCGAGGAGGCCGAGCGCGTGGCCGGAGAGACCGGCATGTCCGTCACGATCCTGGACGAAGCCGCCCTCGCCGAGGCGGGCATGCACGCGATCCTCGCGGTTTCCCGGGGATCCCAGGAAGAGGCCCGCCTGATCATCCTGGAGCACCGGGGCGGGGCGGAGGGCGCCGCGCCGCTCGTGCTGGTCGGCAAGGGACTGACCTTCGACGCCGGCGGCATCTCGCTCAAGCCGCCGTCGGGAATGGAGAAGATGAAGTTCGACATGTCCGGCGGTGCCGCCGTACTCGGTGCCATGAAGGCCGTGGCGGAACTGAACGTGCGGGCCAACGTCGTGGGCATCGTTCCTTCGTCGGAGAACCTTCCGTCGGGTACGGCGGTCAAGCCGGGCGACGTGATCCGGACCCTGGCGGGCAAGACCGTGGAGGTGAACAACACCGACGCGGAGGGCCGGCTCATCCTGGCCGACGCGCTGGCCCACGCCGCCACGCTCGGGCCGGCCGCGGTGGTGGACTGCGCGACCCTGACGGGCGCCGTGGTCGTGGGTCTCGGGCATCATGCCGCGGCCGTCATCGGCAACGACGACGGGCTGATCGGGGAACTCCGGCAGGCGGGTGAGCGCGCCGGGGAGCGCTGCTGGCAGCTCCCGCTGTGGGACGAGTACCGCCGCCAGCTCGACAGCGACACGGCCGACCTCGTCAACGTCGGGGGGCGTCCCGGGGGGAGCATCACGGCGGCGGCCTTCCTCCGGGAGTTCGTCGGCGACGTGTCCTGGGCCCACCTGGACATCGCGGGAACCGCCTACGGCGACGATCCGAAGCCGTATCAGCGGAAGGGTGCCTACGGCTTTCCCACGCGCCTTCTCGTGGAATGGGTGCGGAGCCGCTCCGCCTGACCGTGTCCCTGACCACACTTCCGCGGGACCGCGGGCGAGCGCGGCGTGGGCCCGGGGCCCGCGGCGCCGTCGGGCGTGTCCTGGCCATCGCCGTCCTGGGAGCGGCCGGGAGCGCCGTACCGCTCGCCGCTCAGGAGCCCCCCGACTCGGTCGCGCTGACCGACTCACTCCGGGTCCTGGGAGACTCCCTGGCCGCCGATTCGCTGGCCAACCCCCGGTTCGCGGGCGATTCCGCCGTGGCCGATACCCTGGCCGTGGACACCATCCACTACAACCTGCCGGAGGTGGCCGACCGCACCCCCGCCGGGTGGGCCCGGGGGGTGTGGGAGTGGGACGAAGCGGACATCCTGTCCGTGGGCGCGAACACGCTCGTGGAGCTGGTGGCCGAGGTGCCCGGACTCGTGCCGCTCCGGGGAGGCGACTACGGGACCCCGTTGGGACTCAGCGCGTTCGGGCTGGGCAGCGGCGGGGTCCGGGTCTTCCGGGACGGCTTCGAGGTCCTGCCTCTGGCGGGCGGGATCGTCGACCTGACCCGGGTCGGCCTCGGTGGTGTGGAGCACGTCCGCCTGGAACGACGCATGAGCCAGGTCGTGATCCGCCTCCGGAGCCGCCGATACGACCAGGGCCAACCCTACAGCCTGATCGAGGCGGGGACGGGGGATCTCGACACGAACATCTTCCGCGGGACGTTCACGGATCCGACGGCGTTGGGCGGGTCCGTGGCGCTGGCCGTGGAGCGGGTGGACACGCGGGGTCCCCAGGGCGACGAGCCGGGCAATCGGACCGGAACGTGGCTCCGCTATCAGCTCCACCGGGGTGATCGGGCGGGCCTCGCTCTGGACTACCGCCGGATGACCAGCGAGACCGAGGTCGCCGAGTACGCCGACCAGTCCACCCGCTCGGACCTGACCCTACGTGGCCGGGCCGAGCTGGTCCCCGGGCTCGTGGGCGAGGCCTATTGGGGCCGGTCGTCCCACACGGTGGAGGACACCGACACGGCCTATGCCCGCGAGGGGGGCACGCGCGGGCAGATGGGCCTCCGGCTGGGATTGGCCCGGCCGGGCGTCCTCGCCGAGGCCGCCTACCGGCGCTTCGGTGGAAGCGACCTTCCGGGGAGCCGCCTCGATCTGTCCGGGAGCGTCTTCCGTGAGGCCGTGGGTGGCGTCGCAGGAGGGGTCGAACGGGCCGGCTGGGACGGGACGACCACATCGGCCACCTACGCGTCCGCCTGGACCCGGTCCGTGTTCGGCCTGTCGCTCTTCGGAGGGTGGGAATCCGGTACGTTCGGCGGCCGCTCGGGCCCCATCCGGGACCGCACGCCTCCGCCGGACTCCGTGTCGACCGACTCCACGGCGGTCGAGAGCCCGATGGACCCGGACTCCCTGGCACCGATCCCGCCTTCCTTCCATGTCGTGGATCGGACCGCGACCCGGGTCGGCGCGCGGTTCGCATGGAGGGGCGTGCTTCTCTCCGGGGCGTTGTTGGAGATGGAGGCCGATTCGTTGCTGCCCACCGGCCTGGAGTTCGACCGGAACGGCGTTCCCGCCGGCGGAGGCGAACGGTCCGGCTGGGAGGTCTACGGGCGACTTCCCATCCCCATCCTCGACGGTCTGCACGTGGAGGGCTCGCTCCAGCAGTGGGAGGGCCAGTCCCTCGCGCCTGCCGAGGACGAGGAGACGGAGACCACGGGGGGGCTCTTCCCCGCGCGGTCCGGCGCCCTGGCCGCCGACGAAGATGTCCCGTGGACCTACCTGCCGGAGCAGATCTACCGCGGGGCCTTCGTCTTCCACCGGACGGTGGTGGCGTCGGGCAACGCGGAGCTCTGGGTCCGCCTCGGGGTGCGGGGTCGCAGTCCCATGGGTGTCCGGCAGGTCGCTTCCCGGACGGAGGATCCGGAGACCGGCGAGACGAACCTCGAGTTCGGCCGCGTTCCGTTCTATCAGAACTGGTACGGCACCATCCAGTTCCGGGTCGTGACGGTCCGGATCTTCGTGGGGTGGGAGAACTTCACGGTCCGCCGGGACCTGCAGGACCTCCCGGGTCGGGTCCTGCCGCGGACCCGGGCCATCTACGGAATCCGCTGGACCATGCTCAACTGAGAGTCGTCCGGCATCTCGCGTGACGGCGTTGCTCGCTCGTCGGCGTAGCGGTGCTACGCCTTCCTCACGGCGCCTTGTCACGCGAGCGCCGGACGGCTCTCCCAGCTCGAGCGGGCGGGTGCTGGTCGTCGGTATGGCTGCGGGGGGGTTGGTGGGGGTGGGGTGGGCGGCGCTCGGCGACGGCGCTGCGCTGGTCGCCGTTGCTTCGGGGGCTCATTCGGCCATGGTGGGGGCTCGTGAGGTCGGGGACCTTGATGGTCCCACCCCACCGGAGCGGGCGAGGGGTGGGCACCGTATCGGCCCACCCCCCAGCCCCCCCACGCTTCGGTCTTGTCCGGGCCGGGGTTACCTTGTCAGGCTCTGGTGGAACGCGCGAGAACGGAGTCCGGGAACGATGATTCGCAGCATGACGGGGTTCGGAGACGCCGAGCGGGATACGCCCGCCGGGCGGCTTCGTCTGGAGGTGAAGACGGTGAACCACCGCTTCTTCAACACCTCCATCAAGACGCCGTCGGGGTACGACCGTCTGGAGCCGGTCATCGCCGGGGCCCTGAAGGGGCACATCGCCCGGGGCCACGTGAGCGCCTTCCTCTCCGTCGACCGTTCGTCGCTCCAGGCCGAAGACGCTCTTCGTGTCGATCTCGAGAAGGCCGCCGAGTACCGGGCCGCGCTGGAACACATCCAGTCCGAGCTGGCGGTGCCCGGTCAGGTGGACCTGGCCATGCTCGCCCGGTTCGGAGACATCTTCCGGGCTCCCGACCGTCGTGCCGAGGCGCCGGACCTGGACGAGGCCGTGGTGGCGGATCTGGCCGACGAGGTCGCGCGCTCGGTGGTCCGGCTCCGCCAGGCCGAGGGGCAGCGGCTCCGCGACGACATGGAGGGACGCCTGTCGGCCATGGCGGCGGAGCTGGACGTCGTGGCCGAGCGCGCTCCGGAACGACTGACCTCGGAACGCGATCGCCTGCGGAACGCGGTCCGGGAACTGTCCGAACAGATGGACATCGACGAGGACCGCCTGGCCCGGGAGATCGCCTACCTGGCCGAGAAGTGGGACATCAACGAGGAACTGGTCCGGTTCCGGTCCCACATCGAGCTGTTCCGCGAAGCCCTGGAGGCCGACGGCGCCGATCCGGTGGGCAAGCGCCTCGGGTTCCTGGTCCAGGAGATGCACCGGGAGGCCAACACGATCGGCTCCAAGGCCAACGACGCGCGGATCTCCCACGCCGCGGTGGCCATCAAGGAGGAGATCGAGCGGCTCCGCGAGCAGGTGGAGAACGTGGAGTGAGCGGGCTTCCGCACCGTTCTCCCCCCGTGGTCCTGGCGGCCCCGGCGGGTACGGGCAAGACGACCCTGGCTCGCCATCTGGTCGACGGAGACCACGGCTTCACGTTCTCCGTGTCGGCCACGACCCGGGCACCCAGGGATGGGGAACGGGACGGAATCGACTATCATTTCGTGGACCGGGCCGGGTTCGAGGCGATGATCGAGGCCGGCGACCTGGTGGAGTGGGCCGAGGTCCACGGGCGCGACTACTACGGCACGCCCCGCAAGGAACTGGAGCGGGCGGCTGCGGCGGGTCAGCACGTGGTCCTCGACATCGATGTGCAGGGAGCCCGCCTCATCAGGGAGCGGGTTCCGGAAGCGGTCCTGATCTTCGTCCTGCCCCCTTCGGTGGAGGCGCTCATGGAGCGTCTGGAAGGGCGGGGGACCGAGCAGTCCGACCAGGTGGCCCGCCGCCTCCGGTCGGCGTTGGACGAACTCGCGAGCGCACCGGAGTTCGACTACGTGGTGGTCAACGACGATCTGGAGGGATGCCTCGGCGACATCCGGGGTATCCTCCAGGCGGAAGGGTTCCGGGCGTCCCGCGCACCGGGATTGGCGAAGGAGGTGGAGCGTATGCGATCGGCCATCGACGCGTTGCTCCGCGAGGAATACACGAACGTCACCGAACAGGAGTAACCATGCGGGTGTTCACGCCGGCCGAAGTCGCCACGGGAACCGAGAGCAAGTACCTCGGCGTCCTGGTGGCTGCCAAGTATGCCCGGGAGCTCAATTCGCTTCCGCGCGAGACCCTTCCCCTCGGCGAGGAGAAGAAGCTGACGACCCGGTCTCTCGAGGCCCTCACGTCGGGCCAGATCGAGTTCCGTCTGGTCAAGAAGCGCCGCCGGGACGAGTAGCGCACGGTGGCGTCCGCCGGACGTGTCCCGAGCCGGCCCTGGTCCGGCCGGCGCGTCGTCCTCGGGGTCACCGGGGGCATCGCGGCGTACAAGTCCATCCAGTTGGCCCGGGACCTCACGCTCCTGGGGGCCGAGGTCGACACGGTCCTGTCCCGGTCGGCCCGGGAGTTCGTGACGCCCCTCACCTTCGAGGGCGTGACGGGTCGGCGTGTCCTCACCGACCTGTTCTCGGCGGAAGGGGCGGCGCTCCACATCCGGCTGGGCCGTGATGCCGACGTCGTATGCGTGGCCCCGGCCACGGCCGACTTCCTGGCCCGGGCCGCCCACGGCCGGGCCGACGATCTGCTGACCACGACGCTTCTGGCCACCCGGGCCCCGGTCGTGGTCTGCCCCGCCATGAACGACCGGATGTTCGCGCACCCTCAGGTGCAGGCGAACCTGGCCCACGTCCGGGACGCCCTCGGCTACGCGGTCGCGGGCCCGGCGGACGGCGCCCTGGCGGTGGGCGAGGCGGACGGGCCGGGGCGGATGCTGGAGCCCTGGCAGATCCTGCAGCACGTCGGGCGGGCGCTCGAGCGACCGGGCAGCCTCCGGGGACGCACGGTCCTCGTCACCGCGGGGCCGACCCGCGAAGCCCTCGACCCGGTCCGGTACCTCGGGAACCGGTCCTCCGGCCGTCAGGGATACGCCCTGGCGCAGGCCGCCTGGCGCCGGGGCGCGGACGTGCTCCTGGTATCCGGGCCTTCGTCCCTCGAGCCGCCCGAAGGACCGCGGTTGATCCGTGTCGAGTCGGCTCGTGAGATGCTCGCGGCCGTCGAGGAACACCTGCCGTCGGCGGACGTGGCCATCTTCGCCGCGGCCGTCGCGGACTACCGTCCGGCGGACGCCCGCGACCGGAAGATGAAGCGTCGTGATTCGGGGGAGGCCCCCACCGTCGCGCTCACCGAGAATCCGGACGTGGCGGCGGATACTCGCGGCGTCCGGAAGCCCGACGCCGTGATCGTGGGATTCGCGCTGGAGACCGACGACGTCCTGGCCAACGCGGAGGCGAAGCTCCGCAGGAAGGGCTTCGATCTGCTCGTGGCCAACGACGCCGGCGCCGAGGGGGCCGGGTTCGAGGTCGAGACCAACCGCGTCACGCTCCTCACGCCGGACAGCGGGCCCGTGGAGCTCCCCCTCCAGTCCAAGGCCGCCGTGGCCGAAGCCGTCCTCGACGCGGTCGACGCCATCCGGGAGGCCCGGTGAGCGTCCGGTCGCCCCTGGCCGCCGAGATGGCGCGGCTCCTCCGGCAGCGTCTCGAACTCGGTGCGGGGGATCTGGTCCTGGACGGCCTGGACCGGAACGACGCCCTCCGCCTGCTCGCAGCGGCGCGCACCCTGGCCGACACGGCGCCCTCCGCCGCGTCGCCTCCGCGGGTCCCCGCCGCATCCGGCGCCGCGTCGGGGCCGGACGCCCCGGTTCGGCCCACGCCTCCCGCCCGGACATCCGTACCGACCGCAGCGCCCGAGGCGGACGTCGCCAAGGGACGAGCGGGGGCCTCTCCGGACCTTCCCGTCCTTCCGGACGACTACGAGGCGCTTCGGGAGATGGCGCTGGGTTGCACGCTGTGCCGTTTGTCCGAGACGCGGACCCAGGTGGTGTTCAGCGACGGCACGCCCGATGCCCGCCTGATGGTGGTCGGGGAGGCGCCCGGCGCCAACGAAGACGCGACGGGCCTCCCGTTCGTAGGGGCCGCGGGACGGTTCCTGGACCTCCTGCTGGCCTGCATCGACCTCTCGCGTGAGGACTCGGTCTACATCGCCAACGTCCTCAAATGCCGTCCCCCCGGGAACCGCAATCCGCTCCCGGTCGAGATCGACTGCTGCGCTCCGTACCTGAAGAAGCAGATCGAGCTCGTCCGGCCCGAGGTGCTCCTGGCGGTGGGGACCTTCTCGGCCCAACTCCTGACCGGCCAGACCTCGACCCTCGGTCGGCTCCGGGGTACGGTCCACTCCTATCAGGGTGTGCCCCTGGTGGTGACCTACCACCCTGCGGCGCTCCTGCGGAATCCGAAGTGGACCCGGCCGGTGTGGGACGACCTCCAGTTGCTCCGGGGCGTCCTGGACGGCGGATAGTCCGCGGGCAACGAGATCACGGGTCGAGCGCCCATGTGCGCTGCCGCCCGGCCCATTAGATTTCCGGGCTCCACCCACGCGGCTCCCCCCGAACCGGTGTCCATGGAAGCATCCACGAGCGTGCCCCAGAACATCTTCGACCGTACACCCCCGTTCTCGCTCGAAGCGGAGACGGCGGTCCTCGGCGGGATGCTCATCGACCGGGAAGGCGTGACCCGGGCCATCGAGCACGTCAACGAGACGATGTTCTACCGGGAGGCCAACCGGCGCCTGTACCGGTCGATGGTGCGGCTCTACGAGCGGGGCGACGTGATCGACGTGATCACCGTGTCCGAAGAGCTGAAGAAGACCGGCGAACTGGACTCGGCGGGGGGGTTCGACTACCTGGCGGCGCTTGTGGACGCGGTGCCCACGGCGGCCAACCTCGAGTACCACGCGAAGATCGTTCGGGACAAGGCCCTCCTCCGACGCCTGGTGGAGCAGGCCTCGCACATCATCCGCGACGCCTACGACCAGGGCGAGCGGCAGGTGGACGAGCTCCTGGACGCCGCGGAAGCCCGCATCTTCCAGGTGGCCGAGAGCCACAAGCGCGAGGGGTTCGTCTGGATCAAGGAGATCCTCTGGTCGGCCTTCGAACACATCGAACGGCTCCAGTCCTCCTCGTCGGGCATCACCGGGGTCCCGACCGGCTTCCCGGACCTGGACCGCATGACCACCGGCCTCCAGAAAGGCGACCTGGTCATCGTGGCGGCCCGCCCGTCCATGGGAAAGACGTCCTGGGTCATGAACGTGGCCGCCAACGCCGCCATCACAAACGAGACAGCCGTGGCCATCTTCTCCCTGGAGATGTCGTCCGAGCAGCTCGTGCAGCGCTTGCTGTGCGCCGAAGGGCGCATCGACGCCCAGCGCCTCCGTCGAGGGAAGCTGTCGCAGGAAGAGCACCAGCGTCTGGCTGCGGCCGCGGGCCACCTCAACACCGCGCCGATCTGGATCGACGACCAGCCCGGGGCCAACGTCCTCGAGATCCGGGCGAAGGCCCGGCGCCTGCAGTCCGAACTCCGGTCCGACAACAAGGATCTGGGGATGGTGATCATCGACTACATGCAGCTCATGTCCGGAGCGGGGAAGTCGGAGAGCCGCGTGCAGGAGGTCAGCCAGATCTCCCGGGGTCTCAAGGCCCTGGCCCGGGAACTCGCGGTTCCCGTCATCGCCCTGTCCCAGCTCTCCCGGGGCCCGGAGCAGCGCACGGACAAGCGTCCCATGCTCTCCGATCTGCGCGAGTCGGGGTCCATCGAGCAGGATGCCGATCTGGTCATGTTCCTGTTCCGGCCCGAGTACTACGCTCCGGTCGAGAAGAAGGAAGAACTCGACGGCAAGGCGGAGCTCATCGTGTCCAAGCAGCGGAACGGGCCCACCGGTACGGTGGAATTGTTCTTCCAGAAGGCCTACACGCGCTTCGACTCGGTCAGCCATGGTTCCGGACCGGGTGGGCACGGAGGAGGCGGCCCCTCGTTCGGGCCGTGACCCCCCTGAAGGTGGGCGTCGTGGTGCCGGCAGCGGGGTCCGGCCGGCGCATGGGTGGGGTGCGGAAGCCCTTCCTGGAGCTCCGGGGGCTTCCGACGCTGGTCCACGCCCTCCGTCCGTTCCTCGCGCGGACCGACGTGGTGGCCGTGGCGGTGGCCCTGGCCGCCGACGATGCGGCCGAACCGCCGTCGTGGCTGACCGACCTGGACTCCCGCATCACGGTCGTCGCGGGCGGCTCGTCGCGGACCCGGTCGGTGGCGCTGGCCCTCGCGGCCCTTCCGGACGACGTGGACCTGGTGGCCATCCACGACGCGGCCCGGCCCCTCGTCACCGGCGAGCTGATCGAGGCGTGCGTGCGCGCGGCGGCCGAGGGGCAGGGGGCCGTCGCCGGGTGCCCGGCGGTGGATACGGTGAAGGAGGTCGACGCGGACGGCCGGGTGGTGGGCACGCCGGACCGGGCACGCCTCTGGTATGCCCACACGCCCCAGGTCTTCCCCGCGGCCCTCGCGCGAGCCGCCTACGCGCGGGCCGATGACGCAGGCGCGACGGACGATGCGGCCCTGGTCGAGCGCGCCGGCGGAACGGTGCGGATGGTGGACGGCGGCACCGGGAACCTGAAGGTCACCCGGCCGGAAGACGTTGCCGTGGCCGAAGCCCTCCTCTCCCTCCGCGAAGCGGGGAGCCGGGCGTGACCGGGCCCGGAACGGACCCCTTCCGGATCCTCGACCTCCGCGGGGTCGCCCTCGACGCGTCCGCCGTCGCACCGGCGGCCGACCACGTCGCGAGCGGCGGGATCCTGGTGTACCCGACCGAGACGGTCTACGGACTCGGCGCGGCCGTGACGCCGGAGGGTGTGGCAGCTCTTCGCGCGGGGAAGGGCCGGGACGCCGCCAAGCCCTTCCTGGCCTTGATCCGTTCCGCCGCCGACGCGGCGTCGCTCCTCTGGACGGCGGCGGCCCGCGAACTGGCCGACGTGTTCTGGCCCGGCGCCGTGACGTTGGTCCTGGCCGATCCCTCGGGTATGTTCCCGGAGGGTGTTCGGAGCCCGGACGGGACGGTGGCCGTGCGTGTCAGTCCCCACCCGGTGGTCCGTGCGCTCCTGGACAGGCTCGGCGGGCCGCTCTTGTCCACCAGCGCGAACGCTCCCGGCGGGCCTCCGGCTCGCTCCGGGCACGAGGCTGCCACCGTCGCCCGGGGGCTGGGCGGCGCCGCAAAGATCCTGGTCATCGACGGAGGCACGCTGCCGGCCTCCGCCCCGTCCACCATCGTGGACTGTACCGGACCCGTGCCGGTCATCGTCCGACAGGGGTCCGTTCCCACGGAACGGCTCCGCTGTGTCCTCCCGGAGATCCATGCACGAACAACCGACTGACGCAGAACCGTTCCGCATCCTCTTCGTCTGCACCGGCAACACCTGCCGGAGCCCCATGGCCGAGGCGCTGGCGCGCCGGGCGTTGGAGCGCAGGGGATGGCGCCACGTGGAGGTCTCTTCGGCCGGCGTGGCCACCGGAGGGGGTCGTCCCGCGTCAGAGGGCGCCCGTGCGGCCGCCGCGAAGCACGGACTGGACCTCTCGCCGCACCTCTCCGCACCCCTCACGGAAGACCTCCTGGAGCGGATCGATCTCGTGCTGGCCATGACGCCGACGCATCTGGCGGTGGTGGACGAACTAGGGGCGGGGGACCGCGCGGCCCTCCTGACCCACTTCGCCGCCGGCTCCGACGGCTACGACGTGCCGGACTCGGTCACCGACCCCTTCGGCGGTCCCCCCGAAGTCTACGAAGAGGCGTTCCGCCTGCTGGAGCGTCTCGTGGACGACGCCCTCGATCGCCTCGAACCTCTGGTCGCTCCATGAGCATCACGTCCTCCACCCGGGTGCTGGCCCTCCTCGGCGACCCCGTCGAGCATTCCCTCTCACCCGTCCTGCAGAACACCGCGTTCCGTGCCGCCGATGTCGACGGCGTCTACGTGGCCGTGCGGTGCGGACCCGACGACCTGGTCGGCTTCATGCGGGGGCTCTCCCGGGCCGGCGGCGGGGGCAACATCACGCTCCCCCACAAGGAAAAGGCCGCCGCCGTCCTGGACGTGCCCAGCGACGCGGTCCGCCGGACCGGGGCGTGCAACACCTTCTGGGGCGACGAGGACGGGAAGGTCCACGGAGACAACACGGACGTGCAGGGCATCCAGCGCGCCCTCGGGACGTTCCTCGACACGACCAAGGGCATCCGGGCCCTCCTCCTCGGCGCCGGTGGGGCGGCCCGGGCGGCCCTGATGGGGCTGCTCGAAGAGGGTGCGGAGCAGGTGGTGGTCTACAACCGGACCACCGAACGCGCCCGAGCCGTGGCGCGGCGGATCGGAGGGGAGCGGGCGCGGGTGGCCACGCAGGCGTCGGACCTGGACGGTCAGGAGTTCGATCTCGTGGTGAACGCCACGCGGCTCGGCCTCGACCCCGACGACCCGTCGCCCATGGAGTTCGACCGGCTGGCCCGCGTCGGGGCCGCCATGGACCTCGTCTACGGCAAGGACCCCACTCCCTTCGTGCGAGCGGCGGAGGCCTTCGGCGTCCGGGCCACCGACGGAGGCGAGATGCTCGTCCAGCAGGGCGCAGCGTCCTTCGAGCGCTGGTGGGGGCGGCCTGCGCCCCTCGGCGAGATGCGCCTCGCCCTCGAGGAGGCCCGGCGCCGGTGACGGCCGCCCGTTGGGCCCGCGACCTGCTGGAGTTCTTCCTCCCCGCGGGCTGCGTGGCCTGCGGGCGTTGGATGCCGGGCCCCGACGGCGCCCCAGCGTCGGAGCGGCCGTTGACCTGTCCGACCTGCCGCACCCGCCTCCGGGCACCGTCCTGGCCCCGGTGCCCTCGCTGCCACGTGCCCATCGGCACGGGGCGGGCCTCCCGGTCCGACTGCAGGGAGTGTGTGGGGTGGGATCCGGCACTCCGCCGCGCCCGGTACGCGTACCTTCTCGAGCCCCCGGCGGACGCCCTCGTCCACGGCCTGAAGTACGGGGGATGGCCCTCCCTCGCCTCCGAGATGGGCCGGGCCATGGCCGAGTCCCTCGGAGACGGGGTCGGGGGGGGCGACCACGCGGTGGTCGTCCCGGTGCCCACCACCGCCGCGCGGATCCGCCGGCGGGGGTACAATCAGGCGGCGCTCCTGGCGGACGAAGTGGCGCGGTGCATGGGTTTTCGGCGCGTCGACGCCCTCTCCCGGACCCGGGGCGGACCCACCCAGGTCGCCTTGCCGCCGTCCCGGCGCCGGGCTAACGTCAGAGGTGCCTTCTCGGCCGCGTGCGACCGGGTTTCCGGCGTCGAGGAAGCGCATGTCGTCCTCGTCGACGACGTACTCACCACCGGGTCCACCGCCGGGGCGGCTGCAGCCGAACTCGACCGGCTGGGAGCCCGTGACGTCACGCTGGTCACGTTCGCCCGTGCGCTGCCGTTCCGCCGCGCCTCCGCGGCGTGATCCGTGTTCATCCTCGACCTACAGAGACCCGTTCAGGAGCACCTTCTTCCATGGCCATTCGCGTAGCGATCAACGGCTTCGGCCGCATCGGACGCAACGTCCTCCGGAGTGCCAAGCAGGCCGGGCGCACCGACCTCGATTTCGTTGCGGTCAACGACCTCACCGACAGCGCGACGCTCGCGCACCTCCTCCGCTACGATTCGGTGCACGGGCGCTACCCGGGAACCGTGGAGGTGTCCGACGACGGGCTCGTGGTCGACGGCGATGCGATCCGGGTGCTGGCGGAGCGGGATCCGGCCAAGCTGCCGTGGAAGGAGATGGAGGTCGACGTCGTCATCGAGTCCACGGGGATCTTCACGGCGCGGGACAAGGCGGCCCTCCACCTCGACGCGGGCGCCAGGAAGGTCATCATCTCCGCCCCCGGCAAGAACGAGGACATCACCATCGTCCTGGGCGTCAACGAGGGCGCCTACGACCCGGCGGCCCACGACGTGATCTCCAATGCGTCCTGCACGACCAACTGCCTGGCGCCGGTGGTCAAGGTCCTCCTGGAGTCGTTCGGCTTCCGGCGCGGACTCATGACCACGGTCCATGCCTACACGAACGACCAGAACATCCTGGACCTGCCCCACAAGGACCTGCGGCGCGCCCGGGCCGCGGCGTTGTCGATGATCCCGACCACTACGGGTGCCGCCAAGGCCACGGCGCTGGTGCTGCCCGCGGTGAAGGGAAAGATCGACGGCATGGCCGTCCGGGTGCCCACGGCAGACGTCTCCATGGTGGACCTGACCGCCGAGCTCGAATCGGACGTCACCGTGGACGAGATCAACGCGGCCTTCGAGGCGGCGGCGTCCGGGGCGCTGAAGGGAATCCTGGGCGTCTCCCACGAGCCGTTGGTGTCCATCGACTACACGTCGGATCCCCGCAGCTCGACGGTCGACGCGCTCTCCACGGCGGTCATCGACGGGCGGATGGCGAAGATCCTCGCCTGGTACGACAATGAGTGGGGATACTCGAGCCGCGTGGTGGACCTGACCGCCTACGTGGGCGAGCGTCTGTAGCGACCGCCTCGGGCAGCGTCGGGGCCGACCGGATCGGGCGGCCGTCGGGGTGTGCCCCGGCGGCCGCTCGTCGTGTAACCACCGGGCGATGGGAGGCGTAGGTAGGGGCGATGCGAACCGAATCGACGACCCAGACGGAGACGGCCCGCCAGGGGTCCACCAGGAAGGCTTCGGGTCTTCCGCAGGACTTCGAGGCGTGGTACCACGACCATCGCACCACGGTGTTCCGGTACATCCGGTTCCGCGTCGCCACGCGGGAAGCCGCGGAGGACGTGACCTCGGAGGTCTTCATGAAGGCCCTCCGGTCGCTCCACCGGTACGATCCCGGCCGGGCCTCGCCCCGGACCTGGTTGCTCCGCATCGCGCGGAACGCCGTCACGGACCATCTCCGGGCGTTGAAGCGGCGGGGCTCGCTGCACGTGTCCCTCGATCGCATCCCGGACCTGGTGGCGGACATTCCGTCGCAGGAGGCCCGGGTGGTCAAGCAGGAGCGGATCCAGCGGCTCCTCAACGGGAGCCACACGCTGCGGAAAGCCGATCAGGAGATCCTCTCGCTCCGGTACGGCGCCGGTCTCTCGAACGGAGAGATCGCCGACCATCTCGGAGTGAGCAACAACGCGGTGGCCGTGCGTCTGCACCGGGCGCTCAAGCGCCTGAAGTCGGCGGTCCACGAAACGAAATCGACCCAAGCGCCGGACCATGAAGGATAAATCGGAACACGACCGCGTCTCGCTCCCGCCGGACCTGGCGGAGGTCGATGCGGAGTTGTCGTCCATCTCGTACGAGGAACGTCCCTCGTTCGGGCCGGAACTCGAAGCGGAGCTCGCCCGCGCGTGGCGGGAGCTGCCGCCGCCCCATGCAGGGTCCACCGCCCGGCAGTTGATGGCGGCCGGAGTGGCCGGTCTGCTCATGGTGGCCCTCGGTGTGCCGTCGGCTCGCGCGTCGCTCGTCCGGTGGGTGGACACCCTGCGGCCGGAGCAGAACCTGGCCGCGGTTCCCGAAGCCCCGGCCGCGGTGTCGCCCTTCTTCGCGGAGCCGCTTCCCGAGATCCCCACCGAATCGTCGTCGACGTTCCTGTCCACGGCCGTCCCGGGCGGGCTGGCCGGCGAGGAATCCCTGGCGCCGGCGGGGTACGAGGGCCCGGAGGTCACGTTCCCCGAACTGGCCGACCGTGCCGAGGCCGAGGCGGCCATCCTCCGGGCGTACCCCGATCCGCTGCAGCGCGCGGGCATGGGGGGCACGGTCGGGGTGCTTCTCTGGGTGGACGAGTTCGGCCGCGTGGATCTGGTCAACCTGGGCAGCAGCAGCGGCGTCGCGGGCCTGGATGCCGCCGCGCTGCGGGTGGCCCCTGCCTTCCGCTTCACGCCGGCGCGACGCCGGGGGCAGGCCGTGGCGACGTGGGTCGAGTTCGACGTGGTCTTCCGTCCCCCTCCCCTCGGCGCAGACGACACCGAGTTGCCGGAGGTCGCGGAGGTGGACCCCCCGGTCGCTCCCTCCTTCGAGGTGGACGTGGTGCCGGAATGGCGTGGTGGCGTCGCCCTTCCGTCGCCGGTCCAGCGCGAGGCCGGTGAACTCCTGTCCGCCGCCCTGGGCGACGATCCCACGATCGCCCGCCTGGGCTCGGTGGACCGGATCCTGGCCGGCGACGCGCCGTCGGGAATGGCGCCGACGGCATGGCGGAGCGCGGTGGCCGACGCCTTGGAGAAGGCCATGGTCCGCGATCCCGACAACCCGGCCCCCCTGCTGGCGCTGGGGCGCCTCCGGCGAAACCAGGGTCTGCGGACCGAGGCCCGGGTCCTCTTCGAGCGGGGGCTTCAGCGTGCCATGCGCGACGGCGGCACCGCATCCCCCACGATCCTGGCCGAACTCCACTACGAGCGCGGTTCGCTGATCAAACAGACCTGGATGGGCAGTCGCAACCTGGGCCGCGTGCCTGCGGAGGCGTTGCCCGGCGACGCCTGTGCGGCGGCCCGGTCGTCCGGTGGGGCGGCCTCCGGCTACGCGTCGGTGGACCGGCTCGTGGCGTGGAACTACC
The DNA here is from genome assembly GCA_040216925.1 of Longimicrobiales bacterium. GTDB lineage: Bacteria > Gemmatimonadota > Gemmatimonadetes > Longimicrobiales > Gaopeijiaceae > JAJCZZ01. Next base: position 156,998 of record JAVJOF010000021.1, read on the forward strand.
TCTGCCCGGCCGAACTGCGGCGGGTCCTCACGGAGTCGTTCGAGTTCTCCACCCGGGACGACGGGCGGGACCACGCCGTCATGATGGGCTCGTTCCGGTCGGCCGTGGAGGCCTACCCGGGCCACGTGGGCGCGAATATCGAGATCCTGCTGGGCCTGGCCGACGACGGCCGGTGGGTGGAGGTCCTTGAGGGTGCGCGCCGCTTCGTGTGGGCCTCGCAGGGACACCCGTACGGACTGCTCCTGTCCGGCATGGCCCTCCAGCGGATGGGCCGGTCCGAGGAAGCGGACGGTCAGTTCCGCCTCGCGCTCGGCGGGCTGCCGGAGGTGGAGCGGGACGCCCTCGAGGACGTACGCGCCCTGCTTCCGGCTCCGGAGGCCGACCGGTACGTCCGGACCATGGGGGCGGAGCGGGTGGCGTGGCGGAACCGCTTCTTCGAACCCCTCGACCCCATCCTGTCGACCGAGGTCAACGAGCGGGCGACCGAACATCTGGCCCGTGCCGTCTACGCCCACCTTCGCTTCTCGGGTGTCGATACGGACGCCGGACGCATCTGGGTGCGCTACGGGCGGCCGGACGTGATCCGCGTCGTCGGCGAGGGCGCGGGACTCCGGACGGAGTTCTGGGACTACGGCGAGGGCCCGGACGTCACCTTCCAGCGTCCGGCCACCTCGGTGAGGATGGACCTCACGCCGGAAGCGCGTGTGTACGTCCGGGACCTGGTGTCCGTGTACCCGCACCGCTATGGAGCGGAGGCGCGTTCGGTCGGCCCCCTCGAAGGTCAGGTGGTGCGGACGACCGGGGCCGACGGCACGGCGGAACTCCGCATCCGGACCGATGTCCCGACGGCGCTGGCCACGGGAGTCGCCGACTCGCTGGACGTGGGCGTCTTCCTCCTCGACGAGGACGGACGCACGGTTTCCGAAAGCCGCGGGCGGATCCCGGCCACGGAACGGCCGCTCACCCTCCGGGTGTCGGCACCCGCCGCCGCCCGCACGCTGGTGGTCGAGATCTTCAACGCCGCCGTGGGGCAGGCCGCCGTGCTCCGCCAGGACGCGCGGGCCGAGGCCACGGACGGAGCCGCGAGCGAAGGCGACATCATGCTGAGCGCCACACCGCTCCGGCCGGACTCGGCGGCGGCGAGCACCGTCCGGAGGGAGTCCGCGGAGGACTGACGGTCGCGTGTCGTGGCAAGGGACCCTGCACCCCCGGGCGGACGCGTTCCGCCCGGGGGTTTCTTCTTGTTAGGTTCCGCCGGTTCCCGTCTCGTCCCCGCACACGCCGACGCATGGCCACCAAGACCCTGCACGACCTCGACCCGTCGTCCCTGACCGGGCGGACCGTACTGGTCCGGGCCGACCTCAACGTGCCCCTCGACGGGGACCGGATCTCCGACGACACCCGGATCCGCGCTTCCCTGCCGACCCTCGAGTTCCTCCGGGACGCCGGGGCCCGCACCGTGGTGCTGTCCCACCTGGGCCGGCCGGACGGCCGGCCGGATCCGGACTTCTCGCTGGCACCGGTGGCGGCACGCCTGGGCGAACTCCTCGACGTCGAGGTGGCGTTCTCTCCCGACCCGTCGGGACCCGGCGCGAAGGCGACGGTGGCCGCGTTGACCGACGGTGGACTGGCCCTTCTGGAAAACACGCGGTTCCTGCCGGGCGACACCGGCAACGACCCCGAGGTCGCCCGGGGCTGGGCGGCCCTCGGCACCGTGTTCGTGAACGACGCCTTCGGCGCCGCCCACCGGGCACATGCTTCCACGTCGGGGCTCGCCGGCGCGATGCGCGAGCGAGGCGGGGCCGTGGTGGCGGGCTTCCTGATGGCCCGCGAGTTGCGCTACCTCCGTGAGGCGTTGGAAGCCCCGGAGCGGCCGTTCGTCGCCGTGCTCGGCGGCGCCAAGATCTCCGGGAAGATCGACGTGATCGGCGCCCTGCTTCCCCGGGTGGACCGACTGCTGGTCGGCGGGGCCATGGCCAACACCTTCTTCCGTGCCATGGGGCTGGAGATCGGCGCGTCCCTGGTGGAGGACGACCGCGTCGAGACGGCACGGGCGCTCCTCGAGGAGGCGGGAGATACCCTGATGCTCCCCGTGGACTGCGTCGTGGCCTCGGAGATCGGACCCCGGGCGGCAACACGGATCGTGTCCCGCGACGCGGTGGGTGCCGGCGACCGGATCGCCGACATCGGACCCGCCACGCGCGACGCGTACGCCCGGGAACTGGCCGGGGCCCGGACGGTGGTGTGGAACGGTCCGATGGGCGTGTTCGAGATGGAGCCCTTCGCCGGGGGGACGCTGGCCGTGGCGGAGGCGGCCGCCCTGGCCGCCGACGGTGGGGCCACCGTGGTCCTCGGAGGGGGCGACTCGGCCGCGGCGGCGGAGCAGGCGGGCGTGGTGGAGCGGCTCAGCCACGTATCCACGGGTGGTGGAGCCTCCCTGGAACTCCTGGCCGGCGAAGACCTCCCCGGCGTGACGGCCCTCGACGGAGACGCGTGACATGGCGGTGATCGCGGGAAACTGGAAGATGCACCTCACGCCGAGCGCCACGTCGGCCTACTTCGACGCCTTCGAGCTCCCCGCCGGGTCGGACGGGCACGACGTGATCGTCTTTCCTCCGGCTCTGTGCTTTGCCGCGGCCCGGGCGGCCGTGACCGCGGCCGGCCGCATCGCGCTCGGCGTCCAGAACGTCCACTGGGAGGCCGAGGGCGCCTTCACGGGGGAGACCTCCGCCGAGGCCGCCGCGGCGGCCGGGGCCGCATACGCCCTCGTCGGACACTCCGAACGCCGGCACGTCTTCGGCGAGACCGATGCCGAGGTGGCGCGGAAGGTCGGTGCCGTGCGTCGGGCAGGCCTGGTTCCCGTGGTGTGCGTGGGCGAGACCCTTCAGGAGCGGAAGGCGGGGCAGGTGGACGCGGTCATCCTGCGGCAGCTCGACGCCGCCCTGGGCGGGCTCTCCGACGGCGACGGCGGCCTGATGGTGGCGTACGAGCCGGTCTGGGCCATCGGGACGGGCGAGACGGCCACCCCGTCCGACGCTTCCGACGCCCACGGGACCCTCCGGGAGCGCCTGGACCACCGCCTCGGGCGGGAGGCCTCCGCCGGGGTCCCGGTCCTCTACGGAGGCAGCGTGAAGCCGGGCAACGCCGCGGAACTCCTGGCCGCGCCGGCCGTGGACGGGGTTCTGGTGGGCGGGGCGAGCCTCGATCCCGCGGATTTCGCCGCCATCGTGGCGGCGGCGTCGTAGCACCGTCGCTGCCGTCCCCCGTTGACACCCCTCGGGTGCCGTTCGACGTTTATCGACTGTAGGAGCCCCACGCCCTCCGCGGCGGAGGCTCCCCTGCTTCTCCGCACCACTACCGGCGACCGATGTACGGATTCCTACTGGCCCTGATCGTACTCGACGGGATCTTCCTCTCCGTCGTGATTCTGCTGCAGTCCGGCAAGGGTGGCGGTCTGGCCGCCATGGGCGGAAGTGGATCGACCATGACGGAGGGCATCCTCGGGGGGCGCCAGGCGACGACGGTGCTCACCCGCGCAACGTGGATCTCGGGCTCGGCCTTCATGATTCTGGCCCTGGTGCTGTCCATCATGTCGTCGCGCGCCGCGGCACCCACGTCCGTCATCCAGGTCGACGCGCCGGCCTCGGCGCCCGCCCCGGAACCGGTCCTTCCCGGCGTGGGCGCGGACGTCCCGCCGCCCGCGGGCAACGCCGCCGATACGTCCGGCAACTGACGCGCCCGCACTTGCGCGTCTCTTCCCGCGGTTTCGGGCCCCTGACGCCCCCCGTGCGGCAGGCCTTCAGGATCTCCGCCGCCCACCCGGCATCTCATGGCTGACGCCGTAGCCGCCGGCCTCGACCGGGAATCCCTGCTCGATCTGTATCGCTGGATGTGCCTGGCCCGCGCCTCCGAGGAGCGCCTCGAGCTCCTCCAGAAGCAGGGACACGTGAAGGGCAGCATCTACCGGTCCCTCGGCCAGGAAGCCGGTGCGGTGGGTGCCGCCTACGCGCTCCGGCGCCGTACCGACGGCACGGGTGATTTCCTGGCCCAGACCGTCCGTGCGTGCGGCGCGCTGTTCCTGTTCGGCGGCACCCTCGAGGACTTCTTCCGCCAGTACATGGCACGGGCGACGGGACCGACCCGCGGCCGCGAGGCGAACGTCCACTGGGAAGACTACGAGAAGGGGTTCGTCGGGCCGGTCTCGCCCCTCGGCACCATGGTCGAGGTCATGGCGGGCATCACGCTGACGTTCCGCCTGCGCGGAGAGGACCGGGTGGGCATGGTCTTCTACGGCGACGGCGCGTCCTCCACCGGGGCCTGGCACGAGGGACTGAACTTCGCCGCCGTCCAACGCTGTCCGCTGATCCTGATGGTGGAGAACAACCAGTGGGCCTTCTCCACGCCGACGCACAAGACGACCCGCGTCGAGCGCTTCGTGGACAAGGCGCCCGGGTACGGGATCACCGGTGAGAGCGTGGACGGAACGGACGTCCTGGCCGTCTACGAGGCGGTGTCCCGGGCGGCCGGGCGCGCCCGCTCCGGCGACGGCACGCAGTTGGTCGAACTCCTCTACTTCCGGCGCCGCGGCCACGCTCAGCACGATCCTCAGGACTACGTGGATCCCGCCGTCATCGCCGAGTGGGAGAAGAAGGACCCGCTCGACACCTACCGCGCCCGTCTCCTCCGCGAGGGCTGGGCCGACGAGGCCGAAGTCGATGCCGCATGGCAGGACGCGGTGAACGCCTGCGCCGCCGCCGCGGACGTGGCCGTCTCCGAGCCTCTCCCCGAAGGACCCGACGCGATCGACGACGTCTACACCGACGTCACGATTCCCCGTCCCTGGACCCGCCGGCCCGATCCGGACCCCCGAGCCGCCTGACCACGAGCCCATGAGCCCTGACGCGCCGGAGTACCTCACCAAGACCCGCCGGGGAGAAGCCGTCACGTTCCTCGAGGCCATCAGCGAGGCCCTGTTCGAGGAGATGACGCGCGACGACCGCGTGTTCCTGTTGGGCGAGGACATCGGCGTCTACGGCGGGGCCTTCAAGGTCACCCGGGGCTTCCTGGACCACTTCGGCGACCAGCGTGTGATCGACACGCCCATCGCCGAGGGGGGCTTCACCGGAGCGGCCGCCGGAGCGGCCCACATGGGGCTGCGCCCCGTGGTGGAGATGCAGTTCATGGACTTCATCTCGCCCGCGTACGACGTGTTGACCAACTACATCGCCACCTCCCTCTACCGTGGCGCCGGCCCCATGCCCCTCGTGGTGCGGGGGCCCGTGGGCGGTGGGAACCGGGGGGGACCCTTCCACTCGCAGAACGTGGAGATGGCGTTCTTCCACACGCCGGGCCTCAAGATCGTCTACCCGAGCACGCCCTACGACGCCAAGGGCTTGCTGAAGGCGGCCATCCGCGACGACAACCCGGTCATCTTCGAGGAGCACAAGGGACTGTACCGGGCGCCGGACCTGCGCGAGGTGCTCCCCGACGAGGACTACGTGGTTCCGCTGGGCAAGGCCCGCACCGTCCGGGAGGGCTCGGACGTGACCCTGGTCACCTACGGTGCCATGGTCCACAAGTCGGCGGAGGCGGCCGAGACCCTGGCGGCGGACGGAGTGTCCGTCGAAGTCATCGACCTCCGGACCTTGCTGCCGCTGGACGAGGACGCCGTCGTCGACAGCGTGAAGAAGACGGGCAAGCTCCTGGTGGTCCACGAGGACACGCGCACCGGCGGGATCGCCGGGGAGATCGCCATGCGCGTCAACGAGAAGGCATTCGAATGGCTCGACGGGCCGATCCTCCGGGTCACGGCCATCGACGCGCCGGTGCCGTATTCCGGATCGCTGGAGGACTACTTCCTCCCCCAGACCTCGGATGTGGTCACGGCTCTGCGTTACCTTGCAGGGTACTGACCCCCGCACGACTCTGAAGCAGCCGAATCCCACGGGCGCACGGACCCGACACCCCCGAAACGGGTAGGTCCCGCGCCCCCGCACGAACTCGACAACGCCGGGAGAAACGAGCGTGGCTCGCATCGAAGTTCCCATGCCCCAGATGGGCGAATCCATCGCCGAGGGCACCGTCTCCAAGTGGCTCAAGCAGGTGGGCGACGCCGTGGAGCGCGACGAGCCCATCCTGGAGATCTCCACCGACAAGGTCGATGCCGAGATTCCGGCTCCGTCGGCCGGCACCCTCGTCGAGATCTCCGTCGACGAAGGCGAGACGGTGGAGGTGGGCACGATCGTGGCCTACATCGACCCCGACGGCGGGCCCCCGGCCGACAACGGCACGAAGGCCTCCGCGGCGGCGTCCGACACGGCCGACGAGCCGGATGAGGCCGAGACCTCCGACGACGACGACGCCGGGTCCGGACAGGCCGAGGCGGCCGCTCCGTCGGCCCGGGCCGACCGGTCCGCGTCCACCGGCGACGAGAGCGCCGAGGACCGCCTCCGCACGCGTTCGACCCCGGTCGTGCGCAAGATCGCGGGCGAGCACGGCATCGACATCGCCGACGTCGAGGGGACCGGCCACGCTGGCCGCGTGACCAAGCAGGACATCCTCGGCTTCATCGAGTCGGGCGGAACGAAGGGCGCGGCGGAGAAGGCGCCTGCGAAGGCGGCCAAGGCGCCGTCGGCTCCGGCCGCTTCCACGGGCTCCAGCCCGTCGGACCTGTGGACACGCTTCTACCGGGAGGTCGAGCACCCCGAGTTCCCCGTCCGCGACGCCGACCGCGTGGAGGCGATGGACAAGATCCGTCGCCTGACCGCAGAACACATGGTCGTGGCCAAGCGGGTGGCACCCCACGTCCATTCGTTCGTGGAGATCGACTTCACCCGCATCGACCGGATCCGCGCCGCCAACAAGAAGAAGTGGGCGGAGCAGGGTGCGAAGGTCAGCTACACGGCGTTCGTGGCCTACGCGGTGTCCCGGGTCATCCGCGACTTCCCGATGGTCAATTCGACCGTGTCGGGCAACAACGTGATCTACCGGGGCAACGTGAACCTCGGGATGGCCGTGGACCTCAACCCGGGCCTCATCGTGCCGGTGGTGAAGGACGCGGACGACCTGAGCCTCGTCGGCATCGGCAAGCGGATCATCGACCTGGCCGAGCGGGCCCGGTCCCGGAAGCTCGTGCCCGACGAGATCCAGGGCGCCACGTTCTCGATCACCAACCCCGGTGTGCTGGGCACGATGGTCGGCATGCCGGTCATCCCGAAAGGCACGGCGGCCATCCTGGGCACGGGCGCCATCGAGAAGCGGGTGGTCGTGGTCACCGACGCGGACGGCGGCGACACGATGGCCATCCGGAAGCGCTCGCTGTTCTCCCTGGGCTACGACCACCGGATCGTGGACGGCGCGGACGCCGCACGCTTCCTGCTGGCGCTCAAGGAGTACCTGGAGACATTCCCCGAGGAGTTCTGACGGGTGGGATGGATCCGCACGAGGGGCATCCGCCCCCGGGGGCCCACCGGGTCGCCGGGGGCGGACCCGTCTGCGGCGGGCACGTGCCGGTGCGGCCCGTGACCTCGGGGGCTCCCGTGCGCCCGTTGGCGGTCCGGCGCCTGGGGTCGGTCTCCTACACGGACGGCCTGGATCTCCAGGCCGACCTTGTCGTGGCCCGGCGGGCCGGCGGGATTCCCGACACGCTCGTGCTCCTGGAACACCCCCACGTGATCACCCTGGGCACCGGCTCGCAGGCGGGGCACGTGCTGGCGGACGAGGACGAGCGGCGGGCGTTGGGCGTCGAGCTCCACGAGACGGGTCGCGGGGGAGACGTGACGTATCACGGACCGGGCCAGCTGGTGGGGTACCCGATCCTCGACCTGACCCCGGACCGGAAGGACCTCCATCGGTATCTCCGGGACCTCGAGGAGGTGCTGATCCGGGCGTTGGGGAGCCTGGGCGTGGACGCCCACCGGGCCGACGGCCTGACCGGCGTGTGGACGGAGCGGGGCAAGGTGGCCGCCATCGGCGTGCGGGTGTCGTCCGGGTGGATCACGTCCCACGGCTTCGCCCTCAACGTGTCCACGGACCTCCGGTACTTCGGCACGATCGTGCCCTGCGGCATCGAGGGCCGGGACGTGACGTCCCTGGAGGAGATCCTCCGCCGGCCGATCGGCCGGGAGGAAGCGGAGGCGGCGGTGATCCCTGCCTTCGCCGAGGTGTTCGGCGCCGAGGTGATGTAGTCCAGGCAACACTTCGGCACCCTCGCGCCAGGGTCGGGCGGTGGCTCCTCCACCCTGATTTTTCGCATCCAGCCGCCCCGGACCATCCGTTTCCAAACCGATGTTTCGTGAAAAAACATCTGATTTCGCGACGGGAGGGGTCCGGAGCGGGAGCACCCGCCGCGAGCGACGTATCCCTATGGCCTGTAGTCGCTTGGCACGTACTTCCCGACCGGCCCCGCCGGAGCCTTCGAGACGCTTGCTCCGGCGGTGGGCCCATGGTATCTATGGGGTGCGCAACGGATGCGACTCGTCGATCGAAAGCGTTGGCTTTCCCTCCGGCGAATCCGAAGCGTGGGCTGCCGGGCGCGACGGCGCAGCGGTGGCGGCGAGCCGGACCTTGGGATGTCCGGTGAGCGCGGCGGGGAGGTCGCTGGCCCTGCCGTTCGGCCCCCGGAGCTCGGGGGCGCCCCGGTCGCGAGTCGCGCGGCATCAGACGGGGTGGAAGGGAATCGGTCCAGCCGCCTGCACGCAGGCGGTCCCAAGCACGGACCGGGGCCCGCCAGCGCGTGGGACGGGACCCGCCGGCGTGACCGGAGGGAGCCGCCCCGATGACAGAAGCGGCCCGGGCGCCTCGGCGTTCCGGGCCGTTTCGACATCCGGGTCCCACCGGTCTCCCTAGCAGGTCGCTGAAGAAGGGGAGCGTACCGCGTTGGGAGCGCCACGGCCCGAGATCGTAGGCGGCGCGACGACGCCATAGCCAAAGCTACGGATAGGAGCGCCAACGACCGAGATCGGGCCGTGCCGCCCCAACCCCGGCCTGATCAGTCAGTAGACGGCTTCACGTTGGGCGCAGGGGGGGTCGCGG
>JAVJOF010000022.1:0-12685 GCA_040216925.1 Longimicrobiales bacterium
GGCGGGCGAGCACCGGGACCGAGGAATAGCGGCGCTATTTCGCAGGTCACGGCGCGGAGCCCAACGCGGCATGGCGCCGAGATCACGCGCCCTTCCGTGTTGCTCTGGGGCGTGTCAGCTCGGATGCCAGGCAAGGCGGGCGAGCATCGGATTCCGAGGCGTAGCAGCGCTACGTCGCAGGAACCGAAGCGGAGCCCAACGCCGCATGGCGCCGAGATCACGCGCCCTCCCTCTAGGGGTCGGAGCAGTCTCTGACGTACCCACACTGCCGACAAACGAGCTTGCAGTGGCGGCCGTACATCATGGTCCCGCACAGGTCGCAGGTGGCTGAGTAGGGCGCGACCCCCTCCGCCGGGTCGGACGGTTCGCCCGCGCCCCGGACGCCGGCATCACCGGGTCGCTCCCCACCGCCCGCGCCTGGCTCCGGCTTGCTACCGGCCATCGCCTTCGGATGCCTCACCGACCCGACCGATGCCCTGGTCCAGGTAGCTCCGCGACAGGTCCACGTAGTGCTGGCCGCCCCCCTCGATCCACTTCGCGGCGGAGCCCTCCAGCGTCTTCCGGACACTCGCCGGCACACCCGCGACCACGCTTCGCTCGGGGATCTCGGCACCCTCCAGCACGACGGCTCCCGCGGCCACCACGCACTCCCGCCCGATGGTGGCGCGCTGGAGGATCACCGCGTTCATGCCCACCACCGTGCGGTCGCCGATGGTGCAGCTCTCGAACTTGGCCCCGTGGCCCACGGTCACGTCGGCGCCGATCACGGTCGGTGCCCAGGCCCCGACGTGGACGACACAGTTGTCCTGCACGCTCGTCCGCGGGCCGACCACGATGCCGTGGTCCGGATCGTCGCCCCGCAGCACCGCACCGAACCAGATGCTGGCCTCGGGGCCCACCGTCACGTTGCCGATGAGCACGGCCGTCGGCGCCACGAACGCCGACGGGTGGATGGTCGGAGCGACCCCGCCGAAGGTCAGCAGGTGCGCCATCAGTCGTCCCTGGCCTCGGCCTCGGTCCGGGCGCCCGGCAGGCGCGTCAACCGGGCCCGCACCACCTGGGTGTCGCTGGCCTCCAGGATCTCCATCTCGACCCCGTTCCGCGCCATGCGCTCTCCGTTGGACGGCACGTAGCCCAGTTCCTCGAGGATGAAGCCGTTCAGGGAGCGGTGGTCCGACTGGGGCAGGCTCACCCCGAGCGCGTGGTTGATGTCGCGGAGATCCTCCGCCGCGTCCACGATCACCTGGTCGGCCGACACGCGGATGATGGCCTCCTCGTCCACGTCGGTTTCGTCCACGATCTCGCCCACCAGTTCTTCGAGCACGTCCTCGAGGGTCACCAGACCATCCGTACCCCCGAATTCGTCCGCCACGATGCCCATGTGGATCCGCCGGTTCTGGAAGTCCTGGAGGAGCTTGGAGAGCGCCAGGGAACCGGGCACGAAGAACGGGTCACGGGCGATGCTGCCCAGCGTCTTGTCGCCGCCCCCGTCGATGGACGCCTGGTAGACTTCCCGCACGTAGACGATGCCGGTGATGTCGTCCACCGATTCCGCGTACACGGGCACGCGCGAGTAGGGCACGGTGGGCAGGAGCGGCAGGATCTCCGACAGCGGGGTCGATTCCTTCCACGCGAAGACGTCGACCCTCGGGGTCATCACGTCCCACGTGGTGAGCTCGTCCAGCCGGAACGCCCGTTCCACGAGGAGGTTCTCCTCCGCTTCCAGCACACCCTCGGCCTGGCCGATCTGCTGGAGTTCACGGAGTTCACGTATCTCGGCCGAGTTCTCGGCTCCGTCGCGCGGCCGGGCTCCTTCGAGGAGCGCGAAGGGCAAGGCGATGACGCCCAGGATCCGGGAGGCGGACTCGAGGACCGGCGCCGACATCAGGGCGATCCGGAGGGGGTGGCGAGCGGCAAGCCCCCGTGGCAGCGCGTCGGCCACCACGAACACCGCCAGCGCCATGAGGCTGACGGTGGCGGGCGACCAGACGATCCCCCACGCCTCCGTCCCCGCGGTGACCGCGATGCCCATGGCTGCCAGAGCCAGCAGCGAGGCGACGAACCGGAGTCCGGTCCGCACGTGTCCGCCCTCCGCCCGGAGACGGATGAGGGACTCGGCGCCGCTGAATCCCTCCTCTCCGAGCGTGCGCAGGCGGGACGCGCCCACCTGGAACACCGCCTGGCTCACGGCGGTGACCACCATGGCCGACAGGAGGAAGACCGCGACGGCACCCACCACCACGCCGGTCATGCGTGGGCTCCGGGCGCGACTGCGTCGGGGGTGGGGTACGGGACCCCGCGTTCCTGTCCAGGCGGGGTACTGGGAGGGTGGTCGCCGGACTCGCTACTTCGACTCAGGTCCAACCCTGCGACTCCTGCAGGAGGTCACGGATGACGTCCCGGGTACTCCGGCCGTCGGCTTCCGCCTCGAAATTGAGAACCAGGCGATGCGCCAGGACGGCCGGTGCCACCGAGCGGACGTCGTCGATGGTGGGAAGCGCGGCACCCCGCGTCGCGGCCCGCGCCTTGGCCCCCAGCACGAGGTACTGCGACGCCCGCGGGCCGGCTCCCCAGGAAACGTAGCGGGTGGTCACCTCTGCCGCCTCCGGGCCGGGCCGGGTGGCGCGGGCGAGGCGGACCGCGAACGACACCAGCGACGGCGGGGAAGGGATCCGGCGCACCAGATGCTGGAGCCGGATCAACTCCTCCGCGGCGATGACGGTCCGTACGGTGGTCACCGAATCGCCCGTGGTCCGCATGGCCACCTCCTCCTCTTCCTCGCGCGACGGGTAATAGATGGGCAGCTCGAGCATGAACCGGTCGAGCTGCGCCTCCGGGAGGGGGTACGTGCCTTCCTGCTCGATGGGGTTCTGGGTGGCCAGGACGAAGAAGGGCGGCGACAGGGCCAGGGTCTCGCCGGCGGCGGTCACCGCGCGCTCCTGCATCGCCTGCAGCAGGGCGGCCTGGGTCTTGGGCGGCGTCCGGTTGATCTCGTCGGCCAGGACGATGTTGGCGAAGATCGGACCCTTCACGAAGCGGAACACCCGGCGGCCCGTGGTCCGGTCCTCCTCGATGACTTCCGTGCCCGTGATGTCCGTGGGCATGAGGTCCGGCGTGAACTGGATCCGGCTGAAGTCGAGGTCCATGGCCTCGGCCACCGTCTGGATCAGAAGCGTCTTGGCGAGACCGGGCACGCCGACCAGCAGCGCGTGCCCGTTGGCCAACAGGGCCGTGAGCAGCCCTTCCACCACCTCGTGCTGTCCCACGATCCGCTTCTCGACCTCCGCCCGGAGCTCCCCGGCCACCTCGGCCACGCGATCCAGGAGTTCGAGATCACGTTCGTCGTCTACCAGCGCTTCCGTGGGTACGTTCATCGACTCTCACAGCAGGATGACCAGGTGGCCCGGGGGGCGTTCCCTCCGGGGTACGAATAGACCGCCTGTCGCGACGCGGCGTCAAGCCGACGGACGGCCTTCCGGGACGGTCGTTCCGGGCGCGTTTCCGCGCTTGCGCATTTTTTCACAAGCTTGTATCCTTCGCAGGCTCAGCCGGAAACGGGCCGTGACGATTTCGTTCGAGGGCGCGTGAAGGAAGACCGTGGTCAGAAAGGCGCCCCGCTCCCCGGACAGGTTCTGGGGCTCGGCCTCAACATCGTCGTCGCGGCCTTCTTCTTCGGGTTTCTGGGCCAACGCCTCGGTCGGCGGGTGGGAGCGGAGGACCTCCTGACGCTGGTCGGTGGCTTCATCGGTGCCGCCGGAGGCTTCTACAGCCTCTACGTTCATCTGGTCGTACGGCCACGGGAACAGGACGAAGAGAAGTCGGAATGAAGGCCCTCGGGCGATATACCCTGACCGCCGTAACCATCGTGCTCGTGTCCGTCGCGGCACTGTGGGCGTTCGTCGGCGATGCCGGTCGCACCAGCCTGCTCGTGGCGGCCGCCATCGCGCTGCCGGTGCAGATCCTGACGTTCGGGCTGCTGGTCCGTTCGAGCATCGACTCCGCCCAGTTCATGCTGTGGTGGGGCATCGGCGTGCTCGGGCGCATGCTGGTCGTGGTGGCGCTCGGGCTCGCGCTCGACGCGTTCGCGGTCCTCGACCCCACCGTCCTGATCATGTCCGTCTGCGGGTTCTTCTTCGCGCTGCTCCTCCTCGAGCCCGCGTTCTTCACTCGCCGCAACAGTCCCACACGGTTCGCTCAATGAGTCTCGTCCCGACGATGCAGGGAGGCCAGGAGGCCGGTGAGGCCCACGGCCTGGGCGCCATCGAGGAGATTCCGGACTTCATCTCCCACCACCTCGAGGATTCCCGCCAGTTCGAGTTCGCGGGGCTGCACTTCGACATGAACGTGCTGGCCTTCGACCCGATCCACATCGGGGGGCTGACGCTGGACCTGTCTCCGACCCGCCAGCTTCTGTTCATCTTCCTGGCCGCGTTCGTCTGCATCGCCCTCTTCGTGCCGCTGGCACGGGCGGCGATGCGCCGCGACCGCTCCAAGGCGCCGAGCGGGTTCGCGAACGGGATGGAGGCCCTGGTCTTGTACTTCCGGGACACCGTGGTGCGGGCCAACATCGGGCACGGGGCGGACGCGTTCGCCCCGTTCATCCTGACGCTGTTCTTCTTCATCCTGTTCATGAACCTGTTCGGCCTGACGCCGTTCGGGATCACGGCCACCGCCAACCTCTCGGTCACGGCGGCCCTGGCGATCATCGCCTTCGTCGTGGTCGAGATCGCGGGCTTCAGGGAGTTGGGTCCGGCCGGGTACGCCCGGACCATCTTCTACATGCCGAAAGGCCTGCCGATGGCCATGAAGCCCATCATGCTGGCCATCATGACCGTCGTCGAAGCGCTCGGGAAGCTGACCAAGCCCTTCGCCCTGGCGGTCCGTCTCTTCGCCAACATGATGGCCGGCCACATTCTGGTGCTGGCCATCGTCGGCTTGATTCTCGTCACGCAGAGCTTCCTCGTCGGAAGCGTCTCGGTGCTGATCCTGAGCGCCCTGATGATCCTGGAGCTCTTCGTGGCGTTCCTGCAGGCCTACATCTTCGCGATGCTGACCTCGGTCTTCATCGGCCTCATCCGGCACGCGCACTGATGCGCGCCATGCGCCGGAGTGTGCTCACCCAACGTCCGCGCGGCGGACACCACCCCCTCAACGTTCGAGGACTTTGACAATGTTTGCTCTTTTCCAGGCTGCAACGGACACGGCTGCCACGGGCGGTCTCGGCCTCGTGGGCGCGGGTCTCGCCATCGGCCTCACCGTCATCGGCGCCGGCATCGGCATCGGTCAGATCGGTGCGCAGATGGCGGCGGGTATCGCCCGGCAGCCTGAGGCGACCGGCAACATCCAGACGGCCTCCATCATCCTGGCGGCCCTCATCGAGGGTGCTGCCCTCTTCGGCCTCGGCCTCGCCTTCCTGAAGTTCTAGTCTCCGCCGGGAGCCCGCCCACGGGCGGGACCGGTCGGTACCTGGAATCGAAATGGAGAACGGAATGAGGACGAGCCGCGCAGGAGTCGCGCTCGCGCTCCTGACGTTCGCACTGCCTGAGGCGGTGTGGGCGCAGGGGGGTGAGGGAACGACCCCGCTGTTCACGGTCAACCTCGGCACCACGGTCTGGACGACCATCGTGTTCCTGGCCCTGCTGGGAATCCTTTGGAAGTTCGCGTGGGGCCCGATCCTCGACGCCGCCGATCAGCGGGAGAAGGGGATCCAGGCCGCGCTGGACGAGGCCGCGCAGCGGAACCAGGAAGCCGCGAAGCTTCTCGAAGAGCACCGGCTGCAGCTCGCAGACGCGCGCCGTCAGGCGAACGAGCTCATCGCGGAAGGCAAGGCGGCGGGCGAGCGGGTGCGCCGGGAGATCGAAGAGAAGGCGCGCAGTGAGGGTCAGGCCATCGTGGAGCGGGCTCGTGCCGAAATCGGGCGCGAACGCGATGCTGCGCTCGACATGCTCCGCAAGGAGTCGGTCGAACTGGCGTTGGCCGCCGCGTCCCGGCTGCTCCACGAGAACCTCGACCAGGCCAAGGACCGCCAACTCGTCGAGCGGTTCCTCGACGACGTGTCGAAGGGAGCCACGGCGTGAGAGACGAGACCGTCGCGCGGAACTACGCGGAGACGCTCTTCGAGCTGGCCCGGAAGCACGAGGGGCTCGACGTCTACGGAAACGGCATCGATCTGGTGGTGTCGCTCCTCGACGCGGACGCGAGGTTCAGACTGTTCCTCGAAACGCCCCGCATTGCAGACGCCGAGAAGAAGGCGGTGGTGCGGAAGGCTTTCGGGAAGGAGCTGCCCGTGCAGCTCCTGCGATTCATCCTCATCACCATCGACAAGCGGCGGCAGCGGCTGTTCCGGGACATCGCCGGACAGTTCCACGCACTCGTCGACGAGCATATGGGTCGGGAACACGTGGAGGTCACGGTTGCCCGGCCGGTGGACGACTCCACCCGCGATCTTCTCGTTCAGCGGCTCTCGGCGCTGCTGGGCAAGACCGCCATCCCGCACATGCGGGTCAATCCGGAAATCGTGGGCGGAATGATCGTTCGCACGGGTGACACCATTTACGACGGATCGGTGCGCCGGCATCTGGACGACATGCGCCGGCAGCTCCTTCGAGCCGAGCTTCCTGTCGGGCGCTCGGCCTGACCGACTGACACTCAGGGACTACCAGGGATACGATGGCCAACGACTCCCAACTCCGCGCCGGCGAGATCAAGGGCGTACTGCTCTCCGAGATCGAGCGCTACGAAGAGGACCTCCACGCCGAAGAGATCGGCGAAGTTCTGGAGGTCAAGGACGGAATCGCCCGGATCTACGGCCTGATGAAGGCCATGGCGTCGGAGATGCTCGAGATTACCTCGTCGGGGACCGGTGACACCGTCACGGCCCTGGCGCTGAACCTCGAGGAAGACAACATCGGCGCCGTGATTCTCGGTGACTGGACCGGGCTCCACGCCGGTGACCAGGTCCGCCGGACCGGCCGTGTGCTCGAGGTGCCGGTGGGCCCCGGATACCTCGGTCGGGTGGTCGATCCCCTCGGCCAGCCGTTGGACGGGCTGGGTCCGGTGGAGGACCTCGACGGGTCGCGCCAGATCGACATCGTGGCGCCGGGCATCGTCAAGCGGCAGCCGGTGGGCGAGCCCATGCAGACGGGCATCAAGGCCATCGACTCGATGATCCCCATCGGCCGGGGCCAGCGGGAGCTGATCATCGGCGACCGCGGCACGGGGAAGTCCGCCGTGGCCGTGGACACGATCATCAATCAGAAGGACACCGACGTCATCTGCATCTACTGCGCCATCGGTCAGCGCGCGGGCAAGGTGCGGGGCGTGGCGGAGACGTTGAAGGAGCACGGCGCGATGGACTACACCATCGTCGTGGCCGCCAACGCGTCCGACCCGGCCCCGATGCAGTACATCGCGCCGTACGCCGCCACGGCCCTCGCCGAGTACTTCATGTGGCAGGGCAAGCACACGCTGGTCGTGTACGACGACCTGTCGAAGCAGGCCACCGCCTACCGGCAGCTCTCGCTGGTGCTGCGCCGGCCTCCGGGGCGTGAGGCCTACCCCGGCGACGTGTTCTACCTCCACTCCCGGCTTCTCGAGCGGGCGGCCAAGCTGTCCGACGAGCATGGAGGTGGGTCGCTCACGGCCCTGCCCATCATCGAGACGCAGGGCGGGGACGTGTCGGCGTACATCCCGACCAACGTGATCTCCATCACGGACGGCCAGATCTTCCTCGAGCCGGACCTGTTCTTCTCGGGCGTCCGGCCGGCCGTCAACGTGGGCATCTCGGTCTCTCGCGTGGGCGGAGCGGCGCAGATCAAGGCCATGAAGAAGGTGGCCGGTTCGCTCCGTCTCGACCTGGCCCAGTACCGGGAACTCGAGGCCTTCGCCCAGTTCGGCTCCGACCTCGACGCCGCGACCCAGCGCCAGCTGGCCCGGGGCGCGCGTACGGTGGAGATCCTCAAGCAGCCCCAGTACCAGCCGGTCCCGGTCCAGAAGCAGGTGGCCGTGATCTGGGCCGTGACCAACGGCTACCTGGACAAGGTGCCGGTGGAGAAGGTGCGCGAGTGGGAGCGCGGCTTCCTCGAGAACCTCGAGCACCATCACCGGGAGGTCCTCGACGGCATCCGCGACGGCAAGGTGCTCACGGACGAGATCGTCGAGAAGCTCAAGGGAGCCATCGCGTCCTACAACGATGCGTTCGCGGCCGAGCACGCCGCTTCCGTGTCGGCCTGACGCTCCCCGAAACCCGACCCAGGACGGTAACGAGACGTGGCAGGCGCCAGAGAGGTCAAACGGCGGATCAAGTCGGTGGACAACACCCGACAGATCACCCGCACCATGGAGCTGGTGGCGACATCCAAGCTCAAGCGGGCGACGGATCGGGTGTACGCGGCGCGTCCGTACGCCGAGGCGCTGAGCGAGATCGTCGGCAGCCTCTATGCACCGGGTCTTTCCGAGCGGTATCCGCTGCTGCGGCAACCGGAGAAGACCCGACGGGCCGCGGTACTCCTGCTGACCGCCAACCGTGGGCTGGCCGGCGCCTTCAACGCGAACCTCATCAAGGAGGCCCGGGGTCTCCTCGACGAGCTGCGGGCCGAGGGCGTCGAGACCGAGCTTCACGTGGCGGGAAAGAAGGGCATCGCGTTCTTCCGGTTCCGTGGTGAACCCATGGCGACCATGCGCACGGACATTTCGGACGCGCCCACGGTGGAGGAGGCGGGATCGCTCATCGATCCCATCGCCCAGCGCTTCGAAGACGGCGAGCTGGACGCGGTCTACGTGGTCAGTTCGAACTTCCGGTCGGCCATGTCCACGCCGCCGGGGCAGAAGAAGCTCCTGCCGATCGAGCCCGGCGAGTCCAGCGCCAGCGCCGACAACTTCATCCTGTCGCCCTCGGGCGACCGGATCCTGGAGCGGATCCTTCCGCTCTACGTACGCAACGCAGTGTATACGTCGCTCGTGGAGAACGCCGCCGCCGAGCAGGGGGCGCGACGGACCGCCATGAAGAATGCGACGGACAATGCCGGGGAGATGCTCGAGAACCTCACCCGGAGCTACAACCGCGCCCGTCAGGGGCAGATCACGCAGGAAATCGCCGAGATCGTCGGCGGCGCGGCGGCCCTCGAGTGAGGTCGCCGGCCCGCTGCCGTTCAACGACAGGGAATCATGGCTGAGCAGAACATCGGTAAGGTCGTCCAGGTCATCGGTCCGGTATTGGACGTCGAGTTCAATCCCGAGCACCTCCCGGACATCTACAACGCGCTGCACCTGAAGGGCACCACCGACGGCGGGCAGGACATCGACGTCGTGGCGGAAGTCCAGCAGCACATCGGTCGCGGCCAGGTCCGCGCCGTGTCCATGTCGTCCACGGACGGTGTGACACGGGGCATGGACGCGGTCGACACGGGCCGTGCCATCGCCGTGCCGGTGGGCGAGGCTGCCCTCGGTCGCATCCTGAACGTCCTCGGCGAGCCGGTGGACGAGCAGGGACCGGTCGGCGGCGAGAACGCGGCGTCCGTCGAGCGGTGGCCGATCCATCGGGAAGCGCCCAAATACGATCAGCTCGAGGCCAAGACCGAGATGTTCGAGACGGGCATCAAGGTCGTCGACCTCCTGGCCCCGTACGTGAAGGGCGGCAAGACCGGCCTGTTCGGCGGCGCCGGCGTGGGCAAGACGGTCATCATCCAGGAGCTCATCAACAACATCGCCATGGAGCACGGTGGACGTTCCGTGTTCTGTGGGGTGGGTGAGCGCACCCGGGAAGGCAACGACCTCTGGCTCGAGTTCAAGGAAGCCGGCGTGCTGGGCGCCACGGCGCTGGTCTACGGTCAGATGAACGAGCCCCCGGGAGCCCGCCTCCGGGTGGGTCTGTCCGGCCTCACCATCGCCGAGTACTTCCGCGACGTGGAAGGCCAGGACGTGCTGCTGTTCATCGACAACATCTTCCGGTTCACGCAGGCCGGTTCGGAGGTGTCCGCGCTGCTGGGCCGGATGCCGTCCGCGGTGGGCTACCAGCCGACCCTGGGCACGGAGATGGGTGAGCTCCAGGAGCGCATCACCTCCACGCGGTCGGGCTCCATCACGTCGGTACAGGCCATCTACGTGCCGGCCGACGACCTGACGGACCCGGCGCCGGCCACGGCCTTCGCCCACCTGGACGCCACCACCACCCTCTCGCGCTCCATCGCGGAGCTGGGCATCTACCCGGCGGTGGATCCCCTCGACTCGACGTCGCGGATCCTCGACCCGCAGTTCGTGGGCGAGCGCCACTACAAGGTGGCCACCCGGGTGCAGGAGATCCTCCAGCGGTACAAGGACCTCCAGGACATCATCGCCATCCTGGGCATGGACGAGCTGACGGAGGAGGACAAGATCATCGTCGGCCGTGCCCGGCGGATCCAGCGCTTCCTCTCGCAGCCGTTCTTCGTGGCCACGCAGTTCACGGGCATCGAAGGGAAGTACGTGAAGCTCGACGACACGATCGAGTCCTTCGAGCGCGTTGCGGATGGCGAGTTCGATCACCTGCCGGAGCAGGCGTTCTACATGAAGGGTGGCATCGAAGACGTCATCGCCGCCGGCGAGAAGCTGGCCAAGGAAGGCTGACGTGGCCGGAGCTCTGAAGGTGCGGGTGGTCTCGCCGGAGAGGACGGTGTTCGAAGGCGACGCGGCATCCCTCGTGGCGCCGGCGTGGGACGGGCAGGTCGGAATCCTGCCCGGCCATGCGCCGTTCCTCGTCCTTCTGGGTGCCGGCGAACTCCACGTGGATCTTCCGGGCGGCGGAAACGAGATGTTCCACGTGGCCGGTGGGGTCATGAAGGTCGAGGACGGGGGAGTCACCGTCCTGACCGAGTACGCGGGCCGCGATCCGCATCCGCATCCGGCGCGATTCACGCTGGACATCGATCACATCGTGGCCAGCCCGGGGAACCCGCTGGTCTGACGGTGGTCGCATCACGAGCCCCCGAGGCGGGAGGATCCACGGGTCCTTCCGCCTCGTGTGCGTTCCAGGAGGATCGGTGAGACTCGACCTGCACATCCACACCACCGCGTCGGACGGCGCGTGGACGCCCGAAGCCGTGGTGGACGGCGCGGCCCGGGGCCGGCTCGACGTGATCGCCATCGCCGACCACGACACGACCGCCGCCGTCCTGGCCGCCCGGGCCCATGGCCTCGAACGCGACGTCCAGGTCGTGCCGGCCGTGGAGATGAGCTCGACCTGGGAGGGACGGGAGATCCACATCCTCGGGTACTTCGTGGATCCCGCGGCCCCGACCCTGACCCGGCACGGCGTGCGCGCCCGGGACCTTCGGGATGCGCGCATGGAGGAGATGGTCGCCCGCCTGGCCGGACAGGGGATCGAGGTGGCCATGGACGACGTCCGGGCGGAGGCGGGTGAGGAGGCTTCGGCGCTCTCCCGTCCCCACCTGGCACGGGTGCTGGTCGATCAGGGGCACGTGCGCTCCGTCCCGGATGCGTTCAACCAGCTCATCGGGGACGATCACGAGGCTTTCGTGCCCACGCGGCTGCAGACCCCGGCCGAGGCCATCGCCGCCATCGGAGAGGCCGGCGGGATCGCCGTGTGGGCCCATCCCCCGTCCAACCTCCTCGACGTCCTGCTGCCGCAGATGGTCGAGGACGGACTGCGTGGCCTGGAGGTGTACCGCCCCGCGCACCGCCGGAGCGAGACACTGCGGCTGGAGGCGTTGAGCGAGGCCCACGGTCTGCTCCGCAGCGGCGGCTCGGACTGGCACAACCCCTACGGCGGCTACAACCTGGGCGACTTCCACGTGGAGGCCCGGGAGATCGAGGCCCTCCTGGCCGAGGGCGGACTCTAGGGAGCCCCTCGCGCTGCCATGGCCGGGGGGGCGCGCGTCCGTACCCCCGGTGGTGCCCGACCTCCGCCTCCGCCATCGGCGCGGTCGATCGGTGCTACAGCCGGGTCCGGATCGGGGGGCACCGGAAGGGTCCCCCCGACGGTGCGCGGGCGCCCGGGAAAGGGCGGCGGACCGTGATCGGCCGACCCGGTCTTCGAAGGGCGCTGGAAGCACCCCGATCGGGGCCCGCGATCCGTTGACCCGGCTGCCCGCTTCTCCTATCTTTCCTTGCTCGGCCAGAACCGGTAACGGTTCCGTGCCGACCCGCTTTTTGAAAACAGAGGTATCGAGAGAGAAGTGAGAGCCTTAGGTAAGGTATTGCTGCCTGTTTGTCCGGGTGGTGGTACCGAAGCCAAGAAGTAGGAAAGTGTGACGGCTTTCTGGAAAGAGACTGGCTGGGGAAGCGCCCGGGATCTAATCGCGATCCCTGAAAGGGCGTGACCCTGCTTCGCGACGATTTTTTGTCAAATCGAGGCGCACGAGGTGAGGCGAGGGAGACGTAGCACACGCTACGTCGCACCGAGTCCGAATCCGAAGTGCAACGAAGAGTTGGCGAAAAAGCGGCCGAAGGAGTGCTGGTCAAGCAGGAAAGTGCACAGGGCGGATGCCTAGGCATGAGCTGGCGAAGAAGGACGTGGCAAGCTGCGAAAAGCCTCGGGGAGCTGCAAGCGAGCGTCGATCCGGGGATGTCCGAATGGGGAAACCCGGCACGGGTCGTACCGTGTCACCGCGAGAGCGGAGCCAACCCAGGGAACTGAAACATCTAAGTACCTGGAGGAAAAGAAATCAAAAGAGATTCCCAAAGTAGCGGC
>JAVJOF010000024.1:0-92367 GCA_040216925.1 Longimicrobiales bacterium
TTCACGTTGGGCGCAGGGGGGTCGCGGACTCATACGTCGTCTCTCCTCGCTCGGACCACGACCTGCGGTCGCGGTGCCCGCCCTGCTACGACTCGTCGTCGATCCTCGTCTGAGCACTCGCGAGACCCCTGCGCGCGGTGCACTCCCCTTTCTCAGCGACCTGCTAGGAGGGCAATGGCTGTCCCTGAGGAGGCCCCGCCCCCGCCCCCCTATTCCGCCGCCAGCGCCCGGGCCGGATCCACCCGCGTGGCCCGCCGGGCCGGCACCCAGCCGGCCAGCAGACAGGCGGCCACCACGAGGGTCACCGTGGCCCCGTAGACCACCGGATCCAGCGTCCCGATACGGAACAGCAGGCCCTCCATCCATCGGCTGCCGTACCACGCGGCCAGGAGGCCGAACACCACGCCCGGAATCATGAGCCGGGTGGCGTAGCGCAGCACCATTCCCCGGACGCTCTGGTGGTCGGCCCCCAGGGCCATGCGGATCCCGATCTCACGGCGTCGGCCCGCCACGGCATGGGCCAGCACGCCGTACGTGCCGACCAGCGTCAGGATCAACGCGAGCGTGGCGAAGGCGCCCATCAGCAGCGTCGCGAACCGGTCCCGCGCCCGTCCTCCGGCCAGCACGGCGGCGAAGGGCGTCGGCTTGTAGAGCACGAGCTGCGCGTCCATGGAGGCCAGCACGCCCCGGATCTCCTCGCGGACCGCCGCCATGTCGCCCCGGACGGCCACGGTCTGGATCAGGGCCCAGTTGCGGTTGTCGGCGAACTGGGCGTGGGGGATGTAGAGCTTCCGGCTCGTGGCGCCCCGGGTGTCGAAGGGGATGTCCTCCACCACGCCGGCCACCGTGCGCAGGCGGTTGCCGGCCCACACGCGCTGGCCCACCGGCTGCTCGCCGTCGAAGACCTGCCGCGCGAACGTCTCGTTGACCCACACGACCGGCTCTCCGTCGGGGTCGAGGGCCTCGGGCTCGGCTCCGGAGCGCAGGTCCACCCCGAGGGCCGCGAAGTAGTCGCCGTGGATGACCCGGATGTCGGAGTTCTCCCAGCGGGCGTTGTCGTCGTTCAGTTCCGCTCCGCCGGGGGCCCACGCCACGCCCCACGAGTGGTAGCGGCCGTTGACCGGGAGCCACGACACCGCGCCTGCGGCCTCCACCCCGGGCAGCTCCGCCACCCGCCGCTGGAAGATGTCGTGGAAACGGTGCCGGTCGATCCCCTCGGGATACCGGGCCGCCGGCAGGTGCACCTCGAACGACAGCACGCCCTCGGACTCGACACCCAGCGCCACGTCCTGCAGCGACAGGAAGCTCCGTGTCAGGAGGCCCGCGCCGGTCAGCAGGACCAGGCCGGCCGCCACCTGCACCACCACGAGGCCGTCCCGGACGGCCCGCAACCGGCCGCCACCCGTGCTGCCGCGCTCGCCGTGACGGAGAGCATCGCCCGGAGCCACCGACGCGGTGCGCAGCGCCGGCGCCAGCCCGAACACGAGAAGGGCCAGGGCGCTCACGCCCAGGGCGAAGCCGAACACCCGCAGGCTCAACTCCGGCGTGGTCACGAGCGGCAGCGCGTCGGGGGCCACGGCCAGCAGGGTCCGCACACCGAACCACCCGAGCAGGACCCCGAGAAGGCCTCCGGCCGTGGCCAGCACGGCGGACTCGACCAGGGTCCCGGCCATGAGCCGCAGCCGTCCGGACCCCAGGGCCGAGCGGAGGGCCGCGTCGCGGGCCCTACCGAGTCCCCGGGCGAAGACGAGGTTGGCCACGTTCACGCACGCGCTGAGCAGCACCAGACCCGCCGCGCCGGCCAGGAGCAGGAGCATGGCCCTCCGGGTGTCACCCACCACGTCGTCGTGGAGCGGCACGATGCGGGGGCGCCACCGCGAGTCACCCTCGCCGACCGACTCGGCCAGCCCCGCGAACAGGGCGTCGATGCGGGCCTGCGCCGCTTCGATGGTCACGCCGTCGCGCAGGCGGGCCACCGACGACAGGTAGAAGTTGCCCCAGCTGTTGTAGCCGCCCGAGCGGAGGTCCTGGGGGATCCACGCGTCGGCGGGCGGACCGAACGGTTCCTCGAAGCCGGCGGGCATGACCCCGACCACCTCCCACGACTCGCCGT
The DNA here is from genome assembly GCA_040216925.1 of Longimicrobiales bacterium. Taxonomy (GTDB): domain Bacteria; phylum Gemmatimonadota; class Gemmatimonadetes; order Longimicrobiales; family Gaopeijiaceae; genus JAJCZZ01. Next base: position 2,114 of record JAVJOF010000024.1, read on the forward strand.
CCATCCGCACGGTGCGCCCCACGATGTCCGGGTCCTCGCCGAACTGTTCGCGCCAGAGACCGTGGCCCAGGATCACCACCCGGGTCAGGGGGTCGCGCCCGATGGCCTCGCCGGGCCCGGTGGTCTCGTTCTCCCGGAAGGTCCGGCCCATCAGGGGCGGGATCCCCAGGGTCTCGAAGTACCCGGCGCTGACCCGGAGCACGTTGATCCGCCGCGGCTGTTCGCCGTCGGTGAGGTCGGCGCCGGTCTCGCGGTAGGTGTAGAGCGAGGCCGCGCTGTCGAACACCTCGGTCCATCCCCGCGCCGCGGCCATGACCGGGCTGCGCACGAAGCCCAGGCTGCCGGGGTCCTCGCGGTCCGCCTCGTACATGCGCACCAGCCGGTCGGGCTCGGCGTAGGGCAGGGGCGCCAGGAGCACGGCGTCCAGCACGGTGAACACCGCGGTGTTCGCGCCCACTCCCAGGGCCAGGGTCAGGATCACCAGGGCCGAGAAGCCCGGAGCCCGGGCCAGGGCCCGGACGCTCTGCCGCGCCTGCTGCCACCATTCGCCGACACTCATCCACCACCTCCCGTCGTGGGTTCTCGTCCCGTGGGCTCGCCGCCGCCGGGCCCGGGCGATCTCCCGGGCCGCCTCGACGGGGTCGCCGAACCGCTCCACCAGCTCCTCTTCCGAACGTCCCGCGGCCAGCCCGTCCTCGAAGTGGGCCGCCAGTTCCCGCGCCACGTCGTGGCGGTCCGGCAGCTCCAGGCCGGTGGCCTCGACCACCTCGTCGATCAGGTCCTGGAGGCGCCGCGGCAGGCCGCTCACGAGCCGGTCTCCGGCACGGCGGCGGGGTCGGCTTCGATGCCGAGCAGGCCCAGCGCCGCCACCAGCCGGCTCCACTGGCGCCGCTGCCCCTCGAGCCAGGCGCGGCCCTCGGGCGTGAGGGCGTAGTACTTCCGACGGCGCCCCGACGGCGCCGTCCGCGACACCGGGCGCACGTGGCCTCGTCCCTCCAGGTTGTAGAGCAGGGGATAGACGGTGGACTGGCCCATGGCCAGGATGCCGCCCGTGTCCCGCTCCAGCGCCTCGACCAGCTCGTAGCCGTACATCTCGCGGCGCTCCAGCAGCGTCAGCACCGCCAGCGGTGCCGCGCCCCGCATCCACTCCCGTTCCAGCGTCATCCCGACCTCCGTCGCCTGCGTGTACATACTATGTACGGCATAGTATTCGGCACATAGTGTGTCCGTCCACACCCTTCGACGCCGCGCCCCGGCCCGAGGTTGGAACGGCCGGCCCGGCCATTACATTCCGGCCCATGTTCTCCTATCAGCTCCAGGCCACCGACGGCGCCGCCCGCGCCGGTCGGTTCACGACGCCCCACGGCTCCGTCGAGACCCCGGCGTTCATGCCGGTGGGCACCGTCGGCACGGTGAAGGGGCTGGTCATGGAGGAGGTGGAGGCCCTGGGGGGACAGATGGTGCTGGGCAACACCTATCACCTGTACCTGCGGCCGGGGCACGAGCGGGTCCGGTCGCTGGGCGGGCTCCACGCCTTCATGCGCTGGAACGGGCCCATCCTCACGGATTCCGGGGGATACCAGGTCTTCTCCCTGGCCGACATCTCGGAGGTCCGGGACCAGGGGGTGGTGTTCCGCAGCCACATCGACGGGTCGGAGCACCTGTTCACGCCCGAGTCCGTCATGGACATCGAGCGCACCCTCGGCGCCGACGTGATCATGGCCTTCGACGAGTGCCCGCCGGGCGGTGCCGACCGGTCCACCGCCGAGGAGGCCAACCGCCGCACCCTCCACTGGCTGGAGCGGTGCCGGACCCGGTTCGGGGCGCTGGCCGACGAGGGCCCGGTGCCCGATCAGGCCCTCTTCCCCGTCCTCCAGGGCAACATCTACGACGACCTGCGCCGCGACCACGCGCGGCAGATCCGGGAGATGGGCGACTGGGAGGGCTACGGCATCGGGGGCCTGAGCGTGGGCGAAGCCAAGCCCGACATGTGGCGCGTGCTGGAACTGCTCCACGGCGAACTGCCCACGGACCGGCCCCGGTACCTCATGGGTGTGGGGTACCCCGACGACCTCCTGGAGGCCATTGCCCGGGGGTGCGAGCTGTTCGACTGCGTGGCCCCCACGCGCAACGCCCGCCACGGCACCGCCTGGACGAGCGACGAAGGCCAGGTGAATATGAAGGCGGCCCGGTACAAAGACGACACGAGGCCGCTGGACCCGGCGTGCGACTGCTATACGTGCGGCCGCTACGACCGCGCCTACATCCGCCACCTCGTGGTCGCCAACGAGTGGCTCCCCGTCCGTCTGCTGTCCATCCACAACCTGCGCTTCGTGGTGCGGTTGGCGGAGGAGGCCCGGCGGCGGGTGCTCGACGGTACCTTCTCGTCGTGGCACATCGATTGGCTGGAGCGGTACCGCACCGCCCGGACGTGACCCGAACACCTCGGAGACCCCCCAGGTGACACCGTACTACTCGCTGCTCATGGTCCCCCGAGAGGGTGGCAATTCCACCTTGATCTTCATGGTGGAGATGATCGTGATCTTCGCGATCTTCTACTTCATCCTGATCCGCCCGCAGGCCAAGGAGCGGAAGCGCCACGAAGAGGCGCTGCGCAACATCAAGAAGGGCGACGAGATCGTGACCAACGGCGGCATCATCGCCACGGTCCTGCACCTCGAGGAGAACCGCCTGACGGTCAAGTCGGGCGACAACACGCGCCTGACGGTGGACCGGAGCCGCGTCGCGCAGGTGTTGTCCGACAAGGGCGGGAAGGCGGAGTAGTGGCCTTGCGGGACATCGTCCTTCTGGGCGATCCGGTACTTCGGGAGCGCGCCGCCGAGGTCGAGACCGTCGACGACGGCGTGCGGGCCCTGGTCCGGGACATGTGGGAAACCATGTACCATGCCGACGGCATCGGCCTGGCGGCGCCCCAGATCGGGGTCTCCCGGCGCATCCTGGTGGTGGACCTGCGCCGCGACGACGAACCGGAGGCCCGGGCGGCGCTGATCAATCCGCGCATCACCTGGGCCAGCGACGACATGGACAAGCAGCCCGAGGGATGCCTGAGCATGCCGGGCCTGGAAGAGGTCGTGAAACGGTCGTGGGCGGTGCGGGTGGAGGGCCTCGACCCCGACGGCCGGCCCGTGGTCATCGAGGCCGACGAGTTGTTCGCCCGGGCGCTCCAGCACGAGATCGACCACCTGGACGGAATCCTCTTTTCCGACCGGGTCAGCCCGTTGAAGCGGAAGATGCTCCTCAAGAAGTGGCGGAAGCTCCAGGAGGAGGACTCCTGAGGATCCTGTTCTGGGGCACGCCCGAATTCGCGGTGCCGTCGCTGCGGGCGCTGGAGGACGAGGGCTTCCACGTGGTGGGCGTGGTCACCCAGCCGGACCGCCCGGCAGGGCGCGGCCGGACCCTTCAGCCTTCGGCCGTGAAGCAGGCGGCCGAGGAGATGGGCCTGCCGGTCCTGACGCCCGAGCGGCCCCGGGGCGACGAGTTCATGGACGCCGTCCGGGCCCTGGCGCCGGACCTGTCGGTGGTGGTGGCGTACGGCCACATCCTCCGGCGGGAGGTCCTGGACCTGCCCCCCCGAGGCTCCATCAACGTCCACGCATCGCTCCTGCCGGCCCTCCGCGGCGCGGCGCCCATCAACTGGGCGGTGGCCCGAGGCCACGAGGAGACGGGCGTGACCATCATGCGCATGGCCGAGGCCATGGATGCGGGCCCGATCCTCCTGCAGGTGACGGAGCCGATCCTGGCCGATCAGACGGCCACCGAACTCTGGGGTCGGCTGTCCGAGGTGGGCGCGGTGGCGCTCGTGGAGGCCCTGACGCTCATGACCTCCGCCGGGCTGGAGGAGCGGGAGCAGGACCACGACCAGGCCACCTTCGCCCCGAAGGTGGACCGGGCGGTGGCGCGCATCGACTGGGCCCGCCCGGCCCGGGAGATCGGATGGCACGTCCGGGGAATGGACAGCGTGCCCGGGGCGTGGACCGAACTCGACGGTCAGCCCGTCAAGCTGTTCCGGCCCACGGTCCTGGACCCGGCACCCGCGCCCGAGGCGGGCGGCCAAACGGCGCCGGGGACGGTGCTCGCCGCCGACCCGGAACGGGGCGTGGTGGTGGCGGCGGGCCAGGGCGCGGTGGCGTTCGGCGAGGTCCAGCCGCCGGGCAAGCGCCGGATGGAGTCGGCGGCATGGATCAACGGACGCGGCGTGGCCGCGGGGCAGCGCTTCGAGTGAACCGCGGCCGGCCCCTGCCGCGCCTGCACGTGGTCACCGACGACGCGGTCCTGGGGCGGAGCGACGCTCTGGACGTGGCCCGCGCCGTGGTCCAGGCCGGCGGGTCCCGTGTGGCCCTCCACCTCCGGGGTCCCGGGACCTCGGGGCGCCGCCTCCACGAACTGGCCGTCGCCCTCGTGGGGCCCGCCGCCGAGGCCGGCGCGCTGCTGCTGATCAACGACCGGGTGGACGTGGCGCTGGTGGTCGGGGCCGACGGCGCCCACCTCGGCGCACGCTCGCCGAGCGTGGCCGACGCCCGCGCGGTCCTGGGCCCCGACGCGGTGCTCGGCGCCTCGGCCCACTCGGCCGACGAGGTCGGGGGCCTGACGCGGGAGGGAGCGGACTACACCTTCCTGGGTACGGTCTTTCCCACGCCGTCGCATCCAGGGCGCCCCGGGTGCGGACCGGCCGGGGTCCGCGAGGCGGTGGCCGAAGCGGCCGGCGCCCCGGTGGTGGCCATCGGGGGCATCGGGCCCGACCGGGTCGCGGGCCTCCGGGCCGCGGGCGCCTGGGGCGTGGCCGTCCTCCGGGGCGTCTGGAACGCCCCGGACCCGGCAAGGGCCGTGGTGGAATTCCTGAACGAAGTCGAGCCAGTGGAGAACGGCACATGAGCGGAAACGACGCCATTCGAGTACGCCTCAACGGGGCGGACCGCGAGGTGGCGCCCGACCTGACCGTCCGGGGGCTCCTGGAGTCCCTGGACCTCCGCCCCGAGCTGGTGGTGGTGGAACGGAACCGAGAGATCCTGGACCGGAAGGCGTACGCGCATACGCCGGTCGAGGAAGGCGATACCCTGGAACTCGTCCACTTCGTGGGCGGGGGTTGAGGCGAACATGAGCGAGCAGGAAACGGCGCTGGACGGACCGCTCACCCTGGGCGGCCGCGACTTCGGGTCGCGGCTGATCGTGGGCACGGGCAAGTACGCGAACAACGAGGTCATGATCGACGCCATCCGGGCCAGCGGGGCCGAGATGGTCACGGTGGCCGTGCGGCGGGTGGACCTGGACCGGTCGAAGGAGGAGGCCATCCTCCACCACCTCGACCCGGACGAGTTCTTCCTCCTGGCCAACACCGCGGGCTGCTACACGGCCGACGAAGCCGTCCGGTACGCGCGGCTGGCCCGGGCCGCCGGCTTCAACGAGTGGATCAAGCTCGAGGTCATCGGCGACCAGGCCACGATCCTGCCCGACGTGCAGGCCACCCTGGAGGCCGCGAAGACGCTGGCGGACGAGGGGTTCAAGGTCATGGCGTACACCAACGACGACCTGATCACGGCCCTCCGCCTCGAAGACGCCGGGTGCGTGTCCGTCATGCCCCTGGCCAGCCCCATCGGCAGCGGCCTGGGCGTCGTGAACCCGTACTTCATCCGGGAGATCAAGCGCCGCCTGGAGGTGCCGGTCATCGTGGACGCCGGCGTCGGGACCGCGTCCCACGCCGCCGTGGCCATGGAGCAGGGCGTGGACGGGGTGTTGATGAACACGGCCCTGGCCGCGGCCGACGACCCGGTGCGGATGGCCCACGCCATGAAGCACGCGGTCATCGCCGGGCGGCTGGCCTGGCTGGCGGGACGGATGCCGTCCCGGGAGATCGCGGTACCGTCCTCGCCGACCCGGGGCATGCTGGACTGACGGCGCTCGTCGCTCCGACCCTCCCATGGCTGCCACCCCCGTCACCCCCGCCCGCCGGGCCGCGCTCGACGTGTCGTCCGCCGTCCGCGACGGCCTGAGGCTGGACGTGGCGTTCGGGCGGGTGGCCCGGTCGCTGGAGTCCCGGGACCGGGCGTTCGCCCACGAGCTCTCGTTCGGTGTCGGCCGTCTCCGTGGCCGCCTGGATCACCTGCTGCACGCCCGGGTCCGTGGAGGCCTGGAGCGCCTGGATGCGCCGGTGCTGGACGTGCTCCGCCTCGGCGCGTATCAGGTGCTCTACATGGGGTCCGTGCCCCGCTATGCGGCCATCTCCCAGTCGGTGGAGCAGGCGGCCGAGGTGGCGGGCCGGGGGGCGGGGGGGCTGGTCAACGCGGTGCTCCGCGCGGTGGCCGCGACCGGAGACGGCGCCGAGCTCTTTCCCGCCCCCGAGAGCGACCCGGTGGGGTACCTGAGCGCGTGGGGCTCCCACCCGCGCTGGCTGGTGGAGCGGTGGCTGGCGCAGTGGTCGTTCGTCGACGTTCTGGCCCTGGTGCAGGGCAACAACCGTCAGCCTCCCCTGACCCTGGTGCCGCTGGAGCAGTCCCCCACGGAGGCCGCGAGCCGTCTGATGGAGATCGGCATCGACGCAAGGGTCGTGGGCGAAGGCACCGACTGCGTCCGGCTGCTGCCCGGCACCGATCCGGCGGAGGCGCTCCGCCACGTCCGGGGCCTGATCCAGGACCCGGGTGCCAACCTCGTGTCGCGGTATGCCGATCCCCCCGAGGGCACGAAGATTGCAGATCTGTGCGCCGCCCCCGGGGGCAAGGCGCTCCTGTCGGCGCGCCGGGCTTCCTTCATTGTCGCCGCCGACCGATCCGAGGTGCGCATGCGCCGGCTCCGCCAGAACGCCGTCCGCACCGGCACGCCCCTCGGTCTGGTGGTGGCCGACGGACGGCGGCCCCCTCTTCGCGCCATGGATGTGGTAACGTTGGACGTGCCGTGTACCGGCACCGGAACCCTCCGGCGTCATCCCGACGGGCGGTGGCGCCTGCGACCCGCAACCCTGACCGAACTCGTCCGCGTGCAGCACGAACTCATCGATGGCGCGGCGTCCCTGGTGGCGCCCGGCGGCCTTCTGGTCTACTCCACCTGCTCCCTGGAGCCCGAGGAGAACCACGAGCAGGTGGCGGCCTTCCGTGACCGCAATCCCGACTTCCGGGTGGAGGCCACCGACGCGGTACCCGCCCGGTACCGCGATGCGGAGGGGCACCTGGTCGTGCGTCCGTGGCGGACCGGATTCGACGGGGCGTTCGCCGCGCGACTACGGAGGGCGTCGTGAGGCTGGGCGGCTCCCTGAAGCGGTCCCGGAAGGGGAAGCCCAAGGCCGGCGGCCGCCGGTCCGGGTCGGGCCGCAAGGGCGGCTCCGGGGGCGGCTGGCCCATCCCCGTACTGGTCCTGGCCCTGGCGGTGGTGGGGTGGTTCGGCGGCTACCTGGTGGCCACCCAGATCGTCTTTCCCGCTCCGCCGCCGCCGCAGAACGTGGTGGACGTTCCGGACGTGCGGGGGCTCGGCCTGACCGGCGCCCGGGAGCGCATCGAAGGCGCCGGGCTGATGGTGGGAGCGGTGGACTCGCTGCGGCACCCCACGGCATCCGAGTTCTCGGTCATGGGGCAGTCGCCGCTTCCGGGGCAGCTGGCCCTGCCCGGCGCCCCGGTCCGCATCACCCTCAGCCTCGGCCCCCAGCAGCGTACGGTGCCCGACGTGGCCGGCCTCGACGCCCGCCGCGCCCGGATCATCCTGGAAACGACGGGCTTCGTGGTGCGTGCCGACTCCATCGAGTCCGAGCTGCCCCGGGGGCGCGTGGTGGACCTCTCGCCGTCGGTGGACTCCCTGGTGGCGATCCCCTCCGAGGTCCACCTGGTGGTCAGCACGGGGCCGCCCGTGATCCTGATGCCGCTGGTCCTCGGCCTCGAAGAGGATCATGCGCTGGCCGTGCTGGACTCCCTCGGACTCGTGGTCGGAGAACTGACGGAGGTGTTCCGCTTCGGCCGCGACCAGGGGATCGTGGTGGAGCAGGAGCCGGCCGCCGACACCGAGCTTCAGCGCGGCGCGGCCGTGCGGCTCTCCGTGGGGCGCCGGGGGCGGGACGGCGGGTGAGGCGGCCTACCGCAGGAAGGACCCGGTAACCCCGAACCACTCGTTGGGCTGGCGCAGGTCCCATTCGGCCGCGAACAGGAGCGGGCCGACGCCGATGCCGGCCACCGGCATGTAGCCCCACGACGCGCCGTCGCCGAAGAAGCGCCCGGCCCGGATCCCCGCCCGGAGCGGGCCGACCCGGATGCCCCATCCCAGCATGACCTCGTAGAACTCCACGTCGTCGGGATCCTCGCCCTCTGCGGCGAGCTCCGGAAGCCCCGGGAAGCGGGTCCATCCCGTGGTCATCGACAGCCAGACGGACTGGCCCGTGACCACGCTGGTGGCCACGACCCCGATGCCCCGGTCCTCGACCCGGTCCTGGAGTTCGCCCCGGGCGTCGGCCACACGGATTCCGAGCCCCGCTCCCGTCTGTCCGTGGAGGTCCGTCGCGGCCGCCAGGACGCAGAGCACGGCGAGGACGGTCGGCAGGCGTCTCATGGGGAGGGTCCGGGAAGATGGGCAGGGCGACCGAGGCGGCCACCGCACCCCCGACTATACCCCGCCGGGCGGGGGTCGGGCCAGGGGGAACGGGCGGGGCGCCGACCTACCGCCCGAGCCCCGAATCCCTAGATTTCATGCGGAACAAAGCCACGTGGCCACCGTACGACCGGTGTGGTTGCGGGCCTGGATCTCCCACGCGGGCGAACGCATGACGCGCAGTCCCCTCAGATCTCCCTACCTCTGGGCCATCGTCGGCCTCCTCACGGTCGTGACCGTGGCCTGGATCGGGCGGGAGAACTACCAGCCGGTCATCACCGGATCCGACGCGCCGGACTTCACGGCGCGCACCGAGTCCGGCGAGGTCGTGGCGCTGTCCGACTACCGGGGCAAGGTGGTCCTGGTCAACGTCTGGGCCACCTGGTGTCCGCCCTGCATCGAGGAGATGCCCTCCCTGCAGCGGCTCTACGAGGCCCTGGACGACCCGGACTTCGAGATCCTGGCCGTGAGCGTGGACTCCCGTGCGGGCGAACTCAACCGCACCGGACGGGAGGGCGGAGACGTGTGGGGCTACGGCGAGCAGCTCGGCCTCACGTTCCCGCTCGTGCACGACGCCGACGCCCGCATCCAGCAGCTCTACCAGACCACGGGCGTGCCCGAAACCTTCATCATCGGGCGCGACGGCGTGATCTACAAGAAGGTGGCGGGCCCGACGGACTGGGATGCCCCGGTGAACCAGGAGCTGGTGCGCCGTCTCCTGGACGAGTAGCCGGCGGTGGCGCTCCTCCCCGGCGTAGTGTCCCAGAACTGGCGCTTGAAGCTGGCCGCCCTCGGGCTGTCCGTCCTGTTGTGGGCCCTGGTCCAGACCGACGAGGGCAATGCCGAGACCTTCTCGTCGGTGCCGGTCCGGGTCGAGGTCGACGACACCGCCTGGACCCTGGCCGCCGCGCCGCTCCCGTCCGCGGTCGAGCTGCGCATGAGTGGCCCCACCCGGGAGATGTTCCGCCTGGCCCGGGAGGGAACGGTCATCCGTGTGCCGGTGTCCGCCGTGGGGTCCGCCGATACGGTGGTCACCCTGCGCCGCGACTGGGTCGCGCTGGCCGACGGCTCCGGCGTGTCGGTGGAGTCGGTGTCGCCGTCGGCCGTGCGCCTGACCTTCGAGCCCGCCCGGACCCGGGCCGTACCGGTGTCCGTCCGGCTGCGGGGGCGTCTGCCGGACTACCTGGCCCTGGCCAGCCCCATGGGCGTCACGCCCCCGGTCATGCGGGTGCGCGGGCCCGCCAGCCGGGTGGAGGCCCTCGACTCGGTGCGCCTGGAGGTCCTCGATCTGGCCGACGTGCGAGCCTCCGGCGTGATCGACGTACCGGTGGACACGACCACCACGCCGGGCGTCCGGGTCACGCCTCCGTCCGCCTCCCTGTCCTTCCGCCTGGAAGACGAGGTCGAGCGCCTTCTGGCCGGGGTGCCGGTGGTGGTCGAAGGTCCGCTGGGAGACGGCTCCCTGGTGGTCGAGCCCCAGTCCGTGGACGTCCTCCTGGTGGGCGCCCGCACGCTGGTCACGGCGGTGGACCCGTCGGAGCTCACGGCCGCGGTGGGCGGCGTGCTGGTCCAGGGCATGGTGCCCGGCGAGGAACGCCGCGTACCGCTGCGCATCACCGGCGTCCCGGAGCTGGTCACCGGCGTCTCCACGGTGGAGCTGATCACCGTGCGGCGCGCCGCGGACCAGGACGACTCGGGCGGACCTCCGTGAGCCGGCCGGGCCCCCTCGTGCTCGGCGTCGAGACGTCGTGCGACGAGACGTCCGTGGCCGTGCTCGACGGAGACAACCGCATCCTCGGGCACGTGATCCTGTCGCAGGACGTCCACGAGGTGTTCGGCGGCGTGGTCCCGGAACTGGCCGCCCGGGCGCACCTCCAGAAGATCGACGCCGTGGTGGACGGCGCCCTGCGCCGTGCCGGCTGCACCCTTTCGGACATCGACGTGTTCGGCGTCACCGCCGGGCCGGGGCTCATCGGTGCGCTCCTGGTCGGGGTGTGCTGGACCAAGGCGGCGGCCTGGGCGCTGGACCGGCCGGTGGTGGCGGTGCACCACATGGAGGCCCATCTCTTCGCCGCCACGCTGGAACAACCCGATGCGGAGCCCCCGTTCGTGGGCCTCCTGGTGTCGGGTGGGCACACGCTCCTGTTGTACGCCGAGGAATGGGGGCGCTACACCCTTCTCGGCCAGACCCGCGACGACGCGGCGGGCGAGGCGTTCGACAAGGTGGCCAAGCTCCTGGGCCTGGCCTATCCGGGAGGCCCGGAGATCCAGCGCGTGTCCGAGGGCGCCGACCCGTCCCGGCATCCGTTCCCACGGCCCATGCTGCGGGGAAACCAGCGCCCTGGCGACGACGACTACTACGACGTCTCGTTCAGCGGACTCAAGACGGCCGTGGTGGAGCGCGTGGCCGGGCTGGAACGCGAAGGGCGCCTGGATGCGGAACGGAACCACGTGGCGGCGGCCTTCCAGGAGGCGGCCGTGGACGTGCTCGCGGCCAAGACCCTCCGGGCGGTGGACGAGACCGGCTGCCGCCGGGTCCTGGTGGGGGGCGGCGTCAGCGCCAACGCCCTTCTCCGGGCCGAACTCACCCGCCGTCTCGCGCCCGACGGAGTCCTGCTCCGGGCCTCGCCGCGGCTGTCCCTGGACAACGGGGCCATGGTGGCCCGGGCCGCCCGGTACCACTACGACCAGGGCCACGTCGCCCCGCTCGACCTCACCGCGTCCGCCGCGCTGCCCTTCCCGGGCCTGACGGTCGCCTCCGCTCTGCCCGCGTAGACCCCACAGGCCATGTATCCGATCTTCTTCCGCCTTCCTGAATGGTTCCCCCTCCTCGGGGGCGAACCCATCACGTCGTTCGGCGTGATGATGCTGGCCTCCTTCCTGACCGGGGGATACGTGATCCGCGCCGGCATGGTGCGCGCCGGCCGGGACCCGGACCACGCGTGGGACCTGGTGTTCATGGCGGTCATCGGAGGCATCGGCGGCGCCAAGCTCTACTACGTGCTGCTGAACTACCCGCAACTGGTGGAGCAGGGCGCGGGCTTCCTCTTCAGTCGCGGCGGCCTGGTCTGGTACGGAGGCTTCCTCGGAGGCACCGCCCTGGTCATCTGGGAGATCCGCCGGAAGAAGCTGCCGCTGGGCAGCATGGCCGACATCATCGCGCCGGCTCTGGCCCTGGCCTACGCGGTGGGTCGCGTGGGGTGCTTCCTGGTGGGAGACGACTGGGGCCGGCCCACCGGTTCCTGGGTGGGCATCGCCTTTCCCCAGGGCACCCCGCCCACGTCGGTGGCGGTCATCGAGCGGGAGTTCGGCATCACCGTGGACCCGGCCCTGGTGGAGCAGTACGGGACCATCGTGCCGGTGCACCCCACGCAGTTGTACGAAGTGGGCATGAGCACCCTGATCTTCTTCGTCCTGTGGCGGTTGAAGGGGCACGGCCACACGCCGGGGTGGCTGTTCATGCTGTGGCTGGCGTTGGCCGGCTGCGAGCGCTTCATCGTGGAGTTCTTCCGCGCCAAGGACGACCGGTTCTTCGGGGCCCTGACCCTGGCCCAGATGATCAGCCTGGCCATCGTGGTGGTGGGCGTCGTGGGCATGCAGCGCACGCGGTCGGCCCGGGGAGCGGAGGCGTAGGCTCGTGTTGACCGTCCTCCACGGCTCGGACTTCCAGTACGGGAAGCCTTACCGCCCTGCGGTGGGGTCCGCGTTCTCGCGGTTCGCCCATGCCCTGGAGCCCGACCTGGTGGTGGTGGCCGGCGACCTGACCCAGCGGGCCCGGCCGTCCGAGTTCCGCGGCGTCAGGGCGGTGCTCGACCGGCTTCCCGACGTGCCGTTGGTGGTCACCCCGGGCAACCACGACGTGCCGCTCTTCCGGTTCTGGGAACGGCTGATGGACCCGTACCGCAACTGGCGTCGGTTCGTGGATCCGGCCGTGGACACCGTGACCACCCTGGACGGAGCCACCGTCGTGGCCCTGAGTTCCGCGGCGCCCCGGCGCGCGGTCGTGGCGGGGCACGTCTCGGACGCCCAGGTGGCCTGGGCCCGCGAGCGTTTCGCGGAGGCGCCGGACGACCATGTGCGGATCCTGGTCACGCACCACCACTTCGTGGCCACCGAGGACCGTCTGGGGGGACGCCCGTTGCAGGGCGGACCGCGCCTCCTGTCGGCCTTCGAGTCCATGGGGGTGGACCTGATCCTGGGCGGTCACGTCCACCAGACCCACCTCACCTGCACCCGGGCCGTGGTCCCGTGCGGCGAGGGCCGACCCGGGGTGCCCATGCTGGCCTGCGGCACGACCGCGTCCTCGCGGGGACGCGGCGTCGAGGCCGGGCGCAACACGCTCAACGTGATCCGGATCTCGGACGAATCGGTGGAGGTCACGCCCCACGAGTTCGAGGGGCAGGGCGATACCTTCACGGCCCGGCCTCCGCGCACGTTCCCCCGGGCCGCTCGCGTATCCGGGAGGGGGGCATGACGCGGAGGCGGTGGATCCGCATGCCTCCGGAGCGGGAGGACACCGTGGGCGCCGCGGCCCTGGCCGTCGTGGCCGGCGTCGGCGTGGGCGTGGCCACCTGGTACGTGGCCCGGCTCCTGCTCGCCCGCGAGCCCGTGGGTGCCCCGCCCGGCACCTCCACGGAGGCGCGCCTGCCGGAGCCGGCCCCGCGGCTCCCGGCCCGGAGCGGGGGGGCGTGAGGATGCGCTCCCCTTCTTCGTGCCCGGCACGGACGCACCGCCGGGTGCGCCCGCTCCAACGCGCTGCCCGGTGCCTGCGGTGGGCCGCGCCCGGGGCCGTTCTGGCCCTGGGGCTGCTCGCGCTTCCCGGCCCGGGTGCCGGGCGGGCCGAGGCCCAGTCGGCGGCGGCCAGCCGCACCGAGGTCACGGACGTGCGCTTCGAGGGCAACGAAGCCTTTCCGGACGACTCGCTGGCCCGTGCCATCGTCACACGCGACACGGAATGCACGTCCACCGTCCTGACCCCGTTCTGCTGGTTCGGCGCGGACTTCGCGAAGTCCCGGGCCTACCTGCAGCGCCGGGAGCTGCCTCGGGATCTCCTCCGGCTGCGCATCTGGTACCAGCGTCGGGGCTTCCGGGAGACGCAGGTGGACACGGCCACGACCGTGGCCGACGACGGGTCGGTCCAGGTCACCTTCCACATCGACGAGGGCCGCCCGGTGGTGGTCGATTCGATCGTGTTCTTCGGGGCGGAGGACTTCGAGGGCACCGACCTCCTGGATGACCTTCCCCTCCGGCGCGGCGACCGCCTGAGCACCCTCCGCCTGGACGCCACCCGCGATACGATCGTCCATCGGCTGGCGAACCGCGGATACGCCCACGCCGAGGCGCTTCGCTCCTGGTTCATTCCCACGGACTCCTACGACGCCGAGGTCACCTACGACATCGCGCCGGGTGTGCGGGCCCGGTACGGCCACGTGTCGGTGGAGGGCAACGAGCAGCTCTCCGATATCACCGTGCTCCGGACCCTCCAGTTCCGGGCAGGCGACACCTACCGGGAGAGCCAGGTCCAGGACGCCCAGGCCCGCCTGTTCGGCCTCGAGATCATCCGCAACGCCCAGGTCCGCCCCGACCTGGAGGCGCGGCCGGACTCGATCATCCCCGTGGAGGTGACGGTGGCGGAGGGCGACCTCCGGAGGGTCCGGGGAGGCGCCGGGTGGACCAGCGCCGAGTGCCTCAACGTGGAGGGTCGGTGGGTCCACAGGAACTTCGCCGGGGGGGCCCGGAGGCTCCAGGTGCGGGGTCGGGTGGCCAACGTCCTGGCGTCGGACTTCCGAGAGGTCCTGTGCCCGCAGAGCGGCGACGGCGTGTTCGGAGATCCCACCTGGCTGGCGTCGGTGGAGCTGAACCAACCCTGGATCTTCTCCACGCGGAACTCGCTGCAGGCCAGCATCTTCGCCGAACGACAGAGCCTGCCGGACGTGTTCGTGCGGGAGGCGGTGGGCGTGAGCCTGGCCGTGACCCGCGCCATCGGGCCCCGGACACCGCTGACGGCCACCTACCGTCCGGAGCTGTCCCGCCTGGATGCCGCCGAGTTCTACTTCTGCACCAGCTTCCTGGTCTGCCGACCGGAAGACGTGGACGCCCTGCAGGGCGCGAACTGGCTGGCCCCGGTGGGGCTGAACTTCAACCGCACCACGACGAACAACGTCCTGAACCCCTCCCGGGGGTACACGACCCTGCTCGACGTCGAGCACGCCGGGCCGTGGACCGGCTCCGACTTCCGGTACGATCGGGCGGTGGCCGAAGGATCCGCCTATACCCGTCCCGCCGCAGGAGGGCTGATCCTGGCGGTCCGGGGCCGGCTGGGGTGGGTGGGCGCCGGCGCGTTCGAGGACCTGCTGGGCACCCGCGACGACGTGCCGGACATCGTGCATCCCCAGAAGCGCTTCTACGCCGGGGGGGCCAACTCGGTGCGCGGCTATTCGCAGAACCGTCTCGGGCCACGGGTGCTCACGCTGCCCCCCCGGGACGTGGGCGCGCTCCTGTCGAGCGAGGGTGCCGGATGCCTTCCCCTCGACGTGATCCTGCTCGAATGCGACGCCACGGGCGTGGACGAGGACCTGTTCCTTCCGCGGCCCACCGGCGGCGTGGGGGTGGTCGAAGGCAACGTGGAGTTCCGGTTGCCCGTGGGCTCCGGGATCCAGCTCGCGTGGTTCGCCGACTTCGGCCGGATCTGGCAGGGGGGAGACATCCGCAGTCCCGGGTTCGACGTGACCCCCGGCGCCGGCTTCCGCTACATGAGCCCCATCGGCCCCCTCCGGCTGGACCTGGCCTACCGGTTCCGCGGCGGGCAGCGCCTCCAGGTGGTGACCAACCAGATCCGGCCCTTCGATCCGTCGCTGGACGATCCCGCCGACCGCCTGACGGTGGACGGCACCGCCATCCCCTACGTCCGTCTGGAAGATCTGGCCGTGCTGCGCCCCCTGGTGCTCTACGGTGACTCGCCGGCCGGCTCGCTGAGCCGCTTCCAGCTCCACCTGTCCCTGGGCCAGGCGTTCTGATGTCGGACGCGACCCCGGATTCCGGAACGACCCCGCCCGAGGAAGGGCAGGCGGCGACGCCTTCGCGGCGACGGAGCCGGCTGCGCGTCCTGGCGCGGTGGCTGCGCCGGGGCGGGAAGGGCACGGTGGTGCTGCTGTCGGTGGTGCTGGTACTGGCCCTGGGGTGTGCGGCCGTGCTGACCCAGACCGGGCGCGGCCAGCGCGTAGTGCTCGATTTCGCCCTCGACCGCATCCGGTCGTCGCTGGCCGGGTCGCTGTCGGTGGGCGAGATCCGGAGCGCGGGGCTGCTGGGCGGCGCCACGCTGTCCGACGTCCGTCTGGATGCGGCAGGAGACCGCCCGTTCATGCGCGTCGATTCGATCCATCTCGCGTACTCGCCCGTCAGCCTGCTGTCCGGGCGTCCCAGCCTCCGGTCCCTGACCGCGTGGGGCCTCCGGGTCGAGATCAGCCAGTACACGGAGGACCAGCCGCTCAACGTCGAGGAACTCCTCTTGCCGGCTCCTCCCGCCGCCGACTCGGCCGGGGGCGGCATGGAGATCGGGCTTGGACGGGTGCGCGTGGAGGGGGCCCTCGTGGAGGTCCTGACGCCCAGGGCGCCGGACGCGAAAGGCCCCTCGGTCCCATCGCCCGTGGGCGAAGGGCGGTTGTCCCGGCTCGCCCTGGAGGACCTGGCGCTGGAGTTCGACGACGCTCTGCTCCGGCTCGGCTCCACCGAGCCGTTCACCGGCTTCCTGGCCCGGTTCCGCACCGACGTGTACGTGCTGGAGGAGCCGTTGCGGGTGACCGGAGCCCAGGGCCGGGTGCGGTTCGGGGCGGCGGGCCTGTCGGTCGAGGAAGGGTTCTACACGCTGCCCGACACCCGGCTGGAGGGCGATCTCGATCTGGGCCCGCAGGCCACGGAAGGCGGGGCCTGGGCGCTCTCTGGCGACCTGACCACCGAGGACCCGGGCTCACTGGCCGACTTCCGCTGGATCGACCCCCGCGTGCCGGACGGCACGCTCGAGGGTGGCGTGTCCTTCACGGCCGGCGGCGCGTTGGACGTGGACCTCCGGAGCCTCGTCGTGTCGCTGGAGGCCAGCACCCTCGGCCTCGACGGGCGGATCCGCATGGACGAAGGCGTGCTCCTCGACGGCCTGGAGGTCCGGGCCAGTCCCGTGGTGCTGTCCCGCCTGGAACCCTGGCTCGACCGCGACCTGCCCCTGGACGGGTTCGTCTCGGGGCGGGCCACCCTGTCCGGCCCGCTGACGTCGTTGCGGGCCGAGGGGCGCCTGACCCTGGCGCCGTCGGGGTATCTCGGCCGTCCGACCACCGCCGTGTTCGACGGGACCCTCCACTCGGGTTCGAACCCTGGCGCCTCGGGCCTCGACCTGCGCATCGACCCCCTCAACTACGGCCTGCTGGCCCTGATGGGGATGGATACGATCCCGCCGGCCCGGGGCTCGCTGGAGGTCCGCGCCAACGGTCGGGTCCGGGGGGGCGTGCAGTTCACGGCCCGGGCGTCCCACCGGCCCGACGATGCGGGCGAGTCGTCCGTCGAGGCTCGCGGCACGATCCGCCGGAGCCCGGAGGGCGTGTGGACCGCGGATGTCGAAGGGGACCTCATGCCGCTCTCCCTCGACGCCCTCGCGGTCCTGGCGCCGGAGGCCGGCCTGACGGGGCAGGCGCGGGGGACCCTGCGGGCGGTCGGCCCGCTGTCCGATCTGGAGGTCAGCGCCGACGTGGAGGTCGGGGGAGGGCGGCTGCTCCTCGACGCCACGGTGGACGCCCTGGACCCGGCCCGGGGCTACCGGGTCGATCTGCGGGTCGAGGACCTGGCGGTGGAGGAGATGGCCACCGCCGTGCCTGAACGCTCCCGCCTGACCGGGACGCTCCTGATGGAGGGGAGCGGCCTCTCGCCGGACTCCCTCGACGCACGCCTGGAGGTGGTGTCGGGCAGCTCGCGCTACGGTGGGCTGCGGGTCGACACGGCGGTGGCCAGCCTCCGGGCCCGCGACGGACTCCTGACCGTGGACACGCTGGAGGCCGGGCTGGCCGGGGTGTGGGTGGAGGCGATGGGCACCCTCGGCCTGGTGGGGCGCAGGGAAGGACGCCTGCACGCCTCGTTCGCGGCGGACTCCCTGATCGGCCTCCGCTCGATCTTCCTCGGAGACGAAGTGGTGGCCGCCGACACGCTCTCGGAGCTGGAGCGGCAGGTCCTGATCAGCGAGGGACGCGACCTGTCGGCGCTTCCGGACACTGCCGACGTGGCCATGGAGGGCTCGGCCCGGGGCACCGTCGAGATCGTGGGCTCGCTGGACGCCATGGACATCACGGGCTCGGCGGCCGTGGTCGGGGCCCGGTACGGCCCGAACATGGTGGACTCGGCGCGGATCACGCTCACGGCCCACGGGGTGCCCTCCACCGCCGGATCCCTCGATGCCACCGTGGACGCCGTGGGGCTCTCGGTCCTGGGGCGGAACTTCCAGGAGGTCCACACCACCGTGTCGATGTCCGAGTGGGCGGGTTCGGCCACCCTGGACGCCGTGGTTCAGGAGAACGAGACCATCGAGGCGATGGGCGATTTCCGTGTGGACTCCACGTGGGCCGGCGCGGTCGATCTCCGCGAGGCCCGGGCCACCATCGACACGCTGACGTACGAATTGACCCGTCCCTCACGCATCGAGTGGGACGACGCCTCCATCGCGGTGGACGACCTGGAGGTGGTGCGGTCCGGGACCGAGCCCATGCGGCTGGCGGCCTCGGGGCGGCTGAGTCGGGAAGGGGAGTCGGACTTCGACCTCCAGGCGGAGGGACTCGACCTCGAGATCGTGGCGCGCCTGGCCCAGCTCGGCGACCTGGAGCTGGGAGGTGACGTGGATCTCGACCTCAAGGTCACGGGCCCCGCGTCCACCCCGTCCATCAACGGGTCGGTCCACGCCCACGACCCCCGCTACTCGACGCTGGTGCTGGACAGCATCGACGGATCGCTCTCCTACCGGAGCCGGGCCGCCACCGTGGACCTGACCGCCTGGAGGCAGGGCCGCCGGGTGTTCCGGACCGAGGGCCGCGTGCCCGTGAACCTGGCCCTGGACCGGGGCGAGGGAGACCTGACGGTGGACGCGCCCATGGACCTGCGCGTGGTGGCCGACTCCATGGATGCGGCCACGGTCACGGGCTACCTCGCCTTCATGGAGGACGTGACCGGGTCGATTTCCGGCGACTTCCGGGTCCGGGGCACGCTGGACCAGCCGTCGCCCGAGGGTGTGCTGCGCATCCAGGACGTGGGGTACACGATGGAGGCCATCGGCGTGCGCCACACCGGGGTGACGGGCACGCTGACGCTGAACCCCGACGGCACGGTGGACGTGGACGCCCGGGCCCGTGCCGGCGGCACGACCACGGCCACCGGAACCATCACCCTGGAGCCGCTGGCCAACCCCACGCTGGATCTGAGCCTGGAGTTCCAGGGCTTCCAGGCCGTGGACCGCGCCGACGTGGAAGGGGCGCTCTCGGGTAGTCTCCAGCTTTCGGGGACCTACGAACTCCCGTTCATGCAGGGCAGCCTCCGGGTGGACCGGGGCACCCTGTTCCTGGAGGAGTTCGCCCGCAACTCCGAGATCGTGGATCTGACCGATCCGCGCCTGTTCGACATGGTGGTGGACACGGCGGCCCTGTCGGCCCGACCCCTCCTGGCCGAGATCCAGAACCCGTTCCTCGACCACCTCCGGATGGACGTGGACCTGTCGGTGCCGCGCGACGCCTGGCTCCGCTCGTCCGACATGAACGTGGAGATGGGGGGAAGCCTCCAGGTCAGCTACGACCGGGCCAAGCGCGACATCGTCCTGGTGGGCGAACTCGAGGCGCTGCGGGGCTCCTACTCGGTGCTGGGCCGCAACTTCGACGTGGAGTCCGGCACGGTCAGCTTCATCGGCACGCCCGGCATCAACCCCCGGCTGGACATCCAGGCCGTGACCCGTGTGCGCCGTACGTCGGCGGACCGGGGCGATCCCCTGGAGGTGTCGGCCAACGTGACGGGCACGCTCACCCAGCCCCGGGTGGGCCTGTCCACCCAGGAAGCGGGCATCGCCGAGTCGGACCTTGTCAGCTATCTGGTGTTCGGACGGCCCACGAGCGAACTGGCCTCCGGGCAGAACGCGGTCCTGCAGGGGGCGGCGGGCTCGTTCGTCAGCGGCGTGGCCGGGACGCTGGCCACACAGCTCGGCTCGGCGTTCGCCCAGGGCGTGGGCGTGGACTACCTGTCGGTCAGTCAGGCAGGCGACTTCAGCCTCCAGCAGGGCGGCGCGTTCGCCGGCACGCAGATCGAGCTGGGGCAGTACTTCGGCAACGACGTCTTCATCGTCCTGATCCTCCGTCCGCTGGACAACCAGAGGTTCGGCGGAGCCCGGGTGGAGGTGGCGTTGACCGACCTCTACAACGTGGAAGGCTTCATCGAGAGCCGGTTCCTCCGGAGCGCCCTGGTGGGGCTCGACGAGATCACCCAGGACCGCATCCTGGGGCTCTTCGTGTTCCGCGAATGGGGCTATTGAGGGGCGAACCCGCGGAACCCGCGCGGGGTAGGAGTGCCCGACCGGTCCACAGGGCCGGATGACGAACGATTCGAGGAGATGACGATGCAGACGCTCAAGGTCTTCGGGATGATGACCGCGCTCACGGTACTGGTCGTGGGTGCCGGGCAGTATCTCGGCGGCTCGGGAGGCGCCATGCTGGCGTTCATCGTGGCCGCTGGAATGAACGTGGGGATGTACTGGTTCAGCGACCGCGCCGTGTTGAAGATGTACAAGGCCCGGGTCCTCGGGCCGGACGACGCACCGGAGCTCTACCGCATGGTGGACCGGCTCCGCCAGGAAGCCGACCTGCCCATGCCCACCGTGGCCATCGCGCCGTCGGAGCAGCCCAACGCGTTCGCCACCGGGCGGAACCCCGAGCACGCCGTGGTCTGCGTGACCCAGGGCATCCTCCGGGCGCTGTCGCAGCGCGAACTGGAAGGCGTGATCGCCCACGAGCTGGCGCACATCAAGCACCGGCACATGCTGGTGGGCACGGTGGCGGCCACCATGGCCGGTGCCATCGCCATGCTGGCCAGCATCGCCCGGTGGGGCCTCATCTTCGGTGGCTTCGGCGGCCGCGACGGCGACGGGGACAGCCACCCGATCGTCATGCTGGCCATGCTCATCGTGGCGCCCATCGCCGCCACCATCATCCACCTGGCCATCAGCCGGCAGAACGAGTTCCAGGCGGACGCGACGGCGGCCCGCATCACCCGCGATCCGGGAGGGCTGGCCTCGGCCCTCCAGCGCCTCGAAGCCGGCGCGCGCCAGGTGCCGATGCAGGTGAACCCTGCGGCGGCCCAGTTGGCCATCGTCAACCCGTTCGCTGGGCGGAAGGGCGGGCTCATGGGCCTGTTCTCGACCCACCCGGCCACGGCCGACCGCATCGAGGCGTTGAAGAAGGTCGAGCTCTGAGAAAGGGCCGCCCGATCGGGCGGCGTGACGCGAGGAGGGGGCCGTCCGGCATGATCGGGCGGCCCCCTCTGCGTCGGGTGGATGCGTGCCTCAGTCGGGCCGCTGCAGCAGCAGGGGCAACGCGACGCCCCGCAGCACCTTGTCGGTCACGCTGCCCAGGAGGACCCGGCGCACGCCGCCGTAGCCGTGGGTCGACATCGCCACCAGGTCCACCCCCCGCTCCTCGGCTTCCCGGGCGATGGCCCGCGCCGGCATCTGGCCGTGCGCCACGTCCACGTCCACGTCCAGCCCCGAACGCCGGAGCGTCTCGGCGCGGCGCTCCAGGTGCTCCCGGGCGCGTTCGAGGCTCTCGGGCAGCGACCGGACCAGCACGGGAAGGATCGGTCCGCCGATCAGGTCGTCCGACGAGACCACGTGGAACAGGGTGATCCGCGCTCCGGTGGCCCGCGCCAGCGCCGCGACGGGCGTCAGGACGGAGGTGGATTCGGGCGAACCGTCCAGCGGCACCAGGATGTGGTCCAGGGCCGGCAGCAGGACCGTGTCGGCGTCGCCCTCCGGATCGGGGTGGGCGACGAGCACCGGGAGCCGCGTCGTGCGGACCAGGGCGTCCGTGGCGCTGCCGAGCCAGAACCGGCTGAGTCCGGTCCGTCCGTGGCTGGTGATCAGGATCAGGGCGGATTCCAGCGAGGCCCCGTAGTGGTCGATCTCCTCTTCGAACCCGCCTTCGAGCCATGCGGTGTGGATCTCCGGTGCGTTCTCGCCCCGCAGGCCGACCGCGATCTGTTCGAGGTAGGCGCGGCTCTGCTCGCGGCGTTCGTCGTCCCAGGCGCCGATGTCCACGCCCTCGACGCCCAACGTGGCTTCGGTCAGGAACATGTCGGGAGGGCGGGGCACGTGGACGTGAACCAGGTGTACGTCCGCCTCCGACGCCTGGGCCAGGCGCATCGCCAACGGGAGCACCTGTTCGCTGAAGGCCGAACCATCGAGGGGTACGATGAGGTGCTCGATCATGGTGGTTCCTCCGTTCGAGTACGGGGTGCCGCCGCGAGGCCCGGACGGCCCCCCCTGACTCCATCCAAAGATATCCGGATCCGGTAGGCCCGGTCCGTAGGGAAACGTGCGGAGAGCGCCGTCGGGCGCCTCCCGACACCGTCGCCCTCCGCGGCCCATACCCCGGTCCGGTCCCACGATTCCGCCCGCTTCGCCCCGATTGAGGGAGGCCGGCGGCGAAGGTTAGCTTCCGAGGCTATGGCTCAAGACAAGCTCATCATCCGCGGCGCACGCGAACACAACCTTCGCGACATCGACGTCGAGATCCCCCGGGAGAAGCTGGTGGTCATCACCGGCCTCTCCGGATCGGGGAAGTCGTCGCTGGCCTTCGACACCGTGTACGCCGAGGGCCAGCGGCGGTACGTCGAGTCGCTCTCGGCCTATGCGCGGCAGTTCCTGGGCCTCATGGAAAAGCCCGACGTCGACGCCATCGAGGGGCTGTCGCCGGCCATTTCCATCGAGCAGAAGACCGTCAGCAAGAACCCCCGGTCCACGGTGGGCACGGTCACGGAGGTCTACGACTACCTGCGCCTGCTCTGGGCCCGGGTGGGTATCCCGCACTGCCCGAACTGCGGCGAGCCGGTGCTGCGGCAGTCCGCCTCGCAGATCGTGGACCGCCTGCTGGACATGGAAGAGGACACCCGCATCGAGATCCTGGCCCCGCTGGTCCGGGGCCGGAAGGGCGAATTCAGGGACCTCTTCGAGAAGGCCCGGAAGGACGGGTTCGTCCGGGTGCGGGTGGACGGCGAGACGTACGACCTGTCCGAGCCGCCCTCGTTGAACCGCTACGAGAACCACGACATCGCCGTGGTGGTGGATCGTCTGGTCATCCGCGAGAAGGACCGGGACCGGCTGGCCGACTCGGTGGAGACGGCCCTGCGCACCGCCGACGGCGTGCTCGAGGTGGCCGAGCACGGCAAGCGGACCAAGGCCGACCCCACGATCCACGTCTTCAGCGAGCACTACGCCTGCTCGTCGTGCGGCCACAGCCTGGCCGAACTCGAGCCGCGACAGTTCTCGTTCAACTCGCCGTTCGGCGCGTGCGACGAGTGCGGCGGGCTGGGCACCCGGAAGGAGGTCAACCCCGACCTGCTCACGGCCGACGGGAGCATCACGATCCTGGAGGGCGTGGTCCTGCCGTGGGGGGAACCCTCGGGTCACCTCCGTCGCTCCGTGATCCCCGGCCTCGAGGAGGCCTACGAGTTCGACGCCGGCACGCCGTGGGCCGACCTGCCCGACGAGGTGCGCCACGGCATCCTCCACGGCTCCGGCGGCATGAAGATCCGCTTCCCCTACAAGTCGGGGTCGGGCAAGAAGTTCAAGGGCCACTACGAGGACCACTGGGAAGGCGTGGTGGCCAACGTGGAGCGTCGGTACCAGGAGACCGGCTCCGACAACGTCCGCGGCCAGCTGGAGGACTACATGTCCACCCTGCCGTGCGGCGCGTGTGCCGGGAGCCGCCTCCGGGCCGAGTCCCGCGCCGTGACGGTGGGCGGGCGTTCCATCGGTCAGATCACGGAACTGCCCATCAACGAGGCCGCCGAGTTCTTCGAGGCGCTGGATCCCGCGCGGTCGGGCGGGACGCTCCCGGAGGAGGTGGCCGGACCCATCCTGAAGGAGGTCCGGGAGCGGATCCGCTTCCTCCTCGACGTGGGGCTGGGCTACCTGACCCTGGGCCGGGCCGCCGGCACGCTCTCGGGCGGCGAGGCCCAGCGCATCCGGCTGGCCACCCAGATCGGAAGCCGCCTGGTGGGGGTCCTCTACATCCTGGACGAGCCGAGCATCGGGCTTCACCAGCGCGACAACGCCCGGCTCCTGGACACGCTCCGCCGGCTCCGGGACCTGGGCAACACGGTGGTGGTGGTCGAACACGACGAGGACACCATCCGGGCCGCCGACCACATCGTGGACCTGGGCCCCGGCGCGGGCCGCCACGGGGGCGAGGTCGTGGCCATCGGCCCGCTGGAGGCGGTCCTGAAGGCCGAGCGGTCCCTGACCGGCGCGTACCTCCGGGGAGACCGGCGCATCGAGGTTCCCGCGGAGCGCCGGCCGGTTGACCTCGACAACGCGCTCGTGGTCCGGGGGGCTCGGGAGCACAACCTCAAGAAGCTCGACGTGGCGTTCCCGCTCGGCACCTTCATCGCGGTGACCGGTGTGAGCGGCTCGGGGAAGTCCACGTTGGTCAACGAGACGCTGTATCACGCCCTGTCGCGCCACTTCTACCGCAGCAAGCTGGTGCCGGGGGGATACGATTCGCTGGAAGGCCTGGAGCGCATCGACAAGGTCATCGACGTGGACCAGACGCCCATCGGCCGGACGCCCCGCTCCAACCCGGCCACCTACACGGGTCTGTTCACGCCCATCCGGGATCTGTTCGCCAACCTTCCCGAATCCCAGATGCGCGGGTACGAGCCCGGCCGCTTCTCGTTCAACGTGAAGGGGGGGCGCTGCGAGGCGTGCTCCGGCGACGGGCTGGTCAAGATCGAGATGCACTTCCTGCCGGACGTGTACGTGCCGTGCGACGTCTGCCGCGGGCGCCGGTACAACCGCGAGACCCTGGATGTCTACTACAAGGGCGAGAACATCGCCGACGTCCTGGACATGACGGTGGACGACGCCCTCGAGTTCTTCGACGCGGTGCCCCGCATCAAGAGCAAGCTCCAGACCCTCCACGACGTGGGGCTCGGCTACCTCCACCTGGGCCAGTCGGCCACCACGCTTTCGGGCGGAGAGGCGCAGCGCGTCAAGCTGGCCACCGAGCTGTCGAAGCGGCAGACCGGCAGCACGTTCTACATCCTGGACGAGCCCACCACGGGCCTCCACTTCGAAGACGTGCGGGTGCTGCTCGGGGTCCTCCACCGGCTGGTGGAGCTGGGCAACACCGTGGTGGTCATCGAGCACAACCTCGAGGTGGTCAAGACGGCGGACTGGGTGGTCGATCTCGGCCCCGAGGGGGGCGGGGCGGGTGGTGAGATCGTGGTGCAGGGGACCCCGGAGCAGGTGGCCGACCACGCGGCTTCGTACACGGGCCAGCACCTGGCGCCCCTCCTCGGTCGGTAGCCGGAGCGGACCGTTGGTGTGCCGCCGCCGGGGAGCCGGACCGGGCCCGCACCGGAGTGAAGGATCGGCGCCGCAGGCCCGTAGCGGATCCGTGGTCGGGAACCGGTCGCCAGCGACCGGCCCGGCGCATTACCTTGTTCGCCCCGGGAGCCTGGCCGCGGGAGGCAGGAAACCGGGTTCGCCGAGGGCGCGTAGGGCGGAGGGCCATTTCCACCGTCTCCGGGCCCCGGAGGCACAGAATCAACGGAGTCGACGATGATCAGCCGAGAGGATCTGGAAAGCTTCCTCATCCGGATGGATCTGGAGCACGAAGAAGTGGACGAGGGCATGTACCTGGTGCGGGGCCGGAACTCCGGCCTGCCCATGGTGGTGCACCACTCGATCCCCCTGCTCCTGATCCGGATGAAGCTCATGGATCTCCCCGACGAGGGAGACGGGCGCGGTGAGCTGTACCGCACCCTGCTGGAGCTCAACGCCAACGACGTGGTCCACGGGGCCTACGGTCTGGAAGACGGTGAGCTCATCCTGAGCGACACGCTGGAGCTGGAAACCCTGGACTTCCACGAACTGCGGGCGTCCCTGGAGTCCATCGAGCTGGCCGCGTCCGGACACATGGAGCGAATTCGCGCCTTGGCGGGCGTCGAGGGGGAGGGCTGAACCGATGGGCATCTTCACCAAATTCTCCACGCTGATCAAATCCAACATCAACGATCTGATCTCCAGGGCCGAGAACCCGGAGAAGATGTTGAACCAGATCATCCTGGACATGCGCGACCAGCTGGCGAAGGCCAAGCGGGAAGTGGCCGCGGCCATCGCCGACGAGCGCAAGCTGAAGTCGCAGCTCGAAGACGAGGTCAAGCAGGCCCGCGACTGGGAGCACCGGGCCATGCTGGCGGTCAAGGAAGGCCGTGACGACCTGGCCAAGCAGGCGCTGATCCGGCAGCAGGAGCACGCCGAGCGCGCCCACGTGCTGCGCCAGACGTGGGAGGCACAAGCCAGCGAGACCGAGAAGCTCAAGGGCTCGCTGCGTCAGCTCAACGACAAGATCGAGGAGGCCAAGCGCAAGCGGAATCTCCTCATCGCGAAGCAGAAGCGGGCGCAGGCGCAGAAGCGCATCCACGAGACCATGTCGGGCCTGTCGGACACGTCGGCCTTCGAGGCCTTCAACCGCATGGCCGACAAGATCGAGGAGGAGGAGCGCCAGAGCCTGGCCCAGGTCGAGGTCACGGAGGCCCTGGTCGGCGACACGCTCGAGACGGAGTTCATGCGCCTCGAGGCCGGCGAGAGCGGCGGTGCCGGAGTCGACGCGAAGCTGGCCGCCCTCAAGCAGGAGATGGGACTCCTGCCGGCCACGTCCGCGTCCGGCAGCGCAGCCAAGCAGCTCGGCGCAGGCGAGGACGACGAGGAGGACGGACCCGGCGACGTGCAGGACGCCGAGGTGGAGGACGTGTCCGACGAGGAGGCCCAGGGCATTCCCGAGGCGCAGCTCCTCGAGGAGTTCGACAAGCTGGGCAAGCAGGCCGACGCCTGATGTCCGCGGTCCGGCCCCGCGCCGGACGACAGGTGGAAAGGGGCGCTTCCGTTCGCGGGGGCGCCCCTTTCGCATGGGCGCCCTTCCCCCCGCGTGATCCCGCCGGGTCCGCGAACCGGTAGGTGAGGGTGAACGGGACGGCGACCGCCGCCCGATCGTCCATTCGGGAGGCCGCCATGCTCCTCCGGTCGACGCGCCTCGGCGCACCCCTTCTGGTCGCGCTCCTCTGGGCCGGAGGCCGTCCGGCCGACGCGTCCGCGCAGCAGGTGTCCGTCCAGACCGTGTCGGTGGAGCGGGTCACCCTCGGGGCCTTCGCTCCGACCGCGTCGATCCGCGTGCAGGGCGGGCGTCTCGACGAAGTGACCGGTGCGGCCGTGCTCGTGCGCGGCAGCCCCACCCGGGCGGTCCGGGTCGTGGCCGGCCGACCCCGGGACGGCGCCCTGACGGTCTCCGTGGAGGTCGTCGCCGGCGCTCCCGCCCTGGAAGGGGAGCTGGTCCTGTTCACCCGCTCCGGCTCCGTGGCCACCGGCGTCCGCGTGGTGGTGGAGGCCCAGCCCCGACCGGTCGAACTGCGGACCCGGGGGCTGACCATGCGGGGCTACCGCCCTCGGGCGCGCTTCATCGAGACACGGGCGGTCAGCATGGTCGGCTACCGCTTCGGCGGGCCCCTCCACGTCCGTGTCCAGACCCTCACCATGACCGGATACCGATCCGACGGGACGAACCAGCCATGATCCGCACACTCCGCATCGCATCGGTGGGACTCCTGGCCGCCGGCATCCTGTCGGCTCCGCGCCCGGCGGCGGCCCAGCCCTTCGTGACCCTCGAGGTGCCGTACGACCTGCAGGAGATCCACGGCGACTGGGACGGCATCCGGATCTACTGTGCGGTGGGTGTCGGCGACCTCTCGGAGATGCAGACCATCCTCGGCGGATCGGCCTCGGGGTGGAACGATGCCCTGGAGGTCGGCCTCGCGGCGGAGGTGCGGTTCGTCGAGCACGACGGGAACGGGACGCTCCAGGGTGCGGTGGCCGTCGAGTTCGACGGCCTGACCGAGGACGAGGCGGTGGCCGTCACGGACTTCATCTGCGGGTTCGTTCCGTCGCCAGGGGTGACGAACGCGCCCATCGTGGAGGGCGAGCCGACGTCGGCGGGCACGGTGCCACGCTCCGCGCGGCCGGGCACCCTCACGCAGTTCGTACAGGGCAAACTGAAGTCCGGCTGAAGGGTCGGTGCTGCCCGGCCCTTCCCCTCACGCTCCGGGGCCGCAACTTTCGGCACCCGTCCACGGCCGAACCGCATCCGGAGTCCCACGCATGAGCAGCACCGTCTTCCTGAACGGCGAATACCTCCCCAAGGAGCAGGCGAAGATCTCCCCGGACGACCGGGGCTTTCTCCTGTCCGACGGCATCTACGAAGTCACGCCGTTCTACGAAGGGGTGCCGTTCGCGCTGGACCGGCACATGGACCGGCTCCGGCGGGGCCTGTGCGAGATGCGCATCGACTACGACACGTCGGGGCTCGACGCCATGCACCGGCGGCTGATCGAGGACAACGGCCTGGCCGACGCCGAGACGTCGATGGTCTACCTGCAGATCACCCGGGGCGCCGCGCCCCGGACGCACTACTTCCCCACCGAACCGGTGGAGCCCACCGTCTACGCCTTCGCGAAGGCCTGGTCGCGACCGGCCCCGGAGCGCTCGGCGCAGGGCTTCACGGCGCGGATGGTGCCCGACCGGCGTTGGCTGCGCGTGGACATCAAGACCATCTCCCTGCTCCCGAACGTCCTGGCGTTCCAGGACGCCAAGGACGCCGGTGCCGACGACGCGATCCTGGTCCGCGACGGCGTGGCGCTCGAGGGCGCCCACCAGAACTTCTGGGCCGTGTTCGGAGACACCGCGGTGACCCATCCCTGCACGAACCTGATCCTGCCGGGCATCTCCCGGGGCGTACTCCTGGAAGTCGCGGCCCGGGCGGGCATTCCCACCGCCGAGCGGCCCATCATGGTGGAGGACCTGCGCCGGGCCGACGAGGCCTTCTTCACGGGCACCACGGGCGAGGTGCGCCCCTGCGTCGAGATCGACGGCCGGCCGGTGGGTGACGGCACGGTGGGTCCGGTGACCCGGGCGCTGTCGGACGCGTTCCACGCCGAGGTGGAGCGGGTCGTGGCCGAGGGCCGGGCGCACGCGGGGTGACGCTGCGGGTCCCGGCCCCCCCGGGGCTCCTCGTCCGGGCGGTGGCGGCGCTGGTGCTGGCGTCGCCCCTGCTGGCGCTGAGCTGTCCCGTGCCGCCGGGCGTCACGGGCCGGGTCGACGTGGCCCCGGCCGGCGGTGACGCGGTCCGGATGGTCTACCTGGGGGTCGGGGGGTGGATCTTCGAGCGGGGCGACGCCCAGGTGGTGGCGGCGCCGCTGTTCAGCAACCCGTCCTTCCTGGCCACCGGCCTGACGGCCATCGCCTCGGACACCGCGGCCGTGGACGCCGGCATGGCCCCCTACGACGTGTCGGACGCCCGTGCGATCCTGGTCGGTCACGGCCACTACGACCACCTGATGGACGTGCCGCGGGTGGCGTCCGTGCACGCGCCCGACGCGACCATCCTGGGCAGCCCCACCGTGGCCCATCTGCTCGGCACCTGGTCGGGCGTGGGCGACCGCGTCCACGACGTGACGCCCTACGCCGCCACGGAGGAAGAGCCGGGCGCGTGGATCGAGGTGGGGCCCGGCGTCCGGGTGCTCCCGCTGCTGTCCCACCACGCGCCCCACTTCGACGGCTACACCCTGTACGCCGGGTCGGTGGACGCCCCCCGGGACACCGAGCCTCGCTGGGCCACAGAATGGCTGGACGGGACCACGTACGCGTACCTGATCGACTTCGTGGATCCGGACGGCAGCGTCGCCTTCCGGATCTACTACCAGGACGCGGTGTCCGCCGCCCCCCGGGGCTTCGCCCCCGACGCCCGGATCGCCGTCCGGCCGGTGGACGTGGCCATCTTCGTGCCCGCCACGTTCGATCAGGTGGACTGGCACCCCGAGGCGTTCGTGCAGAACCTCCGGCCCCGCTGGGTCATCCTCGGCCACTGGGAGGACTTCTTCGTGCCGCCGTCCGCCCCGACCCGCTCGATCACCCTGACCGACATGAACCACTTCCGGGGCCGACTCGAACGGGTGCACGCCGGCGAGCACTGGCTGCCGGAGATCGGCACCGAGTTCCGGTTCCCGGTGCGCTGAACGGGGCGCCGCACCGGCCGATGGACGGTGCGGCTACGACCGCCGCCGCCGCCCCTCCCCCCGGGGCCGTCCAATCGAGCGTCCGGCGCGGGACGTGTCCATGGCCGGATCGGCCGACCGGGCCGCCGCAGGTGCCGCGGCCGTCCGACCCCGCCGGATCCGGCCCCCTACCGCTCCCGAAGCACCGCCATGCCCGCGTACGAGGTGCTCCCGCTCAGGGAGTAGGCCCGCAGGACCGCGCGGAACGTCCCCGTCCGCGGCGCGTCGAACGTCACGATGGGGAAGTTGTCCACCGCCGTGTCGCAGGCGAACTCCTCGCCGTACTCGTCGTACACGCAGATGTCGAGGTCCTCGCTGTTCGCGTCGCCGCCGCCGGCGATCAGGTAG
Source organism: Longimicrobiales bacterium (assembly GCA_040216925.1). GTDB lineage: Bacteria > Gemmatimonadota > Gemmatimonadetes > Longimicrobiales > Gaopeijiaceae > JAJCZZ01. The sequence goes on from JAVJOF010000024.1 coordinate 32,429, forward strand.
GTCTCGCCCGCCGTGACCGTGAAGCGGAGTTCCTTGTCCTCGCCCTCGGCGAACCATCCGAACGCGAGGCCCCACTGGCCCATCTCGGGGATCAGGTCGTAGCCCTCGTCGATCCACTCGAGGACGTCGTCGATCGCGCTCCCGAGGTCCTGGGCGGCCACCGGGGCAGGGGCGCCTGCGGCGCCGAGGGTCAGGAGCAGCGCGCCGAGCAGGCGGGAGGGACGGAGCATGGGCATCGGGGCCTCGTGTGATGGAGGGTAGGCGTCGATCTCCGCCAACCTACGCCGGGGCCCCGAACGCTCCAAGCGGAGGCTGCCGGGTGGGGGGGGCGGGCCCGGCCTCGGACACGGATCTTGCCGGATCCCTGCAGTGCAGTACATATTCGGCCAGGTTACTACTGCACTGAAGGGGATATGCCATGGGCCGGGCGCTCGGAGAGATGGAACAGCTCATCCTGTTCGCGCTGGTAGAGCTGGGCGACGAGGCCTACGGGGCCGCCGTCGGCCGGGCCATCGAGGCGCGCACCGGCCGGGACGTCTCGCCCGGGGCCATCTACACGGCGCTGGACCGCATGGAGACCCGGGGCCTGGTGGCATCGTGGGTGGGCGAGCCCACGCCGGAGCGCGGGGGGCGGAGGCGCAAGCACTACCGGGTCACGCCGGAGGGGGCGGTGGAGCTCCATCGCTCGGTGCGCGTGATCCAGGACATGTCCGAGGGGCTGCTGGCCACCGTGGAGGCCCTGGCGGGGGGCGACGGCACGTGACGGGGTCCCGGGGGCCGATGCCCGCCGCGGAACGGCTCCTGGCGGGGCTGCTGATCCGGGGCCCGGGCGCGGACTTCGTGGTCGGTGATCTGGCCGAGGGGTGGCATCACGATCGGTCCGGACTCGGAGCGCGCCGCGCCCGACGACGGCTGCGGCGACGCATCCTGGCGTCGGCCAGGGCGTGGTGGGCACCCGGGGCGTGGCGGGCGCGGCGCCGGGCCGCCCGCGGCGGAAGTGGACGACCGGACGGCCGGGCGGTGGTCCGGCAGGGAGGAGACGGGATGGGCGGGTGGACGGGAGACGCGAGATACGCCGTACGGACGCTGATTCGGCGGCCGGTGCTGGCCCTGGGTGTGGTGCTCACGCTGGGCCTGGGCGTGGGGGCCACCACGGCGATCTACTCGGTGGTGGACACCGTGCTGCTCCGGCCCCTGGACTACGAGGATGCGGGGCGCCTGGTGGCCGTGGGCACGACGTTCCCGGGGCGGGAATGGTCCGCCGAGGCCGACGGGCTCATGCACCTGGCCGGCACCTCCTATCTGAACTTCGTCGAGTTCGAGGGGGCGCGGGCGTTCGAGGCGCTGGGCGGCCTGGAGTCGGCGGGGGTGCTGATGCCGGATCAGGGCAACGGACCCGAGCTGGTCACCGCCGCCCGGGTGACCGAGGGCTTCTTCCGGACGCTCCGGGTGTCTCCGGCCCTCGGGCGCCTGTTCCACCCCGAGGAGTACGTCCAGGGCGAGGACGCCGGCCCGGTGCTCCTCAGCCACGGAGCCTGGACCCGGCGCTTCGGCGCCGACCCCGGCGTGCTGGGCCGGACCCTGGGCTCGGCGGGCGGTGGCGGGGTGATCGTCGGGGTGCTGCCCCCGGGATTCGAGACCCCCGAGGTCGTGGCGGCCCACACCCCCGAGTTCTGGATGCCGCTCCAGGGCGGCCACCCCCGCTATGCCTCGCGGGGCCGCCGGAGCCTGATCCTGATCGGCCGCCTGGCCGACGGCGCGACCGTGAACGACGCCCGGGCCGAGATGACCGCCCTGGCCGATCGCCTGGCGGCCGACCATCCCGACGGCAACGTGTACCCGGACGGCAGCCACTTCGGCGCGGGAGTGAACGGGCTCCTGGAGGAGACGGTGGGCCCGAGCGCCCGGATGCTGGTGCTGTTCCTGGGCGCGGCGGGTCTGCTCCTTCTCATCGCCGTACTCAACGCCACCACCCTGCTCACCGCGCGGGCCCTCGACCGGAGCACGGAGCTGGGGGTCCGGATGGCGCTCGGCGCCGGGTCGGCACGCGTGGTCCGCCTCCTGCTGGCCGAGAGCGTCGTGCTGTCGGTGGCCGGGGGCGCGCTGGGCGCCCTGGTGGGGTACGCGGGCGTCGAAGCGTTCGTGCGCTACGGCCAGGCGTCCCTGCCGCGCATGGACGAGGTGGCGGTGGACGCCCGGGTCCTGGCCGTGACGCTGGCGGTGGCGCTGGCGTCGGGGATCGCCGCGGGGCTCCTTCCGGCGCTCCGGGTACGTCGCGGCACCCTGGCCGGCCTCCACGCCCGAGGCGGTCGGGAGGCGGGAACGCGGATGCGCAACGCCCTGGTCACCCTCCAGTTGGCCGTGGCGGTCCTGCTCCTGTCCGGCGCGGGCGTGCTGTTCCACTCGTTCGTGGCGCTCCGGTCGGCCGACCCGGGCTTCCAGCCCGCTGGGCTGATGTCCTTCCAGATGGGCGTGAAGCGGCCGGGCGCCCCGGAAGGCGAGGAGACCTGGCAGGCCTGGGACCGGATCCTCGAGGAGGTGCGCGCCACGCCGGGCGTGACGGCGGCCGCGGCGGCGTCCAACGTACCCTTCCAGAGCCCGTCCTGGGCCCCGCGCGTGCTCCTGCCCGGGGAGCCGGAGGATACCCGGCGCGACGGAGTGGCCGGCTACGTCGTCACGCCGGGCTACCTCGACGTTCTGGGCATCCCGTTGCGCCAGGGCCGCGACTTCACCCGGACGGACGGGCCCGACGGCCCGTGGGTGGCATGGGTCAACGAGGCCTGGGTCCGAGAACACCATCCGACGGACACGGAGGTCCTGGGAAGCACGCTCCGGATGGTCGACGAGGCGAGCCAGGAATGGCGGGAGATCCAGGTCGTGGGCGTCGTGGGCGACGTGGTCCAGAGCCGCGCCGAGGAGGGGGCCAGGCCCGCCGTGTACCTCCCGTACACCCAGGCGGACTGGCCGCTGGTCCAACCGTTGATGGCCGTGGCGCGCCCGCCGGAGGTCATGGCGCCGGAGATCCGGCGGTCGGTGGCCCGGTTCTCGGGCATGGTGCCGGTGCAGGCGCTCATGTCCCTGGAGGACCGGATCCGGGCGACGCGCACGAGCCCCCGGTTCCACGCCGTGCTGCTCGGCACCTTCGCGGCGGTGGCGCTGCTCCTGGCCTCGGCGGGACTGTACGCGTCCCTGGCCCACGCGGTGGGCCGCCGTCGCCGGGAACTGGGCATCCGGATGGCCCTGGGGGCCCGCCGACAGGGGCTGCGGGGGATGGTGATGCTCCAGGCCGCTCGCACGGCCGGGCTGGGCATCGTACTCGGCCTGGGCGGGGCGCTCCTGCTGAACCGCACCCTCCGGGGCTACCTGTTCGAGGTGCAGCCGGACGACCCCGTGGCGTTGACGGGGGCCGCGGCAGTGCTGGCGGTCGTGGCCCTGGCGGCGGCGTACCTGCCTGCGCGGAGGGCCACGTCGGTGGACCCGGCCGAGGTCCTGCGGGCCGAGTAGCGCCGGTCCGACCCCGGGGCTTCCGGCTCAGTCCCGCGGCGGTCCGCCGTCGAAGCGGTACCGGATCCTCCGACCCTCCGCGTCCTCGGCCACGACGAACCAGGCCGGCGCCCCCGTGTCGAGCCCGCCGCCGGCGCCCAGGGCGCGGCCGGTGGGAATCACGAACAGCCCCGAGACGTCCAGCGTGTCGTACGCCTGCATCCCCCCCAGGTCTCCGATGTCGGAGATCACCCCGCCTTCGTGGAGCAGAGGCCGGTCGTAGTCGATGCGGAGGTCGGCGCGCAGCGGGGGCAGCCCGGGTACGGCCACCGTGCCGCCGAGCACCAGCAGGTCCGGCCGGCTCGACGCGTTGTACAGCAGGCGCTCGTAGCGCTCGGACCCGAACTGCTCGTACCGGCCGGTGGCGATGGCGTCCAGGGCCGTCAGGATCCCGACGAAGTTGGTCCGCCGCAGGTGCTGCTTCTGGGGGTCGTCGGCCCATCCGCCGGATTCGATCAGCACGGTGCTGGCCCCCCAGGCGCCCATCAGATCGCCGAAGGCCCGGGGGTTGAACGTGTCGTCGTACTTGGCGATGTGGTCGCCCACCAGGGGCTCCATCGCCTCGACCAGGAGCGACGCGACCTGCATGGCGCGGTACCGCTTGGCGTCCACGTCCCGGGCTTCGTTGAAGGCCGGGGCCAGGAGCGCGATGGCGGCGCGCCGGTCCGTGTCGCCGACCCGGGTGTTCGGGTTCTGGTCGTGGAGGTTGAAGCCGAAGTCCGGCTCCACGGCGTCGCGGACCGCCTTCAGGGTCCGCCCCTCCGGCGTCTCGAGCCGCCGGGCGTCCCGGTTGACGTCGATGCCCTGGGCGTTGCGCCGCTGGAAGCGCTCGGCGCCGTCGGGGTTGAGCATCGGCACGAGATGGACCGTGGTACCCTCGGTGATCCGCCGGGCCAGGGGGTGGTCGGGCCAGTCGTGGAAGAACCGGATGACGTCGGCCAGGGTCATGGAGGCCGTGCTCTCGTTGCCGTGCATCTGCGACCAGAGGAGCACGCGGACCGGGCCGGAGCCCACCGTGAGGTGGCGGATCTCCCGGCCCTCCGCCGAGTGGCCGGCCACCTCCATGCGCCACGGGTCGGCCAGGTACGGCTGGACCGCGGCCCAGTACGTGGCGTGGTCGAAGCGACGGTCTTCGAGTCCCGGAACCCGCATGGCCCCGTGGATGCGTACCAGGTCGTCGGGGGTGGTGGGCGGGGGCGTGGCAGGACCGGACGCCCCGGCGCACGAGGCCAGGGCCAGGGTCAGGACCAGGGTGCCGAACCGGGCGGTGGAGGCGGCGGAGGAAGCGGGCATCAGTAGATCAGGTAGGGGGCCCGGCGGCGTTCGAACGCCGCCACGGCGTCGGGCCACCCGGACGTCAGCGTCGCCACGTCCTGGCCGGCGATCACGCCCAGGCGGAGCGCGTCGGTTCCCGCCAGCCGGTCGAAGTGGGCCTCACGCCACGACCACCGGTCGCCGGCGGCCCGGTAGGTCTCGACCAGGATGGCCACGGCGGCCCGGGACGCATCGTAGTCGGTGGCGGTGGGCACGAGGCGGACGCCGTACACCTCGGTGTCGGGGAACTTGCCGTCGCCGGGGTTCCTCGGCGTGAACGTGGCGGGCTCGAACCGGACGCCCTCCAGGCCGTACGCGTTGAGCGCGTCGGCCAGGGCCGCCCCGTCCAGCCAGGGGGCCCCCACCCACTGGAACGCGTGGTCCGTCCCGCGGCCCACCGAGAGCGGCGTGCCCTCGAACAGGCAGGTGCCGGGGTAGGCCAGGGCGCTCTCGAGCGTGGGCATGTTCGGCGACGGCGGCACCCAGGGCAGTCCCGTCCCGTCGTAGGGGACGTCGCGACGCCATCCGGCGGCGGGCACCACGTGGAGCGTGGCCTCCACGCCGAATTCGCCCGCGTACATCCGAGCCAGCTCGCCGGGCGTCATCCCGTGGCGCATGGGCACGGGGTAGAGTCCCACGAAGGTCGAGTACGCCGTGTCGAGCACGTTGCCCTGGACCACGTCGCCCCGGATCGGGTTCGGTCGGTCCAGCACCACGAAGGGGATGCCCGCGGTGCCGGCGGCCTCCATCGCGTAGGCCATGGTGGACACGTACGTGTAGTACCGGGCACCGATGTCCTGCATGTCGAACACGAGGGCCTCCACCCCCTCCAGCATCTCGGGCGTCGGCCGGCGCGTCTGTCCGTAGAGCGAGTGCACGGGCAGGCCCGTGGCCGCGTCCACGCTGGAGTCGATGTGGGCCCCGGCCTCCTCCTCGCCCCGGATGCCGTGTTCGGGCGAGTAGAGGGCCACGAGCTCCACCTCGGGGTGCTCCGCCAGGCGGTCGATGCTGGACCGTCCGTCGGCGTCGCGCCCGGTGTGGTTCGTGACCAGACCGACCCGGCGGCCCCGGACCAGATGGAGCGAATCCGAGAGCAGGACGTCCACGCCGGGGCGGACGGCCCGGGCAGGTTCCTCCTGAACCGCGCCACCGGCGCTCGCCGCGGCGTCGGCGGCGTCGCCCGACGGGGCGCACGCGAGCATGGAACAGACCGCCAGGATGGCGTGAATACAGGATTGTGACCCTCTCGGCGACCGGGTACCTTCCCGTCCCGTGGCCGACCGGCGCTGTCCGCGCCCGCGCTTCGATGGCATCATGGCGGTAGAGTCGGGGTCACGTCCCGCCGCGTCAATCGTACCGAACCCTCTCTCAGCCCCGGCCCGCCCGCGCATGGCGCCCCGAATCCCATCTGCCCGACGGTCGCGCGCTCCCCGCGCCCTCCTGGTCCTCTTCCTGGGAGGTGTCGCGTCGTGTGGAGGGACTCCTCCCCCCGCGCCGACCCCCGTGGCGGCGCCGGTGGACGAGCCCGCGGCCTCCGCGCCGACGGTGGCCGACACCACCCCGCCCCCGGCGGTGGTCGACGAGGCCCCGCCTCCGGATCCCGATCCGGCGCCGACCGTCACCGGACCCGTCGCGGAGCCCGGCACCTGGACCGAGAGCGTGCTGGCCGAGATGACGCTGGAGGAGAAGGTCGGCCAGATGATCATGCCCTGGGTCATCGGCGACTTCGCGCCGAAGGGGTCCGACAGCCACGACCGGACGGCGCGCTACGTCGAGGACGGCATCGGCGGCGTGATCATGTCGGTGGGATCGCCGACCGAGGTGGCCGCCAAGCTCAACGACCTCCAGCGGCACGCGAAGTACCCGTTGCTGGTGGCCGCCGACCTGGAGACCGGGGCGGGGTTCCGCTTCCGCGGGGCGGTGCAGATGCCCGGCATCATCGAACTCGGCGGCGCCACCGACTTCCCGTCGCTCATGGCCGTCGGCGCCACGGGCGATCCCCAGCTCGCCTACGAGATGGGGCGGGTCACGGCCTTGGAGGCGCGGGCCGTGGGGGTGCACGTGCCGTTCGCCCCGGTCCTCGACGTCAACAACAACCCGGACAACCCCATCATCAACGTCCGCTCCTTCGGCGAGGATCCGGACATGGTGGGCCGCATGGGCGCGGCCTTCGTCCGGGGCGTGCAGGACCATGGCGCCATCGCCACGGGCAAGCACTTCCCGGGCCACGGCGACACCGGCACGGACTCGCACCTGGCGCTGCCCACCATCCGCCACGACCGGGCCCGCATGGACTCGGTGGAGCTCCGCCCGTTCCAGGCCGCCATCGACGCGGGGATGGGGGCGGTCATGACGGCCCACATCACCACGCCGTCGCTCAACGGTGGCAACGGCGACCCCGCCACGCTGTCGGCGGCGGTGCTCACGGGCCTCCTGCGCGAGGAGATGGGCTTCGGCGGGCTCCTGTTCACGGACGCCATGGACATGGCGGCCATCTCCGGGCGTCTGGGCGCCGGAGAGGCGGCGGTCCAGGCCGTGGTCGCCGGCGCCGACGTGATCCTCATGCCTCCGGCGGTCCGGCCGGCCCGCGACGGGATCGTGGCCGCGGTCCGCTCCGGACGCATCAGCGAGGAACGCATCGACCGCTCCGTGCGCGCGCTCCTGCGCACGAAGGAGGCCCTGGGTCTCCACGAGGAGCGCACCGTGTCGCTCGACGACGTGGTCCGCACCGTGGGGCTTCCCGCCCATCAGGCCGTGGCCGACGAGATCGCCCGGCGGTCCATCACGCTGCTGAAGAACGACGGCGACCTCCTCCCGCTCCGGGGCACCCCGTCGGCCAACGTGTTGTCGGTCACCTACCGCCGGAGCTCCGACGTGCTGGCCGGCCGGTACTTCAACCGGCGGCTCCGTCAGACCTACCGGCGGCTCCGGACGGTGGAGCTGGACCGCGACGCGGGGTCGGCCCTCTGGGACGGCGTGCTCCGCCAGGCGCGGAACTCGGCCCTGACCGTGGTCAGCACGTACGTGACCGCGGTGTCCTACTCGGGCTCGGTGGCGCTGCCGGACGAAGTGTCGGAGTTCGTGAAGGAGCTGGCGCGGCGGGACATCCCCCACGTGGTGATCTCGTTCGGGAACCCCTACCTCCTGGGCGACTTCCCGGACGTGCGGGCGTACATGCTGGCGTGGAGCGGCTCCGAGGCCAGCCAGCGCGCCGCCGCCGGGGCGCTGTTCGGCGACTTCGCCGTCCGCGGCCGGAGCCCCACCGGAGCGCCGCCCCTGTTCCGGATCGGAGACGGCCTCATGCTTCCGGCCCGCACGGCGGCTCGCCCGTGACCGATCGGTTCCCGGGACGCACGGCACGGACCCCCGTCCGGGTCGTGGCGGTCGCACTGCTGGCCGCCGGCGTCCTGGCCGGCTGTCGGGCGACTCCTCCGGGCGCGTCCGTCGATCCGGCCGCCCCCTTCGCCACGGCCGTCCCCCGCGAACCCGACGCCGAGGGACGCCGGTGGGTCGAGGAGACCCTGTCGTCGTTGAGCCTCCGGGAGCAGGTGGCCCAGCTGGTCATCGAGTGGATTCCCGGGGGATACACGGCCCCGTCGGCGCCGGACTTCGAGCCGCTGGCGCGGTGGGTGGCCGACGACGGCATCGGCGGCGTGTCGCCGTCCATCGGGACCCCCCACGCCTACGTGGCCAAGCTGAACGCCCTGCAGCGCCGCGCCGAGGTGCCCCTCCTGGTCACGTCGGACTTCGAGAACGGCGGTCCGGGGATGCGGCTGAGCGGCACCTACGCCTTGCCGTCCATGCTGCCCCAGGGCGGCGGGACCAACTTCCCGCCCACCATGGCCTTCGGCGCCATCGACGACGAGCGGTTCGCGTACGAGTACGGGCGCATCACCGCCCGGGAGGCTCGCGCGACCGGCGTCCACGTCCTGTTCGCTCCGGTGCTGGACGTGAACTCGAACCCGGACAACCCGGTCATCAACACCCGGGCCTTCGGCGGCGACCCGGACCTCGTGGCCCGCATGGGGGCGGCCTTCATCCGCGGCGCCCGGGACGGCGGCGCCCTGACCACCGGCAAGCACTTCCCGGGTCACGGCGACACCTCCACGGACTCCCACCTCGACCTGCCGCTCGTGGACGCCGACCGGGCCCGTCTGGACGCCCTGGAACTGGTTCCCTTCGTCCGGGCGCTCGCGGAAGGCGTCGACGCCATCATGACGGCCCATGTGTCGGTGCCGGACGTGGTGGGCTCGTCGGAGCCGGCCACCCTGTCGCCCGAGTTCATGACCGGGCTGCTCCGGGCGGACCTGGGCTTCGACGGCCTTCTGTTCACCGACGCCATGGCCATGCGGGCCATCACGGACGGGTACGGCATCGGCGAGGCGTCGGTCCGGGCCGTGGAGGCCGGTGCCGACGTCATCCTGTCGCCTCGGGACGTACCGGCGGCCATCGAGGCGGTGGTCGGGGCGGTGGAGCAGGGTCGCCTGACCCCCGCGCGCATCGAGGCCTCCGTGCGGCGGATCCTCGAGTTGAAGGCCCGCATGGGGCTTCACCGGAACCGCTTCGTGTCCCTCGACGCCGTGGACGAAGTCGTGGGCAGCGGGGCGCACCTGGCCTTCGCCGACAGTGCCGCTTCCCGCTCCATCGTGCTGGTGCGCGACCAGGGCGCTCTGGTACCCATGGACGCGGCGGGCGCCGGACGCGTGGCCCACGTCGTGTGGGCCCGGTCGAGCTGGCCGTGGGCGGACCGGACGTTCGGTCCCGGGCTGCTGGAGCGTGTGGCCGCGGTGGACGCGGTGCGCCTCGACGAGCGCTCCGACTCGGCCGCGTACGCCCGGGCCCATGCCGCCGTGGAAGGCGCCGACCGCGTGCTGGTCAGCGCCTACGTGTCCGCCGGGGCCGGCTCCGACTCGTCGTCGGTGCCCGCTGCCCTGCGCCGGCTCGTGGCGGCGGCCAACGCGTCGAAGCCCACCGTGGTCGTGTCGTTCGGCAACCCGTACCTGCTCTCGGCCTTTCCGGCCACCGGGAGCCTGCTCCTGGCGTGGGGCGACCGGCCCGTGTCCCAGCAGGCGGCCCTGAAGGCGGTCTTCGGCGAGGAGGCCATCTCGGGCCGGCTGCCCATCGGCCTGCCGCCCCACCACGACCTCGGGCACGGGCTGGACCGGGCGAAGGTCTCCGACTTCCGTCCGGCCGTGACGGTGGAGGACCCCCTCGTCGCGGCCGGCATCGCGGACCGGGGCGACCGGGGTCCGACCGGAGCGCCCCAGGCCGTGGCGGATCCCACCGCCGTGGCCATGGACGCCAACGCCCTGGGCTTCATCGACGCCGTCGTGGAGGCGGCCCTCGCCGATTCGGCGGCCTCCGGCGTGGCGGTGGCCATCGGCCGCTACGGCCGCCTGGTCAAGCTCGACGGGTACGGGGAGCTGGCCTACGGCTCCGGCCGCCCGGTCACACCCACGTCGATCTGGGACATGGCCTCGGTCTCCAAGGTCGTGGGCACCACCACCATGGCCATGCGGCTGGTGGGAGAGGGACGTCTGTCCCTGGACGACCGCGTGGTGGAGTACCTGCCGTGGTGGTCCCGGGGAGATCCCCGGAAGGAGCAGGTGACCATCCGGCAGCTCCTGCTGCACCGGACGGGCCTGATCCCGTTCCGGCGCTGGTACCTCGAGCTTCCCGAGTTGGGCCTCCAGGCGTACAAGGACGCGGCGGCCGACGAGCCGCTCCAGGAGGCTCCCGACACCCGCACCGCATACTCCGACATCGGCATCATGACCCTGGGGTGGGTCCTCGAGGAGATCACCGGACAGACGTTGGACGACTACCTCCGGGCCGAGGTGTGGCGCCCCCTGGGGATGCTCGACACCGACTACACGCCCGATCCGGGGCTCCGGCCGCGCATCGCCACCACGGAGATGGACACGGTGTGGCGCGGCGAGATGGTGTGGGGTCGGGTCCACGACGAGAACGCCGACGCCATGGGCGGCGTGGCGGGCCATGCCGGTCTGTTCAGCACCGCCGTGGACCTGTCGGTGTTCGCCCGGATGATGCTCAACGGAGGCGTGGCTCCGGCGTGCATCCCCGGCGACGTGCCCGGCGAGCCCTGCCCGGTGGCGCGCCCGGCCCCCGTCCGGGTGGTGGACGCGGAGGTCCTGGACCGCTTCACCACCCGCTTCGACGCGTCCTCGACCCGGGCCCTGGGGTGGGACACGCCCGGCCCACGCTCCTCGGGCGGGGACTACGTCACGGCCGAGGCGTTCGGCCACACCGGCTACACCGGCACCTCGATCTGGATGGACCCGGAGCTGGACCTCTGGGTCATCGTCCTGACCAACCGGGTCCACCCGACCCGGGAGAACACGAAGCACGTGGCGCTGCGCCGCGCCATCGCCGATGCCGCGGCGCTGGCCATCACCGACGTCGCGGTGAGCCCCCGGGAGGGAGGGTGACGGCGGATAAGCTGCGCACCACGGCCACGGCCACGGCCACGGCCACGGCTACCTCCACGACACCCGCGCCCGGAGGCCCCGCCGCGTGACCGGTCTCGACTGGGTCATCATCGGCCTCTACTTCGCCTTCGCCGCCGGCGTCGGGCTCGTCATGCGGCGCCGCGCCTCGTCGTCGCTCAGCGAGTACTTCGTGGGCGGACGGGCGCTGCCGTGGTGGCTGGCCGGCACGTCGATGGTGGCCACCACCTTCGCGGCGGACACGCCCCTGGCCGTGACCGAGATGGTGGCGCAGCACGGGGTGGCCGGGAACTGGCTGTGGTGGAACATGGTCATGAGCGGGATCCTGACCGTGTTCTTCTATGCCCGCCTCTGGCGCCGTGCCGGCGTCATCACGGACGTGGAGTTCACGGAACTGCGCTACGGCGGGAAGCCCGCGGCGCTCCTGCGCGGCTTCCGGGCGGCGTACCTGGCCCTGCCCATCAACCTGATCATCATGGGGTGGGTCAACCTGGCCATGATGTCCATCGTGGGCACCGCGCTGGACGTCCCCGACGTCTGGGCCATGGGGGTCTGCTTCGCCCTGGCGGCGCTCTACTCGGTGCTGGGCGGCCTGTGGGGTGTGGTGGTCACCGACTTCTTCCAGTTCGGTCTGGCGGTGGGGGGCGCGGTGATCCTGGCGGTGTTCGCCGTCGAGGCGGTGGGGGGCATCGCGGGCATGCAGACCGGCCTGGCCGACGTCTACGGCTCCACCGATGCGGCGCTGGCCATGCTTCCCCGCGAGAGCGCCGCGTGGATGCCCGCCATCACCATGGCGGTGTACCTGGGCGTGAACTGGTGGGCGTCGTGGTACCCCGGCGCCGAACCCGGCGGCGGCGGCTACATCGCGCAGCGGATCTTCAGCGCCCGGTCGGAGCGCGACGGCGTGCTGGCCACCCTGTGGTTCAACGTGGCCCACTACGCGGTGCGTCCCTGGCCGTGGATCCTGGTGGCCCTGGCCTCCACGATCCTCTATCCCGGCCTCGAGGATCCGAAGGAGGGCTACGTCCTGGCCATCATGGACCTGCTGCCCCCCGGGGTGACGGGGCTGGTCCTGGCCGGCTTCGCCGCGGCCTACATGTCCACGATCTCGACCCAGCTCAACTGGGGCGCGTCGTACCTGGTCAACGACCTGTGGGCGCGGTTCGTGCGGCCGGACGCGGACCAGAAGGACCTGGTCCGGGTGTCGCGCATCAGCACGGTGCTCATGATGCTTGCGTCGCTGGTGGTCACCTACTTCATGACCAGCATCGAAGGGGCGTGGCGCTTCCTGCTGGCCCTGGGCGCCGGCACCGGCCTGGTCCTGATCCTCCGCTGGTACTGGTGGCGCATCAACGCGTGGTCGGAGATCAGCGCCATGATCGCCTCGCTCATCGCGTCGGTGGTGCTCTGGTTCGGCGTGGGCCTCGACCCCGACGACCCCACGCAGTGGGCGTGGATCATGCTGGCCACGGTGGGCGTGTCCACGGTGGTCTGGCTCACGGTCACGTTCCTGACGCCGGCCGAGGACGACGACGTGCTGCGGAGCTTCTACCTGCGCGTGCGCCCCGGGGGACGGGGGTGGCAGCGGGTGTCGGCCAGCCTCGGCCTGGGCGGTGAGCCCATGGACGGCGGGCCCCTCAACTGGACCAACTGGGTGGCCGGCGTCACGTCGGTGTACGCATCGTTGTTCGGCGTCGGCCAGCTCCTGTTCGGTGCCCGGGCCATGGGGGTGTTCCTCCTGCTCCTGGCCGCCGGGTGCTTCGTGTGGATCGGCCGGAACCTCCGGCCCTCCCGTGAACCTCTCGACCACATCCCGGGGCTGGACCTGTGAGCGACGCATTCACCGCCCTCGACGGCGCCGTGCTGGTGGCCTACCTCCTGGCCACCACCGTGTGGGGGGCCTGGCTGGGCCGGGGCCAGAAGGGGGGCAGCGACTACTTCCTGGGCAGCCGGTCGCTCCCCTGGGGCGCGGTCATGCTCAGCGTGGTGGCCACCGAGACCTCCACGCTGACGTTCCTCAGCATCCCCGGCGTGGCGTACGTGGGCAGCCTGGCGTTCCTCCAGCTCACCATCGGCTACCTGGTGGGCCGCATCGTCGTGGCGGGGGTCCTGCTGCCCGCCTACTACCGCGGCGAGCTGTCCACCGCCTACGCCCTCCTGGAGACCCGGTTCGGCGTGGGCGCCCGGCGCTTCACGTCGGCCATCTTCATGGTCACCCGCCTGCTGGCGGATTCGGTGCGGCTGTTCGCCACCGCCATCCCGCTGGCCCTGATCACGGGGTGGCCGTACCCGGTGTCGATCGCGGTCATCGGGGCGCTGACGGTGGTCTACACGTACTACGGCGGCATCAAGGCGGTGGTCTGGGTCGACACCGTCCAGATGATGCTCTACCTGGGCGGCGCGGTGGCGGCCATGGTGGCCCTCCAGGCCGCGGTTCCCGGGGGATGGGGTCAGATCCTGACCGACGCGTCGGCTGCGGGGAAGACGACCTGGCTCGACCTCTCGTTCGATCTGAACACGCCCTACACGCTGTGGGCCGGCGTCCTGGGCGGCGGCTTCCTGTCGATGGCGTCGCACGGCACCGACCAGCTGATCGTGCAGCGGCTGCTGACCACCAAGGACCTCCGCTCGAGCCAGCTGGCCCTGGTCGGGTCGGGCGCCGGGGTCATCGTACAGTTCGTCCTGTTCCTCCTGGTGGGCCTGGGTCTGTGGGCGTTCTACCAGGGGCAGGCCTTCGAGCGCTCCGACGAGATCTTCGCGCTGTTCATCGTGGAGGAGCTCCCGCCGGGCATCACCGGTCTCCTCATCGCCGGCGTGTTCGCCGCGGCCATGTCCAGCCTGTCGTCGTCCATCAACTCGCTGGCCTCGGCCACCGCCTACGACTACTGGGCGCCCCTGACCGGCGCGGGCGGCGACGACGCGCGTCTGCTCCGGGCCGGGAAGGTGTTCACGCTCGTGTGGTCGGGCCTGCTGATCGCCGGGGCCGTCCTGTTCATCCCCCTGTCGCGCGGTACCGCCGCCGTGGAAGTGGCCCTGGGGATCGCGTCCCTGGTGTACGGCGGCCTCCTGGGCGCCTTCTTCCTGGGGGTGCTGACCAAGAAGCCGGGGCAGGGCGCCGTGATCGTGGGCATGGTGGTGGGCATCGGCACCGTCACCCTGCTCCGCGACCAGATGGCGTGGCCGTGGTACGTGCCCCTGGGCTCGCTCCTGACGTTCGTCGTGGGGCTCCTGGCCGGTACGGTCTTCCGCCAGCCGGAGCGGGAGGCGTGACGTACTACCTCGGCGTCGACGGCGGCGGCACCCGGACCCGGGCCGTCGTGCTCGACCGGGAGGGCGTGGAGAAGGGACGCGCCGAAGGTGCGGCGGCCCTGGCCGACGCCCGGCATCCGGAGCGGGCGGCCGAAGCGCTCCGGGACGTCTGCTTCGCCGCCCTCGGGGCCGCCGACTCGGCCGCACCCGCCCGGGCGGTCTGGGCCGGGGTGGCCGGGGCGGGGCGGGAGGCCGCCCGGTCGGCGGTCGAGCTCGAACTCTCCCGCTTCGGCGTGGCGGACGTCTGCCGCGTGGGCACCGACGTGGTGGCGGCGTTCCACGACGCCTTCCCTACGGGCCCGGGCATCCTGCTCATCGCCGGCACGGGATCCATCGCCTGGGGTCGGGCCGAAAGCGGGCGGGAAGGGCGCGTGGGCGGGTGGGGCCATCACATCGGCGACGAAGGCAGCGGGTACGCCATCGGACGGGAAGCCCTCCGGAGGGTGGCCCGCCACGCCGACGGGCGGGCCCCCGAAACGGCCCTGCGAGAGGCGCTCCTGGATGAGCTGGGGCTCGAGACCGTGGATCGTCTGGTCCAGTGGGCCGCCGACGCCACCAAGGCCCAGGTCGCGGCGCTGGCACCGGTCGTGGCCCGGTCCAGCGACCAGGGCGACCCGGTGGCCGGCGAGATCCTCGTCCACGCCGTCGAGGAGCTGGAAGGGCACGTGGCCACCGTCCTGGCCCGTCTGGGCCCGTGGAGCCAGCCCCCCTCCGTGGCGCTGGGCGGCGGCCTCCTCCGGCCGGGCCGACCGCTGCGCGCGGCCATGGAGCGGGTGCTGGAGCGCATGGGGCTGGCCGCCCGGGCCGACGAACCCGATGCGGCCCGGGGGGCGGCGCGCCTGGCGCTCGAGATCCCCGATCCGGGCGCCTCGACAGGACTGGAGCTTCCGCCGGGCTGGTAGGCCCGCGCCCCGGTCAGGCCGCGATCGTCTCGCCTTCCGCCTTGGCCAGGACCGCCGCACACGTCAGGTCGCCGAGGACGTTCGTGCCGGTCCGGAACATGTCGAGGAACCGGTCCAGGCCCACCACCAGGGCGATGCCCGCGGCGGCCTGGGGCCCCATGCCGATGGCGCCCAGCACGATCAACGTGGTGATCAGGGAACTGCCCGGAACCCCCACGCCGGCCACCGCGGCCATGGTGGAGGCCACCACGATGGTCAGGTACTCGGCGGGACCCAGGGCCACGCCGTAGACCTGGGCGATGAACACCACGGTCAGGCCCTTGTAGAGGGCGGACCCGTTCATGTTGAGCGTGGCCCCCACGGGCAGGACGAAGCTGGCCACCTCGTTGCTGACGCCCAGGTTGCGCTCGGCAACCTCGAGGCTGACCGGGAGGGCGGCGTTGGACGACGCCGTGGAGAACGCCAGCAGCGGGGCGTCGGCCACGTGGCGCCAGAACGCCCGGACGCCCACGCCGCCGAGGCGCAACGCCAGCGACAGCACGCCGAAGGCATGCAGGAGCTCGCCCACGATGACCAGGACCGCGTAGAACAGCAGCGCCTGGAGCAGCTCCCATCCGAAGCGCGCCAGCGCGCCGGCGATCAGGACGAACACGGCGTAGGGCGCCAGCCGCATGATCCACCCGATGAGCACGGCGGACATGGCGTTCACGCCCTCGAAGAAGGCCACCAGCGGGTCGCGCTGCGACGCGCTCAGCACCGAGGCGGCGGCTCCGAAGAGCAGGGTCGCGAAGATCAGCGGGAGCAACTGCATGTCCGCGGCGGCGCCGATGGGATTCCTGGGGATGATCTCCACCACCCGGTCCACCAGGGAGATGCTCTCGGCCACGGCCATGCCGCCCTCCGTGGTGGCGGCGTACTCGGACGCGATGCGGTCGCGAAGGCCGGCGTCCAGCGACGCCCCCGGGCGGAAGATCACGCCCAGGCCCAGCCCCAGCGACGACGCCACCAGCGTCGTGACCAGGAAATACGCCAGGGCGCGTCCGCCGATGCGCCCCAGGCGCCGGACGTCGCCCACGGTGCACGTGCCGACGAACAGGCTGGCCACCACCAGAGGCACCACCACCATGCTGATCAGCCGGATGAAGGCGGTGCCCAGGGGCTCCAGGGCCACGATCCCGTCCACGAGCGCGGGCACGCCCGACGCCTGGGCGGCCACCCCGGCGGCGGCTCCGGCGCCCAGCCCGATCAGGATCTGTGTGGTCAACTTCATGCCGGGTCTCCGAAGGCCCCGCCGCCGCGGAGCCAGGGCACCAGCCCCCCCGCCTCGAGCAGGTCCAGGACGAAGGGCGGGAAGGGGTCCGCAGCGATGTCGGTGCCCCGGGTCCGGTCGCGGACCCGGGTGGCTCCGGGCGTGACTTCCAGCGTCAGCCGGCTGCCCTCCGTGATGCCCGACGTGTCGCACGTGACCGGAAGCAGCCCGTTGTTGATGGCGTTGCGGAAGTACGTGCGGGCGAAGCTCCGCGCCAGCACGGCCCGGATGCCCGCCGCCTGCACGACCGTCACCGCCACCTCCATGGCGGACCCGCATCCGAACGCGTCGCCGGCCACCAGGATGTCGCCGGGCTCCACGGACGCCGCGAAGTCCGGGTCCACCGCCTCCAGGAGCCACGTCCGGAGGTGGGCGGGGTCCAGCGACTCCTTCTTCCGGGCCGACGCGATGATGTAGTCCGTGTTGATCCGGTCTCCCAGCACCCGGGCCCGGCCTTCGACCCTCATGCCACGTCCCTCGGATCCACGATGCGCCCCCGGGACGCCGCGGCGGCGCAGGTGGCGGGCGACGCCAGCCAGATCGAGGCGGTGGCCGGCCCCATGCGGGCCTTGAAGTTGCGGTTGGCCGTGGAGATCACCCGGGCGCCGTCGGGAGGCACCAGCGGCGAGGTGCCGCAGCACGGCCCGCACCCGGTCTCGGTGACGTGGGCGCCCATGGCCTCCAGGGCCGCCAGGGTGCCGTCGGCCCTCAGGGCGGCCCGCACGTGCGCGGTGGGCGGCGTGACCACCACCGTCACGCCCGGCGCGATGCCGCCCCCGGCCTCCAGGACGCGGCAGGCCTCCCGGAAGTCGTGGACCCGGCCGCCGGTGCAGGTGCCCAGGAACACGAAGTCCACCGCCGTTCCGGCCGCCTCGGCCACGGCCACGCTGTGGGTCGGGTCGTGGGGCAGGGCCACCTGCGGCTCCAGGGCGCCGAGGTCGAGGCGGATCTCCCGGGCGTACACGGCGTCGGCAGACGGCGCCCCCGGCCCGCGCCGCGATGGGAAGATCCCGGCCATGGCCCCCGCCTCGGCCGACATGTTGGACAGGACCATGCGCTCCTCCACCGGGAGCGCGTCGGCGCCCGGGCCGTGGAACTCCAGGCTGGTCCACGCGGCGGCGTCGGGCCCGAGGCGGCGCACCATGTCCAGGGCGGCGTCCTTGGCGCCCGTGCCCGTGGGCAGCCGGCCGTCCAGCACGATCCGCCAACTGGCCGGCACGCGGAGCCACACCCGGCCCGTACGGAGCGCTCCGGCCAGGTCGGCCGACCCGATGCCGGTGGCGAACGCGCCCACGGCGCCGCACATGACCGTGTGGGAATCGGCGCCGACCACCAGATCGCCCACCTTCACGCGGCCGGTCTCCAGGGCCACCTGGAACCCGATGCCGCCGCCCACGGGCAGGAGGCCCACGCCGGACTCCTCGGCGAACGCCGCCATGCGGTCGTGGAAGGCCCGGGTCGCCGCCGACGTCGGGGGCGAATAGTGGTCCCGGGCCAGCAGCACCCGGTCGGGACGGGCCACCGGCCCGCCTCCCATGGCCTCGAAGTAGTCGAGGGCCATCGGGGTGGAGCCGTCCGTGCCCAGCACCAGGTCCGGGGTGCACACCACGAGGTCGCCGGCCCGGGCGGGGCGGCCGGCCCGGGCGGAGAGGATGCGCTCCGCCGTGGTCCCTCCGAACCCCTCGCTCACCCGCGCAGGTCGGCCAGGGCCGCCTCGAGGGCATCCAGCGTGCGCACGACGTCGTCCATGCGGATGTCGCCCATGTGACCGATGCGGAGGGCGGTGTCCTTGTACGGCCCCAGACCGCCGGCCACCCGGATGCCCCGGTCCAGCACGCCGGCCCGGAGCCGGGCCGGCTCGGTCCCGTCGGGCACCGTCAGGGCGGTCAGCGTGGCCGACCGGTCCGCGAGCCCGGTGCCCTGCAGCCCGAAGCCGAGGCGGAGCGCCTGCGTCCGTGCCTCCTCGGCCATGGCCCGATGCCGGGCGAAGACGGCGTCCCATCCCTCCTCGCCCAGCATCCGGAGGGCCTCCAGCACCTGGAGGACCAGCGACACCGGCGTGGTCCCCGGCGTCTCCGGGCGGGGGCCCTGGAGGCTGCGGCGGACGGCCTCGAAGTCCCAGTAGCTCCGTGGCGTACCGGCGCGGGCCGAGGCGGCCCAGGCCCTGGGGCCCACGGCGGCGAACGCCAGGCCGGCCCCCGACATGAGGCACTTCTGCGAGGCCGTGACCGCCACGTCGACGCCCCACGCGTCCATCCGGAAGGGGACCCCGCCCAGGGCGCTGATGGCGTCGACAAGGATCAATGCGTCGTGGCTCCGGGCCACCCGGGCGATGTCCGGAACCGGGTTCAGGACCCCGGTGCTCGTGTCGGAGAAGGCCACCAGGACCGCCCGGGCGTCGGGCGCGGCGGCCAGGGCGGCGTCCACGTCGGAGGTTGCGACGGAGTGCTCCCAGTCCGTGGCGACGCGGACGACCTCGAGGCCTGCCCGCTCCGCGAAGCCGGCCCACATCGCGCCGAACTTCCCGTTGCAGCACGCCACCACGGTGTCTCCGGGGCGGAACAGGTTGTCGAGGGCGCCTTCCATGGCGGCCCGGCCCGTCGCGTGGATCGGCAGGATGGTGGCGTCGGCGGTGCCGAACGCCGGAGCCAGCCGCTCCAGGGTCTCGCCGAGGAGGGCCGAGAATTCCGGCGTCCGGTGGTGGAGGACCCGGCAGCCTGCACGCAGGACGCGGTCGGGCGTCCGGGTGGGACCCGGGGTCATCAGGAGCGGATCGCGGGGGCCGGTCACTCCAGGACGCCCCTCCGCCGCAGGGTCTCGTCGATCTCGGCCTTGAACCACTCGCCGCCCTCGATGGCCTGGATCCGCTGCGCTTCCCGGGCCTCCAGACGAGCCACGGCCTCGAGCACGGCCGGCGCGTCGAGGCGCGGGACCACCACCACGCCGTCTCCGTCGCCCAGGACCAGATCGCCGGGCTGGACCGGTACGCCGCCGCAGGCGATGGGCACGTTGATCTCGCCGGGGCCGTCCTTGTCGCAGCCGCCCGGGGTCACCGAGCGGGCGAAGACCGGGAGCCCCAGCGCCCGGAGGCCGTCCACGTCCCGGACCGCCCCGTCCACCACCATGCCGCCGACGCCGGCCGCCACGGCGGTGTGGCCCATCAGTTCGCCGAAGATGGCGCTGGTCGTGTTGCCGTTGGTGCACACCACCACCACGTCGCCCGCCTCGGCCACCTCCAGGGCCTTGTGGACCATGAGGTTGTCGCCCGGACGGGCGTTGACGGTCACGGCCGGCCCGCAGAGCGCCAGACCCGTCCGCGACAGCATGCCCGGATCCATGAACCGGAAGCGGCCCTGGGCGTCGGCCACGTTGGACGACGCGCGACCGCGGAACCCGTCCACCACCTCCGGCGCGACCCGGGGGAGGTCCGTGACGATCCGGAAGCCCACCCGTCCCGAGACGTTCATGACGCCACCTCCATGACCACGTGCCATAGGAATTCGACGAAGTGCCCGAGCCCTGCCACCGGTGTACGTTCGTCGTTGCCGTGGGCCCGCGAACCCGTGGCCTCGTCGGTGGGAAGCCCCACCCCGTACGTCAGGATGCCGGCGGCGCGCATCTGGGACGAGTCCGTGCCCCCGGTCAGCATGGTCGGCACCGTGGCCGCCCCGGGAAAAAGGCGCGCCTGCACCCGCTCGATGGCGCGGAACAGCTCGGAGTCCAGGGGCATCGGGTCCGACACGGGGCGGCGGGCGCCGAACCGCACCACGGCCACGTTGGGGTCGTCCACCACCCGCTCGATCTCGGCCTTCAGCCAGAGGGTGTCCTCTTCCGGCAGCGCCCGGATGTCCAGGGTGGCCACGGCCTCGCCGGGAATCACGTTCCGCCGGAATCCGCCCTCCAGGATCGTGGGCGAGATCGAGGTCCGCAGCATCGAGTTGGCGGTGAGGTCGGTCAGCCGGAGTTCCTCCTGGACCAGCTCCGAGATGGCCGGGTTCTCCAGGTTGCGGTAGAGATACGCCCGCTCGGGCGACACCCGCTCCGCCATCCGGTCGAAATACGCGCGGGTGGTGGCGTTGAGACGCATCGGAGGTTGCCACTCGCCGAAGCGCGCCACCGCCCGGGCCAGCCGGATGATGGCGTTGTCCGGCCGCGGCCGGGACCCGTGGCCCGCCGAGCCCGTGGCCACCAGCCGCATGCGGGTGCTGACCTTCTCGGTGGTGGCCACGGTCACCAGGCCGATCCCGTCGTCGGTCAGGGCCATGCCGCCGCCCTCGTTCAGGGCGAACTCCGCGTCGATCTCGTCGAAGTGCTCCCGGAGCATGTATTCGACGCCGAGGTGGGCCATGCCCTCCTCCCCCGCGTTGGCCATGAAGATCACGTCACGGGAGAGGGGTCGCCCGGACCGCGCCAGCATCAGGAACACCGCCAGGTTCGCGGCCGTCATGCCCTTGTCGTCCTGGGCGCCCCGGCCCCAGACGTAGCCGTCGCGGACGTCGCCGGAGAACGGCTCCACCGTCCACTGGTCCCGCTCCACGCCCACCACGTCGATGTGTCCCATGAGCAGGATCGGGCGCTTCGTTCCGTCGCCCGGGAGGCGAGCGACCAGGTTCCCCCGGCCCGGCTCCATCTCGTGGATGCTCGAAGCGATGCCCTCCTCGGCCAGGACCCCCGCGATGTACTCGGCCACCTCGGTCTCGTTTCCGGGCGGAGACGACGAGTCGATCCGGATCATGCCCTGGAGCAGGCGGACCGCCTCGTCCCGGGCGGCACCGAAGTCCGGCGGGGCGGTCTGGGCCGTGGCCGCGGAAGGCCAGAGCGGCCCGGCCAGCAGGACCAGGGCCGCGAGGGACGACGGAACGGCGCGACGGCGCATTGGAACTCCGTGGAGTGGAAGGGGCGGGGCCCGGCCAACCTGCACCGCGTGCGTTGGCGCGGCAACGCGTCCCGGCAGGGTGGAGGCGGGCGGGTGGGCTCGCCCGTTCGGGGGCGACGGTGCATTTTTACGCGGTGCCGCCAGACATTCCCGGACCGTCCCGTGCCGGCGGGCGGAGCCAGCAGGAGCGCCCCAGGAGGCCCCCCCGTGGACATGGACAGCAGCGCACGCCTGATCGAAGCGCAGCGGATCGCGCGGATGGGCGATTTCACGTTCGATACCGAGACCGGAGAAGTCACGTGGTCACGGGCGACCTACGAGTTGCTCGGCTACGACCCGGAGACCCCGATCGACGTGGAGTTCGTGAACCAGAGGCTGCACCACCCGGACGACCAGGACGCCATCTGGGAGTGGCTGGACGGCTGCCTGGCGTCGGACCGGACGGACCTGCCGCCCAAGGAGTACCGGTTGCTCCGCGCCGACGGATCGGTGCTCTACGTCCGCTGCATGGGCGTGATCCAGCGCTTCGAGGACCGCGGTCCGCGGGTGTTCGCCACGGTGCAGGACGTGACCACCCGCCGGCAGGCGGAAGAGGGGGTGGAAGACCGCGCTGGACGAGCTGAGCCTGGCCGTGGAGGCCGCCCAGCTCGGCATCTGGCGGTACGACCTGGCCACGGACTGCCTCGAATGGAACGACCAGCTCATGGCCATCCACGGCGTCACGCCGGACTCCTTCGACGGAACCATGGACGCGTGGCGGGAGCGGGTCCACCCGGACGACCTGGCGCGGGCCGAGGAGGGGCTGACCATCGTGGCCAGCGGCCAGGTAAGCCACGGCGTGGAGTTCCGGATCGTGCGGCCGGACGGCACGGTGCGGCATGTCCAGGCGTCAGGGACCCCCGTCCGCGACCGGAACGGCGCCATCATCGGCATGATGGGCATCAACGTGGACGTCACGTCCCTGAAGGAGAACGAGGAGGTCCTGCGGGAACGGGAGGCCTTCCTGGACGCCATCGTGCGCCACAGCCCCAACGGGATCCTCGTGGCCGACGACGGGGGCAACTACCGGAGCGCCAACGCTGCGGCGGCCCACATCCTCGGGTACTCCGTCGAGGAACTCGAGTCCATGAACGTGGCCGAGCTCCGCCTGGCCGATCGGACCTCGGCGGGCGAGCGGTACGAGGAGTACCGCAGCCGGGGAGTCGAGTCTGGGGAGATCCACCACATCCGGCCCGACGGACTACGGTGCGTGGCGCGGTACCATGCGGTGCGGATCGCGCCGGACTTCAACCTGAGCATCCTGGCCGACGTCACGGAGCAGAAACGACTGGAACGTGAGGTCCAGCGGGCCCACAACATCGAGTCGCTCGGCGTTCTGGCCGGCGGCATCGCCCACGACTTCAACAACATCCTGACGGTCATCACCGGGAATCTCTCGCTCCTGCAGAGCACCCTCGAGGTGGACGCCGACGCCGCCGAGCTCCTCCAGGAGGCCCTGGACGCCACCGATCGGACCCGGGATCTGGCCCGGCAGCTCCTGACCTTCGCCAAGGGCGGAGACCCGGTCCGGGAAGCCGCGTCGGCGGCGGAGCTCGTGCGCTCCACGACCATCCAGTCGCTCCGCGGGTCCAACACCAAGCCCGAGTTCGATTTCCCGCCGGATCTCTCGCCCATCGACGTGGACCTGGGCCAGATCGCGCAGGTCATCCAGAACCTGGTCATCAACGCCGACCAGGCCATGCCCCGCGGCGGCGTGCTCCGGATCCGGGCCGAGAACGTGGAGGTGGAGGAAGGCGGAGGCGTGGACGCCGGCTCCTACGTACGCTTGACGGTCGAGGACCAGGGCGGGGGGATTCCCGAAGACCATCTCCGGCAGGTGTTCGACCCCTACTTCTCCACCAAGGATGCGGGGCACGGTCTGGGCCTGGCCATCTCCCATTCCATCGTCCAGCGACACGGGGGCGGCATCACCGTCGAGTCGCAGGTGGGGGTCGGCACGACGTTCGTCCTCCACCTCCCGGTCGCGCGGCAACCCGTGCCGGAGGAGGCGGCGGCCGTCAAAGGGGCGCCCCGGACGCTGGGGTACGGTCGCGCCCTGCTGATGGACGACGAGGAGGTGATCCACCGGACCGTGGGGCGGCTGCTCGGCCACCTCGGCTACGACGTGGAGGGCGTCCGGGACGGGTCGGAGGCCGTGCAGGCGTTCCGGCGGGCACGGCAGGCCGGGCGGCCCTTCGACCTCGTGCTCCTGGATCTCACGGTACCCGGGGGGATGGGCGGGCTGGAGGCGTGCGCCCGCATCCGCGAGGTGGATCAGGATGTGCGCATCGTCGTGTCCAGCGGGTACGCCGACGACCCCGTCCTGACGCGCCCGGAGGAGTACGGATTCACCGCCAGCCTGGCCAAGCCCATGCGCCGGGACGAACTCCTGGATGTCCTGCGCGAGCTGGCGGCCCCCGGGCCCCGGGGCCCGGGCTAGCCTTCTTCCCGGATCGCCGGACGTCCCTCGCGGAACATCCGGATCAGATCTCCCACCGTGCAGTGCTGCTCCACCGGGTGCCTCAGCGGGAGCTCGGGATGAAGCGTGTAGTGGTTCCGCCGCCCTTCGCGTTCCCGGTCCAGCGCCCCCCCCTCGTCCAGCTCGCCGATGATCCGCATCACCGCCCGCTCGGTGATGCCCACCCGATCGGCCAGTTCCCGGACCGTGATGTCCGGGTCGGCCGAGATGCACAGCAGCACGTGGGCGTGGTTGGTCAGGAAGTGCCACGGAGCATGCGAATGTGCCATTCCTCACCCCCAACCATTGACATGAATTTCATGTATTATAATTCTTGTACGTGAGTTCCTGTGTAACGTGACCATTGAACGAGGCAGCCGCAATGCCGACGCTCGATACTCGTCCCACCGATACCTTCGCCCCGACCCCCACGGTCGATCGCCGCGCATTCGCGGGAATGCTGGGCGCCTCGGCCCTGGGCCTCGGCCTGGCCGGCTGCGGATCCGGAGAGGAGGCTGCCGACCCGCAGGCCGCCGCCGGAATGGCACCCACGGGCCGCACGCTGACGCAGGCGTCGCAGGAATCGCTGACCCCGGCCGATTCCCTTGCCCTGCTGCAGGAGGGCAATCGCCGCTTCGTCGACGCCCGGGGGCTGGGCCGGGCCTACGCACAGCAGGTTCGCGCCACCGCCTCGGGTCAGTACCCTCACGCCGTCGTTCTGGGGTGCATCGACTCCCGGGTCCCCCTCGAGACGGTCTTCGACCAGGGCATCGGCGACATCTTCGGCGCCCGGGTGGCGGGCAACATCGTCAACGAGGACATGCTGGGCAGCATGGAGTTCGCGTGTGCCGTGGCTGGATCGAAGTCCGTCGTCGTGCTGGGACATACGGCCTGCGGTGCGGTGAAAGGCGCCGTCGGTGAGGTCCGCCTGGGGAACCTCACGGCCCTGGTGGAGAAGATCGAGCCGGCGGTCCAGTCGGTGGACGGGGCCCGGAACGCGGACGACGGTGCCTACGTCGATCAGGTCGCGGAAGCGAACGTCGGCCTCGTGCTCGACGAGATCCGCGAGCGCAGCCCGCTGCTGGCGGGGATGGAAGAGGAAGGGCGGATCGCCCTGGCCGGCGCCATGTACGACATCGCCACCGGCGAGGTGCGGTTCCTCCAGGGATAGCGTGGTGTGCGGGGCCGTAGCCGACGGACAGGACCTTCCCCCACCTGCCCGTAGAAGATCAGGCTCGCGCCGTCCGGCGCCCACTTGGGGTCGGGGTTGTGCCCCTCCAGCCGCGTGAGCTGAACCTCCTGGCCGGTGTCGAGGTCAACCGGAAGATCTGCAGCGTGGGCTCCGCGCCTTCCTGCGCCGGGGCGAGCGCCCCGAAGGCCAGCGCCGTGCGGTCGGGCGACCACGAGTAGCCGTAGTCCGTGGCGTCGTGGGCCGTCAGGTTGGTGGCCGCGCCCGTGGCCTCGTCCATGACGTAGATCTCCTCGTTGCCGTCGCGGTCGGTCACGAAGGCCACTTCGGTGGGCACCACAGGCGGTCAGGGCCACGGCGAACCACGCGATGGGGATGTGTCTCACCCGCTCAGTCCCCCGGATCGAGTTCGGCTCGGAAGGCCGAGCCGACGAACCGGACGAAGATGAAGCCGGCCTGACACAGGTTCGCGATGAGGGCCGTCACGTAGAGGGCCGCGGCGCTCCCGGCGAAAAGCCCCAGCACCACGGCGACCAGACTCACCTGCTCGAGGACCTCCAGGGTCATGACCACGGACACGGCAAGGCGGTCGGGCGGAAAGGAGCCCTGGACCGGTCGGTACGCGCTGACGAACGACGCCAGGATGCTGTTGTCGAACACCAGGAAGAGGGCGGCGGCCACACGCCACGTGAGAGCGGGGTCGAAGGCGTAGGCCTGGAGCCCCACCGGGACGAGGGCCGCAGCCACGCCGGCCACGCTTCCCCCGATCACCAGACGGAGCCGGAGGAGGTCGTGGGCCGCCTCCGCGGGCTGGTTCGTGCTTCGCCGGATCACGCTCACGAGCGCCGCGAACCCGGCGAAGGCGGCGGCGATCTCCGCCAGCGAGAGCAGGGTGTCGGTGTAGAGAGGCATGAAGCGTCCAGGCGTCGCGGGTGGGACTCAGAAGCTGAACCAGACGCCTCCGTTGAACGATCTCCCCTCGAGGGGAGCCCAGACGTCGGTGATCCACCGACCGTCCGGGGTCCGTGCCGACCGGAGGAGCGGATCGTAGCGCGTCTGTCGGGTGTCCAGGATGTTCTCGGCGTTCAGGAACACGCGCAACGGCCCGATCCGGCGATCCACCAGAAGGCCGAGGATCAGGTGCCGGGCCGACACGTTCCGGTAGGGGTCGTCGTCCAGCTCCTGACGCCCGGTGTAGTAGGCCTCGAGCCCGATGCGCCCCCAGTCCTCCCGCTCGTAGGCGCCCACGACGCCCACGGAGTTCCGGGGGGTGAGCGGAACCTCCCGGCGGCCGGTGCCTCCGGGCGTGGGCTCCGTGGACCGCAGGTAGGCGTGCGACCCGATCAGCCGCCACGGGCCCGTGCGCAGCGCGGCGAACAGCTCGGTGCCCCAGGTCTCGACCGCACCCCCGAGGGCGTTCTCGATGGTCAGCGTGCCGTCGTCGTTGCGGACCGTCTGGAGGGGATCGTCGATGGTGGAGGCGAAGGCACTGACGTTGACCTCCACCGGGCCGTAGCTCCGGCCCACGTCCACCATGGCGCTCCGGGCGCGTTCTTCGACCCAGTCCCCCGGCGCACGCACCCGTCCCAGGCCCACGGCCTCGACCTCCTCGGTGAACGGCGTGGGCGCGAAGAACCCCGTGCCGGCCGAGACCCGCGCCACCCACTCTGCCGCCTGGAGGAGCGTGGAGATCCGGGGACTCAGGGAGCCTCCGAAGCGGCTGTGCTGGTCGTGGCGGACGCTGGCGGCCAGCGTCATCCAGTCGGAGACACGGACCTCGTCCTGGACGAACAGGGCGGGCACCGTGTACGCGAACGAGAAGGCCGGAAGCTCGTCGTGGTCGTACGCGTCGTGCTGGACCGCCGCACCCACCACCCACAGGTGGCGGCCGTCCTGGCCGGACAGCGCCACCTCGGCGAAGGCCGTCCGGTGCCGGTCGTTCTCGCGCCGATCTCCGAAGCGGTGTTCGTGCCCCTGGATCGAGGCCGAGGCCCGGGCCGACAGCGACCGGCGGTCCGACAGCACCTTGCGGCCCACCAGGCCGGCGTCGAGCCGCCGGGTGTCGAGGGCCTCCGCGTGGGGCGTGCCCGCCGGGGTGCGGGCGCCGGGCACCGTGCCTCCTTCCCGATCCTCGAGCATTCCCCCCACGGTCAGCACGGCGGACCCGCCGTCGCCGTCGTCCCAGAACAGCCGGGGGCGGACGGACAGACGGCCGAAGCGCGGCACGTCGGCCCACCCGTCGCTGTCCACGTCCGCGTGGTCCTGACGGTGGGCGCCGGCCAGGACCGTGTAGCCCCAGCGTTCGCTCCAGCGGTCGGCCAGCCACCCCACCACGTCGGTGCCGTCCAGGGTGCTCTGATTCAGGATCAGTTCGCGGGCGGGGTCGGGGGCGCGGGAGATGAGGTTGACCACCCCCCCGAGGGCGGTGGGGCCGTAGAGGGCCGACGCCGCACCCTTGATGACCTCGACCCGGGCCAGGTCCATGGGCGGGACCTGGAGGGGACCCAACGCGCCGGCCTGCCCGCCGTACAGGGGCATCCCGTCGGTCAGGATCTGGGTGTACCGGCCGCGGAGACCCTGGATCCGGACGCTGGCGCCTCCCAGCGACGGTGCGGTCGGCTGCACGCGGAGGCCCGCCGTCTCGTTGAGGAGCATGGCGATGTCTCCGGGGGTCATCAACAGCTTCTCCTCCACCTCCTCCCGCGACACCGCTTCGATGCGGAGCGGCTCCTCCTCGATGCGCCGTTCGGTCCGCCCCGACGTCACCACCAGCCCCTCGGTCTCGACGGCCGCCTCCTCCAGTCGCAGGACCACCGTGGTGTCGCGGGGGGCCAGCAGGAGGCGCGTCTCGGCGGGCGCGAACCCGATCCGTTCGGCGGTGATGCGGTGGTCGCCCGGCAGCAGTCGGAAGTCGGCCGCGCCCAGGGCGTCGGTCAGGCGCCGCACGCCCGACACCTCCACCACCACGTCCTCCACGGGCCCCCCCGCGGCCACCGTGCGCACCCGGACGGTGACCGTGTCGGACGCGCCGGCGGCCTGGGCGGCGGCCGACCCGGGCAGGCCGAGCACGGCGGCGCACAGGACGGCACGGCAGAGGGTTCCGGTCGGGTGACGCGGGGTCATCCAGGGGGATCGGGTGCGGGAAGGGGAGGAAGGCGGCGGCCATCATACCCGCCCTGCCGGCGGAGTCGCCACCGGGCGGCTCCGGGCGGTGCTGGTCCCTCCCCGCGCCGCGGCCTAGTGTGATGTCTCGCGGCGGTGCTGTACCTCACATGGGAGAACGGTCATGACCACGAGAAGGGACTTCCTGGCTGCAGCCGCCGCCACCGGCGCCGGACTCGGACTCGGGGGCGTGCCGCTGCCCGCCGCGGGCGACGGGCCCGTCCGGCGGAGGGCCCCCGCCACCGCGATCGGTTCCGTGGGCCGGGCCGCGCACCCCCTCCGTCTCCTCTTCCTCGGGGGCACCGGCTTCCTCGGGCCCGCCGAGGTGGAGTACGCCCTGGCCCGGGGCCACACGGTCACGCTGTTCAACCGGGGGCGCACCAACACGCACCTCTTTCCCGACGTGGAGAAGCTGGTGGGAGACCGGGCCGAGCCGGACTACTCCGCCCTCGAGGGCCGGACGTGGGACGCGGTTCTCGACACGTCCGCCAACCTGGCGCCGTGGGTGGCCGACGCGTGTCGGGTGCTGGAGGGATCCGTCGGCCGCTACCTGTTCGTGTCGTCGCTGTCGGCCCACTCCGACAACGCGCCCCTGGGCCAGGCCGAGGACGCTCCGGTCTTCTCCCGCGCCGACTACCAGGACGCCGTGGCTTCGGGCGACGAGCGGGCGTTCGGGCCCAACAAGGCCGAAGGCGAACGGGTGGTGTTCGAGACGTTCGGCGACCGCGGCCTGGTGGTGCGTCCCGGGCTCATCGTGGGTCCCGGCGACCGGAGCGACCGATTCACGTACTGGCCCGTGCGCATGGACCGGGGCGGCGAGGTCGTGGCCCCGGGAGACGGGACGGTGGGTGCCCAGATCGTCGACGTGCGGGACCTGGGCGGCTTCAACGTGCGCCTCGTCGAGCAGGAGGCCGAGGGCACCTACAACGCGGTGGGTCCCGAAGCACCCATGTCCATGGCCGAGATGCTCCACGGTGTCCGGGCCGTGACCGCGGCCCCGGTACGGATCACGTGGATCCCCGCCGCGTTCCTCCGCGAACACGACGTGGGGGCCTGGATGGAGATGCCGGTCTGGGTCTATCCCGGACCCGAGACGGCGGGCTTCATGGCGTGGGACAACACCAAGGCCATCGAGGCCGGCCTGACCTTCCGGCCGCTGGCCGACACGGCCCGGGACACGTTGGCGTGGTGGAAGGAGGAGCCGGGCCGGGAGCGGGCCCTGACCACCGGCCTGTCGGCGGAGAAGGAAGCGGCCATCCTCCGGGCGTGGCACCAGCGCGGGTAGCGCCCCGAGGAGCGTCCCCCCTCAGGGCACGGCCCGCACCGGGATCCGGACGTTGCAGAGCTCGATGCGCCCGGTCGGGTGGACGAACCACTCCTCCGTCCGGGTCCGCGACGCCAGGACCCAGGCCTGGAACGACTCCGAGTCCGTGCGGAGGATCTCCACCGCGACCCGGTCGGCGGGGTCCAGATCCGAGCCCATCCGCGCGGAGCGGATGAGCGGCCGTTCCTCGGGCGTCTCGAAGAAGCCGAGGGTGCCCGTGCCGCGGGGCAGGGTGGTCAGGTGCTCCATCCCCTGCACGACCCGGCCCACCACGGTCGCGTTCCGGTCCAGGTGCCTCGGCGCGTGTCCCGTGACGGCGTAGAGCCCCGCCGGGCTCGCCGCGTCGGGGTCGTTGCCCCGGGGCACGGCCACGGTTCCGTAGCAGTGGGCGATCCACGTGGTGCCGGAGCCGGGCTCCCGCCCGACGGGAAAGCCCCGGGTGAACCCGGCCTCGGCGGCATAGACGTCGGGGTCGGGGAGGGGGGTGAAGGGCAGCCCACCGGAGGAGGTCGTGAACTCGGCGGCGAGCGCGTCGGACAGCCATCCCGGGAGCGAGGCACCCTCCGCCGGAGGCGCCACCCGCCACTGGGCCACGTAGTTGTCCTGGGACCGGACCACCGGGGCGCCGTCGTAGTGCCCCCCCCGCACGATGGCGCGCAGGGCCTCGACGTGGCGTGGCGCCGCCCAGGGCGCCAGCTCCA
Organism: Longimicrobiales bacterium; assembly: GCA_040216925.1. GTDB lineage: Bacteria > Gemmatimonadota > Gemmatimonadetes > Longimicrobiales > Gaopeijiaceae > JAJCZZ01. The sequence goes on from JAVJOF010000024.1 coordinate 63,022, forward strand.
CCACCACCCGGCCTCCCTCCATCTCGAAGTAGACCGTGTTGTCCGGGTCGAGGCCGCGCCACTCCTCGTCGGTGGCGGCGGCCACCACCTCGGCTGCCGACCGCACGGTCTGGGCGTCCACCGGAACGGACGCGAGGGCCGCCGCGGCCAGCCCCGGGAGCAGCGCGGCGGCCAGGGCGTGCCTAGCGCCCACCGTGGTCCCCGCCGCCGTGGTCCCCGCCACCATGATCCAGAGGCACGAGGGCCACGGGGTAGGTCGCGCCGTCCTTCGAGCCCTGGATCACGAGTCCCTCCCAGGGGGTCCGGCCCGCCCCGTGGTTGGCCGGCGCGGCCCATCGACCCACCTGCGCCACCCACCGCTCTCCGGAGGTGCGCTCCTGGGGAAGGTCGGACGTGGTCACGGTCCCGTACGCGGGATTGACCACCACGTCCACGTACGCCGCGGTGGTGGACCCCGAGGGAACGTCGAAGGCGTCGACCACGACCGTCCATCGGCCGGCCTTCGGGGCGTTCACGAAGACCCGCTCGGCCCCCACCGGATCGCCGTCGGCCCGGACCGCCTGACAGCCCTCCTCGGCGTCGGTGCAGTCGAACACGTACAGGTCGACGTCGGCCTCGGGGTCGGACACGTGGCCCAGCTCGGCCACGAGCGCCGTCGTTCCCGGCAGGACGTCCACGGTGAACACCCGCTGCGCACGGTGCTCCAGCTCCAGCGTCTCCCGCCGGGCGCTTCCCACCCCGGTGCTCACGGCGCCGCCCTCGAACGGGGCCATCCGGTTGGAGATCCGCACGGCTCCCACCGCGTCCGCGTCTCCGTCGCCGGACTCGCCCCCGTCCTCCTGGAGCCGCTCCACGTCGACGGCCAGCGCCGACACCCGGAGCGTCGCCGGCGTCGGAGGCACCGGCTCGTCCTTCTTGGCCTGCTGCCAGTCGAAGGTGCGGGTATCCTCCACGTCGCTCAGACGGATCTCCCAGACCCCCGGCATGGGGTCGGTGATCACGTGCGTGGTCCCGGACGACCGCTCGATGACCTGCCCCCGCACCTGACGGGTGTCGGGCGCCGACACGGAAAGGCTCACCGACCGGTCCTTCCAGCCGGCGTCGACCAGGAGCGTGCCCGCGCCCTCCGGCACGTGGACGAACCGGCTCGTGTTGCCCGGCCGCTCCACGGCCACTTCCAGCGTCCGGGAAAAGTCGTTCGAAGCGTCGAGGCGATGCGGCGCCAGCACGGTGGCCAGCATGCGGAAGGCGTACCCTGCCACCCGGGGGTGGTGGAGGGTGAGGTGGGCGGTGTGGACTCCGTGCTCCTCCGGCGCCACGGTGACGGGGAAGTCGACGGGGGTGTCGAGGGGCAGCGTCACGGTCCGCGCCGACGAGAAGGCGCCGTGCCCGTTGCCGTCCCAGGTCACCTCGAAGGTCATGGCTTCGCCGGGGCCGGAGCTGCGGGTCAGCGTGATCACCCGCTCCTCCCGGTCACCGGGCTCCCATCCGCTGCGCTCGTAGAGGCCCACGCCCTCGTGGGGGGTGGGAAGGAGATGGCTGTACGGATGGCGCACCGGCGCCCGGGCCTCGATGTCCACGCGGAGCGCGCCCTGGTCGAGGGCCTGCAGGATCTGCCAGGCGCCGGCCACGCTGATCACGCCGTTGCCCTGCTTGTACGCCGCGATGTGGGGCACCCATCGCGCCCCCCGCGTCACCGCCCACTTCAGGGAGTAGGGGTCGTGGGCGATGCCCGCCTGGCGCGCTCCGCTGATCAGCAGCGCCACCGCGCCGGCCGCGGTGGGCGTGGCCGTGGAGGTGCCTCCGGCGATCGTGTAGCCCGGCGGAAGCTCGAACAGCCCCGGAAGCGCCCGGCCGTCCACGAAGCCCTGGGCCGTGCTCACGTAGTTCGACGGCGAGATGATGTCGGGCTTGAGGGCGCCGTTGCCCATGGGGCCGTAGCCACCGGTGATGAGCAGGTTGTCGTCGTGCTCCACCCGCACGCCGTGGTTCAGGAAGAAGTTCTCCTTGCTTTCGTTGCCCGTTGACCCCGATCACGCCGCGCCCCATGACGATGTCGTCGATGGCGCCCACGATCGGGTAGTTGTGGGTCGGCGACAGGATCGACGTGCCGTAGCGCTCCACCAGGCGTTCCCCGATGACCGAGGGCACCAGGCGGCCGTCGCGGGGCAGGTAGGTCCGGGTGATGTAGGAGCTCTGCTCGAAGTAGATCACGTCCGCGCCGGCCTGGGCCGACAGGATCGTGGACTCGGTCTGGCCGTAGGCCGCGCCCCCTTCCGAGATGTTGATCAGCTGGGCGCCGGGGGCCATACCGTCGAAGCGGCCGTTCTCTCCCCGGCTGCCCACCGCCGCGCCCACCACCAGGCTGGCGTGGCTGGCCACGCCCAGGTTCAGCGCCACCAGCCGACGCTCCGCGTCGATCTGGACGCCGAAGCCGACGGACTCCCTTACCGGCGTGTCCGGATCGTCCGTGCCGAACACGCCGAAGACCGGGCGGTCGGAGAAGTCGCCCAGTGCGGTCTCGTCCGTGAAGTCACGGTCCTGGTCGGTGTCCACCCAGACCTCGCCCGCGTCCTCGTCCCAGAGCACCGCGAAGAGCCGGCTCGAGCCCTCCGGGTTGCCGTCCCGGTTCACGTCCTTCTCCACGGCGGCGCCCTGCGACTGGTCGTCGCCGGACTCGTCGAAGTAGGCCATGCGGAAGGCGCCGTCGCGGGGGGCGCGGAACGTCGAATCCCGCCAGGTCAGGCTGCCGCCGGTGGCCTGCACCGCGTCGTCCATGGCCAGCCACCGGCCGTCGGGCTCCTCCCGGGCGTCGATGGCGGTGCCGAAGTGGGCGATCTTGGGAATCACGGAGCCGTCCAGCGCCCGGGCCGTCTGGAGCTCGGGCAGGAGCATGTCCGGGTTCATGTCGATCATGGCGATCGACACGCCGCGCCCGTCGTAGGTCGGGTTGGCCTCCAGGTAGTCCAGGGCCCTCGTGTCGCCCCAGGGGTGATAGCGGTTGGTCAGCGGACGGTCGGTCAGCCGCGGGGGCCACACCGTGTCCGCCTGCGCCTGCGGTGCCCGCTCCAGGGGCCGCTCCGGCCCCACCGGCCCTTCGCCGTCGGCCAGCGCGAAGGTCCGGGGGCGCCCGGGGGTCAGGGAGACGTCCACGCTGTGGAGGGCCGGATTCCCCGTCAGTGCCTCCACGCCCTCGAGGGGCACCCGGGCCCGGAGGTAGCCCACCTCGTCGTCGCGGAACTGGACCGTCCCCCCGGCGGCCGCCACCGCCCGGGCCAGGTCGGCGGTGCGCCCCGGAACGGCGGCCATGACCAGGAGCACGTCGGCCTCCCCGCGAGCCCGCGCCTGGGCGAGCTCGGCCCGGGAGTCCTTGAACAGGAACGGACGGCGGGCGGTCTGGGCGTCGAGGGTGCCCGACGCGACGGTGGCGGCCAGGGCAACGAACAGGGCGGTGCGGCGCATGGGCAGGACTCCCGCGAGGGTGCGGCGTGCGGAGGCCCGGTCGGCGTCACTCGGCCCCGGGGTCCGCGCTACGGTGTGCGGCCAACGTGGGGGGGCGGAGCCCGTCTCTCAAGCGGGCCTCCGCCCACGCCGATGGTCACCACCAGCATGCCGCCCGGTCCCACGGTGATGCCGGGACCCCTCTCCATGCGGGCCGCGCGCCCGATCACCTCGCCCAGCAAGGCGCCCACGACCGCCCCCGACACCACGGCGTGGGTCGAGACCATGCCGTCGTATCCGCACAGGATGGCCGGATTGGCATCGTCTTCCTGCGAGCACGCGGCCAGGGACGCCAGGAACGCGACGTTCGCGCCCACCACCGACCCGACCATCAGCCGGTTCGCACGGGTCGGCGGATCCGCGGTCCGGATCCGGCTGCCGATCAGCGCCCCCACGCCGCCGCCGAGTGCTTCCGCGGCCAGGAACACCGCCCGGCAGTTCCGCAGGTAGGGGCCGGACCCGATGCACGACGACCCCTGCACCCCGTCCAGGGCGAACACCGCAGCGGCCACCGAGGCACCCGCACCGAAGCCTGCCAGCGCGTGGTGGTGGTCGGCGTTCTGGCCGGCCACTGCCGACGCCCCCACGAGCAGCAGGGTCACCGCCGCCGACGAGGCCCTGCACCGACGTCCCTTCATCGCCTCTCCTCCGTCATGAGCCGGGCGCACCGCCGAGGGTGTGGACGGCCACGCGCTGGACACCCAGGGCGTCGGTGCTCACGCCCAGGACCCGGTCACCGCGGACCTCCAGGGGCCGGAGGGAGGGGGGCAGAGCCACCGTGGCCACCACCCGCCCGGCGGGGTCGGCCACCCACCAGGTGCCGCCCTGCACCTGCCGTCCCCCGTCGAGCCAGGCCGCGTCGGTGCCGGGGTCGAACACCTTGGTCCAGAGGCGTCCGCGATCGTCCACCAGCAGACCGGCGATGTGGGGCACGGCCCGGGTCGGCGGGGCGTCGGGGAGGAACCGGAGCATCATGGCCTCGCGGGCTTCCAGCGCGTCACGGAGCATCGCCCGGGCCGAGTCCGGAGCGACCTCGTTCGGAGGAAACGCCACCTCCCGCACGCCGCCGTCCGGCGCCAGAAGTCGGACCGTCGGACTGGATCCGTCGGTCACCGCCACCGAGTCCCGGACCACGGCGACGAAGGGGAACGGCGAGAACGGAAGCGGGGCGGTGGCCTGACCCATCTGCTGCCGCACGAGGCCGCCGAGGGTGGCCAGGGTGTCGGTGAAGGTGCCGCTCGCGTCGAACGCATGGAGCGCCACGACATCGCGCCGCCGTCCGTCCGCGTCGGCGCCTCCCAGGGCGACCGAGCCGATCACCACCGAGCCGTCGGACCGGACGCCGGCCAGGAAGTCGAGGTGCGTTCCCGGCGGCACGCCCGCTCCGGGCATCAGCGTCACGACGCGGGCCACCGCCCCGTCCAGGGAGGCGTAGGTGAGCCGGGCCAGCCGGTCGTCCCACGCGCCTACCGTGTCCGGAGCGACCATCCAGGTGGCCCGGAGGTTCCGGAACTCCCCCGGGCCGTCGCCGAGGCGGCCGAACTGGTGAAGGAACCGTCCGTCCGGGCCGAACACGCGCACCACCGACAGGCCTCCGTCCGCCACGACGATGCGGCCGTCTCCGGCGAAGTGTGCCGACGCGATGCGCTCGAACAGGTAGGCCGAATCGCCCTCGAGGGCCCCGATGGTCAGGGTGGGCGTGGCAGACACGCGCCAGGTGTCGGGAGCGGGCGGCCCGTCCGAGGCCGCGGAGCAGGCGGCCGCCAGGAGCAGGGCCGGTGCCACGGCCGCGGTCCGTCCGCCGGGCAGGGGCCCCCGGCCCGTCACGGCCGCCCCTCGAAGGCGTAGACCACCGCGTGCTGCACGTCGAGGTCGTCCTGGAAGATGCCGAGGAGCCGCCCGTACGCCACGTCCAGCACCCGCGTCGGCGTGGAGAAGCCCAGGGACCGGAACGACCGACCGTCGGGCGAGACCACCCGGTAGCCGGAGCCACCTCCGAAGAAGTCCCCCGCAGGCTCGTAGGCGCGGAGCCACACCCCGGCATCGCCATGATCCATCAGCTCCACGAAGAGCGGCAGGGGCTCGTCGGGCACCACCTGGAGCCGGGCGATCTGTTCCTGGATGAACCCCTCGAGCCGGCTGGCCGGCAGTCCCGGGTTCATGCGTGGCAGGTCTTCACGCAACCGGGCCTCCACCCGTTCCAGGTCCGACTCGTCGGGAAACACCCGGGTCGGATTCCAGCGCACGATCCGCGCGGGGGTGCCGTCGGGGTGCCGCCACAGGAGCTCGGGCCGATCGGACCGGCCCACGACGAACCCCTCGGACGACGCGGACACGTGGCCGAAGGGGGCGAACGGGTTCCGCGGGCCGTCGTGGGGCCGGGAGAAGGCCATGTCGAACGTGGCCACCGTATCGGCGGCGCGGTCGGCGGGGTCGAAGCGCACCATGGATCCGGGAATCCATCCGGTCCCGGCGTCGGACATGTACGACGATGTGGTCATCAGCAGACGTCCGCTCCCGTCCATCGCGTGGGCCCGGAGGCCACGCGCGAGCTGCGGGTCGCCGGCCACGCTGATCACCTCGGCCACGTCGCGCCCGCGGAGCACCAGGAACTTCCCGTTGCCGTCGTCCTCCACCAGGACGGAATCGCCGCCGAGGGCGTGGACGCCGATGGGGAAGCGGACCTCTCCGGGGCCCTGGCCCGAGCCGGCCAGGACCACGGGCGAACCCCCGTCCGGGGCGATCCGCACGATCTCCGACGCGCCGATGTCCGCGATCACGATGCTCCCGTCCGGAAGGATCGCTCCGTCCACGATGCGGTCGAACAGGTGGTCGCCGGGTCGGCTCCCGTGCGCGAACAGGGGGTCGGTCAGGGTCAGGGGCGGAGCGACCAGACCCGGGTCCGCGGGGTGCTCGACGATGTGGATTCCGGCGCTGTCGCGCGCCACCGCGTCGCCGCCGGCCGACCCCGCCGGGCCGTCGCAGCCGACCGTGGCCGTCGCCACCAGGGCGAAGTGGACGAATCGCTTCACGAGAGGCCTCCCAGGCGGCGAGGGGATGTGGCGCACAGGATACGTGCAGCGACCCCGCCCCGCTACGCTCCGCCGGACCCGTGCCGCGTCGGGCTACCGTACCGTCCGGAGCGGGGACACGTACGGTCCGCGACCGCGGGTGTAGACCAGGAGCACTCCGTTGGCCAGGTCGGCGCCGCCGGCGCCCGGAGTCTCCCTGCGATGCCCACGGCCACGAGGGCACCCACGGCGTAGAACGGAAGGTCCTGCCACGAGAAGTGACCCCCGATCAGGGTCTGGCCGACGAACGTGGAGCGCACGCGTTCCAGGGCGGGAGGATGCCAGAGCTGGAGCACCTCGAGGCCCGAGGTGGCCAGGAAGACGAGGCTCGCCACCTTCCAGGCAGCCCAGTCGGGCCGTAACGCCAGGACGAGGATCGAGAAGAAGGCCACGTAGAAGAGCCCTCCGGCGCTGCCGCGGACCCACCCGGCCGCGGGACCGGAGTAGAGCTTGGTGGCCACGCCCAGCGCCACCAGGACCGCGAGGGTCACCAGGAGCGCCTTCACCGGCCGATCAGGCGTCGTCACCGTGCGCCGCCGCCCCCAGCCAGTCGAGGGCGGCCTCGGCACTGCGGAACACGTTGAGGCCATCGATCTGCCACAACCCCTGCGCCTGGCGGGCCACTCCGAACTGGACATCCGTCGGGGCCACCGCCGCCCTGCGACCCTGGCCCGGCCAGCCCCGGGACCGGACGTCCGCCTGGAACGCCCGGAGATCGTCCATGGTCAGCGCCAGCCGCGCCTCGGAGTAGTCGGACACGGCATCGAACCGCGGGTCGAACGTGGGGTCCTTCTCGATGGTGGCGAGTGCGGCCCGGAGTCGCTCCAGCGTCACGCTGCCGGTCCACCGCTCCACGATCAGGCGGCGGGCCACGTCGATGGTGTAGTCGTAGCTCATGGTCGGCTCCGAGGCCCTCCGTCAACTGATGCTGCGGAGGATCCGGGCCAACGCCGCCGAAAGGAGGTCCCGGTGGTAGGTCCGGAAGTTGTCCCGCGTGAGGGGGACGTACACGTCGGGTTGGACGGGATTGCCCTCCAGGATCCGGCCGTCGGGGCGCAGGGTGTGCCCGACGTTCCACATGAACCGGGCCAGGGGCTGCCCCGTGCCCGGAAGGGTCAGCACCTCCTCGGCCTCCCACGTGTTGCTGTATCCGCCGGTGGGCATGCCGATGGTGAACGCCAGGTCGTTGTCGGCGAACATCGCCACGAACTGATCGAGGTGGGAGCCGCCGCTGGGCCCTCCGATGATGGCCACGGGGCCACGGAAGTGGACGGGGGCGGGGTGCAGGATTCCGTCGGAGTCCCGAGGGAGATGGGCCAGCTTGAAGGGCACCGGTGGCGTGTACGCGTCGCCCCGCTCGATGGCCGCCATGGCGTCCGTGCGCGCCCATTCGTGGAGCCAGCTTCCGCTCTCGTCGAGCCCGAGGATGTCCGGGGCCTCCAGGTCGTCCGGTTCGGACGCCCACGCCCGGATCATGTCGATGCCCACGTCGCTGATGCGGATGTTGCCGAAGGTGGTCCGGAACGGACGGTCCACCAGCCGCTGGATGGCGTAGGCGCCCCGGGATCCTCCGCTGCTGGCCGTGACGTCGATCACGAGCGCGTGGTCGAGGATGCCTTCCCGCTCGGCGTACTCCATCAGGTCCACCACGTCCTGGATCAGCTCGTACTCGAAGTCCAGCCACTGGAGCAGCACGACCTCCCGGCCGTCGTCCGGCCGCAGGACGTTGAAGTTGAAGCGCTCCAGGACCGTGCTGAAGCCCGGGTACAGTTCGGCCTCCGCCGACGATACGTCCACAGCGTCGGGGTCCAGGTACGGCAGGGACACGGCGTACCGCTCTCCCGACGGCTTCTCGAGCTCCAGGTCCAGCGTCTCCCGGTAGAGCCAGGGCGGGGTGTCCGGGGCGTGCTGCGGGAGCTTCTCCGCCAGGTCCCACACCAGACCGTGGGTGGACGAATGCCGGGTCCAGGCCGAGAAGGTGGCCACGTAGTCGGCCATCGGGCGGCCGTTGACGCCGACGATCAGGTCGCCGGGCGCGACGGCTCCTCCGGCGAACGCCGCGTCCACCCCCGACACGAAGAAGGTGGGGCGCCGGACGTCCGTGAAGTCCGGCAGCACGTCGATGGGTGCCCGCCGTGCCGCCCTCTCGGGGGGGCGGAGCCCCCCTTCCACCGGCGCCACGGACAGGTGTGAATCCCGGCGGGCGTTGCTCATCTTCACCAGGGCGTAGAACAGCTCCGCCTCCGTCCGCGCGCCCACCACCTCGTTGCGAACCGCTTCCATGGCCTGGAGGGGGTCGTATCCGAGGGCCTCCTCCTTCGGGGGGGACCATGCTTCCCGGGCCCGGGTGCGTTCGAGGATCGTGTCCACCAGGGCGCTCCGCTGCTCCGGCGTTCCGGGTGCCGCCCGGGTCCCACGCCGCCGATAGACCGCCTCCGCGAAGCCGCGTTCGGCACCGGGCGCGCCCACGAAGTCGCGTACGTGGGCGGAGTCGCCGCGCACCACGTACTCCGTCCGTCCCTGCTCCGTGGGGGCCGTCCAGTGGGTCACCACCGAGCTGTCGGTGGCCACCGCCTCCAGCGTGATCCGCTGGGGCCGGTCGTCCACCCACACGCCCACGGCGGAATCGCCCCGGAAGAGGTACGTGGCCTCGGCGTGGAGCACGGGCGTGACGCCGCCCGGGCCGGCCCAGCCGTTGTCGAAGGACAGGCGCGTGAAGCCGCCCGGGAGCACCGACCAGGTCATCTCGAACGCCGCGTCCCGCCCCATGAGCGTGCCCGAGCCCTCCCACACCCCGACCAGCGCGGCCAGGGCGGGAGGCACCGGGGCTCCCACCGGGGCTTGCGCGGCTCCCGGGGCGGCGGCCACCGCCATCAGGACCGCGGCCCCCACCATGCAGCCCGCGCGTGCCCTCGCGTTCCCTCCCACTTGGACCTCCGTTCGGCCGTCGAGGGGCGACTCCTTCGCCTGCCCGAGCCTACGCCCGGCGGCCCCCCGGCGCCACGGGATGTGGTCTCGCGGGTCCTACCGGCCGATCAGGAGGGCTACGCCTCTTCGTCGGGGGCGCGGGTACCGCGCACGATGAGATACAGGCAGAGGGACACCTCGCCGATCCCGGCGGTGACCACGACCAGGGCCGACGCCGCCGCATCCAGGGACGGAGCCAGGAACGCGGCGCCGGTTTCGATCAGGTAGCCTGCCGCGGCACAGGCCATGAGGATGCCGAGGAGGCGGGGAAACAGCTCGGATCGGTAGAGCAGCACGCCCAGGAGCGCGCAGTGCACCCCGAAGAACGCGCCGGCGATCAGGTATCCGTAGCCATGGAGATCGAGGGCCAGGAGGGCCAGACTCTCCCGCTGGACCTCCCCGAACCCGGCCAGCGAGCCCGACTGCAGCACGGCCAGGGCGCCGAAGTGGTTCAGGAGGTTGAGGGAGCCGATGGCGGGATGCGCCACCAGGCGGAAGGCCGCCGCGGCCAACGACAACGTCCGGCTGACCGGCCGGAGCACCACGTACAGGAGCACGGCCACGCCGGCGTCGGCCAGGAACGCCACGAGGTCCGCCACCAGGCCCAGGCGGAAGAGGCCTTCCGACGCCAGCAGGTTGGCGGCCGTGGCCGCCGCGTCGCCCGGGACCACGAGCGTGCCACGGACGTACCCCTCGCCGAATCCCGCGCACACGATGATCACGAGGTACAGCCAGCCCGCGGTGCGCGCGTACGCCGTCAGGGTGGGTGCGGTCGGGGGGCCGGTCATCTAGCCGGGAACACACCAGAAGGTGACGCGGACGTGGGCCACCGCCCGGGCGTACCAGTCCACGTACATGTCGTCGCCCACCTGCCGCACCGCGTCCATCCGGTCGTGGGTGATCTCGACCACGGTATCGACCGGCACGTTCCACCACTCCGGGCGCGGGCAGTCGTCGGGGCACGTCACGTTGTAGAGTGCAGCCACGGCCCGATGGGCCAGGCGCCGGCGGGCCCGGGTTTCGGCCAGACTCCGGGCCACCGCGGCTCGGGCCTGGACGTGGGGTGCCACCTCGTGGAACGCCAGATGGGCCGGAGCGCGGATCTCGATGTACGCCTGGCCGTCCTCGTAGATCGTCTTCTCCCTGCGCTGGGTGCAGTCGTCGATGACGATGGGGGGGTGGAGGTACATCTCGTCCAGGATGCTCACCTCCTCGGGATGGATCCGGACCTCGTCCGGAAACGCCTCGCTGGGAAGGAGCTCCAGGTCGAACCAGACGGCCAGGCCGCCGGGACCCACGAAGGCGTAGTGGGGGTAGCGGGCCGTCAGGTTGGACAGCGGCGGGACCGGCACCCACGCGCCGTCGGCCCACCCGAACGCCGCTCCGGCTGCGATCTCGAACGTGGCGGCCAGCGGCAGGAGGGGCGCGGACACGAGCAGCGGCCCGGCGCACTCCACCGCCCATCGGCGCGCCGGTTGGTCGGCGTCGAGGGTCGGCCACGTAAGGGCGTCCCACCCCTCGGCGTCGGGTGGGGGCAGGTCGTCGGGCTGCGGGCGATCGGGGTGCTTCTGCGGGCGCTCCGGCACGGGCGGCTCCCTCGTTCGACGGACGGGGCGCGGCCGGGCTCGTTGCCCGGGGCGCCCGGTGTGGACACGGGGTCGGTCACACCGACCTCCCCGGCCGCACCGGGGGCCAATGTGCGGGGTGGTCGCGGGCGGGGCGAGCCCCGTAGCTTCGCGGCCCCGCCCCATTCCTCCTGGCGACCGAGGGCCGCGGCATGACCAACGAGGCGATCATCCTGGTGCCCGGGTTGCCTCGGGCAGCGGTTTCGGAGCAGCTCCACGTCTTCGCCCGGGGGCTGGTGGGCGTCAGCGAGCGGATGCCGCTCCGGGAGGTCGAGGCGCCCGATGGAGCCGACGACGCGGTCCGCCTCGAAGGCCGCCGCGGAGGTGCCGACGTGCGCATCGACGTCTACGAGGCCTACTGGAACGACCTGGTTCCGAGCCTCACGCGGGCGTCCCTGGGCGTGCGTGTGGTGCGGGGGCTCTCCCTCGCGTGGTACTGGGTCGCCTCGGGCGTTTGGTGGGGATCGCTGCGTCGGAAGTACCTGACGTTCGGACTGGCCCTGTCGGTGGTGGCGTTCCTCGCGTGGTACCTGGGGATCCTCGTTCTCTTCGTCGAGGCACTGGCCGCCGATCCCCCCTCGTTCCTCGCCGGCGTGATGCCCGGCCTGGAAGAGGCGGTGGACCGCATCGGAGGGCTCGGCTTCTGGGCGGTGGCCAGCGCGCTGGTGGGCGTGTTGCCCTTGGCCCTGCTGGTGGACCTGTCGGACTTCACCAAGCGCTACATGTCGGACGAGCCGTCGGCGCCGGACACCCCGCCGCTGCGCAGCGTGATCCAGGAACGGATCCGTGGGCGGGTCCGGCGGGCCGTGGCGGCCGGGACCTACGATCGCGTCACCATCGTGGGACACAGTTTCGGCGCCGTGGTCGCCGCCGACTACCTGGCCGACGCTCCGCCCTCGGGGGTGCCCGTGCGCCTGATCACGATGGGATCGCTCCTGGAGGTGTTGGCCCGCCGCGCACCCTGGCTGAAAGCGGACATGGACCGCCTCGCGCGCCGGCCCGACCTGGAGGAGTGGGTGGACATCCGCATCGTGTCGGACTGGTTCGCCAGCGGCGCCCGTCTGGAGGGACAACCCGGGCCGCGGACCGTCGAAGTGCGGTCGGACGAGACCTTCGTGGACAAGGCCGCCGCCCGGGTGCACGCCCGGTACTTCGGAAATCAGGAGACCGTGCGCGAGGTGCTCCGAACGACGGACGCGGCGGGCTAGAACTCCCTAGCGCCGGACCACCAGATCGACGAGCACGGGTCGGTGGTCGGAGGCCACGGGCTCGTCGAGCACACGCTCGGCCAGGACCTCGAATACGGGGCCCGGCCGCATCACCACGAAGTCGATCTCGTGGTCGGGGGCCCAGGACGGGAACGTGAAGGCGTCCGGGCCCTTCTCGACCACGGTCCAGCCCCCGGCCAGGTGATCCATGACCTCGGAACCGGGGCGGGAGTTGAAGTCGCCGGCCAGCACCGTCGGAAGGGGATCGGCCTCCAACTGATCCTCCAGGCTCCTGGCCTGCGCGATCCTCTCGGCGTCGGTCCGATAGAAGTGGATGCCGACGAAGCGGAGCCGGGCGCCAGAGTTGGGTAACCGCACGGTCACCGACAGGGCCGAGCGCGGCTCCTCGCCGTCGGGCAGGCGCAGGTTCCGGGCCTCGACCACGGGAAGCCGGCTGAGCACCGCCATGCCGTAGGATCCGCCCTGGTACGGCATGAACGAGCCGAAGCGCCCGTCCAGCCCGGTCCGTCGGGCCAGTTCCGCCGCCTGGTCCACCCCACCGGTCCGCCGCGCCACGCTGTCGACCTCCTGGAGGGCCACCAGGTCCGGTTCGACGGACGCGATCAGGTCGGCGATCCGCACCAGATCCACCACCGAGTCCATACCTTCGCCGTGGTGGATGTTGTAGGCCAGCACCCGGATCGTGTCGGCGGGGGATGACGCGACGGGTGGGGACTCCTGCGCGCATCCGGTGGCCACGGTGGCTCCCAGGACGGCGGCGAGGAGGATGGTTCGCGTGGTCACGGGGGCCTTGTCTCCGTGGGAAGGCCGGGCGCCCGGACGGGCCCGGCTCCGGCCACCATAGGGGCCTCCCCGCGCAGAAGGAAGCGCCGCGTCGGTCCGTGGCCGGGGGAGGGGCGGGGGGCGGGCGGGTGCGTCACGGTTCTTGTGCTACTTTGCGTCGCAAAGTAACCTTGTGTCGAGGCACTCCAGCAGGACTCGAGAGGGAGGGGGACGCATGGCGGACGCGAGCGTGGAAGCGCGGCCGGCGCCGGCCGGCCGGATGGCGGTCTGGGCCGCCGGCGCCGTTCTGCTGGGAACCGCGCTCCTGGCCCGGTTCGTCGTGGGCGAGCCGCCCTGGATCGACGCCATGGCCCAGATCGGCGCCCTGATCGTCGCGGTGGGTGTGGCCGTCGAAGTGGTGGCCCGCAGCCGTCCCGCCGCGGCCCACCGCACCGCGTGGGGTCTGTCCGTCGGGTCGCTCCTGCTCCTGGGCTGGGCCAACGGCGCCGTCGGCATCCTCGGTTCCGAAGACAACCGCGCCAACCTCGTGTACGGCCTGGTCGTCCTCGTGGCCGCGGTGGGGGCCGCCCTGGCCCGGCTCCGCCCCGCCGGCATGGCCCGTGCCCTGTTCGCCACCGCCCTCGCCCAGGCGACCGTCGGCGTGGTTGCGCTCCTCGGCGGCTTCGGCGGTGCGTCCGGGGGCGCTGTGGAGATCGTCACGATCCACGGGGCCTTCGTCGCGCTGTTCCTCGCGGCGGCCGTGCTGTTCCGGAGGGCGGGAGCGGCTTCCTAGGGAAGCAGCCCGAGCTGCGTCCGCATCGAGAGCTGGTCGTCGACCTCCCAGGCCTCCAACCACGTTAGCGATGGTCTCCGAACAGCGCGCCGCCGAGGGCGCGGATGTCGGGCGGCGTAGCGAGCCAGCTCGAGGTCCGGGTGTCGAACGGTCCGAGCTCCTGAAGCCGCCGGTACTCCGCCACGGTCAGGAGCCGGCCCCCCATGTCGGTGGCCATGCCGACGGCACTGTGCGCCGGCTTGTGCTTCTTCCGGGACGCCAGGGCCTCCGGGTCGTAGCAGACGCTCCGGCGCCCTTCCGGGCTCTCCTTCGCGCAATCGACGAAGAGGTACGAGTCCCCGGCCCCGTCGGACCGCACCACGTCCGGCTCTCCCCCGGTCCGTTCCATCTCCTGGAGCGACCGGAGCGCATCGGGCCGGGCCTCCAGGCGCGCCTGCACGTCGGCCCACCGGACGCCTTCGTGGCGGTGCGTGTTCTCCTCGAAGCGCATCCTCAGGACATCGATCAGCGATTCCAACGCGTCGGATTCGACGGTCACCGCTTCCTCCTTCGTGGGTCCGACATCGTGCCCGCCCGCTTCCCGGCCCGGCGGGGCGCTCCGGTTCCTACCGACGCCCGTGATGGGCGTCCACGACCTCGTCGCTCAGCTCCAGGAAACGCGCCGCATTGTCGTACAGGATGGCGCGTTTCTGCTCCTCACTGAGGAACGGCGCTTCCTCGATGCCACGGATGGCGAATTCCAGCGCCTCGGGCCACACCATCTGGTCGGACCCGAACATCACGCGGTCTCCGAATCCGGCGTCCACCAGACGCTGCAGGTATCGGTAGAACTCCGGCCGGGGCAACCCGTAGCTGATCACTCCGAGGCCCACGTGCACCTGCGGGTGGGCCCAGAGCAGCGCCAGCAGGTCGTCGAGCATGGGCCACCCCGCGTGCATCACGTAGAGTCGCAGGTCGGGATGGCGCAGCAGGACCTCCTCCAGCAGGAGCGGGCTGTGGAGCCGCGCCCGATATTCGGAGAAGCCGAGGTACGGCGCCCCGGGCGGGCCCGTGCCCACGTGGATGCCCACCGGGACGTCCATCTCCTCCGCCAGAGCCAGGTACGGGGCGAACGACGGATCGCCCGGTTCGAGGCCGCGGTACTGGATGGTCACCTCGCTGAAGGCCTGGACCCTGCCGCTCTCGAACCACCGCCGGAGGGTGTCCACGGGTGGCGCCCCCGGCCCGCCGCCGAACAGGATGCCCGGGATGATCCGCTCGGGTGCGGCCGCCTGCCAGGCGGCGAGGCGCGGCCCACTGGTGACGCCGATCACGTTGTAGCGATCCATGATGGCCAGGGTGCGCTCCATCAGCTCCGCGTCCGACCCGGCCGACCACACCGGATCCGCGCACGGCGGCTCCTTCTGCCGTCGGAGGAACGCCTCGGGCCACTCCGATCCACGGCGGACGCCCGGCCACGACTCCACCGGCAGGCAGAAGGCCAGGGGCGGGGGACCCTGGTCCGCGGCGCGCAGCGCGTGCAGGTGCATGTCGAGGACCGGCGGGCGGACCGCCGTGGGCCTCGAGAACACCACGCCGTGGGGATCCCCCGGCCCCGTGGCGCCGTGGGGCCACGAGTCCACGTCCATGGAGATCCCGGGGCGGTCGGAGGCCGGGTCCCCGAAGTTCCGGTCCACGGTCATTTCGGCGGTGAGCGGGTCCAGGTCGACGAGGATGATCCGGTGGCGGGTCCCGGCGTACCCGGTCACGACCACGCGCCGCCGGTCCGGGGCCAGCGAGATCCAGTGGGGCCAGTCGTCGTCCGCCAGCGTCACCCGCGACACCTCCCGGGGGGCTCCCGGGTCGGACACGTCGAGGGCCACCAGCCCGTGCGCGTCGGGCACCGCCTGGATCCAGTAGTCGCCGACCACGATGGGCAGGGCACACCCGGTCCCGCCGAAGTCGTGGACGGCCTCCGCGGTGGGGGTCGGCGTGTCCAGCCCGGCCAGGCGGAGCAGCCGGCACCCGAAGGTCGTGACCAGAACCGTCCGGCCGTCGGACAGGACCCGTGGCTCGGCGGCGGGGCCCCACTCGGGCGGAAGGTCGATGGACCGGATCACGCTCAGGTCGCTCAGGCGCCAGACCTGCACCACGTGGCTGTCGCCCTCGCCGCGCATGTCCGCGCTGCCGGACACCACCCGGTCCGCATCGGGAAGCAGGGCCAGGCTGTAGGGGCGCAGATAGCGATCGCCGTCCGAGGCGCTCCCCCACCGGACTACGTCGCCAGTCGGCCCGAGTTCGGCCAGCCCTCCCGGCGCGGCGTTCCCGGGACCCTCGTTCTGGAACGTGGCCAGCACGTTGCCGTTCGGGAGGCGCTCGAAGCTGTGGGGCGAGGTGAACGGACCCGCCGCGTCGAACGAGTCCGCCACGAGTGGGTTGGCCGGATCGCGCAGGTCGAGCACCCAGGTGATGCCGGTGCCGAAGTCGTTGGCGAAGAGGAAGCCCCCGGTCGGCATCCGGTGCTCCGTGTGGTGCCCCCGGGTCCGCCCGCTCGTGGGAACGGGCAGCGTGCGGAGCACCTCGCCGTACGAGCCGGAGGAAGGGTCCGCGTCGATCACGGCCAGGAAGTTCAGATCGACCGAGTCCGAGTCCGTGACCCAGGCGAACAGGTGACTTCCCGGGTCGGAGTCGGCGGCCGCCAGGCGAGGGTCGGAGGGGCCGCAGGCCAGGCTCCCGACCGAGAGCAGCAGAACTCCGGTCAGGGCCGCGCGGTGCGCCGTCCAGCAGGATCGCATCAGGTCAGGTCTCGTTCGGTGGGTGGGGGTGCGCTACATCTCGGGACGCCAGAAGACCCCCTCCGCCTTCGGCCGCGAGGGCAGGCTCCGGGTCGCGCGCCACCGTCGTCATCAGGCCCAGATCGTCGCGGCCGGACGCGGACAGGGTCGCGGAGTCGGTGGGGATGGCCGCCCGGAACGGCGCCGGCGGGTCGTAGTCCCGCAGCGCGCGCTCGCTCAGGACGAAGACCGCGCCGTAGCCCAGCAGGCACAGCGCCGCCATCGAGCCCAGCACCCCCAGGGCTGTTCGCATCCGACGGCCTCCCGGTCCTCAGCCGCGCGCGGGTTCGCACCCTCCCGGCACCTTACCTCGCCCGGGTCGGCCCGGCCAGCCGAGCCCGGCGCCGGTAGCAGCGCGGCTTCCCCTGCGGCGTCATCGGGCGCGGAACCCGTCCAGGTCGGATACCGCCGCGTGGAAGGTGTAGAAGCCGTTCGTGACGCGCAGGGAATCCAGGCCGAGGCTCTCGCCCAGTCCCCGGAGAAGGCCCACGTCGGAGGTGCTCGGCACGGGCACGCCCAGGGCCAGGCGGCCGTCGTTCGACTGCGTGGTGTGGTTGTGGATCGCGTACCACAACGTCCACCCGTCCTCGAGGTGGTCGGCCACCAGGTCGAAGCCGTACCATCCCCGGGGAACGAACATGTCGGAGCCTGCCGCGAACACGACCTTCAGCCGCCGTCCCCGCGGCTCCTGCCGACGGAGCACGGACGCGACGAACTCGGTGGGTCGGTCCAGTTGCGAGACGCGCATCGCCTGCCCGGCGAACAACAACGCGTCCAGGCACGAGATCGGGACGATCGTGCCCACCCCGTCGTCGTAGACCCGTGCGTTGTTGAAGAACTCGTCCCGCCAGATGGCGGCGAGTTCTTCCGCATCCGTCACGGGCGGGTCCGCCACGGGCCGCCGCAGGTCCGCCCCGTCGCGCTCGATGGCCGCGCGGTATTCCAGGAAGGCCGGCTCGTCCGGGAGTCGCTCCGTCCGGACCTCGTCCAGCGCCAGGTCCCAGGTCTCGAGAATGGCCCCGTCGCCCGAGCGGACCACGGTTCGGTCGTCCGGCATCGTGCACGCCGGCCCGGCGGGGTCCGGGCCGTCGGCGCAGGCCAGCACCGCCAGCAGGACGGCCCAGGCCGTGCGCCACAGGGCGGAGTGGCGGCGCGGGCGGCCCACGGCCTACGCCCCACCCCCGGTCACGGGACGATCTCGTACGGCGCCTCGGCCGGTGCCATGGCGGATCCCCGGAGCGACGCCTTGAGCGTGTCCGCTCCGGGATTGCCGTCGGACACCACCGTCACAAGGATCGTCCCGTTGCTCGAGGTGGGACGGGTCGAAAACACGTAGTCGGCCTGGCTCAGGCCGCCCGTCATCCCGTCGAAGCGGATCTCGCGCATGAACGAGACGATGCCCTGCCCGTCGCCGTCCGCGACCTCCAGCACCAGCTCGGCACCGGTGAAGTCGGGTCGTTCGAGGGGCGTCCACGTCCCGCGCTGGGTCACCTGGAGCGTGAAGTTCCCCTGGGTCCGGATGTCGGAGGGCGCCTGGACGAAGCGGACCGCGAACCGGTCCGGATGGTCCGACGCCCGGACGTTGACGATCGGGGGCGGCGGCGGGGGAGGAGGCGGAGGTGGTGGCGGCGGTGGGGGAGGCGGTGGCGCCGGCGGATTCAGCTGACTGTCGATGTAGACGGCGGCCGCGACGATGACGACCACGCACGCCACGATGACGATGATCTCGAACACGTGCCCTCCTCACTTCCCGCCACACCCCAGGGGATGTCCACAGTACGTCCGGGGGCCGCGAGGGGGCCAGCTTCATCTTCGGACGCCGGGGGCGACGAGGGGAGTCGGGTCGGAGTGCCGGACGGCACGTCCAGGCGCCAGGTCGAGGCATGCTCCGACCAGGGGTCGAGCCGTACGAGGCCGCCAACTCCCTGGAGCCGGGATCGTTCAGCTCGCGGATCCCGCTCAGCCCGGCTCGATGCCCGACGGTCCCGCGTCCAGGACGGGGGTCTCCCGCAGCGTGTCGGATACGAACTGCCGCACGCCCGGCTCGAAGAAGGCGGAAACGTTGGACCAGAACGTCCGCGTCCCCGGAAACAGGAAGTAGGCCTGAACCACGACCTTCATGTTCTCCGTGGCCCACGCCCGGTAGTCCTTCTCCATCGAGTCCGCGGTCCGCTCGACCTGGAACAGATGCGACTCGACGATGTTGAGGACCACCAGGTGGAAATGGTCGAAGCGCAGGCGGTCCGCCTCCGTCAGGTCCTCGTACGAGGCGCGACCCCGGACCACGAGCTCGGCCAATTCGCCCGACGCGAGCGTCGACTCCAGAAACTGGTTGATGGAGTCGTACGTGTGCTGGAACGACGCGAGGAGGTTCTGCCGATTGGCCTGCCTCACCTGCCGGGCCAGATAGGCCAGCGTGATCAGGACGGCGAGGGCTCCGACGATCTCGCCCACGGCGGCGATGGCTTCCCAGTTCATCCGTTCTCTCTGGCGGCGACGGTGTGAGACCGTTCGGTCGACGATGCGGACATCTGCGAGCGGGCAGACGGGTCGTCGTCGGAGGTCCTCACTCGGCGGGGCGCGACCCGAAGAGCGTCTCACCGTCCCGTCGGACCCCGAACCCGCACTCGAGCAGGATCGCCTCCGCCTCCGGCCAGTCGATGCGCTCGGGATGGATCTCCAGGCAGATCGAGCGGACGCGGGTCTTCAGCGTCTCGAGGGTGGCCGGGTCACGGAGGAGTTCCGCCTCGGCCCCCTCGATGTCGATCTTCAGGAGGTCCACCGTCTCCCACCCCGCATCGTCGAGGAGGGCCGAGATGGTGGTGGCCTGGACCGTGTTCGTCGAGGCGGCTCCGTTGGCGGGCCGGACGGAGAAGCCCCATGCCTCCCCGCGACGGAAGCCCCAGTCTCCCTCCATCGCGCCCGGCGCGGTCCATAGCGCCATGGGAAGCGCCTCGACCCCCTCGATGCGGTTGAGGTCGAGGTGGCGCCGGAACGACGTCATGTTGTCGGGCTCGGGCTCGAGAGCGATCACCGAGGCGTCGGGGAAGGCCGTCTTGAACCAGAGGGTGGTGAGTCCGACGTTCCCGCCCGCGTCGATGATCCGAGGGTGCTCGATCCCGTCGAGGAAGGACGCAGCGGGGGCGTACTCCCCCGCGACGATCACCTGCAGGTAGGCCAGGACGTCCGACGTCCCCCTCCGAAGCGCGAAGCGGACCGGACGATCGTGCACCTCCGCCTCGAAGTGCCAGAGGCCATCCACGAGGTCCAGCCGCTCGACCGGGATCCTCCACGTCAGTTCACGGAAGGCGCGGGCGTGGCGGATGCGCCGATACTCGCGCCAGCGCTCGATGCGGTTCGAGGCGACGAGGGCGATCAGGTCCAGCGTGGGGACTCGACCGAGCCAGCTGGCGAGGCGACTCAGCATGGTGGATCCCCGTGGGGAAGACGCGTCATGGCAACTCGCCCCGAACGTACACGCCTCGTCCCGGACACGACAGCCTCCGATCCCTGCCCCGCGGAGGAGCTCAAGAACCCCTGGTGCCGCCGGGGCTGGAGCCCGCGGGCGCCACGGACTCGTGGACGTGAACGATGCGCCAGGACCCTCCGGCCTTCGACCAGACCTTGGTCACGAACTGCGAGGTCGGCGGTCCGCCCGGACCCGACGGGATCCGGAACTCGGTCACCGAGTATCCCGAGCGCGGGCTGAGGGCGTAGATGTGTTCGGAGGCCACCGGGCGTGTGGCGCCATCGGGGATCCGAGCCGTGATGCCCGGGCAAGCGGCGCTGAGGTCGGCGCGCCCCGGCATCGTCCTGCCGCCGACCACGAAGAGCGGCTCCCGGTCCTCGTAGAACGCCACCACGGCGTCGCAGTCCTTGGACTCGAAGCTCGCGATCTCGGCGCGAAGCGACGCTTCGATTTCAGCCACTACGGGATCGTGGTCGAACTCGGGCTGCCCAGGCGCCGGGTCAGCGCAGCCTGGCAACCAGAGGGCTACGACGAGCGTGAGACACGGGCCCGGTAGTCGCATCGATGCGCTCGAATAAGGGGGATGTCCAACCGCTTGGGAGTCTGTCGCCGGCCCACCATGGTCGGCCTTGTCCGGAGCCGCAAGGCGAGGGGTCTGGTTCCCGCAGCCGACCCGGACAGCGGCCGTTCCGCCACGTGGTGCCGGACGGCCTTCCCGCCACGGGGGTGCCTCACGAGGGGAGACACCGAATCACCCACCGGCTACCCGGCGCGCGATCGGCGACACGATGAAGCGCACGCCCCGGAGCGTTCTTGCCCTCCGGGCGCCGGCTCCCCACGATCCCGCTGCGAATCGATCGCCGGGTAACGATCCCCCGGATCACCGTCCCGCCGGGAGCTCCAAGGGCACGCCCACTACCCGCCGCTGGCTCGTCGAGGGTGCCGTGATCGTCGTCAGCATCCTCCTCGCCTTCGCGGTGGATGCGGCCTGGGACGCCCGCCAGGAACGGAGGGCGGAGGGGGTGATCCGGGCTTCCCTGGCGGCCGACTTCGAGACGGTGCGCGAGTCTCCTGCCTCTCCACCACAGGGAGCACGGCCGCACCGTGGCCGCGGTGGATCAGTTCATCGACGTCTTCGCCATCCGGAACCCTTCGTTCGACGCGCCGACGGGGGCGCTGGACGTCCTCCTCGCCTCGGGCGATCTCCGTCTCATCTCGGACCCGGAGCTGCGGCGCATGCTCGCCGCCTGGCATTTCCGGCTCAGGACGCCACCGAGGACGACCGGCTCCTCCGGGAGTTCTTCGGCCCCGAGCTCCGGCGGATCATGTCGGAGGACACGAGTCAGGAGCAGGATCCAAGCGTTCGACAAGATGATCGAGAACCCCACGCAGACGAGTACCATCTGGAGATACATGGGATTTCGGGTCAGGCGGTACGGCCCGGACTCGACAATCGAAGGGGTCGGCTTCCAGGGAAGCTCGCTCTGCCCCGAGCGGCGAAAGAGCACGACCGAGTGGAGGCCGAGTCCCAGCAACGCTGCGACCACGACCAGGCCGCCCAGCCAGTAGCGGGCTGGTGCCGCAACGAAGATCGGGAGGGGCCACAGCCGCTGGAGTCCCACCCCGAACAGAATCGTCGCCAACGGGACGAGCGGCGGCATGACCCGCACCTGGGCGCGATCCTCGGCTCCCTCGTCCATGTGACCTCCCTCGGCCCCGCAAGCACTTCTTGACGGCTTGTACTTCTGCTGCCAGACCACCATGCCCACCCGAAGGGCGAGCTGTAAGGCGAGTGCCCGGGAGCCCACACCCCTACCCGGTCCGCGGCAATTTCCTGTTGTGTGGCTCGCGCCGGCCGTAGAATGCGCGGCCGATACCAACCTGGGGGCCAACGTGAACTGGAAGGAAGTGGTCACTGCCGGAGGAGTCATCACCTCGCTCCTCTTCGTCGGGTTCGAGGTCAGGGAGAACACTCGAGCGGTCCGCGGAGCGACGATCCAAGCGATCGCCGACCAGAGCTTTCAGTACAACACCGACCTCGTCCAGGACGAAAACTGGATGCGGCTGATGGCCATGGTCTGGGAAGACACGATCAGCGTCACGAGTCTCGGACCGGAGGACCGGGTGCGTCTGAGCTGGGGACTTGTCGCCTCGACGCGGATCATGGAGAACCGGTACCGGCAGGTCCAACTGGGGATCCTCGGCGAAGAGGCGCTCGGGCAACTCGGCGGGGCGACCAATCAGAATTGGTACGCCAGTCGGATGTTCCGGGATTGGTGGGCGTCCTCGAGTCCCGAGACCCGGTGGTCGGCAGACTTCGTCGCCTTCATGGAGCGCGACGTCATAGGCGTCTCCGGCCAGTAGGGGCGAGATGAGGTGGAGGGGCCACATGACTCGGGAAGCCTGCCGCGCATCGGCCCGGTTGGACCGGCTGAGCGACCACCGGTGACCTACCCCACGTGCCCAGGAAGACCCTATCGATCGGACGGCAGCCCCAGCCCGATCGTCCGAGCGATCGCGATGAAGCGCGGGTCGTCCCGGAGCGAGTCGTAGTGGCTCCCCGAGATGTCCAGAGTGATCCCGAACCGACCCTCGTCGAAGGCGCTCCGTAGCACTTCGATCGCGCGCTCTCGATCACCGAGCGCGAGGTACGTCCTCTGTAGCCCGTAGGGTGAGAAGGTCGTCTCGAGATCCAGCCCCGGTGGGGGCGCCTGCCTCTGGCCGCTCCGTCGGTAGGCAACGAACGAATCCACGAGTTCCGCGATCGCCACCGGATCAGCGCCGGAGAGGATCGCCCACCGCTCGAAGGACGCTCGCGCCTCGTCGACTCGTCCCCCCTCCAGCAGAGCGTGTGCATAGATCAGGGTGGTCCCCGCGTAATCCGGATCGAGTGCCAGCGTCCTGGCGTACTGCCGGAGGGCCGCCTCCAGCCGACCGGCCAGTCCCAGGTTGTAGCCGACGTCCTGGTTGATGATCGTGGAGAGAGGATCGAGTTCGTACGCCCTCTGGATGTGGGCCAGTCCCTCTTCGGGTCGCCCGCGCCGGCTGAGCATGTTCGCGAGCCAATGGTGGGCCGTCGCGTATTCAGGCGACTTGGCGATCGCGAGCCGGAACTCCTCTTCCGCTCGCTCCCAGTCATACCGGAACTCACGAACGAGGCCCAACGCCGTATGCGCCTCTCCCAGGCCGGGGTCCAGCGCAAGAGCCCGTTCGGCGACCGCCTCCGTCCTGGCCAGGGCCACATCCGACGCGTAGTCGGCCGAAAAGAACGGCTGGAGGACGTACGCCTCGGCGAGGGCCGAGTAGGCCTCGGCGAATGTCGGATCGAGCTCCGTTGCTCGAGTGAGGTGCGCGACGGCCTCTTCGAGAGAGGCCGGTGTTCGGCGCGACCACGCGACCCGACCGAGCAGGTAGGATTCGTACGCCGCCAGGATCTGCGTCGGTCGTTCCTCGAGCCCGGCGCGAACGCTGGGCGAGAGTTCGAGCTCGAGTGCACCGGCAATGCGTCGTGCGACGTCGATCTGAATGTCGATGAGGTTCTCGACCGTGAACTCCAGGTCGTAGGATTCCCCCCAGACGGGCTGCTCCGTCCGAGCCTCGACGAGTTGCGCCGTGACACGGATGCGGTCCGCGGTCCTTCGAGCGCTTCCCTCGAGGAGGTAGTCGGCTGCGAGCTGTGCCCCGATCTCGCGCGCGCCCGTCCTGCCGTCGGCGAAACGCATGACCCTCCTCGCGATCACCACGAGGGATGGAATACCGGTCAGCCGATTGATCAGCTCCTGATGGATACCCTCCGCGAAGTCGGCATCGCCGGGACCCGCCCCGGTACCGGAGAGTGGGAGGACCGCAATGGCCGGCCGGTCTCGCTCGAGGGCGAAGTAGGGTTCGGCTCCCAGGAGCCCGTCGAGACCTCGGATCCCCGGATCGAATCGGGCAGCGACAGAGAAGCCGACGACGGCAGTGAGCGCGAGTCCGACCAGCAGCATCCCCTCCACCGGACCGACCGTCTGCCGGCCTTTCTCCCCGTGGAACCATGCGAGAACGAGGGTCGCAAGGAACCCAACGACGAGCTCGAACTGGATTCCTCGCTGAAGGGCAGCGGATAGACCCCACGGCTCGCCGATCTCCCCGAGAACCTGCAGCACGAGCCACGCACCCGCAGAGTAGGCGATGGCCCATTGAACGAGCTTGGTTCGCTTGAGGCGGTCGAGTACGCGGTGCATGCCGAAGCGTCCCCCCGCGAGGCTGTCCGAGCAAGCGTCGGTCCGAGTCTGTCGGGCCGTCGGGACCAGAGAACGTGGTTCCGGCCACCGGCGCTTTCCAACGCTCTGGAATTCTGCTGCCGCCGCTTCGCGCGCGCCAGCGAGCGCAGCGAGCCCGCCCGGCCGATCATGCAACAGGAACACCCAGTTATGGTTGCCCCACGGAGCGGTTGGCGACTCGGGGCCACGAGGGACTCGTGGTTGACCCGCACGGTGTCCTCCAAGACTTGACTCAGGTCACGCCACGAGCGATGCCCACACCCTTGTCTCCGCGGCCCTCCGAGAGTAGCATGAAGATGCTACCCACACGGAGACGGCCATGGTCCGCAACGTGAAGCTGCGCAAGATGGGGGGCTCCATCGGGGCCACCTTGCCGAAGGACCTCGCCGAGCGCTTCCATTTCGAGGCTGGTGATGAGGTGCTCGTCGTGGAGACCGCGCATGGTATTCTCCTCAGCCCATATGACCCCGATGTCGGAGAAGGGCTGGC
This sequence comes from Longimicrobiales bacterium, assembly GCA_040216925.1. Classification (GTDB taxonomy): domain Bacteria; phylum Gemmatimonadota; class Gemmatimonadetes; order Longimicrobiales; family Gaopeijiaceae; genus JAJCZZ01. Next base: position 88,003 of record JAVJOF010000024.1, read on the forward strand.
GATTGCGGCCGATCTGCAGAAGACGTACCGCAACGCCCTCCGTGAACTCGCCAAGTGACCGGGAGGGAACCCCGGTGGGTTCCCCGGCTCGTTGTTGAGGCTGTCCATCTCGACCAGATGCGAGAACACGGCGGCCTGATCGGTATTCGGGACGAGAATGCCTTGGAGTCAGCCCTCGCCAGGGCGAAGCAGCGGTGGAGCTATGAGCCCGACGCGTCCCTACCGAGGCTGGCTGCCTGCTACGCGTTCGGGATCAGTTCCAACCACCCCTTCCGAGACGGGAACAAGCGCCTGGCTTTCCTGTCCGCTGCCATCTTCCTCGGGCTGAACGGTCACGACCTGGTCGCAGCCGAGACCGAGGTCGTTGAGGCGATGCTCGCTCTGGCCTCCGGGCAACTCGATGAAGAAGACCTCACCGCGTGGATCGCCTCCCGGGTCGCACCGCGTGGGAAATAGGCCACCATGACGACTTGGGGCTTCCACACGAGTCGGTACGAACCCAAGACGATCGACCGAGGGTCCAGAGCGGGATTCGCCGCCCCAGACGTGACCTCGAAGGTGTCACGGGCCTGATCCCGAGGACGCTCGGACCCTCCCTCCCTCACTCGGAGAGCCGAGAACGCACGACCTCTCGCAGCTCCTTGGCCACCTGTTCCTGGGGGAGTCCCTTTCCCTCCGCGAGTTCACGCTCGGACATGTGGACGTCCCGAAGCACCTCGAGTTCTTCGATGAGTGCCTCGTAGTCGGCTGCTCCGAGCAGGACCGCCGCACTCCTGCCGTGCTGGGTGAGCACGAGGGGGCGTCCCGTTTCGCGGACCTGATCCACGAAGGAGGCCACGTTCGCACGGAATGCCGTGAGGGGTTGGATGTCCTCGGTTGGTTTGACGGTCGGCATGAAGCGCACTCCGATGTACGGTCATATGTACCTGAGATCGTACGCTCGGAGCGGGGCTACACGACAGCACCGCCACGGTGGGAGGCCCGAGAAGGGTCGGAGGGGAGGCCGCTCGGCCTCCCGCGCAGACAGGAAGACCCGGTTAGGCTGAATCGCGGGCTGGGTCACGCTCGCGACCCTCGCGGATCGCGGCTGTGAGCTCCGTCCTCGAGATGTCCGTTTCCGCACCGGCTACGTCCAGGGGTGAGCCACCAGCCGGGACGGGGCGGAGGGAGAACTCGGAGCCATCACGGCGCTTGATGCGGATCTCTCCGGCCTCTCGCGCTTCGTCAAGAACGCGGGCCAGCCAGCGACGGGCCTCGGAGTACGTGTAGACCTTCATCAGGGTACCTCGATGGTCTCGATGCCTTCCTGTCGGGCGACCCGGAACTGTTGACCATCCAACGACAGGAGAGGCGTCTGGTAGCGGCGGGCGCACTCCAGCACGTAGTCAGAGCGCGCCCCGCCTGGGCACGAACTTCACGCCATCGAGGTCGGCAAAGTCGGCGTCCTGAGTCCAGAGTGCCGCCTCGTACGCGTCGTCCAGCGCCACGACCAGGCCTTGCCGCATGGACGCCACGACCGAGAGCGCTGTCGTCCTGTCTCGCTCTCGGAGCACGGACGAGTCGACAACGTTCAAAGCTCACGATCCGGCTCACGCTCGAAAGGCGCCGCCCCCGTCAGAATTCCCCGAAGCTCGCTGATCGGACGGACGGGAACGAACTCGATCCGGCCGGCTACGGCAAATGCCTCGACCTTCTGACCAGGACGAATGCCAAGACGATCCCGCACGTCCTTCGGGATGACGACCCGGTACTTGCTGGAGACAGTCACCGTAGACATGCACGCCTCTCCCATCGATGCGTAGTTCGTTCAACGAACGTGCCATGTCGACACCGTCAGGGTCCAGATCCGTGAGCACGAGGATGTCGAGGCCAGCCCGGCCAGCGAGCCTCAGGAGCACACCTGGATCGCAGACCGGAGGCATCGCATGGCCCACGTCTCAAGGCCAAGCCCGCGCCAGCAGCAAACGCTAGTTCCAGCGCATACACTCACCAACCGTCCCGAAAGCGCCTCGGCTACCTCACCTCGGCGGGGGGTATGAACTCTCATCCACTTAGGCCGTCACTTCCGACTTGAAGTCACGAGGCGCGATCGGTGCTGGGTCCTTCCCGGCCTAGCTCTCCGCCTGTACTTCGTCTTCGCCGAAGAGGAGCAAGATGAATCCATAGCAGGCGGTACCCAGGAGCCAGAGGAGTCCCAGGTAGTGGATGGTGTAGGCGTGGGGAAGCAACAACCCGAAGCCCCAAACAGGCCGCTGCGCAGCAGAAACCCGAAGTCGTCAACTCGGGCGCATGATAGCGGTCTGCCCAGCGGCACCGCCACGTTTGCGTACGCAGAACGGTGGGAGGAAATTGCTCGCAGTGTGGCTGCGCAGGAGCAGACCCTGTTCGAGTGCCCCCACGGCCAGTAGTCTTACTGGTAAGACAAGAGGAGGGGAGGATGGTGAAGCCGTCGACGACGAAGCTGTCCTCGCGTGGACAGGTCGTCATTCCAGAAGAGATCCGGACCCGTCTCGGACTTGAGCCCGGCGACCAATTCGTCGTCGTGGGGGAGGGGAACGTCGTCATCCTGAAGACGATTGAGCCGCCGAGTCCGAAGGAACTCAAGGCCTCGATGGACCGTGTCCATGAGGCCGCCGCGGCCGCTGGGGTCTCGCCTGAGGACGTTGAGAGGGCAATCCGAGAGGTTCGCGCTTCTCAGTGAAGGTGGTCCTGGACACCAACGTCGTGGTCTCGGGCCTCTTCTTTGGAGGGCGGCCGCGTGCGGTGTTGGATGCTTGGGCAGACGGGCGCGTCGAGATCGTGCTTACCCCCTGGATCCTTCGGTGCGCTCACGCGGCCGGGGCAGTCGTGGTCTCCGGAGATCGTCACCTGCTTGACGTGAACGGCTGGCGCGGTGTCCAAGTAATGACACCCGGGCAACTTGCGCAGACCCTGTCCGAAGGAGATTGAGGGGCAGGCTAACGGTCTGCGCATGACCCGCCGAGCGCGCGAACATGCTTCTACTGCGCTCTAGTGTTGGGCACGCTCGGTCGGGTCCATGCGCCTGTTGGGCGGCAGGCCCGACAAGGGGTTGCCCGTGACGATCAGTTCGTGGCCACCAGTCGCCAACGGCCATCGGCGCCGCGGCGGAAGGCCATCAGGCCCTTGCCAGCACTCCGGGTGGTGTCGCCTCCCGCGACCGGGGTGGTGGTGATGGAGTCTGATTCAACGACCACCGCCAGGTCGCCGGAAATCCAGAGTTGCTGTGCCGTCATGTGATATGTGGAACGGAACCGCTGGAAATAATCGGCCCAGGCAGCGAGCATGGCCGAGCGGCCCTCGGTGACCTGACCGGCACCGACAAGAACCTGCACGGCGTCCTCCTGCAGATACTCGCGCAGTGCTACGGTGTCGGCCGCGTTCCAGGCGCTGTCGAATCCCCGCATGACCGCGCGAATGGCCGCTTCATCGTCCGCGGTGCTCGGTGGTGCGGGCGAAGGGGCCTGGCAGCCGAGAATGAGTGCTGCGCCCAAGATGGCCATGGCTCTCATGGCAGGCCCCCTTCCGAAGGACCATCAGGTTTCTGCGGCGGCAGTGCATCCCAGTCGGCCTTGGTCACCGGCGGCTCGAACTGGATCTCGACCAGGATCAGCCAGCGGCCATCCTTCTTGACAAGGTACGAGTCGACCGTGCCGTAGTAATGCTCGCCGCCTTCGGCCCAGAAGTGGTAGAGGCCGACCTCGTGCGCCGTGCTGGCGTCGTGAACGCGCGAGGAGAACCGGAACTCGAGGGTGCGCCGCCGATCGGGGGCTTCCGCCGCGCTGGTATCGGCTTCCCGCTTGGCGAATCCCGCCCAGATCGAGCTGGTAGTGTACGAGTCGGCGGTGCCGTACACCCCAACCGCATCGGGATGGTACGTGGCCTTTTGGGCCGGGATACTCCACTCCACGACCGACTGCACGACCCCGGCCCAGAACGCATCGAGCTCGGCGACGATCGACTCGGTCTGGGCGGTTGCCGGTCTTGGTGCCGAGAGGCAACAGAGCAGGAGTGCGGTCATGGCCACGCGGCGGACCCGATCTATGGGCATGCTGCCTCTCGTGTTCGGGCTAACAAGGGATCGTGATGAATGCCGCCTAAGGTCTCGGCATTCTGTGCCGCACCCGCCCGGTCGCAAACCACAGGCGTTACCAGATGACGCCTAGCAGCTTTGCGGACAGCAGCAATGCCATGTTAGGTAGTCCGCGGTCCGGTCAAGAGACCTGGGTGACAGTTGAGTCAAGAGACATGGGTAACAGAGCGCACCTCAAGCCGGGAGGTGCGCGATGCCGTTCGAGGAGACCCATGTCGTGGACGAACGCAGACGATTCATCGAGGACGTACATC
>JAVJOF010000002.1:0-376817 GCA_040216925.1 Longimicrobiales bacterium
CTTCCGCTCGCCGCCGGGCATGCCACGGTAGGTCAGCGGAAGCTCGACGTTCTCGTACACGGTCAGGTCGCCGATCAGGTTGAAGGCCTGGAAGATGAAGCCGATGGCCTGGTTCCGGATCTTCGCCCGCTGGCTGGCCGACAGGTTCTCCACCGGCTCGTTGTCCAGCAGGTACTTCCCGCCCGTGGGACTGTCCAGCAGCCCCAGGATCGACAGAAGCGTGGTCTTTCCGCACCCCGACGGTCCCGCGATCGAGACGAACTCCCCCGTCTGGATCTGCAGGTTGATGTTCGACAGTGCGTGGGTCTCCACCTCTTCCGTGTAGAAGACCTTGCTGAGGCCCTCCAGGTGGATCAGCGCGTGATCTCCAGCCATCGTCGTCTCTCCCCTTCCCGTGGTATGGATCCAACCTGCCGTCCTTCCTCCAGCGACCTGCTTCCGACCGGAACCGGCGCCCCCCTCCCCACACATCCCCTCGCCTCACGCGCGGGGGGCCACCGGGCCGATCGTCCTTGCGGGGTCCGTCCCCGCGAAGTCCCGTCCCGCGCTACCGGCGGAGCTTGACCCTGTCGAAGCCGTCCCACTGGGACATGTCCGAAAGGATGACCACGTCGCCCGGCTGGAGCCCGTCACGGACCTCGATCTCGTTGACCGAGCTGGCTCCGAGCTGGATGGTCACCCGCTCGGCGTACTCGCCGCCCTCCACCAGGCGGAAGATGCTCACCCGCGAGTTGGCCTGTCCGAACGTGGGTCGACCGACGTAGACGACGTCTTCGAGCCGCTCGATGATCACGTTGCCGTCCACGCTCAGATCCGGCCGGGCGGACCCCGGCAGGTTCGGCGGGAGCGACACGTCGATCGTGACCGTCCCGTTGCGGACCGCCGGATCGATGCGGGTGACCTGCCCCATGATGGTGTCCGTCCGCGTGTCGATCAGGGCCTGCTGCCCCACGACCACGTCCTGCGCCTGCGTCTGCGGGATCCGGATCTCCGCCTTGAGGCGTCCCGGGACCACCACCCTGGAGAGCTGCTGCCCGGACTGGACCCACTGCCCTTCCTGGAGCGGGATGTCCAGCGGAGCCAACACACCCTCCACGGGAACGCTGACCTGCATCGAGTTCAGCCGGTCCTGGTTGAACTGGACCAGCTCCTCCAGCCGGTTGATCTGCTCCTGCTGCGCGTCGAGCTGATCCTGGGTGGTGCGCTGCATGACCCCGAGCCGGTCCAGCTCGATCTGGAGGCGCGTCTCCATCTCCTCCATGGCCTCCCGGGTCCGGGCCAGCTCGTCGCGGGCCACCAGGTCCGGGTTCTCGTCGAACAGCCGCTGGTTGGTCTCGTACACGCGGCGCGCGTCGTTGAACTGTGCCTGGATGGTGGCCACCGTTCCCCGCTGCGTCAGCTCCTGCGTCTGGAGGTTGGTCCGGAGCTGCGCGAGCTGGGCGTGGGCCTGGGACAGCTGCTGTCGGGCCTGCAGGAGCTGCATGTCCACGTCCGGGTTGCTCATGCGCATGATCATGTCGCCCTGGCCGACCTCGGTGCCCGGAAGCGACATGATCTGCTCGATGCGCCCGGCCGTGACCGCCGTGATCCAGCGTGTCTGCTCCGGCACCAGGGTGCCCGGCCCACGGACCTGACGCACCATGGTGCCCTGCTCCACCGTGTCCACCCAGACCGTGGCCGCATCCACCGACGGCGCGGCCGACGGCAGGCTCCGGATGGCCACGGTGACCACGGCCAGCGAGCCGAGGATGACCCCGGTCCACACGACCTTCTTCTTCTTCTTCTGCGGCTTGGTGTCGCGAATGATGTCCACGTCGTGCCCCTTGTTGCTGTGCGGTCGCGGTTAGGGCTGGCGCTCGGGGCGCAGCCCCTGACCCACCGCGGCCTCGAGGCGGATCAGGTTCCAATGGAAGTCGTAGACGGCGTTCAGGTAGGCCTGCTCCGCCGTGCTCATGGTCGTCTGGGCGTCGAGCAACTCGAGCAGGGCCGCCGCGCCCAGGGCGTAGCGACGCTGCTGCATCTGGAGCTGCTCCTCTGCCAGGCTCCGGTTCCGCTCCTCGAGCTGAACCACCTGGTAGGCCGCCGTCAGGTTGTCGAACGCCTGCGTGACCGACGTCCGGAGCCGGAGCTCCTCGGCGCGCCGGTTGTGCTTGGCGTCGTCGGCCTGATTGTAGGCCTGGGACACCTGCCGCTGCCGCGAGAAGCCGGTGAAGATCGGAATCGACACCTGGAACGTCGCCTGCAGTGGAAGCTTCGTGTAGTTGAACGGGAAGACGTTGTTGTCGGCCAGGGCTTCCTGCATCCGGGCGTCGGTGAACGCGAACTGGCTGCAGTCCTTGATGTCGCCACTCAGCGTCGGGACTCCCTGGATCAGGGCGTTCTGGAACTCGCAGTTGGACTGGCGGTTGGTCCAGAACTCCTCGGCGTTGTTGATGACGAAGTCACGGCTCGTGGCTTCCTGGGTGGTCCCGCGGAAGGCCGTGTTCAGCGAGAAGCTCGGGAAGTACTGGCTGGCCGCCTGGCGGGCCGTGGCGTTGGCCGCCCGCTCCTGGGCCATGAACGAACGCAGCGAGGGATGGGAACTCAGGGCCATCTCCATGAGCTGCGCACGGTCCCACATCGGCTCGAACACCGAGAACTCACTGGACAGCCGTGTGTCGTCGTCCAGGGCCACACCGAGCTGTTCCGCCAGGAGGGCCATGGCCTCACGGTACTGCCGCTGGGCCTGGATCAGGCCGACTTCGGCCCGGCCCGCATCGACCTCCGCCTGCTTGCCGTCCGTGCCGGCGGCGGATCCAGTGGCCACCCTTGTGCCCACGATCTGCTGGTTCTGGACGGCCCGGTCGAGCTGCCGTTGGGCGACATCGACCCCGTCCTGGGCGCGGAGCACCGCCATGTAGGCCAGCGCCACCGTCGACTCGAGGTTGAACTCCGCAGCGTCGATCCGGGCGTCGGTGGCCTGCTGGTTGGCGCGGGCCGCCGGAATCCCGAAGATCGTGTTGCCGTTGAGCTGCCAGTTCAGGTTCAGGCTGTAGAACGACTGGTACCAGTCGGTTCCGGCCGTTCCGAGATCCACCGTTCCGAACCGCTGGGCGCCTCCTTCGACCCAGCTCACACTGGAGTTGGCCGTGGCGGTGGGAAGGAACGCGGAATACGCCTCGCGTGCCTGCCAGTCCGCCGCCGCGCGGTCGTTGCGGGTGGTCTGGAAGATCGGGTTGTTGTCCCTCGCGACGCGGAGCGCCTGCTCGAGCGTCAGCGTCTCGGACACCTGGGCCACCAACGTGGTGGCCGTGAGTGCCAACAAGACCAGCGCCGCCAGCGTGGCGCGCATCAGGATCACTCCCCCGTCCCGCGGCTTCGTCGTCGTCCTCACGCCTCATCACCCTCCGAGGAGGTCATTGTTCGGGTCATCCAGACGAAGCTGCCCGACCGGAGCCAGCGGGCTGATCACTGACCCGTCCGCACCGCACCTCGTCACCCCTCCGGCCGGACATCGATCGTCTGGTTCAGACCCACACAAGAGAAAGAGACGTGCCACAAGTCCACGATTCCGTCAAATCTTTGTATTACATGGACTTATGGCGTATCACCTCACCACCTGTGGCGATGGCGTCCGTGCGCTCACGGGACGCCACGTCCCATTTCCGGACAGTCGCGCCAGGTCGAAGGACCCGCCCGATCTCAGTCCGTGTCGCCGGGGGTGGGCGCCAGGTGCTCGGGACACGGGAGGAACAGGAGGCTCGCGTCGGCGGCGCGGACCGGCTGGGGCACGAACCAGGCGGCGGCCAGTGCCAGCACGACGGCACCGGCGAGGCCGGCGGCCCGCCAACGGTGCCCCGGGGCGGGCGTCCGCGTCATCCGCTCGATCCGGTGCCACAGGGTCGAGCGCGGTCGCGAGAAGGCGGCGGTCGGGTAGGAGGCGGCGCGGCGCCGGCCCACGCTCAGGAGCAGGGTGCCGTACGCGCCCACGTCGAGTTCTCCCGAACCGAGAACCCGTGCGTCGCAGTCCACCTCGACGGCCAGTCGGAGGCGGCGGAGCATGTACCAGACAGGGAGGTTCCAGGGCATGGCCACCGCGGCCGCCATGCCGAACAGCAGGAGCCGGGGGTCGCGGGCGGCCAGGTGTTCGAGTTCGTGGCGGATCATGATGGTCCGCTCGCCCGGGGCGGCCTCCAGGGCCCATCGCGGCAGCACGACATGGCATCGGACGAAGCCCACCACGGCCGGCCCCACGTCGTCGGAGATCAGCACGTCGACGCCGTCGACCGATTCCCGGGACCAACCCCTGCCCTGGAATGCCGTCAGCCCCATCACGCCGAGGAGTCCCAGCGCCATCATCCCGCTGGCCACGCCCCACGCATCGAGCAGGAGGCCGTCGAGAACCGACAGGGCGTCCACGCTCTCCACCACCAGGGCCATCCCGGGCGAGACGGCCCGGGCGGTCTCCTCGAACAGGATCTCCTCGGGGAGATCACCCCCCCGGACGACCACGCCCGCCACGGGCAACGCCAGCGCGCCGGTCAGGGCCAGGGCCCAGACCCGCCGGGTGGTGGCCCCCAACGAGCACGCCGCACGCTCGGCCAGCAGGCCGGCCACGGCCAGGAGCACCCCCAGGGTCATGCAGTAGAGCATCCACGCCGCGATCATCCCGTCCCTCCTCCCCCGTGTGCTCCGTCCGGTCGGTGTCGGCCTACGGATCGCCGCCGATCCGTTCGTCCAACAGCCGTCGAATGCGTTCCAGCTCGTCGTCCGACAGGTTCCGGTCCGCCACCAGGTGGCTCACCAGAAGCTCGGTCGATCCGGCGAACAGCTTCTTCGTGAGGTGGTCCAGGGCACTGCCCTGCGCCTCGTCCCGTTCGACCAGCGCGTGGTACCGGTACGCCCGCCCCTCCTCCTCGTGGTCCACGTGGCCCTTCTCCTCCAACGTCCGGAGGATGGTCAGGACCGTGGTGTAGGCCAGGGCGTCCGTGAGACGCTCCCGGACATCGGCGACGGTGGACGGTCCGTGCTCCCACAGCACGCCCATGATGTCCAGTTCCCGGTCGGTGAAGACCACGTCGCCCACGGTGCACCCCTGTTCTACGAGTCGCCTGACATGAAGCTTACGGTGCCGCATACGCCCCGTCAACGAGAGTTATAGTAGATGCCCGCATCACGCTTCCGCGTTGCCCACGTCCTTCTCGCCATGCTTCTCGTGGGCCCACCGTCCGCCCACGGGCAGGCCCCCGCCGGTCCGGCGGCCTGGGACCTCCTGATCAGGAACGGCACCGTGCTGGACGGAACGGGCCGCCCCGGGGTCCGCGCCGACGTGGCCGTGCGCGCCGACCGGATCGTGCGCATCTCCGAAGCGCCCCTGGATCCGTCCCTGGCGGCCCGCGTCGTGGACGCCACGGGGCTGGTGGTGGCCCCGGGATTCGTGGATCTCCACGCCCATCTGGACCCGCTGTTCGATCTGCCGGGCTCCGAGACCCACGTCCGTCAGGGGGTGACCACGGCCCTCGGCGGGCCGGACGGCGGTGGGCCCTGGCCCTTCGCGGCCCACCTGGACCGGGCCGCCGCGCTGGGCGTCGGGATGAACGTGGGCTTCATGGTGGGGCACAACACCGTCCGGCGGACCGTGATGGGCCTCGAGAACCGCGCACCCACCCCGGACGAACTGACCCGGATGCGGGGCATGGTGGCCACCGCCATGGACGAGGGCGCGTGGGGGATCAGCACGGGGCTCAAGTACCTCCCCGGCGCCTTCTCCGACGTGGACGAGGTGGTGGCCTTGTCCGAGGAGGCGGCCCGCCGCGGGGGCTTCTACACGTCGCATCTTCGGGAGGAGGGCCTGGGTCTGCTCGAGGGCGTGTCCGAGGCCCTCGAGATCGGCCGGCGGGCCCGCATCCCCATCGTCCTGACCCATCACAAGGTCGTGGGCCAACCCATGTGGGGCGCCTCGGCCACGACGCTGGCCATGGTGGACTCCGCCCGGCAGGCCGGCACGGACGCCATGATCGACCAGTACCCCTACACGGCCAGCTACACGGGCATCACGGTGCTCATCCCCGCGTGGGCCATGGAGGGCGGCGACGACGCCTTCCTCGAACGGATGGACGACCCGGTCCTGGCCGACTCGATCCTGGACGGCATCGCCTTCAACATCGTCAACGATCGGGGCGGCAACGACCTGGCCCGGGTCCAGTTCGCCCTGGTCTCCTGGGACCGGACCCTGGAAGGTGGCACGCTGAAGGATCTGGCCGAGCGCGAGGGGCTGGCACCCACCCCGGAGAACGGCGCACGTCTCGTCGTGGACGTGGTCCGGCGGGGGGGCGCCAGCGCCATCTACCACGCCATGGACGAAGGCGACGTCGAGGCCATCATGGCCTACCCGTGGACCATGGTGGCCTCGGACGGCCGGCTGACGCAGCCGGGCCAGGGCCACCCGCATCCCCGGTGGTACGGCACCTTTCCCCGGGTTCTGGGGCGGTACGTCCGTGAGCGGGGGGTGCTGACGCTCCCCGATGCGGTGCGGAAGATGACGTCGCTGCCCGCCCGCCGGATGGGCCTCGAGGAGCGCGGAGAACTCCGGGAAGGGTGGTTCGCGGACATCGTCGTCTTCGATCCGGCCACCGTGGCGGACCGCGCCACCTTCGAGGATCCGCACCAGTACCCCGCCGGCATCCCCTGGGTGGTGGTCAACGGCGTGGTCACGGTGGACGACGGCGTCTACCACGACCTGAGGCCCGGGCGGGTGGTGCGGAAGCGGTAGCGGCCGAACCCCGCCGGCCTACACCGGCTCGCCACCCACCAGGATGCGCCGGTGGTAGTCCACCTGCCCCTCGTGCCACCCGAGGTGCCACGTCAGATGGACCAGGAAGCCCACGGCGCTGACCTGGCCGAGGTGCGCGGGAAGCGGTCCGGGGTACGGCGCCAGGAGGGTGGCGTCGTCCACCCCCTGGAGCGTGTCCACCACCACTTCGCGGGCGTGTTCGAGGCGCCGGATCAACTCGGCACGGGGCACGTCGCGGTCGCCGAACTCCGCCTCCCGGTCGCGTACGTACCCGGTGTCTCCGAGCACGGCGCCGACGTAGGCCTCGAGGTTCCCGGCGGCGTGGAGCGCCAGGGTGCCGGGGCTGTTGCGGGCCGTGCCCTCGACGCGCCAGAGGTCACGCTCGTCGGGATACGCGGCGATCTCGCGTTGGAACCGCTCCAGTTCGCGTCCAAGCACGGCGGCCAGGGCCGGGCCGAGGGTCCGGCCGGGGTTGGCTTCGGCGGTCATCGGGGGGCCTCCTTCCACGCGGCCCGGAAGGCGGCCTGCTGGGGGGTGGGTTCGGCGGCCGACCCCGTCATGGCCGGATCGGCTGCGAGGACCAGGGCCTCCGTCCGCTCCTGCCCGCGCGAGCGGTACCGGAGGGTGAGTCGGTCGCCCGGACGGCGGCCGTCCACCGCGTCGTCGAGGTCGTCGCGGGACGAGAGGGACCGGCCGTCCACGGACAGGAGCACGTCGCCACGGTCCACGCCGGCCTCGTAGAGCGGCGTTCCGACCAGCGTGTTGGACTGCACCTCCAGCCCTCCCTCCACGGCACGGAACTGCCCTGCGCCGAGGGTGGCGGCGCCGGGTCGGGCGGGCGTCAGCGTGAAGCCGGCCGGAGCCAGGAGCCCCGCGAAGTCCGGTACCTGACCGTCGTGGACGTAGCGCCGGAAGAAGTCGGCCGCGAACGCAGGATCCGCGGTGACGCGAGCCACCGCCCCTTCGATGTCGTCCACGGTGTACGGCACCTCGGGACTCCCGTGGCGCGCCCACATGTCCCGCATCACGTGGTCGAGCGAGCGGCCCGGGAAGCGCTGCCGGATCATCAGGTCCAGGCTCATCCCCACTACCGAGCCCCACGTGTAGTAGGAGATGAAGGTGTTGCTGCGGTTGTGGGGATCCACCGACACGGCCGCGTCGACGAAGGGTGCCTGCATGCTCATCTCCACGGGGCTGAAGTAGGCCCGGCCCGGCGCGGCGGCCACGGACGCGGCGGCCCCACCGACCCGCCCGGCGAACTGGGCGTCGTCGAGAAGACCGGCCCGCCACAGCGCCACGTTCGTGTAGTAGCTGGTGAAGCCTTCGCCGAACCAGAGCGCCCGGCTCATGTTCGCTTCCTCGAAGTCGAACGGCTCCAGGTCCGCGGGCCGGATCCGCTCGATGTTCCAGGCATGGAAGAACTCGTGGGACACCGTGCCCAGCAGGCCGAGCATGCTCCGCTCCAGGGAGCCGGAACTGGTCAGGACCGTCGAGTTGCGGTGCTCCATCCCGTCGCCGTCCACCCACGGGGCGTAGCACGCCAGAAACGTGTACGTGCCGTGGTCGAACTCCGGGAGCGCGCCGAAGATGTCGGCCTGCGCCGCCACGATGGCCTCGGTGGCCTCGGCGTACGCCCGGGCCTCGGCCTCGGTGCCCGTGTGGTGAAGGGCGATGCGGACCGTCTGGGGACCGTCCGGTCCGGGGACCTGCCACGTGTGGAGCCAGTGGTCCGACACCTCGGTGGGGCTGTCCAGGAAGTAGGCCAGGTCGGGCGCGGTGAAGCGGGCCGGGTCGTCGGTGGGCACGAGCTGGGTGGCCACACGCCACCCACTCCCCTCGGGGATGTCGACGGCAAGTTCCATGGCGCGGGCCTCCTGCCCCCGGGCCCAAACGAAGGTGGCCGGCATGTTCAGGTGGGCGTGGCTCCGGTCGATGCCCGCGTAGGTCCCGTCGGCCCGGTCTCCGTAGAGCGTGTAGCGGAACGTGACCGTGCCGCCGTGCTCCGCGACCGTCCACTGGTGGGGGTCCGGTCGGTGGACCGTCACCTCGCGGCCGTCGATGCCCGTGGCACGGACGTTGTACACGTTCTTGGCGAACTCGTGGAGCGCGTACCGTCCCGGAGACGTCCGGCTCATCCGGACCTCCAGTGGTCCGGGGGCCAGATCCGTCCAGACGACCGTGATCTCGGCCTCGTGGTGGGCGCGGTTCGGAAACGCGATCTCATAGCGGACGGGTGCCTGGGCGGCCACGGCGGGCGCACACAGGAACAGCAGAGCCGAGAGGCGGAGGAGCAGCAGGCGCATGGCGTTCGACGGAGAAGGGAGCGGCGGCCGTGCCGGCCGCGCGGCGCCTCAAGCTACGGGACACCCGGGGCTTCGGGTACCCGCCCACGCGGGCCCCTGGTATGTTCGGGCGCCCTGGCAGAATCCACGCCCACGACCCCGTCCATGACGCCATCCGCAGACGCCGTCGCAGACGCCCTCCGCCCTCGTCTGGAGGGGATCCGCCTGCACCGGAACGTGCCCCTGGCGCCCCTGACCACGTTCCGGATCGGGGGACCGGCCGACGTCTACGTGGCCGCCCGGACACCCGAGGAACTGGCCCGGACCGTGGAGGCCGCGCGTGCAGCCGGTGTGCCCTGGGTCCTCCTCGGCCGGGGCGCCAACATCCTCGTGGCCGACGCGGGGGTCCGGGGCCTGGTGATCCACAACCAGGCCGGCGGCATCGACTTCCTGGACGACACCCACGTCCGGGCGGGAGGCGGCGTCGAGACCTTCCCGGACCTCATCGACGCGACGGTGGCCCGGGGCCTGGGCGGCCTCCACCACTTCGTGGGGATTCCGAGCACCGTGGGCGGCGCCCTCTGGCAGAACCTCCACTTCCTGGCCCCCGCCCCGGCCCGGGAGCGCACCATGTTCATCGAGGAGTTCCTCGTCGAGGCCGAGTTGCTGACGGAGGAAGGCGATCGGCGGACGGTGGGTGTGGACTACTTCGAGTTCGGGTACGACCAGAGCATTCTGCACCACCGGGCGGACGTCGTGCTGTCCGCGACGTTCCGGCTCGAGCCGACGCCCGTGGAGGACCTCCGCCGCGTGATCCGGGAGAACCTCGAATGGCGCGACGACCGCCATCCGGACCTGTGGCTCTACCCCTCGGCGGGGTCGATCTTCCAGAAGATCGAGGGCGTGGGGGCCGGACGGCTGATCGACCAGTGCGGTCTGAAGGGGTACGTCCACGGGGGGGCCGGCATCTTCCACAAGCACGCCAACATCATCGTCAACCTCGGCGGGGCCACCGCCGCCGAGGTGCGGTGGCTCATCGACCTGGCCCGGGACACGGTGGTCCGGGAGACCGGCTACGAGCTCCGGACGGAGATCGGCTTCGTGGGAGACTTCGGCGAGGCCTGACGCCTCACCCCGCCAGCGAGCGGAGCGTGGCCTCGTGGATGTCGTGCCCACCGTCGTAGGTCACGGCCCGCCAGACGATGCCCGCCTCGTCCAGGCGTTCCCGCTCGTGGTCGGCCCGCCGGTCGCTCACGGCCCGGTCCCCGCGCCCTCGGACGCGGATCACCTCGACCCCGTCGAGGCGCCGGGCGGCCACGTCCATGGGAAGATCCGGCGGCAGCGTGTCTCCCCACAGCACGAGGCGGTCGAAGCGGACGTCACCGAGCACCGCAACGCGCGCGGCGGTGGCCACCCCCTGGGAGAAGCCGAGGAGGGTGGTCCGGACCCCGGCGTCGCCGGCTCCGTGCGCCTCGGCCAGGGCCGACAGATACCGGACGTAGTCCCGGATCTCGTGCTCCCGGTCCTCCCGGGTCATCCACGTGGCGCCGACCACGGACTCGGGGCCGTGGCGCCCCGGCGCCTGGTCGATGTAGAAGCGGTTGAGCCCCTCGGGCGCCACGATGCGTCTCGACCCGTCGTCGATGGGTTCGAACCGGCGCAGGAATCGCCGCGCCAGTTGCTTGTAGCCGTGCAGCACCATCCACAGGTCCGTCGTCCCGTGTTCCGGCCCCAGCGTCCAGTACCGTGCCGTGCGGACCACCTCGACGTGATGCTCGACGGGTTCGCTCACGCGCCGAACGGGGCTCCGAGATCGGCCAGGAGCGGCGCGGCGCGGTCGCGCTCGGACAGCACCGGATGGGCTTCGGGCCACGCGACACCGACGTCGGGGTCGTTCCACCGCAACGCCCGGTCGAGCGCGGGGTCCCACTCGGCGGTGGTCTTGTAGGCCACCTCCGCGGACTCTCCGAGGACCACGTACCCGTGGGCGAAGCCCTCCGGAACCCACAGCATGGTGCCCTCGGTGGCCCGCAGTTCCCGGCCGACCCACCGCCCGAAGGTCGGCGAGGCCGCCCGCAGGTCCACCGCCACGTCGAAGATGGCCCCCTCGACGACCCGCACGAGCTTGCCCTGGGGGCGCGGCGGCGCCTGGTAGTGGAGGCCCCGGAGCACGCCGCCTCCCGAACGCGCCACGTTGTCCTGGACGAACACCGCGTCGATGCCCGCCTCGACGAAGGCGCTCCGCCGGTACGTCTCGGAAAAGAAGCCGCGCGCGTCGCCGTGGCGGGTGGCGGTCACCAGCACCACGTCGGGGATCTCGGTCGGGTCGAAGCGGAAGGACATGGCGTCGAAGGTAGCGCTCAGTCCAGGGCCGCGCGGAAGACGCGATCGAGCCGACCGAGGCGATGGGCTTCGTCACGGATTTCCAGGAAGGCCTGCTGCCACGTCGGCTCCACCTGGATCGTGCGCACGAGCGGGAAGGAGAGTTCGTGGTGCAGGTCGAGGTCCGGAAGGCTCTCGGGCTCCACGGGTAGCGTCTGGATCACCGATTCGAAGAGGGTCAGCGACCGCTCGCGTCGCTGGAGAAGGTCCAGGGCCGCGTCCAGATCGGGGTACGGTGTCACCAGCGCTTCGTAGTACGGTTCGTCCGACTCGATCCCGTCTTCGATCCGGAAGCGCTCGACGCCCCGGGCCAGGAGGAGCGACCGTCCGTCCGGCAGGGGCTGGAAGCTCTCGATCTCCGCGATGCAGCCCACCCGTCCCGGTTCCATCATGAAGGGTCCGAGATCGTCCGAGTCGTGGTAGACCAGCCCGAACCGCCGATCGTACTCGAGGCACCGGGCCACCATGCGGCGGTACCGGGGCTCGAAGATGTGGAGCGGCATCGCCGCCGTGGGGAACAGCACCACCGGCAGCGGGAAGAGGGGAATCCGGAAGCGTCGCGGAGGGGCTCCGGTCATGCCTGCTCGTCTTCGTCGATCATGAGCCTGCGGAGGTCGCGGCCGAACCGGGCGCGGACGCGGGTCAGGAGCAGGACGGCCACGACCCCGATGCCCAGGGCCAGACCCCACCACACCCCCGGTGGACCCAGGTCCACGGTGAACGCGAGGGCCGCGCTCACGGGTAGGCCTACCACCCAGAATCCCAGAAGGTTCATGAGCATGGGGATGCGCGTATCCCCCACGCCACGGAGCACCCCGGCGGACACCACCTGGAGTCCGTCGAAGATCTGGAAGAGCCCGGCCACGGGCAGGAGCGTCGCGGCCAGCGCCACCACGGGGGCGTCCGTCGAGTAGAGGCGGGCCAGGGGTTCGGGCGCGGTCAGGAACAGGGCGGCGGTCAGGGTCATGAGGCCGGCGCCCAGCACGAGACCCGCGCCGGCGGCCCGCCGCGCCCCGGGGGGGTCTTCGCGGCCCACGGCCTGCCCTACCAGCACGGCCGCGGCCTGGGCGACACCAACGGGAATCATGAACGTGAGGGCCGCCAGGTTCAGGGCCACCTGGTGGCTGGCCATGGCCACCGTCCCCATCCATCCCATGATGATGCCGGCGGCGCCGAAGACCCCGAATTCCAGGGCCTGCTGGCCACCGATGGGCGCGCCGATCCGAAGGAGGCGCGTCAGGGGAGCCGGGCTCAGCACGCCCGCCCGGATGGGCCGGACCGAGGCGCGCAGAAGAGGCCAGCCGAGCCAGAGAAGGGCCAGCATCATGAACCACCGGCTGATGGAACTGCCGATGGACGACCCCACGGCCCCCATGGCGGGCGCACCCAGGTTGCCGAAGATCAGGACCCAGTTCAGGGCCACGTTGACCAGGTTGGCCGCCACGATGGTCCAGACGATGGGCCGCACCCGCCCCATGGCCTGGAGGCTCTGGCGGAGCACGACGAAGCCGTAGAACGGGAAGACTCCGGGGATCGACGCCAGGGCGTACCCGGCCGCGAGGGGAACCACGTCCGGCGGCTGGCGGAGGAGGGTCATGACCGGACCCGCCGGGAGCAGCAGGATCGACGCGAACACGGTCAGGACCGCGGCCATGACCAGTCCGCGCTGCACGCCCCGGGCCACCCCGCCGTCGTCTCCGGCGCCGACGGCCTGGGAGATCACGGGATCCAGGGCGAACAGCACGCCCATGCCGAAGACCGCCACCCCGAAGAAGTAGAGGTTGCCCAGGGCCACGGCGGCGAGGTCGGCCGGAGACACCCGCCCCACCATGACCGTATCGACGGCGCCCATGAGGAGCATGCCCACCTGCACGCCCGCCACCGGAACCGCCAGACGGACGAGGCCCGTCAGGTCGGCGCGGTGGGGAACGAAGCTGGCGACGGAGCCCGGACGTGGGGTGGGGCCGGTCACGAGGTGCGGCAGCCCTCCTGCTTCCGCGTGTCGGCCACCTGGATGATCCGCCAGCCGTCGGCCGTCCGGACCAGATCGAACAGGTCCGTCCCGCAGTGGGAGAACTGGCCGCCCACGAACAGGCTGTATTCGGTCCACACGAACGCCAGATTCTCGGCCACGCGCACCTCGGTCTCGTACAGCCGCTCGTCGAGGACGCGGTCGGCGCCCGCCACGCCCTGGAGCCAGTCGGGAACCGGCACGAGGCGCACCAGGGGCTGGCCGTCCCGCATGCCCGTGGTGACAAGCCGTGCGTCGGGGTGGAAGAGGGCCCGCATGGCCTCCGCGTCGCCGTTGCGCATGTGGTCGAAGAGGTCGCGAACCACCTGCTCGGCCGCCTGCTCGTCGGCGGACTGGGCCCGGGCGGCGGGAGCCGCCAGCAGCAGGGCCAGGACCGCCAGGATGATGCGTCGCGTCATGTCGTCTCTCGAAGTCGGGAAGGATGGGGGTGCGTGGCCCCGGGTGAGTCCGGACCCTCGGATCCGTCTTCTGCCCGCGCGGGTCCGACCCGGCACTCACGGTCCCGGCGGATCGCGGCCAGCAGCGCCTCTTCGTCGTCGGGCGGGGGCTCCAGCCGGGGATGGCTGTCGGGCCGCACGAGGAGCAGGGTGAGGGACGTGGACGGCGCCCCGAACCAGAACGCGAGGAACCGCCGGAAGCCCCGGGTGCCCGTCCGCTTCATGTCCAGATAGACCACGTTGGCGATCAGCCAGACGATGAAGCCTACGACGGTTTCGAGCAGATACGCCGGCACGACCCCTCCCCCGCGCGGAACCCTGGGCCGGCGCCATTGCACGCCGCCCCGCACCCATCGAAGATACGCCACGCCGCGCCCGACTCCCACCCCCCGCCCCGGAGGACCCGTGGCCCGACTCGACGCCCCCGGTGCCCGCGTCCGTGCCCTCTGGAACCGTCTGTCGCCCCTGCCGGGCGGATCCACGCTCTTCAGCCTCGCCCTGGGACGCATGGTGCCCTACACCGGGCGGCTCGGCGCGCGGGTCGTGGCTCTGGAGCCGGGCTTCTGCCGCGCCGAACTCCGCGACCGGCGGGCGGTGCGCAACCACCTGGGGTCCATCCACGCGATGGCGTTGGCCAACGTGGGGGAGATGGCCACCGGACTGGCGGTGCTGGGCGCCATGCCCGCCACCGTGCGGGGCATCCTGGTCGGCTTCGAGATCGACTTCGTGAAGAAGGCGCGGGGATCGCTCACCGCGGAGTGCCGGTGCACGGTGCCCTCCGTGGACGCGCGTCTCGAGCACGCCGTCGAAGCGCAGATCCGGGACTCCGGCGGCGACGAGGTGGCCCGGGTGCGGGCGCGGTGGCTCCTGTCTCCGGTGGACGACGGGGGCCGCCCGTGAGTGACCCGACCACGGCCCTGATGCGCGATGCGGGCATCGCGGTGCCCCTGATCTGCGGCGCCATGTACCCCTGCTCGAACCCCGAACTCGTGGCGGCCGCGTCGGACGCCGGCGGCCTGGGCATCGTCCAGCCGGTGTCCCTGACGTACGTCCACGGTCACGACTTCCGGGAGGGGCTCCGCCGGATCCGCAGCCTGACGGACCGGCCGGTGGGCATGAACGCCCTCATCGAAGGATCGTCGAAGACGTACCACGAGCGGATGGTGGGATGGGTGGAGATCGCGCTCGAGGAAGGCGTCCGCTTCTTCGTGACGTCGCTGGGGAAGCCCCGCTGGGTCGTGGACCGGGTGGAGGCGGCCGGAGGCGTGGTCTACCACGACGTGACCGAACGGAAGTGGGCCGAGAAGGCCCTGGACTCGGGCGTCCACGGGCTGATTGCCGTGAACCGGCGGGCCGGCGGGCATGCCGGCGAGCGCGGACAGGTGGCCCTGCTCGAGGAACTGGCGGACCTCGGCCTGCCGGTCGTGTGTGCCGGCGGTGTCGGCGACCCGGAGGGCTTTCGCGAAGCGCTGGCCCAGGGGTACGCCGGGGTCCAGATGGGCACGCGCTTCATCGCCACCGAGGAGTGCCGTGCCAGCGAACCCTACAAGCAGGCGATTCTGGACGCCGATGAAGACGACATCGTCCTGACCGAGCGGCTGACCGGCGTTCCGGTGGCCGTGATCGAGACCGAATACGTCCGCCGGACCGGTGTCGAAGCCGGCCCCCTGGCCCGATGGCTGCTCCGGGGGCGGAAGACGAAGCACTGGATGCGCGCCTTCTACACGCTCCGTTCCGCCTGGCAGCTCAAGCGGGCGTCCCTCGACGAAGCCGGCTCCACCGAGTACTGGCAGGCGGGGCGGTCCGTGGCGGCCATCCACACCATCCTGCCCGCAGGCGAAGTGGTCCGGGCGTGCGCCCGGGCCGCCGGGTTCGACGCGCCTGCCCCCACCCCCGCGCCCAGCGGGCTCTGAGCGACCGACTTCCCTTCATTCCAGGACGACCACCATGCACGCACCTCCGACCCGTCCGACCCCGATGCGCTCCCGCGGGTGCCGCGCCGCAGCCACCCTCCTGGCCGCCGCCCTCCTGGCCCCGCCGATGGCTCAGGCCCAGACGTCCGGGCTCCGGGTCTACATCTCCGCCGACATGGAGGGAGTCACGGCCGCGGTCACCGGAGACCAGCTCGGCCCGTCCGGCTTCGAGTACGGGCGGTTCCGGGAGATCATGACCGACGAGGTGAACGCGGCCATCGAAGCGGCCCGGGCGGCGGGCGCCACCGAGATCCTGGTGAGCGACTCCCACGGCAACGGCGAGAACCTCCTGGTGGATCGCCTGCCCCAGGACATCCAGCTCGTCCGGTCGTGGCCCCGTCCGCTCATGATGGTGGAGGGCATCGACAGCGGCTTCGACGCCGCCGTCTTCATCGGGTACCACAGCGGCACCGGGAACACCCGGGGCGTGCGGGCCCACACCATGTCCAGCGCCAACATCGCCGGTCTCCGGCTCAACGGGGTCGAGATGTCCGAAGCCGGTGTGAACGCGGCCATCGCCGGCCACTTCGGGGTGCCCGTGGTCATGATCTCCGGAGACGACGCGATCGCCGAGGAGGCGGTCCGGGTCATCGGCGACATGGAAACCGCCGTGGTGAAGTGGAGCCTCGGCTTCCACTCCGCCCGGACCCTCATGCCCGAGGCCGGCCGGACCCTCATCCGTGAGAAGGTGGCCGCCGCGCTGGCCCGTCTGGACGACTTCCGCCCCTTCCGGCTGGACGGTCCGGTGCGTCTGGAGCTGACCTACAAGAACTACCGCGCCGCCGAGGTGATGGCCTACCTGCCCACCGTGGAGCGGGTCGACGCCCACACCGTGGCGTTCGTGGGCCGCGACATGACGGAGGTGTCCCGGTTCATCGAGTTCGCCATGACGTACCGGCCCGACCTGACGCCGTAGGTCCGGGGGCAACCGCCTGGGTCCCGTCCGGCCATGGACGCGGCTCCAGGGAATGCTTCGATTGGTCCGACCCGGGGGGTGGGGTGGCGGCGGCCGTGGAACCCCGCGCCCTACTCCCGCCCCACCGTGTCGCTCCGCCGCTCCAACACCACCACGTCGCGCCATCGGCCGTCATGGAAGCGCCCCAGGCGTTCGTGGTGCCCGACGAGCCGGAAGCCGACCGCACGGTGGAGCGCGATGGACGCCTCGTTCTCCGGAAAGATGCCCGCGCGCAGTGTCCAGACCCCGGCGTCCTCGCTGGCGGCCACCAGGGCGTCCATGAGCGCCCGGCCGACGCCTCGCCCCCGGACCCCGGCGGCCACGTAGACCATGACCTCGCACACGCCGGCGTACACCGGCCGGGACGACGCGCGGCTCAGGGCTGCGAACCCGGTCACCTCGCCGTCGTCGTCGACGGCCACCAGCCGGCAGCGCGGGTCCCGCGCCGCGTCCCACTCGGCCCACGTCGGCACCCGCGTCTCGAACGTGGCGTGGCCGGAGGCGATGCCCTGGCGGTAGATCACCGCCACGGCACTCCAGTCGTCGGGCTCCAGGCTCCGTATCTCGGTGTCCAAGGGCGTGCTCCGTGACACTCCGCGTGGATGGCCCCATTCTCCGGAGGCCTCCTCCACCCCACCCGACCGCCTCCCATGCAACCCATCGCTCCGGCCGGCCGACCGGGATCGGCCCGGACCCGGCTCTACCACATCATCTTCGGGCACGAATCGTCGGCCGGAAAGACCTTCGACATCGTGCTCCTGGTGGCCATCCTGGCCAGCGTGGCCGCGGTGATGATGGAGTCGGTCCGACCCTTCCGCGCGCAATACGGCTCCCTCCTGCGAGCCGCGGAGTGGATCTTCACGATCCTGTTCACCATCGAATACCTCGCCCGCCTGTGGACGGTCAAGCGACCGAGCAGCTACGCCTTCAGCTTCTTCGGCGTCGTGGATCTCCTGGCCGTGCTTCCCACCTACGTGAGCGTTCTCCTGCCGGGCGGGCAGGTCCTGGCCGTGGTGCGGATCCTCCGCGTGGTCCGGGTGTTCCGGATCCTCAAGCTGGCCCAGTTCGTCGGCGAGGCCCACGTCCTCGGCGCGGCCCTCCGGTCGGCCCGCTACAAGATCACGGTCTTCCTGATCTCGGTGGTCAGCATCGTGGTGGTGGTGGGCGCCATGATGTACCTGGTGGAGGGCCCGGACGCCGGCTTCACGTCCATCCCCCGGGGCATGTACTGGGCCATCGTGACCCTGACCACCGTCGGGTATGGCGACATCGCGCCCATCACTCCGGTCGGACAGGCGTTGGCGTCCCTGGTCATGATCATGGGCTACGCGATCATCGCCGTACCCACGGGCATCGTCACGGTGGAGTTGAGCCGCCAGCCCGGGCCCGCGAGGTCGGCCGCTCCCGCCCGGCTCTGTCCCTCGTGCGGCCGGCCCGACGCCGACCCTCAGGCCCGGTTCTGCCGGTACTGCGGAAGCGAGCTGCCGCCCACCCCCTCGGGGGTCGCCGGCCGTCCCTCCCCGACCGGGGAGGGCACCCCACCCCGGTGACCGGACGGGGCCGGGGCACGCGCCTACCCGGGTCAGTCGGGCGTGTCGCCGTCCGCGCCGAGATGGGGGTAGCGCCACGCCACCAGCGCGGCCACGGGAAGCCCGCCGACCAGGAACCACCGTGCCAGGGCGATGAACCGCTCCGGAAGCAGGAGCAGCCCGCGGACCCCCTCCAGGACCGGCAGCATGAGCACCGCGCCGATCACGTAGAGACCCACCACCAGCACCACCCGACGGACGGTGGTCACGGCCCCGCTACCGGCGGACGGCCGTGAGGAACGTGGTCACCGCCGCGAGGAGTGCCGTGGGGTCCTCCACGTACGGGAAGTGACCCGTCTCGAGCAGCGCCAGACGCCCCTGCGGGAGCGCGCCGGCCAGCTCGCGGGCCATGGCCTCGGGGGGCGCGTCCGCCAGTCCGTGGACGACCAGGGCCGGGACGTCGATCCCGGGAAGCCGGTCCCACCAGTCGATGGCGCCGAGCGACGTGCCCAGCAGCCGTGCCACGTCGGGGCCGTTGCGGGCCGTCCTTCCGCTCAGGTCCAGATTCACCCGCTCCAGGCGCTCCGGGTCGCGCACGATGGCCCGGAACGACGTCCGGTAGTACTCGCTCATGGTCGCGGCGTCGCGGGCCTCGAACCCCGGGGTCGCGGCCAGCTCGGCCAGCCGCGCGGCGTCCGCCTCGGTCCGTCCCGCGGCCAGGCGCTCGCCGGTGGTCGTGCGCCACCGCTGCCCCGGTTCGGGCATGTTCATGAGGATCAGGGCCCGCGTGCGGTCCGGGTGCCGGCGTGCGTAGTCGAGGGCCAGGAAGCCCCCGAAAGAATGCCCCAGGACCGTGATCCGGTCGTGGCCGAGGGCCTCCCGCAGCCGCTCGACGTCGTCCACGAAGGCATCCCAACCGATGGACGCCGAGTCGAGCTCCGCCTCCGACCGACCGGTCCCGCGCTGGTCGTAGTACACGAGCTGGCCTGCCGACGCCAGGACGTCGAGGCCCGGCCGGAGGTACTCGTGGTCGAGACCGGGCCCGCCGTGGATCACGACGATGGGGGGGCCCGATCCCACGATCTCGTAGAACAGGCGTCCCTCGTCGAGGCTCAGCACGCCCTGGCGGGCGGGCAGCCCCTGCCCCGTGACGGGAACGGCCACCGACCACGCCAGCGCCACCACGGCCAGGACGGCTGCCCTGGCCCACGACGGAGCCCGGCGGCGCCTCATCGGGCCCCTCCGGCCGCGCCGGCCCCACCCGGCGCAAGCATGACGTCGGCCAGTCGCTGGACCTCCACGATGCGCATCCAGGCGCGGAGGACCCACACGCCGAGCGCGGCGAAGGCCGCCCCCGCCAGGACCTCCACCGGTCCACCCAGGGTCGCGATCCTCCGCAGGCCGAGCCACCCGAGCACGTAGACGCTGAAGAACGGCGGGATCACGCTGCCCAGCATCGCGCCCCCCATCCACGCCCGGTAGGGTCGGCCGAAGGCCAGTTGCACGATGCGCAGACCGAAGGCCAGCATGGCCAGCGCAGCAGCCGGCGCCCCCAGCAGAAGGACCCAGGGTGTCGGACCCCTACCGGCGAGGGCCTGCCCCAGACCGGCGGCGAAGAGGAGGCCCACAGGCACGAACGCCCGCCCCAGCCGGGGCGCGGTGGAGTCCTGGATGGCCTGGCCCACGACGTGGGGCGGAGGCACGGGCGGTTCGGGCCGCCACGGCTCGGAGGTCGTCTCGGATGGCATCGGTCCGGTCGGCTGAGTGGAGGGAGGAAAGTGCGTGGCGCCGCGGACCGGCGCGAGCCCCCGGGCCCCGGGGTCGGTCGGGCTACCCCGTCCCGCCGGGCGGGTCGCGGTCCCGGGGCGGCCAGGGCACGAACGCGGACGTGCGCCGGACGTAGGCTTCGTACCCCGGTCGGGTCTCCGTGAGGCGACGTTCGAGCAGCGTGACCCCGGACACCCGCAGGAGCAGCAGGGTCATGACGGCGGGCCCCACCGCCGTCCACCAGGCTCCGACCCCCACGGCGACCATCCACAGCCCCCACCAGAGCACCGCGTTGCCGAAGTAGTTGGGATGACGGGAGTACCGCCACAGACCGGAGTCCAGGACCGTCCCGGCCGAGTCCGGTCGTTCCTTGAAGGCGCGGAGCTGGGCGTCCGCCACCGCTTCGAGGGTGATCCCACCCAGGGCCACCACCGCCCCGACCACCGCCCATGCGTCGAGAGGACCGCCCCCGGCCACGGACGCCAGGAGGGGTGCCGAGACCACCCAGAGGATCGAGGCCTGGAGCCAGAACACCGTGAACAGGCTGACCCACCAGTACCGGGGCCCGTGCTCGTCCCGCCAGGCTGCGTATCGGGCGTCTTCGCCCTCGGCGAGGTTCCGGCGCACGAGGTGGCCCCCGAGTCGGACGGCCCAGACGGCCACGAGGGCGCAGACCAGCCAGCCCCGAGGGGAGCCGCCGGTGCGGGCCAGATAGACCCCGGTCACGAGAAGGAACCCCGGCGCCCAGAACGGATCCACGATGGACGCGTCCTTTCGGACCACGCTGACGATCCAGAGGGCGGTGGATGCCGCCAGGACGGCGCCGAAGCCCCAGAGGGCCGGCCCGAGGAGCGCGGAAGCCGTCACGCTCCGCTTCGCCGCGGTGGGGGCCCTTCCCTGGCCTCAGTGCGGTCCGTACCGCCCCGTGAGGGCCGAGCGGATGCCCCGCCGGGCGAAGGCCGTGAAGCCCTCGTCGCTCGGCGGCCGATACTCACGGGCCGCGTCGACGAGCGCGTCGAACGCCTGGGGCACCAGGTCGCGCATGCGGTCGCCCACCCCCCGGTACCGGATGGCCTCGTCGACGACAAGGCGGAGGTGCGCCCGCACCAGGCTGTCGCGGGCTTCGGCGTCGCCGGCTGCCGCCCGCGCGGCGAGGCGCTCGGCCCCCAGCGGGTCGGGGAGCGGCGCTTCGCTGGCCCGACGGACGAATTCCTCGAGGGGGCGGGCCAGATGGACGGTCGAGTCAGGGGGTGCCAGCATGGTCTCCTCATGGTCCCACTCCGGGTCGGGCCCGGGCAAGGTCGGTTACCAAGTCGTTACGATCCCGCACCGTTCACCCCCGTCGCCGGGCCCCCAGGGCCGCCGCCTGGTTCCGGTGGAAGCTCCACACCAGAGCGCCCCCCGAGAGCACGAAATTGGCGAGGGAGACCCGCGAGAAGGGTCCCTCCACCTCCCCACCCGAAGGAATCTCGCCGGGGAGGGACCAGATCGGAAGCATGACCGCGAGAATCAGCAGGAGGATGTTCACGGCGCTCTCGCCCATCCCCACCCAGGGCGCCACGGAAGGCCTGGCCCGACAGAGGAAGCCGAGGGACACGAGTCCGGCGTAGTAGGCCCACCGGACGCCGGGCGCCTCGATACCCGCGACCCGGATGGGCGCCCCGAAGCCCGCGTCGATCGCCGCGAAGAGCGGCGTGGCCAGGTAGTAGGCCGCCAGCGCGCCTCCGGGCACGACAGGTCGGTCCACGCGGTCCCTCCCGGGCTTCAGAAGCGGTTGTTCACCACGTTGTTGTAGATCGAACCGAACTGGAACGACAGCCCCACCTACCGGATGGCGAACTCGTTGTAATATCGGTCGTGCATCGATAGCATGTTCCCCTGCTCCTGGCGATCCCGTTGGAGGAACATCGTGAATTGGCGAACCCCCTTCCGCGAGGCGATCGGATGTGTGGGGCTCGGCGCGATTCTGGCGCTGGCCGCCTGCGGTCGCGACACGGCCACGGGGCCCCAACCCACGTTTTCGATCGCGGACCTGGAAACGGCCACGGCCGTTCCCATCCAAGGCCCGTTGGCCGAGGGCGCGGTCCTCGGGCCGTCCGGCGGGGGGTGGATGGGTGCGTTTGCCGCGATGCCGTCGGTGGTCCACGATGGAAGCCGATACCTGATGTACTTCGTCGGGAACCGGGCCCCGAAGGAGGGCGAGACCGTCTACGGGCCGTACCTCAAGGGGTCCCGGATCGGCCTCGCGTCCAGCCCGGACGGAGTGAGGTGGACGATCGAGAACGACGGTGAAGCCGTTTTCGAACCTGGGCCGCCTGGGGCCTTCGATCAGAACGGCGTGTCCCACCCCCACGTAGTCCTTCATGAAGGCCGTTTCTGGATGTGGTACGGCGGCATCGACGGTACCCAGGGTTCAAACTCCGTCCGGACCGAGCGGCTCGGACTCGCGCACAGCGACGATGGCTTCAACTGGACTCGAGCCAACGATGGCCGACCAGTGCTGACTACCGGGGACGCCGACGCCTTCGACGGGCTGCAGGTCACTGGGGCAGCCGTATTGCGCCGTGGAGACGGGTGGATGATGTGGTATGGGGCCTACAGCCCCGAGCACGACCATACCCTAATGGCGGCGGCGAGCTCGGACGGGGTTGATTGGACTCGGCTGAACGGCGCTCAACCCGTTCGCGGGCTGTCCGACGCGGGCGCGCAGGTACTGGGACCGTCGGTCATCCACGACGGCGACCGGTACCTGATGTTCTACTCACGGCCCGTCGAGGGCCGGTGGGTCATGTTCGCCGCCACGAGTTCGGACGGCATCGATTGGCGCCCGTCGCGGGCGGACGCCCCCGTGTTTCCGTTGGATCAGGGAAGCAGCGGGGTGGGTCAGAACCACTCGGTCCACCCTAGCCAGTTCCTGGTGGAGCCAGGGATCGCACGCTTCTGGTATCAGGCTGAGAGCGGGTTCGAGCCTTCTCCCCAGCTTGTGTTCCACGGCCAGTTGGTTTGGTGAGTCCGGAGGCGGTGGGGTACGGCCCGCCTCAGCCTACCCTGGACTCCATGCGGCTCAGATCGCTGACTGGTGCGACCGCTTAGAAGCGGTTGTTCACCACGTTGTTGTAGATCGAACCGAACTGGAACGACAGCCCCACCCCGAGATCCCAGTCGAAGTTGGAGGCCAGACGCCGCCGCTCGAGGAGGATCTCCTCGTCGCTGACGCCGGTGGCGGACAGGAAGAGCTGGTCGCGGATCCACGACACCCGGCCGTTGACCCGCAGGTCCAGGCCCCGGACGATGCGGAACGACAGGAATCCCCCGGTGCTCAAGCGGTAGCGGTTCACGTCGTGGAGGTAGTGGGAGCCCTCCATGTTCGCGAAGACGGAGCCCCACGGCTGGCGCTGGCTGAGGGACAGCTCCAGTTCCTGGAAGGCCCGCGTCTCGCGGTCGTACCCGAACAGGGTGGTCTCCTCGTAGTTGAAATGCCGCGCGCCGAGGCGGTACCGCATGCGCAGCGAGCGGCGGGGCGCCTCGACGTACGGCCATACCGAGTACTCGAGCGTGGGTGTGAACGCCACCGAGAGGTCCTGGTTGGTGCGTGTGGCCGCGCTGACGTCCGCGCCGGCGCCCAGCGACCAGTGGTCGGCCAACGAATAGACCGCCAGGGCCCCCACTTCCCAGTCCCGCCGCGTGTCCACGATCGTGTCCTGCGAGAGCTGGATCTCGCGCCGGGACCATGTGCCGTCCGCCTCGAAATCGAGCTTCCAGTCCACGGTGGTCCGGGACGCCTGGATCCCGCCGCTGAGACGGCGGTCGTTCTTGGTCGTCTCCCCCTCGAGGCGGCCGTTCACGTCGACCTCGAAGACCCAGAAATTCCACGGGTCGTCGACCTCCTCCTCGGTGACCAGCCGGTCCGTCACGGTCGTGTCGGCCGCCAGTCCCTCGATGCGCACGTCCGCCGGCACGCCGGCCAGCAGCGTGAACCGGGCCAGCCCCACGGCCAGGGCCCGTCCGACCCCGGCCACCGTCTCGTCCCGGACATCGGTGCCCAGGGAGGTATACCGGAGCTGGTCGTCGCGATCGGCCAGATCCCCCTGTCCGATGAAGTCGAGCTGGTACGCCCGCCCCCCACTGCCCGTCTCCTGGGTGGTCACGATCACGTGGACGTCGGCGTCCCGCCGGTCGCGGACCCAGTTGACCCAGTCGATGTCGGTGCGGAACTGCCGTTGGTCACACCCTCCGCCGAACCCGCCGGAGCATTCGAAGAAGACGTTCAGCGCGCCCGAGGAGCGCGCGGACTCCTGGGCTCCCGCCGAAGGAGCGAGGGCGAACAGGAAGGCGAGCGCCAGACCGGTCGTGACTCGAACGGCCCGGCCGGATGCGGGAGGGAGCAGCGGCACGTCGGCTCGCTTTGTTTCGGAGGAACGGAGGGGCGGACCCGCGGAGGCGGGGTGTCGGAGGGGGGACACGTCCGGACGCCGGAGCGCTGACCCGTCTGGACCGCCCGAACGACGCCCACCCCGGGAGACCGGCGTGACCCGGCTCCCGGGGTGGGGCCGTGGTGAGGACTACGGCGACTCGGACGCCAGGTCGGGGCCTGCGAGCGACCCGGTGGTCCGTGTCCGCGGGACGCCCACCGGCTCGGGGCGTACCGCCGGCCGACCGGGCACCCGGTCGGTTTCCCTCGGCCTCGCCGGAGCGGCGGCCTCGGCGACCGGGGCGTCGTCGTCGTGGACGAAGTGCGCCCGGAAGAACCTCGTGAAGTCGTCCACCAGCGAATACAGCACGGGAACCAGGACCAGCGTCAGGAAGGTCGCGAACAGGATCCCGGCGATGATGGCCACGGCCATGGGACCCCACCAGGCGGCCTGCTCGCCTCCCCAGTAGAGCTCGGGATTCAGCGACCCGTACAGGCCGAAGAAGTCGAAGTTCATACCGATGGACAGGGGCACGAGCCCGAGGGCGGTCGTCGTCGCCGTCAGGACCACCGGCCGGAACCGCGTCTTGCCGCCCTGCACCAGGGCCTCGCGGCGGTTCATTCCGTCGCGCTCCCGGAGGATGTCGATGTAGTCGATGAGGATGATGGCGTTGTTCACCACGATCCCCGCCAGCGAGATGATGCCCACGCCGGTGTTGATGATGCCGAACGGCATCCGGAAGAGCATGAGCCCCAGCAGGACCCCCATGGTCGACATGACCACCGACGTCAGGATGATGACCGGCTTCACCACCGAGTTGAACTGGCTGATGAGGATGAAGCCGATGAGCATGAGGGCCGTCAGGAAGGCGCCTCCCAGGAAGGCCTGGGCCTCGGCCTGGTCCTGTTGCTGGCCGGTGAACTGCATCGTGTAGCCAGGGGGCAGCTCCGACCGCAGATCGGTCAGCGTGGCCTGAACCTCCGCCATGACGGCGTTGGAGTTGAGCCCGGCGGCGACGTCGGAGCTGATGGTGGCCATCCGCTCCTGGTTCTTCCGCTTGATCGATCCGTACCCGTCCTCGACGCTCCACTCGGCCACGGACACCAGGGGAACCTGGATGCCACCGTCGGCCATCACGGTCAGGTCGCGGAGGCCCTCCAGTTCCTGGCGGTACGGGCGGGCCAGACGGACCACGATGTCGTACTCGTCGTTGCCGGTCCGGTACTTGGCCGCTTCGATGCCGTTGATGGCGCCCCGGATCGCCTGGCCCACCGCCGCGGTGTTGAGGTCGTAGAGCGCGGCGCGCTCCCGGTCCACGCGGACGGACAGCTCGGCTCGGGCCGCGTCGAGATCGCTCTCGAGGCCCACGAGCTTCCGGTAGACGGGAGCCGCCTCGAGCGTGGCCAGCACGCGATCGGAGAGCTGCTTGAGCGTGGCCGGGTCCTCCCCGACGATCTCGATGTTGACCGGCGAGCCCTGGGCCGGGCCCTCCGCCGGCTTGTCGACCGTGACCTCGGCGCCTGCGATGTTCTCACCCAGCGCCGCCTGCATGGCCGCGAGCGTCTCGAACGCGTCGACGTCGCGGTCCTGGAAGTCCACCAGCGACACGGTGATCCGGCCGCCTTCGGGACCTCCCGGGCCTCCTCCCATGGGGTTGCCCCCACCGCCGCCGCCACCGGTGACGGCCACGATGGACTCCCAGTCCTGCCGTCCCTCGAAGCCGGGCAGCGCCCGCTCCAGGCGACGGACGACCGAGTCCGTGATCTCCGCGCGCGTCCCGACCGGAGCCTCGACGTCCACGATGATCTGGGCCGGCGGCATGGACTCCGGGAAGTACTCGATGCCGGCGTTGAACCGGCCGAACAACATGGCCGTGCCCACGAACGCCAGGACCGTTCCGCCCAACAGGACGGCACGATGGGTCAGCGCCCACCGCAGGGTGGGTTCGTACAGCCGGTCCACCGTGAACGGAAGCGTGCGACTCTGGAAGCGCCGTCCCACACGCTCGAGCACGAAGGTGTGCAGCGCCCACAGCCCGACCGCGGTGGCCAGCAGGAGGCCGGCCGTGAGGGGATTGGCGCCGGCCACCGCGAGCACCACCAGCGCGGCGGCTCCGATCAGGGTCCATCGCATGGCGGGCGTCATGGGCCGTGACGGGGTCCCGTCCAGCTTCATGAACATCGCGCACAGCGTGGGCACCACGATCAGGGCCACGAACAACGAACTGGTCAGGGTCACGATGAGCGTCTTGGGCATGTAGCCCATGAACTCGCCCACTTCACCCGGCCAGAACAGCAGCGGCGCGAACGCCGCCAGCGTCGTGGCCGTGGCGGCGATGATGGGAACCGCGACCTCGCCCGTGGCCTTCTTGGCCGCGACCGCACGGTCCCACCCTTCCTCGAGGAAGCGGTAGATGTTCTCGACCACGACGATGGCGTTGTCGACCAGCATGCCCAGCGCCAGGATCAGGCTGAACAGCACCACCATGTTCATCGACACGCCCAGCAGCTTCAGGACGATGAACGACAGGAACATGGACGCCGGAATCGAGATCCCGACGAAGAAGGACGTGTTCAGACCCAGGAAGAAGAGCAGGACCCCGACGATCAGGACCAGACCCGAGATGATGTTGTTCTCGAGGCTGGACACCATGTCCTCGATCTGCTCGGTCTGGTCCGAGGTGATCTCGACCCGGGTCGTGGGCGGGAAGAGCGACTGCATCTCCGCCAGGACCGCGTTCACCTCGCCCGACGTCTCGATGATGTTGGCGCCGGAGCGCTTGATCACGTCCAGGGTGACCACGGCGTTCCCGTTCATGCGCGCGTAGCTGTCGCGCTCGGCGAAGCCGAAGTCCACCGTGGCGATGTCGCGCACGTAGATGGGACGACCGTCTTCGACCAGCACGACCAGGTCTCCGATCACGGCCGGGTCGTCGAACTCCCCGTCGACGCGGAGCAGGTACTTGGCATCGCCGACATCGATGGAGCCGCCGGGGATGTTGACGTTCTCGTTCCGGATGGCGTCGACGATGTCGTCGAGGCCGACGCCGTAGAACTGGAGCTTGGTCAGGTCCACCTCCACGGCCACTTCCCGCTCCAGGCCACCCCGGAGGTCGGCCCGCAACACCGCGGGGATCTGCTCCAACCGGTCCTGCAGTTCTTCGCCGAGCTCCTTCAGCCGCACCAGTCCGTACTCACCGGACAGGTTGACCTGCAGAATGGGGATCTCCGAGAAGTTGAACTCGATGATGCTGGGTTCCTCGGCGTCCTGCGGCAGATCCGGCTTGGCCAGATCGACCTTCTCCCGGACCTTGGCCAGCGCGTCGTCGAGGTCCACGGAGGGGCTGAACTCCGCCGTGATGCTCGAATACCCTTCGACCGAGGTGGACGACAGCTCCTCGATCTCGCTGAGCGTGCTGAGTTCCTCCTCGATGATGCGGGTGACCTGGCTCTCGATGTCCGCCGGAGACACACCCGCATACATCGTGTTGATGGCGATGATCGGGATCGGGAGTTCCGGGAACGACTCCTTGGGCGTGGCCCGGTAGGACAGCGCCCCCATGACCGCGATGATCACCAGCAGCACCATCACGCTGGTCCGGTGCTCGATGGCGAAGCTCGTGGGGCCGAACTCCTTGTACCGGTGGAGGTCGGTCGGCTGCGTGCCGCCGGCGTCCCCCGCGCCTCGCCCGTTCCCGTCGTGGTCGTGCTGCGTCATATCACCCGCCTCCGGCGCTCGTGGCGCCTGCTCGTCGTCACGGTCGCCTTCAGGTTCCGACCACGTTGATCCGGTCACCGTCGGCCACGGACTTGTGGCCCACGACGATCAACTGCTCTCCACCCTCGAGGCCGTCCTCCACCACCACTTCGTTGTTCTGCGCCGGCCCCAGCGTCACGCGGCGTACCCGGGCCACCGCGTTGCCGTTCTCGTCCTGCCCGGCCACGAACACGACATACCCTTCCTCGACCCGTACCAGCGCGTCCTGGGGCACCACGACGGCCTGCTCCAGGCTGCGCCGCCGGACCAGGATGTTCGAGACCATCTCCGGCTTGATCAGCCCGCCGGGGTTCGGCATCCGGATCTCGATGGGGAACGTCCGGTTCTGCGGGTTCACCGTGGCGCCCACGAAGTCGATGGTCGCGGGGAACTGCTCGCCCGGAAGCACGTCGAAGAAGACCACGGCCGCGCCGCCCCGCCGCACGTCGGCGGCGTACCGCTCCGGAACGCCGGCCACGATCTTGACCGGGGTGGCGTCCACGATCCGGGCCACGCCCTGGCCCGGCGACACCAGGGTGCCGACCTCGACCATGCGCTGGTCCAGCACCCCCGCGAAGGGGGCGCGGATCGTGGTCCGCTCCAGGCGGGCCTCCAGCCCGTCCAGGTTCGCCCGGGTCTGCTCGGCGGCGAACTTCGCCTCGAGGTACGCCAGTTCGGAGCCGACCTGATCCTCTTCGTAGAGCCGCTTCCGGCGCTCCCACGTCTGCGCCGCCAGGTCGGCCTGGGCGCGAGCCTGCGCCACCTGGGCCCGGAGCACCGCGTCGTCGATGCGGACGAGCGGCTGCCCTTCCCGGACGGACTGGCCCTTCTCGACCAGGAGCTCGCGAACCACGCCGCTCTCCTCGGCCGACACCTGGACGTCCTGGTTGGCCCAGGCCACGCCGGTCAGGCGGATCTGCTCCACGAAGGCCTGGGGCACCACTTCGCTCGTCTCGACGTTGATGACCCGGGCGAACTCGGCGGATGCCTGTTCGTCCTCGGTGCCGTCGGCCTGTGCGTCGCCGCACGCCGCCACGCCCAGGGCCAGCGCCACGCCCAGGGCGGCGCGCCTCCACATCCCGTTCCTCATCGCTTCGTTCTCCACCGTCATGGTCTCGTTCATGGTCATCCGTCCGTCCGGAGCTCGACGTCCACCAGCGGCACCCGCCCCGTGGCCTGGTCGAGTTGGGCCCGCGCCACCAGGTAGTCGTAGACGGCCTGGGCGTAGTTGAACTCGCTCTGCCGGAGCGCCACCTCGGCATCCGTCAGTTCCAACTGGCTGCCCAGTCCTTCCGAGTACTGGGCGCTGGCGATGTCGAAGCCCCGCTGGGCCTGGCTCACGGCCAGCCGCTGGCCGCGGGCGCGGAGGAGCGCCTCGTCGGCCTGCTCCAGGAGCGTATGGATCTGGCTGCGGGCCTGGTCGGTGGCCAACCGCGTCTGGGTCTCGGCCTGCCGGTAGACGGCGCGCTTCTGGTCGATGCGCGCGTCCCGCCGGAAGCCCGTGAAGATCGGCACGCTGACCTGGAGCCCGACGTTCCGGGAATAGGCCCGCTGCCCGTCGCCCCGACCGAAGAAGTCCGGGCTTCCGTTGTCCTGGGCGCTGATCAGGTAGGTTCCGAAGAAGGAGATCCGCGGCAGGTATTCGACCTGCTCCAGGCGCATCTCGGTCTTCCGCAGCGACTCGGTCAGTTCGAGCTGACGGATGTCGGAGCGGAACTCCGTGGCCATGGAGATGGCCTCTTCCGCGGCCTCGATGCCCGGCCCCCGGTATCCGACGAGGGCCAGCAGCTCCCGGTTCTCGGCATCGTTGGCCGCCGGGTCCTCGAGGTCGATGGACGCCAGCTCCCCTTCGACCCGGAGTTCCTCGTCGGCCGGAAGGTCCAGCTCGACGGCCAGATTCCTCCGGGCCTGGCGGACCGCGTTCTCGGCCCGGCGCAGATTGGGCACGAGGTTGGCCAGTTCGACCTCCAGCCGGAGCACGTCGTAGTCCGACGAGAGTCCGGCCTTGTTCAGGGCCTTGGTCTCGCCGAGGGACTCCTCCACCCGACGGACCGAGTTCTGGGTCAGCCGTGCCTGCTCCTGGGCCAGCAGCAGTCCGTAGTAGGCGGTCCGCACCCGGGTGACCACGGTCTGCGTCTGCCCACGGACCACCTCTTCCTGGAGGGTCCGGAACCGGCCGGCGGCACCGACTCCGATGAACGCAGCCGCCGAGAAGATCGGCTGCTCCAACGAGATCGTGGACTGCCACTGGTTGTCGGCGCCGAACTGGACGGCGATGTAGTCGTCCGGCCCGGCGTTGGGGTCGAAGATGGCCGCCGGGAGGAAGTTCACGGTCGGCGACACGTTGCGGGTGTAGCTCGCGTTGAAGTTCAACTGCGGATACACGTCGCTCCATGCTTCGGAAACACGCTCGTTGGCCTCTTCCAGGCCGAGTTCGGCCGCCCGCACGTCGCGGTTCCGGTCCAGAGCGGTGCGGACGGCGTCGTCCAGGCCCATGACCCGCACCTGCTGGCCGGTCAGATCCTGCACCGTGGCGATGAGGAGGGCGAGGGCCACCGCGGCGGCCAGGACCAGCGCACGCCTCCAGGATCCGAGCCCGAGGAGGGCTCTTGCAATCGTCGTCATCCCTTCTTCCCCGATATTCCTAGGACTCGACCGCCGCGAGCGCTTCCTCGCGGGCGTCGAGTGCTCGTACGTAGTGATCGGTGGCGAGTCCGGACAGGATCCGCCGCCACGATGCGGTGCACGCGGCTACGAAGTGCTCTTCGTCCATCTTCAGATGGCCGTTGTGGTACAGCGTGATCAGACCGTGGGAATGGGCCCACATG
This sequence comes from Longimicrobiales bacterium, assembly GCA_040216925.1. Taxonomy (GTDB): domain Bacteria; phylum Gemmatimonadota; class Gemmatimonadetes; order Longimicrobiales; family Gaopeijiaceae; genus JAJCZZ01. Next base: position 31,126 of record JAVJOF010000002.1, read on the forward strand.
GTCAGGCCGACCTCCACCGGGTCGGCGGACACCAGGAGGCCGGCATCCATGCACTCGCGGAGACGGTCGACCCAGAACTGGTGGACCGCGCACCCCTGCATCTCCACGTCGTCGGGGAGCTCCTCGAGGCCGAGGTGCTCGGCGGCGGTGAAGATCATGCGGTACCAGCGGGGGTGGCGGAGGGCGAACTCCAGATACCCCTCTCCGGCGCGCTCGAGACGCTCCTCGGGGGTGCGCCCCTCGAGGCCGCGGTAGAGGTATCCGGTGAACTCACGGTACGCCTCCCGTACCACGTCCATCAGCACGTGCTCCTTGCTGTCGTAGTGCCGGTACAGCGCCGGAGCGGTCACGCCCACACTCCGTGCGAGCTTCCGCATGGAGAAGCCGTCGAGCCCGCCCTCCAGATAGAGTTCGCAGGCTTCGTGGAGGATTCGTTCGCGTTGGTCTGCCATGGTGAACACTGTAAACACAGCCCGGGAAGAGGTCAATTCCCAGGCCCCTACGAGACGTAACAGTGTTTAGTGCCAGTTGGTGCGATTCCCGTGACGGGGGGTCGCGGACTGCCGCGAGGATGCAGCGAACGGGCTACCGGGCGGGACCCTCGACCAGCGTTCGCAGCACCACGTCTCCGGCGGCGAACGCGCGCATGTCCGCCGACGGATGGGCCGGTGCGCGGAACACGAACGCCGGCGACGCGAAGATGGAATCGAACGTCGCTTCCCGGGCGGCATGGGCCGCCTCGTCGGCGTATTCGGTCATGAGCACCAGGTTCCAGGGTCCCAGGTCGGGGCCGTCTTCCGGAACCGTCAGCGCCCGGTAGGACACCACGGTGCCCCGCTCCACGGCCAGAGCCCGGGCCGACGCCCAGTTGGCTTCGATGGACGCCCGGTACGCGCCGGCCATGTCCGGGAGCGTCCGGACCAGGTCCACGGCCCAGACCGTGCCGGACCCGCCGTCCGATCCGGGCGGCGCGGGTGCCGCCGCGGTGGGCGGCGCTGCCGGTCCCTGGACACCGGCCGGTCGGTAGGCGACCCCCAGGGCACCTCCGAGGAACAGGCCGGCCAGGAACAGACCCACTGCGGCCCCGCCGCCGCGGCCCCCGGCCGGCGGGGTCACCGCCCCCTTCCCCGGTCCAGGGCCTCCCGCGCCGACCGGGCTCGCCGGCTGTCGAGGTCGCCGGCCAGGCCCAGGTACCAGTCCCGGAGCCGGCCGTCGAGGGCGGTCCGGGCGGCCAACGCCTCCAGGACGGCCAGGCGGTGGTGGTCCGACTCGATGGTGCCCGCCAGATGGAGCACCGCGGCGGCTGCGGTCTCCCCGAGGTCGCCGCGGTCGATCAGCGTCTCGGCCACCGCCCGCACGTGATGGTCGGCTCCGATCCCCGCGGCGGCCCGGACGAACGCGTCCGCCTCGACCTCGCCCAGGTCGTAGCCCGTGGCCAGGCGGGCCAGGACGGCGGCGCGGTGGTGGTCCGACCCGATCTCTCCGGCCAGTTCGAGCACGCCGACCCGTTCGTCGGCCTCCAGGCGCACGCCGTCCAGGAAGGCCTCGACCACGGCACGCCGATGATGGTCCGCGCCCACGGTCCGGAGCGCCGCCATGAACGAGGCGCGCCCGGCGGTCCCGAGCCCTCCACGGCGGACCACCCGTGTCAGGACCTCGGCCTTGTGGTGGTCGGCGCCCATGCGTCCCGCCGCCGCCACGACGCGGTCCAGTTGCTCCGGGGTCAGACCCTGCTGTTCGAGGAGGATCTCGAGTACGTTGCGGACGTGGTGGTCGGCCTGGATCGTCAGGACGGCGTCGAGGAACGGATCCTGGAGACGCCGCGTCCCGAGCCCCTGCTCCCTGGCCATGGCCGCGAGCAGCGACGCCTTGTGGTGGTCTGCCTGCACGGTGGACGCGCGCCGGAGGATGCGCACCGCCTGGTCCTCGGACAGATCCGCCGTCTCCACCAGCAGCTCGACGTAGCGCCGGGCCACGGCGTCGGCGGGGATCCGGTCGACCTCCGCCAGCACGCCGTCCACGCCCCCTTCGGCCAGGATCCGGACCACCCGGGCTTCGGCGTTCAGGCTCGTCTGCCGGAAGAGTTCGGGCAGCACGGCACCGAGCCGCGCCCGGGCGTCGGCTCCCCACGCCACCTCGTTCCCGTCCACGTCGTATCGGTACTCGATCCCGGCGTCGGTCCCGCGGAGGCGGATGCGCCACCGGCGCTCCCCGTCGCGCTCCTCGATGTCCAGCACGGCACCCGCGCCCATCGACACGACGGACCGGTCGTCGGTACCGAACGTCACGTCCCCGGCCAGGCGGATCTCCACCCGGCAGTCTCCCTGCTCGAACCGGAAGTCGTAGCGGTCCTCGTCCACGTCGATCCGCCGGGAGATCCCGCCGTCGCGCTCGCGGAACGCGCAGAGCCGCGGCGCTTCCTGACCCGGCGCGGGCAGTGGGGCCGCCGGCGCCAGGACCCCCGGCTCGGACGTGGGCCCTGCATCCCGGACCTCGACGGGCATCGGGTCCGGGCCGGCGGACGGCTCCGGTCCGGTGGACGTCAGCCCCGCCAGGGGAACGGCCACCACGGCCGCGGCGACCATGGCCGCGAAGGCCGCTCCGGGACCCACGCCGTGGCGCGGGCGGCCGGCGTCCAGGATGGCATGGAGACGCACCGCCAGGTCGGAGGAGCGGGCCATGGCCACGGCGGCGGGAGGAGTGGAGCCGGCGCGGAGGTCCCGCGCCACCCGCAGCAGGTCCTCGGCGTAGGCACTGGCCGCAGACCGGGCCACGACCCGGTCGTCGCACGCCCGTTCGCTCTCCAGCCGCAGCCGCCGCACCGCCACCCAGACCAACGGGTTGACCCAGTGGAGCGCCCGCACCACGTCGGCCGCTGCGTGGAGCAGCGGATCCCACCGCCGGACGTGGGCCAGCTCGTGGAGCAGGACGTGGTCCAGCGTGGCCCGGCCCCACCCGTCGAACCCTGCGGGAAGCACCACCGTCGGCCGGGCCACGCCCACGACCACCGGAATTCGGAGCGCCCGATGAACCCGGACGGCGACGGCCCGCCGGATGCCCAGGCCGGCCGCCAGTTCGTGGCTGCGCCGGACCACGTGGGCGGGGGCCGGCACGGCGGCCCTGACCAGGCGGCGTGCGGCCCGGTGGCCGACCACCACGCGAGCCAGGAGGCCGGTGGTGCCCGTAAGCCACAGCGCGAGCAGGAAGGCCCCGATGCCTACCCCGCGACCGGAGCCGTCGGCACCCGGCTCCCCGACCCCGACCGACGAGGGTGCGTGGGCGGGCCGGGGCCGGCTCGTGGCAGGGACCTCACCCTCGAACGCCTCGGGCTCGTGAGCTGCCCCCGCGGCGACCTCGGGGCGCACCACCACGGCCGGGACCCCACGCACCTCCGGGCCGTCCACCGCCGCGGCCGCCCCGGCTCCGACATCGGACCCTGCCCAGCCGGGCAGAGACACGGGAACGCTCGGGCCGGCCACGGTCAGCAGGGGGAGCGCCAGGAGCGTGGCCAGGCCGGCGGCCCACACGAGGTGGCGGTGCGACGCGGGAGCCTCCCGCAGGAGCGAGGCCACTCCGGCGGTGAGGGCCAGGGCCACCACGCCCTTGGCCGCCAACGCCCCAGCGGAACCCATCGTCATCATCATCATCGTCGTCATCGTCCCTCCTCCCGGGCCTCGCGGATGCGCCGTTCCAGGCGCGCCAGATCGTCGTCGGAGAGGTCGGCGGACGAGATGTCCAGGAGCGCCGCCACGACCTTCTCCGGGGAATCGTCGAAGAAGGTGCTCAGCACCCGCCGGAGCGCGGAGCTGCGGACCTCCTCGGTGGGGGTCGCCGGCTCGTAGACGTAGCGCGGTCCGTCCTGGTGGTAGCGGACGAGCTCCTTCTCCCGCATGACCCGGAGCAATCCCCGCACGGCGGAATAGCTCGGACCGTCCGGAAGGTCCGCCTGGATCTCGGCCGCGGTGGCGGCCCCCCGGCGGTGCAGCGCGTCCATGATCTGCCGCTCACGGCGGCTCAGTCCGTCCATCGACCCCTCCCCCACGTCCCCTCCCTGCTAAGTCTTTAGCACCATGCTAAATCTTTAGCACCCCGTGTCGCCGCCGTCAACCGGTGTCCCTGTCGACGCGGTTCACCCGCCCGGTGCGGCCCGACCCTACGGAGAGATCGGACCCGCCCCCGGCCAGTCGCCCCGCTGCACCACCACCCGCCCGTCGTTGACCACCATCAGCACGTCCTGGACGACCCCGATGTCGTCCAGGGGATTGCGCTCGAAGACCACCAGGTCCGCTTCCATCCCCTCCTCCACCCGCCCGGTACGATCGGCGAGGCCGAAGAGCGCCGCGGCGTTGACCGTGGCGGCCCGGAGCGCCTCGAGGGGCGTGAGGCCCACCTCCACCAGCTCCAGCAGTTCGTGGGCCAGCGTCGTCGTGCTGTTCGGGCCGTACCCCGTGTCGGTGGCGGCCACGATGGTCACCCCGAGGCGGTGGGCGGTCCGCGTCATCTCCTGGACCCGCGGCAGCATGTGGCGGCCCCGGATGTTGAGCACCGCGTCGTCGTAGTCGCCCCCCGCGACGGTCAGGTCCCGCACGATGGCGATGGTCGGCACCAGGTACGTGCCCCGCTCCTGCATCAGGGTCAGGGTCTCGGCACTCATGTACGTCCCGTGTTCGATGCTCCGGACGCCGGCCGAGACGGCGGCCCGGGCTCCCGCGTCTCCGTGCGCGTGGGCGGCCACGCCGATGCCCGCCGCCCCCGCCTCCTCCACGATGGCCCGGAGTTCGCCCTCGGTGTAGAACTGCTTCCGCGGGTCCGTGTCGGGGAGCCCGGCGCGCTCGGTGGCGTTCGTCTTCACGAAGTCCACGCCCCGCGACACGAGGGCCCGCGTCATGGCCCGGACCGCGTCCACGCCCCTTACCTCCGACCCGTACCACGCCCCCAGTTCCGGATGGTCCTGGAAGAACTCCTCGGCGGCCGGGGGCCGGACGTGGTAGCCCGCGGCCAGGTACTCGGGCGCTTCGAGGTAGCCGTTGCGCTTCAGCTCCCGGAGGCCCACGTCGGCGTAGTGGCTCGAGCCCATGCTGCGCATGGTGGTGACGCCGCTGTGGAGGGCCCTCCGTGCCTGGTCTGCGGAGCCCACGTGGACGTGGGCGTCCATGAGGCCGGGGGCCACGTACATCCCCCCCACGTCCACGATGCGCACGCCCGGCATGGGCCCGGCGGGTCGTTCCCCGATCGAGGCGATCCGCCCATCGCGCACCACGACGGTCACCCCGGCCCGGATGGAGCCGTCGGTCACGTCGATCACGTTGGCGTTCTCGAGGACCAGGTCCTGCGCGTGGGCGGCCGGGGCGGCCAGACACAGGCCTGCGACGAGGGTCAGCGCGGAGCGGCGGGCGATGGTGGTCACGGAGCTTCTCCTGGAGGCGACACGTCGTGGTGGCCGGGCACGGATGGGTGGCGGGGGCCGCCTAGCGGACCGGGTGGACCCGCGTCAGGACCACCGTACACCCCACGATGACCGCCGCGCCGGCCCACGTCCAGGCGTCGGGGAACTCCCGGAACAGGAGCCACCCCCACCCGGCCGCGAACACGATCTGCAGGTATCCGATGGCCGACGCCCTGCCCGCCCGCTCGAGGCGGAAGCCCCAGGTGATCATCACCTGACCCATGTGGGTGGTCACGCCCACCCCCAGCAGGATCAGCAGTCCGGTCCACGACGGCAGGACCGGGTCGAGGAACACCAGCGGAAGGGACAGGACCGTGCTCACCGCCGCGAACCAGAAGACGATGAGCATCGGCTCCTCGGCGCGCAGCCGCCGGACCGCCACGTACGCCCCCGCGGCCAGGACGGCGCCGAGGAGTCCGATGCCCACGGCGAAAGGGTCCAGGGACGAACCCGCACCGAACAGGAAGGAGGGGCGCGCCACCATGACCACGCCCCCCAGGCTCCCCGTGACCAGCAGGCCCTCGATCAGGCCGATGTGCTCCCGCAGCACGACGGCGGCCGCCAGTGCGGTGAACACGGGGTTCATGAAGTGGATCACGGTGGCGTCCGCCAGGGGGAGCTGAACCACCGCGTAGTAGAAGCAGCTCAGCGCGCAGAAGCCCAGAACGCCGCGCACGAGGAGCCAGACGGGCTCCTTGCCCCGGAGATCGGTGCGGTCCCGGCGGAGGGCCGCACCGGACAGGACCGCGACCACGATGGACCGGGCCAGCACGATCTCGAACAGCGGCACGCTGCCGCCGGCCAGCTTGGCCAGCGCGGCCATCAGGGAGAACGCGAACGCACCCGACGCCATGGCCTGGAGGCCCGGGGACACCGAGGTGAAGGGCGTGGCGACCCCGGCCCAGGGGATCCGCGGGCCTTCCGGTACCGTCACCCTCCGCGCTCGATACGCGCCATGAGGATCCGGCTGCCCTGGACCAGGCGGTCCACCACGTCCATGCCTTCCACCACCCAGCCGAAGGCCGTGTAGCCCCCGTTCAGGTGGGGCGTGCGGACGTGGTTGACGAAGAACTGCGAGCCCTCGGTGTCCTTCCCGGCGCTGGCCATGCCGATCACGCCCCGCTCGAAGGGCACGAGGGTGAATTCACTGGTGATGGCGTAGCCCGGACCGCCGCTGCCGTCGCCCCGGGCGAAGTCGCCGCCCTGGACCACGAAGTTGGGCACGACCCGGTGGAACGCCACGCCGTCGTAGCTGCCCGCCTCGGCGATGCGCGCGATGGTCTGGACCGTGTGGGGTGCCTCCTCGGGAGTGAGGCGGACCACCACCCGTCCCTCCTCCGTGTCCATCACGAACCGCGGGGCGTCTCCCAGGCTCCGGACGTACGCCCAGTCGATGACCGTGGGGTCGGGCTCGCCGCTCTGCTCCGACTCGGGGGCGGGCGGCGCCGTCACGGACTGGCCGGTCAGACGGGTCAGGCCGTTCGCGGCGGCATTGCGCACCCCCGGGTCGGGGTGCTCGAGCGCCTCGCGCAGGAGGGGATCCACCCGGGGGTCGCCGGTCAGGCTGAGGGCCGCCAGGACGGCGATCATCGCGTCCTGGTCGGCCGGCGCCTCCATGTCGCGGTAGGCGTCGGCCAGAGCACGGGCGTGATCGAACGGAGCGAACACCGAGTCGGCGAGGGTCGGTGCCGCCTGGAGGGCGGCCCGGGGCGGCCCGTCGGTCACGGCCCGGACGAACACCTCGAAGTAGGCCAGGTGCTTGGCGGGGTCGGCACGGTCCCGGGTCCAGCGCTGCGCCAGGGCACCCACCGCCTGGGTGGCGATGACCGGATCGGTCACCTCGGTGGCGCGGACCAGGCGCTCCACCGCGTCCTCTCCGGCCAGCAACTGGAGCGCCACCAGGGCCGCGGCCCAGCGGTGCGAGTCGTCCAGGGGTGAGGCGTCGATCCAGTCGAACACGAACTCCCGCTCGTCCTGGCGGGCCAGCAAGGCCAGGAGCGGCCCGATCACCGTCGGGCGGTCCGGGTGGTCCTCGATCCAGGTGCGGACCCGAAGCCGGATCGACGGGGGATGGTCGGTCTGGGCCAGCACCCGCGCCGCGGTCAGGGCCACGTGCACCGACGGGTCGTCCAGGAGGGCGAACAGGAGTTCCCGGACGTCCTGGTCGCCCTCCCGGCCCACCAGACCGGCTGCCGCCCCGGTTCGGGTCCGCCAGTCCTCGGCCTCCGCGGCCCACGTGGACATCCGCTCGTTGTCCGCCGGATCGCGGAGGCGGCCCAGCGCCTGCACGAGGTTCATGGCCGCGGGATCGTCCCGGTCGGCGCGGTCCAGGGCCGAACGGACCTCGCTCACCCGGGCGACCCACGCGCCGCTCTCCAACTGTCGGCTCAGGTACCAGGCAGCGTTCCAACGCACGTCGCCGTCCGGGTCGTCGAGGCGCGCCAGCAGGTGGCTCTGGGCGTCCTGGTGCGTGACGCCGTGGACGGCCAGGAGTCGCGCCAGCGAGACGGTGCGCCGGGCTTCCTCGACCGGCGCGATGTCGGCGGCCAGGAGCGCGTCGGCGGCGGCCGGTGTGGGCTGTTTGCCCAGGGCCTCCAGGATCCGGTCCCGGACCTGCGAATCCGACTCCCCTGCGAGCGCCTCGGCGAGGGGGGTCACCACCTCGTCCGGCGCCCCCGCCTGCCCCAGGGCGAACACCGCGTCCCGGCGCACGGAGGCGTCGGGGTCGGCCAGGAGCCCGAGAAGGGCGGGCACCGCGTCCGCATCCTGCACCGACCCCAGGCCGAAAGCCGCGCGAGCCCGGACGTCCGCGTCGTCCGACGCCAGAAACGCCACCAGGGCGTCCGCATCGCGGGCCACCTGCCGGTCCACCACCGCCTGGAGGTCCGGCCGGGACAGGAGACCGTCGCTTTCCCGGGTGGGTGGGGGCACCGCGTCGAGGGACGGACCGCCCGACTCGCAGGCGGTCAGGCCCGCAAGCAGCACCAGCGTGCCCCAAAGACGACGCCTCATCGGATCTCTCCCTGCCAGCCGTGGATGATACGGGCACTCCGGGCCACCCCGTCCGCCGCCTGGAGCACCTTGGCCCGGAGACGAGGGGGCAGGTCGGGTCGTTCTGCCAGGAACGACTGCACGATGTCCGCCGCCTCGGGCGAGGCGTGCCCGCCCAGGGTCGCGTCCAGCCACCGCCCCGGGAAGAAGATGTCGCCCGTGCGCTGGACCTCTTCCAGCATCTCCAGCGCCGGACGGATCAGTCCCACGGACGCCTCGGCCCGGAGGGGATGGTGCAGGTTGTCGAGACCGGCCAGGACCCATGGCTCCCGTTCACGGTTGGCGGGGTCCGCCAGCGACGCGAAGAAGGCTTCCCGCACGCCGGGGTCCGGGGAAAGCGACGGGCGTACGAACCGGAAGCGGGCCGCCCGGTCCGGATTGTCGATGGCCTCCTCCTGGGCGTCCAGGATGGACGCCGCGTCCGGGACGCCCCGGAGCGCCAGCGCGCCGGCCAGGGCCGTCCGGTCGTTCTCCGACAACGGAAGGCCCGGAACCGACTCCTGACCCGCCCACAGGCGCCGGAGCCGGTCGACGCCGCCTTCGGTCAGCGCCACGCCCCGATAGGACGACAGGAACGCCGATCGCGCCGTGGTCGGGAGCGACCCGGTGGCGCCGGCCCACACCGCCGCCTCCAGCCCGGGCGCCCGCGCCGACCGCTCGTCCGACGCCAGAAGGCCCCAGTACGCCGAGCCCACGTATCCCAGCAGGCGGGACAGGATCAGCTCCTCGCGCTCCGTGGCCAGGGCCGCCACCGCCGCATCCAGGAACGTGGCCGGGGCCAACCGACCCTCCAGGACCTGATCGTAGAGGCTGACCCACGCCGCTCCCCGGACCACCGGGTCGGCCAGGGCCGAGGTGGACGCAACCAGGTGATCCCGGCTTGCCGGATCCAGCACGAACTCCCCGTACTCCAGCCCGGAACCGTTGGGCAGCGCGAAGTCGAGGCCGACCGCCGCGCCTTCCAGACGGACGGGGTCGGCGCCCAGGTCCACCGTCTCGCGCACCACGGCACCGCCTCGACCCAGCACGACCTCGAGCCGTTGCGGCCAGACCCGTGCCCGGCCGGCGGGGTCCGTCTGGCCCACGACCACGTCCGCGCCGTCGCGGGCCACCTCGATGCGGGGTCGGCCCGGCTCCTCCACCCAGACGCGGCTCCACGCGGCCAGGTCCTCGTCGGAGCGGGCGTCGAGGATGGCGATCAGATCGGGCCAGGTGGCGTTTCCGTACGAGAAGGTCGCCAGGTATTCCCGGAGCCCGTCGCGGAACGTGTCCCGGCCGACCCGGGCTTCGAGTTGCCGCATGACGATGGGAGCCTTCTGGTAGATGATGGCTCCGTACAACGTGCCGGCCTCCCGCAGGTTCTCCAGCGGCTGACGGATGGCGTTGGCTCCGGGCGTCCGGTCCACGCCGTACGCCGAGGGATGGTGCGCCATGAGAAAGCGCAGCTCGTGGTCCACCTCGGGAAAGGACGGCTGCACGATCTTGGCGGCCATGAAGTTGGCGAACACCTCCTTGGTCCAGACGTCGTCGAACCAGTTCATGGTCACGAGGTCGCCGAACCACATGTGGGCCGTTTCATGGGCGATCAGGGAGGCGCGCCCCAGGAGCTGTCCCTGCGTGGCCGTCTCGTCCAGCATGAGCCCGTCCGAGCGGTACAGGATGCTGCCCGGGTGCTCCATGCCCCCGTACTGGAACGAGGGCACCAGGACGAAGTCGAACTTCTGGAAGGGGTACGGGATGCCCGTGTACTCCTCCAGGAACTCCAGGGCCCGGGCGTGGAGCTGGAAGATCTGTTCGCGGTTGCGGTCGACCTTCTCCTCGTCGGTCTCCCGGTGGAACATGCGCAGGACGCGGCCGTCCACGACCTCGTGGTCTTCGTCGAACTCCCCGGCCGCGAAGGCGAACAGGTAGGTGGGCAGCGGCCGGGTGGCGCGGAACCGGATCCGCTCCCGACCGTCGCTCACCGTGGATTCGCCCCGGGGTCCGTTGGCCACGACCTTCCATCCCTGGGGCACCTCCACCACCCACTCCACGGTGCCCTTGAGGTTCGGCTGGTCGAACACGGGAATGCTGAAGTGCGCCCGGTCGGGCACGAAGAGCGCGTAGAGGAAGTCGTCGTTCCGGTTGAGCGCCTCGTCGCCGGCCGTGTACTCCAGCACGATCTCGTTCGTCCCGAGCTCGAACGCGTCGCCGGGGATCACGACGTGGTCGTTCTCGGGCGTCCAGGCCACCTCCCGGCCGTTCACCGACACCGTCCGGACCCGCTCCCCCGGTGCCATGAAGTCCAGGACCACCGGATGCCCCTCGCGGTCCGTCCATCCCATCAGGAGCGTGGTCCTTCCCTCGATCGGCTCGGTCCGGTCCCGGGGGATCGAGAGCTCCACGACGTATCGGGGCTCCAGGATGGTCCGGCGGCGATGCTCGGCCAGTTCCCACGGAACGCCGAGGTCGGTGGGCGGAGGCTCGGGGGCATCGCACCCCAGGGTGAGAACGGCGGCCAGAAAAAGGACGGAGCGGCAGCGGGTGGGCGCCATGGAAGCCTGCGTGGAGACGACGGTGGGCAGCCCCGGGCGGGCGGCCGCGCGCCCGCTATTGTGGAACGATCAGAGGATGCCGTCCAGATAGAGCTCGAGCCGGAAGCTCCCGGCATCGGCCAGGCCCCACGCCGCATCCAGCCGGATCAGACCGTCCACGAGGGAGACGCCGGCCCCCAGCGCGTAGAGGATGTCGTCCGGGTCCACGCCGGCGGAACCGGCCCACCCGGCATCTCCGAAGAGACTCACGGCGCCGAAGGCGTACTGCCGGGCGAGTTCGCCGCGACCGCGCAGGAACCGGCGGCCCACGGCCACCGACGGGCCGTACCCCCGCAGCGAAGAGGCTCCGCCGAGGAACCACGCCCGCTGCGGCGGGGGGCTGCCCCAGCTCGTCCCGCCCCCGGCTTCGAGCCCGAGCCGCAGGTCGGCGAACAGCGGCACGGCCAGACGACCCTCCAGCGACGTGCGGGCGTACTCCCAGTCGCCGCCCGCGGCCTGCCCGACCCACTCGAGGCCCCCCTGCACCATCCGCGGATCCGTGCCCCACCACGGGGCGACCCGGACGCGGGCGCCCGCCTCCCACCCTTCCGCCGCCACCAGATTCGGCCGGAACCGCCACTCGGAATCGGTCACGCGCCAGAGGGCTGCGTCCGTTCCGGTCTCCGCCGCCCGATGGTACTCGGCGTACCCGCGCACCTCGTAGGTCCGACGCTCCGCCGTGGGCGGGGTCCACGACAGCCACGCACCCGAGCGCCGGTAGTACTCGCCGTCGTCGCGTCCGAAGAGCCCGGCGGTGAGGGAGTTGCCGAGCCCCAGATGACGGGCGTCCTCGTCCACGGGCGCCAGCTCGTGGAACGCGCTGACCGTGACCCGGCGAGCCAGGCGCTCCCGCACCACGTCCAGACGGGCGTTGGGGTGCAGGTCTCCCCAGCCGATGCGCGCGGTGGCGGTCAGCGAAAGGGGCCCGAGGAAGGTCTGGGGTCGGAGCTGGCCTCGGGCGCCCACGGACAGACCTTCGACGCGGTTGTAGCGAAGAAGATCGGGGCGTTGGGGGCCCCACCGGAAGGTGCGCGGAATGCCCTGGACCGGGGCCACCGGCAGGCCGCCGAGCACCTCGAACAGCTCGCTCACCTCGTCGTCGCTCACGAACCCCGGCGCGGACTCCCAGATCGGCGGGGGCAGATCCGGGCTCCGGCGAAGCCAGTCCGGGTCCTCCGGCACCAGATACCGGACCCTGGTGCGCTCCCGGCCCCGGCCCCGGCGGCGGTCGTCGCCGTCGAGGACCCGGGTCCATCCCGGCTCCAGGACGTACGGGACGTCACCGACGGTGCGTCGAGCCAGCTCGGCCATGGCGTCGGACCGCGTGGCGAACACCTGCTCCTCGACGGCGGCCGGGGCCTCCAGATCCGCCTCCGTGACCACGGATTCCATCTCATAGGTGATGTCGATCGAGGCCGGGGCGGACAGGATTCCGGCGGTGATGACGCCTTCCGCCCGCAGGCTCCGGGGCAGCCAGACCTGGAAGTCCCAGAGCGCGTAGTCCACGGCGATCATCCGGATCTCCGCCGTCCACGGCTTGAACAACGAGGGAACGAACCGGAACTCCCCCTTCTCGTCCTCCTCCGCCAGGTCCGGGATGTCGCGCATGGCGTCGAACGTGTCGGACAGGCGGTAGACGGCCCGGACCAGCGCGCCGGTCCCGGGTTCGATCCAGAGCGAGCCCGTCATCCGGTGCACGTCCGCCACCGTGGGCACGACCTGGAGTTCGACGGCCCTCAGCCGCTCGCCGCTACCCAGCGACAGGGTCAGCGTGTCGCCGATGCTCAGGACGTAGTGGTCCCGGTACCCGGGCTCCAGCGGATGCTCGAACCAGAAGTCGTCGGGATCCTCCTCGAACGCGTCCTCGTCGCCATCGACGAGACCGAAGAGCAGACGGTCGTCCATCGGATCGAAGTTCTGGTCGAACATGCCGTGACTCGTCGATTCCTGGACCCCCAGAGGCGTCTGCTCCCGCAGCGCGAGGACCTGGATCAGGAGGTCGCCGTTGCGCTGCCAGAACACCCGGTGGGCCGATTCGGCCCGGTAGAGCGTGCGGTCCTTCAAGGGCAGCCGCAGCCCCGCGCCGACCCGCTGCCGCACCACCGCGGTATAGGACACGAGGTCGTCGTCACGCTCGAGCCTGTGGTCCACCGCCGCCTGCCAGAGGGCCTGAGCGGCGGCGGCTTCGTCCACGACCTCCGCTGCGGCGGGGCCCGACTGCCCCGCGCCCTCCGCCGGCGTTCCCGCACCGGCTCCGACGGCGGCCAGCAGGACCGCCGCCAGAGCCTCTCCACCCCTCCGCCGTCGCATCATCGGTGCGCGAACGCCACCTCGCGGAAGTCCCACCAGTCCACCCGCACGAGATCGCCGTCCTCCAGCAGCACGTAGACGCCCTTGTTGCCCTCGTCCACGTCGTTGGAGTCCTCGAGTTCGAACACCCGGCCGTCGCGCAGACGCACCTCGGCGCCCCACGACGCCCGCTTCCGGATGCCCTCGATCAGGCCGAACTCGATGTCCATGTCCAGATCGCGGTACCGGCCGTCCAGGATCTCCCACGAGTACTCCTCGTCGTTGTCCCAACGGATCCAGCCCGTCAGGCGTTCGCCCGCCTCGGTCTCGACGGTCCCGTAGAGCGCCTCGCCGCCGTCGAAGGCGTCGTAGCCGCCCACGCCTGCAGGCACCGGCTCGAAGTCGATGGAGTCGAACTCGTCCCATTCGACCAGGACCTGGCCGAGACCCGGGTCGGAGATCCCGATGCCCCGGTTGTCGTCGTCCACGTCGTTCGAGTCCCGGAGTACGACCTCGTCGCCGTTGCGGAGGTGGACGCGGGCCCCGGAGGAGCCGTTGCGTTCGATGGCGGCGATGGAGCCGAAGGGGATCTTCCGGTCGCGCCCGCGCTCCTCCCCGTCGAGCACGTCGGTGGTCAGGATCTCGTCCACGTCCCAGGACACGAAGCCCGTGAAGGTGTCGCCGCCCCGCGTGCGCAGCGTGCCGTACAGCCGGGCCGCACGGGGCTCTGGAGCCAGGCGGGGCACCGGCAGGAAGTCCACCCGCTCCAGGTCCCGCCACCGGAGGGACACTTCGCCGCGGTCCGCATCGTCCACGAGGAGTTCCCGGAGGTCGTCGCCGAGGTCCGTGGACCCGTCCTCGAACTCGATCTCCTCACCGGACTTGAGTACCAGCGACGCCCGGTTCCGACCGCGCACCTCGAGGGTCCGGATGTGCCCGAAGCGGATGCCCGACGTGGCCGACCGGGGAAAGCGGTCCTCGTCGTCGTCGTCCGTCCAGGAGATCCGGAGCCCCAGGATGTCGATGCTGTGCCGGTTGCCCCGGTCCCGACCGTCCGCCGGACCCAACCGCTCGGCGTCCCGCGCGTTCTCCCACGGCAGTTCCTTGCTGCCGCTGAGGAGGTCGACCCACGAGCCCTCGTTCCGGTCCCACCGGAGGTACCCCTCGAAGACGTCACCCGCGGCGGTGGTCACCCGCCCGTAGAGCCGGTCGTCCGGGGACGCCTGGATCGGGGCCAGGGTCACGGCCAACGTCGTCATCGCCACCCACGTCACACCCACCATCGTGTCTCCTCGCACCAGAAAGCCTTGCAGGACCTCGCACCCTACGGCGCCCGAGCACCCTGCGTTTCAGGGTCCGGCGACCGGAGGCGGTCGGGCGCGGCGCGCCCTGCCCCTCGGCTCAGGCGAAAGTCGTGCCGCGCGCGGCCATCGTCCATATCTCGTTTGCCTTTCTACTCTTGGACTGCTTCACTTCACTGATCTTGTCACTCCCGGAGTGTTGCGGATCGACGCAGGCGTGTCGCCCCGGCGGTCCAGCGATCCCCGGCCGGTGGATCGCAGGTGCGCCGACAGCCGTTAGAATGTCCGGACCATGGACCCCGCCGATTCCCGCCTGCCCAATTTCCGCCCCCGCCCCTTCCGGCCCGCCCGGTGGGCCCCGGGGCCCCACCTCCAGACCCTGCTCGGGCGTCAGTTCCGCTCGGCGGAAGGGCCGGAGTACCGGCGCGAACGCATCGAAACGCCGGACGGAGACTTCGTCGATCTGGACTGGACCGCGGAGCCGGGGCCAGGGGCGCCCCTGGCGCTGGTCCTCCACGGGCTGGAGGGCCATGCCGACCGCCGGTACGTGCGCAACGTGTGCCGGGAACTTCTGGCCCGCGGGGTCTGGCCGGCGGCCCTGAACTTCAGGGGATGCAGCGGGGAGCCCAACCGGACCACGCGGCTCTACCACTCCGGAGCCACCGGCGACCCGGCCCACGTCCTCGAGATCCTCCGGGCCCGTCATCCGGATCGGGCGGTGGGCGCCATGGGGTTCTCGCTGGGCGGCAACGTGCTGCTCAAGCTCATGGGCGAGCGCCCGGACGGAGGTGCGGGCCTGGTGGACGCGGCCGCCGTCATGTCCGTCCCCTACGACCTCTCGGCCGGGGCCAGCCTTCTCGAGGAAGGCGGGATGGGACGCTTCTACACGTGGTACTTCCTCCGGTCGCTCCGGCGGAAGGTCGAGCGGAAGGCACCGGAACTGGGCCCGTTGATCGACCTCGAGGCGGTGGCAAGGGCCTCCAGCATCCGCGCCTTCGACGACCGGGCCACGGCGCCACTCCACGGCTTCGGAAGCGCCGAAGCGTACTACGCGGCCTCGAGCAGCGCCGCCTTTCTGTCCGGCGTCCGGGTGCCGACGCTCCTGCTCCACAGCATGGACGACCCGTTCCTGCCCCAGGGACGCGTGCCTCTGGCGGCCATGCGGACCAACCCCTGGCTGGTGCCCGCCCTCACGGAGGAGGGGGGCCACGTCGGCTTCCTGAGCGGGACGCCCCGCGCCCCCCGGTTCTGGGCCGACGAGGAAGCCGCGCGGTTCCTGGCCGCGGCCCTCAGCCGCGTACGAGCTGCTCCTTGAAGAACGCCGTTCCGTGCCACGTGGCCCGGGCCGGCTGCTCGAGCCCCCCTGCGCGGTAGTCGCCGACGCGGGTCAGGGACGTGTCGAACACGGGCGTGTCCACGTCCACGTCGCCGTCGGCGGCCAGGGCCCGGAAGGCGCCCCGGGTCACGGTCCGGACCGCCCCTCCGGCGTCACGGTACCACACCGGTGCGTGCTGGATCAGCTCGACCCCCAGAGACCCGCCCAGGGAGCGGAGGCTGTTGACCAGGGCGTCGATGGAGCACCCCGAAGGCGCTTCGGCGGACTGATCGACGCCCACCACCAGGAACCGGTCGTGGCGGAACTCCCGCGCGGCCTGCAGGGGGGCCCCGTGGGCGGCCCACGTGTCCAGGAAGGAATCCACTTCCTCCAGCAGGGCCCCGGACTCGTCGGGTGTGAGGGCCCGCGCGGCCGGAAACACCCAGAGGCGCCCGTGGTCGGGAAGGCGATCGAACGGAATCCGCATGGTCCTACACTCCCTGGTCGGCGTCGATGTCGGCGGGTGCTCCCACCATGGCCCCCGCCCGCTCGGGCGGGGCCTTGTCCAGGAGGATGGCTACCCACCGGAGGTCGGGTGTGTTCTCCAGCCAGATCTTCAGGACCACGGTCAGCGGCACGGAGAGGAGGGCGCCGATGGGGCCCCAGGTCCATCCCCAGAACAGCAGCGAGAGGATGACCACCAGTGTGCTCAGGCCCAGGCGCCGTCCCATGAGGTTGGGCTCGAGGATGTTGCCGAACACGGTGTTGACCAACACGTAGCCGCCGGCCACCACGACGGCGTGCCCCAGGGTGCCGTGGAGGATCAGGCTGAGAAGGACGGCCGGCACCGCGGCGATGATCGAACCCACGGTGGGCACGTAGTTCAGCAGGAACGCCACCACGCCGAGGAGTACCGGGAAGTCCAGGTCCATCACGAAGGCCCACAGGCCCAGGATCAGCCCGGTGGTCAGGGACACCACGGTCTTGATGCCCAGGTAGGACTGGACCTCGCCCACGACCTTGGCCAGGCGGTCCTCGTCGGACTCGTCCCCGAGGATGTAGCGGAACTTGTCGGGAAAGACGGTGGCTTCCGCGAGCATGAACACGAGGATCAGGAACACGAGGAAGGTCGTCGAGACGAACTGCGCGATGCGCCCGACCGTGCTGCCGAGGAAGTCCACCACCGACGCGGGGTTGATCAGATCCGCCGTGATGTACTGCGAGATGCCGAACTGGGTGCGCTCTTCGATGGATCGGATCCACTGCTCCTGGAGCAGTTGGAGGCGATTGCCGTACCGGGGCGCCTGCTGCTGGAACTCCGAGAACGACTGGCTGGCCAGGAGCACCAGGACGCTGAAGCCCGCCATGGTCACGATGACCGTGAAGGCGATGGCCAGGTTGGTGGGCACGCCGCGCCGCTGAAGGACCGCCATGAGCGGCACCCCGAGCACGGCCAGGAAGAGGGCCAGGGCCGCGGGCAACAGGATGGGCGCAGCGAACTTCAGGCCGTAGACCACCACGACCAGGCACGCCAGGACGAACAGGAGCCGGGCTCCCGGATTCTGTTCGGTGCGATCGAAGTTCATGGGCGGGGCGGGTGGGACGAAACCCGCCTGGCGAGGGGCCGAGGGGATGGTGGCAGAACGTAGAGTACCGAGGGGCGCAGCGTTGTGCCATGCCCCCCGGGCCTGCACGCTACCGATCACGGCACCTACCTTCCGGTATGCCCGACTCCGTGCCGATCCCCGACGACGACGACGCCCTCCTGGCCCAGTGCCGGGTGGACACGTTCCGGGCGGGGGGGCCCGGCGGCCAGCATCAGAACACGACCGAGTCGGCGGTGCGCCTGGTCCACGAACCCACGGGCATCACGGTCACGGCTCGCGACGAACGGAGTCAGCACCGGAATCGCGCCCTGGCCCTGGCCCGGCTCCGCGACCGGCTCGAAGAGCGGAACCGGCCGAAGAAGAAGCGCCGACGCACCCGGGTGCCGCGCCGCGAGAAGCGGAAGCGCCTCGAAGCCAAGCGGCGCAGAGGCGAGAAGAAGAAGCTCCGGCGCACGCCGAAACGGACCGACTGAGGGCCGCGCCACCCCGGGCCCGTCGTCGGGAACGGGGCCGGCCGGAGCCTTCCGGCCGACCCTCCACGACCCGGTCCCCTCCCGGGGGCCGCCCCCGGGCGTCGGGACGCCTATCGGTGTGGCACCGGCGCCGGCTCGCCGTCACCGTCCGTGTCCGTGCTCTCGAAGAGCCCGAGGCGCCGGGCCTCGGCCAGCAGCTCGAGGAAGTCGGCCCGGTACCCGCCGGGATCCGCGCCCAGCCCGGACCGCGCCAGATCGGCCACCCGGTCCAGGGTCAGGCTCCCCGCGTGCTCCGAATCCCGGAGCAGCATCCCCCACCCCGCCACGGCCGCCGAGAAGCGGAAGTCGGCCGACAGGGGCCCGTCGCGGTCCGCCACGGCGTGCTCGATCAGGCGGCTCTCGGTACCCGTCGGCTCCTTGTACCGGAGCTTCACGAACAGGAGCTCGTCGGACGGCTGCGCGGGACGATCCCGCACCGGCACGGCGGGCACGGCGTAGCGGAGCGGATCCACGCCAGGCCCGTCGACCGGGCTCTCGACACCGGGGGGCACGATCTCGTACAGCGCCACCACCGAGTGGCCGGCGCCCAGCTCCCCCGCGTCCTTCGTGTCGTCGTTGAAGTCCTCGTCGGCCAGCAGGCGGTTCTCGTACCCGATCAGTCGGTACGCGGCCACCCGCGCCGGATTGAACTCCACCTGGATCTTCACGTCCTTGGCCACCGTCAGCAGCGTGCCCCCCATCTCGTGCACGAGCGCCTTGCGGGCCTCCAGGACGCCGTCGATGTAGGCGTAGGCCCCGTTCCCGTGGTCGGCGATCTGCTCCATCTTGGCGTCCTGGAGGTTGCCCGTGCCGAAGCCCAGGACGGTCAGGAACGTCCCCTGCTCACGCTTTTCCTCGATCAGGCGGATCATCTCGGAGTCACTGGACGGGCCCACATTGAAGTCCCCGTCCGTGGCCAGGATGACCCGATTGTTGCCGCCGTCGAGGTGGTGGTCCCGGGCCACCCGATACGCCAGTTCGAGCCCCGCCCCACCGGCGGTGGACCCTCCTGCCTCCAGCCGGTCGATGGCCGCCAGGATCGTGGCCTTGTCCGACCCCGGGGTGGAGGGCAGCACCAACCCCGCGGCCCCGGCGTAGACCACGATGGCCACCCGGTCCTGCGGCCTCATCTGCTCGACCAGCAGATGGAAGGCCCGCTTCACGAGGGGCAGCTTGTCCGGGCTGTTCATGGAGCCGGACACGTCCAGCAGGAAGACCAGGTTGCTGGCGGGCAGGTCGGTCGCTTCGACGCTCCGGGCCTTCAGGCCGATGCGCACGAGGCGGTGCCGCGGCTGCCAGGGCGCCGGTCCGACGTCGGTGGTCACGGCGAAGGGGTGGTCCGCGCCGGGTGCCGGGTCGGCGTAGGGGAAGTAGTTGACCAGTTCCTCGATGCGGACGGCGTCGACAGGCGGACGGGCGCCGTCCTGGATGAAGCGGCGCACGTTGGCGTACGACGCCCGGTCCACGTCGATGGAGAAGGTGGAGAGCGGGCTCGCGTCCACGGCCTTGAAGCCGTTCTCCGCGATATGGGCGTATTGCTCCCGGTTCCACCCCGGGGGCGGCGCGGCCGGAGCCCATCCGCCGGCGCCGCTGGCCGCGCCGGCCAGGCTCCGCACCCGCTCCATGGACGGACCGACCAGGTCCGCACGCATCGGGCGGCCGACCGCCTTCTCCTCCGCCGCCGCGTCGGCCATCTCCCGTTCCTCCATGCGGAGGGCGCGCAACGCCACCGTCACCCGATTCGTGCCGGCTTCCAGAGCCACGGAGCGGCGCTGGTCGGCATATCCGGGCGCGGACGCCACCAGCTCCACGGAGCGGCCCACCCAGGCGTCGTCGAGGGTCACGAGCCCCACGCCGGCCCCGTTGGCCATCACGTCCAGGCCCAGGCCACTCAGGCCGATGCGGGCCCCGGCGAGGGGTGCGCCGGTGGCATCGTCGGTGACCGTCACCACCAGGGAGACGGCGGAGGGCGGGCGCTCGTAGGCCCCGTCGGCGACGCGCTGCGGACGGGGTGCGTGGACGGCCGAGGGCGCGACCGGCGCCAGCGCGGCCAGGGCCACCAGGGTCGTGAGCCAACGTGCCAGCATGGGATCCTCCCGGTTCGGGGCGATGGGCGCGCACGGGTGCCGCCCTTCCGATCCGTGTGACGAGCCCCGGCCCTCGAAGCACACACACGGGGGCCCGCGGCCGGGACGTGTTCGTGGCCTTCCAGGGCGTGGACACCAGGCGCACGAAAGGGCGGCCGGATCGCTCCGGCCGCCCTCGGCGTCCTACCGACTCGCCGTGTTGCGGCGAGGCCCCGCGAGTGGGCCCGCTGGGGCTCGAACCCAGGACCTGGCGATTATGAGTCGCATGCTCTGACCAACTGAGCTACGGGCCCGTGGGGCGAAAGATACACGCCGCCCGGGCCGGGACCACCGCCGGGCCTCCGGGGCCTACGAGCTGGCGTCGGGGTCGGTCACGACGGCGGCCGGCAGCGCGCCACCGTGCTCGATGACCGTGACGACCCGGCGGTTGGCCCACCCCGATCGGCCGGGTCCGGTTTCGTCGGGCGCGATGAGGCGGACCCGCTCCTCGCCGTAGCTGACGGCGCGGACGTGGTCGGCCGCCAGGCCGCCGTGGGTGACCAGGAACGCGCGCACGGCATCGGCCCGGCGCTGACCCAGGCGGCGGTTGTACTCGGCGCTCCCGGCGGGATCGGTGAAGCCCTCCACGGTCACGGTGGCGCCGGGGTAGTAGCGGAGCACGACGTCGCTGAAGCGCTCCAGCACGACCCGCCCCTCCGGGCCGACGTCGGCGGCGTCGAAGTCGAAGTAGACGGGG
Source organism: Longimicrobiales bacterium (assembly GCA_040216925.1). GTDB lineage: Bacteria > Gemmatimonadota > Gemmatimonadetes > Longimicrobiales > Gaopeijiaceae > JAJCZZ01. The sequence continues at coordinate 52,043 of JAVJOF010000002.1, forward strand.
AGATCGAAGCGCAGCGCGGTCTCGAACTGCTCCACGGTCACGTCGAACTGCTCTTCGAGGGACGCCAGGTCGGCCTCGAAACGCTCCATCCGGGCTTCGACGTCGTCGACGCGGGCCCCGAGGGAGCGGGCCACGCCCTCGTCGCCCTCGTGCATCTCCGCCCGCATCTCGGCGCGGAGATCGGCGAGGCCGGCGTCGAAGTCGTCCTGCCCCACGTGGGCGCAGGCGGTGGCTGTGAACAGGACGGGCAGGACGGCCCACGCTGCGCGGGCGCCCCGAACGGTGGGAATAGGAAGCATGGTCGGTCGTCTCCATCGCGAGGATGCGGTCGGTCGCGCCCCCGGAATGCGGGGCGCTCGACCACCCCTGATGCACACGGGATGCCAGACGGCCCGGACCCCGTCGACCCACCGTCCCGGTTCCGTCTCGTGCGCGTCCGAACCCTGCGGGGCCTCCTGCCGGTGAGCGCTACCCCTCCTGGAGGGTGCGCGCAGGATCGGTGCGGGCCGCCCGGACGGCGGGAATCAGCGACGCGGCCGCGGCCGCGGTGCCCAGGAGGGCCACCAGAGCGGCCAGGAGGCCCGGAGGCGCCATCTCCACGCCCGAGCCCATGCGTACCAGCATCCGGTTCACGGCCAGGGACAGCCCCACGCCCGCGACCACCCCGACGGCGAGCAGCCCGGCGCTCCGGCGCAGGACCAGACCCACCACCTGGCCCCGCCGGGCTCCGAGGGCCATCCGGGTGCCCAGTTCCCGCGCCTGGAGCGCCACGCGGTAGGCCAGGAGCCCGTAGAGCCCCAGGCAGGCCAGGATCAGGCCGACCCCGGCGAACGCCCCGGACAGGAGCGCGCCCAGCCGATCCGAGCCGAGGTTCTCCTGACGGAGCCGGTCCATGGTGGTCAGACCGAAGGTGGCCAGGGCCGGGTCCACGTCGGCCATGGCGCGGCGGACCGCCGCGGCCGTGCCGTCGGCCCGGTCGTCGACCATCACGTGGAGGATCTCGTTGGACCGCCCGGTGGGGTCCTGGGTCATGGGCAGGTACCACCCTTCCCGTTGATCGCCGGTGGTGTGGGAAGCGGGCACCACCCCGATCACCGTGCGCATCGGCCCCCGGCCGCCCTGGAGTCCGATCCGGCGGCCCAGCGGGTCCGCTCCGGGCCACATGCGCTCGGCCAGGGCCTCGTCGACCACCACCACGGGCTCGGTATCGGGGCGGTCCACCGCGCCGAACGCGCGGCCCGCCAGGAGCCGCAGCCCCATGACGTCGAAGTACCCCGGGGTCACGTACCGGTGATGTACCAGGATCGGCGGCTCGTCCGGAGCGGGCTCCCGCCCTTCCGCCGTGACCGGGGCCGACCAGTCGCCGCAGCAGAGCGGGTTGACGGACGTGAGCCCCACCGCGGACACACCCGGAAGCGCGCCCAGCCGCGCCTCGAGGGCGTCGATCAGGGCCAGCCGGGACTCGACGGTCTCGTACCGCGGCCCGTCCACGGCCACCTGCAGGGTCAGGACGCCCTCGGTCCGATACCCGAGGTCGGCCGCCTGCTGCACCTGGAAACTCCGGAACAGCACGCCGGCGCCCACGAGAAGAACCAGCGCCAGGGCCACCTCGGAGGCCACGAGGGCGTTCTGCAGCCGGCGGGTGCCCCGACCCGGACCGGACCGCCCGCCCTCGCGGAGCACGCCACCCAGGTTCCGGGCCGACGCCCGGTAGGCCGCCGCCCCACCGGTCAGGAGGCCGGCCAGCAGGGCCACGGCCACGGCCCCCACGACCACCACCGGCGCGAGCCGGACGTCGCCCAGGGCCACTTCGGTGCGGAGGGTCTCGGGCACCAGGGCCGACGAGACGCCCCCGAGCGCCCCGGCCACGGCCAGCCCACCGGCACACCCGGCCAGGAACAGCACCATCGACTCGACCACGGCCAGGCGGGCCACCCGGAGTCGGGACGCCCCGAGGGCGGCGCGGAGCGTGGCCTCCCGCCGCCGTTCCACCAGGCGGATCGAGAGCAGCCCGGCCACGTTGGCGCACGCGAGGAACAGGAGGAACACCACCGCGGCGCCCAGCGCGTCGAGCGCCTCCGCTTCGTCCCGGATGAAGTCCTCCCGGAGCGATGCCAGGTGGAATCCGTCGTCGGGGGTGGTGCCGGGCGCGTCGGCCCGGAGCCCTTCGTAGATCCGCGCCAGGTCCGCTCGTGCGGCATCGGGCGTGACCCCGTCGGACAGACGTGCCACGACGTTCAGGTCGTGGTCCCGCCAGTTGCCGGCGTCGAACCGCCCGGGAAGCCAGACCTCGGCCTCGTACGGGTAGGCGAAGCGTGGCGGCATGACGCCCACCACCTCGAACGCGCCGTCCGAGGTGGACAACGTGCGCCCCAGGACACGGGGGTCCGCGCCGAAGCGACGCTCCCACGTGCCGTGGCCCAGCAGCACCACGCCCGCCTCGGCCCCCATGGCCTCCTCGTCGGGCGTGAAGGTCCGCCCGAGAAGCGGTTCCAGCCCCAGGTCCCGGGCCCACCCCGACGACACGGAGATCGCGGCCACCCGCGTGGCGCCCGTCTCGTCGAGCACGGCCAGCGACCCGTAGCTCATGGCCACCACCGCGTCGAAGACCCGGTTGCCCTCGCGCACGGCCTGGACGTCGCGAGGGCTCACGTTGTAGCGCCGTTCGCCTGCCGTGGTGCGGGTCACGTTGCGGAGCCGGACCAGTTCGGCGGCGTCGGCGAACGGGAGGGCCCGCCGGTGCACGGTGTGGACCAGGTTGGCGATGGCCGTCGTGCCACCGAGGCCCAGGGTCAGGGTCAGCACGACAGCCAGCGCGAAGCCGGGCGCCCGACGGAGCCCGCGCAGGGCCACGCGCAGGTCGGCGCCGAGGCCGCCCAGGGCGTCGGCCAGCCACCCGACCCGGTCCGCCGCGGCCACCGGCGCGACGCCGCGGATCGACACCACCAGGGCCACCCGTTCCTCGTGGCGGAAGACCACCCGGATGGCCACGTCGGCCTGTCGGACCTGGTACACCGGCACCGGACCGGCCCCGTCGGTGCCGGGAGACGACCCGTCCGCAGGCTCGGCCGCCTGCGGTCCGTCCCGTTCGAGCTCGTCGAGGAGCCGGGCCACGGTGACCCGGCTCACCGGGGGGAGCCCCCGCAACGCCTCCTCGGCCCGTCGGGAGAGGCGCGCCTCCCACACACCGGGACCGGCGCCACCGGGGGCCGTCACAGGCCCAGGTCCCGCTTCAGCTCCGCCCAGGACGCCGCCTGATCGTCCTCGAGCTGGCCCAGCGCCTCCACCACCTCCCTCGACGCCAGGAAGCTGCGCAGGCGCTCGGCCAGGCTCGCGTCGTCCACCGGCACCAGCGCCGCCAGTTCCCGGCCCCGTCGGGTCACGACCACCCGCTCCCGGGCGTAGGCCACCCGGTTGAGCAGGTCGGCCAGGTTCTTTCGTGCTTCGGCGGTGGTGAACTCGTCCATGCCCCGTCTCCCATGTACGTGATGTACATCTCGTACGACAGGATACGGCGCGCGGCTCCCGGGGTTACGGGGGTTGCGTGCCCGCCCCGTCCGGGCCCATGCGCGAAGAGCCGGGCCGCCCTCCCGGCGGCCCGGCTCCCCCGTGCTGCCACGGCACGGACTAGTGCTCCTGGCCGTTCTCCGACCGGATGCGGAAGCGCAGCCGCGCGGCCACGCCCTCGGCCTCGTGGGTGAGCCTCGCGCCCTGGGCCCCGCCCACTTCCTCCACGCCCGCGCCCTGGGCGAAGGCCGTGCCGACGCACCGGTCGGCCAGATCGGGATCCGAGGACACGAAGTCGCGGGAAAGCAGGAGCGTGTCCACCCGCCGCTCCCGGAGTGCCTGGATCGTGGCTTCCCGGCCCAGCGCCCCCTTGCCGCCGGAGCGGGCCTGGTCGAACACCTGATCGACCAGCTTCTCCTGGAGCGTCTCGGTCAGCTCGGAGGCCGCCGCCCGCACGGCGCTGCGGACCTCCGGAAGGGGCATTTCCAGGTGCAGCGACGCGCGGTGCACGGTCCGCTCCGCCATGTGCCGCGAGAGGTTTCCGTGGACCTTGGCGATCGTCTCCTGGGTTCCGCCGAGCACGAGGAAGCCCTCGGCGCCGGCCTCCTCTTCGAGGCGCTGGGCCACGTGGGCCAGCAGGCGGTCGGCGCTGACCTCGAGGATCCGCTGTGCCTGGTCCGTGGCCGTTTCGCCACGGCGGCCCGACGAGCGGCCTCCGCGCTTGGTCACACTGGCCTCGCCCAGGTCGCCCATGGCCGTGTCGGCCACCAGGCTCGGCAGCTCGTGGAGGTCCGCGTCCTTGTACCGGAACAGCCGGGCCCGCTCCCGGTCGGTCAGGCTGACCACGACGGGGCGGTCCTGCTTCAGGACCCGCACGTACGGCGCGGCGCGGAGCCCCTGCTCCCACCGCACCAGCGTCGGCGGCGCCACCGGGAAGCGCGCCACGTGCACCAGGCGGTCCGCCGTGGCGAACGCCGCCATCCCCGCACCTGGAAGGAACCCTTCCTCGTAGTCACGGAACTCCTTCCACACCCGCTCCCAGGCCGCTTCGAAGGCTACCTCGTCGCCCCCGTCCAACGCATCACGAACACGGTTGACCTCGCCCTCGAGCCGCGTGCGCCAGGCGGACCGGGCCGCCGGGTCGTGCTGGTCACCATCCACGTAGACGCTGAGGGTGGGCTGGTCCTCGAGGGACCGGTAGAGTTCCATCAACTCCTGCTGTGCGAGCATAGGTGTTCCTCCCTGGAGGACATGTCTCTCCTTGCTTCAAACCCCCGAACGGCGAAGGCGATCCGCCCCCAGGTCCTTCCGCTTCCCGGGGCGCCCGCTACCTTCAGGCCGCCATCCAGGCCGCGTCGGGAGCGTGATCCCGGCGGTGCAGTCCCGCGAGGAGCCGTCTCCATGAACGTGCTCGTGGTCGGCGCCGGAGAGGTGGGCTTTCACCTCGCCCAGCGCCTCTCCGAGGAGAACCAGGACGTCGTGCTGATCGAGTCGGATCCCGAGCGGGCCGACTTCGCCGCGCAGCACCTCGACGTGATCACGGTCGTGGGCAACGGGGCGTCGCTGTCGATCCTGGAGGAGGCCGGCGTGAAGGGCGCCGCCATGCTTCTGGCCGTGACCAGCCGCGACGAGGTCAACCTGATCGCCTGTCTGGCCGCCAAGCGCCTCGGGGTCCAGTCCACCATCGCCCGGATCTCCAACCCCGAGTACTACCAGAGGGGTAGCGTGCTCAGCCGGGAGCAGATGGGCATCGACCTGATGATCAACCCGGAGCGGGAGTGCGCGCGGGAGACCTTCCAGCTCCTCCGGAGCGCCGCCGCCACCGATGTCGCCCAGTTCGCCGACGGACGGGTCCAGCTCCTGGGGCTCCAGGTCAAGCCCGGCGCCCCGGTGGCGGGCAAGACCCTGCTCCAGCTCGGAGAGGAGCTGTCCCATCGGCACTACGTGACCGTGGCCATCGTCCGCGACGGCGTCACCACGATTCCCACGGGCGATTCCATGATCCGGGAGGGCGACCAGCTCTACATGCTGGCGCCCACCAACGAGGTCCAGGACATCCCGCCCATGGCGGGACACGACCGCTTCCAGCTCCGCCGGGTCATGATCGCCGGGGGCAGCACCGAGGGAGAATACCTGGCGGAGGTGCTCCTGGAGAACGGCGTCGAGGTCACCCTCCTGGACCGCGACCGGCGCCGCTGCGTGCAGTTGGCCGAGAGCCTGCCCAAGGCCCTCGTCCTCCACGCAGACGCCACGGACCTGGAGCTTCTGGAGATGGAGGGAGTGTCGGGCGTGGACGGGTACGTCTCGGCCACCCACAACGACGAGACCAACCTGCTCTCGAGCCTCCTGGCCAAGACCGCCGGGGCCCGGAAGGTGGTGAGTCTGATCCACAAGTTCGAATACCTGCGCCTCGTGCCGCGCGTGGGCATCGACGCCTCCGTGTCGCCGCGCATGGCCACCGTCAACGCCATCCTGCGCTACGTGCGGCGGGGTCGCGTCATGACCGTGGCGAGCCTGGCCGGGATCGACGCCGAGGCCATCGAGTTCCGGGTGGACGCCGCCTCCCGGGTCGCGGGCCGGTCGCTCCGGGACCTCCACTTCCCCAAGGGCAGCGTGGTGGGCACGATCCTCCGGGACGACGAGATCCTGATCCCCCGCGGCGACGACCGGATCGAAGCGGGCGACGAAGTCATCGTGTTCGCGCTGCCGGACGCCATCGCCGAGATCGAGGCGCTGTTCGAATGATCCCGGCGCCGACGGGGTCCTGACCGTGTCGCTCCGGAAGATCGCCAACGTCGTGGGCCTCCTTCAGGCCTTCGTGGCGCTGTCCATGGTGCTGGCCGGAGGCGTGGCCCTGCTCTACGGCGACGGCGATGCCGGCCCCATCTTCCTGTCCGCGCTGATCACGGCCGTGGTCGGGCTCGGCTTCTATCGCCTGACCCGCTTCGAAGGAGAGATCACGTCGCGGGAGGGCTTCGCCATCGTGACCATGGCGTGGACGGCAACCGCGGTCTTCGGCGCCCTGCCCTACTTCCTGTCCGGGACCATCGACGCCCCCGTGGCCGCGTTGTTCGAGGCCATGTCGGGCTTCACGACCACCGGCGCCACCGTGTTCAGCGACATTGAGGCCCTGCCCCACGGGATCCTGTTCTGGCGCTCGCTCACGCACTGGCTGGGTGGCATGGGCATCATCGTCCTGGTCATCGCGGTGCTTCCCTACCTGGGCGTGGGCGGCATGCAGCTCTTCCGGGCGGAGGTACCCGGCCCCACGCCCGAGCGGCTGCGCCCGCGGATCACCCAGACGGCCAAGCTGCTCTGGTTGGTGTACGTGGGGCTGACCGCCGCCGAGACGGTGCTCTACGTCCTGGGCGGCATGTCCCTCTTCGACGCGGTCAACCACGCGTTCGCCACCATGGCCACGGGAGGGTTCAGCACGAAGAACGCGTCCATGGCCGCGTTCGAGTCACCCTACATCCACTGGGTGACCATCGTATTCATGTACCTCGCCGGCGTGAACTTCTCGCTCCACTTCCGGGCGGCCACCGGGCGGTTCCTGTACGGGAAGGACCAGGAGTGGCGCTTCTTCACCGGCGCGGTGGTGTTCACCGCCGTCCTGATCGCCATGGTCAACCTGGCCTCCGGGGCCTACTCGCCGTCGCTGTCCGGGCTGGAGCCCGCCGTGCGGCACGCCCTGTTCCAGTCCGTCTCCATCGCCACGACCACGGGCTTCGTCAGCGCCGACTACGAGCTGTGGGTCCCTGCCGCCCAGATGACCCTCCTGGCGCTGTTCTTCCTCGGGGGGATGGCCGGTTCGACGGGCGGAGGCATCAAGGCGGTCCGGGTGCTCCTGCTGCTCAAGCAGACGGCCAACGAACTCCGACGGCACCTCCACCCCCGGGCCATCTTCCTGGCGCGGGTCGGGAAGAAGCCGGTCAAGGAGGAGGTCATGGCCAACGTGATCGGGTTCGTGGTGCTCTACCTGCTGCTCTGCCTCAGCGGCGCCGTGGTCCTCAGCTACATGGGCCTCGACCTCCTGACGGCCCTGACGGCGAGCCTGGCCACGGTCGGCAACGTCGGGCCGGGCTTCGGGATGGTAGGCGCCACGGAGAACTACGGCTGGATGGGCTCGATGGAGCTGGGTGTGCTCAGCTTCCTGATGCTCGTCGGCCGCCTGGAGATCTACACGGTCCTGCTCCTGTTCCACCCGGAGCTCTGGAAGCGTCGGCGCAGCTACCATTGACCCCCGGCGGCCTCCGTCCGCCCCCACCCGCACGGGAGCCTCCGATGGCCCATCCGCACCTCTCCGGCATCCGGATCCCGCCGGGCCTCTGGTTCGTCCCGCTGCTGGTCCTGGGGTATTCCCTCGAACGCCGCTACCCCTCCGCCTTCCTTCCCTCCGCCATGGCGTCGGTCGCCGGCATCGCGCTCATCGCCTGCGGATTCGCGCTGCTGGCCTGGGCGTCCTGGCACTTCTTCCGGTCGGGTACGGCCATCGACCACCACCGACCCACGTCCCGCCTGCTGACCGGCGGCCCGTTCCGGTGGTCGAGGAACCCGGTCTACGTGGCCCTGGCCCTGGTGGTGGCCGGCCTGGGCGTGGAGCGGAATTCGCTCTGGATCGTGCTGGGCGTGCTGCCGCCCCTCGTGCTGCTCCACCTCCACGTGGTGCCCCGGGAAGAGGCCTACCTGGCCCGTCTGTTCGGCCCGGAGTACGAACGGTACCGGGCCTCGGTGCGTCGCTGGTTCTGACGGCCCCGGCGCCGGCGCCGCCGCCCGTCAGCCGCCGGCGCGGCTCCGTGTGGACGACGTGTGGCCTCCGGCGATCCGCCACCGTCCGTCCTCGTCGGTCACGAGCACCCAGGAGAGGATGCCCCCGAACGAGTATCCCCCCGGGCCCTCGCCCACGGTGGTGGTGAACCCGGCCCAGGCGTGGGCCGCCCCGGGTGCCAGCAGGACCACCTCGAGTCCCGAGTAGACCGTGCGCAGCCGTACGTCCGCCGGAAAGGCGGCCAGGGCCTCGAGGACCGCATCGGCGGACCGGTACCGGACCGAGCCGTCCTCCATCCAGACGAACCGCCCGTCCGGGAGGTAGGCGGCCCGGATGGCCTCCTCGTCCCGGGCGTCCACCGCCACCTGGTAGGCCTCGAGGGCCGTTCGTACGTCGGCCACGACCGCGGCGGTGTCGGCGGCCGTGGGCGCCACCGCCTCCCTTCCCTCCGCCGGGCCGCCACCCGTGCCGCCGGTGCCGCCGCAGCCCGGGGCCCCGAGCGCCAGGCACACCGGAGTCGCGACGCCCAGGAGCCCCGCCGAGGGCCGACGTCCGGGACGGGGTCCGGATCCTCCGGTGCCGGGCGTCACTCGGTTCCGAACAGCCGGTCGCCGGCGTCGCCCAGCCCGGGCAGGATGTACCCCTTGTCGTTGAGCTGCCGGTCCAGCACGGCGGCGAACACGGACACGTCGGGGTGCTCCCGAGCCAGGCGATCCACACCCTCGGGCGCCGCCACGAGGCACATGAGGGACACCTGGGAGGCTCCCCGGGCCTTCAGGCCGGCGATGGTGGCCGCCGCCGAGCCACCCGTGGCCAGCATGGGATCGACCACGATGAAGCGGAGCGTCTCGGCGTGCGCCGGGACGTTGAAGTAGTACTCCACGGGCTGGAGCGACTCGTGGTCCCGCTTGATGCCGACGTGGCCCACCCGGGCCCCCGGGACCACGGTGAGCACGCCGGCCACCATCCCCAACCCCGCCCGGAGGACCGGAACGACCACCGGCGCATGCCCGGCCAGGCGGTGCCCGACCATGGTCTCGAGGGGCGTCCGGACCTCGACCTCCTGCACCGGCAGGGAACGCGTGGCCTCGTAGGTCATGAGGGTGGTGATCTCGTCGACCAGCTCCCGGAAGACCTTTCTCGAGGTCTCCACGGACCGGAGCAGGTGCAGCTTGTGCCGGATCAGCGGGTGGTCGATGACCGTGAGCTTGGACAGGTCGGGCATGTCGGGTCCGGTCCGGAGTGGCGGGGGCTGGAGGATCGCGGCGGTCGGCCAGGCGCCGCGGCCCCTCCACGGTATCGCCCCCGGGGCAGCGGAGCCACGTCGGGAACGGCCGCGCGGCCCGCCGGTGGCCGGGGCCTCGCGGTCAGCGCTTGATGCGTTCGCCCTTGTCCTCGTAGCGGAAGATCCAGGCCGCCATGCGCCCCGGACGCAGGCGTCCGGACGGATCGCCGTATTCGTGGTCGCTGATGGAGCCCTGGGCCACACCGGGCCGACCACCGACCTCGGCCAGGAGCTCGCGGCAGCGCGCGGCCCACCGCGTCCAGTTCCGCGGGCGGAGGTCGATCCATCCCCGGTCCATGAGCCGCTCGTCGCCCAGGGGGATGCCCGGCTCCGGGCGCACCTTCACGTCGGGCCCACGGAGCAGGTGCTGCCCGTCGGGCAGGACGATGGGGAGCCCGATGCTGACGATGCGCTGGCGCAGGTCGTCGTCCTCGTCCACGAGGGCCAGGGACCGTTCCGCGGCCTCCTCCGGATCCAGGGAGGCAGCCGCCTCGACGGTGCCGTAGATCCGACGCAGTATCTCCGCCTCGAACAACAACTTGGACAGCCTCGGCGGGCCGAGCATCTCGTAAGCGACGGACCGAATTCCCTGCGCCTCCTCCAACGCTTCCATGTGGTCGATGGCGGCGCTCCGGAGCACCCCGGCGCGGTACGTCGGGCCCATGGTGGCGGAGTCGAGGGCGGTCACCACGTCCTTGCCCGTGGGGTGCGAAAGGATCTCCCGCACCACGTTGTCCGCGATCTCCTCGGGCGTGACGAACTCCATCAGGCCCAGCGCCGTCAGGGTCTCGAACTCGCCGACCGTGAACACACCGTTCTCGCCGGCGTCCAGAAAGACGCCCTGCAGGGGCTCGCCGGTGTGTTCGAATCCCCGGTCCGCCCCGTCGCCGAAGGCCTGGTCGAGGGGCAGCGGCTCCGTCGCATCGGATCGGAGGATGGGCCGACCCGCCCGGCTCACGGTGCCGGCCCGGATCGACTTCCACGAGATCGCCGCCGTCGGCTTGACCTCCTTCACCGCAGGGGCCCCCGGCGTACGGGCCATGAGGTAGAGGAACAGGGTCTGGGCCCCGGCGATGCCGCTCTTGGCCAGGAGGACGCGGGAGGGACGCTCCTCCGAGTGGGTGAAGGGGATGTTCAGGCCCATGCCCCCGGTACCCGCGGTCCCGACCTTCACGAAGACCTGGGTGCCGGCCCGCTTCATCCCCTCGAGGGCGATCTGGGTGTGCCGGATGAGCTGGGGCAGATAGAGGGTGGCCAGGTGCCGATCCACGTCGGCCTGGTCCACGCTTCCGTCCCGAGCGGCCGCCCGGAGCCCCGCCGCCGAGGCGAAGACGTTCTGGTAGGCCAGGGCCCCGGCCGTGTTGATGCAGTCCACGATGATCTGCGGCGACGCCTCCACCAGGAGCCGGCCCAGCGTGGAGCGGAGCACGACGTCCGGTGTGAGCTCGCCGTAGAGGTCGTCCACGAGCCGGGCCCGGGCCTCGTCGTCGGCCAGGATCTCGTCGCGACGCCGATCCTTCATGTCCCTCGGCACGAACAGATCGCCCCAGAACCCTTCCAGGGCCACGCCCGCCTCGGTGGCCATCGGCTTCAACTCGTCCAGCGCCTCACGGACCTCCGGTTCCCGCAGGGAGGCCACGATGATCCGGGCTGGGTGGCTTTCCATGACGCGGCGGGCCACGGCCAGGCCTACCAGGCCGGCACCACCGAGGATCAGAACGGTCTTGTCTCGAAGGTCCATTCGTGGTTCGCCGTACGGCTCAGGTCTCGTCGGAACGACGGGCCAGGCGCCGCCGTTCGTCGTCGGTCAGAGGGCGCCAGGCCCCGGGGGCCAGGTCGCCGAGCTGGATGGGGCCGAAACGGACCCGCACCAGGCGGAGGACGGGATGCCCGACGCGGTCCAGCATGCGCCGGACCTCGCGGTTGCGGCCTTCGGTCAGGACCAGGGCCACCACACCGTCGTCGCCCACCCGGTCCACGACCTCGGCCCGCACGGCCCGCGCCGGCCCGTCGTCCAGCGTGATGCCCTTCTCCAGCGCCCGGAGGTCTTCGTGCCCGGGGATGCCGACCACGGTGGCCCGGTACTCCCGCTCCACCTCACGGCTGGGATGGGTCAGACCGTGTAGGACGTCGCCCTCGTTGGTCATCAGCAGGAGCCCCTCGGTGTCCCGGTCGAGCCGCCCCACGTAGCGCAGCTCGCGGGCGTCGGCGGGCAGCACGTCGTACACGGTGCGGCCCCCGTGGGGGTCGGAGCGGGTTGTCAGCACCCCGTCGGGCTTGTGGAAGGCCAGCCAGCGGGGCGCGGCCTCCTCCACCACGACGCCGTCCAGTTCCACCACGTCCCGGCCGGGCACGACCCGGGTCCCCAGTTCCGTCACGACCGTGCCGTTCACACGGACGCGTCCGGCGGCCATCATCCGCTCGGCCTGCCGGCGCGAGGCCCGCCCGGCGTTGGACAGGAACTTCTGGATGCGGATTCCGTCGGACACGGCGTCAGGACCCGACGCGAGGCGCGGATTCGTCGTCGTCGTCGTCCTCGTCGTCCACAGGCTCGTCGTCCTCGATGTCCAGGCCGGTGTCGTCCCCGTCCCCGTCCTCCTCCGCCGCTTCGTCCTCGGCACCCTCCCTGCCGGCCTCGTCCGCATCGGCGCCGGCGGCCAGGCCCAGTTCCTCCTGGGCGTCGTCTCCGGCCTCGTCCTCGTCGTCGTCGAGGCCCAGGGGGGTCCGCTCCCGGAGCACCACCGGCAGTTCCTCGGGCCGCGGAAGGTCTTCGAGCGACCGGAAGCCGAAGTGCTGCAGGAACTCCTTGGTCGTGCCGTAGAGCAGCGGGCGCCCCAGTCCCTCGGCGCGGCCCACCACCTCGATGAGCTGGCGGTCCTGGAGCGTCTTGATCACTCCGGAGGCGCCCACCCCTCGGATGTACTCGATCTCGACACGCCCCAGGGGCTGGCGATAGGCGATGATGGCCAGGGTCTCCAGCGCGGGGCCCGACAGGCGGGACGGCCGGGGCACGTTGTCGAACCGTTCGAGGTAGGGCGCGAACTCCGGGCGGGTCAGAACCTGGTAGCCTTCGGCCACCTCCACGACCTGGAACGCGCGCTCCGCGTCGTCGTATTCGGCCCGGAGGAACTGCAGGGACTGCTCCACGGCGTCTTCGTCCAGGCTCTCGTCGGCCCGGGCGATCTCCTCCGCCGTGAGGGGGGCGTCGGCGGCGAAGAGCACCGCCTCCACGATCTGGTGGGCGTTCACGCCTGCGCTCCTTGGTCGTGCGTGGGGTCGGTCGTCGATGCGGCGTCCGGCGCGGTGGCCACGGCGTCGGTCCCGGCATCGTCCGGATCGTCCCCGGCCTCCGGATCGGCGCCGTTCTCGTCGGGGTCGGCGTTTTCGCGGCGGTAGATCCAGAGCTCCGAGAACGGCTGGGCCTGACGGAGGAAGAGGAGCCGCCGGCGCGTCAGTTCCAGACCGGCCAGGAAGGTCATGACGCCGTGCATCCGGTCGCGGAACTCCCGGACGAGGCTCGTGAACTCGACACGGGTGCTGCGTTTCAGGGCGTCGAGGATCAGAACGATCTTGTCCTCCATGGCCACCGTTCGGGTGGTGACCCGGTGGTCCCGGTCCCGGGGCACGGGCATCTCCACCTGCAGCGCGGCCTGGAAGACCTCGTCCCAGGTGGTCTCCAGGGGGGTCTCGTGGGCCGGCTTCTTCGGCCGCGGCGGCACGTAGCCCTTGCCGAACCGGCGGGCCCGCGCGGCCTCGGCGTTGGACATGCGCTGCGAGATCTCCCGGATCTGCTCGTACTCGAGAAGCCGGCGGACCAGCTCGGCCCGGGGATCCTCGTCCTCGTCCTCGGAGCTGCGCGGCAGGAGCATCTGGGCCTTGATGCGGATCAGCGTCGCGGCCATCTCCAGGAACTCGCCGGCCGAATCCAGGTCCGATGCGTGGAGGCTCTTGATGGCCTGCAGGAACTGGTCGGTGATGCGGGCGATGGGGATGTCGAAGACGTCGATGTCCTGCGTGCGGATCAGATGCAGCAGCAGGTCCATGGGACCCTGGAAGCGCTCGATCTCGACGAGGAAGAACCCCTCCCGCTCGACGTCCTTCGCCACGCTCAGAGCCACAGGCGGATGACCCGGTCGGCCACACCCATGAGCAGGGTGACCGGGTACATCAGGACGCGGAACGCGCCCGGGAACAGGAACAGGAGGGCCATGACCACGAGGATCCCGTACCGGCCCGCCTCGCGGTACCGCAGGGCCAGCTTCCGCGGCAGCATGTGGAACAGCACGTGGGAGCCGTCCAGCGGCGGGATGGGGATCAGGTTGAAGAAGGCCAGGATCAGGTTGATCAGGATCCCGTACATGGCCATCTGGGACAGCGCCGCGGCCACCGCCCCCTGCTCCGCCCCGGTGCCTCCGAAGCGGAACACCACCGCGGCCATGGCCGTGGCCAGGACGGCCAGGATCAGGTTCGACACGATGCCCGCCAACGACACCCGGATGTCTCCCGCCACCGGGTCCCGGTACTTCCTCGGGTCCACCGGCACCGGCTTGGCCCATCCGAACAGGAAGCCGGAACTGGTGGCGTAGAGGATGGCCGGCACCAGGAACGAGCCCACGAGATCGAGGTGCGGGACCGGGTTCAGCGTGATCCGGCCCAGCTTCTCCGCGGTATCGTCGCCCTCGCGCCGGGCCTGCCACGCATGCGCGACCTCGTGGACCACCACGGAGGCGATGAGCACGACGATGAGAAGGAGCGCGTCCATGGGGGCGGGAGGAGGGCACCGGGCAGGCGCCACGCGGGCGCCACGGACCCGCGACGCCGGCGGGCACGGTCGAACCGCGTCGAGCGGCCGAGCGGTCTAACCTACCGCGACCGGGTGGGGAGGGTCCAGGGAGCCGCGGGCCCACACGGGGCGTCGGCGCGGTTAGATTCCGGTCGTTCCCGAAGCCTCCAGACCCCGCCGTCATGACCCGCGCCATCCTGTTGTGTCTGGCCGCCCTGGCCACCGCCTGCGGCGAGCCGCCTCCCCGCCCCACGCCCGGCCCCGGCGATCTGCCGTTCCGCGGCAACCGGACCATCGCGCCGCTGCCGAAGCCGGACATCACCCTTCCCGACGCGGACGGGCGGCCCTTCGACTTCCAGGCCGAGACGGAGGGGCGGATCGCGCTGCTGTTCTTCGGCTACACGTTCTGCCCCGACATCTGTCCCATCCACATGGCCACGCTGGCGGCGGCCCTGGCGGAGATGGAGCCGGATGTCCGCAACGGCATCGACGTGATCTTCGTGAGCGTCGATCCCGAACGGGACACGCCGGAACGCCTGGCGTCGTGGCTGGCCACGTTCGACTCGACGTTCGTGGGGCTGCGTGGCACGCCGGAGCAGATCGAGGACGCGCTGGCCTTCTACCGGTACCCACCGCCCGAGCGGTCCGCCGACGGTCCGGTCTACACCGTCGGCCACCCCTCCCTGGTCTACGCCTACACGCCCGACGGTCTGAGCCACGTGATGTACGGGCCCGAGACGCCGCAGGCCGTCTGGCGCCACGATCTGGCGATGATGGCCGGGTATCCGTGGGCGGACGCCCCGTCGGCCACGCCGGCCGACACGGGCGCACCGTCGGACGCCTCCGGTTCCGATGCGGACCCGCCCGCCGGCCCGCCGCTCGGCGCCGCCGGCGACGTGGTGGTCCTGGACGCCTTCGCGCCCCAGCCCCCGCCGAACAGCGCCGCCGCCGTCTACCTGACCCTCCACAACACGGGGGCGCGGGCCGACACCCTGGTGGAGCTGTCGAGCCCCGCGGCCGAAGGGGCCTCGCTCCACGACATGGTCACGGTGGACGGGGTGGTCCGGATGGAGGCCATCGCCGGGGTGGCCCTGACGCCGGGCCGGACCGTCCGCCTCGCACCGGGCGCCCGCCACGGAATGCTCGAGGGTGTGACGCCCGGCTCCCTGGTGGTCGGAAAGGCCGCCGAGGTGACCCTCCGCTTCGCCCGCGGGGGCACCGTGACGGTGCCGTTGCGGGTGGTCCGCTACCAGGATCTCACGGGAGGTTGATCCGAGGGCCCGCATTTTCTAGCTTTATTGGCTCGACATTCCTGCGAAGTCCATCAGTTCTACGAGTGACGCATGCCGAACATCAAGAGTGCCAAGAAGCGGATGCAGCTGAGCCGTGTGGCCCGGGTCAAGAACCGCGCCGAGCGTGCCCGCATCCGTACGGCCGTCAAGTCGGTCCGCACCACCACCGACGCCGAGGCCGGCCAGGCCCGTCTGCTGGACGCCGTGGCCCTCCTCGACCGCGCCGCCACCCGCCGGCTGATCCACCCGAACCGGGTGGCTCGGATCAAGAGCCAGCTCCAGAGGCACGTCAACGGTCTGAGCTGACCGGCCGACGGCTTCCGGAACGGCAAAGACCCCGACGGCTCCAGCCGTCGGGGTCTTTCTGCGTCGGGACCGGCGCCGGCCGCCGCGGCCCGGGCCTACTCGCCGAACACCACCTCGCCGCCGACGACCGTCCAGCGCGGCATCCCCTTGAGATTCCACCCCGAGAAGGGCGTGTTGCGGCTCCTCGAACGGAAGGTGGACGGATCGACGGTCCAGCGGGCTTCGGGGTCGAACACGGTCACATCGGCCACCGCGCCGTCGGCCAGGGTGCCCCCCGGGAGCCCGAAGGCCCGGGCCGGTTGGCAGCTCATGCGCTCCACCATGGTGGCGAGGTCGATCACGCCCTCCCCCACCACATGGGTCAGGATCAGCCCCAGGGCCGTCTCGAGGCCGACGATGCCGAACGGCGCCTCCGTGAACGCCGCCTCCTTCTCGTCGTAGTGGTGCGGCGCGTGGTCCGTGGCGATGGTGTCCAGCGTCCCGTCGGCCAGGCCGGCCCGGACCGCGTCCCGGTCGGCGGGTGTCCGCAGCGGCGGGTTCATTTTGGCCTCCGTCCGGTACCCCTCCACGGCGCTCTCCGTGAGGATCAGGTGGTGGGGTGATGCTTCGGCGGTGACCATCACCCCCCGGTCCTTGGCCTGACGGATCATCTCCACGCCGAACGACGTGGACACGTGCTGCAGGTGGATGTGGCCGCCGGTCAGCTCCGCCAGCAGGAGGTCCCGCACGATGTGGATGTCCTCCGACGCGTTGGGCTTGCCCGGCAGGCCCAGGCGGGTGGCCACGAGGCCCGCGTTCATGTGGCCCCGGGCCGACAGCCCGATGTCTTCGGGATGGTCCGCCACCGGGATCCCGAACGTCTGCGCGTACAGGAGCGCCAGGCGCATGAGGCCCGAATCCATGACCGGGTTGCCGTCGTCGGTGATGGCCACCGCACCGGCATCCACCATCTCGCCGATCAGGGCCAGCCGCTCGCCGGCCCGTCCCACCGAGATGCATCCCACGGGGTAGACCCGGGCGGCGCCGGCCTTGCGACCCTGGGCCGCCACGTACCCGACGGCCGCCGGGTCGTCGACGGGGGGATCCGTGTTGGGCATGGCGCACACCGCCGTGAAGCCCCCGGCGGCGGCGGAGCGGGCACCGGTCGCGATGGACTCCTTGTGCTCCTCGCCGGGCTCCCGGAGGTGGACGTGGACGTCGATCAGGCCCGGGGTGACCACCAGGCCCGTGCAATCGAGCACCCGGGCATCTTCCGACGCGGACAGATCCGGCCCCGAGGCGGCCACCGCCCCGTGGACCAGGAGCACGTCGTGGAGGGCGTCCACCGAGCGGCTCGGATCGACCACCCGACCGCCCTTCAGCAGGAGCTTGCTCATGCGTCGCCTCCCTGCTTGGCCGCTTCCGCCTTCTCGGGCCGTCCGCCGGCCAGCAGATAGAGCACGGCCATCCGCACCGCCACTCCGTTGGTGACCTGGTTGAGGATGACCGAGTGGGGCCCGTCGGCCACGTCGGAGTCGATCTCGACGCCGCGGTTCATGGGGCCGGGATGCAGGATCAGGATGTCCTTGGGCGCCTTCTCGAGCCGGGCCGTGGTCACCCCCCAGATGCGGTTGTACTCACGGAGCGACGGCACGTACCCCGCCTCCATCCGCTCGAGCTGGAGTCGCAGCACGTTGAGCACGTCCGCCCATTCGATGGCCTCCTCCACCCGCGTGAACACCTCGCAGCCCAGCTCCCGGAAGCTCCGGGGCGCCAGCGTCGGCGGACCGCACACGGCCACCTCGGCGCCCAGGGTCAGGAGCCCGTAGATGTTGGACCGGGCCACCCGGGAATGGAGGATGTCGCCCACGATGCAGACCTTCAGCCCCTCGAGGCTCCCCAGGTGGTCCCGGATGGTGAGCATGTCCAGGAGGCCCTGGGTCGGGTGCTCGTGGGCGCCGTCTCCGGCGTTGATGACGTTCGACGGGATCCGCTCGGCCAGGAACCGCGCCGCCCCGGAGGCCCCGTGGCGCATGACCACCATGTCGATGCGCATGGCCTCGAGGTTCCGGGCCGTGTCCACCAGCGTCTCGCCCTTGGTGACGCTCGAGCCCGACGCCGAGATGTTGACCGTATCCGCGCTGAGGCGCTTCTCGGCGAACTCGAACGAGACCCGGGTCCGCGTGGACGCTTCGAAGAACAGGTTGACGATCGTGTTGCCACGGAGCACCGGCACCTTCTTGATGCGGCGCTCGGAGATCTCCTTGAACGGCTCGGCGGTGTCCAGGATCGACAGGATCTGTTCGCGGGACAGGGGCTCGAGGCCGATCAGGTCCTTCCCGAGGGCAGAGGTCGGGGCGCTCACGCAGGCTCCGTAGCGGTATGTACGAGATCGACGCCCAGGCGCCCGTCCAGTTCCGGCACGAGCACCTCGACGCTCTGGTCGGGTCGGGAAACATCCACGTGGCGGCCCACCACGTCAGGCTGGATGGGCAGTTCCCGGCCGTCGCGGTCGACGAGGACGCACAGCAGGATCCGTCCCGGACGGCCCCAGTCCATCAACTCGTTCAGCGCGGCCCGGGCGGTCCGGCCCGTGTACTGGACGTCGTCCACGATGACCACGGTCCGGTCGTCGATGCCGTCGGGCGGCAGATCCGAGCCGCCCACCACCGGGCGGGGCCCGATGGCCATCAGGTCGTCGCGGTAGAGGGTGATGTCGATGGAGCCGAGGGGAACCGGAGTGCCCTCGGCCTCCTCGATCTCCCGGGCCAGCATGGCGCTGATCTGCGTGCCCCGACGGTGGATGCCCATGAGGGCCAGGCCGGCGGTGCCGCCGTTCTTCTCGACGATCTCCCGGGCCATTCGGGCAATGGCGCGACGGACGGCGTCGGCGTCCATGACGGCGATTCGGTCGGAGTTCATGCGGAGCGCGATGATGGGAGGGCGTCCGGGCGACCCGGGCATCGGTGCGCGCTCCATCGGCTTCCGGAACCGGTTTGGAACGCCGCAGGCCGAGTCCCCGAGGCGGGTGCGGCCCGAACGTAGCAGAGCCCCCAAACGGGGTCAACGCGATGGGCCGAGGGGCGGTCCGCGCCTTGTCACGGACGCCGGCAGCGCCCCATGATCTCCCCTTCCTGCCCGCCGTAGACCGGCCCCGTCCACCCGCCTCACCGCGCCTCCATGCCTCCTCGGACCACTCGCTCCGGTGCGCCGGCCTTCGCCCTGGCTCTCCTGACCGGGGCCGCCCTCGCGATGTCGGCGCCCTCCGCGCTCGCCCAGGAACTCGTCGACGCCCCCTCGGTGGTCCTGGACGGCGTACCCTTCCAGATCGCCGTGTCGGCCGGCCTGGATCCGGTCGCGGTGGAGGTCCGGACCGCCTCCGGCTCGCTCCTGGGCCAGGCCACGGCCGGCCCCCTGGGCACCGCCACCGTCACTGGTCTCGTGGTCACCGACCGCGCCGCGTTCCCCCTCGAGGTCCGCTTCGCGGATGCCTCCGAGACCGTGGACCCCACGTTCACGCCGGGGTGGTTCAGCCTCCTCCCGCCCGTCGTGGCCATCATCGTGGCCCTGCTCTTCCGGGAAGTGGTGACCGCCCTGTTCGCAGGCGTCTGGCTCGGGGCGCTGGCGGTGGCGGGATTCAATCCGTTGACCGGTACGTGGCGCCTGATCGACGAGTTCGTCGTCCCGGCCCTCGGCGACGTGGACGGAGGCCACACGCAGATCGTGGTCTTCTCCATGCTCCTGGGCGGCGTGGTGGGCGTGGTCAGCCGCAACGGGGGGACGCAGGGGATCGTCGATGCGGTCAGTCCCTTCGCCAGCACGCCCAAGCGCGGGAAGATCGCCACCTGGATCGCCGGGCTCGCCATCTTCTTCGACGACTACGCCAACACGCTCATCGTGGGCAACACGATGCGGCCCATCACGGACCGCCTGAAGATCTCCCGGGAGAAGCTGGCCTACCTCGTGGACTCGACCGCCGCTCCGGTGGCGGCGCTGGTCCCGATCTCCACGTGGGTGGGCTACGAGATCAGCCTCATCTCCGACGGCATCCGCATCGCCGCGGAACAGAACCCCGACGCCGCCGCCGCGCTCACCGCGGCCAGCCCCTTCACCATCTTCCTCCACACCATCCCCTACCTCTTCTATCCGCTGCTGGCCCTGTTCTTCGTGCTGCTGACCTCGTGGTGGGGACGGGACTTCGGGGCGATGGCGCGGGCCGAGGCGCGGGCCGCGTCGGGCCGTGGGCTCCACCGGGAAGGCGCCCAGCTCGCCGCGGACGTGGACGACGAGGCGATGCGCCCCAAGCCCGGGGTCACCCCCCGCTGGTGGAACGCGGCCATACCGATCCTGACCATCATCGCCGTGGTCCTGGTGGGCCTCTACACGACCGGGCGGGCGGGCGCCGGCCCCGACGCGTCACTCATGGACGTCTTCGGCGCGGCCGACCCGTTCGCGACGCTGCTCTGGGGATCCCTGGCCGGTGTGCTCATGGCCGTGATCCTTTCGCGGGCGCAGGGAGTCCTGACGGTGAAGGAGGGCATCGACGCCAGCATCACGGGCATGCGGGCGATGTTCCTGGCCATGGTCATCCTCACGCTCGCGTGGTCCCTGGGCGCGGTCACCGAGGAGATCGGCACGGCCCAGTACCTGGCCCAGTTGCTGTCGGACCGCGTCCCGCTCCAGGCCATCCCGGTGCTGGTCTTCATCACCGCCGGCGCCATGAGCTTCGCCACCGGCACCTCGTGGGGCACGATGGCCATCCTGCTGCCGCTGATCATCCCGCTGACGGTGTCCCTGGGCGGGGATGCGGGCTTCGACGGCGGGAGCCACTACTCGATCCTGCTGGGCGCCATCAGCTCCGTGCTGGCCGGCGCCATCTGGGGCGACCACTGCTCCCCGATCTCCGACACCACGGTCCTGTCGTCGACCGCCGCCGCGTGCGACCACGTGGACCACGTGCGCACCCAGCTTCCCTACGCGCTTCTGGTGGGCGTGGTGGGGATGCTCCTCGGCGACATCGGGACCGCCTACGGGCTGCCGAACTGGGTGGCCCTCCTCGGCGGCGCCGGGGTGCTCGTGGTGGCCCTGCACTTCTTCGGAACCGACGTCCGCGACGACCTGGAGACCGGGACCGCCTAGGAACCTCCCGTCGTGGGGCTCCCGCGTCCGAACAGGATCCACCCGAAGCCGACCGCCAGGAGCCCGAAGGCCGCCGCCACCGCCCACCCGGCGGGCGCGGTGGCCTCCCGGGCCACGGACGTGGCCACCAGCACCCCGAAGAGGAAGTTCCCGAGGGCGATGGGCCGGCCGTAGATCCCGCCGTAGATGGCCCCTCGGCCGGCCCAGTCGAGCAGGCCGAACCCTACCATGCCGGCTCCGGCGAGTTGGAGCGCCAGTTCCGCGGCCGGTCCGCCCAGCCCGAGGGCGCCCCCGACCTCCACCGGAGCGAACACCAGCGCCAGGCCGAGGCCGCCGAAGACGACCGCCGCGGCGCCCATGAGGGTGGAGGGATTCATCGGCCGAACGCCGCCGCGCCCACGCGCCGCAGGAACGGCATCGACCCGGCGGGTGAGCCTTCGGTGGCCATCCAGTCGTAGCTGAACAGGATCACCCCGCCGGCCCCCTCGTCGCGGGCGATGCGGACCTTGGACAGCGTGCCGTCCACGCCGTTGAGGTAGGCGCCGACGCCGGCCCACACCCGTTCCCGGCGGTCGGCCGCCCCCCGGGCGTCCCGGATCTGCTCACGGAAGCGGGCGTCGTCGGTCGAGTAGGCCATGGGCACCACGACGTCGAGGATCCCCTCGTCCAGCCAGCGCGGCCAGTCCTGATAGCGGTTGCGGTAGGCGTCCACCCGGTTCGCGAAGACCGCCGCCGACACCGTCAGGTCGGGCCTGCGGGCCTTCACCCCGTGGTAGATCCGCTCCACGAGCGTCGTGATCTGGGCCCGGCGGAACTCACCCCACGGCCCGGGCAGGGCGTCCACCCAGGCGTACGGGTCGCGTGCGGCGGCGGCATCGAGTTCCCGGACCCGTTCCGGCGGCAGCCGGGGCGAGACCCAGGCGCGGAACCGTTCCAGGGCGCCCCGGCTGTAGTCGAACTCCCCCGACGGATACCGCACGTAGTCGAAGTGGAGACCGTCCAGGTCGTACCGCTCCACCAGATCCATCCACACCGAGTACACCCGCTCCTGGACGGCGGGGTCGGACGGACTCGAGTACACCCCCTCGGTCTGCTCGTCGGCGCGGGCATGGGACACCAGCGCGTTCAGATAGCGGGGCTCGTCCGGCCGCACGCCGTACAGGTCGCGGCCGAGGGTGCGCGGTACGGCCAGCCACTCCGGGTGGGCGTTGACCAGATGGTGCGGGCTGTCGGGGAGATCGGCGAGGCCCCACACCAGGTGGGTGTTGATCCAGGCGTGGACCGCCATCCCACGGCTGTGGGCCTCCTCGATGGCCAGGGCCAGCGGGTCGAAGCCCGGGGTCCCCTGGACCGTCTCCGCACGAGGCTCCCACCGCGAACGGTAGAAGGCGTCGCCGCGGCCCCGCACCTGGAGCAGGAGCGTGTTGACCCCGGCGGCCGCGGCTTCGTCCACCATGGCCCGGATGCTCTCGGCCCGGTTCATCGTGGTCCGGACCACCCAGACGCCCCGCACCTCCTCGAAGTGGCGGACACCCGACATGGTGCGTGCCGGCCACGACGGCGGCAGCCCGGGATCTCCGCCCCGGTCCGGTTCCGGCTGCCGCATCGGAACGTCCACCGGCACCTCGGCCGGCACCGTGGGTCCCGGTTCGGGGGCAGGCGGCGAACCCGCAGGCGCGCCGACCACCGTGCACCCCACCACGGCCAGCGCCGCCAGGAGCGCGGGCAGTGCGCGCGAGGGACCGGAGCGCCCCACTGGGCCCGGGACGGTCACCGGCGCTCCCGGAAGAACCCGCGAAGCAGCGCCGCAGAAGCCTCCCGGCCGACCCCGGTGTGGACCGAGCAGCGATGGTTGAGCCGCGGGTCCTGCAGCAGATTCCCCAGTGTGCCCGCCATGCCGGCCTTCGGATCGGGCGCGGCGAACACCACGCGGGGCACACGGGCCAGGACGATCGCGCCGGCACACATGGCGCACGGCTCCAGGGTCACATAGAGGGTGGTGTCGATCAACCGGAAATCGCCCTGACGCCTGGCCGCGGCCCGGAGGGTGACCACTTCGGCGTGGGCGGTGGGGTCGGCATCCACCACCGTGCGGTTGTGTCCTTCCGCCAGGAGACGCCCGTCGCGGACCAGGACCGCGCCCACAGGCACCTCGCCACACGACCAGGCGGCCCGGGCCATTTCCAGGGCGCGGGCCATCCAGAGGCGGTCGTGGGGGTGCGGAGCGTCCGGTTCGAAGCCCGGCGGGTCGTCCGCGGAGGTCATGGCGGGGCGAGCCCCCGGGACCTCAGTGGTGGGTGAGATTCAGCGCCCCGGCGCTCTCGTCCATGCGGCGATAGAACGCCGTGACGCGGCCCAGCACCTGCAGCCGCGACGGGTCCTCCACCAGCGTGTCCTGACCCCCGGGACGGAGGGACTCGAGGTGCACACCGGAGGTGCCGTTGCGGGCCAGACGGTGGAACCAGGATCCGGCGCCGTCGAGCGCCACCACCACCTGACCGTCGTCGATGTCCTCGATGACGGAGGGCTCGACCAGGACGTAGTCGCCTTCGGCCACACCCAGGACGGCCAGGTCGCCGGCCGAGGCCCGCACGAAGAAGCAGCCCTTCTCCCCGGCCAGTCGCCGGTCGATGGACAGATGGAACTCGGCGTCCTTGGTCAGGAGCGTCCGACCATCCGTGGGGATCTCCCGGAAGCACGGCACCGAGACCGTCTGGGCGGACAGGTCCACCCCCAGGATCTTCACGCCGCGGGAGCGCGACGGATCCCGCTCGAGGAAGCCCTTGTCCGCCAACGCCTGCAGGTGTTCCGAGACCGTCTTGGTGCTCTTGATTCCGAACCGCTCCCCGATCT
The DNA here is from genome assembly GCA_040216925.1 of Longimicrobiales bacterium. Lineage (GTDB taxonomy): Bacteria > Gemmatimonadota > Gemmatimonadetes > Longimicrobiales > Gaopeijiaceae > JAJCZZ01. The sequence goes on from JAVJOF010000002.1 coordinate 75,955, forward strand.
CACGAATCGACGGCTGGTACGTGTTGGCCCGCAGGTACTGCACCATGAAGTCGAGGATCTTCCGCTCGATGTCCGTGAGCGAATGGGTCTCCGCGACCCGACGGGGGGTCCCTGAGGGGGCGTCGCGATGCGGGGAGAGGTCGGAGCGTGCCAACGGGGCGCCTTTGAGAGCAGGGGTGCGCGCCTGGAAACATTCGGCGGACGGCTATCCTAATGTGCGGCGGAAACGAGTGTCAAGAAAGGCTTTTCTCCGCGTCGCGAAGGCGCGCCAGGGCCTCGTCGATGCGCCGGAGGGCCCGTTCGCGGCCCAGGAGAACGAGAACCTCGAAGATCCCCGGACTCGACATCTGGCCGGTGAGCGCCACCCGGAGCGGGTGGATCACCTTCCCCGCCCCGACGCCCAGGGCCTCCGCGACGCCTCGGACGTCGTCCTCGAGGGGGCCTTCCTCCCAGGTCGCGTCGGCCAGGGCGGCCCGCAGCGCGTCGAGACGCTCCCGGGCCGCCTGGGGGTCCTTGGACCAGTGCTTGGCCACGGCCGCCTCGTCGAAGGCCACCTCGTCGTCCACGTAGGGCACCGCCTGCTCCGCCAGGTCGTCCACCGTGCGGGACCGGACCTTGAGCAGGTCCACGAGGAAGCGGATCCAGCGGTCGTCGGCCAGGCGGGCATCGGCGTCGTCGCTGCGCCCTTCGAGGCGCCTCCGGACCCGGCCGAGGAGGTCGTCCGTAGGGGTCTCGGCCATGTGGCGACCGTTGAGCCACGCCAGCTTCTCCAGGTCGAACACGGAGCTCTTCTTCAGGATCCGGTCCGCGCTGAACGCCTCCACGAGTTCGGCACGGTCCATGACCTCGCGCTCGTCGCCCGGGTTCCATCCGAGGAACGCCAGGAAGTTGACCATGGCCGCCGGCAGGATGCCCTGGGCCTCGTAGTCGCCCACCGCGGTGGCCCCGTGGCGCTTGGACAGCCGCTTGCCGTCGGTGCCCAGGATCAGCGGAACGTGGGCGAACTCCGGCTCGGGATACCCCAGGGCGCGGTAGAGGAGCACCTGCTTCGGCGTGTTCGACAGGTGGTCGTCTCCGCGCAGGACCAGGGTGATGCCCATGTCGTGGTCGTCGGACACCACGGCCAGGTTGTACACGGGCGACCCGTCGCTGCGGAGGATGACCAGATCGTCCACGTCGTCGTTTCCGAAGCGCATGGTGCCGTGGACCACGTCCTCGAACACGGTGTCTCCGTCGGGCACACGGAACCGGACCGCGTGGGGCTCGCCCGCCGCGGCCCGCCGCTCGGCCTCGTCGGCGCCCAGCGCCTCCGCCTTCTCCCGGGCCACCCGGCTCGGGTGCATCCCCCGGGCCTCCGCCTCGGCCCGGACCTCGTCGGGGTCGGCGAAGTCGCGGTAGGCCTTCCCTTCGGCCAACAACCGCAGGGCGTCGGCGCGGTGCCGATCGACGCCCTCGGACTGGAAGAAGGGGCCCTCGTCCCAATCGATGCCCAGCCACGACAGGCCGTCCAGGATGGCCTGCGTGTGCTCCTCCTTGGAGCGGGCCCGATCGGTGTCCTCCACCCGGAGCACGAAGACGCCGCCCGCCTTGCGGGCGAGGAACCAGTTGAAAAGGGCGGTCCGGGCGCCGCCCACGTGGAGGTATCCGGTGGGAGACGGGGCGAAACGGACGCGAAGGCTCACGCCTCGTCCTCCAGTCGCTTGGTGAGCAGGGTCTTCACGAGTTTCGGGTCGGCGGCGCCGCGCGTGGCCTTCATGACCTCGCCGACGAACAGACCCATCAGGTTGGTGCGGCCGCTCCGGTACTCGGCCACCTTCTCCGGCCAGGCTCCCAGGACGGTGTCCACGACCGGCTCCAGGGCCGACGCGTCGTCCACCTTCTCCAGACCCAGACGCTCGACCACCGCGTCGGGATCGTCGCCCGTGGCGGCCATCTCCGCCAGGACGTCCTTGGCGGCCCGGCGCGACACGGTCCCGGCTTCCACCAGGGCCACCAGGCGACCGAGGGCGGCCCCGTCGAACGCCAGATCCGCCGCCGTGCCCTCGTCCACGTAGCCCCGCACGTCGTTGACCACCCAGGCGGCCACGGCGCCCGGGGCGTCGTGCACCGCCAGCGCGGCTTCGAAGAAGTCACTTCCGGCCCGTGACCCGGTGAGCACGTCGGCGTCTTCCTCGGACAGGCCGTACACCTCCTGGTAGCGGGCGAAGCGGGCCGCCAGTTCCGGGTCGGCTTCGCGGGCGGCGCGCCGTGCCTCGGAGATCCGCGACGCGGGGGGTGCCGCAGCCTTCGGGGGCTCCGAGGGGGCCGACGCCGCGGAGCTCCGCTCCGGCGACTCCTGCGGGCCGGCCGACTGCCGAGCGCCCCAGGTGTCCTTGAGGGTCACGATGCGGTTGAACACGAGCCGGTCGGAGCGCCCCTCCACCGGGTCGCGCCAGAAGTAGCCGGTGCGTTCGAACTGGAGCCGCTCGGCCGGGTCGTGCCCGGCCACCCAGGGTTCCACGACGGCCCCCTCCACCACGACCCGGGACTCCGGGTTCACGAAGTCGAGGAAGTCGCCGTCGTCTCCGGCCGCGGCGTCCGGGTCCGGCACCGTGAACAGCCGGTCGTACAGGCGCACCTCGGCCGGCACTCCGTGGGCCGCGGACACCCACTGGATCGTGCCCTTCACCTTCCGTCCGTCGGGCGTGTCCCCACCCCGCGTGTCGGGGTCGTAGGTGCAGCGGAGCTCGACCACGCGACCGTCCGCGTCCTTCACGACCTCCCGGCAGCGGATCACGTAGGCGTACCGGAGGCGCACCTCCTCGCCGGGCACCAGGCGCCGGAAGCCCTTCGGCGGATCCTCGGCGAAGTCGCTCCGCTCGATCCAGAGCTCCCGCCCGAAGGGCACGGGCCGCGTCCCCTCCTTCGGCACGTCGTGGGGGAACAGCGGCGCCACCAGCTCCTCGCCATCGCCTTCCGGATGGTTGGTCAGCACCACCTTCAACGGGTCCAGCACCGCCATCACACGGGGAGCCGTGGGGTTGAGCGTGTCGCGGATGGCGAACTCCAGCTTGCCGATGTCCATGCGGGCGTCCGTCTTCGCCACGCCCGCCATGTCCACGAAGCGCCGGATCGCCTCCGGCGGAACGCCACGCCGCCGCAGCCCGGCCAGCGTGGGCATGCGGGGGTCGTCCCAACCGTCCGTGTGCCCTTCGGCCACCATGCGGATCAGGCGTCGCTTCGACACGACCGTGTAGTCGGGGGTCAGACGGTTGAACTCGTACTGGTGGGTGCGCGGCTCCTGGAAGCCCACTTCGTCCAGGATCCAGTCGTAGATCTCCCGGTTGTTCTCGAACTCCATGGAGCAAAGGGAGTGGGTGATGCCCTCGAAGGCGTCCTCGAGGCAGTGGGCGTAGTCGTAGAGGGGGTAGATGCACCACGCGTCACCGGTCCGGTAGTGATCCGCGTGCCGGATCCGGTAGAGCACCGGGTCGCGCATGATCATGTTGGGCGACGCCAGATCCGCCTTCGCCCGCAGGACGTGGGCGCCGTTCGGGAACTCGCCGGCGCGCATCCGCCGGAACAGATCCAGGTTCTCCTCCACGCTCCGGTCCCGGTACGCGGTGGGCCGGCCGGGTTCGGTGACCGTGCCCCGGGCCTCCCGGATCTCCTCCTCCGACGAGGAGTCGACGTACGCCTTTCCCTTCCGGATGAGTTTTTCCGCGCATTCGTACATCCGCTCGAAGTAGTCCGAGGCGAAGTACAGGTGCGGACCCCAGTCGAAGCCGAGCCACCGGACATCGCGCTGGATGGCCTCGACGAACTCCTCGTTCTCCGTTTCCGGATTGGTGTCGTCGAACCGGAGGTGGTAGCGCCCGTTCCACTCCTCGGCGATCCCGAAGCTCAGGCAGATGGCCTTCGCGTGACCGATGTGCAGATAGCCGTTGGGTTCCGGTGGGAACCGGGTGACCACCTCGTCGAATCGACCCGCCTCCATGTCGGCGGCCACGATGTCGCGGATGAAATCGCTCCTGGGGGCCGGGGCCCCGCTGTCCTTGCTCTCGGTCATGCGTCGAACGGCTGGAGACATCCCGTCCGGCTCGGCGCTCGACGCGCCGCCCGCGCGGACTCGGGAACGGGCCCGGAAACTAGTGAATTCCCCTGCCGGACGGAGAGACACGGCGCGTCTCGACCTCCGCCCGTGTCCACGGCCGGCCCTCGGGGACCACGCCCACCGCCGCCGGGGTATCCAAGGCTCCTCCCCACCTGCGAGCGTCCATTGCGTTTCCCACACCGACGTGCCCGCCGGGCCACCCCGGGCTCCCGCCGCAGCCTCCTGCTCCCGGCGCTCGTCGCCACGGTGGCCCTCCTTGCGTGGGCCCCGCCGGCCGCCGGCTACCAGGACCAGAGTCCCAAGGAACTCGTCGAGTCGGCCCGGAAGGTCCAGCAGGAGTTCGAGATGTTCCGCCAGAGCCGGATTCCGGTGGAACAGGAGCGGCAGGGCGGCGGCTGCGACGAACGCATCGGCCGGATCTGCATCTGGTTCGGCGGTGCGGAGGAGTCGGATTTCCCCGCGGAGCGTTCGGAGGTCAAGGCGGCCCGTGTCGAGATGATCAGCCACCTCCTCTACGTCCACGAGCGGGTCAAGGACCGGTGGGTGCTGGGGCAGCTCGTCCACTACATGACCGAGGACGGGGGGATCGGCTCCGCGGAGCGGATGGCTCGCGAGTGTGGCATCGACGAGGAATGGTGGTGCCACATGCTCCGGGGGTACGTCCTGCACGTCTACGGCAACGTGATCTCCGCCCGGGAAGCGTTCGATGAAGGGCTGCGGACCATGCCGCCGGAGGAGCTGGACCGCTGGACGGCCGTCCGCTACGTGATTCCCCGGAACGACGCCGAGGCGTACCAGAAGCTGGACCCGGAAGCCCGGGCGACGTGGTGGTCCACGTACTGGCGTCTGTCGGATCCGCTCTTTCTGGTGGAGGGCAACGACCGGCTCACGGACCACCTGGCGCGCTGGGTACAGGCCCGGAACTTCGAGGACGCGGAGACCCCCCAGATGTTCTGGGAGGAGGATGCCGAGGAGACCCTGATCCGCTACGGCCGGATCCAGGGGTGGAGCCGGACCCACGCCCCGCAGCGGTCCGGTGCCGGGGGCGCCCGCGGGTTCACCCTCCAGGACACCCGCCGCGTCGTGGGACACCACGACCCCATGAGCCGGGGGTATCTGTTCCCCCACCGGTTCATGGAGTCGCCGGCGGACGTCCCCCCGGAGAGCTGGATCACCGCGCCCCGGGAGGCCCGCACCTGGTACGCGCCGCCCTACGCGCCGGATTTCCGCGGGCTCGAGTCACAGGTCGGACGGTTCCGCCGCGGTGAGGACATGCTGGTCGTGGGCGCGTACGCCCCCGAGCCGGTGCGTGCGCCGACCACGAAGGTGGCGGCCACCCCGTCGTTCGACGGCGCGGAGCGGGGATCGCCCGCCCGCCCGGCGCCCACCGGTCCGGTGCAGGCCGCGCTCTTCCTGGTTCCGGTGGACGGCGCGGACTGGGTCGTTGCCGGTGGCGAGGACGCCCGGGGCGTGCTGACCCTCCGTGCCCCCCCCGGGGAGTACGTGAGCAGCCTCGAGGTCTACGACGCCGACGGGGAGCGCGCCTGGCGCGCCCGGCAGGGCGTCAAACAGACGCCCATGATTCCCGGGCTGGTGGCGTTGTCCGACCTCGTCCTCCTGGCACCGGGAGCCCCCTTCCCCACCTCGCTGGACGAAGCCGTGCCCTGGGTGCGGCCGGGCGTCCGCATCGCCCAGGGCGAGCGGTTCACCGTCGTGTGGGAGGTCTACGGCCTCCGGGTGGAGGAGCCGGCCCGGGTCACGATCGGCTTCACTCAGGGGCGGCCGGACTTCCTGACCCGGGTGGGCGATTTCCTGGGGATCGTGGAACCGGACGACCCGGTCGAGGTCACCTTCGACGATCCGGGCCCCGACGGCATCCAGTCGGCGTTCCGCGCCGTGGAGCTGGAGCTGCCGGAACTGGAGCCCGGGAACTACACGCTCCACCTCCGCCTCGATCTGCCGGGCCGGGAGCCCTCGATCACGAGCCGGCCCATCATCGTGGAGTAGGGAGGGCGGGCGCGGGGGGCGGCGCGGGCATTCGCGGAGCGATGCATCCGGATCCGCCGCGTTGCGGCTGCTCAGCGTAGCCCTGCTACGCCTCCGCGCCGCGCCTCGCGGTCTCCGGCGCCTCGCCCCGCTCGGTGCCGTGCGGCGCCCCCCGCCCCGGCCTCCCTGCTCCGTAGGTCGGGAGGGAGGCCCGCGGCCCTGTGGACCCACCCTCGGCCGGTCGGGTGGGAGGGAACGATCGCGCGCGCCTCGGGCCGCCGGAATGGCCGGATCGGCCTACCGCACCCGGCTCCGCAGCCCGCTCTTGGTCCAGAGCATGATCAGCCCGCACGCGTTCAGCCCCCCGAACTGCGGCGGGGCCTCCACCGGACTGCGGTAGACCTCCACCGCGGCGATGTCGTAGGCCTGGATCAGCTCGTCGAAGCCGACCGTCGGGATGAACGCGGTGCCGCCCTGCTCGACCACCGTCCCGTCCACGTAGACCCGGGGGAAGCAGGGCTCCGTGAAGTCGTACCGCGTCCGGAGGGTGTAGGACATGATCGGGTACCCGCTGAACCCCGCCATTCCGTTGGCGGACACGACCTGGACGCCGGGGATGGCCCGCAGGAGGTCGCTGGCCCGGATCGGCGCCCGGCGCTCGATGGCGGACTCGTCCAGGAAGAAGCCGAGGCCTTCGTCCGCGCGCTGGTAGAAGCCGGTCCGGTCCAGGATTCGGGAACGCCCCTCCACCGTCACCTCCAGCGCCTCCAGCGCGATGGGCTTGGGCACCAGGTGGAACGTCACGAAGGCGTTGCCGGAGAACCCTGCTTCCACGGGCCCGTCCACCATCTCGAACGCGGTGATGTGCTCCACGTGGACCAGGAACGAGCCGTCGGCCGGGACCTCCAGCGCGAACCGGCCGTCCAGGTTGGTCAGACCGGTCACCAGGACCTGCCCCTCCTGATCGAGGAGGCGGACGGTGGCCGCGACCACGGGCAGATCGTTGTGGTTGTAGAGCACCAGCCCCTGGACGTGCTGCGCTTCGGCCGAGCCGTACGTACCCGCCAGGCCCAGCAGGCCCAGCACCGCTGCGGCCACGGCCCGCACCACCGTCGTACGCACGTTACCCGACGGCAGGCGCCGGCGTGGCGGGCGGCGCCCGGTGGGACGACCCGTCGGCGGCCTCGGTCGCAGCACCCGACGCCGCCAGCTTCCAGCGCTCCAGGACGTGATACACGGCCGGCGTGATGGTCAGCACGAAGAGCGTGCTCGAGAGCAGCCCGCCGATGAGCACCAGCGCCAGGGCATCCCAGATGTTGGAGCCCGTGGTCTCGCCGAACAGGACCAGCGGCAGCAGGCCCAGGACCGTCGTGGCGGTGGTCATCAGGATCGGCCGGACCCGCTCCAGGGTGCCCCGGACGATGGCGTCCTGGAGCGAAAGCCCACCCCACCGCCGGCGGGTGGCGTTCACATGATCCACGAGAAGGATGGCGTTGTTGACCACGATGCCCAGCATCATGATGACCCCGATGTACGCCTCCCGGGTGAAGGAGGCCCCCGTGTAGTAGAAGATCAGATACACACCGATGAGCGCGAGCGGCACGGTGAAGATTACGCACAGGGGCTGCACGAGTGACTCGAAGACCGCGGCCGTGACCATGTACACCAGCAGCAGGCTCACGGCCAGGACCATCCAGATCTGTCCCTTCTGTTCCTCGTCGATGGTCCAGCGCGACTCGCCCTTCTTCACGGTGTAGCCCGGCGGGGCCTCCGTGCCGTCGATGACCGCCTCGTGGAACAGGTCGCCGAGCTTGGTCGGGCCGCGGAATTCGTACGCGACCGTCCGCTCGTACTGCTGGTTCTCCCGGCGGATCCGGGCCAGGACCTCCCGGGACTCGATGCGGATCACGTCGCCGAGCCGGATGCGCCTGCCGTCCGGGGTGTCGACCAGGGTCTCCCGGAGCTCCACGATGTCCATGTCCTCGCCGGCGTCGAGCTTCACGAGGTACTGGACCTCCTCGCCTCCGAGCTTGATGCGGCCCGGCTGGGCACTGCCCCCCACCGCGGCGAGCATGTTGTTGACCATCTGGCCCACGGTCATGTCGTACCCGGACAGCCGCGCCCGGTCGATGAACACCACGAACTCCGACGCCCGGTCGCGGTTGAAGAAGTTGGCGCTGGAGTTGGTGTCGACCTCCTGGACCCGACTCAGGCGGCTCAGGCGGCGGCCCAGGTCCTCGGCGATGTCCTGGACGCGCTCGTAGTTGTAGCCCAGGACCTGGATCGCGTAGTTCGGCGGGCTGGAGCCCCCGCCGTAGAACGACGGGCCGAAGCCGTACACGCGGACGTCGGCGCCCGTGAACGTGTGGCTGTAGGCCACCATCTGCTCCTTGATGGCCACCGGCACCTGCGTGTTTTCCAGCGAGTCGGGGAACTCGACCCGCATGCGGGCGAAGGTGGGATAGACCTGCGTCTCCCAGGTCTCCACCTCCGGCATGGTGGCCATCCGCTCCTCGAAGTAGGCCATGAGCTGGTCCGTGCGGTCCAGATCGGACCCTCGGGGCAGCCGGATGCGCACGTCGATGTAGGTCTCCTGCCCCCACCGCCCCCCCCACATGGCCCAGGTGTTCACGTAGCGGTCGAACAGGTAGTACGAGCCTCCGAAGATGCCGAGGGTGACCACCAGCGACACCCACGGATGGCGCACCGTGAAGCCGACGACGTCGGCGTAGAACGCCACGTAGAACGGGCGGCGGACCCCGTCGTCGTCGGGTACGGCCGTGGCCCGGTCGTCTGGACCGCCGGCGCCGCCTCCGGCACCCGATCCGGAGCCCACCCGGGCGAACGCCGCCGCGGGCACCCCGGCCACCGCCATGGCCATCCCCTTCCCACGCCCTGGCGAACCGAGGACCCGCCCGGCCAGCGCGGGAATGAACGTGAACGCCACGAAGAGCGACGCCAGCAGGGTCAGACCCACCACGATGGCCAGCGGCACGTAGAAGACCCTCAGTTCGCCCTGGAGGTAGACGAACGGCACGAACACGATCAGCGTGGTGGCCGTCGAGGCCAGGATGGGCAGCACCACCTCGCGGGCGCCGTGTTCCGCCGCCGCCAGTCGGTCCTCTCCGCGCTGGTACCGCCGGTAGACGTTCTCCAGCACGACGATGGAGTTGTCCACGATCAGGCCGAAGCCCATGGCCAGCCCCATGAGGGTCAGGAGGTTCAGCGTCAGGCCGCCGAAGTAGATCAGGTTCAGGGCGATCAACACGCTGAACGCGATGGTGGCGAACACGAGCGCGGCCGACCGGAGCGACTGGAGGAAGGCCAGCAGCACCACGAAGATGACCAGGGCGCTGAACAGGGCCCGGGCCCGGAGCTCCGTGAGCTGTTCCTCGATGGTCTCGCTCTCGTCGTACTGGAGCACCATCCGGCTCTGGTACGGGTGGAGCCGCTCCAGCTCGGCCACCCGCGTCTTCACGCGGTCCGCCACCCGCACCGTGTTCGTCCCGATCTCCTTGAACACCTCGAAGGTGACGGCGGGCCGGCCGTCGATGCGGTTGAGGCTGAACGCCTCTTCGTAGGCGTCGTGGACTCCGGCCACGTCGCTCACCCGCACCAGGGTGCCCCCCCGGGCCGTGATGACCGCGTTGCGGATGTCCTCCACGGTCCCGGGGCGGTTCACGATGGTGATGGTCCGCTGCGCCCCTTCCTGCCGGATGGCGCCGGCCTCCTGGACCAGATCCAGTTCACCGATCCGCTGCCGGACCTCCCAGGGCTCCATCCCCAGGGCCGCGATCTTGGCCTCGTCCAGGCGGATCTCGACCCGCCGCTCCCGGCCGCCCTGGACCTGGACCTGCGCCACGCCTTCGAGCTGGGCCAGTTCCGGCACGACCACGTCGTCGACGTGCCGCCGGAGGGCCTCGAGGGTGTAGGGACCGGTGAACTGGTACTGGAGGAAGGGCTGGCTCTGCTCCGCGAACTCCTCCGGTACGTAGCGCTGGATCTGGACCGGATCCACGCCTTCGGGAAGGTCCTCTTCTTCGAGGGTGCTGATCCGCTCCGACAGGTCGAGGCGCGCGAAGTCCATGTCGGTGCCCCGGGAGAACTCGATCTCGATGCGCGCCGTGCCCCGGTTGCTGTTGGTGTCCTGGTACGACTCGGACACGATCTTCTGGACTCCACGGACCTGCTGGATGGCCCCCTCCAGGGGCGACGTCAGGAACGCTTCCACGGTCTCGGGACTCGACCCCGGCCAGGTGGCCAGCACGTTGAGCCGGGGGAGGTCGGTGTTGGGAAGGGTCTCGATGGGGATGTTCCGCCAGGCGAACACGCCCAGGAGCGCCACCGCGGAGTAGGTCATGGCCACCGCCACCGGCCGCCGGATGCTCATGCGGATCATCGCCCTGCTCCCTCCCCCGGGGCCCGCGTCCCCGTCGAGTGTCTCCCGTCCGTGCCCATGCTCAGTCCCCCGACGCGCCGGCGGACGCAGGCGCGGCGCCCCCGTCCGTTCCGATGAGCGTGCCGCGGATCCGTTCGCGGAAGCGCTCCACGCTCTGGTAGATGACCGGCACCACGATCAGCGTCAGGGCGGTGGCCACGATCAGACCGCCGATGACCGCGATGGCCAGGGGCGCCCGGAGATCCGACCCCCGGCCGATGCCCAACGCCATGGGCAGGAGCCCAAGAACCGTGGTGACCGTGGTCATGACGATCGGGCGCAGCCGGACCCGGCCCGCGTCGAGGATGGCCTGCCGCAGCGGCGCACCCGCCACCCTGGACTGGTTGATGAAGTCCACCTTCACGATGGCGTCGTTCACCACGATGCCCACCAGGATGACCACACCGATCAGGCTCATGGTGTTCAGCCCCTGCCCCGTCAGCAGCAGCGCCAGGATGGCGCCGACCAGGGCCAGCGGCACGCTCATCAGGATCGTGAACGGGTGCACGAACGACTCGAACTGGGCCGCCAGGATCATGTAGACCAGGATCAGGGCCAGGCCGAAGGCGAACGCCAGGTCCCGGAACGACCGCCGCATCTCTTCGTTCTCGCCGCCCACCTCCCAGCGCAGGGTCCGGTTCGACGGGAGACCCACGAGCGCGTCCTGCACCGCTCCGATCGACTGGTCGAGCCCGCCGCGCACCACGTCCGCGTAGACGGGGACCACACGGGCCTGGTCCTCGCGGTGGACCTCCGCCGGCCCGACCGCCGTCCGGATCCGGACGAGTTCACGGATGGGCACCCCCTCGACCCGCAGTCCCTCCAGGGTGGCCATGGAGTAGCGCTGTTCCTGGGGATACCGGACGATGACGTCGATCTTCCGGTCGAAGTCGACGAACTCCGTGGCGACGTCGCCACGCATGGCCCGGTCCACGGTCTCGGCCACGACCCGCGGCTCGATGCCGTAGGCGGCGCACGCGGCCCGGTCGATCTCCACCTGGACCTGGGGCTGCCCCCGCTCCGTGCCGATGCGGACGTTGCCCACGGAGGGCACGGCGGCCAGGCGCTGGACCACCTCTTCCGCCGTCCGGTAGGCCAGATCCAGGTCTTCGGAACGGAGGCGCACGGCGATGTCCGCTTCGGCGCCGCCCAGGATCGCGCCCAGGGCCGTCGCCTGCCCCGTCTCGACGCTGAGGGCCCCCGGGGGGAAGTCCTCGGAGAGCCGCCGGAGCCGGGCGGCGACCTCGTCCGTGGACGCGCTCTCGGACACCCGGACCTGGAACGTGGCCGTGTGGAGGCCCGTCGCCTGCTCCCCGTCGGCATACGCCTGGACGTCGCGACCGATGTTGCTGAACACCGCCGCCACGTCCGGATCGTCCAGGACGGCCGTCTCGATCCGGCCCGCCGCTTCGGCGGTCACGTCCAGCGCCGTCCCCTCCGGCAGCTCCAGGCGGATCTGGAAGGCCCCCTGATCCACGTGGGGGAGCAGGTCCCGCTGGAGCGCGGACCCCAACACCAGGGTCAGCACCAGCGCGCCTCCGGCGGCCGCGAGCACGACGCCCGAGCGCTCCAGCGACCACTCGAGGGCGGCGTGGTACCGCACGGCGAAGCGGTCGAACCATCGATCGAACCGCCGCAGGCCCGGACCGAACACCCGGCCGAGGCCTCCGCCGACGGACTGCCCCCAGAACACGACGAGCGCCCGGCCGAGCGCCCACCCGCGGCTGGCCACCCAGGCGGGGGCCCGGACCACGGTGCCCCCGACCCACCGGACCGCGCCCCACGCCCCGGGGCGCCGCTCCCGGCGCAGCGGCGCGGGACGTACCGGCGGCGCCACCGCGAGGCCTGCGAACCGCGCCGCCAACGACGGCAGCAGGGTCAACGCCACCAGGAGCGACGCCAGCAGGCTGAACGCGACGGCCAGGGAGAGGTCCTCGAACAGCTCGCCGGCCACTCCCTCCACGTAGATGATGGGCCCGAACACGCTGATGGTGGTGAGCGTGGACGCGGTGATGGCCGCCTGCACCTCTTCGGCACCGAGGGTGGCGGCCGTCACCGGATCTTCGCCGAGCTCCTCCCGGTGCCGGAAGATGTTCTCCAGAACCACGATCGAGTTGTCCACCAGCATGCCCACGCCCAGGGCCAATCCCCCCAGGCTCATGATGTTGAGGCTGACGTCGAAGGCCTCCATGAGCGCGAAGGTGCCCACCACGGAGATCGGGATGGCCAGGGCGATGGCCACCGGGTATCGGGGGTCCCGCAGGAACAGGAACAGGACCAGGAACGCGAGGATGCCTCCGAACACGAGGGCCTGCACCACGTTGCTGATCGAGTCCGCGATGAAGCCGGCCTGGCTGTGGGCCACGTCCACGTGGATGGCCGGGTACTCCTCCTCGAGCTGCGTGAGGGTCGTCTCGACCAGCTCCGCCACGTTGACCGTGTTGGCGCCGGACTCCTTGAACACCAGCAGGCCCACCGCCTCCGCGCCGGCGTAGCGCGCGATGGACTCCCGCTCCGAGAAGCCGTCGATGACCCGGCCCACGTCCCGCAGCCGCACCACCCGGTATCCCTGCTGGACGCCGCTGCCGGAGGCGGCCGCTCCGGCTCCACCCGACCCCCCCGTGCCGCTCCCCACCGCCTGGCGGGCCACCACCACCTCGGCGATCTCCTCGACCGTCTGGAACTCGCCCAGCGTGCGCAGCGGATACCGATAGCGGCCCTGGAGGATCGTGCCGCCTGGCGCGCTCACGTTGGCCTGGGCCAGTGCTGCCGAGATCGTCTCGATGGTCAGGCCGTAGGATTCGAGCAGCTCCGGTACGACCTCGACCTGGATCTCCCGGTCCAGGCCCCCGCTGACCGCCGCCTGGGCCACCCCGTCGAGTTGTTCCAGCCGCCGCCGGTAGACGGTCTCGGCCAGCTCCTTGGTCTGCCACAGGTCCTCGCCGCCGGCCATGGACAGCACCATGATCGGCTCGGACTCCGGATCCACCCGGAGGATGGCCGGACGCGTCGTGCTCTCCGGAAGCGCCTCCCGGACGTTGTCCATGCCCTCCCGGAGGTTGAGCATGGCGAAGTCCATGTCCGACCCCCAGGCGAAGCGGAGCGTGACCAGGCTCACCCCTTCCCGGGACACCGACGTGACCCGCTCGACCCCCGGCACCGCCGCAGCCGCCGCCTCGATCCTCTCCGTGACCAGCCGCTCGACCTCGGCCGGTGCCACGTCCGGGTAGGACGTGTAGATGACCAGCCTCGGATAGCTGACGTCGGGCAGGAGGTCGATGGGCAGCCGGAGGAACGAGATCACTCCGAGGAGCAGGACCGCCAGGAAGAGCATCCACACGGCCACCGGCCGCCGCGTGCTGGTGCCCGGAATCGACACGTCAGCCCCCCAGTCCGGCGCCGGAGGGCCGGACCTGCGTGCCCACGGCCTCCTCGAGGCTCAGAAGCGCATCGACGAAGGAGTGGCGGGCCTGGATGACCTGACGCCGGGTGTCGGCCTCCTGGTCGAAGGCGTCCCGCAGCGCCTCGAAGGTCCGCGATCCCAGCCGGTACTCCTCGCGGGCCAGCCGCAGGGCCTCTCCGGCGATCTCCGCCGACCGCTCCGCCAGCCGCAGGGACTCGTACTGGTTCTCCAGCTCCAGCAGCGCGCTTCGAACCGTCTCCTCGATCCGGAGCTCCGTCTCGCGCCGGGACTCCTGCTGGTTCCGCAGATCGACCCGGGCCCGGTGGATGCCCTGCTGGTTCTGGAAGTAGTCGTTGAACATCGGGAACGAGAGCCCCACCCCGAACCGCTGGTCGAGGGTCTCGTCGAACGACACGTCGAACAGCGCGTCGGCCTGGGACGCCTGGGGCCTCCGCGCCACGTTGAAGTTCATGAACAGCGACGGCCACCAGGACCGCTTGGCCTCGGCCACGCCCAGGTCCGCCGCGCGGACCGCCACGTCCACCTGGCGCACTTCCGGGTTCACGTCCAGGGCGGTCCGGACCAGGTCGTCGGCGGCGAGACCGACGGGGTCGAACACCGGCAAGGGCGTCTCGGCCAGGCGCAGCGGAGGCAGATCCGGATCGCCGAGGCGGGTCCGGAGGGTCAGGCGGGCTTGTTCGTGAGCCGACCGGGCCTGGCGCACGGCCAGCATCTGCTGCTCCTCGGCGAGTTCGGCGTTCAGCACGTCCACGCGGGTCTTCATGGCCAGGCCGAACAGACGTTCGGCGGCGTCCCGGTCGGTCCTCCGCCCCTCCAGCGTGGCCTCCTCGGCGCGGAGGAGATCCCGGCGCTCGAGCACGTCCATGTAGGCCCGACGCACCGCGATCTGGACATCCGTAAGCGCCCGCACCTCGGCGATGTCACGGTCCAGGTTCGTGAGCCGCTGACGGTCCAGCGCGTTGAAGATCGAGGCCCCCTGGATGGACCAGGTCAGGTCCAGCGACTGGTTGGTCTGGGAAAAGTAGGTCCAGTCGGTCTCGGGCCGCTCGATGGGGTTGCCGAAGTTGTCGAATGCCCGCCGGGTCAGGTTGCCCGTGAACTGGGTCTGGAAGAGCGTGAGTTCGGCCTGGGGAAGGACCTGGCCGAACCAGGTGGTGCGCATCTCCGTCCCGTTCAAGGCCGCCGAGTTCACGGCCCGGCGGTAGGCGGGGTTGCTCCCACGGGCGCGCTCCAGGGCCTCGTCGAGGGTCAGGACCAGGGTGTCCGTCTGCTGGGCCATCCCGCCGAGGGGGAGCGACACCACGAGGAGCGCCGCGATCAGGGAGGCTCTCATCGGCCGGGCCTCCCTCCCGCCGCGGTCACGTCGTCCACGAGTCGGACGGGCGTGTCGTGGGCCAGGTAGTGGTGTCCGTCCACCAGCACGACCTCGCCCGGCTCCACGACCCCCTCTCCGTCGGGGAGGATCTCCACGTGCGTGTCGTTCTCCCGCCCCGTCGAGATATACCGCCACTTGGCCAGGCCCTGCTGCGCATCGCCCTCGTAGACGAAGAGCATCGTCCGACGGCGCCCGTCGCCCCGTTCCAGCACCGCGCTCCGGGGCACCATGATCCGGTCCGGGAGGGCCTCGGCGTTCAGGCTGACCTCGGCGTACATCCCCGGCTTGATCCGGTGCTGGCGGTTGGGCAGCAACACGGTGACCCGGGCCGTCCGCGTCTCGGGGTCCACCAGCGGGTTGATGGTCTCGACCGTGCCCTGGAAGCGCTCTCCGGGAAACGCCGAGAAGGTCACGTCGGCGCGGCGTCCGGCGGACAGGACCGGGAGCGCCGCCTCCAGCACCTGGACCTCGACCTTGATGGGGTCGAGATCGACCACGGTCACCAGGGGCGTCCCCGCGGCCACGTACTGGCCCTCCGCCACCGCGAGGTCCGCCACGCGCCCGCCGAAGGGCGCCGCCACACGGGTCCGCTCCAACTGGATCCGCGCCTGGCGGAGCGCCACCTCCCGCTGGTCGAGACCGCTCCGGGTGCGGGCGATCCGGTCGCGCTCGGCTCGCACGTCGGCGTCTTCGATCTCGTCGTCGAAGAGGGTCATCTGGCGGTAGTCCGCCTCGGCCGCCAGGAGGTCCGCCCGGGCCTGCGCCACGTTGAGCGCAAGGTCCGTGGTATCGAGCTGCAGCAGCGTCTGACCGTCGGCCACCACCCCGTTCTCCCGGGCCGGGAGGGCCTCCACCCGTCCCTCGACCTGGGCGTTCAGCGTGGCGCGCCGGAACGCCTCCGCGCGTCCGGCGGCGTTGACCCGGATCCAGAGGGTGTCACGCACCGCCTCCGCGCCGGCCACCGGCTGGGGCACGTCCGTGGAGAACTGCGCGGCGCTGGACACGTCGGGCAGATCGGCGGCGGCGGCCTCGGACGCGGACTCGCCGTCCGATTCGTCGCCCTCGCTCATGAGGCGCCATCCGACGCCTGCGCCGAGGGCCGCCAGGATGAGCAGGACGGTGACCAGACTGAGGGTGCGGCGGGAGAAGCTCATCGGCGTGTGTCCGTTCCCCGGTATGGGTTCGCGCTGGGTGCGGCAGTCGCTCGGACGACCTGGGGTCGCCGTCGGTCCTGAGACGACCGGACCGTCGCGAACGGTTGCCTTCGACATCTGTAGATGATGGCCGGAGGACGCCCGGACCAGGGCGGACCCTCCTCCCCTTCCACGCGAATCACGACCGGCACGTCCCTACACTACGGACGGCCCGCGGCGCGCAGCAATGGCGCAATCGGCCCAGCAGCCGCCCGCGGCGGGAACCCCGTCCCATCCGTGGGTACCTACGCCCCGTGGACGCACTTCCTTCGAACGCCCGTGCGGGACGGATCGGCCGGCTGGCCGGGGTTCTGGCCGCGGTGGTCTTGATCGTGACCTCGGGGTGGTGGATCCGCGAGCAAGCGCGGGCCCGGGCACTGGACCGGGCCCTCGAGCCCTGGTCGGACACGGCACTGCGGCCGGTCGACGCTCCGGTGGATCCCGCGCTGGCCGACCTCGGGGCGGAGGTGTTCGCCCGGCAGTGCGCCTCGTGCCACGCCCTGCGGGGCCCGGAGAAGGTCGGGCCGAACCTGGCCGGCGTCACCATCCGGCGGGACCCGGAGTGGACCGCCGCCATGATCCAGCGTCCGGACTCGATGGTCGAGCACGACCGCCTGGCCGGCGAGCTCCAGCAGGTCTACGGCGCCCGCATGATGGTGCCAGGGGGCATGAGCCCCTCCCGCACCCTGGCCGTGATGGAGTTCCTCCGCCGGGTGGACACCGGCGGGTCGTAGGACTACTCGCCCCCCGCCCCCGCTCCGGCGTGCTCGGCCTGGGGGTAGGTCCTCCGGATGTAGTCCAGGAGGATCCCCTTGAACTCCTCCACCAGACCCTCGCCCTTCAGGGTCATGGCGTGGGCACCGTCGATGTACACCGGCGCCTTGGGCTCTTCGAAGGTGCCCGGGAGCGAGATGCCGATGTTGGCGTACTTGGACTCGCCGGGGCCGTTGACCACGCACCCCATCACCGCCACCTCCATCTCCTCGACGCCGGGGTGTTCCAGGCGCCACGTCGGCATGCTCTCGCGGATGAAGTTCGTGATGTCCTCCGCCATCTCCTGAAAGAACGTGGAGGTGGTGCGGCCGCACCCCGGACACGACGTGACCTGGGGTTCGAACGAGCGGATGCCCAGGGATTGAAGCACCTGCTGGGCCACCCGCACCTCCTCGGCCCGATCTCCGCCGGGGCGGGGCGTGAGGGACACCCGGATCGTGTCGCCGATGCCGTCCAGGAGGAGCGGGGCCAGCCCGGCCGTGGTGGCCACGATGCCCTTGGCGCCCAGCCCGGCCTCCGTCAGCCCCAGGTGGAGCGGATAGTCGCACCGCTCCGCCAGCATCCGGTACACGTAGATGAGCTTCCGGACCGTGCTGACCTTCGTGCTGATGACGATCTTGTCGCGGCCCAGTCCCGTCTCGACGGCCAGGGCGGCGGAACGCACGGCGCTCTCCACCATGGCGTCCATCAGGACCTCGTCGGCCTCCTTCGGCTCGTCGAGCGTCGCGTTCTCGTCCATCAGCTCGGTCAGGAGGCGCTGGTCGAGCGATCCCCAGTTGACCCCGATGCGCACCGGCTTGTCGTGCTCGACGGCCACCTCGACGATTTGCTGGAAGTTCTTGTCGCGGTGCTTCGTGCCCACGTTGCCCGGATTGATGCGCAGCTTGGCCAGGGCACGGGCGGCGTCGGGGTACTTCGTCAGCAGGAGGTGCCCGTTGTAGTGGAAGTCCCCGACGACGGGGGTCCGGTACCCGTCGGCCCGCAGGCGCCGGACGATCTCCGGCACCGCCTGGGCCGCGTCGTCGTTGTTGACCGTGATCCGCACGAGCTCCGAGCCCGCGTCGGCCAGCAGCTCGATCTGCTCCACCGTGGACCCGACGTCGGCGGTGTCCGTGTTGGTCATGGACTGGACCACGACCGGGGCGCCGCCGCCGATGGTCACGCCACCGACGTCCACGGCCAGGGTCTTCCTGCGCTCGACGGAAATCAAGAGTGCGTCCTCTGGTTCTGGGAGGTCCGGGCAGATCGGTTCGGGAACTGCGCCGGAGCCCCGGGGTTCAGCGACCGTACCCACGACCCTGCGCCACGATCCGGAGCCCTCTGTGCCCGATACGCCGTCCGACGTGAAGATCATCGTCAACCGCAACGCATCCCTGAAGGTGGAGGGCGACGTTCCTCTCGTCGACCATGAAGGCAACGTGATCGAGACGCCGGAGGGGCGGTACTTCCTCTGCCGGTGCGGGGAGTCCTCCCGGAAGCCGTTCTGCGACGGGACGCACAAGCGCTGCGACTTCGACGGCACGCTGGCCGAGCGGGGGTAGCGCGCCGGGCCCGTGCGGATCGCCGCGCACAACGGGGCCGCCGAGTTCGGGGGCGGCGAGAAATGGACCCTGCTGCTGCTCCGGGGACTCCAGGACCGGGGCCACATGGTCCACTTCTTCTGCCGTGACGAGGCCATGGTGGCGCGCGCGGCACCCTACGGCGTTCCCGCCAGCGTGGGCCGCCTCGGCGGCCACCTCATGCTCACGGACGCGTGGCGTCTCGGCGGAGCGCTCCGGCGCTGGCGCCCCGACGCCTTCCTGATCTCCACGTACAAGAAGATCTGGCTTGCCGGACTGGCGGCCGCCCGCGCCGACGTGCCGACGGTGGTGGCGAGGATCGGGCTGTCCACCGACCTCCCCGACCGCCACTGGACGTACCGGCTGGCGCTGCGCCGATGGACCGACGCCGTGCTCTGCAACGCCGACGGCATCCGGAAGGACTTCGTGGCGGGGCTTCCCGGCGTGGATCCGGCCCGCATCGTCACGGTCTACGACGGCATCGACCTGGCGGCGTCTTCGGATGGGGCATCGGGCACCGGCGGGCCGGCCGAGACCACCTCGGCGAGCCGGGGATCGGAGGTCCGGAGCACCCGCGCCGAGCGGGCCCGGCACGACCTCGGGCTCCCCTCCGAAGGACCGCTCCTGGGCACCGTGACCCGCCTCGATTCCCAGAAGCGGATCGACCGGATGCTCGAGGCCCTGGCCCTCCTCCCCGCGAACGTGCACCTGGCCGTGGCCGGCACCGGGCCCCTGAAAGCCGAACTGGCCGGGCAGGCACGGGCCCTGGATCTGGCCGGCCGCGTGCACTGGTTGGGCTACCGGAGGGACGTGGCACGGGTGCTCGCGGCACTGGACGTCTTCGTGCTCACCTCCGACTCGGAGGGGATGGCCAATGCGATGCTGGAGGCCCTGGCCGCCGGCGTGCCCGTGGTGAGCACGCCGGTCAGCGGCGCCGAGGAGGCGCTGGCGCCCGGCCCGGACGGCCACGGGCCGGCGGGCCTGGTGGTGGCCCCCTCGGCCGAAGCGGTCGCCGCGGCCGCGAGGATCCTCCTCGACGACCCGCGGCGAGCCGCCGCCATGGCCGAAGAGGGCCGGAGGCGGGCAGCCACCCGCTTCGACTACGCCCGGATGCTGGACGCCTGGGAGCACGTCCTGGGCGCCGGCGACCCGGGCGAGGTCCACCAGGGGGCCTCACCGCTGCGCCCGTAGCGATCCCCCCGGGAGTCCGGGGATCAGTGCGTGTGGTGCGTCCCGTGCTCCCCGCACACCCCGGCCAGTTCCGTCACCGCCGCCAGGAGCACGGCGGTCAGTCCCGAGTAGTCCACCGACTTCACGCCGTCCCGCTCGGTGACGAGCTCCGGGAACACCGCCTCGACCTCCTGCGCCAGGACGCCCAGGTCCTCCTGGCCGCTCTCCTTCCACCGGAACTGGACCGCCTGCAGCCGGGCCAGCCGTTCGAGCACGCTCCCGACGGGACGGACATCTTCCTTCAAGCGCGCGTCCGACAGCGTCTCCCACGAGCGTGCGCGTGCGTCGCCCGCGACGTCGAGCATCAGGCCCTCTTCGGTCGGGTGGTCCGTACCCACGCCCACGGAGCCGTCGATGCCCACGGCGAACGGGACCACCCCGGTGGACGGGTCGAGTGCCCGGATGTAGCGCGTGGCGTCTCCCCCGCCCTGCATGTTCAGCACGTTCTGGTTGCCGCTGCCCGGACGGTCGTTGAGGAACAGCAGGTGCTCGGTGGGGCTCGGACCGACGCCGGCCCCCATCTGGAAGTGGGCACCGTCCGCCACGCGGAAGATGTCACCGACCCCCGTGTTGTAGAGCAGGACGAAGTCGGGGTGGGACTCGGCGCCCTCGTCGAGGCCCAGTGCCCACCGTTCCCCGCCCGACAGGGTCCAGGTGACACCGAGCGGAGAGAGTTCCGTGTCGCGGCTGCGCTCGAAGCGCAGCCCCACCGTGCCCGACCCCTCCGTCGGATCGCCCGTGAACTTCCCCACCATGGTCCGGTGAAGGAACGTCTGTGGCTGGGTGAAGACGTTGGCCGTCTCCGTGAAGCCCCTGGTCGTGGTCGACGTGGACCGCAGCCCGGTGGACGACGGCACGACCGGGCCCCCGCCCCACGCCAGAGCCCCCTCGAACTGCAGGACCGGAGCGCTCAGGAGCGCGACGTTGGCGGACAGCCTCGTGTCGGGAAGGGTGCCCGAGTCGATGTCCGACGCGTCGTGGCGGTGCCCGTCGAACGCCGCGACAAGGGAATCGAGGCGACTCCGGGTGGCCACGAAGTCCTCCATGAGCCCTCCGAGGTCCGACGACTCCAGCATGGGCCCCCCGCCCCACCCCACGACCCCGGCGAACCGGACCGTATCCCGGTCGATGATCCGGATCGTGGGGCTGAAGCGCGCGTCGTCGAACCACCCGGATACGACGGCCGACGCATCGTGGGTGTGGGCCGGGACCTCGTCGGGAGGCGTCGGATTGGCGACGGCTTCGGTCGGCGAGTCGCACGACCCCATCCAGGGAAGTGCGACGAGGATCAGGACGGCGGGCACGCGAGGTGCTCGGCTGGGACGATTCATGGCGTCGCAGGTGCGATTGGGTTCTCGATCATGGACCCTCGTCCCGCGCCGGAGCGCGAAAGGGTCCGCTCGGGGCGGCCCGGGGGGAGAGGATCGGTGCGAGCACGATCCCATGGGACGCCGACCGGTCGGCCGGATTCGGCGACCGATATCAAGGTAATGAACGACCGGGGAGGGTGGAACGTGACAACGGCGGGCGCCGGAGGGGGTCGGCACACGGTATTATGGGTCGACGGCTCCCGGCTCCGTCGCCCGATCCGCGAGCCGAGCCACGGCCGCGTTCATGGCCGGTGGTGCGAAGTAGCCGACGACGCGGTGCCGGAGGATGCCCTCGGCATCGATGATCAGGGTCGTGGGAATGCCGCGGACGCCCCCGAAGGCCCGGCGGTGGGCGTTCGAGGCCATGCCCACGGGGTAGGTGATGCCGCGCTCGTCGAGGAAGTCGCGCACGGCCGCTGGGCCCACGTCCACGGAGAGCCCGAGCACGACCACGTCCCGGCCCTCGTGCTTCTCCGCCAGCGCCTGGAGGGCCGGCATCTCCAGCCGGCAGGGGCCGCACCAGGTCGCCCAGAAGTTGACCACCACCACCGAGCCCCGGAGATCCTCGGACCGGATGTCCCGCCCGTCCAGCGTGGTCATGGTGAACGCCGGCGCCCCGCCGAGGGAAGGAGCCACCCCGGTCAGGGCGCCGACCTGCGGGCCCAGGCGCACCGCCACGAAAACGAGAACCGCCACCGTGAACAGGCGTTCCGCCCAGACCAGGGCCGTCTTCCACCACGGACGGGGCGCCTCTAGGTCGGGGTCGGGCTCGACGGGCCCCGGATTGGACGGGGATGTGGAAGACGGGTCGGCGGTCATGGTACCAACGTGAACCCCGGCGGACACAGGAGGGGTCCCGGTGGACCCGACCTCGCCCCGACGACATCTTGTGGGCCGCAGGGGACCGATGGGTCTCCGGCGATCTGGAGGGGTGGCAGAGCGGTTCAATGCACCGGTCTTGAAAACCGGCGGACTTCGGTCCTCGTGGGTTCGAATCCCACCCCCTCCGTATGTGATGGTCCGGCCGCACCGCATGGCCTGGCCGATCAGGAGGCCCCGCCCGGATGGTCGCGTGGGATCCGAACCCACGCAGTGGCCGCGCTCCTGCGCGGCCACTGCTCTCGTGGGCTCGCCTTCGGCGCGATCCGGCGCGTCCTGCGCCGGATCGTCGAATCCCACCCCGTCCATACGTGATGGTCCGACCGGACCGCATGGGCTGGCCGAAAAGGACGTCCGCCCGGACGGTCGGGTGGGACCCGCACCCACGCAGCGGCCGCGCTCCTGCGACGCCACTGCTCTCGTGGGCTCGCCTTCGGCGCGATCCGACGCGTCCTGCGCCGGATCGTCGAATCCCACCCCGGACGGGCCGGCTCGGCGGTCCGCCACGGACGCCCACACACGAGGGAAGCCCGACCCGGCTCGTCTCGGCGGAATCGCCCCCACGCAGTGGCCGCGCTCCTGCGACGCCACTGCTCTCGTGGGCTCGCCTCCGGCGCGATCCGGCGCGTCCTGCGCCGGATCGTCGAATCCCACCCCGGGCCCTTCAGCCCTCCAGACCCACGAGCTTCTCCGGATTCCGCCACAGGAACACGGCGGCGATCCGCCCGTCCCGCACGTCCACGCTCATGGCGGTCTGCAGGCGGCCCCGGTCGTGGAGCAGCACGCCCGGCAGTCCATTCAGCTCCACCCGGTCGATCCGCGCCTCGGGCGACGCCTTGGCGGCGATCCCGGCCATGAAGCGTGCGACCGGGTTGCTACCCACAACGGGTCGGCGGGCCGCCGGGGCGTTGCCACCGGAATCCGACAGGAGCACCACGTCGTCGAGCAGGAGCGCCTCGAGACCCGCGAGATCACCGGCCACGGACGCCCTCAGGAAGCCTTCCAGGAGTCGGCCGTGCTCCTCGACGCGGGCTTCCGCGCCGGGGCGCTCGGAGCGAAGTCGCCGTTTGGCGCGATGGGCCAGCTGGCGGCAGTGGTCCTCCCGCCGTTCGACCATGGCGGCGATGTCCGCGTACGGATAGCCGAACACCTCGCGCAGGAGGAACACCGCCCGCTCCAGGGGATCCAGGTGCTCCAACACGCGCAGCAGCGCCGTGCTGAGCAGCTCGAACCGTTCCAGATCGGCACCCGGGTCGTCGTGCGACGTCAGCAGCGGTTCGGGCAGCCAGGGACCGACATATTCCTCCCGGCGGGCCCGACCGGACCGGAGCTGGTCGATGCAGAGCCGGGTGAGGGTCGTGACCAGGAACCCGTCCACGGAGCGGACCGGCGCGTCGGTGGTCGCGTACCGCAGCCAGGTCTCCTGGACGGCGTCCTCGGCGTCGGCCCGGCTTCCCGTCATGCGGTAGGCGATACCGAACAGGCGGGGACGCATCCGCTCGAATTCCGCGGCCCGGACCTCCCCGGTGGTCATGCGGGCCCCACGTCCACGCCCACCAGGGAGCAGGAACGGGCGAATCCGAGGCCCCTCTTCAGCACGGGGAAGAACTGCGCGAACCCCACGCCGAGGGCCAGCTCCTGAACGCCCGGGTCGCCGTAGCGGGCGCGCAGGACTTCGCGGAGCGGGTCGGCGTCGGCATCGCTGCGGGTCACGGCCCGCCCGAACGCCAGGGCGTCCGCGTCGGCCGGGTCCATCGCGTCGTCCCGACGGCCGAGAGCCGTCAGCAGCACCTCGGCGGGCACCCCGTCCGCCAAAGCCAGGTTCACGGCGATCTGGACGCATTCACCGCAGTCCTGCTCCGCGGTGGCTCCGAGCACGGCCAGGTGCAGCGCCCTCTTCGGGATCCCGCTGCGCGGCGCGGACGCGGCCAGGAACAGCCCCAGTCGGATCAGGTCCGTCCGGCGGGTCGCGGCCATGTGATGCAGGTAGGGCAGGTCCACGCCCAGACGGTCTTCCATGCCGCGCACGACGCGGCGGGTCAGCGGTCCCATCACGACTCCTTCACGGTGCTCCGGGCCCCCCTCGCGGTGGCCCTTCACTCCGAGGACGGAACAGGAGGCCGCCGCGTGACAGGACGGCTCCGGGTCAGTGCCGGAACAACCTCCGCCCCGTCAGGACCATGGCCATGCCGTGCTCGTCGGCGGCGGCGATCACCTCGTCGTCGCGGATGGAGCCCCCCGGCTGGATGATGGCCCGCACCCCGGCTTCGGCAGCGGCGTCCACGCCGTCGCGGAACGGGAAGAACGCATCCGACGCCAGCACCGCCCCCGTCAGATCCAGCTCCTGGTCGGCGGCCTTCCGCACCGCGATGCGCGAGGAGTCCACGCGACTCATCTGGCCCGCTCCGATGCCCAGGGTGGCCCCACCCCCGGCCAGCAGGATCGCGTTGGACTTCACGCCGAAGACGGCAGCCCAGGCGAAGCGCAGATCGTCCATCTCCGCCTCGGTGGGCGTCCGCGCGGTGGCCACCTTCCAGGACGGGTCGTCCAGGCCGTAGAAGGGCGGCACGGGGGGGGTCTGTGCCAGCATCCCTCCGTACACGCTCCGCAGCGACCGGGCCACGGGCACCCGGCCGTGTCCCGCGATGAAGCGCGCCGTCGTGCGCTCGGCCTCGCCCCACCCGTCCCAGGCCGCGCCCGTCGGTTCGAACGGCAGGGCCTCGGCCCGGTCCGGGAACGTGAGCAGGCGCAGGTTCTTCTTGGCCGTGAGGGCCGCCATGGCCTCGTCCGAGAATCCCGGAGCCACCACGCACTCGACGAACAGCGAGGCGATCCGCTCCGCCGTGTCCGCGTCCACGATCCGGTTCACGGAGATGATCGAGCCGAACGCGCTCACGGGGTCGCAGCGGAGCGCCCGGTCCCACGCCTCGGCCAGGGTGTCGCCCACGGCCAGGCCGCACGGCGTGGTGTGCTTGACGATGCACACGGCCGGACGGGGGCTGAACGCGAAGGGCGCGAGGCACAGCAGGGCCCCGTCCAGGTCGAGGAGGTTGTTGTAGGAGAGTTCCTTCCCGTGGTGCTGGGTCAGGGCCGCCACGCCGGCGGGGGCGCCCAGGCGGTAGAAGGCGGCCTCCTGGTCCGGGTTCTCGCCGTACCGGAGCGTCTGGACCCGCTGCAGCGACACCGAGAGGTCGGCGGGGAGCGACGCCGGCGGCCCGTCCGTCTCGAGGTATTCGGCCACCGCGGAATCGTATTCGCTGATGTGCCGGAACACCTTGGCAGCCAACCGCTTACGCAGGCCGACCTCATCTTGTTTGCCATCCAGGGCGTGAACCACCGAACCGTAGTCCGACGGGTCCACCACCACGAGCACGTCGGCGTGGTTCTTCGCCGCCGCCCGGATCATGGTGGGTCCGCCGATGTCCACCTTGGCCATGGCTTCGTCCACGTCCACCCCACCCCGCGCCACGGTCTCCCGGAACGGGTAGAGGTTCACCGCCACGAGGTCGATGGGCCCGTACCCCTGGGCCTCCAGGGCGGCCATGTCGGCGGCGTGGTCGCGGCGGGCCAGCAGTCCGGCGTGGATGGCGGGGTGCAGGGTCTTGACCCGGCCTTCCATCATCTCCGGATGTCCGGTGACCTCGGCCACCTCCGTCACCTCCAGTCCGGCCTCCCGGAGCGTCGCCGCCGTGCCCCCCGTGGACAGGAGCTGCCACCCGCGGCGGCTCAACGCCTGGCCGAAGTCGACGATGTCGGTCTTGTCGGACACGCTCAGGAGCGCCCGCTTCATGCTGGATCCTCGTTCTGGGGGTCGGTAGGGGGATGCGGCGGTACGGCAGGCCAGGCGTGGTCGGGAAACACGACCGGCGCCGGCTCGAGGCCCCGGGCCAGGGCGCGGCACACGTGATCCGCCACCATGGGGTAGAGCCGGTGCTCGGCGGCCAGCACACGGGCCGCCAGGTCCTCGGGGGTGTCGCCGTTCCGGACCGGCACGGGCCACTGGGCCAGGATACGCCCCTGGTCGTACACCTCGTCGGCGAGATGGACGGTGGGTCCGCTGATCCGGGCGCCCGATTCCAGGACGGCCCGATGCACGTTCATCCCGTACATCCCCTTCCCCCCGAACGCGGGCAGGAGGGCGGGGTGGACGTTCAGGATGCGGTGGCGGAACGAGGCGACGACCGCCGCCGGAAGCAGCTTCAGATATCCCGCCAGGAAGATCACGTCCACGCCGTGGGCCTCCAGGACCGCGACCGTTCGGGCCGCGACGTCGTCCTCGGGCTGGCCCTTCGTCGCGATCACCGCCACCGGCACCCCCGCCGACCGCGCACGGTCGAGGGCGCCTGCGTCCTCCCGGTTGCTCACGACCAGCCCGATCCGCCAGGGGGGATCCGTGCTCTGGTGGTCCAGGAGGCTCTGGAGGTTCGACCCTCCTCCCGAGGCGAAGACGGCGGCGGTGGACGGCGCCGTCACGCCAGGCGTCCTCCGAAGTGGGGCACCAGGAACGGGTTGCCCTCCCGCTCCTCGCCCACCGTGGTCGGGGCGCCGTGCCCCGTGTAGAGGCGGGTCGGGTCGGGCAGGGTCAGCACCTGCTCGCGGATGGAGGCCATGAGGGCCGGAAGGCTGCCTCCCGGCAGGTCGGTCCGACCGATGCCCCGCTGGAAGATCACGTCGCCGACGAGCGCCAGGCCGTGGTCCGGGGCCACGAGGATCACGTG
Organism: Longimicrobiales bacterium; assembly: GCA_040216925.1. GTDB lineage: Bacteria > Gemmatimonadota > Gemmatimonadetes > Longimicrobiales > Gaopeijiaceae > JAJCZZ01. The sequence continues at coordinate 102,994 of JAVJOF010000002.1, forward strand.
GCCGGGCGCGTGACCCGGTGCCAGACGCACCTCGAAGGAGCACCCACCGAACCCGACCGTCTGGCCGTGCTCGAAGGCGTGCGTCGGCTCCGGGGGCTGCGTGAACGGCATCCCGAACATGGCGGCCTGCTGGGGGAGCGAATCCCACAGCGGCCGGTCGTCCGGGTGCAGCCAGATGGAAGCGTCGGGGAACGCCTCGTGCACCCGGTGGAGGCCCTCCACGTGGTCGAGGTGGGCGTGGGTCAGGTAGATGTCGGAGAGGGTCAGTCCGTCGGTCTCGACAGCCCGGACCATCCCGGCCGATGCGGCGCCGGGGTCCACGGCCACGGCCGTGCCCGTTCCGGGGCAGACCACCAGGTATCCGTTCTCCGCGAATGCGCCACCCGAGAAGGCGCGGACGTCCATCGCCTCAGGCACACCCGCACCCGGAGGTACGCAAACCCGCGGCCTCCAGGGCCGCCTCCTCCTCGGTCGGTGCCGACCACCCACCGGACAGATCGAGCATCCGGGACAGGGCCCGCTCCGCGCGGACCCGGACGTCCTCGTCGAGCACCACCTCGTGCTGCCCGTGGTCGAGGCACCAGGCCAGCTTGGCCAGGGTGTTGAGCTTCATGTTCCCGCACACGGCGGCCCCGGAGAGGGGAATCAGCGTCTTGTTCGGGAACCGCTGCTTCATCCGGTCCACCAGACCCCGCTCGGTGCCGTAGATGAGCGCGTCGTGCTTCTCGGTCACGTCCACCATGCCCGACGTGGAGGTGACGATGTCGGCCACGTCCAGGAGTTCGCGGCGAGCCTCGGGGTGGACCACCACGAGGGCGTTGGGGTGGGCCTTCTTCGCCCGGTCCAGCTCCTCAAGCACCATGTCGTCGTGGACGTAGCAGTAGCCGTCCCACGCGATGATGTTCTCCCGCCCCGTCCGCTCCATGACGTACCGCGCCAGGTTGCGGTCGGGCACGAACAGGATGGTCCGGTCCTCGGGAATCGACTCGACCACCGCGACGGCGTTGGACGACGTGCAGCAGATGTCGGACTCGGCCTTCACTTCCGCCGTCGAGTTCACGTACGCCACCACGGCGGCGCCGGGGTTCTCCGCCTTCACCCGCCGCAGCGCCGGCCCGGTCACGAAGTCGGCCATCGGACAGCCCGCGCGCAGATCCGGCATCAGGACCGTCTTGTCCGGCGACAGGATCTTGGCGGTCTCGGCCATGAAGTGGACGCCGCAGAACACGATCACGTCCGCGTCGGTGTCCGCCGCCTCCTGGGACAGACCCAGCGAGTCGCCCAGGTAGTCGCTGACGTCCTGGATCTCGACGCGCTGGTAGTTGTGACCCAGGATGACCGCGTTCCGATCCGCCTTCCGCCTCAGGATCCGCTCCCGCAACTCGTCGCGGGAGAGCGCCGCGTAGTCGAGCGGCGTGGCGAGAGGCGTGGCGAGCGGGCCCGGGGTGCCCGTCGGAGCGATCAAACCGTGAAGGAGCTCCCGCAACCGCAGCCGCCGGCAGCGTTGGGGTTCCGGAACGAGAAGCCCTGTCCCATGAAGCTGGTCACGTAGTCGATCTCGACGCCGTCGAGGTACTGGGCGCTGAACGGATCGACGAAGACCTTCACCCCGCCGATCTCCATGATCTCGTCTTCGTCTTCCGGGGCGTCTTCGATGTTCAGCCCGTACTGGAAACCGGAGCAGCCTCCGGGAAGGACGGCCACCCGGAGACCGGCGGCGGACTCCACGCCGTGCTCCTGGATGAACTCCTGGACCTTCTCTGTCGCTGTGCGCGTCAATGAGAGCGCGAGCATGTCGGTGCCTCCAACTGGGCGATGCGGAGGCCTCGGACGAGCCTCCGTACATCTCTGGTCTACACCCCGGAGGGTGTGGAGTTTCTGCCCGAAAACAGCCGTTTCGGGAGCGGCCGAAAGCTAGGAACAGGCTCCGGAAGGGTCAACGCTCTCCAGGGCCTTCGGACCGGATCAGGCGGGCCGCGTCGGGCAACGCGTCCACCACGCGGGTCCCGGGGGGCACGGCGGCCTCGTGGTCCCGCCCGTGGCCGGTCCGGACCAGGATCGTCCGCCCCCCGAGTTCCAAGCCGGGGCGGACGTCGCTGACCTTGTCGCCCACGTACCATGAGGCCGGAAGGTCGATCCCAAGGTCCGCGGCCGCCCGGAGGTGCATGCCCGTCGAGGGCTTCCGGCACGCACACGGAGCCTGTACGTCGGGATGGTGCGGGCAGAAGTACGTGGCATCGAGGGGAACCCCGACCGCGGCGAGCTGCCGGTCGAGTTCGGCCGCCACCCGGTGGTAGTCCTCCAGGGAATAGAGGCCCTTGGCGATCCCGGACTGGTTCGTCACGACCACCAGCAGATGTCCGGCCTCACGCAGCGCCGCCAGGGCCTCGGCCGCCCCGTCCACCAGCTCCACCCGGTCCGGGTCCGACAGGTAGTGCTGCTCGGTGATCAGCGTGCCGTCCCGGTCCAGGAACACCGCGGGCCGGAGGCGGGTCACGAGGCGGCGGCCGTCGAGTCCCGGAGGGCGTCCCGGACCTGGTCGTCCTGATCGGGCGCCACGGTCCGGAGGTCCACCACGATCCGGTCGTCTTCGATCCGCACCACCACCGGCAGGTCGCCGGCGCGGAGGCGCGCGGCCACGGCATCGGCGGACGCGACGTCCAGGCGGAGGGTCCACGAGGGAATCGTCACCCCCGGGTACGTGCCCCCGCCCACCGTGGCCTGACCGGGCAGGACCTCGCACGGGCAGAACGGCTCCACGGCCGCCGCCAGGGCCCGCGCCCGCGCCTCCAGCCCTTCCACGGGAGTCGACAGCATCCGGAGCACGGGGATCTCGCGCCGAGCCCGCGGCGGGTCGCGGTAGAGACGGAGTGTGGCCTCCAGGCCCGCCAGCGTGACCTTGTCGACGCGCAGCGCCCGGCACATGGGATCGCGCCGGAGTCGGGCCACGGCGTCGGCGCGTCCCACGAGGATGCCCGCCTGCGGCCCTCCCAGGAGCTTGTCGCCGGACACGGCCACCACGTCCGCTCCCGCCGCCACCGCGTCCCGCGCCCGGGGTTCCGGCGGAAGCCCCAGCGCCTCCGGGTCGTCCAGGAGGCCGGACCCGAGATCGTAGACGACCGGCACGCCGGCCTCCCGCCCGAGGGCCACCAGGTCGTGGAGGTCCGTGTCTTCGGTGAACCCCGTGATCCGGAAGTTCGACCGGTGGACCTTCAGCAGCGCGGCCGCTCCGGCCGCAAGGGCTCCCCGGTAGTCGTCCGGCCGGGTCCGGTTGGTGCTGCCGACCTCGATGAGCCGGGCACCGGACCGGGCCAGGATCTCCGGCACGCGGAAGCCGCCTCCGATCTCGACCAGCTCTCCCCGGGACACCCCGACCCCCTGGTTCGCCGCCAGCGCACCCAGGGCCAGCATGAGGGCCGCCGCGCAGTTGTTGACGACCAGCGCGTCCTCGGCGCCGGTCAACTCCCGGAGAAGGGCCACGCAGTGGACGTAGCGCGAGCCCCTCGCCCCCTGGTCCAGGTCGTACTCGAGGTTGGCGTAGGCCGCGGCGCGGACCATGGCCTCCACGGCGGAGGCGGCCAGCGGCGCCCGGCCGAGGTTCGTGTGGAGGATCACGCCCGTGGCGTTCACCACCGGACGGAGGGACGGCCGGTCCAGGAGGGCCAGGCGGCGCTCCACCCCGTCCGCGTACCCGGCGGGTCCGTCGGGAAGGGCGTCCTCGCCCGCGGCCAGCCTCCGCCGCAGGTCGGCGAGCTCGTCGCGAAGGGCGTCCCGCACCCGCTCGCGGGGGCGTGCGTCGAGCACCGCGGCAAAGGCCGGGTCGTCCAGCAGGGCGTCCACGGCGGGGACGTGCCGCCGGGGGTCGTCGCTCATCGTCGTCGAGGGCGGGGCGCGCGTCCGGGCAGGACGAACGACTCCACGGAGGCGGCGCCGCGGACGCGCCCGGGCAGTGTGTCCGGCGGGATCGTGTCCGGCGGGATCGTGTCGGCCGGGATCGTATCGGCCGCCAGCGTGTCGCCGGGGGTCCCTTCCGCAGGGAGCGAGTCGGCGGCGACCGTGTCCCCGGCCGCTTCCGCCCCGGTGGTGTCCGGTGCCGGCGGCGGCTCGCGCACGAACACGGCCTGCCCGCCCCCCAGGGACAGGCCGGCGATGTTGCGCACCCCGGTGACCAGGACCCGGACGGGCTCGTTCACCGGAAGCGCGCCATCGAGGGTCACGACCACGCGCTGCTCGGGAAACGGTCCGATCCGCGACGGAGAGCCGGGCACGGGAACGGGTGGGGGGTCGTCGGGCCCGACCCGACTCGCGGTGGTCGGGGTCACACGAGGGGGGATCCTCCGCGCCGGGGGCGAGGCCTGAGCCCCCGCGACGAGGATCGAATCGGGATCGGTCGAGTCCGCGACGGCGGGATCGACGGCCAGGCTGTCGGCCTCGACCGGATCGGGGTCGCCCGCTTCCGCCCGCTCCGCCGCCGCCCGTGCCACGGCCTCGCGGATGGCCGCCTCTTCCGCCGCCTCCAGGGAGTCGAGCCGGGCGAAGGAGTCCGCCACCTCGCCCGCCCAGCGGTTGTACTCCCACACGTGGTACACCCGGTCCGTGCCCGGCACCTGCGTGCTGTCGCTGGCACTCGAGTCCGGTTGGAGCCCCACCCCGATGGTGCGGACCGGGTCCGACGGGTCGAGGTGGTCGTCGAACCGGAGCACGATGGTCAGCGAATCGATCACCTCCACGCCGGTGATGCGCGCAGGCGTCGTATCCGGCGCCAGGAGCGGGAGGTCCGCCAGCAGCGTGTCGGTGGCGGCCAGGACGAAGTTGATGCGGCCCCGCGGTTCGTCGCCGCTGGGTTCGCCGTCCCGGTTCCGGTCCACCCAGGCGGTCAGGAAGTACCGTCCCGGCGGGACGTACCGGATGGCGTAGAGCCCCCCCGTGTCCGCCCGGGCCACGTGGGGTACGGTGCTGTCGTCCATGGCCCGCATCTCCACCCACGCGTCGTCCATGCCGGACCCGTTCAGCCGGTCCCAGGCGAAGCCGGCCACGGCCGTCGGGTGGACCTCGCCACCGGTGGAGAACACCAGCTCGAAGGGATCCCGGAGCTGGTTGTTGAAGAGGTCGCTGACGGCGGGCTGGAGCGTGATGCGGTAGACCCGCCCGGGCTGGAACCCGCCGTCGATCTCCACGGAGATGTCGTCGCGCCCGTGGCTCACCCGCACGTCGCCCGTCCTGGGCGACACGATGACCAGGTCGGCCAGGCTCCCCGTGACCCGCTCGCTGATGCGCTCGTCGAAGACGAAGCGCACGGGTCCGTCGAAGTCCTCGACGACCGCGAAGGTGTCCGGCTCGGTACGGACCACCACGGGCGGACGGCGGTCTTCCGGGCCGCCGGGAGGGGCGCCCTGCTGGGCGCACGCCGACAGGCCGACGACGACCGAGGCGACGGCCGTGACGCAGACGCGGAGTCCGGAGCGGTCAGGGTGCATCGGGCGTCTCAGTCCTCGCCGCCCCCGAGCTGCCGGATCTTGTCCTGGAGCTTGTCCACCTGGTCCGCCAGGCTCCGGGCCTTCTCGCGTTCCTTCTCCACCACCTCGTCCGGCGCCTTCGACACGAACTGCTCGTTGGCCAGCTTCCTGCGGGCACCCTCGAGCTGCCCCTGGAGCCGCGTCACCTCACCGGACAGGCGTTCCCGTTCCTGGGCCAGGTCGATGAGACCCTCCAGGGGCAGGAAGACCTCCCCCCCGCCCCGGAGCACGCCATGGGCGCCGACGCCGGTTCCCGACCCGGCCGTCACGGCCCCGACCCGCGCCAGCCGCTCCAGGGCTTCGCTCTGCCCCCGGACGGTCTCGTGCACCGTCGGGTCCCCACCCGCCAGGTGGATGGTCACGCGCTCGCCTTCGGGCACGTTGTACTCCTTCCGGAGCCGGCGGACCTCGGCGACGAACTCCTGCAGGGCCGCCAGCGCCGCCTCCGCCTCCGGGTCCGACCAGGCCTCGTCGTGCTCGGGCCACGCCGCCACGATCAGGTCGCCCTCGACGGTCTGCCCTCCGGGCCGCGGCAGCCGCTGCCAGAGCTCGCTGGTGATGAACGGCATGATCGGATGCAGCAGGCGCATGGCCCGGTCCAGGACCGTGGCCAGCGTGGTCCGGGCCGCGGCGCGGGAGGCGGGATCGGCGCCCTCGGCCAGGCGCCCCTTCACGAGTTCGAGGTACCAGTCGCAGACCTCACCCCAGAAGAAGTGGTACAGACCGTCGGCCACCTCGTGGAGGCGGTACCGCTCGAGGTTCCGGGTGGCCTCGGTGGCCGCACGGTGCGTCCGCGACAGGATCCACCGGTCCTCGAGCTGGAGGTCGTCGGCCACCGCGTCCAGGGAGGCCACCGGCGCGTCGCCCAGACCCAGCAAGGCGAAGCGTCCGGCGTTCCAGATCTTGTTGGCGAAGTTGCGGCCGCTGGAGAACGCGCCCTCGACGTCTTCGTGATCCAGGTGGATGTCCGTGCCGACGGCGCACTGCGACACCAGGGTGAAGCGCATGGCGTCGGCGCCCAGGGTCTCCACCACTTCGAGCGGGTCGATGCCGTTGCCCAGCGACTTGGACATCTTCCGGCCCTTGGCGTCCCGGACCGTTCCGTGGAGGTAGACCTCCGTGAAGGGCGCCTTCCCGTGGAATTCGTACCCCATCATGATCATGCGGGCCACCCAGAAGAACAGGATCTCGGGGGCCGTGACCATGCTGTGGCCGGGATAGAAGGCCGCCAGATCCCGGGTCTTCTCGGGCCATCCGAACACGGAGAACGGCCAGAGCTGGGAGCTGAACCACGTGTCCAGCACGTCCGGATCCTGGGTGAGGTCGGAGCTGCCGCACTTCGGACACGCGTCCGGATCCTCCCGGGCCACCACGACCTCGCCGCAGTCGCAGTACCAGACGGGAATGCGGTGGCCCCACCAGAGCTGTCGGGAGATGCACCAGTCCCGGATGTTCTCCATCCAGTGCTCGTACACCTTGGTCCAGCGGGCCGGCGCGAACGTGATGGTGCCGTCCCGGGACGCGGCCAGCGCGGGCTCCGCCAGCGGCTTCATCTTCACGAACCACTGGAGCGACAGGCGCGGCTCCACCACGGTGTCGCACCGGTAGCAGTGGGGCACGGTGTGCGTGTGATCGTCCCGCCCCGCCAGCAGTCCCTCGGCTTCGAGGGCCTTCAGCACGGCCTTGCGCGCGTCGAACCGGTCCATGCCCCGGAAGGCCTCCGGGGCGGCGTCGTTCATGGACGCGTCGTCGGCCATGACGTCGAGCACCTCGATGCCGGTGCGGCTCGCGATGTCGAAGTCGTTGGGATCGTGGGCCGGCGTGACCTTGACCATGCCCGACCCGAAGGAGCGGTCGACGTAGGCGTCCGCCACCACGGGAATCGTACGCCCCGTGAGGGGAAGGAGGACGTCGGCGCCCACGAGGGCACGGTAGCGGTCGTCGTCGGGATGGACCGCCACGCCCGTGTCGCCGAGCATGGTCTCCGGCCGGGTCGTGGACACCGTGAGGTACCAGCGCCCGTCGTCCGTGCGGCCCACCGCCTCGGCGCCGTCTTCCGCGGCCGCCGCCGCGGCGCCCCAGGCCGACTCGGCCAGGGGATACCGGAGGTGCCAGAGCGATCCGCCGGTCTCGTGCCCCTCGGCCTCCTCGTTGGACAGGGCCGTGTGGCAGCGCGGACACCAGTTGATGATGTACTCGCCGCGGTAGATCAGGTCCTTCTCGTAGAGATGGACGAAGACCTCGCGGACCGCCCGGTTCAGTTCCTCGTCCAACGTGAAGCGCGTCCGGTCCCAGTCGCACGAGCATCCGATGGACTTGAGCTGCTCGAGGATCGCGCCCCCGGTCTCGCCCACGAAGTCCCACACACGCTCGACGAAGGCCTCCCGGCCCAGGTCGTCGCGGGTCTTTCCCTCCGCGGCCAGTTGGCGCTCGACCACGTTCTGCGTGGCGATGCCCGCGTGGTCCGTGCCCGGCACCCACAGGCTGGCCCGGCCCTGCATCCGCCGCCACCGGATCAGGACGTCCTGGATCGTGTTGTTCAGCCCGTGCCCCATGTGGAGCACGGCCGTCACGTTCGGCGGGGGGATGACGATGACGTAGGGCTCGGCACCCTCGTCCAGCACGCGGTCCGGAGACACGTGGAAGTACCCACCGTCCTGCCACGCGGCGTAGCGGGCGGGCTCGATGGCGCCGGGTTCGTACCGGGGGGCCAGGTCCTGGGACACGATGCTTTCCGTGGTCGGCGGGCTCGGGGCGGCCCCGGAGGGTCGTCCCGGTTCTCGGATCGAACCCCTAAGATGGCCAAGGGTGGGGACCTGCGGAACCGGGGGCGTCGTCGGACACCCCGGTCGTGTCAGGCGTCGGATCCGGGCTCAGGCCGACGCGGTGTTCCGGCTTCCGGTGCCCCGAGGGCGCCGACGAAGCGGTCCAGCTCCGGGAAAGGGTGACGGGGCACCAGGTACCGCCTGGACCTGAAGCGCTTCGAAGAGACCGTCGGGCAGGGCGAGGAAGGCTTCGGCGGCGCGGGGACTGAAGTGGGAGCCGACGCTGGCGGCGACTTCTTCCATGGCCTGCGGATGGGAGCGACCGCTCCGGTAGGCACGGGTGGACGTCATGGCGTCGTAGGCGTCGCAGACGGCCATGACCTGGGCCACCAGCGGGATGTGGTCTCCGGTCAGGCCCTCGGGGTAGCCCTTTCCGTCCCACCGTTCGTGGTGGTAGCGGGCACCCGTGGTCAGATGCTGCAGCGAGGGAATCGTCTCGAGGACGGCCGCCCCGTCGGACGGGTGCCGCTGCACCATGCCGAACTCCTCGTCGGTCAGGGGTCCTCGCTTGGCCAGGATCCTCAACGGGACGCGCAGCTTGCCCAGGTCGTGGAGGTAGCCGCCGGCCCAGAGCGTGGACTTCATGTGGTCCTGGAGGCCGAGCTCCGACGCCACGGCCACGGCCAGTGTCGCCACGCGGCGGGAATGACCGGCCGTGTAGGGGTCCTTGGCATCGATCAGGTTGGCCAGGATGGCCAGGAGCTGGTCGCTGGACAGGGGCGAGACCTCGTCGGGAAGGAGGTGCGCCGCCGCGCGAGACACGGCATGCCGGAACGAGGTCCGCTCGAACTCGGGCACGTCGCCGGCCTTCTGCATCCGCAGGTAGGTGGCCGCGACCTCGGGCCCGAACTCCCGGCCGGAGCCCTTCCGCACCACGTCCACGATGTCCTCGACCGACAGGTACGGGCGGTGGGGGCGGGCCTGCCCCAGGGCCGCCACCGTGTCCGCCAGGCGCAGGATCTGGGCGCCCACCGGGATGTCGTGGCCGGCCAGGCGGTCCGGGTAGCCGCTTCCGTCCCACCATTCGTGGTGGTGGCGGACCAGCGGCGCCAGTTCCCCGAGGTGGGGGATCCGCTCCACCTGCTCCTGCGACCGGATCGGGTGCCGCTCCACGCGCTCGCGGACCGCAGGAGGAAGCTCCGGGACCGGGTTCTCCCATGCGTCCTCGGCCAGTCCGATCATGCCCACGTCGGACAGGACCGACGCGAAGAACAGCTCGGACACCTGCCGCTTATCGAGGCCGAGCCCCTCCGCGATGATCGTGGACAGGAGCGCGACCCGGGGGGCGTGATCCTTCAGGTACCCCTTCGCCGACCCCATCACCTGGGTCAACGCCTCCAGGAGGCCCGAATAGAACGCGCGTCCGGAATGGTCGTGGGTCACCGATGGATCCTGTCACAGGACGAAGTGATCTCCATCGGACGGTCGAAGTCCGACTCCGACTCGACCATCCATGGCCCCCGAAGCTTCGGCTCCTGGCGACCACGGCTTGATTATAGGGCGGACGTCGGACGCCCACCAGTCAGATGTTTCCCCGCAGGAACATCTGTTTCACCGACGGAGCGGACCGCGTCCGGAACGGACGGCGGACGCTCCCCTCCTCAGCGCGGTGTGCCCGACGTGTCGGGGCGGGCGCGCAACCGCTCCCGGTCGCGCCGCTCCCGGATGGCCTGCGCGCGTTCCTTCCAACTGTCGCGGAGCTCCCCGGTGGCCTTCCCCCGCTCGATCTCGAGCCACTCCCGCTCCCGCGCCATGGCTTCCTGGAGCTGCTGGGGGTTCATCCCGAACGAGAACGGGAACGGCAGGGCCAGGTCACCGAGGTAGAGCTTCCCGTCGGCGACACCCCACCGGCCCCCGTCGTCGTCCGTGTACGTCCAGTCGGTCAGACCCCGCCGCGCCGCTTCGGCCGCACGGACCGAGTCGTTCCATTCCTCGAGCCGACCGGCCAGCTCGAGCTCGAGCCGCTGTTCCGCGGACAACTCGGTGAGGGACGGATCCACCGGTGCCCAGAGCCGACGATCCTCGAGGGTGATGCGCAGGCGTTCGGCGGCGGTGGGACCGGGGGGGACCAGAGGGTCGATCCCCGGGTCCGTAGACGGGGCGTCGGCGTCGACGCCGCTCGGCTGGACCTCCGTGGGCATGACCGGGGCCGCAGGGGCCTCCGAATCGAGCTCGTCGACTTCCACCACCTGGATCACCTCCATGCCGTCCAGGGCCGACGAGGCACCGGGCAGGAGGAACGGCACGAATTCCCTCACACCCGCCGGGCGCATGGCCGGATAGAGCAGGAGCGCGACCACGTGGAGCGCGACCGAGATCCCGAACGACGCGACGAGGACGCGCCGAGAGGCGAGACCGGAACGCCGCGATCGGTCGTTCCGATCCGAGATCGGAGACGGGCTTCCGGCCGGACGGTTCATGCGTGGTGGTAACCCCTGGCCAGAAGCCGGTTCCTGTGGCGGGTCAGCCCCGGGCCACCCTCCCGAGGCGGAGGGCCGCCTCGGCCAGCCGTTCTTCGGATACGGTCAGGGCGATGCGAAAGAACCCCTCGCCCCCTGCCCCCAGCGCGGAACCCGGCATGACGATCACCCCCTCGTCCGAAAGCGCCCGGGTGGCGAAGTCGGCCGACGGTTCACCGGATGGGACGGGAACCCACAGGTACATGGTTGCCCGGGGCGCCGTGGCGTCGAAGCCCGCCTTGCGCAGCCCGGCCACCGCCGCGTCGCGGCGGCCCTGGAACACCGCCACGTTGCCGGGCACCCACGACGCCCAGCTTTCGAGGGCCGCGACGGCCGCCGCCTGCACGGCCAGGAAGACCCCGGTGTCCATGAACGACTTGACCCTCGAGAGGGCGCCGACGACCTCGGCGTTGCCCACGGCCCACCCGATCCGCCAGCCGGTCATGTTGTACGTCTTGGACAGCGAGTGGAACTCGATGGCGTGGTCCCGTGCCCCGTCGAACTCCAGGATGCTCCGGGGCCGATAGCCGTCGAAGGCGATCTCGGAGTAGGCGTTGTCGTGGACCAGCACCGCGTCCCGGCGGGCGCACCACGCGATGGCGTCCTCGAAATGGCGGTCAGGGGCCGAGGCCGCCGTCGGGTTGTTCGGATAGTTCAGGTACAACAGCCGCGCGCGGGCCGCGACATCCGCGTCCAGGTCGTCCAGAGGGATCAGGAAGTCGTGCTCCGGACGGAGCGGCACGAGGTGCGGCTCGCCGCCCGCCAGGGTCACGCCGCCGACGTACGCTTGATACCCGGGATCGGGAATGACCGCGGTGTCGCCCTCGTTCATGAGCGCGAGCGGGAGATGGGCGATGCCGTCCTTCGAGCCCAGAAGGGGCAGGACCTCGGTGACCGGGTCCACGCGAACCCCGAACCGCCGATCCATGAAGGCAGCGACCGCCTCCCGGAACGCCATGAGGCCCGCCTGGAAGGGGTAACGGGAGAACGCCGGATCCCGGGCCGTGGCGGCCAGGGCTTCGGCCGCGCCGGGCGGAGGCGCCAGGTCGGCGTCGCCGGCACCCAGGTCCAGGACATCCACGCCCCGTGCCGACAGCCGCTGTCGGATCTCCTTCATCCCCGCCAGGGGATAGGGGGGAAGCGAGTCGAACCGGGCGCTGGTCCGGAGCGGGCTCACGCGTCCTCGTCCCGCACCGGGTTCCGCACCGTTCCGACGCCGCGGACCTCGACCTCCACCTCGTCGCCCGCCTCGAGCGGCCCGATGCCTTCCGGCGTGCCGGTGGCGATGATGTCGCCGGGCTCGAGCGTCATGATGCCGCTGATGTGGGCCACCAACGTCGGGATGTCGAACACCATGTCCGACGCATCGGCCTCCTGCCGGACCTGGCCGTTGACCCGGGTCACGACCGCCAGCGCTCCCACGTCGATGTCGTTCAGCGGCACCGGTGTGCCCACCGGGCAGAAGGTGTCGAACCCCTTTGCCCGGGTCCACTGGCCGTCGGAGCGCTGGAGGTCCCGGGCGGTCACGTCGTTGAGGGGCACGAGATCGGACACGTACGCCCACGCGTCGGCGGCGGCCACCTTCCGGGCGCGGCGCCCCACGACCAGACCGATCTCACCTTCGAAGTCGACGCGTCCCGCGCCACGGGGGCGCACGATGGCCTCTCCGTCCGCCACGACCGCCGACGGGGGCTTCAGGAAGATGAGCGGCTCCTCGGGCACCTCGTTTCCGAGTTCCTGCGCGTGCTTGGCGTAGTTCCTGCCCACGCAGACGATCTTGGTCGGACGGACGCTCATGGACGACTCCTGGGGGTCGGTCTACGGAACGTGGACGCTCTGCGGCGAAAACGACGCGAGGCCGCCCACGCACGTGCGCGGGCGGCCTCGGATCGGAAGCGGCCCGGTCGGCCGGGAACCCGTCTACGCCTCGTCGGACCAGGCGTGGATCCAGGTGCCCAGGAGGGCGCCGGTTCCGGCGATCAACAGCAGAGCCCCGATGACGGACCACCAGACGGCCAGGTCCATGTGATCCGCGGCCCAGCCGTCCAGCCCCTGCCGGAGGGCTCCGAAGGCGAGGAGGACGTAGACGGACCCGATGAGCAGGCCGGCGTACTTCTTCATGGCGGTCGTGGGTAGCGGTGGCGTGGGGCGGACCTCCGGCCCGCCGGACACGGGAATCTACGGCGCGGGGCGGCGCACTCCAAGGGCGGGCGGATCGTCCTGGTAGAAGGCCTTCAGACGGCGGCGCACGTCGTCCCACGGCCCCCGGGCCAGCGGGGCATCCGGGAGGGAATCCCGGAGGTAGCGCCCGTAGCGTCTCGAGACGATCCGGTCGTCGAGGAGCACCACCGCACCCCGGTCGGTCCGCGCCCGGATCAGCCGCCCGAACCCCTGCTTGAGCCGGAGCGCGGCGTGCGGGAGCATGAAGTCGTGGAACGCGCTCCCGCCCTCCTCCTCGATGCGCTCCATGCGGGCCGCCGTGATGGGTTCCGTGGGCACGCGGAACGGCAGCTTCTGGATGACCAGGCCGCGGAGGGGGTCGCCGGGAACGTCGACGCCCTCCCAGAACGACGCCGTACCGAGCAGGATTCCCCGGCGGGCGTCCACGAACCGTCCCAGGAGCCGGTGGCGGTCCTCCTCGCCGTGCACGAACAGCGGCCACCGTCCGTCCACCCCGGCGTCCCGAAGGAGGGTCGCCACGGTCCGGAGGGCCCCGTGGGACGTGAACAGCACGAACAGGCCGCCGTCGCTGAGACCCGCCAGATCGGCCACCACGCGGGCCGTCGCCTCCTGGAAGGCCGGGGTCCCGCCCCCATCGGCCGCCGGCAGGTCCGTGGGCACGGCCAGGAGGGTCTGGGACGGGTAGTCGAAGGGCGACGCCACCACCTGTTCCGAGACCGAGACCGGAGGGTCCTCGTCGGCCAGGGCCGCGGGCTCGAGCCCCAGCCGCCCCCGGAGGAACGCGAAGCTCTTGCGCGTGGCCAGCGTGGCCGAGGTCAGGACGGAGGCCTCCATCTTCGTGAACAGCGACTCGCGGAGCACCGGACCCAGCGCGATGGGGGCGGCGGACATGGCCAGGTTGGCCCTCCGCGGCGAACCGCGCACTTCCAGCCACCGGACCCACGCCTCCGCGTCGTCGCCGGGGGCCAGGACCAGCCGGATGCCGCCGATGTGGGCGGCGATGCGGCGCTCCACGCTGCGCAGGTCCAGGAGACGTCCTTCCAGGGACTGGGCCAGTTTCTCGTCGAGCTCGATCCGCGCCCTCAGTTCCGCCAGTTCCCGCTCCAGGGTCCCGAGGGTGGAGGTGAGCGCCTCCATCCGTTCCCGGATGTCGTCGTGGTCGATGGGCTCTCCGATCCCGCCCGGGCCCAGGCGAGCCGTGGCCCCGCGGTCCACACAGGTCTCCAGGGCCTCGATGAACCCGTCCATCTGGGCCCGTGCCCGGGACAGGGCGGGACGGACCCGGTTCTCGATGCGCACCCGGAGGTTGGCCCCCTCGTCGTTCCCGGCCAGACCGTCGTGGACCGCCGTCAGGATGCCCCGCCCTCTCCGGTCGAGCCGCGACAGGACCCGGTACAGGCCCCGGCGGGTCACCTCCACGCCGAGGTGCTGCGTGGCGGCGTCCTCCACGTTGTGGGCCTCGTCGAGCACCACGCGCTTGTAGGCCGGAAGCACCGCCGCCTGGGTCCAGTTCCGGGTGGCCCGGCGCACCGCGATGTCGGTGAACAGCAGGTGGTGGTTCACCACCAGCAACGTAGCCGCCGCGGCCCGGCGCCTGGACTTCTGGTAGAAGCACTGCTGGAAGTGGGGGCACTTGGCCCGGAGGCAGATGTCCGGGTCGCTGCGGACCTCCTCCCACGTGTCCGGCTCGGGCGAGAAGGAGAGATCCGAGAGCGAGCCGTCGTCCGTCGAGCGCATCCACTCCAGGAGCGACTCCATCTCGGAGGAGCGGTCGTCGTCGAAGAGCGACCCCTGCTGCTCCGCGGCCAGGAAGGCGCGGCGGATCGAGATGTAGTTGCCCCGCCCCTTGACCAGCGCCCAGGGCACCTCCTCGCCCAGGAGTTCCTGCACCAGGGGAAGGTCCTTTCCCGCGAGCTGCTCCTGGAGGTTGATGGTGTTGGTGGACACGACGGTCCGTTCCCCGTTCTCCTGCGCCCACCGCGCGGCGGGGAGGAGGTACGCCAGCGACTTGCCGGTACCCGTTCCGGCCTCGATCACCGACACGCCGTGGTCGTTGAACACGCGGACGACCTCGCGGAGCATGGCCCGCTGGCCGGGCCGGTCCTCGTACCCGTCGTGGCGGTCGGCCAGGGCCCCGCCCGGTGCCACCACGGCTTCCAGTTCGTCCGGATCCAGCGGCACGCGGACCCGGGGCCGGGGCGGTTCCACCACCACGTACAGCCCCGCACCCTCGTTGTCGGTGATGGCCGTGCCGATGCCCTGCTCGTAGAGCTGGGCGGCCACCCGCATGTCGGCCTCGGACGGCTCGAGAACGCCCGACGGGTGGTTGTGCAGCATGACGCCCCCTTCCGGGGCGTCGCGGGAGGCGGCCAGGACCGCCGCGAAGTTGCCCCGGGCCACCGCCCGGGGGTCCCGCACCACGCGATCCTCGTCGACGTCGGCCAGGAAGCAGACCTCACGGCCGCCCGCCCGTGCGATCTCGTCCCGGACCTTCCGCCGTGCTGCGTCCGAGAGGCGGAGCGGGCGCAGGGGCGTGCGCCGCTTCTCCGGCGCCGGAGCGTCGTCGTCCGGCTCCAGGCCGTCGAGGCCCACCAGCACGGCACGCGACGTGTCGATGGGAAACCCCGGAGGGATGTCGGGCGGGTGGCTCATGCGGTCCAGGGTGCGGGTGCGCCCCGGTCCGGAGCGACGATGGGCCCGTCGCCCGAGGGGCCTCAGGTCTTGAGCTTCTTCTTCTTCGCCGCCGGGAAGAGGACGTTGTTCAAGATAAGGCGATACCCGGGGGAGTTGGGATGGAGGGCCAGGTCGGTGGGCGGATCGCCGATCTGATGCTCGGGATCCTCCGGGTCGTGACCGCCGAAGTACGTCCAGGTGCCCTCACCCAGGCTGCCGTGGATGTACTTGGCCCGGGCGCCCTCCTGGGCCAGCACGATCGTGCCGGGCTTGAGCCGGTCTTGGCGGAACGAGGTGGTCAGCCCGTAGAAATCGGGCAGCACCGACTCGTGGTTCTGCGTCAGCATGGCCGGGATCGGATCGAACTTGGCCGAGAAGTCGAACAGCGTGAACACGCTGAGCTCCGACCGCCAGGGCGTGTTGACCTGATGCCCGTCGATGTCGCTGAATGCGTTGACCGAGGGCGCGATCTGCACCTCGGCCGCCTCGAACGCCATGGCCCGTCCCCAGTCCATGCCGGCCGACGCGTTCGGGTCCGGAGGCGAGCCGTCCGAGTAGGCCGCCGCGATGTCCACGCCCGCCGCCGCCATGGCCAGTTCGATGGTCTCCGTGGCCGAGCACATGGCGAAGAGGAATCCCCCGGCCTCCACGTAGTCGTGGATCCGCCGGGCCACGGCCTTCTTCAGGGCCGGTACGTCCGGGAACCCGTGGGCCCGGGCCACCTCCTGGTTCCGGGCCACTTCGTCCTGGAGCCAGGGCGCGCCCGCGTAGGTCAGGTAGAACTTGGAGTACTGCCCGGTGAAGTCCTCGTGATGGAGATGGACCCACTCGTAGTCGTCCAGCCCCTCTCCCAGGACCTCCGGGTCCCAGATGGTCTCGTAGTCGATGCCCGCGTAGTTGAGCGCCATGGTCACGGCATCGTCCCACGGCGTGGTGTTCGGCGGGGTGTAGATGGCCACCTTGGGAGCCTTCTCCAACGGCACCGCCTCCATGTTCGACTCGGCGATGCGCGCCCGGATCTCGGCCTCCTGCCCCGCGTCCACCGTCGAGAACGACACCCCGCGGAAGGCGGCCTCGCGGCGGATCTCCGGGCGGTCGGCCAGCAGGAACGAGCCCCCCCGGTAGTTCAGGAGCCATTCCGCGCGGATGTCCTGCGTGAGCGACCAGTACGTCAGCCCGTACGCCTTCAGGTGGTTCTGCTGCGTGCGGTCCATGGGTACGAGGAGGTACTGGGCCGCGACGGACCCGGGCACGACGGCCAGCCCGACGACCAGGGCCAGCACCGCGCCCACGCCACGCCCCACGTGCCGCGACCCGGCCCTCCGCCGGGCCCCGAGATCCTTCGCTCCACCCTTCGCGCGTCCCAGCATCAGGTCCGTCCTCTCAGTCGTTCCAGTTCTCTTCGTGCGTCGGGCACCACGGCGGCGTTCGGGCGGTCGGTGATCAGGTCCTCGAGCAGCCGGATGGCTCCCGGAACGTCGTTGCCCTCCTCGGCGCTCCACCGTGCCAGCGAGAGCGCCGCCTCCGCGAGCTCGGGCGCGTCGGGCCAGGTGTCGACGATGCGACGCCGCAGGGCCGCCGCCCGGGCGGACGCTCCGCCGCGGTCCGCCATCCGGGCCGCCTCCGCCAGGAGTCCGGGGTGGGCCTCCTCCTCTACCGCGCCGAGGCCGTCGACGATCCGGTCGAGGGCCTCCTCCGTGCGCCCCCGATGCGCCAGGACCCCTGCCTCGGACAGGAGCGTCACGCCTTCGGGCGGCAACCGCCCCATGAGGCCGGCGAACTGGATCACGCCGGTGGCGTCCGACGGATTCAGGCCGGGCACGGCCAGCAGGAGCGCCTGCCGCCCCAGTGCGGCGTCGCCCCGGGCCATGAGCAGGTAGCCCCGCTCGAGGTTGCTCCGGGGACCGTCGATGCCCTCCAGGACGGCGGTCGCGCCCTCCGGGTCGTCGCGGCGGAGCAGCCCGCCCGCCACCGTGGCCGCCAGTTCGTCGAGTTCGGGCGCCTGGGGGAACTCGCGGCGGAAGTCGTCCAGAAGCCCACGGAGCCGCTGGGGAGACGCGGAGCCTCCCTCGAGGCGGATGGCCAGCGCGGCCGCCCGCCGCCGGTCCACCGTTCCCGGGGTGTACGACGCCACCACCCGTCGCTGGGCCCCCAACGCCGCCGCCGTGTCCCCCGCCGCCAACGACGCCTCGACGAGCCGTTGGTCGAACTGGCGGCGCTCGGCGGGGCTGTCGGCATCGTCGCCGAGCTCGCCGTACGCCCACGCCGCCAGATCGGACATGCCACCGTCCCGGGCCCGGCGCGCGACGTCGGCCAGATAGGACTGGCGGCTCCGGCCCCCGAGGTCGCGCGCCAGACGGCGCACGAGCGGGAAGGCCTCCTGCTCGAGCCCGAGGTCCAGGGCGATGGAGCCGGCCGCCCGCCGCAGGCCCGCCTCGTCGGCGTCCGCGAGGAGCGCCACCAACCGACGTCCGGCGTCTTCGCGGCCACGCTCCAGGGCGGTGACCCGGCGGGACACCGTGGCGGTCTGGCTGCCGTCCGGACCCACGGCCCGGGCCCACTCCTCCACGGCGTCGTCCACGTCGCCCCTGGCGGCCAGGAGGTCGCCGATCTCGAGGGCCAGGGCATCGTCGTCCCCGACGGCGCGCCGGCCCCGGCGAAGCACCTCCAGGGCCCGGTCCGGTCCGTAGGCCCGTTCGAAGACCCGGCTGACCTCCCGGTACGGAGCCTCGGAGTCGGGGTCGAAGCGGAACCACCGTTCCGCCTCGTCGTCGAGGGCTTCGGTGGAATCGACCTCGAGGAGCACCCGCATCTTGAGGTACCGGACGCCGGACGAGGCCGGGGCCCGGGCCAGGAACGTGTCCACCGCCGGAAGCAGTCCGCCGAGCTCGCCGCTGGCACGGAGCACCCGCTCCAGCGCGAAGAGCCCCCCCGACGACGTGGGGCTGGACGACAGCAGCCGACGGAGGACCATCTCGGCCGCCGCGAAGTCGCCTCGGGACTCCAGGGAGGCCGCTTCCCGGAGCAGGCGGGTCTCCTCCGCCGCCTGCGCCGCCGTTTCCGACGGCCCCAACGCGCACGCCACCGCGGCCACGGCCAGGATCCCGAGCGTCGCACGGGCCCGTGTGGTCCCGCCGGGTCTCCGCTCCCGTGCCACAGCCCTCACGCTCCCCCTCCGGGCGGGCGGCCGGTTCCGGTGTTCAGGCGCTCGAAGTACTGGATCACGAGCTGGCGTACCGCCGGCGACAGGCGCTGCAACTGCTCCGCATCGGGCATCCGGAAGCGCAGGGCCCCGAGCTGCTCGGGCGTCAGCGGCACCACCTGGCCCCGCTCGAAGGCCGCCGCCCGCTCCGACTCCCGTTCCTCCGATTCCTCTTCCCGCTCGAGGCTGCGTCCGGCGTCCAGCAGGCGGCGGAACAGCTCTTCCTGACGCTGGACGACCTCCGGGCTCAGGCGCCCCTGGTTGAGTTGTTCGGCCAGGGCCGCCGCCTCTTCGGCGAGTTGCTCGAGGTCGCCGAGCGAGGCTTCTTCGCTCCCGGGCTGCTCGGACAGGTCGCCCAGATCCTCGGCCATCTGCTGCTGCTGCTCCGCGATCTCCTGGAGCTGCTCGGACATGGCCTGCTGGCCGAGCTGGAGCGGCATGAGCTGGCTGGTCTGGTTGTTGAGCTGCCCCTGCTGCTGGGCCATCTGCTCCATCTGCTCGCTCATCTGCTGCTGACTCGACTGGCCCTGGCCCTCGCCCTGGCTCATCTGCTCGGCGCCGGCCAGCGCCATCAGCGCGAGCTGGTTCAGGTCGGCGATGGCCTGATCGGCCGCCGCCTGGGGCGACGGTGAGGGCCCGCGCCGGCTTTCCATGGCGTCGATGGTGCGCTGGATCGACTCCATCGCGCGCCCCATCTGCGTGGAGAGCTCCCGGCTCTGGTCCATGGCGCCCTCGGTGGCCTCGGTCAGGTTCTGGGCCATGTTGCGCACGCCCTGGACCAGCGAGGCCTCGTCGGCGCGCATCCGGTCCACCTCTTCCTGGCCGGCGGTACGCATCCGGTCGCGGAGCTGGGCCTGGCGGCGGGCCAGGGACAGGGCGTCGTCCGCCGTCGCGCGCAGGGCCTCCTGGGCCGCTTCGGCCTGCTGCTGCTGCATCTGCTGCTGTGCCTCGCTCAACTCGCGGGCCGCGTCCTCCATCGCCTCCGCAGCTTCCCTGGCTTCGTCGGAGGCCTCCTGCTGCTGACCCTGCTGCGCCTGCTGTCCGGCCTGCTGCATCTGCTCCGCCGCCTCCTGGGCCCGCTGCCGGGCCTGCTCGACGCCCCCGGCGGCGTCCTGCTCGCCGAGCTGCTCGAGCCGCTCCTGCAGCCGCTCCATGCGCTCCTGGAGGTCGGAGGCCCGGTCGCCCATCGCCTCCTGCTGCTCCGCCCGGAGCTCGGGCTGGTCGTTCTCCTCCATGGCATCGGCCAGAGCTTCCTGCTGACGGGCCAGTTCCTCGGCCTCGCTCTGGGTGGCACGGAAGTCCTGCTCGACCGCTGCCCTTCGGAAACGCTCGAGGGACTCCTCGAGGCGGTCGCGGAACTCCTCCTGCTGACGGGCCAGATCTTCCATGGCCTCGTCGGCGCTGCGGGCGGACTGCTCCTCCAACGCCTCGGACAGCCGCTCCATCTGCGCCCGGAGTTCGTCCCCGGACACCTGTTCCAGCAGCTCCTGGAGTTCGTCCAGATCCTCCTGGAGGCCCGGGTCCGCCTGGCCGGCCTCCTCCATGGCCTGCTGGAGCGCCTCGAGTTCGGCCCGCAGCGAATCGACCTCGGCCGCCATCTCCTCCTGGCCTTCCAGGGCCCGGCGGAGTTCCTCCTGCTCCTCGAAGCCCGCCGCCTGTTCCGGTTCCGGGCGTCCCCGTCCCTGCTCGGGGCGGGTGTCCTCGGCGGCGGCGCGGCGCTCCATGTCCCGGGCCTCGTCGGCGCGCTCGCCGGCCTCTTCCGCCAGCTCCTCCAGGCGCTCCGCCACGTCGTCGATGCGCCGTTCCGCCTCCCGTCTCATCTCGGCGGCACCCGGCATCCGGAGGACGTACTCCCGGGTGCGGGTGACCTGCCCGCCGGGGGCGTTGTCCACGACCTCGGCGTAGTAGCGCACGGTGTCGCCGGGCAGGAGCCCCCACCGGGTCAGGTCGAGCACCGGCCGGGCCAGGGCCGCCCGGGTCCCCCCCAGGTCCAGGCCCTGCACCACGGACTCCTGGCGTTCCCCGAAGGACGTCACCCGCCAGGCCACGAGTTCGAGGCGGCCGAGACCGTAGTCGTCGCGTGCCTCCAGGATCAGGGGCTGACGGAGGTTCATGGGCAGGATCGTGTCCCGCCCCGGAAGGGGAATCGTCAGGAGCGGTGGCTGATCCGCCTGCAGGGCCAGGACCAGCGGCTCCGGCTGGATCTCGGCCGGCCCCCCGTCCTCGTCCGTGAACCGCCACGGGTAGGTGCCGTCGCGCCGCGGGACCCACGTGCCCTCGAAGTCGGGGCCCTCCACGTCGAACCGGATCGCGGCGTCGCCGTCCTCACCGGTCAGGGCGGCCACCGCCAACCGGCGGCTGGCCCGGCCTTCCACGGACAGGCGCGTGCCCACCGGCAGCACCAGCGGCGGCACCTCGCCCCGGTACTCGTCGGGCGGCAGACCGGTGTGGGGCGGGTAGGCCACTTCGACCCGGAGATCCGAGACGAACAGCGGGTCCACCGGCACGATGCGGTAGGGGCCGGCCCGTGCCCCGTCGGGGGCGCGCGCTTCGTACTCGAGCTGGGCCGAGACCGCCGGCAGGAGGTGATGTCCCCGCCCCGCTTCGTCCAGGATCACCGTCTGGGTGCGGGCCACGTCGCCGGCCGCCTGCCACGCCACGTCGACCGACTCCCGCCCGGGCGCCACGATGGCGATCTCCACGTCCGAGCCTCGCAGCACCTCCACGTCGCCCGGGGTGAGCACGACGGGCTCCAGCACCGGATCGATCATGAGCCCCAGGGGGCGGACCAGGCCCGACCAGGCCAGGGCCGCACGCTGAGGCGCCGCCACCGCCAGGACCACCACCGTGACCGTCCCCACCGCCAGCGCCCCCATCCCCCTCCGTGTCCACTCCGCCACCCGCCGGCCCAGATCTCCGGAAAGCTCCCGATGGTCGCCCCGAAGCCCCTCGACGGCGGACCGGGCGGCACGCCCGGCCAGCGCCACCGAGGTGCCGGGGGGCACGGCACGGCCCAGCTCGAGTGAACCGCGCACCGTTCCCGTCTGCAGGCCGGACGCCCGCTCCATGGCCGAAGCCAGGCGGGCCTCGGCGAACCAGTGCCGGGCTCCTCGGGTCACCCCGGCGAACGCGGCCACGCCAAGGCCGATCAGGAGCAAATCCAGGACCAACGGGAGGTCGCTGCCCTGCCGCCAGCCGTCGGATCCGGCCAGGGTCCAGGCCACGGCCAGCACCACGGCGCCCCCGGCGGCGAACCACACGGTGGCGGCGCGGAACGCCGCGGACCGGAGGTAGCCCCGCACGCCCTCCACCCGCGCTTCGAGGCTGCGGAACGAAGGGCTCACGGCGCCGCCTGCCCGAGGACCCAGAGCACCAGGTTCACCCCCATGCGGAGCGCCTGCTCCCGGACCTCCGGCACGTCGTCGTGGACGTCCGGATCCTCCCAGCCGTCGCCGAGGTCGGACTCGTAGCTGTAGAACACGACCATCCGCCCGCCCTGGAAGATTCCCAGCGCCTGAGGCGGTGCCCCGTCGTGCTCGTGGATCTTGGGCAACCCGTCCCCGAGGTCGTAGAACGTGTGGAAGACCGGGTGGTCCGCCGGGATCGGCGTGAGCTCGGCGTCGGGAAAGATCTGCGCGATCTCGGTGCGGAAGGACTCGTCCATACCGTAGTTGTCGTCGGCGTGGAGGAACCCGCCCCCGAGGAGATGCGCCCGGAGGGCCGCCCGCTCGGCGGGGGTGAACCGGACGTCGCCGTGACCCGTCATGTACAAATAGGGGTGATCCCGGAGCGCCGGATCCAGCGGCGTGACCGTCGCCTCCCGTCGGGCGGTGGGAATCCCGGTGCGCTCGCGGACGGCGTCGAGGAGGTTCGAGAGCGACGACGGGTTGGCGTACCAATCCCCTCCACCGTCGTACTGCAGCCGCGTGACGGTGATCGAATCGACCCCCTGCGGGGCGGGCGCCGCCATCAGCAAGGCAGCGGCCAGGGTCCAGATGCTCACGACAGTTCCCGGGGGATTCGGATGGAGTTCACGTCGGCGTCTTCAGGCCCCGGACGCTTCGACGTCGAGGACGATACGGTAGGCGTCGTTCCTGGATACGTCGAGGCGCCGCGCCACGGCCTTCGCGACCTGGCTGGCCCGCCTTCCTTCGGCCAGGAGCGCCCGGGCCAGGACCCGGGCTTCCTCCTCTACGACCCCCGGATCCGCCGGAGCGTTGTCCGCAGGCGCCACCACCAGCGTCACCTCGCCGCGGGGGGGGTGCTCCTCGTAGTAGCGGGCAGCCTCCGGCAGGGTTCCCCGGACGAACTCCTCGTGGATCTTGGTCAGCTCGCGGGCCACCGACACCCGCCGGTCGGGCCCGCATGCCCCGGCCAGGTCGTCGAGCAGCCGGACCAGCCGCTGCGGGCTCTCGAACAGCACCACCGTGTCCTCCGACGCGGCCACCCGGTCCAGGAGGTCACGACGCCCGGGGCCCTTCCGGTCCGGGAAACCGAGAAACACGAACCGCTCCGACGGCAGGCCGGAGGCCACCAGAGCCGCCAGCACCGCCGACGGCCCGGGAATCGGCACCACGGTGTGCCCCGCGGCGGTGACCGCGGCCACCAGTCGGCCTCCGGGATCCGACACGAGCGGCGTGCCCGCGTCGGACACGAGAGCCAGGTCCTCGCCGTCGTCGAGCCACCCGAGAACGCGCTGCACCCGCTCGGCCTCGTTGTGCGCGTGGAGCGACACGAGGGGGCACGACGCCCCGACGTGGTCGGCGAGCACACGGGTCCTGCGCGTGTCCTCGGCCAGGATCCGGTGCACGCCGTTCAGGACCTGTCCGGCGCGCGCCGAGAGGTCGCCGAGGTTGCCGATGGGGGTGCTGACGAGGTAGAGGGTGGCCACGGCGCCAATCTACGCCTCGACGGGGCCGGGACCACCGCCGGCCCCGACGCGGGCGTCCCAACGACCGGAGGCCGGCGGACGCAACGTCCGCCGGCCTCCCGGGACCGCTCCAGCCATCAGGGTCGGATCAACCCAGATGCTGTTGGATCTTCTCTTCCAGGTGCTGCCGCGGCACGGCACCGATGACCTTGTCCACCACCTCGCCGTCCTTGAAGAAGAGGATGCTCGGGATCGACCGGATGCCGAAGCGCGCCGACGTCGACGGGCTGGAGTCCACGTCCAGCTTCGCGACGCGGAGTCCCTTGTCGTGGTACTCCTCGGCCAGCTCCTCGACCACCGGTGCCACGATCCGGCACGGACCGCACCAGGTGGCCCAGAAGTCCACCATGGACAGTCCTGCGTTCTCCTCCACCTGGGCGGTGAAGTTCTCGTCGGTAACCTCCAGGATCTTCTCACTCGTAGCCATCTCGACACTCCTTGTCGCGTGTGCCGGCCGAACCTACGATCCGCCGGCCGTCGTCCCGCACCGCATCCTACCGCGCAGGACCTGAATGAACGTATTCGAATCGAACGGCCTGCCACTCGACCACGTGGCCGTCGCCGTATCGTCGATCGCCGATGCGTCCCGACTCTTCGAACTCGTGTCGGGCCACCCCGGTTCCGACGTGGAGACCCTGGAAGACCAGGGCGTCCGCGTATGCTTCTGCGGGCCGGTGGAGCTCCTCGAGCCCCTCGGCCCGGACACCACGGTCGGGCGCTTCCTCGCACGGAAGGGGCCCGGCCTGCACCATCTCGCCTACCGCTCGTCCGACCTCGACGCCGACCTTCGCCGGCTCGCCGCCGAAGGCGTCGAACTCATCGACACCACCCCCCGCCCCGGAGCCCGGGGCCACCGGGTGGCGTTCCTGCATCCCCGGAGCACCGGGAACGTCCTCGTGGAGCTCGTGGAGCACGGCGTCTGACGAAGCGTGCCCGGACCTCCGGGCTACCAGAACCCGCGGCCGGGGTTCCACAAAACCGAGCGCCTTCCCTACCGTGCGCCGGCCATGACCCGTTCCAGGTCCACCCGCTCGACCAGCCACCGCCCCTCGCCGGTACGCACCACCTCGAACGGCAGCCGGGACACCTGCTGCTGGCCCTGACGGAGGGTCACGAAGACCCTGCGCGTGGGGTTCGACCGTCCCGCCACCGGTTCCTCGCCGCTGATCGTGTAGTCCTGGTGCTGCAGGAGCCGGGCGATGGCGTCCAGACGGAGTTCCACCTCGCTCCGTTTCTGGCACGGCGTTCCGCCGAACCAGGACCCCATCTTCTTGAACGCGCACCCGAACGTCGATCCCGTGTCGCCGATGGGGCCGTTCGCCGTGCCGAACAGACGGCTCATGGCGTCGAGATCCCGGGTGTTGGAGGCCTGCAAGAAGCGCTCGACCGTGAGCTGCGGCGCCACGGCCGCACCCGGCGAGGGTCCCTGCACGACGGTGGTGCAGGCTCCGACGGCGACGAGCAGGGCGGTACCCAGGAGGCCCCGGGCCAGGGGCCGACGGGTCGGAACCGGCAGATCCATCATGTCCACCTCGGCGGGAGTGGGTCGGGCGACGCCGAAATGTCAGGCAAACGCCGTCCGGGTGAAAGGCCGGGCCCGCCTTCCGGGCGTCTTCGCGTCATGTCGGGTCCTGCCCCACCCCGGCCTCCGCCAGGGCGGGCGGTGGCACCGCCTCGAACTCGAGCCCGCCCGAGTCGTCCGGGCTGACCACGATCCGGGTGCCCTCCGCCACCTCCTCGTCCAGGAGGAAGAGGGCCAGGGGGTCCTGGATGGAACGCTGGATCGCGCGCTTCAGCGGGCGGGCCCCGAACACCGGGTCGTACCCTTCGCGGGCCAGGTGGGTCTTGGCCTCGTCGGTCACTTCGAGTGTCACGCCCAGGTCCGCGGCCAGGGCCGCCACCCGCCGAAGCTGCAGATCCACGATGTGCCGCAGTTCGTCGGGGCCCAGGGGATGGAAGACGACGATGTCGTCCACCCGGTTGAGGAACTCGGGGCGGAAGTGGCGGTGGAGCTGGGCCCGGACGTCGCGCTCCACGTCGCTCCAGTCGCCTTCGCCGCCCGCCTCCAGGATCGCCTGGCTTCCGATGTTCGACGTCATGATCACGACGGCGTTGCGGAAGTCCACCGTGCGCCCGCGGGCGTCGGTCAGGCGCCCGTCGTCCAGGATCTGGAGCAGGACGTTGAACACCTCCGGGTGGGCCTTCTCGATCTCGTCGAAGAGGATGACCGCGTGCGGCCGGCGTCGCACCGCCTCGGTCAACTGACCGCCCTGATCGAAGCCGACGTAGCCGGGAGGCGCCCCGATCAGGCGTGCCACGGCGTGCTTCTCCATGTACTCCGACATGTCGATGCGCACCATGGCGCGTTCGTCGTCGAAGATGAAGTCGGCCAGGGCCCGGGCCGTCTCGGTCTTCCCGACGCCGGTGGGCCCCAGGAAGATGAACGAGCCGACCGGACGGTCGGGGTCCTGGAGTCCGGCGCGGGCACGCCGCACCGCGTTCGACACCGCTTCCACGGCCTCGCGCTGCCCCACCACGCGCTCCCCGAGATGGTCTTCGAGGTGGGTCAGCCGCTGCCGCTCCGACTCCATGAGCCGGGCCACCGGAATGCCGGTCCATTCGGCCACCACCGCCGCGATGTCGTCGGTCTCGACCTCCTCCTTGAGGAACTTCTGGTCCTTCTGGAGTTCCTCGAGACGGGCCGCGTGCCGGGCCACCTCCTCTTCCGCGGCCGGGATCTCGCCGTAGTTGATCTCCGCCGCGCGCTCCAGCGCCCCGGTACGCGTGGTCCGATCCGCCTCGATCCGGAGTTCGTCGATGCGGGACCGCAGTTCCTGGATCCGCCCGATCACGTCCTTCTCGGCCTGCCACCGGGCCTTCATGCCCTGGCTGGTCTCCTTGAGGCCCGCCAGCTCCTCCTCGATGGCCCGTCGGCGCTCCACCGCCGGACTGTCGGTCTCCTTCTGGAGTGCCTGGCGCTCGATCTCGAGCTGCGTCACACGGCGCTCCACCTCGTCGATCTCCTGGGGGAGCGAGTCGATCTCGATGCGCAGTCGGGACGCTGCCTCGTCGATGAGGTCGATGGCCTTGTCGGGAAGGAACCGGCCGCCGATGTAGCGATCGCTCAGCTTCGCGGCGGCGATGATGGCGTCGTCGGTGATGCGCACCCCGTGGTGGACCTCGTAGCGCTCCTTGAGGCCCCGGAGGATGGCCACCGCGTCCTCGACCGAGGGGGGTGCCACGAACACCGGCTGGAAGCGCCGCTCCAGGGCCGGGTCCTTCTCGATGTGCTTGCGGTACTCGTCCAGGGTCGTGGCTCCGACCACGCGGAGTTCCCCCCGGGCCAGGGCCGGCTTGAGCATGTTGCCCGCGTCCACGGCGCCTTCCGCGGCGCCTGCCCCGACGATCGTGTGCATCTCGTCGATGAACACCACGTAGCGACCGTCGGCCTCCGTGATCTCCTTGACCACGGACTTCATCCGCTCCTCGAACTCGCCGCGGTACTTGGCCCCCGCCAGCATCGACCCGATGTCGAGCTGGACCAGCTTTTTGTTGGACAGCGTCGTGGGCACGTCGCCCTCCACCATGCGTTGGGCCAGCCCTTCCACGATGGCGGTCTTGCCGACGCCCGGCTCGCCGATCAGGACCGGGTTGTTCTTGGTCCGGCGGGCCAGGACCTTGATGACCCGGCGGATCTCCTCGTCGCGGCCGATGACGGGGTCGAGCTTGCCACGGCGGGCCTTCTCCGTGAGGTCGATGCTGAACCGCGCCAGCGCCCGGAAGGAGTCCTCCGGGGTGTCGTCGGTGACCCGGTGGGATCCACGCACGGCGTCCAGGGCCCCTCGGACCTCGGAGAGCGTGGCGCCGGCGTCGCGGAGGATCCGGCCCGCGTCGTTCTTCTCCGCCGTCAGCCCGAGCAGGAGGTGCTCCGTGGACACGTACTCGTCCCCGAGTTCGCGGGATACCTCCTCGGCGCCGTCGAGGGCCCGGCGGAGATCCCGCGACAAGGTGGGGTCGGCCCCGCCGTCCACGCGGGCCATGCGGTCGAGGGCCTCCCGTGCCCGCGACTGGATCAGCCCGGGGGCGATCTCCAGCTTCTGGAGCACCGGTGCCACGATCCCCTCGTCCTGGGAAAGGAGCGCGTCGAGCAGGTGGGCGCCGTGGACCTCCGCGTTGCCCCGGCGCCGGGCGTCGTGGGCAGCGTTCTGGAGGGCTTCGGAAGCCTTTACGGTCAAGCGGTCGGCACTGAGCATGTCGTCGGATCCTGGCGGAGGAACGCGTCCCGCCCCGGTTGCCCCTGCCATGCTGACAGGGACCGGCGCGGCCACACCCTCAATGATTCAAGATGCGCGCCAGGAATACCCCCTGGGACCCCTGATCGCGAGAACGCCGCGTCCGGCGGTCGGTCCGGGCCGTCCCGGGTTCACGGGAGGGGTCGACCCACCACCTGCTTGATGCGCGATCCTGCCGGTATGACCGAGTCGGCGTCGTCCACGCGGTTGATCAACATCAGCCGCTCCAGGGACGCCGGCGACGGATGGTTGGCGTGGAAGGTCCGGAGAGACTGGGCACTCCGGAGCGGCACGATCTCCAGACGCCAGGGCTGGACGTCCAGGACCGAACGGTCGGTCACCCGATCGAACGACGACAGGGTTCCCGAGACGGCAGCGGCGCGGGCGTTCCAGCGCGATGCCGGCGCGTACCCCATCATCTGGAAGAGGGCGCCGTCGTGGGTACGGAAGGCGATCTCGCCGCGGATCTCTCCTTCCTGCGTCGTGGCGGAGAAGAGCGCGCGGACCGCGCCCCCCGTCCTGCGGACCGGCCCACCGCTCACGCCTTCCTGGCCCAGGAAGGTCCGGATGGCCGACTCGGGGTCGGAACCCTCGGCGAGCTGGAGCGTGACCACGGCGTCCTGGTCCGGGCTGACCGCGGCCACCACGGTCTTCTGGTTGACCGTGCGCCACCCCGACGGGAAGGTGATCTCGAACGCGAGATCCGGATGCAGGAAGCGGGTGTCCACGAAGTACCCTTCCCTCGGGTTCGGTCCGAACATCATCCCGTCGATGCGGTCGAGGTACTCCTCCCGGTCGACCTCGTCGGCCGAGGCGGTGCCGGGCTGGGCCGCGATCACCTGCTGGAGATGCTGCGCGCGGTTCTCCGGGTACGGATGGGTGGACTGCCACTCGGGGGCCCTCCCTTCGCCACCCGACACGCGGGCCAGCATGTCGAAGACGCCCCGGAGCTGATGCGGGTCGTACCCTTCCCGGACCATGTATCGGACGCCGAGTTCGTCGGATTCGGTCTCGTCGCCGCGTGAGTACTGGAGGTTCAGCAGGCCGAGGCCCGCCGCCAGCACCTGCCCGTACTCCCGGACGTTCTCCGAGAAGATCATGCCCACACCCAGGCCGAGCTGCTGGAGCTGCTGCCGACTCATCTGGTTCACGGAGTGGCGAGCGGTCACGTGCCCGATCTCGTGGCCGAGCACGCCGACCAGCTCCGCCTCGTTCTCGAAGTGCGCCAGGATGCCCCGGGTCACGTAGATGAAGCCCCCGGGCACGGCGAAGGCGTTGACCGCCGGATCGTCGATGACCGTGAACTGCCACGGCAGGTCCGGGCGCTCGGACTCCGCGGCCAGCGCCAGGCCCAGTTCGGACACGTAGCGCTGGAGCTCGGGGTCGTCCACGACGCCCATGGAGGCGCGGATGTCCGGATCGGCCTCCCGGCCCATCTGGATCTCCTGGGACTCACTGATCAGGGAGAGCTGGCGCTCCCCCGTGGCGGGATTCACGGCGCAGGCCGACGCGGCCAGGAGGGCCGGGACGGCGAGGGTACGCAGGCGGGACGACATGCTCATGGGAACCCGTGTGGAAGGACGGAGCACCGGGGGCCGCGGCAGCCGCGACCCCCGGACACTCCGGAGTAAACTAGCGCGCTACGACGCCACGTAGGCAGACGTGGCCGACTGGATGCGGGCGTCCGCGGCCGAGCGGCTCTCTGCGCTCTGCTGGTCCACCCAGGCCTCGGAGTTCAGGTCGAAGGCCAGCTTCGTCGTGGAGGAAGCGGACACCGTGAAGGGCGTCATCGTCTTCTCGATCTCCACGCGGCCGTCCGAGCCGCCCATGGTGATGGTCACGGCGGCGTCCAGCGTCAGTCCACCAAGGACCGCGCCGGCCGCGATGTCGGCATCGAAGCCTTCCATGACCAAGCGCACGCGGGTGTAGGAGCCCGCCGGCACGGTGGCCGACCCGTGGATCATCGTCTCGGTGTCGCTCTGCATCTGGACCGTGGCGTTGGTCGGCGAGCCGAGGGCGATCCAGCCTTCGGCATCGGAGTAGATCCAGACCTGGGCGCTGCCGCTGGCCGAGCCCGCGAACGCGCCGGACATGGCCCGGGCGGCGGTCATTCCGGACGCGCCCGATCCGTCGTGCATGACGGCGCTCACGGAGCCGGAGGAGCCGTCGGGACCGGTCGGATCGTCGTCGTCACACGCCGCGAAGGCGATGGGAAGCAGCAGGGCG
The DNA here is from genome assembly GCA_040216925.1 of Longimicrobiales bacterium. Classification (GTDB taxonomy): domain Bacteria; phylum Gemmatimonadota; class Gemmatimonadetes; order Longimicrobiales; family Gaopeijiaceae; genus JAJCZZ01. Next base: position 133,298 of record JAVJOF010000002.1, read on the forward strand.
GTCGTCGTACGGAAGAGTTTCTGTCGGGCAGTCATGGGTTCCTTCCTGTGATGGATGTTCGTTGAAGCGTGCTCCGGGGGGATGTCGTGCCGTAAGCCGCAGCGCGGCCTGATTCCGGGGGTCAGCCGCCCGGATGGATGTGGACACCGAAGTCGAGCGCCAGGAACGCGACATCGCGTTCGGCGACGATGTTGTCCGAGATCACGTCGAACTCGGCCGTGTACGCCTGGTAGCGCAGCGCCGGCGAGAACGAGAGGACCTGGCCCAGCGGAATGTCGACACCGGCAGACGCCTGGAAGCCGACCTTCCGGTCCGACGTGGCGCGGAACGCACCGCTCTCGACCTCGAGGTCGTGGAACGTGGCGCCGGCACGGACCCACGGCAGAACGCCGGTGGGGGTGGGCGTCAGGATGAACTTGGCGCCGCCCTCGAAGCCCTTCGACTGATAGCCGTCGTCGTCGTTGCAGCCTTCGCAACCGAAGGTCTCCACGCCGTAGCCGCCATACAGCGACAGGCGGGGCGAGACGTTGAAGAACACGGTTCCGGCGAAGCCGGCCTCGCTCGTGGCGTCGTCGCCGAAGTCTCCGGTGGGGTTCTGGATGGAGCCGCGGGCCTCCAGGGAGATCTGGGCCTGGGCGGCGGGAGCGGCGATGGCGAACGCGGCCACCAGGGCCGCAAGAGTCGTCGTCTTGTTCATGGGGTCCTTCTCCGTTGGCAGCGCAGTGCGTTTCGGCGAGCCGAGGCACCGCGGTTTGCGGGTCTTCAGGGACGAGGCTCCGGGGGTGCAGCGCTCCGGGTCCTCGTCTCGATGCCCCCCTACCTTGCAACCCCCATGCCAACGGCTCCGAAGGCCTGGAAGAAGGCCGACATCTGGACCCCTGGGGCACCCGGCGCGTACCATCCCGACGTCCCTTCCCCGTCCTCGATCTTCCCGCGCACGCGCCCATGCCCCGGATCCCCACCTTCTTCGTCGCGTCGGGCCTGGCCCTCGTCACGCTCCTGGCGGCGTGCGGCGGCGACCCGTCGGCCGCCACCGGCGTCATCGACCGGGAGATCTTCGTGGCCACCTACGTCGATCTCCGCGTGACCGCCCTCCACGGCTCGGGTGAGCTTTCGGAGGCCCAGCGCACGGCGGTCCTCGAACGCCATGCGGTCACCGAGGCCCAGCTCACCGCGTTCGTGGACGCCCACGCCCAGGACCTGGGCTTCATGCGGGACGTGTGGAACGACGTGGAGGCCCGCCTCGACGCGACGCGGAGCCGACCGGACCCGGACAGCGTCGCCGGGGGCTGAGCGGCAGGACGCCGGGCTTGATGGAACCGGTGGTCCGGGGGGACATTGCGGGAGCGCGACCGGGATTCCGCCGCCGCAGTCCATCCCCACGAGAGGTCGTCCCATGCCCCGTCGTCCGTTCGCTCGCACCGGCACGTTCCTCATGGCCGCGGCCCTGCTCTCTCCCGTGGCCGGGGCGGGTCAGGACCCCCTCCCGATGGGCGGCACCACCCTCGGCACGTTGGGCATGACCGGGGAGGTCGCGTACCGGGTCACCGTCGACGGTGCGGGCTTCCTGACCGTCGTGGCCCGGAGCCCCGGCGACGACCTGCGGCTCCGCGTGACGGACGAGGAGGGGCAGACCCTCCCCGGCGGGGAGATGGACGGGGATCACGGCGGCGACGTCGGAGCCGAGCAGGCCGTGGTCGTCCTTCCGCGCGCCGGCACGTACCACGTGTTCGTGGGCACGTTCGGTGGCGGCTCCGGGCCCTTCTCGGTGGGAGGCTCCTTCCTGGCGTCCGACCTGGCCGCCCGGGCGGAGGACCCCGACGGACGGCCGAGTCTGGCGCAATCCATCGAGCCGGGTGCCGACCACAACGACAGCATCGATCCGGCGGCCGGCGACCCGTGGGACTGGTTCCGCATCACTTCCGAGGCCGGGGGCATCCTGACGGTGCTCACCCGGGCCGCCGAGGGCGACCTGCGCCTGGAGATCTACGAAGAGGGCTCCTACCGCGAGCCGTTGGACTCCAGCGATCAGGACGAAGGCGGTGTGCTGGGCAACGAGTCGATCTCCGTCGACCTGGCGCCCGGCCAGGTCATCTACGTCCGCGTCGGTCCGTCCATGGGCGGCGGCGGGCGGGTGGACTACCGGCTGGCCAGCGGACTGATCCCGGGCTGAGCGGGGCGGTCCCGAGGGGCGGCGGCGGGGCATACGGCCGCCGCCGCCCCACCCCCCGGGGCTCCGGAATCACGGCGGTGCCACGGGCCGCGTCCATGGCCGCATCGGCCCCGTCGCCTTCGCGCACACCTGTCGCCGCCGGTTCGACGGTGGGGTCCGGCTCTACTCCCACTCGATGGTGGCGGGCGGCTTCGAGCTGACGTCGTACGTGACGCGGTTGATCCCCTCGACCTCGTTGATGATCCGGGTGGAGATGCGCCCCAGGACGTCGTGGGGGAACGGGAACCAGTCGGCGGTCATCCCGTCACGGGACGTGACCGCCCGCAGGGCGAGCACGCTCTCGTAGGTCCGGGCGTCGCCCATGACGCCTACCGACTGCACCGGCAGCAGCACGGCGAAGGCCTGCCAGATCTCGTCGTAGAGCCCGGCCGTCCGGATCTCCTCGAGATAGATCGCATCGGCGTCACGCAGCACGGACAACCGCTTCTCCGTGATGTCGCCGAGGATCCGGATGGCGAGCCCCGGTCCGGGGAACGGGTGACGGCCCACGAACTCCTCGGGCAACCCCAGCTCCCGGCCGACCTGGCGCACCTCGTCCTTGAACAGCTCGCGGAGGGGCTCGATCAGCTCGAACGGCATGTCCTCCGGCAGTCCGCCCACGTTGTGGTGGGTCTTGATGGTCACCGAAGGCCCTCCGGCGCTCACCGACTCGATGACGTCCGGATAGAGCGTGCCCTGCACCAGATACCCGGCCCCGGTGCCCTCACGGGCGGCGGTGGACTCGAACACCTCGATGAAGGTGTTGCCGATGACCTTCCGCTTCTGCTCCGGGTCCGTCACTCCCTCCAGCCGGCCGAGGAACAGCTCCCGCGCGTCCTCCACCACGAGGTTCATCTCGTAGTGGCTCCGGAACATCCGCTCGACCTGCACCCGTTCGTGCTTCCGGAGCAGGCCGTGGTCCACGAAGATGCACGTGAGGCGGTCGCCGATGGCCCGATGGACCAGCACCGCCGCCACGGAGGAGTCCACCCCGCCGCTCAGGCCACAGATGGCCGTCCGGTCGCCCACCTGCTCCCGGATGCGGGCCACCGTCTCCTCGATGAACGCACCCGCCGTCCAGGTCGGCCGACACCCACAGACCTCGAACAGGAAGTTCGAGAGGATCTCGTCGCCCCGGGCGGTGTGGGCCACTTCCGGGTGGAACTGCACGCCCCAGATGTCCCGGTCGGTGGCCCGGAACGCCGCCGTGGGCAGCGACGCGGTGGACGCGACCCGCTCGTATCCCTCGGGGGGCTCGTCCACGTGGTCGCCGTGGGAACACCACACGGTGCTGGCCTCCCCGGCATGGAAGCCGGCGAAGAGCCCCTGATCCACGTCCACCGAGAGCGCGGCACGCCCGTACTCCCGCTTGCCCCGGTGCACCTTCGCACCTTCGAGGTGCGCGATGAGCTGCATCCCGTAGCAGATGCCCAGGAGCGGAATCCCCGCCTCCAGCAGGCCCCGCTCCACCGTCGGCACGTCGTCGTCGTAGACGGAGGACGGACCACCCGACAGGATCACGCCCGCCGGTGCGAACTCCCGGATCCACGCCAGGTCGCGGGTGGGCGGGTGGATCTCGCAGTACACCCGCTCCTCGCGGATGCGCCGGGCAATCAACTGCGTGAACTGCGAGCCGAAGTCCAGGATCAGGATCCGGTCGTGGGCGTCGTGCTCGTGGCTCAAAGGTCCTCCTCTGCGCGGATCAGGTCGTCGAGCGTCTCGCGGCGGCGGACCAGACGCACGTCGGCGCCGTCCACCAGGATCTCGGCCGGGCGAAGGCGGCCGTTGTAGTTCGAGGCCATGACGAAGCCGTAGGCGCCCGCCGTGTGCACGGCCAGCAACTCTCCGGGCTCGGGCATGTCGATGTCCCGGTTCCTGGCCAGGAAGTCGCCGGTCTCGCAGACCGGCCCCACCACGTCCACGGTCTCGGGCGCGCGGCCTTCCATCGCGTCCACCGGCTCGATCTTGTGGTACCCGCCGTAGTGGCTCGGGCGGATCAGCTCGCTCATCCCCCCGTCCACGATCACGAAGGTCTTGGCGGCGGTCCGCTTCACGTACTGCACGCGGGTCAGGAGCAGCCCCGCCTCTCCGACCACGGCCCGTCCCGGCTCCAGCACCAGACGCAGCCCCGACGCCTTCACCCGGGGCACCACCTCCGCCGCCAGGGCGTCGATGTCCAGGCCCGGCTCCTGGTCGTACCGGATGCCGAAGCCACCGCCCATGTCCAGATACTCCAGGGGGATGCCTTCCCCGCGGAGGTCCTCCACCAGGGCCAACACCCGGTCCAGGGCTTCGAGGTAGGGACGCACCTCGACGATCTGGCTGCCGATGTGCACGTCGACGCCCCGGGGCAGGAGCGACGGCTGATCCAACGCCCACCGGTACAGCGCCCGGGTCCGGTCGAGGGGGACCCCGAACTTCGTGGCCGCGTGGCCCGTGGCCGTGTACTCGTGGGGCGTGTCGGCCACCACGTCCGGGTTCACCCGAACGGCGAACGGCGCCCGGACCCCCATCCCCGCGGCCACCCGCGCGATGCGTTCGAGCTCGCCCTCGCTCTCCACGTTGAAGCCGTAGATCCGCTCCTGCATTGCCGCCGCGATCTCGCCCTCGGTCTTTCCGACGCCGGCGAAGACGATGGACTCGGGCGGAATGCCGGCCTTCCGCGCCCGGAACAGCTCGCCGAGACTGGTGATGTCGGCCCCGCACCCCGCCGCACGCAGCCGCCGCAGGAGTTCGAGGTTGCCGTTGGCCTTCACGGAGTACGCCAGGAGGGCGTCGGACCCGAAGGCGCTCCGGAAGCGCTCGATGCGCTCCCGGATGGAGCGCATGTCGTAGACGTACAGGGGTGTTCCGTAGCGAGCGGCCAGGTCGGCCGCCGGCACGTCGCCGCAGTGGATGCGGCCGTCCCGCCGCGGGAAAGGGGCGCTCAGTACGCCCGGGCCCACACGACCTCCACCTCGGCCTTGCCGTTGCCGGACACACACGTGGCGGGGGCCGGGTCCGACCGGAACTCCGGACCGGGAATCACCCGGGACGTGGCCTTCGTGGCCTCCTTCACCTGCTCCTCGACGGCCGGGTCCCCGTTCCACCCCGTGTAGACGAATCCGGCGCCGCCATCCAGCGCTTCGGCCAGTTCGCCCAGGGAGTTCACGCCGCGGACCGTGTTCGCCTCTCGGCGGGCCAGTGCCCGGTCCCTGAGTTCGGTCTGGAACGCCTCCAGCCGCGCCGGCATGCCGGCCACCGCTTCGTTCTCCTCGACGAACTCCTTCCGCTTCGCCCCCTCGGGAATCACGCGCCGGGCCAGGGCCACCGACCCCTTCTCGAGATCCTTCGGGCCGATCTCCATCCGGTACGGCACGCCCTTCCGCTCCCACTCGTAGTACTTGGCACCGGGCGACAGGTGGTCGCGGGCGTCGACCTTCACGCGCACGCCGAGTTCCTTCAGACGGCCTGCCACTTCGTCGACCTTGGCCAGCACCGCGGCCTGGGTGTCGTCGCCGCGGAGGATCGGGACGATGACCACCTGGACCGGTGCCAGCCGGGGCGGAACCACCAACCCGTCGTCGTCTCCGTGGGTCATGACCATGCCGCCGACCAGGCGGGTGGACACGCCCCACGAGGTGTTCCAGGCGTACTCCTCCTGGCCCTCCACGGACTGGAACTTGAGGTCGAACTGCTTCGAGAAGTTCTGCCCCAGGAAGTGAGACGTGCCTGCCTGGAGCGCCTTGTTGTCCTGCATCAGGGCCTCGCAGGCGTAGCTGCGCACGGCCCCGGCGAACTTCTCCGACTCGGACTTGAGCCCGGTCACCGGCGGCATGCCGATCCACTCGTCCATGAACGTCCGGTAGATCCCCAGGATGGAGAGGGTCTCTTCCTCCGCCTCCTCGGGCGTGGCGTGGGCGGTGTGGCCCTCCTGCCAGAGGAACTCGGCGGTACGCAGGAAGAGCCGTGTCCGCAGCTCCCACCGCATGACGTTGGCCCACTGGTTCATGAGGATGGGCAGGTCCCGGTAGGACTGCACCCACTTCGCGTACATGTGGTAGATGATGGTCTCGGAGGTGGGCCGGATGACGAGGGGCTCCTCCAGCTGCTTGCCGCCGGCCTGCGTGACCACCGCCAGTTCGGGGGCGAACCCCTCGACGTGGTCCTTCTCCCTCTCGATGAAGCTCATGGGGATGAGCAGCGGGAAATACGCGTTCTCGTGCCCCGTGTCCTTGAACATCTGGTCCAGGGCGCGCTGCATGTTCTCCCAGATCCCGTAGCCCCAGGGCCGGATGACCATGCTGCCCCGCACGGGCGAGTAGTCCGCCAGTTCGGCGCGCTGCACGACCTCGTTGTACCACGCGGAGAAGTCGTCGCCCCGCGGTGTCAGCTTCTTCTCGTCAGCCATGGTTCCCGTCGTTCCCCTCTGCGCGTGGGTCGGCGGGCCCGGACCGTTCCAGGCGCCGCCGGATCTCCTCTTCTTCCCTTCGTGTCCGCCGGAGGACGACGGCGCCCGGTACCCCGAACAGGAGCAGCGACGCCACGATCCAGGTCCCCCGCACGCTCCATCCCAGCGGCTCGGCCACCATCAACGCCACCAGAGCGCCTCCGCCCAGGGCCACGACCACCGCCCCCAGCAGGATCACCCACTCGAGGATGTCCAGACGCCGGACCGCCCGGTCGGCCACCTCCCGTACGCGGCGGGCCGTCTCCTCGTCGGCCCGGTTCACGCCAGATCCCCGGGGGACACCTCCCGCTCCTGTCCCGTGGCCATGTCCCGGGCCACCACCACACCGCGTGCCGCTTCCTCCGGGCCGAGTACCAGCACCGTGGCGGCTCCTTCCGTCTCGGCCGCCTTGAACTGCTTGCGCACGGATTGATCCTTCAGGGCGTAGACGACGCTCCGTCCCCTGGCCCGCAGGCTCGAGGCGATGCGCAGCGCGGCGTCCCGTTGCTCCGGGCCGATGACCACCAGGAAGTAGTCGACGGCGCGGGCATAGTCCGGCACGAGGTCCCGCTCGGCCAGCAGCTCGCCGAGAACCACGTCGCCCATGCCGAACCCCACGGCGGGGAGCGGCTCCCCGCCCACGAGTTCGAGCAGGCGATCGTAGCGCCCGCCCCCGCAGATGGCGCGGAGTTCGCCCTGGGCGTCGAACAGCTCGAAGACGATGCCGGTGTAGTAGGCCAGGCCCCGGACGATGGTCAGATCCAGCCCGACGAAGTCGCCCAGGCCGAGCGCGTCGAGAATGGTCAGGTACTCCCGGAGGGGCCCGAGCGCCGCCTCGACATCGTCGTGCCCGGCGAACGCGTCGGCGAGCTGGTCGATGGTGACGGGACCGAGGAGTGCCATGAGACGGTCGACGGCCGCATCGTCGAGACCCACGTCCTCGGCCAGCTTTGCCCGGGCCTTGTCCTCCGGCATCCGTTCGACCTTGTCGATCAGGGCGAACGCCGCCCCCATGCGGTCCGGCCCGACGCCCACGGCGCCCAGCAGCGCGGTCAGCAACCGCCGGTCGGACACCCGGGCCCGGAAGTCCGCGGCGGTCAGGCCGAGGGCCCGGAGGCCGTCGATGGCCACCGCCAGTACCTCCGCGTCGGCCGAGACACTCTCCTCACCGACGATGTCCACGTTCCACTGGAAGTGTTCCCGGAGCCGACCCCGTTGCTGCCGCTCGTAGCGGAAGAGCTGCGGCGTCGTGAACCAGCGGATGGGCTTGGGCATGCCCCGGCTCCGCTCGCCCAGGATCCGGGCCAGCGAAGGCGTCATCTCGGGTCGGAGCGAGACGTTCCGGCCCCCCTTGTCGGTGAAGTTGTAGAGCTGACCGACGATCTCCTCGCCCGACTTCTCGACGTACAGGTCGAGGGGTTCCAGCGGAGGCCCGTCGTACTCCAGGAAGCCGTACCGCAGGGCGGTGCGCCGCCACGCGTCGAAGACGTGGGCGCGGAGGGCGAGGTCCTCGGGCGGGAAGTCCCGGAAGCCCGGGAGTCGCTGGAAGTCGTTGCTGGCCATGGGTCGGCGGAATCTACCGGGTTGGGCGGGTGATTCAACCGCGAGGGGGTGGACGCCTCCACGCCCCCACCACCCGGGGCTCATGAATCACGGAGGTACCGCGGGTCGCGTCCATGGCGGAACGGGCCGACCCCGCCTCTCGCCGACCCCGCTCCTCGCCTACCCCGCCCGGTCCAGCGGCTCCCGTCCCAGCGCCGTCAACGCGGAACCCACCGTGTGGCACGAGCCGGTCACGACCACCGTACCGGCTCCGGCCTCCGCCCGCGCCCGCGCCAGGGCCGACCGGAAGTCCTTCTCGACGTGCAGGGGCGTGACGTGGCGCACGGCGTCGGCGGCTTCGGACGGACTCCAGCGCCGCTCGGGCGGGGCCGTGGGCGGCTGGGTGAGCACGGCCGAATCGCAGCGCGCCAGCAACGGAGGCAGCATCGTGTGCCAGTCCTTGTCGCCCAGGACCCCCACGAGGGCCACCAGCGGCCGGGGCAGCCCCACCCGGTCCAGCGTGTCGACCAGGCTCAGGATGCCGGCCGTGTTGTGCGCCACGTCGAAGATCCAGGTCCGACCGTCGATCGTCTCGATCTGATCCCGCCCGGGGTGCCGGACGGCGGCGATGCCGGCCAGCACGTCCGACGCCTCGGGGCGGAGGCCCTCGGGAAGGTACTCCAGCACCTCGACCGCCAGCGCCGTGTTGGCGGCCTGGTGGCGGCCCACGAGGGGCGTCGTGACCCGCAGGTCACCCCACGCCCGCGTGGTCAGGGTGAACGACGTGTGGTCGGCGGCCACCTCCACGTCGCGGACCTCCCGGGTCGGGTCCACCGCCTGGAACGGGGCACCGTGCCCGGCGGCGACGCGGCGGAAGATCTCCACCAGCGCCGGGTCCGCCTCGGCGGTGACGAAGGGAACCCCCGGCTTCACGATGCCGGCCTTCTCCCGGGCGATCTGCGGAAGCGTGTCGCCCAGGTAGTCGGCATGGTCCAGGGCCACGTTGGTCACCGCGGACACCAGGGGCGTGATGACGTTGGTGGCGTCCAGACGGCCGCCCAGGCCCACCTCGATGACCGCGATCTCGGCCCCGGCGTCCCGGAAGGCGTGGAAGCCCAGCACCGTCACCGCCTCGAAGAACGTCAGCCCGTGCTCCACGACCACCGGCCGGATCTCGTCGGCCAGTTCCGTCAGCTTGGCCTCGCTCAGGGCCCGGCCCCGGACCGTGAAGCGCTCCCGGAACGAGCAGAGGTGGGGAGACGTGTAGCACGCTACCCGCCGCCCCCCCTGACTCAATGCCGCGGAAAGCGTCGCCGCCACCGACCCCTTCCCGTTCGTGCCTCCGACGTGGAGCGTCGGGTAGGCGCGGTGCGGGTCTCCGAGGGCTTCCAGGGCCCCCAACGTGCGCTCGAGGCCCCAGTGGACGCCGGTGGCCAACGGCGGAAAGAGACGCCCGAACAGCGGGTCGGCGAACGGCCGGTCGAGGCGCTCCGGTGCCAGGGTCACCCCCACGGCACGGTTGTCGGGACCCTCCATGCTCCGCCTACTCCGACCCGTCCGACCAGTGGTCCGCCATGTGCCGGAGCAGCAGCGCGATGGTCTCCTTCAGCTCGCGACGATCGACCACGCGATCGACCATCCCGTGCTCCAGGAGGAACTCGCTGCGCTGGAACCCGCTGGGCAGCTCCTGCTTGATCGTCTCCTCGATGACCCGGGGTCCGGCGAATCCGATGAGCGCCGCGGGCTCGGCCAGGTTCACGTCGCCGAGCATGGCGAACGACGCGGTGACGCCCCCCGTGGTGGGGTGGGTCAGGATGGAGATGAAGGGGATGCCCTGCTCGTGCAGACGCGCCAGCACCGTGGAGGTCTTGGCCATCTGCATGAGGCTGTAGATCCCCTCCTGCATGCGGGCGCCCCCCGAGGCCGACACCACCAGAAGCGGAATCCGCCGGTCCAGCGCGGCGTGCGCGGCGCGGGCGATCTTCTCGCCCACCACCGAACCCATGGACCCTCCGATGAACGAGAAGTCCATCACGGCCAGGGCCACCGGCATCCCGTCCAGCTCGCCGAGGCCGCTGCGCACCGCCTCGGTCTTGCCCTTGGCCTCCGCGGCGGCGATGCGGTCCCGGTACGGCTTGAGGTCCCGGAACCCCAGCGGATCGGCGGCGCGGAGGCCGGCGTCCATCTCCTGGAAGGTACCCTCGTCGAGAAGCAGTTCGAGGTATTCCTCGGCGGAGATCCGGAGGTGGTGGCCGCAGGTGGGACAGACGTTCAGGTTCTGCGCCAACCGCTCCCGGTAGAGGATCTCGCCGCACCCCTGGCACTTGTCGAAGACGTCGCCGGGAACGTCCCGCTTGTCCTGCGCCTTGAGGGGCTTCTTGTCCTTCCGGAACCAGGCCATGGTGTCCTTGGTCTGCAGTCGCGGCGCGTCGTTCAGCGCTCGTGGGCCACACGCACCGCGATGGCCACGGCGACCCAGGACATGAGGAGAAACGTACCCCCGTAGCTGACGAACGGGAGGGGGATGCCCGTGATGGGCACGATGCCCACCGTCATGCCCACGTTGACGAAGATGTGGACGAGCCAAGCGCCGAAGATACCCAACAGCACCAGGCCGGCAAAGGGATCGGCGGACTCCCGGGCCAGGTGCACGAGCCGGGCCAGCACGAACGCGAACAGCCCCAGGGCGGCCATGGTACCGAGGAACCCGAGCTCCTCTCCGACCACGCTGAAGATGAAGTCCGTGTGCTGCTCGGGAAGGAAGTCGAAGCGCTTCTGCGTGCCCAGCGTGAACCCCTTTCCCGTCAGCCCTCCGCTGCCGATGGCCACCTTCGACTGGATCAACTGGTAGCCGGCCCCCCGCGGATCGACCTCAGGATCGAGAAACACCAGGATGCGGTTCTGCTGGTACGGCTTGAGGGAGTTCCAGAGGGGTCGTGCGATGGTCCCCGCGGCGAAGTTGGCCAGCACCACGGCCACCGACTCGAAGAGGAAGAGGCGATACCGGTAGAAGTACAGGAAGCCGATCACCGCCACGATGTACCACGACCAGAAGATCGTGTCGAAGGCCAGGATCAGGCTGGCCACCGGGCTGGCCACCAGCAGGAGCAGCGCCACCGGGGTGCCCGCCCAGAACAGCATGGCGAACAGGATGCCCGCGAACGCCATGGCCGTGCCGATGTCCGGCTGGAGCATCACGAACACCAGCGGGATCCCCACCAGGACCGAAGGGGCCAGGATGTCGCGCAGCGAGGTCAGCGGCTCGTCGCGCTGGGAGAGGAGTCGGGCCAGGACCAGGATCGTGGCGATCTTGGCGATCTCCGACGGCTGGAACCCGATGGGCCCCAGGTCGATCCAGCTCTTCACTCCAGCTGCCGTGCCCCGCCCCGTGCCGATGACCAGCGTCAGAGCCAGGAGCAGGACACTCACCACGTACGAAGGGATGGCCACCCACTCGATCCACCGCAGCGGCACCCGCGACAGGACCGAGAAGACCCCCAACGCCAGGAAGAACCACACCGACTGCCGGATCCAGGCGTTCTCCGTGACCGCGTTGGGGATGTAGACCACGCCGGCCGAATAGATCATGGCCAGGCCGAACACCGTGAGGCCCAAGATGGCCAGCACGAGCGCGGGATCCACCGCCCACCGTTCGAACAGCCTGGTCACGTCGGGCTACCGCCCGCCGAAGCGCCGGCCATACCACGGCGCGGGCGTTCCGGTCCGGAGGTGCTCGAGGTACGTCTGGATGGTGTCGACGGGAATGCCGTGCTTCCTGCGGAGATAGAAGTCGGCCGCCTTGGCCACGATCGGGGCCGCCACGCGCGACCCGCTGGCCCCGAACTCGACCAGCGCCACGACCACGATCTCCGGGGGGGCCCCGGGTGGGCCGGCCATACCGGCGAACCACGCGTGGTCCTCGGCGAGTCCCTGGATGCTGAGCTCGTTCTGACCGGTGCCGGTCTTGCCCAGGATGTCCCAGTGCTCCAGCGCCGTCCCGAAGTGGGCCGTCCCGCCCGGCAAGGTCACGGTTCGGAGCCCCTCACGGAGGGCGTCGAGGTGCTCGGGCGCCAGGTCCAGCTTCCATCCCTCGCCCAACTCCGCACCCTGCGCCAGCGCCGGGGCGGGAGCCGACCCGTCCCGGGCCAGGGCCACGTAGTACTGGGCCATCTTCAGCGGGGTCTGGGAATTGGGCCCCTGCCCGATGGCCAGGCTCAACACCTCGCCTTCCCCGGGGGAATAGCCCCACCGCCGGTTCCACCACTCCTTTTCGGCAGGAAAGACACCGCTGCTCTCGTGGGGCAGGTCGATGCCGCACTGCCGGCTGAAGCCCACTTCCGTGGCGCCTTCCAGGAGCCGCTCGAGCCCCACCCGGGCGCCCATCTGGTAGAAGTAGACGTCGCAGGAGTTGCCGATGGCCTGGGCCAGGTTGTTGTAGCCGTGTCCGGCCGCGTAGTGACACCGCCACGTGCGGTTGCCCCAGTACATGGATCCGGTACAGGGAATCGGCATGACCTCGTCCGGGGTGATGACCCCCAGGTCCAGGGCGATGCCCGCCGATGCCAGCTTCCACGTCGAAGCGGGGGCGTACAGTCCCAGGACGGCGCGGTGGTAGAGGGGCCGGGCCTCGTCGGTGTTCAGCCGGGTCCACAACTCGGGGTCGATCCCGCCCACGAAGGCGTTCGGGTCGTAGCCCGGCGCGGAGTAGAGGGCCAGGACCCCACCGTCGGCGGGGTCCAGGGCCACGACCGCACCCCGCATGGAGTCCGGGAAGATCCGGTGGATCCACTGCTGGAGCTCGAGGTCGAGGTTCAGGCGGAGGTCCTCTCCCCCCTCCCCCCGGTCGGCGGTGAACCCTTCGAAGTCGCCTACGATCCGCCCCCGGGCGTCGACCTCCACGTACCGAAGGCCCCGTCGCCCCTGCAGGGCCTCCTCGTACTGCCGTTCGATCCCGTTCTTCCCTACCACCATGCCCTGTTCGTACCGGGCGGAGTCGAAGGCCGCGGATTCGAGCTCCGGCGCGGTGATCTCGCCCACGTAGCCCAGCACGTGCCCGAAGGCTTCGCCCGCCGGATACCGCCGCCGCGGTCGCATCTCGATGTACACGTCCGGGAACTCGGCGCGGCGTTCCTCGAGGGCGCTCACCACCTCGAAATCCGCGTCCGCGTCCACGACCACTTCGGTGCCGTAGCGGCGAAGCGTCGTCACGAGCCGGTCGATGCGCGCATCGGACATCTCCACGTATTCGCGCATCCGCTCCAGCGTCGTCCGGATCGAGTCCGGCGGCCCCGGGAGCAGCGTGATCGCGTATCCGGGCACGTTGTCCGCCAGGATGTTCCCGTTCCGGTCGTAGATCGTGCCCCTGGGGGCCGTGACCGGGAGTTGCCGCAGCCGGTTCGACTCGGCCCGGAGCTCCCACGTGTCGGACCGCAGGACCTGCACGCGGAAGAAGGCCACCGAAAGGGCGCCCATGAACAGCGCGATGGCGATGTAGGCGCCCCGGGCCCGGGCGCGGCGCGCCAGCGGGTGGTGCGTCTTCATCGGGGTACCTCCCTCCAGAGTCCGGTCAGGGCCATGATCACGATACCCACCACGGCGGCGTAGATCCCTCCCAGCGTACCCTGGACCAGCACCTGGTCGACGAACGGCTGCCGGAGCGAGTCCCCGACCATGAGCCAGTGGATCAGGTCCCGGAGCCACTTGCCCACCACGAAGTACGACACCAGGAAGAAGAGCGAGTCGCCCACGAACAGGTCGCGGGTGACGGCCCCCAGCGACCCCACCAGCGTCATGGCCACGGAGTTGGCCCCGAACGACAGGACGCTCAACGAGTCCTCGAGCAGACCGAACACCAACCCGGTCCCCGCGGCCTTGCCCACGTCCACCTCCCGGGCGGCCAGCAGGAGGGCCACCGTCAGGAGGTCCGGTGCCTCGGGGCCGAGGCCGAGCCCCACGTGGAGTACGAAGTGGAGCGCGAACAGGCCCACGACCACCACCCACACCAGGACCGGCGACCTCATGGGCCTCCTCCGGGCCGGGCGGCCATGGCCTCCTCGAGTCGCGCACGGAGCACGAGCACGGAGTCCTCCAACGCCTGGAGACGCACCTGGGTCCGGGCCTCGGCGTCCAGCTCTTCGAGGCGACTCCGGGCGGAGTCCGGGGGGAGGGCCGCCGAGAGGTCGCCCAGGCTGTCCGGCGGAAGCGCCACCAGCACGTGGGTCACCTCACCCGGCAGCACCATGGGCCGGAGCCAGTAGTTCTTCAGCCACTGCGCCTCCACCTCGGCCACCCCGTCGATGCGCCCGATCGGGATCCCGCGGGGAAACCGACGTCCCAGGCCCGAGGTCACCACGAGGGTGCCCGGAGCGAGCTGCTCGTGGTACGCGCCCCCGGCCAGGATCAGGCGGTCCGCCTCCCGGAAGTCGCCGCGGCGGTTCTCCACCATGCCGTAAGCCGCGCCATCGGCCGTCATCGCGCTCGCGCGGAAGTCCGGATGGGTCCAGTCCATGCCCACCGCGGTCCGCTCGCGGACCTCGCGGACCACGCCCACGAGCCCGTGTCGGTTGATGACCGGGGCCCCTTCCTCGACGCCGTCCCGGGCGCCCAGGAGCAGGAGGAACATGCTCTCGGATCCCGCGGTTCCGGGACGCAGCACCGACGCCGGCACGTAGCGGGGACCGATGCGGCGAGCCAGCCCCAGCAGCGAGCGGAGGGTTCTGTTCTCGTCCGAGAGGCTCGACTGGGTCGAGAGGATCCCCGCCAGCGAGTCGAGCTGTGCCCGGAGCACCTCGACCTGGGCGGCCCGAAGGCGGGCGTCGGCCAGGCGCTGCTGCATGCCGATGAACGGCCGGAGCACGGAGGCCCGGAGGCCGAACGCGAGGCGCTGCTGGGCCACGTCGGGGAGGTACGTCACCGACACGGCGGCGAGCAGGAACACCACGGCCAGGGTCAGCGAGCGGCGGGTTCCGCTCTGCTCGGGCTCGACCGGATAGGGAGGCACGGCGGCGCTCCGGCGGTCAGCGGACCGGCCGGGCGGCGGCCCTGGCCGGCGTTCCCGTCCCGGACATCACCGCGGACCCTCAGGTCACCAGGACGGTGCGGTACTTCTGCAGGTCGTCGAGGATCCGGCCCGCGCCGCGGACCACACAGGTCAGCGGCTCTTCGTCCACGTGGATGGGCAGGTTCGTCTCGTGCTGCAACAGCCGGTCGAGGCCTCGGATCAGCGCGCCACCACCGGTCATGACGATGCCCCGGTCCACGATGTCCGAAGACAGCTCGGGGGGCGTGATCTCCAGGGCCCGGCGCACCGCCTCGACGATGGCCTGGATCGGCTCCTGGATGCACTCCCGGATCTCCTGGGAGTGGACCGTGACCGTCTTCGGGATGCCCGATACCAGGTCGCGGCCCTTGACCTCCATCTCCCGCTCCTCGCCGAAGTCGAAGGCCGACCCGATCTGGATCTTGATGGCCTCGGCCGTCGGCTCTCCGATGAGCAGGTTGTAGTTCTTCCGCAGGAACGTGACGATGGCGGAGTCCAGTTCGTCGCCACCGACCCGGATCGAGGTGTTGGACACGATGCCCGACAGGGCGATGACCGCGATCTCGGTGGTGCCTCCCCCGATGTCGATGACCATGTTCCCGGTGGGGGTCTCCACGGGGAGGCCCACGCCGATGGCCGCCGCCATGGGCTCGTCCACCATGTAGACGGCCTTGGCACCCGCGGCCATGGCGGACGACCGGACGGCGCGCCGCTCCAGTTCCGTGATGCCGGACGGCACACCCACCACCACTCGTGGCTTGATGCGGAAGATGCGCTTGGCGGTCACCTGCTTGAGGAAGTGGCGGAGCATCATCTCCGTCACGTCCACGTCGGCGATGACGCCGTCCTTCAGCGGCCGGATGGCCTCGATCCCCTCCGGAGTCCGGCCCAACATGCGCTTGGCCTCGAGGCCGATGCCCATGATGCGCTTGGACCCCTTCTCCACCGCCACCACCGACGGCTCGTTGAGGACGATCCCCTCGCCCTTCACGTAGACGAGGGTGTTCGCCGTGCCGAGGTCGACGGCAATGTCGTTCACCGGGACGAGGCGCCCCGAACTGAACCAGTTCGCAAAAAGGGACAAGGCTTGGCTCTCAGGCGGTTGTCGGGCCCGGAAAGGCCAGTGAACATACGTTTACGGCGGCGGCGATGCCACCCCGTCGTGGTGCAAGAACGGGACCGGTCCACCGGCCCCCGGCACCCCGCCGGCCCATGGCTCCGCCGACCACCCTTCAGTCCGTACCGGTACTGCCGAACCCACCCCGGCCCCGGGCGGTCTGGCTGAGGGCGTCGGCTTCCTCGATGTCCGGAGCCTCGAAGCGGGCGAACACCAGCTGGGCGATCCGCTCGCCACGGGCCAACCGGACCGGTTCGCTCCCGAGGTTCTGCATGATCACCCGCAGTTCTCCCCGGTAGTCCGGATCGATGGTGCCCGGGCTGTTCGGGAGCGTCACGCCGTGCTTGAGGGCGAGCCCCGAACGCGGCCGGACCTGACACTCGATCCCCTCGGGCAACTCCATCACGAGCCCGGTGTCCACCAGCCGGATCTCTCCCGGCGCCAGCACCACCTCGTCCTGGCACGTCCGCACGTCGAACCCCGCCGCCTGCGGCGTCGCACGGCTGGGAAGCGGAAGGTCCGGGTTGGACGGCAGACGCTTGAACCGGACCCGGGGACGGGGCGTCGATGCCCCGCCCCCGGTTCCGTCGCGCAGAGGTCCCGCTACGACTTCGGTCACGCCTGGGCGGTGGCGCCGAGGAAGTCGTCGACGTTCCGGCACTCCAGGCCGAACGCGTCGGCCACACCCGCGTACGTCACGTGGCCGTCCACCGCGTTCACGCCCAACTTCAGCGCCTTGTCGTCGCGGCAGGCCTTCTTCCAGCCCTTGCTGGCCAGCGCGATGGCGTACGGGAGCGTTGCGTTGGTCAGGGCCAGCGTGCTCGTGCGGGGCACTCCTCCGGGCATGTTGGCCACGGCGTAGTGGATCACGTTCTCGACCTCGTAGACCGGGTCGTGGTGCGTGGTCGGCTTGATGGTCTCGACGCACCCGCCCTGGTCCACCGCCACGTCCACGATGACCGTGCCGGGGCGCATGAGCTTCAGGTCCTCGCGGGTGATCAGGTTCGGCGCCTTGGCCCCGGGAATCAGGACCGCCCCGATGATCAGGTCGGAGTCCTCGATCTGCTTCCGGATCGCGTACCGGGTGCTGAACAGCAGGTTGACGTTGGCCGGCATCGTGTCGTCAAGGTACCGGAGCCGGTTCAGGTTGATGTCCATGATGTGGACGCGGGCACCGAGGCCCGCCGCCATCTTGGCGGCGTTCGTTCCCACCACACCGCCGCCGAGGATCAGGACCTTGCCCGGAAGCACGCCCGGAACCCCACCGAGGAGCACGCCCAGGCCGCCCTGGGGCTTCTCGAGGTACTTGGCGCCTTCCTGGACGGCCATGCGGCCCGCGACCTCGGACATGGGTGTCAGGAGGGGCAGCTCACCGGTGGACAGCTCGACGGTCTCGTAGGCGACGGCCGTGGCCCTGCTCTTCAGGAAGGCCCGGGTCAGTTCCTCGTCCGCCGCGAAGTGGAAGTACGTGAAGAGCACCTGGCCCTCCCGCATCTTCGGCCACTCGGGGCGGATCGGCTCCTTGACCTTCATGATCATCTCGGCGCGCTGCCACACCTCGTCGGAGGTGTCGACGATCTCGGCGCCCGCGTTCTCGTAGAAGTCGTCGGTGAAGCCGGAGCCCAGTCCGGCGTTCGTTTCGATGACCACCTGATGGCCGGCCTGCGTCAGCATCTCCGCCCCGGCGGGGGTCAGGGCGACGCGGTACTCGTCGGGTTTGATCTCCTTGGGTACACCAATCAGCATGACGCTACTCGTGTGGGGGAAATGTCGATATCGGAAGGGGCCGGCACGGGCATCTCGCAAGCCATTGAAACTAGGCGCATCGTGCTCCCGGGACCAGTTCCGGAAGGCCCTCCGGGCCGGTCCCGACAGCCGCCCGGCTGACGCCGGCGGACCGGACCCACCGGCCCGGAACGAGACCGGGGGCCCGGGCTTGCAGCCCGCACCCCCGACTCGATCCGTGGGTCGGCGGCTGAGCCGCCGACCGGACTACTCCGCCGCGGGCTGGTCCGACTGGTCCTCGTTGGCCGCGTCTTCGGCCAGCGCGGCCTTCCGGGACAGCCGCAGCCGGCCCTTCTCGTCGATGGACAGGAGCTTGACCCGGGTGATGTCGCCCTTCTTCAGGACGTCCTCGGTCCGCTCCGTCCGATCTTCCTGCAGCTCCGAGATGTGGCAGAGCCCCTCGGTACCGGGCAGGATCTCGATGAAGGCGCCGAAGGAGGTCGTGTTCTTCACCGGACCTTCGTAGATCCGGCCGACCTCGGGCTCCTTGACGATGGCCTCGATCATCTCACGGGCCCGCGCACCGGCCTCGCCGGACACGGCCGCGATCTTCACGATGCCGGAGTCGTCGATGTCGATCTGCGCACCCGACTCGTCCTGGATGGCGCGGATCGTCTTGCCCTTGGGCCCGATGATCTCACCGATCTTCTCGGGGTTGATCTGGATGCTCACGATCCGCGGCGCCCACGGCGACAGGTCGTCGCGACCGGCCGAGAGCGTCTGGTCCATGATGTCCAGGATGTGCAGGCGTGCCTTGCGGGCCCGCTGCAGGGCTTCCTGCATGATCTCGAAGGTCAGCCCCTGGATCTTGATGTCCATCTGGATGGAGGTCACGCCGTTGCGCGTACCCGCCACCTTGAAGTCCATGTCGCCGAGGGCGTCTTCCAGACCGAGGATGTCGGTCAGGACCGCCACGTCGTCGCCTTCCTTGATCAGCCCCATGGCCACGCCGGCGCAGGCCGACTTGAGCGGCACACCGGCATCCATCAGCGACAGCGAAGACGCGCACACGGTGGCCATCGAGGACGACCCGTTCGACTCCAGGATGTCGGAGACGATCCGGATCGTGTAGGGGAAGTCGTCGTACGCCGGCAGCAGCGGCTGGATGGCCCGCTCGGCCAGGTTCCCGTGACCCACTTCACGGCGCGACGTGCCGCGGTACGGCCGCGCCTCGCCCACGGAGAAGGGCGGGAAGTTGTAGTGCAGCATGAACGACTTCGACACTTCCTCGCGGACGTCGATGGAGTCGATCCGCTGCTCGTCGCGCGACGTACCCAGCGTCACCACGCCCAGCGCCTGGGTCTGGCCGCGGGTGAAGAGCGCCGATCCGTGCGTCCGGGGCAGGACGCCCACTTCACACGTGATCGAGCGGACATCGTCGAGGCCCCGTCCGTCGGCGCGCTCACCGCGCTCCAGGATGGCCTGACGCATCGTCTTCTTCTCGATGCCCCGCAGGATCTCGCCCACGTCCTTCTCGTGGTCGGACCAGTCGTCGTCCGCGTCGGCCAGCTGGCCCATGACATCCTCACGAACGGCGGCCATGGCCTGCTGCCGCTCCTGCTTGTCGGACAGCGCCAGGGCCTCGGCCACGCGGCTGGCGGCCATGCCCTCGATCTTGTCCTTCAGGGTGGAGTCGGGCTCGATGGGCGTCCACTCCATGTCGGGCACGTTGTGGTCCTTCAGGAGCTCCTTCTGCAGCCCGATCAGCTCCTTGATGCCCTCGTGGGCCACCTTCAGCCCCTCGAGGATCTCCTCCTCGGAGATCTCGATGGCGCCACCCTCGACCATCGTGATGGCGTCTTCCGTGCCCGCGACCGTGAGGTCGAGGTCGGAGTACTCGAGCTGCTGGAACGTCGGGTTCAGGACCCAGTTGCCCTTGATGCGTCCGACCCGCACACCGGCCACGGGCGTGTTGAACGGGATCTTGGACATGCACAGCGACACGGAGGCGCCGAGCATGGCCAGCATGTCGGCGTCGTTCTCCTGGTCCGCCGAGAGGATGAAGCACGCGACCTGCGTCTCGTGCATGAATCCCTCGGGGAACAACGGCCGGATGGGCCGGTCGATCTGCCGCGCGGACAGGATCTCCTTCTCGCCGGGGCGACCCTCACGCTTGAAGAAGCCGCCGGGGATCTTCCCGGCCGCGTAGCTCTTCTCGCGGTACTCGATGGTCAGCGGGAAGAAGGGAAGGTGCGTGGGCTTGTCCTGCACCGTGGCGGCGCAGAGCACCACCGTCTCGCCGAACTGCACCAGGCAGGAACCCTGTGCGAGGCGGGCCATGCGGCCGACCTCGAGCGAAAGGGTGCGCCCGGCGAACTGCCGTTCGAGTCTCTGGATCATGTGTGTCTCTCTCACTTCGGTCTGTGGCCACCACGTCGGTGACCGGGGATAGGCCCCTGGAAGCGTCGAGCAAGGAACGGAGGAGAGAGCGACCGCCGCCTGGGAGCACGCTCACGCGCGGCCCACGGTGCAGCAACATCGAAGATCGATGGCCGTCTCCCGTCCGGGCTCTCATGCTCGAGACCCCGAGGGGATACGAAGACGGCGGCCCACCCGATCGGTGTGGCCGCCGCCTGGAAAACTCAGTGACGCAGACCCAGGTCCGCGATCAGCTCGCGGTACCGTTCGACGTCCGTCCGCCGGAGATAATCCAGCAGGCGCCGGCGGCGGCCCACCATCTTCAGGAGGCCGCGGCGGCTGTGGTGATCCTTCTTGTGCTTGTCGAAGTGCTCACGGAGATCGTTGATACGCTGCGTGAGGAGCGCGATCTGCACCGGGGCGGAGCCCTTGTCGGTGTCGTGGAGCCCGTACTTCGCGATGATGTCGGATTTCGCTGTCGTCATTTCGGATTCTTTGCCTCCGCAGGAGTCAGACGCTGCAAGGGAAGCGGTTCTGGGTTTGCTCAGCCCTCAAAGGTATGGAAAACCGTGCGTTGCGTCCACGGGGGGGCGGCCCACGGATGGGGAACCCCCTACTCCGACCCCGGGTGCCGGTCGTCGTCCGCCAGGACCCGGCGGGCCTCATCGACGTCGTCCCGCATCTGTGCCACCAGACCGGCCACGCTGTCGAACGGCCGGACGTCCCGGAGCCGGCGGACGAAGTCGACCCGGACCTCCTCGCCGTAGATGTCGCGGTCGAAGTCGAGCACGTGGAGTTCGATGGTGGGCGGCGAACCCACGAACGTGGGCCGGGGGCCCAGATGCAATGCGCCCTGGTGGGTTCCCGACCGCAGGACCCCGCGGACGGCGTAGATCCCCGGGGGGGGTACCAGCTTGTCGGCCTGGGGCACCATGAGGTTGGCCGTCGGGAACCCGAGCTCCCGACCCCGCCGTTCCCCGCGTACCACCACGCCCCGGAGGGAATACGGCCGCCCCAGACACGCCCGGGCCTCTTCCATGCGACCGGCGTCGACGGCCCGCCGGATGCGGGTGGACGACACCGAGGCGTCCGCCCGGTTCACGGGCGCCACCACGTCCACCGAGAACCCGAGCTCGTCGCCGATGCGTCGAAGCGTGTCGGCGTCGCCGGAGCGATCCCGTCCGAAGCCGTGGTCGTACCCGATGACCAGTTCCTCCACCCCGAGGCGATCCACCAGGATCTCCTCCACGAACCGCCTGGGTTCGTAGCGGGAGAGCGCCTCCGTGAAGGAGAGGAACACCGCGTAGTCCACGCCGCTTTCCGCCAGGATCTCCTTCTTCTCGGTCGGGGTCGTGAGCAGGCGCGGCGCGTGGTCCGGACGCACGATCCGGAGGGGGTGGGGGTCGAAGGTGACCAGCACGCTGCGCCGACCCGCGGCCTGGGCCCGCTCGCGGATCTCCTCGAGCACGCTCCAATGACCCACGTGGACGCCGTCGAACGTACCCACGGTGACCACCGTGCCCCGGTCGTCGGGGATGCCCGGTGGATGGGCCCACCGCACGGCGTCAGCCAACGAAGACCTTCCGGGGCTTGAGCAGGCCGCCCTCGACGGATCCGAGGGCCGCCAGCGTGTCGTCCCAGGCCACGGCCACGAGCTCGGCGTCGGGGGTCTCCGCGACCTCCAGCGCCTTCCCGAAGCCGAGCGTGGCGGCGCCCGCAGCGTCCACGTCGACGCGCGGCAGATGGGCCAGCGCCGCCAGCGGGTCCAGCCACGCCCCTGCCACCGCCTCCGGGTCGTCCAGCCGTTCCTGATCCAGGGCGTCGGCCACGTCGAACGCGCCCACCGACGTCCTCCGGAGGGCGGTGAGATGGGCACCCACGGACAGGCTGTCCCCCACGTCCCTGGCCAGCGCCCGGACGTAGGTGCCCGACGAACACCGCACCCGGAACCGGAGATCCGCCCCGTCCCAGGACAGGAGCACGAGTTCGTGGACGACCACGCGGCGCGGTTCGAGCACCACCTGCTCGCCCTGACGCGCGCGGCGGTGCATGGCCACCCCTCCGACCTTCTTCGCCGAGTACTGGGGAGGAACCTGATCGATGGGCCCGCGCAGCGCCGCCAGGGCGTCCTCGATGGCGTCTTCGGTGACCGCGGACGGGTCCACGGCCTCACCCGTGGGGCTTCCTTCCGTGTCCAGGGTCTCCGTCCGGACCCCCAGCCGCGCCGTGGCTTCGTACGTCTTGGGCATACCCGTGAGGTACTCCGCGATCCGCGTCGCCTTGCCCACGCAGAGCAGCATGAGTCCCGACGCGAACGGATCCAGCGTGCCCGTGTGCCCGATCTTCCGGATGCCCAGCGCCCGGCGCGCCCGCGCCACCACGTCGTGGGACGTGGGCCCGGGGTGCTTGTCCACGGGAAGCACCGCGTCGCGGGCCGCCGAGGTCACGCGGTCGGCTCCCCTTCCCCGTCGGTCTCCGGGACGGTGCCCACCGGACCGTCGGGCCCCGCGTCGTCGCCCGCCTCGTCGTCTTCCGGGAGCACGTCCTGGAGGATCTCCTCGATCCGCTGGGCATGCTCGAGGGAACGGTCCTGCTGGAAGCGCAACTCCGGAACCCGCCGGATGTGGAGTTCCTTCCCGAGTTCGGTCCGGATGAAGGGCGCTGCGGCCTCGAGTCCCTCCATGGTCTCCTTCCGCTCGGCGGGATCCCCCATGATCCGGACGAACACCCGGGCGACGGCGAGGTCCGACACGGTGTCGACCCCGGTCACGGTCACGACGCCGACACGGGGGTCGCGGACCCCCGTGCGGAGGAGGCCGGAAATTTCGCGCTTGAGCTGTTCGTTGAGGCGTGCCAGACGTTTGGACATGGGCGGCGTCAGGAAATCAGTGGAAGGTTCGCCGGGACGACAGGATCAGCGCCCGGCCGTGCTCCTGGATCAGGTGGTCCGCCTTGTCCAGAATGGACTCGGCCTGACGTCCGTCGGTGGTCACCAGGGCCACCGAGAGCTGACCACGGGCGTGGACGTCGTGGTGATCCGTCTCCGCGACCGACAGGTGGAAGCGCCCCCGGAGCCGGTCCTTGAGGGACCGCAACACCGAACGCTTCTCCTTCAACGACGTGCACCCGGGCAGCGACAGCTCCCAGGTCTGCGACGCGACGACCACGGACGGGCGAGGCCGGGCCCCGCCGGGGGATCAGCTCGCCCCGGCGAGGGTCCGGGCCACCTCTTCCACGGTGTAGCACTCGATCACGTCGCGGACCTTGACGTCGTTGAAGTTCTGGACGCCGATGCCGCACTCGAACCCCTCGCGGACCTCCTTCACGTCGTCCTTGAAGCGCTTCAGCGACGCGATCTCGCCGTCGTAGACCACGATGCCGTCCCGGATGACGCGCGCACGCCCCTTCCGGTCGATGCGGCCTTCCTGCACGTAGCAGCCCGCGATGGTTCCGACCTTCGACACCTTGAACGTCTCGCGAACCTCGGCGGCACCCTCGACGGTCTCCTTCTTCTCCGGCGACAGCATGCCCTCGAGCGCCGCGGTGATGTCGTCCACGGCATTGTAGATCACGTCGTAGACGTTGATCTCCACGTCGGAGCGCTCGGCCTGCTGCCGGGCCGCCGTCTGGGGACGCACGCGGAAGCCGATGATGACCGCGCCGGCCGTCTCGGCCAGGAGCACGTCGGACTCGTTGATGGCACCGACGCCGCGGTGGATGATCTCCACCTGGACCTCGTCCGTGCCGATCTGCTCCAGGGCGTCGGAAAGCGCCTGGACGGAGCCGTCCACGTCGCCCTTGATGATGAGCGGAAGCGTCGTGGTCGCGCCCTCGGCGACGAGCTGGGAGAAGTCGCCCAGCTTGATCCCGCGCTCCCGGATGCGGAGCTGCTTCTCGCGGTCGAGGCGCTGACGGGTTCCGGCGATCTCACCGGCCTTGTCGGCGTCCATGACCTGGAACACGTCACCGGCCTGGGGCACCCCGCCCGATCCGAGGATCTGCACGGGCACGCCGGGACCGGCCGCGCTGATGTTCTTGCCCCGCTCGTCGAGCATGGCCCGGACCCGGCCTTCGTACATGCCGACCAGGAAGGAGTCGCCCACGCGAAGCGTACCGCGCTGGACGAGGACCGAGACGACGGACCCCTTGCCCGGATCGAGCTGGGCCTCGACCACGGTGCCCTGGGCCTCGCGGTCGGGGTTGGCCTTGAGCTCCAGGAGTTCGGCCTGGAGCAACACCTTCTCGAGCAGATCCTCGATCCCCTGCCCGGTCTTGGCCGAGATCTCCGCAACCAGCACGTCGCCGCCGAAGTCCTCGACGTTCACCTCGTGCTGGAGGAGCTCCTGCTTGACCTTCATCGGGTTCGCGGCCGGAAGGTCGACCTTGTTGATGGCCACGATGATCGGCACACCGGCGTTCTTGGCGTGGCTGATGGCCTCCTTGGTCTGCGGCATGACCGAGTCGTCGGCGGCCACGATCAGGATGACCACGTCGGTCACGTCCGCGCCACGGGCGCGCATCGCCGTGAAGGCGGCGTGGCCCGGGGTGTCCAGGAAGGTGATGCTCTTCCCTTCCGCGACCTCGACGTGGTAGGCACCGATGTGCTGCGTGATGCCGCCGGCCTCGCCGGCCACCACGTTGGTCTTCCGGATGCGGTCCAGGAGCAGCGTCTTTCCGTGGTCGACGTGTCCCATGACGGTCACGACCGGCGGACGCGGCTTCAGATCCTCCGGGTTCTCCTCTTCCTCCTCGACGTCCGCATCGGCGGTGTACTCCTCCTCGCGCTCGGCCGTGAAGCCGAATTCGTCGAGGAGCAGCTCGATCTGATCGAAGTCGAGGCGCTGGTTGATGGTCACCATCAGGCCCAGGTTCTTGAACGCGGACCCGATGATCTCCGTGGACGTGATGTCCATGAGTTCGGCCAGCTCGGACACGGAGAGGAACTCGTTGACCTTGACGGTCCGCGAAACCCGCTCCTCCTCCTGCCGCTGCTCCTCTTCCTGGATGGCCTCCTCCTCGGCGGACATCCGCTGGCCCTTCCGGCGGCGCTTCTTGCTGCCGCCGCCACCACCACCGCCTTTGATCTCGGCCATGACGCGCTGGATGTTCTCCTGCACGGCATCCTGGTCGACCCGCTGGCGGCGCTTGCCCTTCTTGCCCTTGTCCCGGGCACGTCGGCCGTCGGCCGTGTAGCCCTCGGCCTGGATGCGGACCTGGCCTCCCGGACCCGCGCTGGCGGCCGGCGTCGGGCGGCGGATGGTCCGGACCGGGGCGTCGGGCTGACCCTTCCGGGCCGGCGACGGCTTCGGCGTCATGACCTCGCGGGCCGCCGGCTTCTCCGGTGAGGCGTCCGCGGCGACCGGCGCTTCCTCGGCAGGCTCCTCGGCCGGCTCGTCGTCCGCCGCGTCGTCGTCGGTCCCGGCGTCGTCGTCGGAATCGGCGACCGGAGCGTCGGCTTCGTCCGCCTCGTCGACCTCGTCTTCTTCGACCGGCTCGGCGTCGTGGTCGTCGTCGTCCGCGTCGTCGGCCTCGGCGGCCACGACCTCGTCGGCGTCCTCGGACTCCTCCGGCTCGGCGGCGTCGGACTCGTCTTCGTCCGCCCCGCCGTCCGCGGCTGCCTCGGCGGCAGCCGGCTCGACCTCGTCCTCGGCCTCGGCCTCGGCCTCCTCGCCGTCGGACTCGTCGTCCGCTTCCGGCTCCGGCATGTCCGCCTTCCGACGGCGGCGGCGGCGGCGCGGACCGGCCTGGGCCTCCTCCAGGGCGGCCTTGATGGCCTCCGCCGGATCCTTGTGGCCGGCGCGGCGCTCCCGCTCGACCTTCGCGAGCACCTTGGCCACCTGGCCGTCGGTGATGCTGGATTCCTCGTCGTGGACGGAAATCCCCATTTCGCGAAGGAGCGAGACCAACGCCTCGACGTCGACCTTGAGGTCCTTGGCTAGCTCGATGACCCGCATGCTGTCGCTATTCCTCCAGTTCGTGCGGAAGGTCCCCGGTTCCGAGCCGCTTGCACAACTCGGCGGCGAAGGACGCCCCCGTCACAGCTACCGCCGTGGTCGGCCCTCGACCTACTGCGGCACCCAACGTGGCGCGATCCCCCAGGATGACCCGAGGGACCGCCTGATTTCTCAACTCTCGTTCGATCTTCTCGAGCTGCAGACGCGAGGCGTCGTCAGCCGTCAAGACCAGTCGGGCCTCGCCCGAACGGATCGCGCGACGGGTGGCTTCCGAACCGGTCGCCACCGCGCCCGCCCGTCGGGCCAGGCCCATGAGGCGGAGAGCCTCAGCCTTCACGCTCTCCGTCGTCCTCGTCTTCATCGTCCTCGTCGTCCGATTCCTGCTCCACCTCGGCGGACGCCTCGTCGTCGTCGTCGGAATCGACCGTGTCGTCCTCGTCGTCCGAACCGTCGTCCTCGACATCGTCTTCGTCGGCCGGCGCCTCCTCCACCACGGTCAGCTCGTCGATGAGCTGAAGCAGGCGGTCGGCCGCGTCCTCACCGAGGCCCTCGATGCCCAGAAAATCGCGGCGTTCCAGGTCGATGATCTGAAGAAAGGTATCATATCCAGCGGCTTTCAGGGCCGCCAGAGTACCGTCGCCCAGATCCAGCTCTTCGAGCGGGAAATCCGCCGTCTCGTACTGGTCGTCCGACCCGCCGCTGAACAGCGACAGATCCGCCCCCTTCTCCAACCACTCGCGGGAGCCGTAGAGGTCGAGCTGCCACCCGATGAGCTGGGACGCCAGCCGGACGTTCTGACCGTTGCGGCCGATGGCCAACGACAACTGGTCTTCGTCCACGATGGCGGTGATGACCTGCCGGTCCGGGCTGCTGATGACCTTGGAGACCCGTGCCGGCGCCAGCGCCCGGCGGGCGAAGACCTCGGTCTCGGGGTGCCAGGGGACGATGTCGATGCGCTCGCCCCCCAGTTCGGACACCACCGCCTGGACGCGTGACCCCTTGAGGCCCACGCAGGCGCCCACGGGGTCGATCGAGTCGTCCCGGCTGGACACGGCGATCTTGGTGCGCCCGCCGACCTCCCGGGCGATCTCCTTGATCTCGACGATGCCCTGGTAGATCTCCGGCACCTCGAGCTTGAAGAGCGCCGCCACGAAGAGCGGGTCGGCACGGGACAGGATCAGGCGGGGCCCCTTGGGGGTCTCCTCGACCTTCTTCAGGACCGCGCGGATCGGATCGCCCTGCCGGAAGCGCTCCCGGGGGTTCTGGTCCTTCCACGGGATGATGGCTTCCGCATCGCGCGACCGGTTCAGCATGACCACCAGCTTGCCCCGCTCGGTCTGCTGGACTTCACCCGACAGCAGTTCGCCCACCCGGTCGGCGAACTCGTCGCGGATCCGGTCCCGCTCGTTCTCACGAACGCGCTGGATGATGCGCTGCTTCACGGCCATGACCGCGTTGCGGCCGAAGTCCTTGAAGTCGACCGGCACCTCCATGACGTCGCCCACCTCGAAGGTGTCGTCGTCCCAGCGGGCCTGTTCGAGGGAGATCTCGCAGGCCTCGTCCTCGACCTCCTCGACCACCCGCTTGAGGACGACGATGTCGAACTCGCCGGTGGACTCGGAGATGTCGATCTCGGCCTGTACGGTGGGGCCGTAGATGCGGGCCAGGCCCGCGAGAATCCCGTCCTTGACGAGGTCGGTCATCTCCTCGTCGGACAGGCTCTTTGTGGCCGCCACGTCTCTGAAGGCCGCTACGATCTGGCCGGCGTTCGCCATGATTCCTCTCTCACTTCCACGTGAAAACGAGGTGGGCCCCCGCGATCTCGTCTCGCGGAATCCGAACCTCGTCGCCGCTCGGGAGCCGCAGGCGTACCGCGGCACTCCCGTCTTCCCTTTCCTCACCACCTTCGTCCAACCCGAGGAGCTCGCCTTCGAGCCGTCGGGCGCGACCGGCCAGCACGTCGTGACCCTTCACGGCCACGTGCTCGCCGGCGAACCGTCGGAAGTCCCGATCCCTCATGAGGGGACGTTCCACGCCCGGTGAAGACACCTCGAGGACGTACCGCTCCGGCACGTCCTCGTGGACATCCAACCACGCCTCCAGAGCCCGGCTGACGGTGGCACAATCGTCCACCGACACCCCGTCCCCCGGCTGCGATCCCGGACGATCGATGCGGACGCGGAGGATCGGACGCTTCTTGCTTCCGGCCCATGAAACCTCCACGAGATCGAAACCCAGGTCTTCGACCCGGCCCTCCATCTCCCTGTCGATTCCGGGAACGGAACGCACGTCCACACCTCCAAAAAACGACCCACACCGAATAAAAAAGCGGGGGCGAACCGCTCCCCCACTCCGAGTAAAGGTCCCGATCACCGGCACCTTTGCCAGACAAAGAATATAGGTGTGGGGCGTGGTCCCCTCAAGGGACGCCCCGACGACCGCCGGGATCGACGGTGCCTACGACGGGCTCAGGGGGCCGGGTCGCCCGCTTCCGGTTCGTCGTCTGCCGAGGCGTTCTTCGTCCGGAGACCGACCTCCAGGGCATCGACCCGTTCGCGGATCCGGTCCACGGCGTCCTTGAGTCCGTCGAACTCCTTCTGGGTGACCAGATCGAGTCGTTCCCGAGCACCCTCCGCCGCGTCCTGCGCCCGCCCGAGCGCCGACTTCATGACTTCCTTCGCCCGTTCCGAGGAGAGGTCGCCCCGCTCCCGCGCTTCGTGGATGGTCTCCTCCAGCGCGTCCTTGAAGGCGGACAGGACCCCGATGCCGTCCTTGATCCCGTCGGTGACCCGCTCCCGGGCGCCCTTCGACTCCTTCTGCTGCTCCGTCATGTCGTCTCCTCGTGGTCGATCTCGTGGGTGCCGGCCTCCGGCACCGCCCCTACCCTACGCCACGGAGGCGTCGGGGGTTCACCCTTCCGACGATTCCTCGACCCGTTCGATGCCGGCCCCCAGGGCCCGCAGCCGGTCGTCGATCCGCTCGTAGCCGCGCTCGATCTGGCGGATGTTCCGGATCCGACTGGTCCCCTGGGCGCCCAGCGCCGCGATCAGGAGCGCCATGCCGGCGCGGATGTCCGGGCTCTCCACGACCTGCCCGCTGAGGGCGCTGGGTCCGACCACGACGGCCCGGTGCGGGTCACAGAGGATGATGGAGGCCCCCATGCCCACCAGCTTGTCGGTGAAGAACATGCGCGACTCGAACATCTTCTCGTGGATCAACACCGTGCCGCGGCACTGGGTGGCCGTCACAAGTGCGATGGACGTCAGGTCCGCCGGGAAGGCGGGCCAGGGCCCGTCGTCGAGCTTGGGCACGTGGCCGAAGGCGTCCTGTCGGATCACGTGGTCCTCCGACCCGTGGACGTGGAGATCGTCTCCCTGGACGGTGCACCGCACCCCCAGGCGCTCGAACCCGACCAGCGTGCTGTCCAGGTGCTCGAGGGGCGCGTCCTCGATGATCAGATCGCTCCGTGTCACGGCGGCGAGCCCGATGAACGAGCCCGTCTCGATGTGGTCGCCCCCGACCCGGAAGCGGGTCCCGCCGAGGCGGTCCACGCCCTCGATCTCCAGGATGTGCGTGCCGATGCCCTCGATCCGGGCCCCCATGGCCACGAGCAGATTGCAGAGATCCTGGACGTGGGGTTCCGACGCAGCGTTCCTGATGCGGGTCGAGCCCCTGGCCCGGACCGCGGCCATGACGGCGTTCTCGGTGCCCGTGACCGACGGCTCGTCGAGGAACATGTCGGCGCCGACCAGCCCGTCGCTCTCCACCCGGAAGCCCTCCGGCGGGGTCTCGACCCGGGCTCCGAGAGCGCGGAACGCCAGGAAGTGCGTGTCCATGCGCCGCCGACCGATCACGTCTCCGCCCGGCGGAGGAAGCGCCACGTGGCCGAAGCGGGCCAGGAGAGGACCGGCCAGGAGAAGCGACGCCCGGATGCGCACCGCCAGCTCCCGGTCGATGTCGTCCACCTCCACGGCCCGTGGATCGACCGTGACCTCGTTCGGCCCGGACCACTCGACCTCGGCACCCAGCGACGCCACGATGCGCAGGAACGTCTCGACGTCCCGGATCCGTGGCACGTTCTCGAGGGTGACCGGCTCGTCGGCCAGGACCGTGGCCGCGAGGCATGGAAGGGCCGCATTCTTGTTGCCGGCCGGGCGGATCCGACCGTCGAGGCGGCGTCCGCCTTCTACCAGGAACGTCCCCATGGACTCCGAGAATCGTGGGCGTGGAGGAGAGGCCCCCGGGGCCTCGGGGCCCCGAACATATCCGGGCTCCGGGTCCAGCACCAACCGGCGTGTCGTGGTCATGGCTCCCGCGGTGCGATACGAGGGGAAGGAAAGCGGGCCGCGCGTCCGGACGCCGCATGCCGGAGGGGGGTAGCAGGATGCGTGCCAGGGGTCCGGTCGCCTTGACCCTATTCCGCGCCCCGTCTAGGATCAGCCCGGCCCTCCCCCCACCCCGCCCGCCCGCCATGCGCCTGAAGGAGTTCCTCAACACCGAGTTCGTCGTCGTGCGTCTGTCATCCACGGACGTAGAGGGCGTCGTGTCGGAGGTAGCCACCCGGGCGGCCGAGGCCGGGGTGGGAAACGCCGAGGCGGTCCGCGACAAGCTCCTCGAGCGTGAGCGACAGCATCCGACGGTGGTGGGTGCGGGCCTGGCCATTCCCCACGCGACGGTTCCCGGCCTCACCACCCCGAGCATCGGGGTGGCCCTGGCCGACCCCGGCGTGGCGTTCGGCAGGGAGGACCACGATCCCGTGCACGCGTTCTTCGTCCTGCTTTCACCCCCGGGCCACGAACGGGAGCACGTCAAGCTGCTCGCACGCATCTGCAGGCTGGCCCGCCACGCCGACTTCCTGGACCAGCTTCTGGCCGCCGACGACGGCGCCGGGGTGGTGTCGGTGCTCCTCTCCATCGACGACCAGCACGTATGAGCGACGCTCCGGCCACGCGCCTGCTCCTGGCGGTCATCAACGACGCCGAGAAGCTGGACGAGATCCTGTCCGGCTTCATCGAACTCGGGATCACGGGCGCGACGATCATCAACAGTGAAGGAATGGGACGCCTTCTGTCCCACGACATCCCGATCTTCGCCGGCCTTCAGACCCTCCTCTCGGGGTCCCGCCCGCAGAACCGGACCATCTTCAGCGTGGTGCCCGAGGACCGGGTCGAGCCCGCCATCCGACTGCTCCAGGACGTGTTCGGCGACCTCGACTCGCCGGCGACGGGCATCGTCTTCACCATCCCCGTCGACCGCGTTGTGGGCCTCGCCCCCGAGCTCGGCGACGAGCAGCGCCCCATCTGAGGAAGCGCCCCGGCATCCGCCGGGGCCGTCACGATCGTGGATCCCCTCGTCGGCACCCTGATCCTCATTGTCCTGGCGCTCCTCGGCGCCCGGTTCTCCTTCTCGACCCGTCGCGTCCGGGAAGGCCCCCGCCTCCTGTTCCGGACCGGGACGCACTTCCTCCTGCTCGGCCTCCTGGTCGGGCCCGTCGGCCTCGGAATCCTCACGCCCGAGGCCACGCGCCAGCTGTTCCCCTTCCTGGCACTGGGCCTGGGCTGGGTCGGATTCCATTTCGGCCTCCAGCTCGACTGGGACAGCCTGCGCCGCTTTCCGGTGGGATACCACGTGCTGGCGGCCGGTCAGGCCGTGCTGGCCTTCCTGATCGTCCTGGCCGGCGGGTGGCTCTTCTTCCGTGCCACCGGACTCAGCGACGAGGCCCCGTTCCACCTCGTGCTCCTGGCCGCCGCCACGGCCTCCGTGTCGACGCCGGCGGGCATCGCCATGGTGTCCTCGAACTTCCTGGTGCGGGGCAATGTCCGGGACCTCCTCCTGTTCACGGCGTCGCTCGACGCCGGCGTCGGCTTCCTGGCACTGGCCGTGACGTACTCCCTCTACCGGCCCGAAGCCGTCGACGCCGGGCTGGCCATGACGCCCCAGCCGGCCCTCGTGGCGGTCACCATCGGCCTCGGCGTGGTGTGCGGCATCGTCTTCGCCTGGCTGGTGCGTCGGCGCCCCGCCGCCGAGGAGCTGATGCTGTACATCCTGGGCATCTGCGCCTTCGCGGCGGGCGCGGCCCTGCAGTGGGGCCTGTCGCCGCTCATGGTGTCGGTGACCATGGGGGCCGTGGTGGCCAACATGGTGCCGGACCGGATGCGCATCATGACCGTGCTGCAGCGATGGGAGAAGCCGGTCTACCTGACGTTCCTCCTGATCGCCGGCGCGCTGCTCAGTCTGCCCACGGTCTGGATCGTGGTGATGGCCGTCGGCTACACCCTGCTCCGGGCGGTCGCCAAGGGGGTCGGGGCGGCCACCATGGTCACGCTGGTCCCCGTCGGATTCGACGTGCCCCGCCGCCTCGGCCTCGGGCTCCTCCCCCAGGGCGGGGTCTCGCTGGCGATGGCCGTGTCGGGAGCGCTGCTCTACTCGGGCGTCGAAGTGCGGGGGGTGGACGCCGAGTCGGCGCTCTTCACCGTCATCGTCATCGGCGTACTGATCTCCGAGATCACCGGACCGACCTTCACGGTCCAGCTCCTCCGCCGGGCCGGGGAGATCTCGCCACGGGTCGAGGAGGCGCTGGCCAAGGGCGACGAGCGCGGCGCGGAGCGCGAAGCGATCCGCCACAGCCAGGCACCGGACCGGATGACGCCGGAGGATGGATAGGAGCCGGTGCTCGGCCCCGATCTGGCTCGCCCCACCGCGATCCGGTTAGACTTCGACCATGTGGACCCGCCCGATGTACGCGGCCCTCCAGGCCGTCCCGGACACCCTCGTCACCGTTCCCCTGCGCGACGGCCTCTCCATGGCCGCCGACGGCGCCATGCTGGCCATGGCCGCCGCCCTCGTGGTCCTGGCGGCCCTCCTGCTGAGCATGATGCGGGACATGCACAAGAGCATGCGCCGCGCCCACAAGGCGTTCGAGAAGAACCTCGGACCGGTCTCGGAACGCACGGTGGCCATCGCGGACAACGTCGAGTTCATCACCGGCGCGTTGCGCACCGACGTGGCCCGGCTCAACGCCTCGGTCAAGGCGTTGACCGACCGGCTCCACCAGGCGTCCGACCGCATGGAGGAGCGCATCGAAGAGTTCAACGCGCTGATGGAAGTGGTGCAGACGGAGGCCGAGGAGATCTTCATCGACACGGCCGCCACCGTACGCGGGGTGAAGGAAGGCGCTCGTGCCGCCATCAACCCGGCCCGGCGACGCCTGGCGAGAGAGGACGAGACCGCTGCCGACCCGGACGCGGACGAACCGGGGGAGCGGCCGGAGCTTCCTCCCCGCACCGCCTACGGCCGCCGTCCGACCGACGACGACCCGGAGGGCGGGAGCGCAGCGTCCTCCGAGGCCGCGGCGGACGCCGAAGGGATGGACGAGGCCGGCGCAGGGGCGTCGTCGCGGCAGACCCCCGGCCGGACCGAGTGACCGGGGCACCCGTCTGACGGTGTTCGCTCCGGCCCTGCTGGCCGTCGGCTGGCTCCTGCTGGCTCCGGAACCCGTGCTGGCGTGGGGGCCCGGGACCCACGTGGCCCTGGGCGAGGCGGTCCTCGGGGCGCTCTACCTCCTGCCTCCGGCGGTCCAGGCGGTGCTGGAGCGGTATCCCCTGCACTTCCTCTACGGCTCCATCGCGGCGGACATCTCCTTCGCGAAGAAGTACGTGCCGGAGGGGCGCCACTGCCACAACTGGTCCGTGGGCGAGGAGATCCTGGCCTCCGCCGACTCCGACGCCCTCCGCAGCGTGGGTCTGGGGTACGTGGCCCACCTGGCGGCGGACACGGTGGCCCACAACGTCTTCGTCCCCCGGCGGCTCCTCCTGACCAGCGCGTCCCAGGGGCTGGGCCACGCCTACTGGGAGCACCGGATGGACGTGCATGCCGGGGAGGAGTTCATCGGCAAGGCACGGGCCCTGGTGGTCGACCACGATCACAGCGAGGCCGACGCCCTGTTCGACAACGTGCTCAGCCGCACCGTGTTCAGCTTCCGGACCAACCGCCGCCTGTTCCGGGGCATGATCCGGATGCAGGGCCACGACCGCTGGCAGCGCCTGTTCGACGTGGTCCTGACCTACTCGCGGTTCGATCTGCCCGATCCGTTGGTGGACCAGTACTTCGAGTGGGCGTTCGACGCGGTGGTGGGCTACCTCCGGGATCCGGTGGGCTCGCCGGCGCGGGCCGAAGACCCGGTGGGCGACATCAACCTGCGGCTGGCGAAGAAGGTCCGGCGCCTGGCCCTGGCCGACCACACGGCGGACCATCCGGAGGTCCTGGCGGAGATGGCGGACGACTTCTTCCCGCTCCCCTCCCGCCCGCTCCTCTACTGGCCGCAGATCCAGGACGCCGACTTCGCGGCGGGCATCACCGCCCGGCGGGCCGCCTCCCGCGCCCTCGGGTAGCTCACCGCCCGCCCGCACACCGGGGGCGACGGACCGGTCAGGGCCAGTCCCGCTCCAGGCCCGCGTACCGCACCAGGAGCCGCTTCCGGCCGGCGTCGTCGAAGTCGACCGTGACCTTGAGATCCCGTCCGAAGCCGCTGATCTCGACCACGGATCCCGAGCCGAAGGTCTGGTGCACCACCCGCTCGCCCTTCACGTAGCGTGGCCCGTCCTGGTTCAGGACCTCGTCGCTTGCGTAGTCCGGCTCGTACGACGGCTCGTCGTCCCGGTCGGCCGGCCGGCGGCGTCCACGGCTGCCGCGGTGGTGGGGCGTGGACTGGCTCATGAGCCGGAGGCGTTCGCTCCGGCGCTCGTCGACGAGTTCGTCCGGAACACCCTCCAGGAAGCTCGACAGCGTCCCGTAGGTGAAGTCCCCCGCCCGCCGGCGCTGCCGGGCCCAGCTCAACGAGAGCGTGTCCTCGGCCCGGGTGATGCCGACGTAGAACAGCCGGCGCTCCTCCTCCAGGGTGGCGGGATCGTCGAACGCCCGACTCAGCGGGAACAGCCCGTCTTCCAGCCCGGCGATGTAGACCACCGGGAATTCGAGGCCCTTGGCGTTGTGCAACGTCATGAGGGTGACCGTGTCCGCGTCCGGGTCCAGGCGGTCCACGTCGGCGACGAGGGCGACCTGCTGGAGGAACAGGTCCAGCTCGGTGAACGTGTCCACGTCCTCGGCGCCCAGCGTCTCCGCCAGATCGGCGTCGAAGTCCAGGGCTCCGGCCACCAGCTCGGCCACGTTCCGGGCCCGGTCCTCGCCCTCCGGCCCCTCGTCATGGAGGTGCCGGACCAGGTCCAGCTCCTCCACCAGTTCCTCGAGGAGTTCACCCACGCCGGCCTGGGTGGCCCGGAGGCTGTACCGCTGGATCAATTCGGCGAACCGCGTGAACCCACGGACGCCGCCCTTCGGCACGTCGGGCGCCTCGTCCGCGCGTGCGGCGGCTTCCAGCAGCGTCAGACCCGCCTCACGCGCCCACAGCGCCAGGCGTTCCTGGGAGGCGGACCCGATCCCGCGCCGGGGATAGTTCACCACGCGCTGGAAGGCCCCCGCGTCCCGGGGATTGGAGATGAGTCGCAGGTAGCCCAGCACGTCCTGGATCTCCCGGCGCTCGTAGAACCGGACGGAGCCCACGACCTGATACGGAACGCCCTCCCGCCGGAACGCGTCTTCGAGGGCGCGGGCCTGGGCGTTGGTCCGGTAGAGCACGGCGAAGTCGCGGTACACCCGGGACGGGTCGCCGTCGAACCGGCTCTGGATGTCCCCCACGATCCAGCGGCCCTCGTCGTTCTCGTCGAAGGTCTCCGTCAGCGTGATCCGGTCGCCCCCGGCCCGCTCGGTCCGCAGCGTCTTGCCCTTCCGGTTCACGTTCTCTGCGATGACGGCGTTCGCTGCGTCCAGGATCGTCCGACTGGAGCGGTAGTTCTGTTCGAGGCGCACCACTTCGGCACCGGGAAACGACGTCTCGAAGTCGAGGATGTTGCGGATGTCCGCCCCCCTCCACCCGTAGATCGACTGGTCGTCGTCTCCCACCACCATGAGGTTGCCGTGATCGGCGGCCAGGAGTTCCACGAATCGGAACTGGGCCCGGTTGGTGTCCTGGTACTCGTCCACCAGGACGAAGGCGAAGCGGTTCCGGTACATCTCGAGGATCGGGGGTGCCTGCTCGAACAGCTCCACGGGCTTCATGAGCAGGTCGTCGAAGTCGAAGGCGTTCTGGTCGGCCAGGGCCTTCTGATAGGCCGGGAACACCCGGGCCACGTTGCGCACGAACAGGTCGAACGTGCCGTCCGCGTCGGCCACGAACTGCTCCGCGGTGATGAGCTGGTTCTTGGCATTGCTCATCTCCGACCGCATGGCCTTGGGGCTCCAACGCTTGGGGTCGAGCCCCACCTGCTCCTCCACGCTCTTGACCAGCCGCAGGCTCTGCTCGGCGTCGAAGATCGAGAACGTGCGGTCCCATCCCAGGCGATCGGCATGCCGCCGGAGGATCCGGGCGCCCAGCGCGTGGAACGTGCCCACCCACATCCCCCGGGGCTCGGAGCCGAGAAGGCGGGCGATCCGCTCACGCATCTCCCCGGCCGCCTTGTTGGTGAACGTCACGGCCAGGATCCGGTCCGGCGGCACGCCGCGCTCGCGGATCAGGTGGCAGATCCGGGCCGTGAGGACGCGCGTCTTGCCGGATCCCGCGCCCGCCAGGACGAGCACGGGACCTTCGAAGTGTTCGGTGGCGACGCGCTGTTCGGGGTTGAGCCCTTCCAGGTGGGGTCGATCGGTCAAAACGTGCCTTGCAGGTTGTGGAGCGGGCGGTGGACGGGAGCCGGGCGCTGCGGCGACGACGGGCGGGCCCGTGGGGCTCGGCGGTCCGATCCGCGCACCGGGCTATT
The DNA here is from genome assembly GCA_040216925.1 of Longimicrobiales bacterium. GTDB lineage: Bacteria > Gemmatimonadota > Gemmatimonadetes > Longimicrobiales > Gaopeijiaceae > JAJCZZ01. The sequence goes on from JAVJOF010000002.1 coordinate 170,545, forward strand.
CGTCGTCGTCGGCGGCAGGAAGTCTAATCTGAAACGTCGTGCCTTCCATCCCCTCGAGGAGTTCGATGCGCCCGTCGTGGACGCCCTCCACGATGCGCCGGGAGAGGGCCAGCCCCACCCCCCAGCCGCCGGACTTCGAGGACACCCCCGGGTCGAAGATCCGGTCCCGGATCTCGGGGTCGACGCCCGGTCCGGTATCGCGGATCCGGAGGCTCACCCAACCTCCCACCACCACACGCGCATAGATGGTGATCTTCCCGCCCCGGCCCGCCAGGGCGTCCAGGGCGTTCTTGACCACGTTCTCCATGGCCCAGATCAGCAGCACCTTGTTGCCCATCACGAGCGGCAGTCCGTCGGGGATGTCGACCACGAGTTCCACCCCTCTACCTAACCGGGGCAACCGGGCGAGCATATAGCGCTCCAGGTCACGAACCACGGCCCGGAGCGAGAGGGGCTCCAGTTCGGGCTCCCGTCCGATCAGTTCGAACCGGTGGCTGATGCGTTCCAGGCGCTCGAGATCCTCGCTGATGGCGTCGGCCACGTCCCGTTCACCGAGAGACCCGGGTCGCTCCGCCAGCGGCAGACGGAGCACCTCGAGCCATCCCTGGAGCGACGAGAGAGGGGTGCCGAGCTGGTGCGCGAGCTCCCGGGCCATGGACGTCCAGGCACGCTCGCTCTCGGCCCGGCGCTGGTACCGGATCATCGTGAACCCGACGAACACGGTGAGGAGCAGTCCGCCGGCCTGGAGCCAGGGAATCCAGCGGAGGCGGCGCACCTCGGGGCTGTCTCCGAAGTGGATGAGATGCACGTCGGGGTCGCCCACCGGGGGGCGCCGGGCGTCCAGCCGGTCCACGTAGTCCTGCACCCGGAGCTGGCCGGCCACGTTCTGGAGGTCCGCCTCGAACGGCAGGTTCGCCGCAGCCAGGACGGTGTCCCCCGGGCCCGTGATGACCAGGGGGACCCCGGACTCGAGGATGATGCCCTGCAACTGGAACAGCGCCTCGTCGGCCCGACCGGGCTCGGGCGCCGTCAGCCCGGCCTGGACCTCGGCGTAGATCTGGGTGAGGGTCTCGGCATCGCTCTGGAGTGCCCGGACGATCTGGTGCGTGTAGAGCAGGTACCACCCCAGCAGGAGCACGAACAGGGTGGCGAGCGCCACCGGCCACTTGATGCGCAGCATGGCTCAGGCAGCCCGGGCGCACCGGCGAGGGATCACGGAATCCGAAGCGTCCGTTCGCCCACGTAGGGTGCCAGGACCTCGGGCAGAACGACCGTGCCGTCGGCCTGCTGGCAGGTCTCGAGCAACGCGGCCACGATCCGGGGAAGCGCGAGGCCGGATCCGTTCAGCGTGTGCACGAACTCGGGCTTCTCGCCCGGAGCCGGCCGGAACCTCAGGTTGGCGCGGCGGGCCTGGAAGTCCGTGAAGGTCGTGCAGCTCGATACCTCGAGCCACCGGCCCACGCCGGGCGCCCACACCTCCAGGTCGTACGTCTTGGCGCCGCTGAAGCCCAGGTCTCCCGTGGCCAGGAGCAACCGGCGGTAGTGGAGCCCCAGGCGCTCCAACAGCGTCTCGGCCTCGCGGGTCAGCTCCTCGAGCGCCTCCAGGCTGCGATCCGGGGTCTCGTACCGGACCAGTTCCACCTTGTCGAACTGGTGCACCCGGAGCAGGCCGCGGGTGTCCTTCCCCGCCGCCCCCGCCTCGCGGCGGAAGCACGGCGAGTAGGCCGTGTAGCGGACCGGCAGGTCCTCCGCGGACAGGAGTTCGTCGCGGTGGAGGTTCGTGACCGGCACCTCCGCCGTCGGGATCAGCCAGAGGCCGTCCCGCTCGGTCTGGTAGGACTCGTCGGCGAACTTCGGGAGCTGTCCCGTGCCCGTGAGGGTCTCGGACGTGACCAGGTAGGGAACGCGGAGTTCCTCGTAGCCGTGCTCTCCGGTGTGGACGTCCAGGAAGAAGTTGATGAGCCCGCGCTGAAGACGGGCGCCGGCCCCCCGGAGCACCGGGAAGCCCGACCCGCTGATCTTGGATCCCCGGGCCAGGTCCAGAATGCCCAGGGCTTCGCCCAGGTCCCAGTGCGGACGGGGCTCGAAATCGAACGACGCCGGCTCCCCCCAGACCGTCACGACTTCGTTCTGCTCCTCGCCGCCCTCCGGCACCACGTCGAGCGGGAGGTTGGGCAGGGCCACGAGGAGGTCGTCCACCTGCTCCTCGGACTCCCGGATCGCGTCGTCCAGGGCCGCGATGCGCTCCCCCACGGTCTTCATGGAGGCGATGAGTTCCCCGGCGTCCTCCCCGGCGCGCTTGAGCTCACCGATGCGCCTCGAGACCTCGTTCCGTTCCGCCTTCAACTCGTTGACCTCGCCGACGGCCTCCCGCCACGACGCGTCCAGCTCGAGGATCCGGTCCACGGCGGCGGCGCCGTCCGCGCCGCGCTTGGCGAGACCGGCGCGCACGCGGTCGGGCTCGGCGCGGATCAGACGGATGTCGAGCATGGAACGCGACCTGGTGGGATGGAGATCAGTCCGGCGGGATGAGGCGCCGGTCGTTGCAGACCGGGCTGGCGTCGTACTTGAAGGTCAGCGTGCCCGCCGCCGCGTCGGCATCCAGGACCTCCAGCTTCGCGTAGTAGAAGCACCGGGTTCCGAACGCGCCGATACCCTGGTTGGTCCGGACCACGTACAGCGAACCCACCGTGGCCGGGACCGGTTGGTCCTTCACGTAGAGGCTCGTGTCGGCCGGGGCCTCGATCACCTCGGCGAAGGTCATGCCGGGCATGGGAACGATCCCCGCCCGGGACTCGACGCCCAGGGCGGCCGGCGCCAGGAGGACGATGCCTCCGTTCCTCGTATCGACCGCGATGTCCCAGGTGCCGGTGGCGGCCGGCGCCTCGATGCGAACGGGGAGCCGGTTGTTGAAGTTGAACCCCGACGTGAGGTTCAGCTCCGGTCGCGCCAACGAGTAGAGCAGCACCGTATCGGGCGCCTCCACCCACCGGATGGCGAAGGGGTCGTCGCCGCACGCGCCCAGGCCGACGGCACCCATGGCGAGGAGGACGGCCGCGATCCGGCCCCGAGGGGCGGTCCGGCGAGGGGTGCGCGGGCAGGTCATGTCGGTGATCTCTGGAAGCGGAACGAGCGTTGGAAGGTGCCGCAGGAGCGCCGGAGGTGTCAACCCCGGAAAGCCCCGTATTTACTTGACTTTACCCCGGGTGCGGGGTAGGTTCCCGCCCTTCGTTTCCGGGCCGACGCCCGGCCGACGACTCCCAGGCCCGCGAGGTGGCATGGCAGGCGAGGCGACAGGTGGGTCCCACGCTGGCCGGATCCTGGTCGCGGACGACGAGCCCCACATCCGCCGGGTCCTGTTGACCCTCCTCCGGAACGCCTCCTTCGAGGTCCAGGAGGCGCGGGACGGCCGCGAGGCCATCGAGCAGCTCGAAGACGCACCGGCCTTCGACTTCGTGCTCCTCGACCTGATGATGCCGCGGGCCGACGGCATCGAGGTGCTCGAGTACATCCGGGGGCACGGGGTCCACGGGCCGACCCCCGTCATCATCCTGACGGCCAAGGGGCAGGACTCCGACCGCAACGCGGCGCTGGCGCGCGGGGCCAACGACTTCCTGACCAAGCCGTTCAGCCCGAAGAAGCTCCTCGCCCGCATCCAGGAGATCCTCTCTGGACGCTGAACACCTGTGGATCACGGTCCTGGCGGGCGGCGTCGGCTCGCGCTTCTGGCCCGTGAGCACGCCCGAGCGCCCCAAGCAACTCCTTCCGCTGGCGGGCCCCCGTCCCCTGGTCCGGGATACCGTGGACCGCGCCCGCACCCTGGTGCCGGACGACCGGATCCGCATCCTGGCCGGCGACCACCTGGCCGACGCCTTCCGCGGCGCCCTTCCCGACCTGCCGGCCTCGTCGTACATGGTGGAGCCCCGGGCCCGGGGTACGGCACCGGTGCTGGCCTGGGCCGCCTGGGAGCTCCGCCGGTCGGACCCCGACGCGGTGCTGGTCTCGCTCCACTCGGATCACATCATCGAGCCCCTCGACGCGTTCCGGACCACCGTCCTCGGGGCGGCCGAGATCGCCCGCTCCGAAGGCCTGTTGTTGACCGTGGGCGCCGTGCCGGACCGCATCGAGACCGGGTACGGGCACATCCAGCCCGGTCCGGCCGTGCCCGGTCCGGAGGGGATCGACGCCTTCCGGGTCACGGCCTTCCACGAGAAGCCCGACGCCGCCACTGCCCGCCGGTACGGCGAGGCCGGGTACCTGTGGAACACGGGGATCTTCGTCTGGAGCGCCGCGACGTTCCTGGAGGAGCTCGAGGCCCACGCTCCGGAGGTCGCCGCCTGCCTCCCGCTGCTCGAGGACGGTCCGGAGCGGTTCTTCGAGGAGGTCCCGTCGTGCGTGGTCGATCGCGCCGTCCTGGAACGCAGCGCACGGGTGGCGTGCGTGCGCGCCTCCTTCGACTGGGACGACATCGGGAGCTGGAACGCCATGGCCCGGACCCGGGAGGCCGATGGCCACGGGAACGTCCTCCACGGAGACGCCCGGGTGGTCGAGGGTCGCGACAACGTGGTGTGGGCCGATCAGGGACAGGTCGTCCTCTGGGGCGTGCGCGACCTGGTCGTGGTCCGCACCGGGGACCGGACGCTGGTGCTGCCACGGGACCGGGCGCCGCATCTGAAGGACCTTCTGAACGCCCTGGACGACGAACGATGAGCGGGCTCCGGCTGTATCTCTTCCACGACCGTTCGGCGGCTGCCTGGGCGCCGTTCTCGGACACCCGCCCGGTGGGCGAACTGGTGACCGGCATCCACACTCTCCGGGCCCGGGCCGAAGCCGTCACGGGCCTGCCCTGCCTCGGCCACCTGGCCGGCGACGCCCTCGCGGACTTCGACGAGCCCGGGGCCCCGCCGGGCGTTCGTGCCGCGGACGTGGATGTCGATGCGCATCGGGTGCTCCTCCTGGGCCGGGTGGCACTCCGGCGCACGCCGGACCTCGCCGTCGAGGCCCCGACGCGGCTGCTCCTGGACGGCCGGTGCGTCGGCTGGTCCCTCCCCCCGGGAGCGCCCGTACCCGAAGAGCATCTCGGCACACCCGAGGGCGCGGACGCGGGGCCGTCGCTTGCCGTGGAGGGGTCCCTGCTGTCGGGTCCGTGGGATCTGGTCGCGCAGAACCCCGACTGGCTCCGCCACGACATGGAAGGGAGCCCCGACTCCGGAGGCCGGGGCGCCGAGGGGGCGATCCGCATCGGGTCCGGTCCGGTCACCCTCGACGAGGGCGCCTCCGTGGAGGCCGGCGTGGTCCTGGACACGACCGGGGGCCCGATCCACCTGGGCCGGAACGTCCGGGTCGAAGGCCCCGCCCGGCTGGTCGGTCCGCTCCATGTGGGCCGAGGCTCCAGCATCCTCGGGGGCGTGGTCGCCTCGTCGTCGATCGGTCCGGTGTGCAAGGTCCGGGGCGAGGTCGCCGACTGCGTCTTCCTGGGCTGGGCGAACAAGGCCCACGACGGACACCTCGGCCATGCGGTCGTGGGTCGCTGGGTCAACCTCGGCGCCGGCACCACCAATTCCGATCTGAAGAACAACTACGGCAACGTCCGGGTCTGGACCCCCGGCGGCGAGGTGGACACCGGACTCATGAAGGTCGGGTGTTTCCTGGGGGACCACGCCAAGACGGCCATCGGCACGCTGATCAACACCGGCACCGTGGTCGGTGCCGGCAGCAATCTGTTCGGCGGCATGCCGCCTCGACGGGTCCGCCCCTTCGCCTGGGGCTCCGCACCGAACGCCCCGGCGTTCCGGCTCGAAGAGTTCCTGACCGTGGCCGACCGGGCCATGGCGCGCCGGGGCGAAGCGATGACCCCGGGCGTCCGGGGCGTCCTCGAGCGCCTCTGGACCACCGACCGGGGCCGTTGACCTACCCCATCGCCCCCCGGACGCCGGAAGCAACGTGAGGGTCGCGGTCCTGGGCAGCGGCAGCGCCGGCAACTCCACCCTCGTCTGCGCGGGCAACACCCGTGTGCTCGTGGACGCGGGCTTCTCCGCCCGGGACCTCGCCCGCCGCCTCGAGATCCTCGGGGTCGACGCCGACGACATCGACGGGGTGGTCATCACCCACGACCACGGAGACCACACGCGGGGCATGGGCGTGTTCGCCCGCCGCCACGGCACCCCCCTCCACATGACGGCCCCCACCCGGGAAGCCTGCAGCAAGCTCCTCCGGGGCGGCGAGACGGTGGTCACGTACCGTCCGAACCGGGTCTTCTCCATCGGCGACGTGCGGGTCGAGCCGTTCGTGACCGTGCACGACGCGGCGGATCCCGTCGGCGTGGCCCTGGTGGACGAGTGCACGGGCCTCCGACTCGGCGTGGCCACGGATCTCGGACGCCCCACGGCGCAGATCCGTCACGCCCTGGCCGGGTGCGACCTGCTCATTCTCGAAGCCAACCACGACGAGGTCCTGCTCCACACGAGCCGGTACCCGTGGTCGGTCAAGCGACGCATCGCGTCGAGCCACGGGCACCTGTCCAACCAGGCCGCGGCACGCTTCGCCAAGGAGCTGCTCCACCCGAGATTGGCCGGCGTCGTCCTCGCCCACCTCTCGAACGAGTGCAACCGTCCCGACCTGGCCATGGACGTGGTGGGGAAGGTGCTCGAAGGAGCCGGCTGGCGCGGCCACCTGGCGGTGGCACCCCAGGACCGGCCCACGGACTTCATGGACCTCGAGGAACTCCGGTACCGCAGCGGACCGGGACAACTCTCGTTCCTCTAGGGAAGCTCTGCACAGGGCAGGAGCCGCCGGGCTCCCCTACCCTCCCGCCCGGCCGCACCCCCACGAGAGCGGCGCGAGCCGCCGGCCGGTCCGCAGGCGTTCCTCCACGAAGTACCTCGTGTAGATCCGGATCTCCTGCCCGCGGTCGTAGACCTCCACCAGATAGAGCTCGGCCGGATCGTACGCCTCCAGGACATCGATGCCCGACCACAGCGGTACGTCGTCGAGGCAGACGTCCACGGGGCGCACCGAGCCTCGCCGGGGCGTGCACAGGCGGTCGTAGTCGACCCCGAAGCACGGCCGGGCGAACGGTACGGCGGCACGGACGATCTCGTAGGCGTTGGGGCGCGCGGATCGGCGGAGCCGGTCCTGATCGAGCACCTGGACGGACCCGAAGTGGAAGCGGCGGCGGCGCTCGAACCGATCGACCAGGACCGTGAGTCCTTCCAGGGCCAGGGGGTTGGGCGGCAGGAGGATCGTGGTGAACTCGCCCGGAGCCGTCTCCGGCAACGTGACGGACACCGTGGCGTAGCCGAGCTGTTCCACGGTCAGCGGATACGACGGCGCGAGCTCCATGGTCAGACGGAACAGACCCAGGGAGTCGGTGACCACCGCCCGGGCGCCGCCGAACGGCATGACGAAGGCTCCGGAGAGCGGAGCGCGGGTCTCCGCGTCCACGACCCGGCCACGGAGGACCGGTCGCGTCGGATCCTCCTGGGCGGCCGCGGCGGAGGCACCACCGAAAGCCAGGGTCAGGATCAGGGCCGACCGGACCACCCCCGCCCGCACACCGACCCCCTCGAGCGTTCGTCGGGCGACGGGGCGGCAGGTCATGGGGCGGCCCTGGAGGCTACAACCCGAGCAGCCGGAGGAAGTCGTTCGAGAGGGCCCAGAGCATGATGCCCACCACGATCAGGAAGCCGACGTTGCTCCAGCGGAGCCGTTGCTCCAGGGACAGCGCCTTGCCCCGGATCGCCTCGATCCCGAGAAAGAGGAGATGTCCCCCGTCCAGGACCGGGATCGGCAGCAGGTTCAGCACCGCCAGGTTCACGCTGAACAGCGCCATGAAGCGGAGGAACTGGTCCATGCCGGCCGCCGCCGCCTGTCCGGAGGCCTCGCCGATGGTCACGATGGACCCCATCTGACGGGGAGAGACCCCGCCGGTGACCAGGTCGCCGAGGAATCCCGCGATCAGTCGGGTGACCGCCACGGTCTCGCGATACCCGTAGACCACGGCCTCGCCCAGGGGGATCCGCTCGTACACGTAGGCGCCCGGCGGTTGGTAGATGCCGATCCGTCCCACGGTGACCGTGCTCCCGTCCGAGCGCTGTTCCTCCACGGCGTCCACGGACACCGGTCGGATCAACTCACGACCCTCACGGCGGATGGTCAGCTCGGTCCGCTGACCCGGTCGGCTCTCGATCCGCCGGACGAACTCCCACCAGTTGGCCACCGGCGCACCGGCCACGGCCAGCACCTCGTCGCCCTGCTCAAGGCCGGCCTTGGCCGCGGGGGACCCGGGGTTGATCGGGCCGACGCCCGCCTCGATCCACGGGAAGACCGACTGCACGAGGCGTCCGCGCTGCTGCTCCTCCGCCGGCACGTCGATCTCCACCGTCAGCGCCGGGTCCTCTGTCACGATGCGGAGAGGCCCGGCAGGGGCCCGGTACAGCCCCTGCTGCACCTCGGACCAGTAGTCGATGTCCTCGTCGCCGATCCGGACGATGCGCGCCCCCGAGGGCACCTGGTCCAGGGCCTCGGTCCCCGCCGGGAGCAGTTCGCCGCGGATGTCGCCGACGCGCACGGTGTCCAGATGCGCCTCGCCCCAGTATCCCGCCACGAACGCGTAGGTCGCGAAGGCGAAGAGCATGTTCATGATCACGCCGGCGGAGATCACCAGCGTCCGTGCCCAGATGGGCTTCGCGTCGAAGTCGCGGTCGCTGGGCTGACGCGGTTCGGCGGACCCGCCCTCGAGGCGCTCCATGACCTCGTCGTCCATGCCGCCCATCTTCACGTACCCCCCGAGGGGGATGGCGCTGATGACGTACTCGGTCTCGCCCCGGGTGAAGCCCAGAACCTTCGGGCCCAGCCCGATCGAGAAGCGCTGTACCTCCACGCCGACGGCCTTGGCCGCAGCGAAGTGGCCGAGCTCGTGCACGAAGATCAGCACGCCGAGCACGATGATGGTCGCAAGGATGGTCATGCGGTGGTTTCCCCTACCCTTCCTCGGCGTTGGGCCGCGGCGCGTGCCACGCGCCGTGCCTCGTCGTCGGCCGCCAGTACGTCGTCGAGCGACGCCACGCGCCGGCCACCCTCCCGCTCCAGGGCCTCGGCGACCACCGCGGCCATGTCGGTGAAGCGGATCGTGCCCTCCAAGAACGCCTGAACGGCCACTTCGTTCCCCGCGTTGTAGACGGCCGGAGCCGCGGCCCCCGCCCGCCCGGCCTCCACGCCCAGACCGAACAAGGGAAAGGCCTCGTGGTCCACCGCCTCGAAGGTGAGGGGCGACGACGCCACCGGGTCGTAGGTGCGCAGCGTGGCGTCGGCCACGCGTTCCGGGTAGTGCAGCGCGTACAGAATGGGGAGCTCCATGGTGGGAAAGCCCATCTGGGAGAGCACCGAGCCGTCCACGAACTCCACGAAAGAGTGGATGATCGACTGCGGGTGGACCACCGCACCGATGTGGTCGTAGTCCAGCCCGTACAGGTAGTGGGCCTCGATGACCTCGAGGGCCTTGTTGGCCAGCGTGGCGGAATCGATGGTGATCTTGGCGCCCATGTCCCACGTCGGGTGGGCCAGGGCTTCCTCTGGCCGTACGTCGCGGAGCTGCTCCCGGTTCCGACCGCGGAACGGGCCGCCGGAAGCGGTCAGGACCACGCGGTGCACCGCGGACCTCGGACTGCCCTCGAGGCACTGCAGGATGGCGGAATGCTCCGAGTCGATGGGCACGATCTCGGCTCCGGTCCGACGGGAGGCCTCGAGAACCAGTTCACCGCCGGCCACGAGGGACTCCTTGTTGGCCAGGGCCAGCCGGTGTCCCGCCTCCAGCACCCGGAGCGTGGGCTCCAGTCCGGCCGCTCCGACCAGCGCGTTGACCACGACGTCCACGTCGGCTTCCGAGGCGGCCGCGAGCAGGGCCTCGCGCCCCACGTGCCACTCCGCCCCGTGGCGTTCGTTCGGCAGGGGCACCGACGCATCGGCCACCACGGCCACCCGGGGTCGGAAGGCCCGCACCTGCTCCGCCAGGGCATCGACCCGCCGGTTGGCCGCCAGGAGCACGACCTCGAACCGGTCGGGGTGGCGGGCCACGACTTCCAGCGCGCTCCGACCGATGGAACCGGTGGAACCCAGGATGGCCACGCGGATCATGAGAAGGCGTCCAGCGCGGAGAGAATCACGTAGGCCAGGGGCAGACTCACCACCAGCGCGTCGAGACGGTCCAGGGCGCCGCCGTGTCCCGGAAAGAGCGTGCCCGAATCCTTGACCCCGGCCTCGCGCTTGAGGAGGGACTCGACCAGGTCGCCCGCCTGGGCCCCGGCCCCCAAGAGCGCGCCCGTGGCCACGACCCCGACGAATCCACGGAGCGGCGCGTCCGGCAGGAACGGTCCGGCCACCACGAACCAGACCGCGCCGGCCGCGCCCGCGCCGACCAGGCCGGCCACCGCACCCGCCCAGCTCTTGTTGGGGCTGATGGCGGGGGCCAGCTTCGGTCCGTTGCGCCCCCAGGCCGACCCGGCGAAGTAGGCGGCGGAATCGCCCACCCACGTGGCGGCCAGGGGCAAGGCGACCGCCATCGTGCCCATCCACGGCGAGGGCGCGGCGCCGCCCCACCCGGCGTGCGCCGGAAGGGCGTGGAGCAGCGGCACCGCGGCGAGCGGGAGGCCCACGTAGACCACGCCGGTCACGGTCACGGCCACCGCTCCGAGGGGTCCGTCCGCCGCCCTCCGGGAGGCCAGCGCCCGGCCGAACGCCAGCCCCGCAACGCCTGCGACCACGGCCAGGAGCGCCGGCGCAGCGACCGGATACGTGCCGCCCCAGCCCGCCGCGGCGACCACGGCCGCCGCGCCCGCCATCCCCAGGAACGGGAAGGCGCGCGTACCCCGGGCGGACGCCAGGGCGAACACCTCCCGGGCACCGAGTGCGGCCAGAACCGCCACCGGAAGCGTGAGGGGCCAGCCGCCGAGGTAGAGGAGGCCCACCACGACCGGGATGCCCACGACAGCCACCGCGAGACGGCGGGGAAGGTCGCTCACGGAGCGACCCGTCCGAAGCGCCGCTCCCGACGCTGGAAGTCCAGCACGGCCTCGAAGAGCTCCTCGCGGCCGAAATCAGGCCACATGACGGGCGAAATGTGGAGCTCCGTGTAGGCCAGCTGCCACAACATGAAATTGCTGATCCGGTATTCCCCCGACGTCCGGATCAGGAGGTCCGGATCGGGCTGGCCGCCGGTGAACAGCGCGCCCGAGAAGCAGGATTCGTCGATGTCGCCGGGGTCCAGCTCCCCGGCCTGGACCCGGCGTGCCAACCGGGCCGTGGCGCGGAGGAGTTCCTCCCGCCCCCCGTAGGAGATCATGAGGTTGAGGCGCATGGCCGTGCCGCCCCGGGTGCCCTCCACGATGGTGTCCACCGCCTTCCGGGTCGCGGCGTCGATCCGCTCCAGATCTCCCAGCACGTGGACCTCCACCCCCTGACGCCGAAGCTCCAGGCGCTCCTTGAGCGCATACATCTTGAGCAGCCCCATGAGCGCCGTGACTTCCTGGATCGGCCGCTTCCAGTTCTCCGTGGAGAAGGCGAAGAGGGTCAACACCTCCACCCCCGCGTCCAACGCGGCCTCGACGGAGGACCGGACCGCCCTGATCCCCTCCCGGTGGCCCAGGTGGCGCGGAAGGCCCCGCTGCCGGGCCCACCGTCCGTTGCCGTCCATGATGATGGCCACGTGCCGGGGCACGCTGCCGTTCAGACGGATCTTCTCGAGACGCTCGGACTCCATGGAACGGGGAGGGCCTTCAGATGGCCATCACCTCGTCTTCCTTGTGCTTGAGGAGCTCGTCGATCTTGTCGGTGTACTCCTGGGTCAGTTTTTCGAGCGCGTCTTCACGGCGGCGACCGTCGTCCTCGCCGATCTCGTGCTCCTTGACCTTCTTGTGGAGTTCGTCGCGAACGCTCCGGCGGGCGTGCCGGATGGAGATCCGCCCCTCCTCCGCCATCTTGTGGAGGAGTTTGACGTATTCCTTGCGCCGCTCCTCGTTGAGGGGCGGAATGGGCACACGGATCACGTTGCCGTCGTTGGCCGGGTTGAGGCCGAGATCGGCCACCATGATGGCCCGCTCCACGTCGGCCAGCAGGCTCTTGTCGAACGGCTGGACCACCAGCAGGCTCGGCTCCGGCGTGCTGACCGTGGCCACCTGGTTCAGCGGCATCTTCCCGCCGTAGGCGTCCACACGCACCGTGTCGAGGAGGGCCGGCGTGGCCTTGCCGGTCCGCACCGTGGCGAACTCCCGGCGCATCGCGTCGAGCGCCTCTTCCATGCGTTTCTTGGCTTCTTCAACCGTGGCCATGGAAACGTCTCCCGTTTCGCCGGTCAGTAGATAGGATGGGGCCGCGGTCGGACCGTGGGGCCCGCCGGGCTCCTGCTACGATACCAGGGTTCCCACGCGCTCACCACGGATCGCGGCGGCCACCGCGCCGGACTCCTGCAGGTTGAGCACGATGATGGGCAGGCCGTTCTCCTTGCACAGGGACACGGCCGGTGCGTCCATGACCCCGAGTTCCTTGGTCACCACCTCGTGGAACGAGATGTCGGGGATGAACTCGGCGTCCGGGTCCTGGTGGGGGTCCGCACTGTACACGCCGGAGACCTTCGTAGCCTTGATGACCACGTCGGCCTCCATCTCGATGGCCCTGAGGACCGCCGCGGTGTCCGTGGAGAAGTACGGGTTTCCCGTGCCTCCCGCGAAGATCACCACGCGACCCTTCTCCATGTGGCGCATGGCGCGCCGGCGGATGTAGGGCTCCGCGATCTCTTCCATCCGGATGGCCGTCATGACCCGCGTCTCGACGTCCTTCGTCTCGAGCAGGTCCTGGACGGCCAGGGCGTTGATGACCGTGGCCAGCATGCCCATGTAGTCGGCCTGGACCCGGTCCATGCCCTGCCGGGAGGCGATGGCGCCGCGGACGATGTTCCCGCCCCCGATGACCACGCCCAGGGCCACGCCCAGGGCCGCCACCTCGCGGATCTCCTCGGTGATGTGATCGACCACCGACGGCGCGATCCCGAAGCCACGCTCTCCGGCCAGTGCTTCGCCGGACAGCTTGAGCATGACGCGGGGGTACTTCAGGTCCACCGGGACCTCGGCCATCTGCATTCCTCCAGGGGCGGGAGTCGGGGCGTGCCCGCTCAGCCGTTCTCGCCGATCTTGAACCGGGCGAACCGGGCCACCTCGATCTTCTCGCCCGTCCGGGCGGAAACCTCGGTGATGAGCTGCTCGATGGTCTTGTCCGTGTCCTTCACGAAGGGCTGGGCCAGGAGGGTGTTCTCCTTGAAGAACTTCTGCAGCCGGCCCTCGACCATCTTCTCGGCGATGTGCTCCGGCTTGCCCTCCTCCTTCGCCTGCTCCACGAGCACGGCGCGCTCACGCGCGACGACCTCGTCGGGGATCTCGTCCTTCGAGACCGACATCGGCGCCATGGAGGCGATGTGGAGCGCGAGATCCTTGGCCAGCGCCTTGAAGTCGTCGGTGTTGGCCACGAAGTCGGTCTCGCAGTTCAACTCGACGATGACGGCGGTCCGGTTGTCGAAGTGCACGTACGATCCGATGGTGCCCTCGTTGGCCGCCTTCTCGGCGCGCTTGGCCGCCTTGGCCGCACCCTTGGCGCGGAGCAGATCCACGGCCTTCTCGAGGTCGCCACCGGTCTCGGTGAGGGCCTTCTTGCAATCCATCATCCCCGCGCCGGTCATGTCGCGGAGCTTCTTCACGTCCTGGGCACTGATGCTCATGGGTCACCCTGCTTCGTGGACTGTCTGCCTGGACGGCGCCACCCGGCGCCGGGCTATGAAAAGAGGCGGAGCGAACCGGGAATCCCGATTGCTGCTGCCGCCTCGTCACCCCGGCCGTGGCCGGGACCTGGCCGGGCGAACCCGGCCGTGGAAGAGTGAGGCCTACTCGCTCTTCTCGGACTCCTCGACGTCGTCGGACGCCTCTTCGGCGGCCTCGTCGGAAGGCGCCTCGTCGGCGGCCTCCGCCTTGGGCTCGGCCTTCTTCTTGGCCTTCGGCTTCTCGGCCTTCGGGGCCTCTGCGACCTCGGCCGGCGCGTCGTCGACCTCCACCTCGGCGTCGGTGTCGGGGTCGGCGTCCGCGTCGTCCGCCTTCTCGTCGCCGTCCTTCACGTGCTGGGCGATGACCTCGGGCCGCGGCCGGCGCTTCCGGCGGGGCCGGCGGCGCTGCGGACGCTCCTTCTCGGTGGTCTCACCCGTCTCGGTCGAGTAGGTGGTGGCCTCGACGTCGACCGCGCGGCGGTCCTCCTCCGGAACGTCACGGCGGGCCGTCTCGACGCTGGACGCGATGGCGGCGCTGATCAACTGCACCGAACGGATGGCGTCGTCGTTGCCCGGAATCGGGTAGTCGATGCGATCCGGGTCCGCGTTGGTGTCCGTGATGGCGATGACCGGGATGTTGAGCCGGCCGGCCTCACGCACCGCGATGGCCTCCCGCTTGGCGTCGACCACGAACAGGGCGCCGGGAAGGCGACCCATGTCCTTCACGCCGCCGAGGTACTTCTCGAGCTTCTCCCGCTCCCGCTCAAGGAGCAGGCGCTCCTTCTTCGTGTAGAACTCGAACGCGTTCTCTTCCTGACCGCGCTCCAGCTCCTTGAGGCGCCGGATCTGCTGACGGATGGTCTGGAAGTTGGTCAGCATGCCGCCGAGCCAGCGCTCGGTGACGTAGAAGGAGCCGCAACGCTGGGCCTCCTCCTCGATGATGCCGCGGAGCTGACGCTTCGTGCAGACGAAGAGGACCCGCTCACCACGGAGGACCACCTCGCGGACGGCCTGCTGGGCCATCTGCAGACGGTCCAGCGTCTTACGCAGGTCGATGATGTGGATCCCGTTGCGCTCCGTGAAGATGTACGGGCGCATCTTGGGATTCCAACGACGGGTCTGGTGACCGAAGTGGACACCAGCCTCGAGCAGCTCGTTGAGGCCGACTTCCTTCATGACTTCTCTCGTTTTGGTGGGGCCGATTACGCCCCGATCAGGATTTCGACACCGACCCGGAGGCCGGCACCGTAGTGCTTAACGCTTGGAGAACTGGAACCGCTTGCGTGCCTTCGGACGACCGGGCTTCTTCCGCTCGACCTTCCGGGAATCACGCGTGAGGAACCCGCCCTTCCGCATGACCGGCCGCATCTCCTCGTCGTGCTCGACGATGGCGCGGGCGAGTCCCATGCGGACGGCGTCGGCCTGGCCGGTGAGTCCCCCGCCGTTGACCCGTACGGTCACGTCGAAGATCCCGCCCAGTTCGGCCGCCTTGAGCGGCTCCTCCACCCGGATCTGGTGCGTATCCCGGGGGAAGTACTCGGGAAGTGTACGGCCGTTGATCTTCCACTCGCCCTTTCCAGGGCGGAGGATGACGCGGGCCACCGCGGTCTTGCGGCGTCCGACGGTCTGGATGTTGCTGGTCTCGGCCATGATCAGAATTCCAGGGGCTGGGGCTGCTGACCCTGATGCGGATGCTCCGCCCCGGGGTACACCTTCAGCTTGAGCTTCATGGCGCGACCGAGCGCGTTCTTCGGCAGCATGCCCTTCACCGCCAGTTCCAGGACCCGCTCGGGGTGCGTCTGGATCATGCGCTTGAAGGGGATGTGCCTCTCACCACCCATGTAGCCCGAATGGCGGAAGTACGTCTTCTGGTCGGCCTTTTTGCCCGTGAGCTGCACCTGGGACGCATTGACGACTACGACGTAGTCGCCCGTGTCCAGATGCGGCGTGAACATCGGCTTGTGTTTTCCACGAAGGATCCGCGCAATCTCGGTAGCGAGGCGGCCCAGCGGCTTGTCGGCCGCGTCCACCACGTACCAGGAGCGCTCGATCTCGTCGGCTTTCGGTGTATAGGTTCTCATGCCCGGAGCCTACAGACGGCAAATTGTGTACAGAGCTTTGAATGATATCCGTGACCCGGGGGGGTGTCAACGGGTCGGAGCCGCCGAAGATGGCGTGCCTGGTGGGGTTTCCGGCCTGCGCCGAACCGCTACATGAACGTTTCGAGGAACCGCGCCCGCGAGGCGTGTCGGAGGCGCACGAGCGCCTTCTCCTTGATCTGCCGGACGCGCTCCCGCGTGATGCCGAGCAGCGCCCCGATCTCCTCGAGCGTCATCGGCTCCTGATCGTCCAGGCCGAAGTAGAGCCGGAGGATCTTGGCCTCCCGCTCCTTCAGCGTGCCCAGGGCGTCCTCGATGGTGTTCTTGAGGGCGTGTGCGTACGCCTCGTCCTCGGGACCCGGTGAGTACTGGTCGGGGAGGTAGTCCAGGAGGCGGTTGTCCTCGCCGGGCGTCATGGGCGCGTCCAGCGACAGGTGCGACTGGGAGATGGCCAGGGTGCGCTCCACCTCCTCCTGGGAGATGTCGAGCTCCTCGGCGATCTCCTCCACCGTGGGCTCCCGCCCCAACTCCTGGAGCAACGACGAACTCCGGCGCCCGATCCGGTGGAGGGCCCCGGCCCGGTTCAACGGAACCCGGACGATGCGGCTCTGCTCGGCCAGGGCCTGGAGGATGGCCTGGCGGATCCACCAGACCGCGTAGCTGATGAACTTGATGCCCTTGGTCTCGTCGAACTTGTGGGCCGCCCGGATCAATCCGAGGTTGCCCTCGTTGATCAGGTCGGACAGCGGCACGCCCTGGTTCTGGTACTTCTTGGCCACCGAGACCACGAAGCGCAGGTTGGACCGGACGAGCTTGTCGAGGCACTCCGCGTCGCCCTTCCGGATCCCCCGAGCCAGGCGCGCTTCCTCCGCGCGGTCGATCAGCGGGTACTGGCTGATTTCCTTCAGGTACTGGTCGAGCGACCCTTCCCTGAAGGCGGGACGACGAGCGGAGAAGGTCATCGAGGGTGGTTCGCCTGGCGGGGGACGACTCCCGACGCGGCCGCGTGCCGCGCCGTGCGGGCACTCCATTCGAGGCGCGGATGATAGTCGGTGGGGGGCGACCCCGAGCGCAACCTCCCACCCGCCGGACCGGTCCGCCCGGACCGGTCATCGCACCCTATCAGCGGATGGCACTGCCGATCCTGCCCCACCGCACGTCGCGGAGCCAGGCCAGCGTCTCTTCCGCCCGGGCGTCGAACGAGTAGTAGACGAACCAGGGGCGTCCGCGGATGGACTCGCGAGGCACGAACCCCCAGTACCGGCTGTCCTCGCTGTTGTCCCGGTTGTCGCCGAGAACGAAGAATCCGTCGTCGGGCACCACGATCGGGCCCCAGTTGTCCCGGGTGGGGTGGTATTCCGGCGTGGGACCGGCAATCAGATGGTGGGACTGCCACTTCATGTCGGGGTGGACGGCGTCGCCCTGCCGGTCGATGTAGACGGCGTAGGGCTCCTCCAGCGGGCGACCGTTCAGGAACACGGCCTTGTCGCGCATCTGGAGGGTGTCGCCGGGCAGGCCCACGACCCGCTTCACGTAGTTCTTCCGGGGCTCGTGGGGCGGATGGAAGACCACGACATCGCCCCGGTCGGGTTCGGCCAGCGCCGGCAGTTTCAGGTCGGTCCCCGGGATCTCGGCCCCGTACACGGCCTTGTTGACCAGGAGGAAGTCGCCCACGAGGAGCGTGTTTTCCATGGAGGACGTCGGGATCTTGAACGCGTCCACCAGGAAGGTCCGCACGACCACGAACAGGACCAGGGCCACCAGGACCGAGCGGGCCAGGTCCCAGAAGGCGGCGAGCACGCCGCCCCCCTTCCGAACCCCGGTGTCCCGAACGATCCGGGTTACCACGCCGGTCTGGTCTTGGTCCTGGTGCACGTCGTGGACTCCTGCGGATTCGCCCGGGACGGCCCCGCCCGGCCTAAACTCCGGCCGCGGGTACGCCGAACTCACTACACGATGAGATACGCCCCCGTTCCTGAACACCGCGCCTTCCATGGTACGCCCCCCGGCCAGCGTCGGAAATGGGGGCGGACCGTGCTTCCGCGCGCCCGACGGCCGGGGCTACCTTCTCCGACGGATTCCAGATGCTGGAGGTTGCACGGATGTCGTTGCTCCTGATGCGGGGGGGGCGCCGCCGCTCCCCGATGACGTGGCTCGCCGTGGCGCTGTTGGCCGTGGGTGGAATGACCCTGGTGGCGGATCGCACGCCCGCGCCCGCCTCCGACGCCGAACCGGCCTGTCTGGACGGGAGTGCCGACTGCGGACTGCCCGGAGCGCCCCCGAGCTTCGCCGGAGGAGCCCGGCAGTCCGCCGCCGAGGCCTGCCGCGACGCGGGCTACCTGTGCGCCGAACTCGCCGACCGGGGCACGCTCTTCATCCGACGGTGGAAGAACTTCGAAGGCACGATCGTGGTGCACGTGCCGGCGCCTACGTTCGAGTCGTCGGCCCGGGCCCGGGAGCTCCAGCGCGCGGCCGCGGCGGGAATCCGCGCATGGAACGGGCAGCCCTTCCCGGTGGTGGTGGACGAGCGGGGGCGCCGCGAGGCCCACTTCCAGGTCCGGTGGTCCCGGTCGCTGGGCGGGAACGTCCTGGGACGGGCGGAGACACGCTGGTCCCAGCCGGAGGGGCTCACCGTGCGCGGCATCTCGCTGGCCACCCGTCACCCCTTCGACCAGAACCGGCTCAACGACGCCCACCAGGTCCGGCTCACGGCGGCCCACGAGATGGGCCACGCCCTCGGTCTGGGCCACAGCGACCACGAGCGGGACATGATGTACCCCAGCAACACGGCCACCGCACCCAGCGCCCAGGACTACAAGACGTTGCACGCGCTCTACGCCCTGGAGGACGGCACGGAGATCGTGCGGTAGCGGCCGGCGGGCCACGGCTCACACGCGCCGGGCGGCCCGGAAAAGGCGCCCGCGGTCCGGTCCGGGTGCAGCACCTCGGCCAGGAGCGCCGCGCTGTCGGCCAGCCGCGGACCGGGCCGGTTGAAGTAGGCGTCGCCATCCACGATCCAGCCACCCCCGGGTGCGCCGGCCACGAGCCGCCGCGCCGCATCGGCCACCGGACCGGCCTCCAGCTCGCGCCGGGTCCGCTCCACTCCGTACCCGCAGGGCAGGAAGACCACCACGTCCGGCTCCGCGGCGGCGATCTCGGCCCAGTCGACCTCCGCGAAGTGCCCGGAATCCGTGACCACGACCGGCTCCCCGCCGGCGATCCTGGCCAGTTCGGGCATCCAGCCACCGGCGATCATCGGCGGATCGAGCCATTCCACGAGCGCCACCCGCGGCCGCCGCGCCGCCCCCGCCGTGGCCTGCCGCACCGCCTCCAGCCGACGCTGGAAGTCCCGGACCAGGGCGTGCCCGGATCCGGGCACGCCGAGGGCGTCCGCGACCCGGAGGAAGTCCGCTTCGACCCCGGCCAGGTCGTGGGGATTCAGGCTGCAGATCCGGGCGTCGGGCAATCCCAGACACCGGACGGCGTCCTCCACGTCGCGGAGCGAGACCGCGCAGGCGTCACAGTGGTCCTGGGTCACGACGACGTCGGGGGCAGCAGCCCGCAGGGCGTCGACCCGCACGCGGTAGACGCTCAGTCCGTCCTCCATCAGCGCCCGCACGTCCCGGTCGATGGCTCCGCTCGGTCGGCTCGGATCGATCTTGGGATCGCACAGGACGGGCAGATCCCGGACGACCTCCGCCGGGTGGTCGCAGCAGTGCGAGCGCCCCACCAGCGTCCCGGCCAGCCCCAACGCGGCCACGATCTCCGTGCCGCTGGGGATGAGCGAGGCCACCCGGAGCGGCGGCCGGGGATCCCTCACCGGCCGCCCAGGGCCACGCGGACGCCCACGGAGAACGACCGGCCCGGTGCCCGGAATCCGAGCACCTCCTCGTAGTCCGCGTCCAGGAGGTTGTCCCCCCGGATCACGACGGAACCCAGGGCCGCCAGGTCGAACTCCGCGCCCGCGTGTACGACCGTGTAGGCGCTCATCGCGATCCGGTCGGCCGGGAACGTGGAGAAGTCCCGGTCGGCGCGCTCTCCGACCCGGCGGACGCCGGCAGACACCGACGCGCGGTCGGTCACCACCCGCGTCAGGTCGGCGCTGAGCGTGTGCCGGGGCCGGCGGAGCAACTCCTCACCGGCCACGAACTCGGCGCCGGGCCCGTCGTCGAGGCCCGGATCCACGACCTCCGTGTCGAGCCAGGTCCACCCGCCCCGGGCGCGCCATCCGGCCCGGGCGACCTCGGCCTGGAGCTCCAGTCCCCGGGCGGCGGCACGGGCCACGTTGAAGTAGTTGGGCGCCCCCGGCGTGGGCGGAGATCCCGTGTACTGGATCAGGTCGTCGAAGGCCTGGTCGAACCAGGTCGCCCGAAGCGTCAGCAAGCCCGCCACCGTCGCGTCGGCACCCGCCTCCCACTGGAGGGACCGCTCGGGATCCAGGTCCGGATTCCCCCGGGCGAAGCCGGTGGCGAAGGTCTCGAAGAAGCCGGGTTCCTTGATGGCCCGACTGGCCGACGCACGCAGCCTCAGGTCCCGGGCCACCCGGACGGAGGCCCCCATCTGCCAGGACCAGGACGTGCCGTACCGCTCGTTGTCCTCGAGGCGGAGCCCGGCGTTGTAGCCCACGCCGCTTGATTCGCCGGTCAGGTGGGCGTAGCCGGCGCGGTTGGAGCGCTGGTACTCGCTGCGTCCCGCCGAGGGGCCGAACTGCGACAGGGATTCGGTGAACGAACGCTGGGACTGCTCCTCCAGTTCGCCCCCGACGCTGAGCACGGCATCGCGCAGCGCCACGTTGGCCCGCACGTCGGCGGACGAACGACGCACGTGGTCGAGGCTCGTGAAGCCGTAGAAGCCCAGCGTGTCCGCCGGTCCGTCGGGCGCGTCGTCGGTGCCCCCGTCGGTCTCCGCGTGGGCCAGGAACCCCTCCACCGTGACGCGGTCGGAGAGGCGTCGGGACGCCTGGATGCCGACCGTGGTCTCGTCGGCGTAGGTGAACGCGTTGTCGTCCACCAGATTGCCCGACCCGTCCGTCGGGAAGTGGTACTCGCGGTCCGCCACCCGGAGCGTGACCGACGCCCGCGTGCGCTCGTCCGGGGCCAGCCGGACGCTGCCGGACAGCACCATGTTCTCGAACCGGTTGTTCCGGGCCAGGATGCCGTCCGTGGCGTCCCGGGCCAGGCTCAACGAGTAGGCGGCTCGATCGGCACCACCGCTCAGGTCGGCCGCCCAGGCACGGCGGCCGTAGCTGCCCGTCCGCAGGGAGACGGTGCCCCGGGCCCCGCCCCGCCCCGTCCGGGTGATGATGTTGATGACGCCGCTCACGGCGTCGGACCCGTACAGGGCGCTCGCCCCGCCCCGGACCACCTCGATGCGTTCCACGTTCTCGAGGGTCAGCCCCGAGAAGTCGAACGCGCCGCCCGGTTGGTTGACCTGCACGCCGTCGATCAGCACCAGGACGTAGTCGCTCTCGCCGCCCCGGAGGAACACCGACGTGGACGCGCCGAACGAGCCGTTCTGGACCACGCTGAGGCCCGGGACGCCCCGGAGCGCGTCCACCACGCGGGTGGCCCCGCCGGCGCGGAGATCCTCGCCGTCGAGTACGGTGACGTGGGTCGCCACCGACCGGGCGGGACGGGGCGTCGGGCTGGCGGTGATCACCAGCCCTTCCAGCGGGAAGGGAGGGCTGTCCTGGGCCGTGAGGGGCGCGGAGGCACAGACCGTGGCGAGGGCGGCCGCGAGGAGGGCGGATCGAACAGGAGTCATGGCAGGATTCCGTTGGAGTTCGCCGGCAGGGAGCCGGCGTCGATGAGGGCTGCGAGTTCGACGGCCACGGCGGCGATGCCGGGACCGGGTTCATGGACGCGATCGGGGTCCAGGCGAAGCACCCGTCCGTCGCGGACCGCGGCCACGGTGGACCAGGGGTGGGCGTCGGCACGGGGAGGCGGCTGCGGGGCTCCCCACAGGACGAGGTCCGGGTCGTGGGCCGAGAGGGTCTCGAATCCGACGGCGGGCCAGGCCGCTGCGGCGTCGGCCAGGACGTTCACGGCCCCGACGGCGTCCAGCAGGTCGGCCAGGAACGAGCCGGGCCCCACCGCCACGGGCGGCTGGTCGCCGACGATCCACAGCACGCGGGTGGTGGGTCGCCCCGCCCGCGCCCGGCGCAACGAATCCAGGGAGCGCTCCAGACCCGCCGCCTCGTGCCGGCCCCGTGCCGGGACGCCCGCGGCTTCCGCCAGGCGGACCCATTCGGGGGCGACCCGATCGAGACGGCCCAGGTCGAGGGTCAGGACACGGGCACCCACGGGCGCCGACAGCCGCGCCAACGCAGGGAGATACGGCGCCCCGGACCAGGCCACGACCAGGTCCGGCGCCAACCCCACGACCGCCTCCACGTCGGGCGTCAGCACCCTCCCGACCGGTTGCGCCTCCCCTGCTCCGGGCGTCCGGTCGTCGAGGGTACGCCCGACCACGCGATCCGCCAGGCCGAGTTCCACGAGCATGCCCGTGGCGGCCGGAACCAGCGAGACGATGCGCAGCGGCTCACGGGTGTGTGCCCGGCCGGGGTCGGGGGAGCACCCCGCCCCCACGACCAGGAGAACCACGAACAGTTGTCGCCGAACCCGACCCACGCGGGTGACTGGCATGAACGAACCCCGTGCCTCCGGATGGGAACACGGGGTTGCGACTCGGACAGGACTGTCGAGGCGGGCCCGCCCCCCCACGGAGACGATGGCGTTACCACGGGTGGGTCAGGTCTCCTGGCTCGAGGCCGTTCTGCTCGCCTTCCCAGAGACCGGAGTCTCCAGTGGCATGTCGAGCAGACGTTGCGAGTCGGAACTCGCGCCTCTCACAGTGGCGGGGCCGCGCCGGATTCACACCGGCTTCCGTGTTGACCCACCCGCCGAACTTGGAATTGTCCCGGAAGGGTACCGGGGCGGGCCCGCGGCGACAAGGCCGGGCCGCCGGTCAGTCCTCCCGGACCAGTCCGTACTTCTCGATCTTCTTGTAGAGGTTCGAGCGCGGCATGTCGATCTGCCGGGCGGTCTCGGCCACGTTCCAGTCGTGCTCCCTCAACTTCTGGAGGATGTAGGCGCGCTCGGCCCGGTCCTTGAAGTCCGAGAAGCTGTCCGCCCCGAGCAGGTCACCGCCCAGGCCTCCGGCGGAGGGGCGCGCCGAGGCCAGCCGGTCCACGTCCTCCGGCCGGACCTCCGGACCCGGCGCCAGGATCAGCAGGCGTTCGACCGTGTTGCGGAGCTCCCGGACGTTGCCCGGCCACTCCAGCGCCGTGAGCCGCTCGACCGCGTCCTCCGTGAAGGTCTTCGGAACCACCCGATCGGTGCGCGCCATCCGGTCGGAGAAGTGGCGCACGAGCATCGGGATGTCCTCCCTTCGTTCCCGGAGCGGCGGGATGTGGATGGGCACGACGTTCAGCCGATAGAAGAGGTCCTCGCGGAAGCGGTTCTCCCCGATCTCTTCCTCCAGGTCCTTGTTCGTGGCGGCCACGACCCGGACGTCCACCTCGATGGAGCCGGCGCCGCCGACCCGGGTCACGACGCCCTGCTCCAGGGCACGCAGTACCTTGGCCTGCGCGGCCAGGGACATGTCGCCGATCTCGTCGAGGAAGAGCGTGCCGCCGTCCGCCTGCTCGAACTTCCCCGCCCGGTCCGCCACCGCCCCGGTGAACGACCCCTTGATGTGGCCGAAGAGGGCCGATTCGATGAGTTCCGAGGGGATGGCCGCGCAGTTGACCTCCACGAACGGTCCGTCCGCCCGCTCGGAGAGGCGGTGGATGGCCCGTGCCACGAGCTCCTTGCCCGTGCCGTTCTCGCCCGTGACCAGCACCCGGGCGTCGGTGGGCGCCACCTTCTCCACGCGCTCGAGCACCTGCCGGACCGGATAGGAAGTCCCGACGATCTCGTAGCGGCTCTCGACCTCGTCACGGAGCGCGGCAACGCTGCGCGTCAGGCCCCGGTGCTCGAGTGCACGGCCCAGCGTGACGAGCAGCCGGTCCGTGTCGAGGGGCTTTTCCAGGAAGTCGTAGGCGCCGCGACGGGTCGCGTCCACGGCGGTATCGATGGTGCCGTGGCCGGAGATCATGACCACCGGGGCCGCGGGGTCCGCCTCGTGGATGCGGGCCAGCACGTCGAGGCCGTCCATCCCGGGCATCTTCACGTCCAGGAAGATCACTTCCGGGTGGAAGGCCTCCACCGCGTCGAGGGCATCCGGGCCGTCCTCCGCGGTGCGGACATCGTGCCCTTCGTACTCGAACACCTGGGCCAGGATGTCGCGGATCGAGCGTTCGTCGTCCACCACCAGGATGCGGGCCATCAGCGCCCCCCCGACTCGGCCAGGAGGATCAGGCTGTCCCGTTGCACGAACACCGACGCGAGGCCGTCGGGAAGCGGCACGGCCAGGGCGTCGGGCGGGAGGGTCGCGCTGCGCTCGCCGCGAAGCCCCTGCAGGACGTCGGAGACCATGCGCTGCGGCAGGGGGATGCGGGCCGCCCGGACCCGGTCCACGACCAGGGCCAGATGCGCCTGGTCATGCGGGACCAACCCCCCCCGCAGCTCGATCAGAACCGTGTCCGGCAGCAGGCCCACCACGGGGTTCAGGTCGGGCAGTTGGGGGAACTCGCTCACGGCCACCCGGGCGGCGACGTGGACCCGGCCGTCTTCCAGGGTCACCGTCGGCTCGTCCACGCCCGGCGGTAGCATGCCGGGAAGCGCGAATCTCACCAGGGACGTGAGTTCGGTCCCTCCGAGCGCCAGGCGGTCGCCTGCGTCGCCCCGGCGGAACCGCTCGAAGCGATCCAGGGTCTCGTCCGCCAGCTCGGGCGAGGGCTCGACCGCGGCCGGCGTGTCCGCCTCGGCCATCCCCATCATCCGCTCCAGGCGCGGAAAGACCGCGGGACCCCAGCGGAAGCCGGCGTAGGCGGCGGCCACCAGGGCCACCAGGAGGATGCCACGCTTCACGGTGCGGATCACGAGGTGGCCAGCCGGGCGCTGAAGTCGGTGGAGTAGGTGGCGCCGCTCCGCGACAGCTTGCTTCGCATGAGGTCCAGCGAGCGGACCTGGACGCTGGTCTGGAATTCCATGGCGGCCACCCGGTCGTCGAGACCCCGGAAGGCCCCGGCGCCGCCCTTGTCGTCGGCACGGCCCAGGGTGATGTGGGGGTGGAACGCGCGGGTCTCGGGCTCGAACCCGCAGTCCCCGAGCGCCCACTCCAGGTCCTGCTTCAGGCACCGGAGTTCCGGACTGGCCGCCACGCCGAGCCACAACGTCCGGGGTCTCCGGATCGTCGGGAACGCGCCGAAGCCGCCCAGCTCCATGGTGAACGAACGCGTGGCCGCAGCCACCCGCCCCATGACCTCGTGGATGGGTGCCACCCGGTCGGGCCGCACCTGTCCGAGGAATTTCAGGGTGATGTGCATGTCGTCGATGTCCACCCAGCGGACCGGGAGGTCTTCTTCACGCAGTGGCTTGGCCGCCCGCGCGATCCGCTGGCGTTCCTTCTTGGGAAGGTTCAGGGCGATGAACAGCCGCATGGCTCCACAGGTTCGGGGGTCACGACGTGTCTCGGGGACCGCTCGGTGCCGGAACTGCGAACGCGGACGGTGCCGCCACGGCCTCCACCGCTTCGAGCGCGCGGTCCACGTCCTCCTCGGTGGTACACCAGCCCACGGACAGCCGGGCGGCACCTCCGTCCAGCGTCCCGAGCATCCGGTGGACCTCGGGGGCACAGTGCAGGCCGGACCGGATCTGCACCCCGTGTTCCCGGTCCAGGCGCTCGGCCAGGGCGGAGGGGGACATCCCGTCGACCGTTACGGTCACGATGCCGACCCCGTCGGGCGCCGCAGGGGAGTGGACCCGGACGCCGGGCAGACCCGAGAGCCCGGAGTGGAGACGGGCCTTCAGGGCCGCCTCGTGGCGGGCGATCACGTCCACACCCCGGTCCAGGACCCACCGGATGCCGGCGGCCAGGCCGGCCAGGCCGGGCGCGTTCACGGTGCCCGCCTCCAGCCGGTCCGGCATGGACGACGGCATGTCCCGCTCCCGGGAGTCCCCTCCGGTTCCCCCTCGCAACAACGGTTCCACGTCCACCCCCTCCCGCACCCAGAGGCCCCCGATGCCCTGGGGGCCGAGCATGCCCTTGTGCCCCGTGAAGGCCACCAGGTCCGCGCCCGCCTCGGCACACTGCATGGGCTGATGGCCCGCCACCTGCGCCGCGTCCACCAGCACGAGCGCGCCCGCCGCCCGGGCCCGTGCCGCGAGTTCCTCCAGGGGCAGGCACACGCCGAGGACGTTGGACGCGCTGTTGACCACCAGAAGTCGGGCCCCTTCGAGCGCCTCTTCGGCACGCTGGTAGTCGATGGCGCCGTCGGGTGTTCCCGCGACCATCCGGACGTCCACGCCACGCTCCCGGGCCAGGTAGGCCGCCGGCCGCAGCACGGCATTGTGGTCGTACGCGGTGACCACCACGGCGTCGCCGGGGCGCAGGACACCCCACAACGCCGTGTTCAGCGCCTGGGTGGCGTTGGCCAGGAAGGCGATCCGACCCGGGTCTCCGGGAAGGCCGAGGAGTTCCTGGACGGCGCGCCGCGCCCGGAGCGCCACGCGACCCGCCTCCACGGCCGGGGCATGTCCTCCCCGACCCGGCGTCGCCCCGCACTCGAGCAGGAAGTCCGCCATGGCCCGGGCCACGACCTCCGGACGGAGGGCCGACGTGGCGGCGAAGTCCAGATAGTGGGTGGTCATGGCTTCCTGGGGGTGGGAGCGTCCCGGGCCGGGCGCCGAAGTTACGGCCCGTCCGCGGGGCCCGACAACGGGGGCATCGGCGCCCGGGCGCCGACCTTCCCTTCCATCGGGTTCAGGTAGAGGCGCTGGGTGGGATACGCGAAGTCGATGTCGTCGAACCCGTCGAACGTGTCCAGGATCCGCTCCCAGAGGACCTCGGCGGTACCCCTCCGCTGCCGGGGACGGCACAGATAGCGCACGGTCAGCAGGACGCCGCTGTCCTCGACGGTGGTGTAGACGACCGGCGTGAGCTTCCGGTAGTGGATCATGAAGCGCTTGGTGGTCTGGCGGAGGGACTGCTCGGCCTCCCGGCTCACCCCCTCGGTCTCCTCCATGGCCAGGGAGGTCAGGAGTTCCTTGGCCTTCCGCCAGTCGCTCTCGAACGTGACCAGCACCTTCAACTCGTTCCACAGGAACGGGAATCCCGCGGTGTAGTTCGCCATCGGCTCGGCGAAGACCCGCGAGTTGGGCATGTGGATCATCCGGCCCGTGCTCTGATCCGCCCCCACCCAGTTGCCGACCTCCATGATGGTGAAGGCGAAGATCCGGATGTCCACCACGTCGCCGGCGTGTCCGGCGAGCTGGATGCGGTCGCCCAGATCGAACGGCCGCCGCCACATGATGAAGACCCATCCGGCCAGGTCGGCCACCAGGTCCTTCAAGGCGATGGCGAGACCGGCGGAAAGGAGCCCGAGGAAGGTGCCCACCGAACGCAGGGCGGGCAGCCAGATCTGGAACACCAGGAACAGGCCGAGGGCGAAGGCGACGTACCCGGACGTCTTGGACCACCGGTACCGGAAGGTCGGGTCGTTCACGCGGCGGTCCACCACCGCTAGGACGACCCGACGAAGCAGGAGCAGGACCGCCACGACCGCCACCGACAGGACGATCTTGATCTCGGTGGTCTGGTCCAGGCCCGGGATCACGGTCGGAACCAGCCCCTCGGCCTGGTCCACGGCCTGCCCGATGCGTCCCTGGATCTGAAGCCACATCCTGACCCCCGGAGTGGGCGTGATGGAGGAAGGAGGATCCGTCCGGGCAGGACCTAGGCGCCGGCGCGGGAGGGCGCCGCTGCGCGTTCGACGCCGCGGACGGCCGCCGAGCGTTCCGTCGTGATGATCACCACGGACCCCACGATGATGGCGGCGGCGACCATGGAGCGGAAGGTGAGCGGTTCGTCCGCGAGCCACCAGCCGAGGAACAGCGCCACGACCGGATTCACGTAGGCGTAGGTCCCCGCTCGGGCGGCGGGCACCACGTCCAGGAGCCAGATGTAGGCCGAATACCCGATGACCGCCCCGAACACGACCAGGTACGCCAGCGCCAGCGCGGATCGGAGCGAGACCGCACCCAGATCCAGGTGACCGAACTCGCCCGTGAGGGCCCCGGCGGGCACCAGGAGCGCGCCACCGACCAGCATCTGCATCCCCACGTAGACCCGCGGACGGGCGGGACGGGGAGCATGCCGCGCGTAGATCGATCCGGCCGCCCACGAGAGCGATCCGGCCAGAAGGAGCCCGATACCCAGGAACTCGAGGGGCCCTCCGGCCCCCGCCCCCGGCGACCCCGCCAGGAGCAGCACCCCGCCGAAGCCGGCCGCCAGGCCGAGCGCCACCCGGCCCGTGGGCCGCTTCCGGTCTCCCCAGAACGTGTCGATCACGACCATCCACAGCGGCACGGACGCCACGACGAGCGCCGCCATCCCCGACGGAATCCACTGCTCGGAGACGACGACGGCGCCGTTGCCGCCCACCAGGAGCAGGCCCCCGACCACGGCGGCCCCACGCCATTCACGAAGGGTCGGCGCCGGCCCGCCCCGGCTCCGCCCCCAGGCATAGAGGACGGCCCCCGCCGTCAGGAACCGGGCCCCCGCCATCAGCAGAGGGGGCAGGGTCTCGATGGCGAACCGGATGGCCAGGTAGGTCGAGCCCCAGATCAGGTAGACGCTGGCGAAGGCGACGACGAGCCGGGCCGGGGTGACCGTCCGGGACGGGCCCGCCGCTCGGGCCGTGTCCGGGGACGGTGGTGTCGACATGCCGGAAACTATCCGAGCGGCGGCCGCGATCAATCCCGCGGCCCCTGCCCCGGGCGCCGCCGCATCCGAGCCCCCGATCGGGGTCAGGCCACCCTGCGGTCCAGCACCCGGTACTGCACGGCTTCGAGGACGGCACCCGCATCGACCTCGTCGGCGCCTTCGAGGTCGGCGATGGTCCGTGCCACCCGGAGAATCCGGTGGTACGCCCGAGCGGACAGCCCGAGGCCGTCCACCGCCTGCTGGAGGACGGCGACCACCGCCGGGTGTGGACGATTCCGCCTTCCGTGGCTCCCGGGCGCCAGGTGCGCGTTGGCCCGGACGCCGGGAAGCCCGGCGTACCGCTGCCCCTGCACCGTCCGGGCTGCGGCGACCCGGGCGGCCACCCGCGAGGACGGCTCCCCACGCTGCTGGCGGGAAAGGTCCGAGAAGGGTACGGCCGGCACCTCGACGTGGAGATCGATGCGGTCGAGGAGGGGGCCCGAAACCCGGGCACGGTACCGGCCCACCACGGAGGGATCGCAGAGGCAGCGGTCCGTGCCGTCGCCGTGGTAGCCGCACGGACAGGGGTTCATGGCGGCGGCCAGGAGGAACCGGGCCGGGAACCGCACGGAGCCGCGGGCCCGGGACAGGTGCACCCGGCCCTCCTCGAGGGGCTGGCGCAGCGCCTCGAGCACTCCGCGGCGGAATTCCGGGAGCTCGTCGAGGAACAGGACTCCGTGGTGGGCCAGGCTGACCTCGCCCGGAGTGAGCGGGGTGCCTCCGCCCACCAGGCCGGCTCCCGAAACCGTGTGGTGAGGCGCGCGGAACGGCCGGCGCCGGACCAGAGCGCTCCCGGCGCCGAGCCGTCCGGCCACCGAATGGACCCGCGTGACCTCGATCGCCTCGTCGAGGCCCAGGGGCGGGAGGATCCCGGGGAGCCGGCGTGCCAGCATGGTCTTGCCCGAGCCCGGAGGCCCGATCAGGAGGATGTTGTGCCCCCCCGCCGCCGCGATCTCCAGGGCCCGCTTGGCCCCGGCCTGACCCGCCACGTCGGCCAGGTCCGGCCCCGCCACCCCGTCGGGACGGAGAAGCGCCGGCGCGTCCACGGTCACCGCGTCCAGGGTGGGTCCGCCCGCCAGGTGGGCGCACACCTGGGACAGCGCGTCCGCCCCGTACACCGTCAGCCCCGCCGCGACGGCGGCCTCCGACCCGTTGGCCGTGGGCACCACGAGGCTGCGTAGGCCCACCGCCGCGCAGTGCGACGCCACCGCCAGCACCCCGCGGACCGGACGGAGATGGCCGTCCAGGCCGAGTTCGCCGAGGAAGGCCGTGCCTTCGAGCCGCGCCGGGTCGAGGTGGCCCGCCGCGGCCAGGACCCCCAGCGCGATGGGCAGGTCGAGCGCGCTTCCCTCCTTACGGACGTCGGCCGGCGCCAGGTTGACCGTGATGCGCCGGGGAGGCAGGGCGAAGCCGGTGCTCCGGAGCGCGGCCACCACCCGCTCCCGTCCCTCCCGGACCGCGCTCTCGGCGAGCCCGACCACCGTGAAGCAGGGCAGCCCCGACGTGAGGGCCACCTCGACCCGGACCGGGTAGCCGTCGACGCCGCGCAGGGCCGCCGTGGTGACGTGGGCGAGCATGGACCACGATGGGGGCCCGGGCGGGGCGCTCCCATGGCGGGACGGGACGGTCGCCGCCCCGCCGCCCCCGCTACACCGCGAAGAGGGGCGGCACCTTCCGGTGGAAGTCGGTGGCGTCCTGGAACGCCTTGGCCACGCGGACCGCCTCGGCGTCGCCCCAGAGCTTGCCGACGAAGGAGATGCTCACCGGCGTGCCTTCGTCGGTGAAGCCGTTGGGCACCACCACCGCCGGGTGGCCGGTCAGGTTGGTCATCAGGAGCACCCCGTTGTCGGGCCCACCCCCGTAGGAGGGGGTCACGAACACGTCGATCCCTTCCATGGCGGCATCGATGGCGCCCATGACCATGCGGCGAACCCGGCTGGCCTGGAGATACTCGACCGCCGGGATCATCCGGGCGGTTCGGAACGAGTTGGGCCAACTACCCGCCGTCTGGCGGGTCAGCAGGTCGTCGCGCCCGGACCGCGTCAGATCGTCGAAGGCCGCCGACGCCTCGGCCGACAGGATCACCCGGAGCGCACCGAGTGGATAGTCGCCGGGCAGCTCCACCGGAACCGGATCCACCCCCATCCCCCGGAGCACCGCCAGCGTCGCGTCGTCGAACGCCTTGTTGTCGCGCTCCTCTTCGAAGGCGCTGCGGAAATACCCGATGCGGAGGTCGGACAGGTCCTGCTCCGCGTCCCAGTTGAAGGGCACCGTCCGGGCCGTCGGGTCGAGACCGTCCCGGCCGTGGATGGCGTTCAGCACCAGGGCGCAGTCCTCGGCGCTCCGGCAGATGGGCCCGAGCTTGTCCATGGTCCACGAGAGCGCCATGGCACCGGCACGGCTCACCCGACCGAAGGTGGGGCGGAGGCCGCTGGCCCCGGTGCGTGTCGACGGGGAGACGATGGAGCCCAGGGTCTCCGAGCCGATGGCGAAGCCCACCAGGCCCGCGGTGGTGGCCGCCGCCGAGCCGGCCGAGGAGCCCGAGCTGCCCTGCTCCAGGTTCCAGGGATTGCGGGTGCGGCCGCCGAACCAGTAGTCGCCCATGGCCAATGCGCCCAGGGTGAGCTTGGCCACGAGCACCGCGCCGGCGTCTTCCAGGCGCCGGACCACCGTGGCGTCGTCGTCCACCACCTGCTGCGCGTAGGGCTGGGCGCCCCACGTGGTCGGGTAGGCCCGGGCGGCCAGCAGGTCCTTGGCGCCCCAGGGAATGCCGTGGAGCGGCCCGCGGTAGTGGCCGTTGCGCAGGTCGTCGTCCGCGCGTCGGGCCTGCCGCATGGCCAGATCCTCGGTCAGCGTGACCACCGCCTCCAGGCGGGGACCGTGCTCCCGGAGCCGCCCCAGATACATCTCGGTGAGCTCCACGGAGGAGACCTGGCGGGTCCGGATCAGCGCCGACAGGCGGGTCACCGGCCAGAACGCCAAGTCTTCCAGGTTCGCCGGCCGGGTCTCGACCGCCCGGGTCATCCGGAAAGGCCGCTCTTCCGTGGGGGGCTCGTGCCAGGGCAGCGACGCCTCGAACACGACCGCCGGGACGACGCTGTTGGGAATCGGCACCTCGCGGAGCGCGGCGTACGCCTCGAGGTTCGAGTTCAACCCGCGGAGCATCATCTCGCGCTCCTCGTCGGTGAACTCGAGTCCCGCGACCTTCTCCGCGTCGGCGAGGATCTCCTTGGTCACCTCTCCGGCCTCCTGGGCGCGGGCCCAGAGCACACCCGGCAGGAGCGTGCCGCCGAGACCCATCGCGGCGAAGTATCCGGTGAACGCCCGTCGATCCAGCATCCTGCCACTCCTTGCACCCGTGGTCGGATCCCCGCGGAGGGGGTCGAGTGGCACACGGTGGGGTCCGCCGCGTCCCCTACGCAAGACGGGGAAGAACCCTGCTTGTGCCCTCCCTGCGCGCCCCGTACCGTACCAGGTGCGTAGGGCGGCCCGCCGCCGCCTCGCGGCTGTTTCCTCGACCGTCCCAGTCCATCCACACGGTCTTCGCCGGGACGCGCCACACCCGACGGGGCCTCCGAGGGAGCGTGTGCATGAAGGTCGCCGTCCTGAAGGAAACCCGAGCCGGTGAACGCCGGGTGGCCGTCGTACCGGCCGGGGTCAAGGCCCTGGCGGGACAGGGCCTCGCCGTCCACGTCGAATCCGGAGCCGGGCTCTCGGCGGGGGTGTCGGACGACGATTACCGCGACGCCGGCGCCACCGTGGAGGCCACGGCCGCCACCGCCCTCGCCGGCGCCGGGCTGCTCCTGCACCTGAACCCGCCGGCCGAGGCGGATCTGGCCGGACTTGCCGACGGCGCGATCGTCGTGTCGTTCCTGAATCCCCTCGGCGATCCCGAGGGGATTCGTCGTCTCCGGGACGGGGGCCTGACCGCCATCTCCATGGAGATGGTGCCCCGGATCACCCGGGCCCAGTCGATGGACGCGCTGTCGTCGCAGGCCACGGTGGCCGGCTACAAGGCCGTGCTCCTCGGTGCGTCGGAACTCCCGCGGTTCCTGCCCATGTTCACGACGGCCGCCGGGACGATCCGTCCGGCGAAGGCCCTCGTCCTCGGCGCCGGGGTGGCCGGTCTCCAGGCGATCGCCACCGCCCGCCGCCTCGGGGCCGTGGTGGAGGCGTTCGACGTGCGACCGGCGGTCAAGGAGCAGGTCCAGAGCCTCGGCGCCACGTTCCTCGAAGCCGAACACGACGTGGTGGCGGAAGGCGAGGGCGGATACGCCAAGGAGCTGTCGGAGGAACAGCACCAGCGCGAACTCGAACTCATCGCAGCCCACATCACCGCCGCCGACCTGGTGGTGACCACGGCGCAGATCCCGGGCCGGGAGGCTCCGCTGCTGGTCACCGAGGAGATGGTGCGGGCCATGAAGCCCGGGTCCGTCGTGGTGGACCTCGCCTCCGAGAGCGGCGGGAACTGCGCCCTCACCCGGTCCGGCGAGACGGTGATCGCCCACGGCGTGCACATCATGGGCCCGGTGAACATCCCGGCCACCATCCCCCACCACGCCAGCCAGATGTACTCGAAGAACATCGTGACGCTCGTGGGCGAGTTCGTCGGCGACGACGGGGTGGCGCTGGACTTCGAGAACGACGTGGTCGGCCCCGCGACGGTGACCCACGGGGGCCGGATCGTGAACGAACGCGTGGCCGGGTCGGTGGGCCCGTGACCCGCTCCGCGCTGCGCCCCGCCGCGTCCCCCCTTCCCCGGGAGTTCCCATGGGCGAACTGATGATCGGCCTCTACGTCTTCGTGCTGGCCACGCTGGCCGGCCGCGAAGTCATCACCAAGGTCCCTCCGACGCTCCACACCCCGCTGATGTCCGGAGCGAACGCCATCTCGGGCATCGCCATCGTGGGCGCCCTGGTGGTGGCGGGACGGGCCGAAGGCACCACCCAGACGGTGCTGGGGGTCCTGGCCATCGCCATGGCGACGGTGAACGTGATCGGCGGCTTCATGGTCACCGATCGCATGCTCTCCATGTTCCGGAAGAGGTAGGCCAATGGACGGCAACGTGTTCGTCGAGCTGACCTACCTGCTGTCCGCCACGCTGTTCGTGGTGGGCCTGAAGCGGCTCCAGTCCCCGGCCACGGCCCGGGCCGGAAACGGCCTGGCGGCCCTGGCCATGCTGCTGGCCATCGTGGCCACGGTGGTGGAGAACGACATCGCCTCGTGGACCGGCATCCTGATCGGCGTCGCGGCCGGCGGCCTCGTGGGCGGCATCGGCGCGCGGGTCGTGAAGATGACCGACATGCCCCAGATGGTGGGGCTGTTCAACGGGTCCGGCGGCGGCGCGTCCGCCCTGGTGGCCATCGCCGAGTTCCTCGGACCGGCCGGCACACCGGGCCTGGGCACCACGGGCGTGACCATCATGCTGGGCACGCTCATCGGAGCGGTGACGTTCTCGGGGTCGTTGATCGCCTTCCTGAAACTCCAGGGGTGGATGACCGGCAACCCCATCACCTTCCCGGGCCAGAACGTGGCCAACGGGCTGATCTTCCTGGGCCTGCTGGCCACCGGCGGGCTGGCCATGGGGGTCGGGGCCGCGGATCCGACCACCATGTTCCTGGTGCTCATCGGCCTGGCCCTGGTCCTGGGGGTCACGCTGGTGATTCCCATCGGCGGTGCGGACATGCCGGTGGTCATCTCGCTGCTCAACTCCTACTCCGGGCTGGCGGCCAGCGCGGCGGGCTTCGTCATCGGCAACATGGTCCTGATCATCTCCGGGGCCCTCGTGGGCGCCTCGGGCCTGATCCTGACCATGCTGATGTGCAAGGGCATGAACCGATCGCTCGCGAACGTCGCGTTCGGCGCGTTCGGAGGAACCGCCTCGGTGGACCGGGCCGCCATCGGCCAGCGCCCCCACAAGTCCACCGACGCCGAGGGCGTGGCCGCCGAGCTGGGGTACGTGAACTCGGTGGTGGTGGTGCCGGGGTACGGGCTGGCCGTGGCCCAGGCTCAGCACGAGCTCCGGAAGGTGGGCGACCTGCTCGAGGCCCGTGGGGTGACCGTGCGCTACGGCATCCATCCGGTGGCAGGCCGCATGCCGGGGCACATGAACGTGCTCCTGGCCGAGGCCGATGTCCCGTACGACAAGCTCTTCGACCTCGACGAGGTCAACGAGGACTTCGGAAACACCGACGCGGTGCTGGTGGTGGGCGCCAACGACGTCTGCAATCCGGCGGCCCGTGAGCCCGGGTCCGCCATCGCCGGCATGCCCATCATGGACGTGGACAAGGCCCGGCGGGTCATCGTCATGAAGCGCTCCCTCAGCCCCGGCTTCGCGGGCATCGACAACGACCTGTTCTACATGGACCACACGCTCATGTTCTTCGGCGATGCCAAGCAGTCCATGGCGGACCTCGTTCGCGAAGTCCGCGAACTGGCCTGACGTCGTCGCACCCAACCGATCCGGAGGACCCGTGGAGCGCCCGGAGATCGATCAGCGATTTCGCGTGATCCAGATGGTGTGGGCCGCCCTTGCAGGAGGTGTCGCGGTCTACTCCATCGTGGTCTGGTTCGTGGTGAGCGGCCGACTCGGTACCTCACCGATGGGCGGATCCGCGGCGCTGGACGCCACACCGGCCATCGTCCTGATGGCCGCTGCGGTGTCGATGGTGGTCGCCGGAGTGGTCCTACGCCGGGCGAGGTCCCTCCCGCAGGGTCGGGAGGCGGCCGAGACCGTGGCCGCCTACCAGAGCCACGTGATCGTCTCGTCGGCCGTACAGGAAGGGGGCGGACTCCTGGGGCTGAGCGTGGCGTTCCTGGCCGGGCAGGCCACGTGGGCCCTCGGCATCGGCGCCGTCACGGTCTTCGCGCTGTTCCTGACCCGACCCGACCGGGTCGAGCTGGACCGCCTGCTACGCTGACGCCACCTCGGCGCGCGCCGCGTCCTGGAGCAATTGCCAGGCCTCGGCCACGTCGGCCTCGGTGGTCTTGATGTTCCCGATGGACAGGCGCACGACGGTCCGCCCGTTCAGCCTGGTGGGCCCCACGAAGGCGCGCCCGGATGCGTTGACCCGGTCGATGACGGCCTGGTTCAGCCGGTCGGCCTCGGCGTCGTCCACGCCCTCGGGCGCGAACCGGAAGACCACGAGCGCCAGGGGCACGGGCGCCACGGTCTCCCAGCCGGGCGTGGCGTCGATGCGCGCGGCCAGGCGCCGGGCCATCTCGATCTGCCCCCGGATCCGCGCGGCGATGCCCGCCCGGCCGAACGCCCGCATCACGAACCAGAGCTTCAGCGACCGGAACCGCCGTCCCAACGCCACGCCGTAGTCCATCAGGTTCCGGGCCTCGGAGGACTCGGGGGTCTCGAGGTAGGCCGGAACCAGGGAGAAGGCCCGGCGCAGGGCGGCCGGGTCCCGGACGTACAACGCCGAACAGTCGATGGGCGTGAAGAGCCACTTGTGGGGGTTGATGACGATGGAGTCGGCGTCCTCCCACCCCGCGAAGAGTGCCCGGATCTCCGGAAGGACCGCGGCGGGGCCTCCGTAGGCCGCGTCCACGTGGACCCAGGCGCCGAACTCCCGGGCGACCTCCGTCAGCTCCGCCACGGGGTCGATGGCCGTGGTGGACGTGGTGCCGAGCGTCGGGACCACCGCCACGGGAAGGACCCCTGCCGCGTGGTCCTCCTCCATCGCGGCCCGGAGGGCCTCCGGGCGCATCCGGAACGCGTCGTCCGTCTCGATGGCGCGGTAGGCGGCGCGGCCCATGCCGAGGGCGACGACGGCCTTCTCCACGGAAGAGTGGGTGTGCTCCGACGCGTAGACCCGCCCCGGCGCCTGCCCGAACAGACCCTCCTCGCGGGCGTCGGGCCACGCGCGGTCGCGAGCCGCCGCCAACGCGTACATCGTGGAGGTAGACGCCGTGTCGTTGATGTGTCCGTCGAAGACGTCCGGCAGGCCCACCAGGTCCCGGAGCCACGCCATCGTGACCTCTTCCAGCTCGGTGGCCGCGGGAGACGACCGCCACACCATGTGGTTCACGTTCAGCGTGGACGCCAGCATCTCGCCGAGAATCCCCGGCGCCGACCCCGAGACGGAGAAGTAGGCGTAGAACGCCGGGTGGTTCCAGTGGGTGATGCCCGGAACGATCAGGCTCTGGAACTCGTCCATCGCCGCGTCCATGGACTCCGGTTGGTCCGGCGCGGTCGCCGGCAGCCGGGAACGGAGGTGGCCCGGGGCCACGTCCGGGAAGACGGGGAGATCCCGCACCCCGGCCAGGTAGTCGGCCATCCAGTCGGCAGCCCGATGGGCCAGGCGACGGAACTCCTCGGGCGGCAGGTCGCCCGGGTGCGCGGCGTCGGACACGGAAGTGGAGGCGCGCCTACTCGGAGTCGGGAACGTACCCGACGATGGCCTCGAACTCCGCCCGGAGCTCCGCGAGCTGGGCGCGGACCTCCGACACCAGCTCCTGCGCGGGAGGCGCGTCGGGAATCCCGGAGCCTTCGAACAACGAGAAGAACAAGGCGTCGGTGTGGCCCACGCTGGCATGGGTGACGCCGCGGTCGATGGCACGATTGAGGCGCAGGACCTCGCGCAGCGACAGCCGCGCCCGGCCCGCCAGGGGCGGATCCTGGTACAGCAGGCGGATCACGGCCTCGCGGAGGATCTGGAACTCCTCGATCACTTCACCGGCGGCGAGGGCACGGCGGGCGGCCATGGCTCCGAACAGCTCGGAGGCCCGGGTCCACAACGGATCCACCTGTTCCCGGTGCGGCCCCAGCACCGCCGGCAGGAACCGGACCAGCAGGCTCAGGAACTCCTCCACGACTCCGTTCAGGCCTTCGAGGGACGCCTCCCGGCCCTGGAGCTCCCCCAGCCAGCGCTCGGTGATCCGGTCGCGGCGCGCGTCCAGCCAGGCCGAGACTTCGACGGGCTGGACCCGTTGGCGGGATCGTGGGGCGGAGGTCGCCTCCGGGGCGGAGGCAGACCCGGGGTTGGAGGCAGAGGAAGAGCGCGTCGCGGGAGGGTCAGGCGCGTAGTTCCTCATGTCCGCCTTGATGGAGGGTGGGGCAGCGGCCGGCGTCGGCACCAGGGTGCCTCGCAGGATTCAAGATGTTCCAAGCGGCCCGACGTCGCCACCCCTGCCTGCGCCGTTCCCGGCCATGGCCCGGAGGCGCAGGGTCACCCGGGTGCCACGACCGGGCGCGCTCTCCAGATCGACTTCGCCGCCCCAGCTCTCGACCAGGCGCCGGACGATGGCGAGCCCGAGTCCGGTCCCTCCGGAACGCGTGGAGAAATGGGGCTCGAACACCCGGCGCGTGAGTTCCTCCGGCATGCCGGCGCCGTCGTCCGCGACCTCGAGCCGCACCCACCCCGGATCGCGATCCGGCCCGGCTCCGATGACCACCTCTCCCCCGTCCTTGATGGCGTCGCGGGCGTTCTCCAGGAGGTTGACCAGAACCTCCTTCAGTTCCGGGACACGGGAACGCACGGGTGGGAGTCCGTCGTCCAGGTCGCCACGGAAGCGGATGTCGCCTTCGGCCGCGCCGTAGAGCGCCAGGACGTCCCGGGCCACGGCGGACACGTCGACCGGACCCACGGCGCCGGCCCCACCTCCCCCCGGAGCACCGAAACGCGAGAAGCTCGTCGCGATGGCCGCCAGGCGGTCCACCTCGGAGAGCATGGCGTCGGCGTTGCGTACCAGGATGTCTCCGAAGTCCTCCCGGCGGTCGTCCCAGGCACGACGGATGTGCTGGATGCTGAGCTTCATGGGCGTGAGGGGGTTCTTCACCTCGTGGGCCACCTGCCGCGCCATCTCCCCCCAGGCCAGCACCCGCTCGGTCCGGAGTTCGTCGGTCACGTCCTCCAGGGCGAGCACCACGCCGCCAGGCGCCCCGGTCGCGTCGAGGCGCCGGACACGGACCCGGATCCGACGGTCGCCGTCGTGGAGTTCCAGACCGGCTTCCGTCGCCTCACCGCGCAGGTAGTCCTCCAACCAGAGCCCCAGTTCCGCCCCCATCGCTCCCGACCGGGGAAGCGGCTCGCCCAGCGCCACCGCGGCGCCCAGTACGGTCTCGGCCCGGGGATTGACCAGGGTCACCCGCCCGCCGGGATCGAGGGCGACCATGCCCACCGCCGCCTCCTCCATGATGGCCTGGGTGCGCCGGGTCTGGCGGACGAGCTGCCGACGGGCCCGCCGCAGGCGCCGGACCATGCGGTTGAACGCCTGGAACACGGACCCGAACTCGTCGGCCCGGTGGGCCGGAAGGCGGAGCGCGAGGTTTCCCGCGCCCACCCGTTCCGAGGCCACCTGCAGGGCCTGGATGGGCCGGGTCAGGGTCCGCCCCACCAGGAGCGCGAGGCCCAGGGAGAGCATCCCGCCCATGAGCACGGCGAAGGCCAGGAGCTGAAGCACGTCCGAGCTCCGTACGGCGGTCGCGCCCGCCTGCAGCGGCACCTGGGCGGCCAGGATGTCGCCGTCCGGCAGGCGCCGGTAGGCCGTTACGTACGCCCACCGCCCCAGCACCGTCTCCTCCGAAACCCGGATGGCCTCTCCGTTCCGCACGGTCTCGTGGACGCCGTAGGGGATCCACCCCTCGTACAGGCCGAGTTCGACCAACTCCTCCACGGAGCCCTCCCGCAACTCCCCGCGCCGATACTCGAGGAGTTCGGCCCCGACCCGGCGCGCCAGGAGTTCCATGGCGCCGCTCTCCTCGAAATACCAACCGGCCGCGTCCTCGGCCACACGTTCCGCGAGGACCTCCGCCGCCCGGTGTGAGG
This sequence comes from Longimicrobiales bacterium, assembly GCA_040216925.1. GTDB lineage: Bacteria > Gemmatimonadota > Gemmatimonadetes > Longimicrobiales > Gaopeijiaceae > JAJCZZ01. The sequence continues at coordinate 210,087 of JAVJOF010000002.1, forward strand.
CCCCGTCGATGGTCCGGTAGGCCACGGTTCCGAAGATGGCGTTGGCCAGCACGAAGAACCCGAAGAGCGCCAGCGTCACCCGGGCCTGGAAGCTGATGACCAGCCCCCTGAGTCGGGCCTCGGGGGGAAGGGACTCCCGGAGCAAGGCCCGTCCGCCCACCCAGAAGAGCAACACGACCAGCGTGTTCAGGACCGCCAGGAGCGTGGCCCGGGCGGCCGCGAGGAGAGGGCCGGGCAACGTGACCGCCCAATGGGCGTGGAACCGCGCATCGGGGTAGGCGACGCCGATCTCGCCCTGCCAGCCCCTTTCCGTGGGCACCCAGGTCAGAGCGGCCTCCCCGGGCTCGTCGTCCAGCCCCACCGGAATGAGGGTCAGGGGCTCGGGACCGGAGGGTGCCCCGCCCGCCAGGAGCGGGGCCAGCGGCGAGCGTGCGCCCAGCGTGGAGAACGGGGGCGCCGTGACCGTGAGGACCCGCCCGTTGCGCAGGGGTACGCGCATCACGTACCGGGCGTCGCTCTGGTCGTAGGTTAGCAGCCTCGGCCCGGTACCCGAGAGGTCGCGGGCCGCGTCGTCCGCCGCGGCGGGGCGATCCGGGCCCACGCCCACCCGGAGCTCCTCCTGCGGCACCGTGGCCGCCGACCACAACGTCATCCATACCGGGTGCCCGGACGCCGCCAGGCCACTCCGCCGCAGGACGTGGTAGAGCAGGTCCACCCCGTCGTCCCCCCGCACGTCCAGGCTGTCGGCCACCGCCGCGGAGCGGCGGAGATCGGCTTCCAGGGCCGGGTCGGAGGGGGCGGCCAGCAGCGCGAGGCGGGACGCGCCCTCCGCACGACGGGCCTCGACGCGATCCGACCAGGCGGACGGGAGCGCCACGGCCGACCCCACCAGGCCCGCGAGGCCCCACGTGATGACGGATCGCCGCCACCCCGACCACCCCCCCACGGCCCGGGCGGCCAGCAGCGCCGGAAGGCCCCCCAGGGCCGGCCACCACGGGGGCACGCCCGACGGCGCCCGCCATACCAGGAGCGCCCCGGCCCCCGCCAGGAGCACGGCAGCCGCCAGCGCGCCGATGGCGGACGTTCGACGTGGCACCGCCGCCTTCGCGAAGACCAGGGCGGTCGCCAGCACGATGGCCACCAGCGCCCCCGCCACACCCTGATAGGTCAGCCACACGGCCTCACCGCCTGCCAGAGCCGGGGGCGCCGCACCCACCCGCAGCCACAGAAGGAGGGCCGGCGCCGCCAGGGCCATGATCCCCCCCACGACGGGCGGAGAGAGCCGGAGGCGCGGACGGGGCAGTACGGAGACGAAGGTGACCATGGCACCCAGGAGGAGCGCCGTTCGGCCCAGCGACACCGGAAGGGGGCCCGGAAGCACGAACTCGGCTTCGTCGAACAGGGGCGCGAGCCACGCGAACTCCTGCAGCGGGGCCACCCCGACGATGAACACCAGGGTCGCGGACGCGGCCGCGCCCGACGCCAGCCGGGGCGGCCCCCCCAGTGCCAGCAGGAGCCAGCCCAGCAGGACCACCCCCGCCACGCCCAGGCGCCAGCGATCCATCGTCCGGTCGATCCGGTCGCCGGCCCGGGGCGGCTCCAGGAGCACCGACAGCAGCACCCGGTCGCCGATGGTCAGCTCCCACCCGCCCTGCTCCTCGGCCAGGGGCGCGGAGAATACGCGCACCTGCTCCCCCACCTCCGCACGGAACCGGGACGCGAAATCCGGTGCGTTCACACCGAGACGGCCGGGCAGGTCGCTGCGGAGGAGGAACGCCGCCACGGCGGTCCCGGCGCCTCCCGCCGGCGCCGTGATGTAGAGGTACCCGAACAGGGGCTGCTCTTCGAAGACGTACTGGCGCAATCCCCACTGGACCGCGTCGGGGACCTTGCCCCGATGCTCGCCGTCCCAGGCCCGGAGGTCGCCGTCGTTGTCGTAGAGGGCCACGGCCGTGAGGGCGTACTCCTCCCGGAGTTGACGGAGGCGCCGGGCATCCGGCAGGGCCGCCGGCTCGGACCCGAGATCCGCCAGGATCGACACGGCGGCCTCGCCCGCTTCCAGGCGCCGCTGCAGCTCCTCGTCCAACTGGTCGCCGATCGCGGCCTCGCGTCCGGCCCAGTATGCCGGCCAGTCGTTACGGAGGGAGGATACCTGGCGGTGGGCCTCGAAACCGGCCAGGATGCCCCCGACGACGACCACGGTGCCCAGCGTCCAGAGCCGCGAGCCGCCGCGGCCCCAGAGGGCGGCCGCGGTGACCCCGGCGGCCGCCAGGATCAGGGGAGCCCCGCCCGGGATCGCCGTCCACAGCGCCAACCCCGCGGCCGCGAGCCACGGGCCCAGCCATCCGGCCGCCGCGGCGGCCTGGGGCGAGAATCGGGAGGAGGATTCGGGTGAAGTCATACGCCCTGGACGAACTGACCTGGCCGGAGATCCGGAGCCACCTCGACGGGGCTCCGAGGTTGATGATGGCGGTGGGCGCCCTCGAACAGCACGGCCCCCACCTGCCCCTGGGCGCCAACGTCCTGGTGGCCCACCGGGTGGTGGAGGAAGTGTCTCAACGCCTCGGAATCCTCCGAGCGCCGACGTTCTCCTACGGCGTGACCGCCTCGCGGGGTCCCCGGGCAGGCTCGGCCGGGCTGCGCAGGAAGACCCTCCACCGCGCCGTGAACGAACTGGTTGCGGAGTGGGAGGACCAGGGGGTGGAGGAGTTCATCCTGGTCACGGCCCACCGGTACGAGCCGCACCTGGAGGCCCTGCTCATGGTGCTCTCGACGGAGTCCCGGACCACGGTGTACGACCTGTTCCAGATCGATGTGGCGGACCTCCTGGAGGGGGACCCGGAACTCGAGCACGCGGGGGAGATGGAGACGTCGCTCCTGCTCCATCTGGCCCCCGACCGCGTCCGGGCCTCCAAGATGGAAGACTACGTGGCCCAGCCCGGCCTGATCCGAAGATACACGCGGGGCCGCATGCCCACACCCCCGGGGGCCCGGAAGGGCGTGGTCGGGCGCCCCAGCCTGGCCGCCGTGGACAAGGGGGCGCGCATCTTCGCCCGGTACACGGACATCCTGACCGAGGCCCTGCGCGGCCCGCCGGAACTCCGGGACTGACGCCGAGGACCCGGCCGTCCCGGGATCGCCGGGCCCGCCGACGTGTACCATGGACCATGACCATCCCATCGAAGACCGCCCTGGCGGCGGCGGCCCTGCTCCTGGCCCTTCCCACGACCGGACACGCGCAGAGCGTGGTCCTGGACGAGGGGACGTTCCGCATCTGGGTGGACGGACGGGAAGTGGGCACGGAGGAGTTCACGATCCGTCGCGCGGGCATGGGCAGCGACGCCACGATCATCGCACACGCCGTGGTGACCCTGGACGGCGCCGACGGGGCCCGTGAACTGCGGCCCGTGCTGGAGGCCGTGCCTGCGGACGGCACGGCGGCGGGCTACCAGTTGAAGATCTCCGGCTCCGAGGCCACGGAGTTGAGCGTCAACCTCGCCGGAGGCCGCTACGTCTCGATGCTGCGTTCCAACGTGGGCGAGGAGGAGCGGGAGTTCCTCGCCCGCCCCGAGACCCGGATCGTGGAGACCTGGGTGGCGCATCAGTACTACTTCCTCCGGAACGTCCGCGAAGGCACCCGTGCCCCGATCATCGAGCCGCGGAGCCGACGCCAGGTCATGATCCTGGTCGGCCCCTGGGTGGACGAGACGCTGACGCTCGGCGCGTCCGAAGTGCCCGCCCGACGCGTGGAATTCCGCGCCGGTGACGAGGTCCGCACCGTCTGGTTCGACCAGCAGGGTCGTGTCCTGCGCGTCGAGGTCCCGTCTCTGGGATACCGGGCGCAGCGCGACGATCTGGTCGGCTGAAGCCCCGGAGCCGACGGCTCCCTCTCGGGCGACCCCGGGGTTGGACGACCGGGGCCCCCGATTACCTTATGATCGGCGGTCATGCCGACCGCCCCCGCAGGGCCGGACTGAAGAACTGCCCTCCACGGTCCGTACTGCCCAGCGAAACCGCCCCGTACCGTACCGCGTACGGGGCCACAGCATCCACCCCCGCCCCACAATTCAGGGAGCCCCCGCGCATGAGCATCCGCGCCCGCGCGCTCGCGCTCGCCGTATGCCTGCCGCTCGCGCCGTACTCGGTCGGAGCCCAGGAGACGGTGCCCGCGTCCCTCACCCTCGACGACGCGGTCGTCATCGCCGAGAGGAACAACCCGTCCTTCCTCCAGTCGCGGAACGACGCGGAGGTGGCGGACTGGGACGTGCGTCAGGCCTGGGGGCAGCTCATGCCCAGCGCCAGCGCCAGCGGTTCGGTCGGGTGGCAGGGCACGGGAGACCAGCAGTTCGGGAGCATCACCCTCGGCGACCTGGGCTTCGGCGGGCAGCCCTCGACCTATTCTTCCAGCTACAACCTGAGCCTGAACTACAGCCTCAGCCTCGGTGCGCTCCTGGCCCCGTCGAGGGCCAAGGCCCAACGGGGGGCGACGCAGGCCGGGATCGAGACCGCCCGGGCCGGTCTCGTCCAGCGGGTGACGCGGGCCTACCTGGAGGTGCTTCGACAGCAGGAGGCCGTCCTGCTGGCCGAACAGCAGCTCGAAAACAGCCGGTTCAACCTCCGCCTGGCCCAGGGCCGGCTGGAGGTCGGTGAGGCCACCCCCATCGACGTGGGTCAGGCCGAGGTCCAGGTCGGACGCTCCGAAGTGACGGTACTCCAGGCCCAGAATTCCCTGGAGACGGGTCGGATGCGCCTCCTCCAGCAGCTCGGAGTGTCGGTGAACCAGGGCACGTCCCTGACCACGTCCTTCACGCTGTCCGAGCCCCGCTGGGACCTCGAGGAGCTCTACACCCGTGCGCTGAACGCCAACCCGAGCCTCACGAACACCCGGATGTCCCACGAGGCCGCGGACATCGGCGTCTCGCAGGCGCGCTCCGACTACTTCCCGAGTCTGTCGATCACCACCGGCTGGAGCGGCTTCGCTCAGGAAGCGAGTTCCGTGGACGGCCGCATCGCGCAGCGGCAGGCCCAGGTGGCCGGCGCCGTGCAGGCCTGCGTCGAGCAGAACGAGGTCTACCGGCGACTCCAGGACCCCCTGCCCCTCCAGGACTGCGGGCGGTTCGCGTTCACCGACGAGGACCGGCGCCGGATCCTCGATCAGAACGATGTCTTCCCGTTCAACTTCACCCGGTCGCCGCCCCGGGTCTCGCTGGGCATCAGCATCCCCGTGTTCCAGGGATTCAGCCGCCAGCGCAACCTGGAAGCGGCCCGTGTCCAGCGAGAGGACCTGGCCCAGCAGATGCGGGAGCAGGAACTCGGCCTTCGCGCCGATCTCTCCGTGGCGCTGGCCAACGTCCGGACCGCGTATCAGAGCGCGCTCCTCGAGGAGCGGAACCGCGACCTGGCCGACCAGCAGCTCCGGCTGGCCCGGGAACGGTATCAGCTCGGCGCCATCACCTTCGTGGAGCTGGTGGACGCCCAGACCGTGCTCGCCCAGGCCGACCGCGACCGCATCGCGGCGGTCTACGCCTATCATGACCTCGTGACCGACCTGGAAGCCCTGGTCGGTGTCTCACTCCGCAACTGAGCCCGGTACCCCATGCAGACCCGATCCAAAGTCATCCTCGGCGTCGTCGCCGTGGCAGTCCTGGGCTCCGCCGCAGCCATCAGCGCTCTCCGGGGCGGCGACAACGGCGTGGAAGTCCGGATGGAGGAGGTGGCCCGCCGCGACCTCGTCCAGATCGTCACGGCCAGCGGCAACATCCGGGCCCGACGAGCGGTGGACATGAGTTCCGACATCTCCGCCAAGGTCGAACGGATCCTGGTGGAGGAGGGCGCCGACGTGGTGTCCGGCCAGACGCTGATCCGCCTCGACCCCGCTCAGTACCAGGCCGGGGTCTCCCGGGCCCAGGCCGCCCTGTCCCAGGCCCGGGCGGGGGAGTCGCAGCAGCGCGCCAACCTGATCCAGGCGCAACGGAACCTCGACCGGCTCCTGGCCCTGCGCGGCCGTGACTCGCTCCTGGTCAGCACCCAGCAGGTGGACGACGCCCAGACCGCCGTCGAGGTGGCCCAGGCCAGCCTCGAATCCGCCGAGTTCGGGGTCAGCCAGGCCCGGGCGGGGCTGGACGAGGCCGAAGATCTCCTTTCGAAGACCGTGATCCAGGCCCCCATGGACGGGAAGATCACCCGGCTGAACGTCGAGGAGGGCGAGACCGTCATCATCGGCACCATGAACAACCCGGGCTCCCTCATCCTGACCATCTCCGACCTTTCGGTGGTGGAGGTCGTGGTGCAGGTGGACGAGACCGACGTGCCGGAGATCTCCCTGGGAGACAGCGCGGCGGTGCGTATCGACGCCTTCCCCACCCGCACGTTCTCCGGCCGCGTGACCGAGATCGGGAACTCCGCCATCTCGCCGCCGTCCCAGCAGGCGTCGGGCCAGCAGGCCGCCATCGACTTCGAAGTGGTCATCACGCTGGACCCCACCGACGCTCCGCTGCGGCCGGACCTGTCGGCCACGGCGGACGTGGTGGTGGAACGGCGGCCCGACGCCCTTTCGGTGCCCATCATCGCACTGACCGTGCGTGAGATGAGCGATTCGGCCAAGGCGGTGGCCGAGGCCCAGGGCATCGACGAGACCGACGAGGAGGGCGTCTACGTCGTGACCGACGGCACGGCGACGTTCGCGGCGGTGGAGGTGGGGATCGCCGGCCAGGAGTACTTCGAGATCCTCTCGGGTGTTCAGGAGGGACAGACCATCGTGGTCGGCCCGTACCAGCGCATCCGCCAGCTCGAGGACGGCGACCCCGTCAAGCGGACCGAATCGGACGCCGACGCCCCCGAGACCGACTAGGCGCACCATGAACATCTGGGAAGGCGTCGTCCTGGCCATGCAGCAGATCGTCAGCCAGAAGCTGAAGAGCTTCTTCAGCCTGCTGGGTGTCATTCTGGGCGTGACCTTCCTGATCGTGGTCGTGACGGTGGTGGAGGGTCTCGACCAGTACGTCCGCGAGGACTTCACGTCGCAGATCTTCGGGGTCAACACCGTCACGCTCCGCCGGTGGCAGAGCGTGAACATCAACACGGATCCCGAGGAGTGGCGGGCGCGTCTACGGCGGCCCCGCCTCACCTACGCCGACGCGGACGTCCTCCGGAGCAGACTCACCGTGCCGGCCCGTGTGGCCGTGGAGAGCCAGACCGGGGCCGAGGCGGTCGGCGACAACGGTCGGTCGGTCACCGGGGTGCAGGTCACCGGAGCGTCCCCGGAGCTCTTCGAGATCCGCGACCTGACCGTGGCCCAGGGGCGGGTGTTCACGCCCCAGGAAGCAACGGCCGGCACACCGGTGGTGGTCATCGGTTCCGAAACCGCCGACGTGGTGTTCCAGGACCTGGACCCCATCGGACGGAGCATCCGTCTGCGCGGCTTCCCCTACCGGGTGGTGGGCGTGCTGGAGGAACGTGGGTCCCTCTTCGGCCAGTCGCTGGACAACCTGGCCATCGCGCCGGCCCGGTCCCCGATCCAATCCATCACCGCGCCCCGCGGCAACGTGGACGCCATCATCATCCAGGCCATCGATCCGGACCGCCTCCGGGAGGTCCAGATGGAGGCCGAGGGCATCATGCGGGCCCGGCGGGGGCTCCGTCCCGGAGAGGACAACAACTTCTCGCTGGAAACCGCGGACGAGGCCATCAGCTTCTGGGACAACATCTCCCGGATCCTCTTCCTCGCGCTGCCCGGGCTGGTGGCCATCTCCCTGGTCGTCGGGGGTATCGTCATCATGAACATCATGCTGGTGTCGGTCATGGAGCGGACCCGGGAGATCGGCGTACGCAAGGCGCTGGGCGCCCGGCGTCGCGACATCCTGACCCAGGTGCTCATCGAATCGGCCACCCTGTCCACCGTCGGTGCCGCCTTCGGAGTGGCCGTGGGTCTGGGGATCGCGGGCCTGGTGGCCGCGGTCTCGCCGCTGCCCGCGGCGGTGAGCGGGAAGTGGATCGCCCTGGGGGTCGCACTGGGCGTCACGGTGGGCGTCGTGGCGGGGGTCTACCCGGCCTCGCAGGCGTCGAAGCTCGATCCCGTGGATGCCCTGCGCTATGAGTGACCCGACGCGCGCACCCGACACCGGACGGGGCTCGGCCGGCCTCACCGCCCTGGGCGAAGGGCTGTCCATCGCGTGGGACGCGCTCTGGGCCAACCGGATCCGGTCGAGCCTCACGATCCTCGGGGTGGCCGTGGGCGTGTCCGTGGTCGTGGCCATCGCCTCGCTCATCACCGGCATCCGCACCAGCGTGATGTCGGCCTTCGAGTCGGCGGGCCCCAACAACTTCCAGGTCACACGCTTCGACTTCACGGCCGTGCGGATCAGCGACGACGGCAACAACCGTCCGCCGTGGTGGAACAAGCCGCGGATCGAACCGCTCGAGGCTCGGCGCATCGCCCAGCTCGAAACCATCGACGCGGCCCTCTACAACTTCCAGTTCAGCGCCGATGTCTCGTTCGAGAACCAGTCGGTCCGCGGGGTGCAGGCCCAGGGGTTCTCGTCCGGGTGGGTCCGCTATCAGACGGGCGACTTCGTGGCCGGGCGGGACTTCACCGACGCCGAGGTCCGGCAGAACCGGGCGGTGGTGGTGCTCTCGTCGGAACTGGCCCTGGAGCTTTTCGGCGGACGCGACCCGATCGGCCGGCGTATCCGCATCGGGAGCGTCTTCCGAGGGAGCTGGGAGGAGTTCAGCGTGGTCGGGGTGTTCGAGCCCGAAGCCAACATCTTCACCCAGTCGTTCTCCCACTGGATGGTCGTGCCCTGGACCGCCGCCAAGCGACGGCTCCGTCAGTCCGACTGGCAGGCCCAGGTCCTGGTCGTGCCCGAGGACTCCGTGTCCCTCGAGCGGGCCCAGGACGACGTCATCGCGGCCCTCCGCGGCCTGCGCGGTCTCGGACCCCGCGAGGAGAACAACTTCGCCCTGCTGGCTTCCGCCCAGGTCCTCGAGTTCTTCGACCGCCTGACCGGCGTGTTCTTCCTGGTCATGCTCGCCCTCTCGTCGGCCGGACTCCTGGTGGGTGGCGTCGGCGTGATCGGCATCATGCTCATCAGCGTGACCGAACGGACCCGGGAGATCGGCATCCGGAAGGCCGTGGGGGCCACCCGTCGGGAGATCCTCTGGCAGTTCCTGGTCGAGGCGTCGGTCCTGACGGCGTGTGGCGCAGCGGTGGGGATGCTCATGGGATGGGGCCTCGCCACCGGCGTGGCCAACTTCACGCCCCTTCCCGCCCGGATCCCGATCTGGGCCGTGGCCGCGGCGCTGGGCATGGCCGCGGTGACCGGGATGCTGTTCGGACTCCTCCCGGCCTACCGCGCCTCGCGACTGGACCCCGTGGTGGCGCTGCGGTTCGAGTGACCTCGTCCATGCCGGAGCCCCTGGACATCCTGGCCGTCATGGCCCACCCCGACGACGCCGAGCTGCTGTGCGGCGGCGCCCTGATCAAGAGCGCCGACGCCGGTCGCCGCGTCGGCGTCCTGGACCTCACGGCCGGGGAGATGGGGTCGAAGGGCACTCCGGAGATCCGGGCCCGGGAGGCGCGTACCGCCGCCGGGATCATGGGCCTCGCCGAACGCCGCTGCGCCGGCCTCCCGGACTCGCGGATCGTCAACGATCACGCGTCGAGGCTGGTGGTGGCGGGGCACCTGCGGGCCCTTCGACCGCGGATCGTCGTGACCCACTGGAAGGCGGGACGCCACCGCGACCACCGGATCTGCGCGGAACTCGTGCGGGACGCATGCTTCCTCAGCGCGCTCCGGAAGCTCGAGGCGCCGGGAGACCCGTTCCGGCCGGTGAGCCTGATCTACGCGACGGCCTTCCGGGAGGACGCGGATCCGCCCTCGTTCGTGGTGGACGTGACCGGCCAGGTGGACCGGAAAATGGAGGCCATGGCCGCGTACGCCTCCCAGTGGAGCGAGGGCGCCACCCAGGGCGGGGAGGTCTTTCCCGGGGGAGACCGGCCGTTCATGGAACAGGTCCGGCTCCAGTTGGGTCACTACGGGTCACGGATCCGGGTGGCGTACGGAGAGCCGTTCCGGGTGGACGAGACCCTTGCCCTGGACACGCTGGACGACGTGGTCGTCTCGACCTTCTAGGCGGCCGCCAGTCCGGTGTTCCTGCCCGATTCGAAGCCTGCCGAGGAACCGACATGCCCATCGACCTGATCTGGTGGCCGGACGAACCCGCGGTGGAGTTCGCCTGCGCCGGCCCGGTGACGGGCCTCGATCTGGTGCGCGCCAACCGCGACGTCATCGCCGACCCCCGAGCCACGACGCTGCGCTGGCAACTGGCCGACATGGAGGCCGTCACGGAGTTCGAGATCAACCGGAGCCATATCGAGCAGATCGTGATGTACGACACGCAGTTGGCCCGTCTGGCGCCGGACCTCGAACGGGTGGCCATCGCCTGCCGCGAGGATCTGATCTACGGCTTCGCCCGCATGTACGAGTTGACGCTGGCCGGCCAGGATCCGGCCTGGGAGACGGGGGTCTTCCGGACGCGCGGGCAGGCGCTGGAATGGCTCGGCGTCGCGGACCGTGGTGCGGTCTAGGCCGACGCCGCCCCCGTCATGCAGACCACTTCCAGGACGAGGCGACGCCACGAGGGTACGTCGTCGCCCCGCACGCGCAGGGCCCGGGCCTCCGCGGCCCCGCCGCTTCGCATCCACGGCCAGAGCCAGCACGAGATCTCCGGCGGGAGGTGACCCACGGGCTCGCCGGTGGACAGATGCACCCAGACCTCCGGTGCGTCCTGGCCCGGCGGGTCCGGCACCAGCGTCAACGCATCCCCGTCGTTCACTTCGTCCAGATGCCGGTCCCTGCCCGCGAACACCATCCCATGGACGGTGGATCGGAAGCAGGAAGGACGGCCCGAGGGGAACTGCGGCGGCTGGTATTCCATGCGCGATCGATCGACCCTGCAGAGGTACACGGACAACGGTACGTGTGTAACTTAGAACCCTCGTCCGAGGCTGCCAGCCCGTCCGGTCCTTCCCCAGCGATGCCATGAAGCCGATCTACCTCGACTACGCCGCCACCACCCCGGTCCGGGCCGAGGTGCGCGACGCCATGGCGCCCTACCTGGACCAATGCTTCGGGAACCCGTCGAGCACGCATCGGTGGGGGCGCGAGGCGGCGGCGGCGCTGGCCGACGCGCGCCACGAGATCGCCGACGTCCTGGGCGCCCGCTTCTCGGAGATCTGCTTCACCCGCGGAGGAACGGAGTCGGACAACCTGGCCGTGTGCGGCCGGGCCGCCTGGCACATGGCCCGGGGCGAGAGCCCCTCGGTGGCCGTCAGCGCGGTCGAGCACAAGGCGGTTCTCGACGCCGCCCGGCAGGCGTGTGCCGACGGCCGGGGCTGCTGCACCGTCGTGGGCGTATCGCCCGACGGTACGGTGGACGTGGACGCCATCGACGCGGCTCTCGCCCAGGCACCGACCGTCGTGTCGATGATGTGGGTGAACAACGAGACCGGGATGATCCTGCCCGTGCCGGAGGTCACCGACCGGGTGAAGGCGGCGGGCGGCACCATGCACACCGACGCCGTCCAGGCAGTGGGCAAGGTGCCGGTGCGCGTCGACGAGACCCCGGTGGATCTCCTGACGGTGACCGGCCACAAGATCTACGGTCCGAAGGGCACGGGTGCGCTGTTCATGCGTCGGGGCGTCGAAGTGGCTCCCCTGCTCCACGGCGGCGGCCAGGAGCGCACGCTGCGCCCCGGCACCGAGGACGTGGCCGGCGCGGTGGGGCTGGCCACGGCCCTCCGTCTGGCCGTCGAGGAGCGGGACGAGCAGGCAGCCCACCAGGGCGCCCTGCGCACGTTGCTGGAGACCCTCCTCCACGACGCGATTCCCGATCTCCGCATCCACGGCGGTGATGCGCGCCGGGCCCACCACGTCGTGTCCGTGGGCGTGTCGGGCGTCGATGGCCGCAGCCTGTTGATGTCGCTGGACCTGGAAGGCGTGGCCGCCTCCGGGGGTTCGGCCTGCCAGAGCGGGAGCACCAAGGGGAGCCACGTGGTGGCGGCCCTGTACGGCGCCGACGACGCGTACGCCACCCTGCGGTTCTCCTTCAGCCGGCACAGCACAGAGGACGACGTCCGCCGGGCGGCCGAGGTCACGGGCCGCGTCGTGGCCCGGCTGCGAGAGGGCGCCCCGGTATGAGCCGGGTCCTGGTGGCCATGTCCGGGGGGGTGGATTCGTCGGTGGCGGCCGCCCTTCTCGTCGACGCCGGCCACGAGGTGGTGGGCGTGACCATGAAGACGTTCTGCTACTCGGGGGTCGAAGACCACGGCAAGACCTGCTGCGGCCTCGACGGCATCGCCGACGCGCGCCGGGTGGCCGTGGCACTCGGGATGCCGCACTACGTCTTCGATGTCGAGGAGGACTTCACGCGGGACGTCATCGACGACTTCGTGTCCGAGTACGCCCGCGGCCGAACGCCGAATCCGTGCGTGCGGTGCAACTCGAACACCAAGTTCCGTGACCTCCTGGCCCGGGGCCGGGAGCTCGGGTGCGACCGCATCGCCACGGGGCACTACGTACGGATGCGCCACGGCCCCGACCGCTCCGACCTCCTTCGGGGGCGCGACGCCCGGAAGGACCAGAGCTATTTCCTGTGGGGGCTCCCCCCCAGCCTGCTCCCCCGCCTGCTCTTTCCGGTGGGAGATCTGACCAAGGACGAAGTCCGGGCGCAGGCGCGGGCCCTCGAGCTGGTCACGGCCGAGAAGCCCGAGTCCCAGGAGATCTGCTTCGTGCCGTCCGGCGACTACAGGGACCTCCTGCAGAAGCGCCTGGGACCCGTCCACCCCGCTCTGGAGCCCGGCCCCCTGGTCGACTCCGACGGACGCGAGGTCGGGCGCCACGACGGCTACGCCGGATTCACCGTGGGGCAGCGCAAGGGCCTCGGAGGCGGGTTCGACGCGCCCATGTACGTCCTGGCGATCCATGCCGACACCCGGACGGTGGTGGTCGGATCCCGCGACGAGCTCTACGCCGAACGTGTGGAGGTCGGCGAGGTCAACTGGCTGTCCGAGGACGTTCCCGGTCCCGGACGCGAGGTCCTGGTGCAGCTCCGCTACCGCGCGCCCGCCGTACCCGCGGTGGTGCGATCGGACGGGGAAGACGGCACGCTGGCCCTCCAGCTCCGCCAGGAGGTGGCCGCGGTCACACCCGGGCAGTCCGCGGTGGTGTTCGACGGCGAACGCGTGCTCGGGGGCGGTCGCATCGTCCGGGCCGGGCGGACCGCCGGAGTCTGAGCCCCGTCCGAGCGGAGCCCCGGCGGAGGCACCGAGCGGTGCGATGCGCCCCGTCGGCGAGGCGGACGGCCGAGCGCGTAGCAGCGCTACGCCGAGCGCCGTCCAACGAAGCCGCCGGGGATGCAGCGCGACGCGAATGCCCCGCGCACCCTCCGGCCCGGCTTCAGTGCTTCAGGCCCGTGGCGGAAGCGAACTCCTCCATGGCCTTCTTCTCCTCGTCCGACAGCTCGTCGGGGACCTCCACCTTGACCTCGACGTACTGGTCGCCGACCCGGCTCGCCTTCTCCAGCCCCTGACCCCGGATCCGGAACCGGGTCCCCGACTGGGTGCCCTTGGGGATCCGGAGGACCACCTTCTTCCCGCTGACCGTGCGCACCCGGATCTTCGATCCCAACGTGGCCTGGACGATGTTGATGGGCACGGTCACGTGGATGTCGAGCCCCTCCTGCCGGAAGAAGCGGTGGGGTTGGACCTTGAAGGTGATGATCAGGTCCCCGGGCGCTCCGCCCTTCCGGCCGCGCTCGCCCTGGCCCGACAGACGGACCTTGGAGCCCGTGTCGGTGGCCGGTGGGACGTTGATGGCGATCTTCCGCTGCTGCCGGACCGTGCCCCGGCCGTCGCACGCGGCGCACGGGTCCTCGGGGATCTGACCCCGCCCGAAGCATGCGGGGCACGGCCGCTTCACGGCGAAGCCCCCCTGCCCGAACGACACGCTCCCGCTGCCCTTGCACTCCCCGCACCGCCGGTGGCCGCTTCCCGGGCGAGCACCGCTTCCGGAGCAGGTCGCGCACTCCTCGGTGATGGCCACCGCGACCGAGACCCGACCACCGCGAGCGGCCGTCAGGAAGGGGACTTCCACCACGTACTCGACGTTCTGCCCCTTCTCCGGACCGCCCCGACCCCCGGCCGAGGGTCCATCCTTGCGGCCCAAGTTGTCGAAGAGGGAGCTGAACAGGTCCGAGATGTTTCCGAAGCCCCCGCCCAGGTCCTCGAACGAGAAGTTCTCGGCGCCCCCTGCCGGGCCCGGCCGGGCGCCCCCGGGGGCCGACGACGGACCCGAGCGGCCGCGCCCGAAGCCGAAGCTCCCGAGGCGTCGCATCTGGTCGTACTGCTTCCGCTTCTCGGGGTCCGAGAGGACGCTGTACGCCTCCCCGATCTCCTTGAAACGCTCCTGGGCCGCCGGGTCGTTCCGGTTGGCGTCCGGATGGTACTTCTTGGCCAGCTTCCGGTACGCCTTCTTGATCTCTTCCGGCGTGGCCTTCTCGGAGACCTCGAGGAGTTGGTAGTAGTCCTTCTTCGTTCCGGCCATGGGCTTCTCGTCAGCCGTCGTGCTTGTAGACGCTCACGCGGGCCGGACGCACCAGATGGCCCTTCAGGGCGTATCCCTTCTGGAACACCTGCGCCACGGTCTCGTCCGCTTCCTCCGACTCCGCCGGCACACGCATCATGGCCTCCATGCGCTCCGGGTCGAAGGCCTCCCCGGTGGGATCGAGGGTCTCGACCCCCGCGTCCTTCAGCATGCGTACGAACTTCCGCTCGACCAGGTCGACGCCCTCCATGATGGCCTCCACGGTGGCGTTGGACAGGTCCAGTTGGGCCACGCGCTGCAGGTCGTCCAGCACATCGAGGATACGCGCGACCATGTCGCCCTGGGCCCGGGACCAGGCATCGATTCGCTCCTGCTCCACCCGACGTCGGTAGTTGTTGAACTCCGCGGCCAATCGGAGGTGCCGGTCGTTGAGGCCGTCGAACTCCTCGCGCAGCGCCACGAGTTCCGACTCCATCGAGTCGGTCGCGGCCGCGGACGGGCCCTGGCCGTCGGTGTCGGGCGGATCGTTCGCCGTGGAATCGTCGGTCGGGTCGCTCCCTCCATGCGCCGGGGGATCGATGCTCTCTTCGTTCGTCACGGAATCCGTCATCGTTGTCAGTTCGCTCTGGGTTCAGGACCGGTCGGCGGTTGAAGATACCACCGGCGGCCCTACGGGTTCAGTCCCCGTCGGGAGTCACCCGACCCCGGAGGACGTCGAGGAGCAGCGCCAGCGCCGCCTGTGCGGACCGTTCACGGACCCCGTCCCGGTCTCCTGCGAAGCGTTGGTGCCGAGTCACGGTCCGGCCGTCGATGCTGACCGCGTACCAGACCGTGCCCACGGGCTTGTCCGGGGTGCCCCCTCCCGGCCCGGCGACGCCGGTCACCGCTACGGACGCCGACGCACCCAGTCGACGGGCCACACCTTCGGCCATGGCCCTGGCCACCGGGCCCGACACCGCGCCGTGCGCGACGACGAGCGAGGACGGCACGCCGAGGATCTGCTCCTTCACGTCGTTGTCGTACGCCACGACGCCCCCGACGACCACATCCGACGCCCCGGCCTCGTCGGTGAGTCTCTTTGCGATCAGCCCTCCCGTGCAGCTTTCCGCCACCGCCACCCGGTGACGTGTACGCCGAAGGGCGGTCAGAACCGCCTCGACCAGGTCTCCACGATCCGGGGCGTCGAACCGCCATGGGTCGATCACGGGGGCCAGGGTCCGCTCGAGGGCGTCGAAACGCGCGGCCGCTTCCGCGGGTGTCATGCCCACCGCCGTCATCCGAAGGTCCACCCCCCGACGATCGGGCAGGAACGCGAGCTGGAGCGGGGCGGCCCCCTCCGGCAGGAGGTCGCCGATGGCCTGGGCCAGCGCCGACTCGGGCACCCCGGTCGTGTGGATCTGCCGGACCTGGACGGCCTGGAGCCGTTCCCCGAACACCTCGCGGGCGATCCCGGGCAGTTCGGCCTCCACCAGGGCGCGGAGCTCGCCGGGGACTCCCGGCAGGAGCAGGACCCGCCGCCCCTCTTGCTCCAACACCAGGCCGGGAGCCGTGCCGACCGGGTTCGGCAACACACGGGCACCCTCGGGCACCTGGGCCACCCGCCGGTTGGGATCGGGAAGGTCCTCACGGCCGGCCTCGCGGAAACGGCGACGGATGCGTTCGAGCACGTCCTCGTCGTGCAGGAGCCTCCGCCCGAGAAGGCCCGCCACGGCTTCCCGGGTCAGGTCGTCGGGTGTGGGTCCCAGTCCTCCGCTCACCACGACCAGGTCGGCCCGCGTCAGGCCGTCGGCCACCGCCCGTCGGATCTCATCGTCCCGGTCCCCCACCGTGTGGCGGAGCAGAACGGGAATGCCCAGATCTCCCAGAGCGCGGCCCAGATGGGCGGCATTGGTGTCGATGGTGCGGCCGGACAGCAACTCGTCGCCGACCGTGACCACGACGGCGCCGGGCGCGTCATCGGGCGCGTTCACGGTGGGCGGGCCGGTGTCAGGACCGGATGCCCAGGAGTGAGCGGTAGCGCCACAGGTAGTCGAGCATGGAGTAGATCGTCAGCACGACGGCGCCCGCCAGCGTGACGGCGATCCACACGCCATGGATCATGGACCATGCAGCCCACCCTCCCGTGCCGACCCACCCCTCGACCACCGCGAGGTCCTCCAGCGGCCACCACAGCAGCAGTCCACCGATGAACAGCGCCTGCAGCAGGGTCTTCTGCTTGCCCGCGCCACCGGCGGCGATGATCACGCCCTTCCCCGCGGCGTAGCTCCGGAACACGGTGATCAGGATCTCCCGCCCGAAGATCACGAGCAGGACCCACATCGGGAACGGACCCCAGAACGGGAGGACGTCGGCCCCCTCCGGACGGTGACTGACCAGGTAGAAGGGGATCAGCGTCGCGGCCAGGAGCAGCTTGTCGGCCAGGGGATCGAGAAGCTTGCCGACGTCCGTGACCAGACCGTGCTTGCGGGCCAGATACCCGTCCCAGACGTCCGAGAGACCGGCAGCCACGAACAGCCCGAAGGCGGCGAACCGGGGACCGATGCCGACCGCGATCGCCAGGAAGAAGATCACCGGACAGGCGACGATCCGGGCCACCGTGATGACGTTCGGGAGCGTCCAGGGAGACCCTGACACGAAGGCGCTCAGCTCAGAGCTTTGACGACCAGCTTGCTCACGCAGGAGAGGGTCTCGAAGACCCCCTTGCCTTCGATGGCAACAGCCTCGAAGTCCGGAACCCCCATCGGGTTGATCTGCGCCCGCAGTTCCTCCGACGACAGGATGTCGGGCATGTCCCGCTTGTTGTACTGGATGGCGAACGGGATGGTCTGCAGGTCGTACCCGTACGTGGAGAGGTTCTCGTACAGGTTGTGCATCGACTCGATGTTGGCTTCGGCCCGCGTGGCCTGGCTGTCCGCCACGAAGACGAGACCGTCCACCCCCTTCAGGATGAGACGGCGACTGGCGTTGTAGTAGACCTGGCCCGGCACGGTATACAGGTGGAACCGGGTCTTGAAGCCCCGGATCTCGCCGAGATCGATGGGCAGGAAATCGAAGAAGAGCGTGCGCTCGGTCTCCGTGGCCAGCGAGATCATCTTTCCCTTGGTATCGGGATTCACACGGGAATAGATGTACTCGAGGTTGGTGGTCTTGCCACCGAGCCCCGTCCCGTAGTAGACGATCTTGCAGTTGATCTCACGGGAAGCGTAGTTGATCATCGACATGGGTCGACGCTACCTCCCGTTCGTTCGGCTCAGATCCAACGGACCCCCTACGAAGGCCAATGGGTGGGGCTCGAGACGGGCCGCGCCGGCGCCATGGGCGCCGCGATACCCCTGCGAGCGGCCCCTAAAGTCGGGGCGGATCGGCGCCGGTGCAAGCCCGTGCGCCTCAGGCACGCTCCGCGCCGGCCGGCAGGCGACGCGACGCAGCCTCCTCTTCCATGCGGAGCACGATGGAGCGGGCCCGGTTGCGGAGGAGCTTGCGCGGCTCCCACGCGATGAAGTCCCGGAGCACCCGGATGTTGTCGACCGTGGCAGGCTCCCCGCTCATGTGGCCCAACGCGGCCAGGCGCCGCAGCGCCCGTGGGCTGAACAGGTCGCGTCGGTGGCGGTGCATCTGATCGCGGACGACCAGTGCGGCAACGGCTCCGGCCACGGCGGTGGCCAGCACGGTGATTCCTGCGATCCGCAACTTGCGGCTCATCCTCACATCTCCCTGCGACCCGATAGTGCTTCAGCGATCGTCGTGCCGTCCACGTACTCCAGGTCGCTTCCCACCGGAATCCCCCGGGCCAGCCGGGTGACCCGCGCGCCCAGTGGCCGGATCATCTGCTCCAGATACACGGCGGTGGCCTCGCCCTCGACACTGGCGTTGGTGGCCACGATGACTTCGTCGACGCCGCCGTCCGCCGCGCGGATGCGCTCCAGGAGCGACGCGACGTTCAACTCTTCCGGTCCTACGCCGTCGAGGGGGGAAAGGTGTCCTCCCAGGACGTGGAACAACCCGCGGTACTGACCCGTCCGTTCGATGGCCCCCACTTCGAACGCCTCTTCCACCGCGCAGATGACCGACGGATCTCGGCGGGGGTTGGTGCAGACCTCACACGTCTCGTGCTCGGTGAAGTTGCCGCAGATGCGGCAGGCGCGGATGCGCTCCGCCAGCTCCGTCATGGCCCGGGCGAGGCGCCTCGTGTCGTCCTTCGACCCCTTCATGAGGTGGTGGACGAGGCGCAAGGCGGTCTTCGGGCCGATCCCGGGAAGCCGCGAGAACTCGCCCGTGAGCTGCTGGATCACGGACACGGGGGTCGTCCGGACCGGGGGTCGCTCAGAACATCCCCGGGAGGCCCGGGATGTTCATCGGCAGGCCGCCCGAGACCTTCTTCATCTCCTGCTCGTAGTGCTGCTGCGCCTTGGTCTGAGCCTCGGACACGGCCGCGAGCACGAGATCCTCCAGCATCTCGACGTCCCGGGGATCCACGCACGTGGGGTCGATCTTGACCTGCCGCACCCCACCCTTGCCATCCACGGTGACGGTGACCATGCCGCCCCCCGAAGAGGCGGAGATCTTCTCCGAGTCCAGGTTTTCCTGGAGCTTGGTCATCTTGGCCTGGAGCTGCTGGCCGAGCTGCATGAGCTGCTGGATGTTGTTCATCGCGACGGGCGTTACTCCATGAGTTCCAGATCGAGTTCTTCTACCGCCTGCCGGAGGCGGGGTTCCTTGCGGTACAGGGCCTTCATGGTGTCCCCACGCACCACGTCCTGAGAGATCCTGGGCCCCGGCTGAACCGCTCCACCGACCTCGGCGACCACCAGCCGGGCCCGGTGGCCGAGATGGGGCGACAGACCCCGCTCGATCCCGGCCACGACGCGTCGGTCGGTCAACCGCTCGTGGGCCGGGCCCGGCGGGGGCGTGACCACGACGGCACCGTCGTCTCCGTAGGCGACACCCGCCGAACGGAGGAACGGGACCAGTCCCGCGGGCACGCCGCGCCCGGAGTCGAGCCATCGGGTCCAGGCTTCGCCGAGGGACGGGGCGGGCGCGATGTCGTCGGGGGGCACCGAGTCGGGGACGTCGGTCAGCGTCGGGAGATCCTCGTCGTCCAGCGGCGCGTGCGCGTCCGCCGCCGGAAGCTCCGCAGGGGTCGAAGGGCCGGCCTCGGCGGCGGCGGAAAGGCGCTCGGCCAATCCCAGCCCCGCCTGGTCCGGCACCGCCTCGGGGCGATCCTCTTCCGGCTCGGGAGGCTTCGCCGGAGGGGCTCCGCCGGACCCGCTTCCCCCGTGCGTCGAAGCCGCTCCGCCCTCCGACGGCGGAGCCCCGCCCAGGGCCCGGATCAGGTCCTCCAGCGCCACCGTGCGGTCGAGGTAGCTCAGCCGGAGGAGCAGCATCTCCACGAGGACCCTTGGATTCGGGCTTCTGCGCAGGCTGCCGGAGCTCTCGAGCTCGGCGGCGGCGGCCAGCATCCGGACCAGGTCGGCCGGCTCGAACGCGCCCGCCCGCTGCACAAGGGCTTCCCGTACGTCGGCGCGGACCTCCAGGTGCGCGTCGGGCGTCAGGCGGAGGCGGAGCAGACCACGGAGGATCTCCAGGAGTCCGTGGTAGAACTCGACGAGGTCGTAGCCGTCGTCCAGGAGCCCCTCGACGAGCGTGAAGATGTCGCCGTGACGCCCCTCGAGGACGATGTCGAGGAGTTCGACGTACCGCTCTTCCTCGACCAGGCCCAGCACACGTCGGACCGCCTCGGTGTCGATGTCGCCGCCGCTCAGGGAGAGCACCTGGTCGAGCAACGACAACGCGTCCCGCATGCCCCCGTCGGCCTTCCGGGCCAGGATCCGGAGGGCGTCGTCGGGCGCGTCGGATCCCTCCTGAGCCAGGACGGCGGTGAGACGCGCCACGATGTCCGAGACGCCGATCCGGCGGAAGTCGAACCGTTGGCACCGCGACAGGATCGGGGCGGCCGACTGCTGGATCTTCTGCGGCTCCGTGGTCGCGAAGACGAAGATGACCCGGGGAGGTGGCTCCTCGAGGATCTTCAGGAGGGCGTTCCACGCCTCCCGGGTGAGCATGTGGGCCTCATCGACGATGTAGACCTTGAACCGTCCGTCTTCCGAGGGGGCGTACATGGCCCGCTCGCGGAGGTCCCGCGCATCGTCGACGCCCCGGTTGGACGCGGCGTCGATCTCCACCACGTCCAGGGCGGTGTGACCACCCCAGATGCGACCACAGCTGTCACACGTGCCGCAGGGCTCGCCCTCGTCGGTCCGACGGGGGCAGTTCAGAGCCATGGCCAGCACACGGGCCAGTGTGGTCTTGCCGACACCCCGGGGGCCACAGAAGAGGTAGGCGTGCCCCACCCGATCGCCGGCGACGGCACGGCGGAGGGTCTCCGACACGTGCTCCTGCACGGCCACGTCGGCGAAGCTGCGCGGCCGGTACTTTCGGGCGAGAGCCGTGTGGGACAAGGGCGGGCCGGTGGGTCCAGGGGGCAAAAAAATGCCCCAGGCTACCCGCAGCGACGATCACCGCACTTACCGCTGCTACCTGCGGGGTCCTGACGGGATTCGTGAGCTTTCGCCCTGCGGACCTGGGGCACGGATTGAAGCTACCGGACGGCTCCGGTCGGGTCAACGGATCGGGGTACCGGAAACGCCCCTCCGCCGTCGTGACGAGGGGCTATCCCACGGGGCGCCAGGCGTCCTCGACGTGGTCGATGCGGACCACCCGGTCGACACCGGTACGGGTCACGGCCACGGCGTCGAAGCGCACGCCCACGTCTCCGGGGCACCGGGAGGCCAGGAAGTGGGCCGCCACCGCCTCGATCTCCCTGCGCTTCTTCCACGTGATGGCTTCGAGCGGCGAGCCGTATCCGTCTCCTGCCCGCGTCTTGACCTCGACGAACGCGAGCACGTCTCCCCGGCGGATCACCAGGTCCACCTCGCGGCGACCGAACCGGTAGTTCCGCTCCACGATGGTCCAGCCCCGGCGCTGGAGGTGGCGAGCCGCCAGGACCTCGCCCCACCGGCCCAGGGACTGGGCCACCAACGCGCGGTGGGAGGGGCCGGCGGGCGGCGGCGGATCGGCGGGAGCGGGCATGGACCAACATGACCGCACGGCCGGGGCCCCGGGATGTCTCCATGGGACCCTCCGCAGGGGCTCGTCGCGGGGGGTGTCCCCCCGGTCAGCCGGCCCGTACCGCCGTGAGCGGCGCCGCGAGATCCCGGTCGATGGCCCGGGCGATGACGCGGATCTGGCCCATCAGTTCCACGAACTGCTCGGGATACAGGCTCTGCGCCCCGTCGGAGCGGGCCCGCGGCGGATCGGGATGGACCTCCACCATCAGCCCGTCGGCGCCGGCGGCCACCGCCGCCCGGGCCATGGGAATGACCTTGGAGCGGATGCCGGTGCCGTGGCTCGGATCGGCGATGATCGGGAGGTGGGAGAGTCCCTTCACCACCGGGATCGACGTCAGGTCGAGGACGTTCCGGGTGTGGGTGTCGAAGCCGCGGACCCCCCGCTCGCACAGGATGACGTCGTCGTTGCCCTCGGCCAGGATGTATTCCGCGGCCAGGAGCAGCTCGTCGATGGTGGCGCTCATGCCCCGCTTCAGGAGGACCGGCTTGCCCACCTGCCCCGCCCGGCGGAGGAGCGGGTAGTTCTGCATGTTGCGCGCACCGATCTGAACGATGTCGGCGTATTCCGCGACCCGCTCGACGCCGTCGGGATCGAGGGCCTCCGTGACCACGGCCATTCCGGTGGCCTCCCGGGCCTCGGCAAGCAGCTTGAGTCCGTCGAGGCCCAGGCCCTGGAACGAGTAGGGCGAGGTCCGCGGCTTGAAGGCACCCGCCCGCAGGACCGTGGCACCGGCATCCCGGAGCTGGTGCGCGATGTCCAGGATCTGCTCCCGGCTCTCCACGGCGCAGGGGCCCGCCATGATCACGACCTCCCCACCACCCACACGGGTGCCGTTGGGGAGCGACACGATGGTGTCCTCCTCCCTCCACTCCCGGGACACCTGCTTGTAGGGCTGGGTGACAGGAATGACTTCCAGCACGCCGTCCAGCCCCTCGAGGCGGGCCGAATCGACCCGCCCGTCGTTGCCGATGAGCCCCACGGCCGTGCGCTGCCCGCCCGGGATGGGGCGGGCGTCGTACCCCATGTCCTTGATGACTTCGACCACCCGGTCCACATGGTCCGGGGCGGCGTTGTGCTTCATGACGACGAGCATGGCGGGGCTGAGCAGAAGGAGAGGGCGGCGCGGGCGTGGAGACCCCCGTCCGAAACGGGTGTTCCCGGAAACCCGCCCCCGGGCGGCGCCGGAATGTAGGGTGGGCCGGTCCGGGCCGCCTCCCCTCCTACTCGACCCGGAAGGCCACCACCGGATCGACCCGCGCGGCCCGGCGTGCCGGGACCCCCGCAGCCACCTGGGCCACACCCACCATGACGGCCACGGTCCCGGCCAGGACCACCGGATCCCGGGGCGCGACGCCGAAGAGAACGCCGCTCAGCGCCGGCGCAGCGAGAAGGGTCAGGGCCATGCCGACCACCACCCCGACCAGAACCGTAACGGACGCCTCTCGAACGACCATGCGGGTGAGCCGCTCGCGAGACGCACCCAGGGCCGCTCGGATGCCCAGCTCGGACGTCCGGCGAGCCACT
This sequence comes from Longimicrobiales bacterium, assembly GCA_040216925.1. Lineage (GTDB taxonomy): Bacteria > Gemmatimonadota > Gemmatimonadetes > Longimicrobiales > Gaopeijiaceae > JAJCZZ01. The sequence continues at coordinate 233,339 of JAVJOF010000002.1, forward strand.
CCGAAGGAGACCACGGCATAGATACCCAGGGACGCCAGGAGAAGGGCCAGCAGGGAGAAGGCCCCCAGGACCCGGACACCGAGCCGGCCCGCCGCGAGCCCGTCGCCCAGGTGACCGGACAGGGTCCCCGCCCCGAGAACCGGCAACCCGCCTCGCACCCCCGGGACGATCTCCCGCAACGCCGACACCACCGAAGCGGGGTCGCCCCCGGTTCGAACGACCAGGTACACGGTGGAGGGGGTGTACTGGGACGCCGGGAAGTACAGCATGGGCCGGGGGGCCTCGCCGAGTTCCTCCACGGGCACGGACGAAACGACGCCGACGACCCGGAGCCAGGCGTCCGGATCGGCCTGACGTCGCACCCGTCCCCCCACCGCCCCTCCGTTCGGCCAGAAGCGACGGGCGGCCACCTCGTCGACCATCACGACCCCTTCCCCGCCCACGATGTCGTCCGGGCCGAACGCCCGTCCTTCGAGCACGGCCAGGCCCAGCGTCTCCGGATGGCCGGGGGACACGGCCGCCAGGGGAAGCTCCACGGCGCCGGTCCCCGAGCGCGGTTCGTATCCCTCCACGAGGGTCGTGGTGGACGATCCGTCCTGCATCGGCAGCCGGGAAGCCGCGGCAGCCGCCGACACACCCGGAAGGGCGCCCGCCGCGGCCAGGAGTTCGTCGAGGACCACGCGGTACTCCTCCGGGGGCACCCCGCCCTGGGAGAGGCTGGTCCGCACGTAGGCGGTGCGATCCACCGCGAAGCCCGGGTCGAGACCGGCCAGCGCGCCGAGGCTGCGGGCCAGCAGGCCGGTCCCGGCCACGAGGACGATCGACACGGCCACCTGCACCACGACGAGTGCGCCCCGGACCAGCACCACCCCCCTCCCGCTCGATGAACCCCGGCTCTGCTCGCGGAGGACGTCGGCCAGGTCCGCCCGGGCCGCCCGAAGCGCCGGTGCCAGGCCGAACACCAGACCGGTGAGGAGGCTCAAGCCGAGGGAGAACGCCACGACCCGGCTGTCCACGGGGCTTCCGAGGAGTCCCTGGGCTTCCGTCGGCAGCGGGATCCGCGCCAGGAGGCCCGTCCCGAGCACGGCCAGGCCGATCCCCACGGCGCCGGCCACCAGCGAAACCAGGAGCGATTCCAGGAGGAGCAGCCGCGCCACCGCCCCACCGCTGGCCCCCATGGCCCGACGCACGGCCAGTTCAGGGGAGCGGGCCAGGCCCCGGACGAGCAGGAGGTTGCCGAAGTTGCTGCACGCCAGCAGCAGGACCAGGGCCGCGATGCCGGCCAGGACCACGCTGCCCCCCACCAGCGGCGACTGGGCCTGCGGGTGGACCCGGACGTCCGTCAGGGAGAACACGGTGATGCCCCGGCCCCGGTTCAGGTCCGGGAAATCGGCGGCCAGGCGCTCGGCCAGGCCGTCCATGGCGGCCTGCGCCCGCGCAACGGTCACGCCCGGGGCCAGCCGGGCCTTCACGTCGTACCAGTGGTCCTGACGGCGCTCGAGGTTGGCCACCTGGAAGCCGCCTCCGACCACCGTGGCCGAGATGCTGAGCCAGACGTCCGGGGTCAGCACGGCGCCCCGGGCGTCGAGGGCCTCCGGCGCCACGCCCACCACGGTCGCGGACTGCCCGTTGAGACGCAGGATGCCCCCGATGGCGTCGGGATCGGCCCCCATGGACTCCCGCCAGAACCGATGGGAGACGACGGCCGCCGGTGGCCCGCCGGCCACGTCGTGCCCGGCACCGAACCAGCGGCCCCGAGCCGGCGTCAGGCCGAGCACGGGGAAGTAGCTCGCCGTCGCGTAGGCGGCGTACAGGGAAACCACCCCGTCGTCCGTCTCGAGGGACACCTGGGTGGGGCTCACCGCCGCCACCCCGTCGAAGAGTCCCTCCACGCCCGCCATGTCGCGATAGGCCGGGAAGGAGCTCAGGGCCGGCTCCCCGTCGTCCGAGTCCTGGTAGATGCTCACCAGGGCCTCGGGCTCCGTGTAGGGAAGCGGCCGGAACAACAGGCCGTCCACCACCGAGAACACCGTGGCGTTGGCGCCGATGCCCAACGCGACGATGGTCACGCCGGCCAGGGTGAAGAAAGGCGTCGCCACCAGCCGACGCGCCGCGTGCCCCAGATCCCGAGTCCATCCGTCCACGTCCCCTCCCTGCGTCCTGAGTGTCGTCCACGGTGCGCGGGTCGCGGCACCCACCATCCGTCGATTCGCGTGCAGCCCGACCGCCGTCCGCACCACGTCCATCCAGGCCGACGCCCGAACCCGGGCTCGAGCCCATGCCCCCGGGGATGTCGACAGGCGATGCTCCACCAGGGCGGCCATCTCCTCGGCGTGCCGCCGGCGGAAGGCCTCCGGCAGGAGCCGCGTCAGCATCCGGAAGATCCGGCCGGCGTCGGGCGGTCGGTTCATGCCCGTTCCGGAAGCGCCTCGCGGCTCCGACCCTCGCGGACGAGCGCCTCCATTCGTCGGAGTTCCGCCGCCAGGAGCGCCTGGCCGTCAGGCGAGATCCGGTAGTACTTCCGGCGCGGGTCGGCACCCTCGGGCGGGTCGTGGGGCAGGACCCAGCCCGCGTCGCTCAGCTCGCCCAGAGCCCGGTAGAGGGTGCCCGGGCCGAGACGCACCGCCCCGCTCGACGCCGACTCGGCGTCGTCGGCGATGCCCAGTCCGTGCAGCGGCCCCTGGGACAGGGCGAGGAGGATGTGGAGGACCGAGGGCCGGAGCGGGAGGAGGTCGGCCGGGAGATCGTCGGACATGGGCGCACCGGGGTGACGGGACAACTATCCACCCCAGATATATCCTATCTGGATAGGTCGAGCAACGCCGTGTCCAGTCGGAACCCGTCGTAGGCCGCCTCGATCCGCCCCGCCCATCCGGCGGCCGCCACCCGTGCCACCGCCTGCTCCGGCGTCATGTGGTTCGGGTAGACGTGGGTCAGCACCAGGAGCCGCGGGTCCATCGTACGCGCCATGGCGGCCAGCGTGACGGGCGAGAGGTGCACGGGCACCGGCAGCGGGTCGTTCCAGGAGCACTCCGCCACCACCGCATCGCATCCGGCGAGGAACGAGGCGACATCGTCCGAGGGGCCGGTGTCACCGGTCAGGCCCAGCACCCGGCCGCCCCCGGCGAACCGGTACGCCACCGACTCGTCCGTGTGGGGCGTGGGATGGCACGTGAGGGTGAGCGGGCCGAGGCGGATCGATCGGCCCGGCACGATCTCCGTGACCTCCGTCCGGAACAGAGGCAGGCCGGCCGGATGCGGATCGAGGGCGCCCATGGTCCGCAGCAGCGCCTCGGTTCCCGGTGGCCCCACGACCGCCACGGGGGCCTGGCGGGCCGGCTCCATCCCGTACTTCCACGCCGCCCACAACCCGGGGAGTCCCCCCGCGTGGTCGTCGTGAAAATGGGTGAGGACGACGTGGCTAAGTGACTGCCAGTCAACAGATAGACTACTAAGACGTGAGAGGGTTCCTGCGCCACAATCCACCAGGGCCGAGACGCCGGGCGCTTCGACGAGGTACGCCGACGGATGGCGTTCGTGGTCGGGGACCACCGTACCGCACCCCAGCACGGTCAGGCGTGGAGCCCCGCTCCCGGAGGTCACGCCAGTCCCGCCGTCTCCAGAGCCTCCTGAAGCTTGACCCCGACGATCGTGCTCACCCCCGGCTCCTCCATGGTCACCCCGTAGATCCAGTCCGCCGCCTCGATGGTCCGCGGGTTGTGGGTGATGACCACGAACTGGGTCTGATCGCTGAACCGCTGAAGCAATTTGATGAAGCGCCCGATGTTGTTCTCGTCCAGCGGGGCATCCACCTCGTCGAGCACACAGAAGGGGCTGGGCTTGACCAGGTAGATCCCGAACAGGAGCGAGAGCGCCGTGAGCGCCCGCTCGCCACCGGAAAGGAGATCGATCCGCTGGGTCTTCTTGCCCTTGGGCGACGCGTGGATCTCGATGGGGGACTCGAGGGGATCCTCGTCTTCCTGGAGCCAGATGTCCGCTTCCCCACCCTCGAAGAGGCTGTGGTGGGTCTTCCGGAAGTTCTCGCGGATCTGCTGGAACGTGTCCATGAACAGGTCCGTGGCGGTCTTGTTGATCTCACGGATGGCCGACCGGAGGTCGTTCCGGGCCGTGACCAGGTCGTCGCGCTGTTCGGTCAGGAAGTCGAGGCGCTTCGACTCCTCTTCGTGCTCCTCCACCGCCAGCATGTTGACCGGCCCCAGCTTGTCGAGGGCCACCACCAGTTCGCGGAGTTCCTGCTGGAGTTCCTCGGGATCGCCCTCGACGGGCTGCGCCTGCTCCAGGAGGGTGTCGAGCGTGCGGCCCCACTCCCCTTCCAGACGCTCCCGGATGCGTTCGATGCGTCCCGTCAGTTCCGTGCGTTCGAGTTCCAGCGTGTGGCGCCGGTCGGTGGCCGCGCGCTCGGCGGTGCGGAGTTCCCGCGCCCGCTTCTCGGCCGCCGCGAGCCTCTGGACCACGTCCTGCAGCGCCTCGTCCCTGGAGCGGACCGCGGCCTCGGCCTGGGCCCGCTCCTCGAACAGGCGCGCCGTGGCGGCGTTCCCCTCTTCCCGGATCCGACGGGCCTCGGCGAGCTCCTCGCCGAGCTGCCCTTCCTCGGCGTCGAGAGCCGTGACGCGGTTCTGGGCCTGCGTGCGGGCACTCACCACGCCGTCAAGGCGCTCCGAGAGGCGCGCCACGTCGCCTTCGAGGCGGGCCAGGTCCACCGCGAGACGAGCCTCTTCGGCGCGGGCGGTCTCCCACTCCTCCTGTACCGCTTCCAGGGCCTCACGGGCCGCCACCCGCTCGGCGTGGATGCCGGCCTCCTGCGCGACGATGGAGGTCCGGTCCTCCCGGGCTTCCGCCGCCCGCTCCAGGGCCCTGCTCCGGGCTGCCTTGGTGCCCTCGACCTGCCGCGCGAGTTCGTCGCGGTGACTGTCCAGGCGGGACCGCTGGTGCGTCTGGGCCTCGAGTTCCGCCGAAGCCCTCCGGTGGATGTCTTCGGCCTCGCGGAACGCACCACGGGCGGCGTCCAGGCCGGCTTCGGCTGTCCGGACCTCGACCTCGGCCGCCTCCCGTGCCGTCCGGGCCTCGTCGGCGGCCGCCACGGCATCTTGGTGCTCCGAGGCGATCTCCTTCAGCCGCTCCTTCCGCTCCAGCAGGCCGGTGGCGCCGGCCGGATTGCCGACACGGACGGCTCCCTCGGCGGTCTCCACCAGCGTACCGGAGCGACTGACCCGGGCGCCAGCGCCCGCCCCCGGCTTCTCGTCCTGGGCCACGTCGATGCCGTCCAGGAGCGCGCGAACCCACGGGGCACCCTCACCGGTCGGCGTGACCTCGTCGAGCAGACCGCCCGACGCCTTCCCCGCCGCGGCGGGGACGCGGTCCAGGGGCAGGAGGATGAGGCCGCCCCCTCCCGTCCACTCGTCGGTGAACCAGGTGTGGGTCCGGGCCACGACCTCGGCGTCACGGACCACGACGGCGCGCGCCATGGCGCCCAGGGCGGCCTCCACGGCCCGGGCCAGATCCGCCGGGGCCTCCACGAAGTCCGACAGGGTGCCGAGCACCCCGGCGTCGTCCCGGTCCAGGGCCGCCTTCACCACGGGCTCCACCCCCTCCCGGTCCCGCTCCAGCTCCTCCAGGCCCGCCCTGCGGGCCCCGAGCGAGGCGGCGCGATCGGCGGCCTTGAGTTCGGCGAGGCGGGCCTGGTCGAGTGCCTGGCGAGCCTCGTTCAGCCCGGACTGGGCCTCCTCGACCCCGGTCCTGGCCTCGGCCACCGCCCGGGTCAGGTCGTCCATGCGGCCCGAGAAGAGGTCGCCCTGGGACTCGAGGTCGGACGCCTCCTCCGCGGTCCGCTCCAGCTCCTCCGCCAGACGCTCGAGGCGCCGTTCGAGTTCCGCCGCCTGGGCGTCGGAGGCTTCCGCGTCGCCTTCCAGCTGCGCGCCCCGCCGGGCCAGCTCCCGCTCCCGGGACTCCACGCCTTCGACCCGCTTGCGGGCCTCCTGGAGGCGGGCCCGGACGGCCTCGACTTCGACCCTCCGCTCCGCCGCCAGCTTCCGTAGCTGGTCCAGCTCGGTCTGGATCCGGTCGCGGTCCGCCTCCAACGTCTCGGCATCCGCGGTCAGGCGGCCTGCCCGCTCGCGGGCCTCGGACCGTTCCTCCTGGATCTGCGAGAGACGCCGTTCGGCGTACGTCGCGCGCTCGTCGGCCACCGCGAGGTCCCGTTCCCACCGGACGAGCTGGGACCGGACGGCCTCGAGGGCGCCCGCGGCCTCCGTCCGTGCCTTCTCCGCATCGACCTCACGCAGCCGGAGCGATTCGTACTCGGCTTCGGCCGTGCGGAGCTCCGCCACCATGCCCTCGCCGGACTGGGCGTCGCCCTCGAGCTCCCGGGACACGATGCCCAGGCGCTGGCCGAGCTGGTCGAGTTGATGCCGCACCACCGCCACCTCGACGTCGAGCCGACGCTGCCGGTACTCCAGGTAGCGCTCGGCCTTGCCCTTCTGCCGGGCGAGCGACCGGACCTTGGTCTGCACCTCGGAGATCACGTCCTCCAGGCGCTGGAGGTCCATCTCCGCGCGCTCGAGACGGCGGGTGGCTGCCTTCCGCCGGTCCTTGTACTTCCCGATCCCCGAGGCCTCCTCGAAGAGGGCCCGGCGTTCCTCCGTCCGGTCCGAGAGGATCGCGTCGATCATGCGCCCCTCGATGATCGAGTAGGCGTTGGCACCGAGCCCCGTGTCGCGGCAGAGGTCCACCACGTCGCGGAGTCGGCACGACGACCGGTTGATGAAGTACTCCGAGCCGCCGTCCCGGAACACCTGCCGCCCGATCTCCACCTCCTCGAACGGAACGGGCAGCGCGCCGTCCTCGTTGCTCACGGTCATGGACACGGAGCCGCGGTTCACGGGCCGCCGGTTGACCGATCCCTGGAAGATGGCTTCCTCCATCTTCGCGCCCCGGATGGCCGTGGGACGCTGCTCGCCCAGGACCCACCGGATGGCGTCGGAGATGTTGGACTTGCCGCAGCCGTTGGGCCCCACGATGGCGGTGATGCCGTCGTGGAACTCCACCTTCGTGCTGTCGGCGAACGACTTGAAGCCGTGGACCTTGAGGGCGCGGAGCTTCATGCGCGGAGCGTCATGGGATGATGGCGGGGCGGGGCGGACCGGTACGGCACCGGAGGGCCGCGAACCGGAAGGGCGTCAGGGCAGGACTCCGATGCGCTCTGTGAGGGTCGCGGTCAGACCGCGCTCCTGGAAGACCCCGGCCAGATGCGAGGCCTCCGCCGTGTCGGCGTAGGCCCCCGAGTACACCCGGTACCGGGTGGCGCCGTCGGAGTACCCGACGGCCAGGACGTAGGCCGGCAGCCCCTGGTCGCCGAGGGAGGCCGCGTGCCCGAGGGCCCCGTCCAGGTCCGGATCCTCGTGGACCAGGAACGCCAGGGGGGTCGGGCGGACCAGCCATTCCGACGCATCCATCCCGCCCTCCTCGGCGATCCGCCGGGCCATAGCCGCGGCACCGACCTCGTCGGCGGCCGGCCCCACCAGCACCCGGTGGAAGACGCCGCGCTCGAGGGCCACGGGAGCCAGGGTCCAGAGGTACCCCGGCGCGGCCGCCGTCAGCTCGGCGATCCGTTGGCCGGCCACCTCGGCGTCCGCATGGGCTTCGAGCGCCACCGAGTAGGCGGCGGGCGCCGCCACGGCGTCCGGAGACGTGCTGGGTTCCGGCCGCGGGGCCTCGGCGGCGGTCAGGGGCGCGGTTCCGGCGTCGAGCTGGGCGCCCCCGCCGGGTGCGCCGAGTCCCGGGATGGTCAGGAATCCGAGCCACCACGCCACGGCAAGCCCAGCCACGATCAGGAGCACCACGAGCAGACCCAGCGTCCTGCGGCTCCCGCCGGCGTCCGACGGGACCATGGCTTCCGCGGCCCGTCCCGCCGGGGTCACCGGCGCGTCGCCGGCCTCGGCGATGATCTCGTCGGCCGTGGGCACGGGCGGGTGCGGATCGGAATCGTCGTCGTCCATGTCGGGCGGCGGGGCCGCCAGGGGATCCACGTCCGGCGTCTCTCCGAGGAGCGGATCGGCGAAGTCCGGGTCGTCCGCCGGGTCCGGGCGGCCCTCGTCCGGGCCGGGGGCCTCGTCGGATCCGTCGGACGGGTCCGGGTCCTCGACCACATCCAGATCCGCCACGAAGCCGGCCTCGTCGTCGTCCTGCTTCGCTGCGTCCTCGCCGCCCTCGGGCCCGTCGGCCAGCCCGGGAACCGGGGGTGCGTTTCCGAGGGGATCGAAGAAGTCGGCGTCGTCCGCTTCGGCGTCGTCGGTCGTGTGCGCAGCCGGCCAGGGGTCGGACAGCGGGTCGCCTGCCGGAGCCGCCGCCTGTCCCAGACCCTCCTCGAAGCCGTCGTCGGAGCCGGTGACGTCCGCGTCGAGCCCGGGATCGGGAACCACTCCCCCATCCGCATCCGCGTCGTCGCCCGATTCATCGTGAATGCCCGCGAAGACCTCCGAGGCCTCCGCCGCGGCCACGTCGGCCTCGTCGGCCCCATCCGACGGGCCCGCCGGGGCGCCCTCCGCCTCCGGACCGAGCACGGCGCGCAGACGCCCTGCATGGCCGCCGGCCAGGGCCTCCGCGTCCTCCCCTTCCGGCGCCAGCACGACCAGGTCGGTGGCATCGGCCAGCGCGAGGTCCGCACCCGGTTCCGCCGCCGGGAGGAACACCACGAGCGTGGCGCCCGCCTGCAGGAAACCGCGGCACATCCCGGCCCACCGCGGGTGCTCGAGCACCGCCCGGGGGTCCGCGACCACCGTGCCCGCCGGTACGAAGAAGAGGGGCTCTCCCTCGATGCGCCGGGCCACCCGGCCCACGGAGGCACCGTACACGACGGCGTCCGTGAGGCCTTCGTCGTTCTGCCGGCCCAGGATCGGGTGGAGGGACGGGGAGGTCAGCCCCCCGTCGAACAGGACCACCCGGCGGCCCTTCGTTCCCCACGCGCGTGCGAGGCCCACCGCGACGTCGGGCGCCCAGGCCTCGGCAGAGGGGGCGGCCAGGACCGCGACCACGCGCCCGGGCTCGTCGGACAGGGCCGGCGGAGCGTCGGCGGCGAAGGCGGACCAGGTCGGTGGCGAGTCGTTCATGAACACCTGGGTGTCGGGGACGAATGCCCGCGATGGGTCGGAAGGGGGCGGCCCCTAGGCCGGACCCTGTGCCGGAACGGGGACAAGGTAGAGCGCGGACGCCGGCCGGGCAAACCGGCACGGAACGGCCGAAATCGCCCGTCTGGCGCGGGTTTCAGCCCTGTTCGGGAACCCAGCGCGGAGCATCGCCCCAGAGGTTCTCGAGCTGGTAGAAGTTCCGGGCCTGAGGATGGAACACGTGGACCACGAAGTCGACGTAGTCCAGCAACACCCACCGGCCCGTCTGCATGCCCTCGACGTGGTTCGGACGCTCCCCGTCGCTCCGCAGTTCGGCGCTCACGTGCTCGGCGATGGCCTTCACCTGCACGTCGGAGTTTCCACTGACCACGAGGAAGAAGTCGGTGGCCGAGGAGATGCCCCGCAGGTCGAGGGCGAGGATGTCGTGCGCCTTCCGCTCCATGGCCAGTTCGGCCGCGCGTCGGACGCTCGAGGGGAGTTCGGACGGATCGACTTCAGAGATGCCCAAGACCGCGTTCCTGACTGAGAGTACCCTGTGCCATCAATGGTGCCACCGGCCCCGCGTTCCCGTCCAGGGACGCGCGGGGCCGGGGCCCGTGTGCTGCAGCGGTGCGTGCCGGACGGCGGTCAGCCGTCCTCGCGCTCCACCCGTACCTCGACCTCGGCCTCCACGTCCGTGTGGAAGCGGATGACCACCTGGCCGACGCCCACCGTCTTGATGGGCTCGTCGAGCTGGACCAACCGCTTGTCCAGTTCGAAGTCCAGCCCGCCCTCGGCGTTGAGCCGATCGGCGATGTCCGCCGCGGTCACCGAACCGAAGAGCTTGCCTTCGTCGCTGGCCAGGGCCTGGAAGGTGAGCGACGTCCCGGCCACCTGCGCGGCCCGGCGACCCGCCTCCAGCTTCTCTCGCCGCACCTTCTCGGCACGCGCCTTCTGCTCCTCCTCCAGGCGGCGCATGTTGGCCGCGCTGGCCTCGTACGCCAGCCCCTGGGGCACCAGATAGTTGCGCCCGTACCCGGCCTTGACCGAGACCACGTCTCCGGCCTCGCCGAGGTTCGCCACGTCCTTCTTGAGGATCAGCTTCATCGTTCCTCCAACCGTGTGTCGTCAGGTGGTCGCGTCACGCATCCGGGTCCGCACGTCGAGCCAGGTGTCTCCGATACCCACCACCACGGCCCCGGTCAGGACCAGCGGAGGCACGAAGATCATCCCGAGCCCGACCAGCACGTACCCGAACAGCGACATGCCACCGCTCAAGAACATGAGGACGCCCGCTCCACGCACCGCGTAGAGCGCGCCCATGAAGACCACCGCGTTGGCTCCGGCCCGGGCCAGGGCCTCGCTCCCCCGCGAAACCAGCAGGAGCAAGCCGCCCAGGAACAGCCAGACGAGGTGGTCGTTGAATCGAAAATCGCGGATCGGGCCCAGAGCCTGGTCGTCTCCCGTCGTGACCCGCCGGTAGACCCACCACGCCACGCCCAGCGCCGCCATCGTGGCGATACCCAGCATGGCGGGGAAGACCGACGTCTGTGCCTCGACGGCCTCGTAGAGCGCCGTCACCAGCGTCGGCGGCAGCGCCTCGCCACCCTGGAGGATCCGCATGGCCTCCAGCGCCGTCTCCACACCCCCCGTCATCCGGTCCCGCACGGTCCAGTCCAGCGTCTGCCACGCACCCTGCCGAAGGCCGAGCACGGCGGCGGCCACGCCACCGGCTCCGGCCAGGGCGAGCAGCGCACGGGAGCTGAACGACGCCCCCGGCCGGCGCAGGGACACGGCCACGAAGAACCCCGCGACCATGACCGCCCACGCCCGCTCGATGAACCACGCGCCGTCGCCCGGCATTCCGGTCGTGACGATCAGGACCGCGAGGACGGCCAGCAGCGCCGAACCCACACCCCGGAACCCGAACACGGCCACCATGGCCAGGAACGGCACGGCCATCAGGACCGACGGCTGAGCCACCGCCGTGGTCAGCGTCACGCCCAGAAGGCCCGCGGCCCGGACCCACCCCCGGGAGGGGCGGGCCGGATCACGGGCGGGCGGCACGGTGCTGGACGGATCCACGGACGGCGTCGCCTTACGACTCGTGGCGACGGGTGTACGGAATCAGGCCCAGGTAGCGGGCCCGCTTCACGGCCGTACCGAGCTGCCGCTGGAAGCCCGCCGAGACCTTGGTGGTCCGCTTCGGCAGGATCTTCCCCTGCTCCGTCAGGAAGCGGGAGAGGGTCGACACGTCCTTGTAGTTCAGGAGCGTGATGGGCGGCCCCTCCATGCGGCGGCGACGGCCCCGGGCGCCCTGGAACTCGGGCGGGGAATCGTCGTCGTCCTCTTCTTCCTCTTCCTCGTCGTCCTCGTCGTCGTCGTCGTCGGAGACGGGCTTGGTCGACTCGGCCACGATGGACAGCCCGGACGTGGGCTCACCCTCGTTGAGAACGAGGAGGTAGCGCATGACCTCTTCGTCGAGCTTGAGCAGGCGCTCGAACTCGGGGAGGGCGCCGGGGGCCGCGGTGAACTGGGCCACCACGTAGAAGCCGGAGCCCTGGCCTGCGATCGGGTAGGCGAGCTGGCGCACGCCCCACTGGTCGACGGCGGACACTTCTCCGCCTTCCGACGTGGCAAGCCCGTGGAACTTCTCGAGCTTCGTGGTCACGGCACTCTCGTCGAGCGCCGGGTCGAGGATGTACACGACCTCGTAGAGTCGCATGTCTTCGTTCCCTCGGTCCGTGGGTTGAACGGGCCCCACCGTGGCGGACGCCTCTGCGAAGGCCGTCCGAGGTGGAGCGGGATGGATTGTCGTACGCACCGCAGTCGCGATGCGAGCCATGAAAGGTAGGAAAAGTGGCCGGCCGGCGGAAGCCGGCCTGCCAGACACCAGCGGGTCTGACCTACTGCGTGCTAGACGTTGAAGCGGAAGAGCAGGATGTCGCCGTCCTTGACCACGTACTCCTTGCCCTCGGAGCGGAGGACGCCCTGATCCTTGGCCGCCTTCCAGCTCCCGACCTCCCGGAAGGTGTCGTAGTGGATGGTCTCGGCACGGATGAATCCGCGTTCGAAGTCCGAGTGGATCGTGCCGGCCGCGCCGGGCGCCCGCGTCCCCTGACGGATGGTCCACGCCCGGGACTCGTTCTCTCCCGTCGTGAAGTACGTGACCAGCCCCAGGAGCTCGTAGGCGGCGTGGATCAGGCGATCCAGCCCCCGCTCCTCCAGGCCCAGGTCCGCCAGGAACTCCGCGCGCTCGTCGGGTTCGAGCTCCGCCAGCTCCGCTTCGATGGTGGAACAGACCGGGACGATCTGGGCGTCGGATTCACCGCGGATGGCCTCGGCCACGGCGTCGGTCCACGGGTTGGTGCCCTCCGGCAGATCGCCCTCCCCGACGTTGGTCACGTACAGGATGGGCTTCATGGTCAGAAGCTGGTACTGGCGGAGGAGATGCCGCTCGTCGTCGGTGAGGGTCAACGCCCGCACCGGCTTTCCGTCGGAAAGGGGCCCGAGCGCCTTGCGGAGCACGGCCTCCTCGCGGATCGCGTCCTTCTCTCCCGACTTGGCCTTCTTGGCCACCTTGTCGAGGCGCCGCTCCACGAGCTCGAGATCCGACAGGGCCAGCTCCGTCTCGACGATGTCCCGGTCCCGGACCGGGTCGACGCTTCCCGACACGTGGGTGACGTCGGGGTCGTCGAAGCAACGGAGCACGTGGGCGATGGCGTCCACTTCCCGGATGTTGGCCAGGAACTGGTTGCCGAGCCCTTCGCCCTCCGAGGCCCCCTCCACCAGCCCGGCGATGTCCACGAACTGGATCACCGTGGGGACGATGGTCTTCGACTCGCTGAGCCGGTGGATGGTGCGCAGACGGGGGTCCGGCACCTCCACCGTTCCGACGTTGGGGTCCACCGTGCAGAACGGGTAGTTCTCCGACGGCGCCCCCTGGGCGGTCAGGGCGTTGAACAGACTCGACTTCCCCACGTTGGGGAGTCCGACGATACCGACTTTCAGCATGATGGGCGGGAGTGGGTGGTTCGGGTTACGGGCCGGGTCAGGCCGGAACGGCGTTCTGTACGGCGGCCACCAGATGGGGGTGCCGTTCGAAGGCCCAGCGGGCCTCCTCCACGTCGAGCCGTTCCCGGTTCGTGTGGGCGTGGCGCTCCTCGCCGGGGGCGAAGCCGACCGTGGGAATGCCGTGGACGCCGCAGGACCAGCCCCCGTCGGTGGCGAAGGTCCAGGGGCGCACGGCCGCCGGGACCCCAGGGTCGTTCCGGGTGCCCACGGCGCGGGCCGCCGCACGCACCACGGGGTGGTCGGCGTCCATGAGGAAGCCGGGCGTGAGCAGGTTCTTGTCCTCCGCCTGGCCGGTCCAGGTCACCTGGTGCTCGGCGGCCATGCGGACCTCGAGGGACAGTCCCTCCGGCGCCTCGGGAATCCGGACGGACAGCGCCCGGCGGACCCGCTCCAGGAGCGATGCGTCGTCGTCACCGGGGAGGATCCGCCAGTCCAGGGCCACCACGGCCAGGTCGGGGATCACGTTCCGGCTCTCCGGCTTGACGTCCACCATGGTGGCTGTGCACGTCGAGGGGCCCAGCACCGGATCGGATGCCTGGTCCGCACCCAGGTCCCGCACCGCGGCCAGCACGTCGCCGAGCAGGTCCAGCGCATTTCGCGCCCTTCCGGGAGCGCTGGCGTGGCCGGCCAGACCCCGGATCACCACTTCGACCTCGGCGCGCCCCCGGTGCCCGAGGCAGACGTCGCCATGGGTGGACTCGCCGATGATGACGACACCCGGACGGACGGCCCCGGACTCCAGCAGCCGCTTCATGCCCAGGCCGCCCCGTTCCTCCAGGACCGTGTGGGCCACGATGACGTCACCGGGCGCCTGCCCCGCCATGGCGGCGGCGGTGTACGTCTGGAGGGCCAGGGGGCCCTTGATGTCCATGGCCCCGCGGCCGTGGAGGAAGCCGTCGGCCACCACGCCGCCGAACGGTGGGTGCTCCCACTCGTCGTGGTCGCCCTCGGCCACCACGTCCAGGTGGCAGTTCAGAAGCGCCGCGGGAGCGGAGCCCTGCCCCTTCACCACCCCGACCACGTTGCCCGTGTCGTCGATGCGCACGTCGGTGAAGCCGAGGGCCTCGAACTCGTCGCGGACACGCCGCGCCACGTCGCCCTCGTGGCCGGGAAGCCCCGGAATCCGGATGAGGTCGGCGGCGAAGGCGAGGGCGTTCTCGAAGGTGGCGTCCCTGGACATGTGCGCTCCGTTCCGTGGTATCAGGACGACGGGGCCGGACCCAGGAAGGGCCGGCCCCGCGCGTTTGTTCCTCGATCAGGCACGGTGCCGTGCGGCCGGGGCCGCCTGCGACCGTGCGGGTCGGATCAGCCGAAGATCCCGCGGACGAACTGGCCGAGCCAGGTGGCCGCCGAGGTGGTCTCGACGTCCAGCCCGTGCACCCGGACGAACCAGGGGGCCAGAACCAGGCTGACCACGCTCATCAGCTTGATCAGGATGTTGAGGGACGGACCCGACGTGTCCTTGAACGGGTCGCCCACCGTGTCGCCGACCACGGCGGCCTTGTGGGGATCGGAGCCCTTTCCGCCGTGCGCGCCACCCTCGATGTACTTCTTCGCGTTGTCCCAGGCGCCACCCGCGTTGGCCATGAACAGCGCCATGAGTACGCCCGTGACCGTGGCGCCGGCCAGCAGGCCGCCCAGCGCTTCGACACCCAGGGCATAGCCGACCACCACGGGCGCCATGACCGCCGTCACGCCCGGCAGGATCATCTCGCGCAGGGCCGCCTTGGTGGAGATGTCCACACAGCGGGCGGAATCCGGCTTGGCCGTGCCCTCCATGATGCCCGGGATCTCCCGGAACTGGCGCCGCACTTCGTCCACCATGCCGGCAGCGGCGCGGCCCACGGCCGTCATGGTCAGGGCCGCCACGAAGAACGGCAGCGTGCCGCCGATGAAGAGGCCGATGACCACCAACGGATCGACGATGTCGATGCCGGTGGCCTGGAGGCCGACCTTGGTCGAATAGGCGCTGAAGAGCGCCAGGGCCGTCAGGGCGGCCGACCCGATGGCGAAGCCCTTTCCGATGGCCGCCGTCGTGTTGCCGATGGCGTCCAGCGAGTCGGTGATGGCCCGCGTCTCCGGTCCGAGGCCGCTCATCTCCGAGATACCACCCGCGTTGTCCGCGATGGGCCCGTAGGCGTCGACCGACATGGTCACGCCCACCGTGGCCAGCATGCCGACGGCGGCGATGCCGATTCCGTAGAGTCCGGCGAAGAAGAACGAAACGCCGATGGCCACGCAGATCAGGATGACCGGGATGACGGTCGACTCCATGCCCACGGCCAGGCCCGTGATGATGTTGGTGGCCGCGCCGGTCTGGCTGGCGTCGGCGATCTTCCGGACGGGTCCGGCGGCCGTGTAGTACTCGGTCACGAGACCGATGGCGATCCCGACCAGCGTCCCGGCCAGGATGGCGATCCAGGGCCCGATGAGCGGGAAGGCCCGGCCGGTTTCCGGATCCCCGAAGGCGATCCCCAGGTTCTGCACCACGAAGAACATGACCGCCAGGAAGATCGCAGCCGCGATGAACGTCACGTTCCGCAGCGCCGAAGCCGGGTTGCTCCGCTCCAGGACCTTCATCATCCCGATGCCGACCAGCGACGCCACGAGGCCGATCATGACGGTGATGATGGGCAACGCGACGGCCGCCGCCCGCGAATCGGCCAGGGCCGGTGCGGTGGCTGCGATCGCGACCGTGGCCACGATCGAGCCGACGTAGGACTCGAAGATGTCCGCGCCCATGCCGGCCACGTCGCCGACGTTGTCGCCGACGTTGTCGGCGATGGTGGCCGGGTTCCGGGGGTCGTCCTCGGGAATGCCCGCTTCGACCTTGCCCACCAGGTCCGCCCCGACGTCGGCAGCCTTGGTGTAGATGCCGCCACCCACGCGGGCGAACAGCGCGATCGAACTGGCGCCCATCGCGAAGCCGGAGATGACTTCGGCGAAGTACTCGAACTCGCCGGCGCCGATCGCGTCGGCCCCGAACGCCATGTAGAGCACGCCGATACCGATCAGGCCGAGGGCGGCCACGGCCAGGCCCATGACGGCGCCCCCGAAGAACGCCACGCGCAGGGCCTTGCCCTGACCCGACTGATTGGCGGCCGCCGAGGTCCGGGTGTTGGCCCGGGTCGCGGACTTCATGCCGAAGAAGCCGGCGGCCACGGAGCTCAGGGCGCCGAAGATGTAGGCCCCGGCGGTCATGGTGCCGATGGCGAGGGCCAGGAGCACGGCCACCACCAGGACGAACACGGCCAGCACCGTGTACTCCCGACGCAGGAAGGCCATGGCGCCGTCGTGGATCTGTTCGCCCAGGTCGATCATGGCCTCGGATCCGGCCGGCTGCTTCTTCACGTAGCCGTAGATGCCGAAGGCGGTCGCCAGACCAAGGAGGCCGAGCAGCCAGGCCCATTCGGTGATTACAACGAGGTCGGTCATCGGATGATTCTTCCTCTGTTCCTCGTGAACGTCGTCATCGGTTGAAGCGGTTCATGGCCGCCTCGATGCCTTCTTCCAGCCAGACTTCGACTGCCTTCGTGAGCTCCGGAAGGAGCCCTACCACCACTTCCTCGTCCTCTTCGGGCAGATCCGAGAGGACCCAATCGGCCAGATCCCATCCGTCGGGTTTCCGGCCCACGCCCACCCTCAGGCGTGCATATCCGTCCGAGCGCAGCGCGCCGGAAATCGACTTCAGGCCGTTGTGGCCGCCCGGGCTACCGTCGGGGCGGAAGCGTACCCGCCCCACGTCGAGCGCCGCGTCGTCCACGACCACGAGAAGGTCTTCGGCGGGGTCGAACCCGTCCATCTCGTGGACGAAACGCAACGCCTGTCCACTGCGGTTCATGAACGTCGTTGGCTTGATCAGGCGGACCGCCCGATCCCCCACCCGTCCCTCCGAGACCGCGGCGCGTCCGTCCCGCCGGAAGGTCTCGAACTCCCAGTCGTACGCCAGCCGGTCCAGCACCCACCACCCGATGTTGTGCCGGTTGGCGTCGTATTCCGGGCCGGGGTTTCCGAGCCCCAGGACGACCTTCACGTGAAACGACCCGGGGCGGACCGATCAGTCCGCGTCGCGGTCCGAGTCCTCGCCGTCGCCCTCGGCACCGTCCTCGTCCTCGCCGACCAGCTCCGGCTCGGCGGCCTCCTCGGCGGCGGCCTCCTCGGCGTCCAGCGTCGGAGTCTTCGGAATCGAGACGCCGCAGATGGTCTGCTCCGGCGAGATCGTGATCTCGACGCCCTCGCCCAGATCCAGGTCGCTGACGTGGATGGCCTCGTTGACGTCCAGATGGCTGACGTCGATGACGATCTGGTCCGGGATCTTCGAGGGGATGCACTTCACCGGCAGCTCGTGGATCACGTGATCCAGGACGCCGCCGTGCTGCTTCACGCCCACCGGCGTGCCCTCGAGGTGCACCGGGATCTCCAGCTCGACCATGACGCCCGCCTGGACGCGGAGGAAGTCGATGTGGATCAGCTCGCGACGGAAGGGATGGGCCTGGATCTCACGCACCAGGGTCTGGTGGGGGGCGTCGTCGCCGTCCACGGCCAGCTCCACGATGGTGTTCTCCACCGAGATGGTCTCGAAGAGGTGGAGGGCCTCCTGGGCGTCCACGGTCAGGTGGATGCTGTCCAGGTCCTTGCCGTACACCACGGCGGGCACCCGCCCCTGCTGGCGGAACTTGCGAGCCGCGCCCTTTCCGGTGGCGTCGCGCTTGGTGGCGTTGAGGGTCTTGGTCATCGTCATGGTCGTTTCCTGCGTTCAGGGTCCCTGCGGGGACCGTCGCGGGCCGTGGCCCGTGGGTTGATTCTGCTTCAGGCGTCCTGCGGGATTTCGAAGAGCTGGCTGACCGACTCGTTCGAATGGATGTGGTCGATGGCCTTGGCCAGAAGATCCGCGACCGAGAGGATCCGGAGGTTCTCGAACCGCCGCTCCTCGGGCACGTGGATCGTGTTGGTCACCACCATCTCCTCGAGAGGCGCCTCGGACAGCCGCTCCACCGCTTCCCCCGAGAAGAGGGCATGGGTGGCGCAGGCGTAGACCTTGGCCGCGCCCCGCTCCTTCAATGCCACCACGGCGTTCGACAACGTTCCCGCCGTGTCCACCATGTCGTCGGCCAGGAGGCAGGTCCGGCCCTCCACGTCTCCGACGACGTTCAACACTTCCGCCACGTTGGCCCCCGAACGCCGCTTGTCGATGATGGCGAACGAGCCACCGAGCCGCTTGGCGAACCCCCGGGCCATCTTTGCCGAGCCGACGTCCGGCGCGACCACCACGGGCTCGTCCAGGTTCAGGTCCCGAAAGTACCGCGTCAGCACCGGCGCCGCGTACAGGTGATCCACGGGAATGTCGAAGAACCCCTGGATCTGATGCTGATGGAAATCGACGGAGACCACACGGTCCGCGCCCGCCGCCACGATCAGGTTGGCGGCCAGCTTGGCACCGATGGCCACCCTCGGCTGGTCCTTCCGGTCCTGCCGTGCGTACCCGAAGTACGGCACCACCGCCGTGACCCGCGCCGCCGAAGCCCTCTTGGCGGCGTCGATCAGCAGCAGCAGCTCCATCATGTTGTCGGCCGGAGATGTCGTGGGTTGGATGATGAAGACATCCCGCCCCCGCGCATTCCGGTCGATGCGGACGAAGATCTCGCCGTCCGCGAAATTCCGAATGGTTACGCCATCGGGCGACTTACCGATACGCTCCCCGATGTCCGCTGCGAGGGGCCGGTTGGCCCGCCCGGAGAGGAGGAGGAGCGGTCCCCGCCTGAAGGTGTCGTCCATGCCTGTGGGCTGGTGGTGAAGCCGGTTCGAGCGCGCGATTGCGACAGCCCGAAAAGCTAGGAAAGACGCGCCTGATCGTCAACGACAGGGCTCACCCCCGCTCCGCGACGACCAGGCGCGCCCGGGACTCGAGGGGGGCCCGCCCCGCCAGATGGACCCGGAGGAGCACGTCGTACTCCCCTGCCCCACCGTCGGGCAGATCCACGTCGATCTGGCGCAGGAGCGTGGTCGGCGAGTCGGGCCCGGGCTCCTCCCACGTCAGGGACAGACCCTCCGGATCGCCCACCAGTCCCAACCACCGTCCTGCCCGGCGGAAGATGTTCCCGTCCCTCTTCCGGACCGACAGTTCGTAGCCAAGCACGGCAGGGTCGAACCCCATCCCGGCCACCTCCCAGACGACGCCGACGGCATCGGTCGACCGCACCCGGGGTGCCGGGATGGCGCGGGCGGCGGCGTCTTCCAACGAGGAGGGATCGCCGCCGCCGGGCCGGACGAACAGCAGGTCCGACAAGGTGGGCAGGTCCGGCGGCAGCGTGTCGGCGGCCAGTCCCCTCCGGAGGCGTCCGGCCCGGCGACGCGGCGGACTCCAGGACTCGGCCGACACGATCCACCGGCCGGCCGGCGCCTCGACCACGAGGGCCGCGTCGACGGTGTCCACGCTGCTGCCATGGACCACCCGTCCGTCCGGCGACACCAGGAACAGGCCGGCCCGCCCCGGGCGGCCCGCCTGGTCGCCCGGCTCCAGCCAGGGCACCGGGTGGGTGTGGTCGGCGTGGACCGTGGTGTCCGGGGGAAGCCACGTCGTGGCCACCACCGCCACCGACCGGCCGCGGGGGAAGACCGCCACCTGGCCCTCCATGGGCAGCAGGATCGGGGCGTACGACGGGGCGTGGAGGCTCCGGGGGCGCCGCTTCCCGGGACGGAGATCGTCCGGGGTCGCGGACGACGGATCGATCAGGACCGATCCGGGCGGCATGTATTCCCGGTTCTGCGGGTGCCGGTGCCCGATCACGTCGGGGGCGGCGGCCAGGTCCCGGGAGGTCCGCCGCTCCCACCACATCTCCCACCCCAGGCGGACCGTGAGTTCTTCCAGGTCCCGGCCCCAGGAGATCCCGAACGGATTGCGGGCGCGCTCCCGGAGGGTCGATACCGTCCAGCGGGCGTAGTGCGCCGTCTTCCGGTCGTTGCCCTCCACCAGGTAGAGCGGGTCGGCCAGCGTCCACAGCCGGTCGAGGACCGCGGCGGCGCTGTCGCCGGCGGCGGCATCCAGGTCGTCCAGGACGGCGCGGGCGTCGCCATCGACCGCCCGCCGCGGAAGACGCCACGTCCAGGCCTGCTCTCCGGGCATGGCCTGCAACGCCCGTTCGAACGCCTGCGCGGCCCGGGCATGCCGCCCCGCAGCGTGGAGGGCCAGACCCTCCAGGGCGGCGCACCACCAGGCCTCGGCTCCGCCGCAGGCCGCCGCCACCCGGGCGGCGCCGTCGGCATCTCCGGCCTCCGTCCGGTACCAGACCCGCTGACCCAGGACCCAGTCGTCACCCGGCACGAGCACGGCCACGCTGTCCAGGTAGGCCACCAGGTCGTTCCGCAGGAGACCGATCTCGGCGGGCTCCGGTCCGGGGGTCCATTCCCCTTCGTCGTACCATTCGCAGAACCGGCCCACGATCTCATCGCACTCGGCACCCCACCCGCCCAGGGTGACGGGCAGGAGGCGCGCCCGGCGTCGCTCGAACGCCGCCTGGGCCCCTCGGGCACGCCCGAGGACGTCGGCCGAATCGAAGGCCTCCTCGACGCGCTCCGAGCCGGAGCGAGGCGCCTGGGCGGCGGCGGCCGGGGGAGCCACGGCGGGCAGGAGTGCCAGGAGTGCCGCGCCCACGACCATCGCCGCGTGGAGGGCGGGCCCCGTCCAGGGCCGCGCCGAGCGCGGACGCTGCAGGGACGCTGGCTGCCGGGGTTGCTCCGGGTGTGACTGCATGAGCTCCATTGGCCCGGGTGGATTCGAACCACCACCGCCGGTTCCAAAGACCGGTGTCCTGCCATTAGACGACGGGCCAGACGCGGCCGTTACCGCCGCGGCACCATCCTATCCGGAGCCGTGGGGCGGGTTCAACCCCCTGCGCCGTCCAGGGGCTCCACGCCGGGGAAGGCCCGGAGCGTCCGCACCGGTCGGGCGGACCACCCGAGTCGCGCCTCCAGGTCCGACGCGGCCGCGCGCGCCACGTCCTCCCGCCCGCTCCAGCCGAAGCAGGCTCCGCCGCTTCCCGAGAGGAGCGCCGGAGAGGCGCCGACCTCGCGGAGCATGGCCAGTGAAGCCGCGACCCGAGGGTGGGCGGCGGCGACCACCGGCTCGAAGTCGTTGTGGAGGGAACGGAGGACCGATGCCCACGACCCGACGTCGGGATCGGCGGGGGGCGCGGGTGCCGTAGTCCCCCGGCGAGCCTCGGCCAGGGCCTCGTAGGCGGGTCCGGTGGCCACGTGTACCGGAGGCAGCACGAGCACCAGCCATGCAGGCGGGAGGGGCCTGCACGGCGCCAATCGTTCGCCGCGTCCCCGGCCGCGGGCCAGCGGACTGTCTCCCAGGAAGAACGGGACGTCGGAGCCGAGCTCGCCGGCCAGCGAGCGCAGGGCCGATGCCGGGAGGGGTCGCCCGGCCAGGTGATCCAGCGCACGGAGGACCGCCGCCGCGTCGGACGAGCCACCTCCCAGCCCCGCCCCTGCCGGTACGTGCTTCACGAGCCGGATCCGGACACCCCGGTCCAGGTCGGCCGCCCGCCGGAAGGCGGCGGCGGCCCGCACCGCGAGGTTGTCCTCCACCGGGCCCAGATCCGGTCCGTCGAGGTCGAGGGTCACCCCGCCCCCGGCGTCACTCCACCGCACCTCGACCCGGTCCGCCAGGTCGATGGCCTGGAACAGCGTGTCCACCTCGTGGAACCCGTCGGGGCGGCGGGCGCCCACGTGGAGCGTCAGGTTGACCTTGGCCGGCGCCCGGACACGTACCCACGACGGCGTCACGGTCAGGACCCCGGGAGGTCCGCCCCCGGATGGTTCATCTCGACCACGGCTTCGACCCGTTCCTCCGCCGTGCCGACCTCGCCCAGGGTCAGCCCCAGCTTCCACGCGTACCAGAGCCCGATGGCGGTGATCGGCACCCATCCGCCGAAATGGTACCCGAAGGCGAACGCGAGGGAGGTGGCCGGATCGACGCCGTACACGTCCGACAGGGCGAAGTCGGCCGCCGCGTGGAACGTCCCGACGAAGCCCGGCGCGGAGGGCAGCGCCACCCCGAATCCCACCACCGCTTCGGTGAAGTAGGCCGCGACGAGGCCCGCGTCGATGCCGAACGCGAGCATGGCCAGGTAGAACGAAAGGCCGTGCCACAGCCAGAACACCAGGGTCCAGGCGAACGCGAGGGTCAGCAGACCGGGACGCCGGAAGATGGCGACGGATTCGAGGAAGGACTCGAGCGCGGCCACGAGCGGGCGGGCCAACCCCTCGGGGAGGAACCGCGCGCCGTACTCGACGAGCCGGACGAACTGCCGGGGCGCGGCGGCCATGACCACCAGCGCCGCCAGCACGCCTCCGACGAACGCGAGGCCACCCCACAGCAGCACGGCGCCCAGACCCTGATCGAACACCCCGGACGCGGGGAACCCGGGCAGGAGCAGCGGGATCAGCAGAAGCAGGAGCAGCACCGCCCCGTCCATCACCCGCTCCACCACCAGCGTGCCGAACGCCGCGCTGGCCGACACCCCCGGCTCCATCCGGCTGAGCGCCAGGGCCCGGGCGAACTCGCCGGCCCGGGCCGGAAGGATGTTGTTGGCCATGAAGCCGATGCTGACCGCACTGAAGCGGGCCCGCAGGCCGGTGTCGGGCTGCACCGGGGCCAGCAGGACCTTCCAGCGCAGGGCCCGGATGAAGAAGCCGAACGTGGCCACGGCCACCGCGGCCAGGAGCAGCCACGGGTCACCCCGGCGGATCTGCGCCCAGACGTCGGAGAAGGCCACGTCCTTGAGGGCCCACCACAGGAAGAAGACGGTGATGGCAAGGCCGACCACGGCCTTGCCCCAGTGCTTCCTCACCGAACGGTCCGTGCGCGGCGGATGATCTCCGCCATCTCCCGAACGGCGGACTCCATCCCGGTCAGGACGGCCCGGGACACGACGCTGTGGCCGATGTTCAGCTCCTCGAGCTCGGGAATGGCCGCCACCGGCGTCACGTTCTCGTAGGTCAGACCGTGGCCCGCGTGGACGTCCAGGCTGAGCTTCCGGGCCAGCGAGGCGGCCCGGTCGAGGCGGCCGAGCTGCTCGCCGCGGCCGCTGCGGTCCGCGTTGGCATATTCGCCGGTGTGGAGTTCCACGGCGTCGGCGCCGAGATCCACGGCGGCCCGGATGGCCGCATCCTGGGGGTCGATGAAGAGCGAGGTGCGGATGCCGGCGTCCGCCAACCGGCGCACCGCTCCCGCCACGGACTCGGTCCGCCCCGGATCCGACAGATCCAGTCCCCCCTCGGTGGTCACTTCCTCGCGCTTCTCGGGCACCAGCGTGACCTGGGCCGGGAGCCACCCCAGGGCCAGGTCCACCATGGCAGGGACCGCGGACAGCTCCAGGTTGAGGGGCACGCGGGCCGTCCGTGTCAGGAGCGCCACGTCGCGGTCCTGGATGTGGCGCCGGTCCTCCCGCAGGTGGACCGTCAGGCCGTCGGCCCCGCCCAGTTCGGCCAGGACGGCCGCCCGGACCGGGTCGGGCTCGTCGGTCCGACGTGCCTGACGCACCGTGGCTACGTGATCGATGTTGATGAACAGGCGCATGGTCACGCGTCGATCTCCTCCGTCAGCCGCGCCGCCAGTTCCTGGCGCGTGTCCTCGTCGATTCGTTCGTCCATCAGACGGGTCAGTTCCCGCGCCATGAAGGCGTAGAGCCTCCGGTCGCCGCCCTCCAGGGCCCGGAGGTGCAGGGCCACCGTCTCGACGTCGCCCCGGGCCACCGGGCCCGTGATCGCCGCCCCCACCCCGACCTCCTCGATGTTGGCCAGCGTGCCCCGGACCAGGGGCAGCAGGGCCGGCAGAGCGTCGTCGTGGTCGACGCCGGCCCGCTCCAGGATGCGGGCGGCCGCGTCGAGGAGCGGGGGCAGGAAGTTCGACGCCAGGACGGCCGCGGCGTGGTAGAGGGGCCGCCACGTCTCGGGTACCGAAAGCGTGGGGCACCCGAGGTCGGAGCAGAGCCGCCGTCCCACGCCCAGGGCGCCGGGCTCGCCCGTGAGGGCGACGTAGGAGCCCGGCAGCCGCTCCGCGGACGTCACGGGATGCGCGATGGCCTGGAGCGGGTGGAACGAGCCCACCGAGTACCCACGGGCGTGCAGGGGACCCATCACCTCGGTCGACAGCGCACCCGAGAGGTGGAATGCCGCGCATCCACGGGGCGCCTCTCCCTGGGCCGCCACGGCCTGGGCCAGGTCCGGCACCACCCGGTCCGGCACCGCCAGGAAGAGCGCCTGCGTGTCCTGCGGGAGGGGTGCGAGCCCGAACACGTACTCCGCGGATCCCTGGATGAACAGGGGATGGGCGGGAGGTTCGGGGCGGCGGCCGTAATAGACCAGCGACCCGACGGCCTCGGCCTGGGCCAGCGCATAGCCCAGCGTGAGCCCGGCCCGGCCGGGACCCACGATGGCCACGCGGGTGCTCACCGGACGTCCTCGACCTTCACGCCGGAGCGTGCCTGGAGCCGACCGCGTACGGCCGCGGGAAGCCGCGCGGTGACCGCCACGACTCCGTTCCGGTCCTCGCGCTCCATCACCTCGCCCTCCCGGTACAGCGCGGCCAGGGCCTCGCCATCGGTCACGGGGACCTCCACCCGTACGTGCGCCAGGCGCGCCCTCATGCGGGCCTTGAGGGTGTCGCGGAGGGGCGCGAGCGAATCGGGCTGCATGGCCGAGACGAACACGGCCGGATCGGCGTCGAAGGCGCGGACCCGTTCCTTCAGCGATGCCAGGGCCTCCGGGTCGAGGCGGTCGATCTTGTTGAACGCCAGGATCAGTTCCTGCTCGTCCAGCCCGAGGTCGTGGAGGACCTCCGTGACCACCTGCCGCTGTTCCTCACGGTCCGGGTGCGACGCGTCGATCACGTGCAGAAGGACATCGGCCTGGCGGGCCTCTTCCAGCGTGGAGCGGAACGACGCCACCAGATGGTGGGGCAGTTTGCGGATGAACCCCACGGTGTCGGTCACGAGCGCCTCGTAGGATCCGCCCAGGTCCACGGAGCGGGTGGCCGAGTCCAGCGTCGCGAACAACCGATCCTCCACGAAGAGATCGGCCCCGGACAGCGCCCGCAGCATGGACGACTTGCCCGCGTTCGTGTACCCCACCAACGACACCCGGAACTGCCCGGCCCGGCTCTTGCGCTGCACCTCCCGGGCCTTGGCCACGTCCCGCAGCTTGGACTTCAGATCGGCAATGCGGGTGCCGATGAGACGGCGGTCGGTTTCGAGCTGGGTCTCACCGGGGCCGCGGAGTCCGATGCCGCCCCGGATCCGCGAAAGGTGGCTCCACATGCGGCGGAGGCGCGGGAGCAGGTACTCGAGCTGGGCCAGCTCCACCTGCATCCGGGCCTCCTTGGACCGGGCGCGCGTGGCGAAGATGTCCAGGATCAGCTCGGAACGGTCCATGACACGGACCTCGAGAAGCTCCTCC
The DNA here is from genome assembly GCA_040216925.1 of Longimicrobiales bacterium. GTDB lineage: Bacteria > Gemmatimonadota > Gemmatimonadetes > Longimicrobiales > Gaopeijiaceae > JAJCZZ01. The sequence goes on from JAVJOF010000002.1 coordinate 258,994, forward strand.
AGGTTCTTGCCCTGGGCGGGACTCAACTCCTCGTCGAAGATGACCAGATCGGCCTCCGAGGACGCCACCAGCTCCTTCAATTCCTCGGCCTTCCCCTCGCCGATGTAGAAGCGGGGATTCGGCCGATCGAGCCGTTGCCGCAGGGTGCCGACGACCTGCCCGCCGGCCGTGTCGGTGAGGCGCGCCAGTTCCTCGAGGTGTTCGTCGGCGAGGCGTGGATCGAGATCGCGATCCGGAGCGCCCACGAGGACCGCGTGGTCCACCGGTGTGCGCACGTCGATGAGCTGCGTGGGAATCGTGGTTTCTCCCGTGATGGCCGGACGGAGGGGCGGTCGGCGACCCACCCGCGTGGAACGTAGTGAAGCACGGCCCCGCGTTGAAGCGGGATCCCGGTGCCCGGGGTTCAGTCGCCCGGGGGAGCCGGTTCGGCGCCCGCATCGCCGCCGGAGGCGGCCCGCTCCCGCTCGGCGGCCTCCGCACGTCGGGCCGCCCACCAGGCGAGCCGCTCCGAAACCGTTTTCTCGAAACCGAAGCGCCCCGGCGAGTAGAAGCGGGCTCCCTCGAGCCGCTCGGGCAGGTATCGCTGCGCCGAGACGCCGTCGGTCTCCCCCGGGTCATATCGGTACCCCGCTCCGTAGCCGAGGTCCTTCATGAGGTCCGTGGGCGCATTCCGGATGTGGAGCGGGACGGGTTCGCCGGGGGTCTCCCGTGCGGCCTTCCGGGCGTCGGCCCACGCTTCGTAGACCCGGTTCGACTTGGGCGCCGTGGCCAGGTACACCGCAGCCTCCGCCAGGGCCAGATCGCCCTCCGGGGAGCCCAGGAAGTGGTAGGCGTCCCGTGCCGCCACCGTCAGGCGGAGGGCTTCGGGGTCGGCCATGCCGATGTCCTCCACGGCCATGCGAACGAGCCGACGGGCCAGGTACAGCGGATCCTCGCCTCCCTCCATCATCCGGGCCAACCAGTACAGCGCTCCGTCGGGGTCCGACCCGCGCACCGACTTGTGGAGGGCCGAGATCAGGTTGTAGTGCTCCTCGCCGCCCTTGTCGTACGTGGCGAACCGGTGTTGCAGCGCTTCCCGCGCAGCCTCGGCGTCGATGCGTCCCCCCGGTCCCACCAGCCGGGCGGCGGCCTCGAGAACGCCCAGGGCCCGGCGGGCGTCGCCGTCGGAGGCCTCTGCCAGGAACGCGCGGGCCTCCCGGGTCAACGCCACGGTCCTGTCCAACCCCCGTTCCGCGGAGACCGCTTCGTCCAGGATGCCCTCCAGCTCGGCGGGCGACAGCCCTTCGAGCACGTACACCGGGGCCCGGGACAGGAGGGGTCGGACGATCTCGAACGACGGGTTCTCGGTCGTGGCCCCGATGAGGATCACCGTGCCGGCCTCCACGTGGGGCAGGAAGGCGTCCTGCTGCGCCTTGTTGAACCGGTGGATCTCGTCGCAGAAGAGGATCGTCCGGCGCCCCGTGGCGTGGAGGCGCTGTCCCGCCTCGCCGATGATCTCCCGCACCCGGGCGATGCCTTCCGTGACCGCGCTGAAGGGCACGAACGTGACCCCCGTCTCCCGGGCGATCAGCCGGGCCAGGGTGGTCTTCCCGCTCCCCGGCGGGCCCCAGAGGATCATGCTGGACGGGGTGCCCGACTCGAGCATGGCCCGGACGGCCTTGCCCGGCCCCAGGAGGTGGGCCTGGCCCCGGAACTCCTCGAGGGTGGCGGGGCGCATCCGGGCCGCCAGCGGCGCGGAGGAGTCCGCGCGCTCCGGTTCGGCGGGGTCCGCCCCCCCACCCGCCGGGGTCCCGAACAGGTCGAGGTCAGCCACCGAAGTCTCCCGTCTCCACCATCCGCCGCACCTCGTCTTCCAGTTCGTCCGGGCGATTGCGCCGGGGATCGTCCAGCACCCGGTCCAGGAGCGCCTGGAGGATCTCCTTGAACGCCGGACCCGGCCGGAGCCCCAGGCGGATCAGATCGCGTCCGCCGATGGCCAGGTCGCCCACCACCAGCGGCGGGCGGGTGGCCCGGACCGCCCGCGCCCTCCGCCACGACGCCACCACGACCTCCGGATCGCCGGCGCCCACCCGGGCGCGGGCCAGGGCCACACGGGCCACGCCGGGAAGGTGGTCCGGACCCACGGTGGCGAGCCACCGTCGCACGTCGGCGTCGGAGGCCTCGGGCCCGGGCATCGGCGGCGCGCCGGCCCGGTGCGCGACGGCGTCGGTCTGCGCGTTGGACAGCCGGAGTCGGACCAGCACCTGAGCCGTCTCGTGAGGGGACAGGTCGTGGAGGAGCGCGGCCAGGCGCAGCAGCGGACGTCCGGGCGGGAGATGATCGACGCTCGCCGTCGTGACCGGCCAATGCTCCGTGGACCGGAGCCGATCCAGTTCCGGATAGAGCACCGACATGGCCCCCGAGGCCGCGTAGAGGTCCAACGCCGACGAGGGTCGCCGGTCCGCGTCGAGGATCTTCAGCAGCTCCTCGCGGATCCTCTCGGCCGACAGCGTCGACAGGTGGGGGGCGGCCGCCACCGCGGCCGTCCAGGTGGGCGGATCGATGCGGAGTCCGTACCGGCTCGCGAAGCGGAGGGCCCGGAGCACGCGAAGGTAGTCCTCCGAGAAGCGCTCCGAAGGCGTCCCGACGGTGCGGAGGACCCCGGCGCGCAGATCCTTGGCCCCTCCGTAGGGGTCGCTGATCTCGTTCCGGATCGGGTGCCAGGCGATGGCGTTGATGGTGAAGTCCCGCCGTGCCAGGTCGTCGATCAGGCGGTCCGAGAAGGAGACCACGGCGTGCCGTCCATCGGTCTCCACGTCCTTTCGGAACGTGGTGATCTCGTACATCGCGCCGTCTCGGGCCAGGATGCCCACGGTGCCGTGGTCGATGCCCACCGGCACCGTGCGACGGAAGAGGCGACGCACGTCGGCGGGGCGGGCCCGGGTGGTCAGGTCCCAATCACCCGCGGCGCGGCCGGCCAGGACGTCACGCACCGCGCCCCCCACCGTCCACGTCTCGTGACCGGCGTCTTCCAGCGTGTGAACGATCCATCGCACGGCGGAGGGCGGATCGAACCGCGGACCCTTCACCCCACCAACACCGCCCCGCCGTTCACGTTCAGGACCTCGCCGGTGACGTGGCGCCCGAGACGGGAGCAGAGGAACAGGATCGGTCCGGCCACGTCTTCTGCGCTCGCGACGCGGCGCAGCGGGATGCCGGCCTCGATGGCCTGGCGGGCATCCGTGGCAAGGGCGGGAGCAGCCATCTCCGTGTCGATCCATCCCGGGGCGACGCAGTTGACCGTGATGCCCCGGGGACCGAGCTCGACGCAGAAGCCCTTCACGAAGGAGATCAACGCCCCCTTCGTGGCCGCGTAGTCGGCGTGGAACGCCTCGCCCCGCTGCCCCGCCGTGCTGCCCACGAGTACGATCCGGCCGTCGTCCCGAAGGCGCCGGGCGGCGGCCCGGCACACGTAGAACGCGGAGTGCAGGTTGGCGGCCACGGTTCCCAGCCACTGTTCGTCCGTCATGTCGGCCACCGCCGCGTCGTGCGGCGGCCAGATGCCGTGGTTGACCACCACGATGTCCAGACCGTCGAACCGGGCGTCCACCTCGGCGAAGACGTCCTCGACCGTGGCCGGGTCGGCCAGATCCCCCCCGAAGGCCCAGGCGTCGGCCCCCAGAGCCACGAGTTCGCCCACCACGGATTCGGCGGCGGCGCTGCGGCTGTGGTAGCCCACGGCCACCGAGGCCCCGGCCCGCGCGAGGAGCAACGCGGTGGCCCGGCCCACGCCCCGCGATCCACCCGTCACCAGCGCGTTCGCTCCCTTCAGGTCGATCAAGTCGTTCATTCCGATTCCCCGGTCTGCCCCGTGGGGCCGGCGGGCATCCACTTCCCGCCCAGGTTCGCGTGATGGTGCAGTTCGGACGCCAGGATCTCTTCGAGGATGGCCCGGGTGGCGCCGTCGTCGATGCGCTCGAGGGCGTCTTCGTACCATGCCACCTCGGCGGCCTCCCGGAGGCGCCCCGCCTCTTCCCACCCCTCCAGACCCGGAACGTCCTCCGCAGGTGGGCGGGCATCGTCCGGCCGTTCCCCCAGTTCCAGGAGCCGGGCCGTGAGCCGCGACACGTGGTGCTGTTCGTCGGCCAGGAGCTCGTTCAGGACCTCGGCCCGGGCCGCGTCGCCCGCGTCGTCGGCGGCGCCCGACAGCCGACGGTAGAAGGCGGCCTGGGCCCGTTCGCGTGCCCTCCCCTCGTGCAGGAGCCGAACCAGTTCGTTCATCGTTCCTCCTCCGCCACGGCGCGGTCGACCAGGTCGCAGACGATGTGGCCCAGGGCGAGGTGGAGTTCCTGCGCCCGGGCGGTCCCGTCGGTGGGCACCACCAACGCATGGTCCACGGCCTCACGGAGGCGGCCGCCCCCGCGGGCCAGGAGCGCGACCGTGGTCACCTGGCACTCCCGGGCCGCCTCGGCCGCGGCCAGGAGGTTGTCGGACTCCCCGCTGGTGCTGTGCAGGAGCAGGAGGTCGCCCGGGCGTGCCAGGGCCCGGACCTGTCGGGCGAAGACCTCCCGGAACCCGAAGTCGTTGCCACCCGCCGTCAGGACGGACGTGTCCGTGGTCAGGGCCACGGCGCGCAGCGGTCTCCGCCTTCGGGCGAACCGGACCACGTATTCCGCGGCCAGGTGCTGGGCATCCGCGGCGGAGCCCCCGTTTCCCGCGAAGTAGAGGGTGCCGCCGCCGCGCAGGGTCGAGAGGACCCGGTCGGCCAGCTTCGCCACGTCCGCCGACAGGGTATCTGCCGTGGCCACCGCCAGCTCGGAAAGGGCGGCGAGCTGCCGTCGCACCTCGATCTCGTCGGGCGAACCGGTCATGGGGACTCCGGACTGAGCATGTCCTTCACCTTCGCCCAGAATCCCTGTTCCGGAGGAAGGGGCGGCACCGGCAGCGGCGCCTCGTCCCTGAAGATGCGCGCTGGATTCGTCAGAGTCAGGTGCACCAGCGCCTCCTCGCCCCCCAGGTCGACCAACCGGGCGCGGGCCTCCCGCTCGTAGATCTTCCGGTCCGGCCGGGCGTGGAAGTCCGACGCCATGTAGTCGGCCCAGCCCCGGCGCAGCAACCGCATGGCCGTCGTCCGGGCCTCCGAGCCGTAGCGCCCCGCCAGGGATCCGTAGTTCACCTGGAGGTACGCTCCCGCCTCCCGCCAGCGGGCCGCCAGATCCAGTTCCCGATCGAGTCCGATGTAGCGCTCGGGGTGGGCGATGATGGGGCGGTAGCCCTCACCCACGATCCGCTCCAGGACCTTGGTCGTGCCGGGGGGGAGGTGGAGTCGGGGCCATTCGACCAGCACGAACGACGTTCCCGCCATCCGGACCCGCGGGTCGTCGAACCGGACATCGGGCTGGTCCAGCATGACCTCGTGGCCACGGCGGAATTCGACGTCGGGGAAGCGCCTCCCCACGGCTTCGGCCGCCTGCCCGAACGCCTCGTCGACCTCGGAAAGCCGTGCGTCCAGCCCGTCCGGGTCCGGGGTCAGACTGCCGTCCAGGTGGGGGGTGGTGATGATCTTCCGGACGCCGAGCTGCACCAGGCGCTCCACCGCGTCGAGGACGTCGTCCAGATCCCTCGCCCCGTCGTCCACGCCGGGAACGAGGTGGTTGTGGACATCGGCCAGGGAGCCCGGATCGCGTTCCATCAACGGTCCGGGGCCGCCGCCCTCGCCATCATCGCCTCGAGGGCGGCGTCGGGGTCGTCTTCGTCCAGCGCGGCCTCGGCCGCGTAGGTCAGCAGGGCGTCGGCCATCAGAAGCGCCCAGGCGCTTTCCCGCTCCCGGCCCGGGGCCGCCCTCGCCGCGTCCAGGGCCGTCAGGCCCGCACGCTCCAGGCGGCTCCGGACGGAGCCGGCCCCCTCGGCGGTGTCCGACGCCGTCCCGTCCGACACGCCGTCGGCACCCAGGGCAGCCAGGCGCCGCGCCAGCGTCGGCGGCGGTGCCGGCTGCCGCTCCGACAACCAGTCGGTCAGGCTCACCTAGGCGTCCCGGTCGAGGAGCGCGCCCACCACGTCCGATCCGGCGGTCAGGGCGTCGTCCAGTCGGGAGGGGTCCTCGACCCCGGCCTGGGCCAGGTGGGGGCGGCCCCCGCCCCGCCCGCCCACGACGGCCGCGACCTCCCGGACCACGGCGTCCGCCCGGACGCCCCGCGAGATCAGCGAATCGCTGACGAAGGCGAACAGGGTATGCTTGTCACCCGGGAGTTCCGCCGCCACCACCGCGACTCGTGGCGACCCCTCGGCCAGGAAGCTGTCGCCCCAGGCACGGGCGTCGTCGGGGTCCCGGGCCCGCATGCGCACCCCTCGATACTCCGCCGAGGCCCCGTCGCCGAGGTCGAAGCTGCGCGACACCACCTCGGTCTCGCCTCCGCCTCCGCTCTGGCGCAGCTCGTCCAGCAGGGACTCCAGCTCGGCCTTCTCCTGAAGGACCTGCTCCGCCCGGTGGGCCGCGTTGTCCGGCTGGGTCCGGAGCACCTGGGCCACTTCCTCCAGGCGGGTCTCACGTTCCTTCAGGGCCTGGAAGGCCCCGGGCCCCGTCACGGCCTCGATCCGGCGCACGCCAGCCGCCACACCGCTCTCGCTCGCGAGGCGGAAGAGCCCGATCTCGCCGGTGTGACGCACGTGGGTGCCCCCGCAGAGCTCCATGCTCACACCGGGGATGTCCACCACGCGGACCTCGTCTCCGTACTTCTCCCCGAACAGGGCCATCGCCCCCGCGGCCACCGCCTCCTCGTAGGTGCGCACGCCCGTGCCGACGGCGTGGTCCTGCCACACCGCCTCGTTGACCAGCGTCTCGACCCGGTCCCGCTCTTCGGGCGTCATCGGCGCGGTGTGGGCGAAGTCGAACCGGAGTCGGTCCGGGGCCACGAGCGACCCCCGCTGCACCACGTGATCGCCGAGGACCTCCCGCAACGCCGCGTGGAGAAGGTGCGTGGCGGTGTGGTTGCGTTCGGTGTCGTGCCGGATCCGCCGGGGCACCACGGCCTCGACGGCCAGTGTCCCGTCCGGCGCGCCCGGCAGGTCGCCGCGGATCGGGCCGAACACCGCGGTCCGGCCGTCGATGGCGCGCACGTCGTCCACGTCCAGGGTCCATCCCTCGCCCCGGACCTCGCCGCCGTCCGAGACCTGCCCCCCCGACTCCAGGTAGAAGGGGTTGTCCCGCAGGATGAGGCCCGCGCGGTCGCCGTCGGCGCGCAGGGCGAGCACTTCCGTGTGGGCCTCGACCCGGTCGTACCCGACGAACGTCTGCGGATCGTCCGAGAGGCTCGTCCAACCGGACAGGAGCTCGTCGGCGTCCGAGGAGCCACTCGCGGCGGCGCGATCGGCGCGCGACCGCGCGCGCTGGGCCTCCAGGGCCACCTCGAAGCCCTCCACGTCCACCGCATACCCCCGCTCCTCGGCCATGAGCTGGGTCAGGTCGAGAGGGAACCCGAACGTGTCGTAGAGCCGGAAGGCCTCCTCGCCGACCACGGTCCGACCGGCCGCGGGCGCATCCCGGGGGGCCAGTTCGTCGAACCGGCTGAGCCCTCCCTCGATGGTGGCCAGGAAGCGCTCCTCCTCCGCGCGGGTGGTGCGGAGCAGGTGGTCGCGACGCTGGCGGAGTTCCGGGTAGGGATCGCCCATGACGTCGATCACGCGGTCCACGACCTCCACCAGCGTCGGTCGCCGCATGCCCAGCAACCAGGCGTGGCGGACCGCACGCCGGAGGATGCGCCGAAGTACGTACCCGCGGCCCTCGTTGGACGGGAACACCCCGTCCGTGAGCAGGAAGGCCACCGCCCGGGCATGGTCGGCCAGGACCCGGTAGCTGACGCTCTCCTCCGACGTCCGGTCGTAGGGACGGCCCACGACCTCGCCCACACGGTCGAGGAGCGGAAGGAAGAGGTCCGTATGGTAGTTCGTGTCCACGCCCTGCAGGATCATGGCGATCCGCTCGAGCCCCGCCCCGGTGTCGATGGACGGCGCTGGGAGCGGATGCAGTTCGCCCCCCTCGTCCCGGTCGAACTGCATGAACACGAGGTTCCACAGCTCGATGACGTCCTCCCGCTCGCCGGCGGCCTCGAACTCCTCCGTCGTCTGCTCCGACGGGACCTGCTCCCGGAGGTCGTAGTGGAGTTCCGAACACGGCCCGCACGGACCGGTGTCCGCCATCTGCCAGAAGTTGTCCTTGTCGCCCAGCCGGAAGATCCTCGACGCCGGCAGACCCGCCACCTGGGCCCACAGTTCGGCGGCCTCGTCGTCCGTGTGGTGGACGGTGGCGTAGAGCCGTTCGGCGTCCAGGCCGTACACCTCGGTCATCAACTCCCAGGCGTACCGGATGGCGTCGCGCTTGAAGTAGTCACCGAACGAGAAGTTGCCCAGCATCTCGAAGAACGTGTGGTGCCGGGCCGTCCGTCCGACCTCCTCCAGATCGTTGTGCTTGCCTCCGGCCCGGACGCACTTCTGCGAGGTGACGGCGCGCTCGTAGGGGACGGACTCCTGTCCCAGGAACACGCGCTTGAACTGCACCATGCCCGCGTTCGTGAACAGCAGCGTCGGGTCGTCGGCCGGCACCAACGGGGAACTCGGCCGCACCTCGTGGCCGCGCTCGCGGAAGTATTCGAGGAAGTTCCGGCGGATCTCGACGGAGTTCATGGAGGACTCGTGGGTCGTTGAAGGCTGGGTAAGCCCTGAAGATAACGGGTGGTCGCGGGGTGGTGGAGTTGGCGGGTGGGTGGGGGGTGGACGAGGGGACGCCGTCCTCGCTTCGACCCTTGAATCGGGGTTGCGGGGGCCGCGGGTCTTGGGGCTGCCTCCGGGTTCGCGGGGGCCGCCGGGGCCTTCCCTTCCTCCCTTCCCTACCTCATCGCGGCCCCGTGGTTCGCGGGGTGAGGGTCTGCGCTGCGGCGGCGTCCCCTCGTCCACCCTCGAACCGGCGACCGGCCCGGATCTTCGGGCCGGGGGGCCGTGGCGGGCTGCGCCCGCCCTGGTTGCGCGGGCGGGGACGGTTGGCGGCTCCGGGTCGTCGACCGCGGGGCCTCGCTTCGCATCGGCCCCATTCCGGTCGCCGTGGCGGGCTGCGCCCGCCTTGGTTGCGCAGGCGGGGACCGTGGAGCGGGCGGGAGCCCCTGGCCCTACTCCTCGGCGGCTTCCTCTTCCTCGGTGTCCGACCCGTCGTCGTCGTCCGACGAGGACTTCGTTCCCCCGGGCAGCGCCAGCGCGGTGCGCAGCCGCACCTCGATCTCCTCGGCCACGTCGGGATTCTCGTTGAGGAAGGTCTTCGCGTTCTCCTTGCCCTGACCCAGACGGAGGTCGCCGTAGGAGAACCAGGAGCCGGACTTGTCCACGATGTCGTTCTCGACACCCAGGTCCACGAGCAGGCCGGAGTGGCTGATGCCCTCGTTGTACTGGATGTCGAACTCGGCCTGGCGGAACGGAGGCGCGCACTTGTTCTTGACCACCTTGACCCGCGTCCGGTTGCCCACGACCTCCTGCCCGTCCTTGATGGCACCGATCCGCCGGATGTCGAGGCGCAACGAAGCGTAGAACTTCAGGGCGCGACCACCCGACGTGGTTTCCGGGCTGCCGAACATCACGCCCACCTTCTCCCGGATCTGGTTCGTGAAGATCACGGAGGTGTGGGAGCGGTTCACCGCGCCGGTCAGCTTGCGCAGCGCCTGGCTCATGAGCCGCGCCTGGAGGCCGACGTGGGTGTCCCCCATCTCGCCCTCGATCTCCGCCCGGGGCACGAGCGCCGCCACCGAGTCGATGACCACGACGTCCACGGCGCTGCTCCGGATCAGGACCTCGGCGATTTCCAGGGCCTGCTCGCCGGTGTCGGGCTGGGACACCAGGAGGTTGTCCACGTCCACGCCCAGCTTCTTGGCGTATCCCACGTCGAGGGCGTGCTCCGCGTCGATGAAGGCCGCGATTCCGCCCTTCTTCTGCGCGTTCGCGATGACGTGGAGGCAGACCGTGGTCTTTCCGGAGGACTCGGGCCCGTAGATCTCGCTGATCCGCCCCCTCGGGAATCCTCCGATCCCGATGGCGGCATCGAGGTTCAACGCCCCCGTCGAGATGGACTCGATGGTGACCTTCGCACCGTCGATGCCCATCCTCATGATGGCGCCCTTCCCGTACGAACGCTCGATCTGGGTGATGGCCGTGCTCAGGGCCTTCTGCTTCTGCTCGCTCACTTCCGCCATCGCCGTATCGCCTCGCGTCGGGTGCCTGGAGGTCGGGGTCGTCACGTGCCCCAAGGTAGGACACCCGAAGATAACACGAAAGTCCCGGGGTGCCCACCGTTCGTCGAGGGAAGCTACCGCGACGGGTCGGGTCGGCGGAATGCCTCCATGGGACCGGCGAGAACCCCCGGCGGGCCGATGGTCCTACCCGGCCCGGCCGGACCCGCCATGGCGTGATCCTTGCACGACCCCGACCGGTCCCACGAACTTCACCCGACCTCCCCCGATCGGCCCATCACGGAGCCCGGATGCCCAAGCCGCCCGCCGCCCGTCAGCGCCTCCGGTTCGACGACCTCACCCACGACGTCCAGCCCGACGGCCGCTGCCGGATGAGCGTCCGCCTCGAATGGCGGGGACGCACGCTGGAGGCCCACGTCGAGGGTCTGGAGACCCATCAGGGCCGACTTCGCGCCTGTGCCCAGGCCGCCCTCGAGGCGGCCGCGCGGGCCACCGAGGGCGACGTGCGGTTCGATCTGGTCGGCGTGAAGGCGGTGCGCGCGTTCGACGGGTGGGTCGTGGTGTCGCGGGTGAACGCCGAGGACCCGTCGCGGAACTACCGTCTGCTCGGCTCTGCGGCCTGCGAGGACGAGGAGGCGCTGGGCCGGTGCACGGTCCAGGCGGTCCTCGACGCCACCAACCGGGTCCTGGAGCGCCACGCCTGACCGCCGGCCGGCCGGACACCGTCCCGCCGCCCTGCCCTCTCCCGCTCGTACCGCCCCCACACGAGAACGGCCCGCCCGGCTAGTGCCGGACGGGCCGTTTCGCATCAGGACCGCGTGGGTCCGTCAGTCACCGCGGGTGCGCTGCAGACCGAACTGATAGGCCTGCCAGACACCGGGCCGCACCGGCACGTAGAGCATCTCGAACGGCCGGTCGGCATTCCGCATCGCGAAGAGCGGGACACCCATGTGCTCGCCGACGCGCATGATCTGCGCACAGTCGAGGCGGATCTCGTTGCCCGACTTGTCGAAGCGACGCTCCTCGAACGTGATCGGATCGTCGTTCTGGAACCAGGCCATGCCCTGGGCATAGGTGCCCGCGAACACGACGCCGGGACGCAGCGTCCGGATCGACGCACGGCTCGGACCCACCAGCGTGTCGCCCTGAGCGGTCACGCGGACCTGGACGTTCTCACCGGTGGCCAGACAGACCGCGGCAGGCGTTCCGTCGGGAAGGGCACGCTCGACCTCACGCGTGATACGGACCGTGTCGGGCGCGGGAGCGGGGAGCTGTACGACCTCGGGCTCCGGACGCTCCATCAGGTTCGGCTTGCAGAGGCCGCTGCCCGGGCACACGGCCAGAGAGGCCATGATGCCGAACTTCGGCTTCCGGTACTCGCTGTAGTAGCCACCGATGGGCTCGTCGTAGTTCGACGCCAGGTACTGCGCGCCGAGGCGCACGCCGCTGACGTCGAGCTGCGCACCGATGTTCACGTCGAACCCGTTGTACTCGCCCATGAACGTCAGGACGGAGTTGTCACCGATCCCGAAGTGCAGGGCGGAGCCGAAGAACCAACCGTCCGCGTCCGCGAACCGGTAGAACTCGAGGTTGTCGCCGTCCTGGAACATCCCCGTGCCGTACCCGAGCGAAAGCGTCAGGTCGTGGGTGGGCAGGAAGCCCTTGTCGAAGCCGCGCAGGTGGGCCGAAGCCACACCGTACACCGACAGCTCCGTGTTCACGTCCTCCGCGCGACCCGTGTAGGTCTCACGGAAGCGCGGGTCGGCGATGCCCAGCCGCGTGGGCTGGTTGTTTGCGGCGGTCCCGAAGTCGGGTCCGGCGACGTACCGGGCGCCGGCGGCGAGGCCGATGCCTGCGTTGGTCGGCTGAACGAGCTGGACGCGTCCGAAGAGACCCCAGACGTTTCCGCCGGCTGCCTCGTCGCCCAGGGACTGGATGGTGGTTCCGACTTCGACGCGGTCGAACAGGCCGATGGTCACGGAGCCGTCCTGATAGTACTCGTCGATGCCAGGGCCGAACGCGGTGGCCTGTCCCGACCCGTCGATGACGAGCGTGCGGTCCAGATCCACGAAGAACCCGGAGTAGGTGCCCGTGATGGCGAGGTGGGGAAGCACGCTGGCCACCGGAATGTCCATCAGCCCCGATCCGTATCGGAGGGTGCTGGGCATGGTGGTGGTCTGCGCGTGGAGCCCCGGCGCGACCAGCATGGCCGCGAGGCCGAGCCCCACTGCCACCCGACCGAACTGACTCCGTGACGTTCTCATCGTGTTGATGCCTCCTGTCCATGGAAGGAGCGATCCGCTGGCTGTCGCGGCCGACTCCGGTGATGCAGAACTGGGGTGTGCTAATCTAGAGACGAAGCGAGAATCATGCCACAGCCCGCACGAGGCCGTGTTTCCGCCCGAAATCGGGGTACTCCATCGTACCGGGAAGATCGGAGACTCCCGACAATCTGTCATTGCCGGGAAGAATAAACAAATGTTTTGATGAGAAAACCGAGGAACCCTCGGAATTCCGAGGGCCGCGTCGGCGGGCGGTCAGTCGCCGAGGCGACGTTCCACCCGCGCCAGGCGGCGGGCCACGCTGACGATCCAACCGAACACGAGGACCCAGGCGATGGCATACGCCGCGAAGAGGAATCGGAACGGGCGCATGCTCTGGCCGCCCGCGTCGATCCCGGTCTGGGCCAGGGCGGGGTCGGCGACGACGAACAGGACGGCGAAGGCGGTTGCGAGCAGCGACGAGGTTCGACGGGTCATGGATCGATCGCGTCCGATGGAGGAGGTCATGCCTCTGCCCCCCGTTCCCGGAGGTGGACCGCGTGGTCGGCGGCCGCGAGGACGTACCGGAGCAGGAAGACGCCCAGGAAGAGGAGGGTGAAGGAGGCGAGGCCGACCATCAGCGTGGCGAGCATCTCGCCGGGCAGCGTCGGACCCTCCGGCTTGAGCACCACGGGTGCCGGATGGAGGGAACGGAACCAGATCACGCTGAGATGGATCAGCGGGATGTCCAGGGCGCCGACGATGCCCACGACCGCGGCGAAGCGCTTGCCCCGCTCGGGGTTCTCGGTGGAGGACCGGACCATGAAGTAGCCGAGGTAGACGAACCAGAGCAGCAGGGTCAGCGTCAGCCGCGGCTCCCAGGTCCAGAACGTGCCCCATGCGATGCGCCCCCACATGGGTCCTGTCAGGAGCACCACGGTGGTGAACACCATGCCTCCTTCGGCGGCGGCCACCGCCGCCCGATCCAGCCGCTCGTCACCGAGCCACAGGTAGACCGCGCTGCAGAGGGCCACGATCCCGAAGGCCAGGAAGGCGACCCACGCCGACGGAACGTGCACGTAGAAGATCCGCTGGATCACGCCCTGGGTGGCCTCGGTGGGAACCCAGAAGAACACCATCCAATGGAGCAGCAGGACGCCGGCCACGCCCAGGGCACCGAGCGCGACGCCCGCGTTCCGGATGTTCGACGACGGCATCATTCCTCCACCACGAAACGAAAGAGTCCGGCGCCGGCCGCCACCGCCACCAGGGCGAAGGCCGCCAGCATCCGGAGGTTGCCTTCGACCTCGGTCAGAGGCCGGCCGGCCAGGAGCCGGCTGGTGGCCGACACTCCGTAGATCACCACGGGCACCAGGAGTGGGAAGACCAGGATCGGAAGGAGGGTCTCACCCATGTGGGTGCCCGACGACACCGCGCTGAAGAGCGTGCCGAGCGCCACGAATCCGAGCGCCCCCAGGCCCAGGGAAAGGACGAGCGTGCCCGGGTGGGGCCCGAGGCCGAGGCCAAGGAACACGGCAAAGACGCCGAGGACCAGCAGCGCTACCACGAACAGGAGTACGAAGTTGGCCAGCGTCTTGCCCAGGAAGACGGCGTCCTTCGGGGTCGGGCTGGTCAGGACCCCCAGAAAGGCCCCGTCCTGCGCCTCGAGATGGAACGTCCGGCCCAGACCGAGCAGACCCCCGAACACGAGGGTCATCCAGATGAGCCCGGACGCGACGTCCTGCGGGCGCACGGCGGTCCAGTCCATGGCGAAGTTGAAGAGCACGCCGGCCAGAACCGCGAACGCCCCCATGGCCGCCAGGCGCTCCCGGGTGCGCACCTCCACCAGGAGGTCCTTCCACACGATGGCGTAGACCTGGGTCAGATAGGTCACGCAGCCTCCACGACGTCGTGATAGAACGCCTCGAACCCCGAACCGTCCACCTGGCTCCGCGCGCCGGTCCAGGCGAAGCGCCCCCGGACCTGGATGGCGAGCCGCGACGACATCTCCAGGCCCTGGGCCAACTGGTGCGTGACCATGACCACGGTCCGGCGGCCGTCGCGCAACGCCATGAGAACGCCGCGCAGCACGCCGGCCGCGTGCGGGTCGAGCCCCGTGTAGGGTTCGTCCAGGAACACCACGTCCGGATCGTGGAGGAGGGCCCGGGCCAGCGCCACCCGCTGCCGCATCCCGTGGGAGAGACTCCGGACGGGAACGTCGGCGCGGTCGGCCAGACCCACCCCGTCGAGCGCCGCCAGCGCCCGGTCCCGGAGCGAGTCCAGACCGAACAGGCGGCCGAAGAACGCGAGGTTCTCGGCGGCGGTCAGATGCGCGTAGAGCATGCTCTGATGGGAGACGATGCCGATCCGGCTCCGCCAGGCGGTTGCCCCGAAGTCCATCGGTACGCCCATGACCGAGACCGAGCCGCGCGTCGGGCGCAGGCGGCCCGAGAGGAGCGCGAGCAGCGTGGTCTTGCCGGCGCCGTTCGGCCCGAAGATGGTCAGGAACTCCCCGGCCCTCAGTTCGACGTCCACGCCGTCCACCGCCACGGTGGAGACCCCGAACTCGCGGACCAGGCCGAGGCCGGCCAGGGCCATGGCCGGAGCGTCGGCCACGGCCGCGGGATCGGTAGGAGTGGCGGGCGCGGGCGCGGCGGTCAACGGGTCACCCGGCCGCCTGGGACACCAGCGCCTTGCCGCAGGCGGAGCAGTAGCGGCTCCCCTCCTCGTTCCCGAAGGCGCAACTCCGGCACACGAGGATACCCTCGGCCATTCGGGCCCGGGCCCGGGCGATCTCGGCCTCCAGAGCGGGCGGCCCCAGGATCCCGGCCTCCCGGCGCTCCTGGGCCGCCTCGTCGGCCTCCAACGCGGCCAGGGCCTCCGCCGTGAGTTCACCCTTGAGCGACCGGTAGTCGGCGTCGTCCAGCTTGCCGGCCAGGAAGTCGTACTCGACATCCCGCAACGCGAGGAGCGCCACCCGCTTGCGGGCCTCCGTCTCGGTCAGCTCGTCGTCTTCCCGGTCCAACGAGGCGTGGAGGCCCTTCACCAGGGGCTGGATGATGAACAGGACCGCGGCCAGCGCCACCAGCGCCGCACCGACGAGGATGCCCATGCGGTCAGTCGGCTCCGACGGCGACCGGGTCGGCCGGGGCCGTAGCCCGGGCCTCCTGCGCCATCCTCCGCCGGTCGGCGCTCGGCCACATGGCCACCAGGCTGCCGATGGCCAGGATCAGCGTCCCGAACCAGATCCACCCGACCAGAGGCTTGACCAGGACCTGCAGGTCGATGCCCTGGGCGTCGGGGTCGTTGGCCAGCGCTCCTTCCGGATCGTCCACCGCCGCCAGGATCAGGTAGAGGTCTTCGTAGAACGAGGACCGGATTCCCACCTCCGTCATGAGCTGTCCGGGATCGGACGTGACGTACCGCCGCTTCTCGGTGGTGAGACGGTCCAGGACCCGACCGTCCCGGGCCACCGTCACGAGCGCCAGCATCTGGAAGTCCAGGTTCCGCTGCCCCCGGTTGGCCACCACCGACAGACCCTCGTACGTGAGGTCGTAGGTGTGCCCGAACGGCGACGCGACCTGGATGGTCTCCCCGGGCTGGACGTTCCGACGCTCGTCCACGTTGTAGGCCGAGCCGGCGAAGCCCATGAAGATCATGACCATGGCCACGTGCACGATGTAGCCGCCCCACCGGCGCCGGTTCCGGGACACCAGATGGAAGAAGGCCCGGAACGAGCCCTCACCCTCGATGCGGGCACGGGCACGGGTGCCTTTGTAGAACTCCACCCCGATGACCGTGAGCACGAACGCGCCGATGCCCCACGTGGTCAGGGCCAGGGGATGACGGGCTCCGAGGATCCAGAGCACCGCGGCCACGCCCCATCCGACCAGCACCGGCCACTGGAAGTTCTTCTGCAGATTCCGCTTGCTGGCCCGACGCCAGGCGATGACCGGGCCGACCCCCGTCAGGAAGAGCAGGAAGAGCCCGATGGGGATGTTGACGCGGTTGAAGAACGGAGGTCCGACGCTGACCGCCTGCCCGGTCACCCCTTCCGCGACGAGGGGGAAGATCGTGCCCCAGAACACCGCGAACGCGGCCCCGAGGAGGATCAGGTTGTTGAACAGGAAGGCCGATTCCCGCGACACGAACGACTCGATCTGGTTGTCGCTTCGCAGGGACTCCCGCCGGTACAGGATGAGCACCACGCTGGCGCCCAGGATGAACGCCATGAACCCGAGGAAGATGTAGGCGATCCGGAGCTCCTGGGCGAAGGAGTGGACCGACTCGATGAGCCCCGAGCGCGTCAGGAACGTGGCGAAGATGGTCAACAGGAACGTCAGGGCCACCAGGGACATGTTCCAGATCTTGAGCATGCCCCGGTTCTCCTGGATCTGGATCGAGTGGAGGAACGCGGTGGCCGTGAGCCAAGGCAACAACGACGCGTTCTCCACGGGATCCCAGAACCAGTACCCGCCCCACCCCAGCTCCTCGTAGGCCCACCGCATGCCGAACACGATCCCGATGGACAGGAAGAACCAGCTGAGCAGGATCCATCGACGTGTGAGCTGGATCCACCGGGCGTCCAGCCGTCCGCTGAGCAGCGCCGAGACCGCGAACGCGAACGGGATCGTGAACGCCGTGAAGCCCAGGTAGAGCGTGGGCGGGTGGATCGTCATCCAGTAGTTCTGGAGCTGGGGGTTCAGCCCCCGCCCGTCCGCCGGCGTGAAGGCGAGCCGCTCGAACGGATTCACGTCCGCGAAGAGCAGCACGACCACGAAGAAGAACATGACGGTCTGGAGCACGCCCGCCACGTAGGGCATGAACTCCCGGTTCCGGCGCCGATTCGAGAAGACGGCGATGCAGGAGAAGTAGCTGAGGATCAGCGCCCAGAAGAGGAGCGACCCGCGCTGACCGGCCCACAGCCCCGTGATCTTGTAGAAGAGCTCGAGGTTCGCGTTCGAGTAGTTGGCCACGTACCAGTACTCGAACCGGTCGCCGAGGAAGGCCGCCACGACGCCGGCCGACGCCAGGGTCAGGGCGAACGACGACGCGTAGATGCTCCGTTCGGCGCTCAGGACCAGGTCGCCGCGCTGGGTCCGCCCGCCGACGAACCCCATGACCATGCCCCAGACGGTCAGGGGCAGCGCGATCCAGAGAGCGAACTCCCCGAGGATCGTCACCCGGCCAGCTCCTCGGGTGAGGCCTCGTAGCGGCTCCCGCACTTCGTCAGGAGGGTGTTCGCCTCGAACACCCCGTCCGGACGGAGGCGGCCTTCCAGAACGACCTCGACCTCGTCCGAAAACGTGTCCGGCAAGGCGTTCCGGTACTCGACCGGGAAGGTGGAGGACTCGTCGGTCAGGTCCCGCACCATGAAGGAGTGGAGCAGTTCACCTTCCACCCGTTGGTACGTACCGGGGACCACGCGACCGCTGACCTTCACGCCCATGTCCCGGAAGGACGGGTCGGACTCGACCTTGGCCAGGAGCTCGGTGGGCGTCAGGTAGTAGACCATGGTCTCGCTGACCCCCGTCCACATCAGGTAGCTGACCACGAGGGCCACACCGACCAGGCCCACCACGAATCGACCGTTCTTCATGCCGCGTCCTCGCTGGACTGAGCGCACGTTCCGGATGCCCGAAAATCTAGTGGAAGTCGGGAGGGGGCAGCCAGTCGGTAGAACCCCGTACACCGGCGTCCGCAGAGTCCCCACCCCGAGGGGGTACGCCGCACCCGGGTCTGCGGTCCACCCGGGCCCGTCGGCGTCACTCCGCGGAGTCCCTGGCCCAGGCCACGGCGGCCCGTACGGCGCGGCGCCAGCCCGAGGTCAGCTCCCGCCTCCCGGCCTCCGGCATCTCCGGCCGGAAGACCCGGCCCGGTTCCTGCGCCTCCAGGAAGTCCTCCGCCCGATCCCACACCCCGGCGGCGATCCCGGCCAGGCCGGCGGCACCGAGGGCCGTGGTCTCCACCAGGGCCGGCCGGCGCACCGGAACGTCAAGGATCCCGGCCTGGAAGGCCATGAGCCAATCGTTGAGGGAGGCGCCGCCGTCGACCCGGAGCTCCTCCGTGGGCACGCCGGAGTCCGCCTCCATGGCGTGAAGGACATCGGCCGTACCGTAGGCCATGGCCTCGAGGGCCGCGCGTACCAGATGCCCCCGGGTGGTGCCCCGGGTCAGCCCCACCAGGGTGCCCCGGGCCTCCGGCTCCCAGTGCGGCGCGCCCAGGCCCACGAAGGCGGGCACGAGGTACACACCGTCGTTGCCGTCGAGCTCCCGGGCCATCGTCTCGGAGTAACGCGCCGCGTCCAGGATGCCGAGCCCGTCCCTCAACCACTGGATGGCGGCCCCCGCGATGAAGACGGATCCCTCCAGAGCGTACGCGAGGCCTCCCCGCGCGTCGCACGCGGCGGTCGTCAGGAGTCCGTGAGTCGAGGGGACCGGTCGGTCGCCCGTGTGGAGCAGGAGGAAGGCCCCGGTGCCGTAGGTGTTCTTGGCCAGGCCCCGCGTCCAGCACCCCTGCCCGAACAGCGCGGCCTGCTGGTCGCCGGCCACGCCCTGGATCGGCACGTCCGCGCCGAGGTGCTCCCCGGACGCGATCCCGAAGTTCCCCGAACTCGGTCGGATCTCGGGCAGCAGGGCGGCCGGCACACCCAGGAGGTCCACCATGCCCGCGTCCCACGTCGCGGCCTCCAACCCGAACAGGAGCGTCCGCGACGCGTTCGTGGGATCGGTGGCATGGACCTCGCCGCCGGTCAGGCGGGCGATCAGCCACGAGTCGATGGTGCCCGCCGCCAGCTCCCCGGCCTCGGCGCGGCGCCTCAGGTCCGGGTCGTGCTCCAGGAGCCAGGCGATCTTGGTGCCGCTGAAGTAGGGATCGAGTACCAGCCCGGTCGTGGCCCGCACCTCGTCCTCGTGACCGGCTTCCTTCAACGTGCGGCAGAGGGGTGCCGTCCGCCGATCCTGCCACACGATGGCCCGGTGCACCGGCTCGAGCGTGGTCCGGTCCCAGAGCACCACCGTCTCCCGCTGGTTGGTGATCCCCAGGGCCTGGACCTCGGCATCCGGGGCCGCCGCCAGCGCATCCCGGGCCACCCGGCGGGTGACCTCCCAGATCTCCCGGGCGTCGTGCTCCACCCACCCCGGGCGCGGAAAGTGCTGCGTGAACTCCGAGTACGCCCGCCCGAGTACGCGCCCGTCCCGCCCCACCACCAGACAGGTCGAGCCCGTGGTTCCCTGGTCGATGGCGAGGACGGCCGGAACGTTCATGGTACCCCTCGGAGTGGTTCGAGCCCGGTGAAGGTGTAGCGCCAGCCCGCCGACGCGAGGAGGTCGAGAAAGCACCCGACCGGAAAGCCGACCACGGCATAGTAGTCGCCGTCGATGCCATCGACCAAGGCGGCGCCGAGCCCCTGGATCCCGTACGCCCCCGCCTTGTCCATGGGCTCGCCGGTGGCCACGTAGGCCCGTGTCTGGCCCGGCCCGAACGGCCGCATGCGCACGGTGGTCCGCTCCACGCCGCTCACCACCCCGTGGGGTCCGGCCACGGCCACACCGCTGTACACCTCGTGCGTCCGTCCGGAGAGGGAGGTGAGCATGGCCACGGCGTGGTCCTCCGAAGCAGGCTTGCCGAGGATCGCACCGTCCCGGACCACGACGGTGTCACCCCCCACCACGAGGGCACCCGGGTGGCTCGCCGCCACGGTCATGGCCTTGGCACGGGCCAGGCGCTCGACGTGCACCGCCGGCTCCTCGCCCGGGTGCGCCGCTTCGTCCACGTCGGCCGCCACCGATTCGGCCGGCAACCCGAGCTGACACAGGAGGGCCGCCCGGCGGGGCGAGGCGGACGCCAGGACCAGGCGGGGAGTCCCGTCTCCTTCCGCATCGTCGCGGACGCTCATTCCCGCTCCAGGACCAGGGTCACGGGGCCGTCGTTGACGAGCTCGACGGCCATGTCCGCACCGAACTCACCCGTCTCGACGCGCCCCGGCGCACGGGCCGCCAGAAGGGCCACGAACGCCTCGTACAGCGGCACGGCCACCGCCGGATCGGCGGCCCCCACGAAACTCGGGCGCCGGCCCTTCCGCGTATCGCCGTACAGGGTGAACTGGCTGACCACGAGCAGGTCGCCCCCGAGGTCCTCCAGGCTCCGGTTCATCCGTCCGTCGTCGTCCGGAAAGACGCGGAGGCCCACGATCTTGTCGGCCATCCACGCGATCTGCTCGGGGCCGTCGCCGTCCCGGAACCCCACCAGCACCAGATGGCCGGGACCGATCTCCCCCACCGTGTCGCCGGCCACCCGCACGGCGGCCCGGGCCACGCGCTGCAGGACGACCCTCATGCCGTCGTCCCGTCTCCCGTCACTCGACCGTGACCGACTTGGCCAGGTTCCGGGGCTGGTCGACGTCGGCCCCGCGGATCACCGCTGCATGGTATGCCAGGAGCTGAAGGGGCACGGTCGTCAGAACGGGCAGGAGGCTCGGGATGGTCTGGGGCACCCGGATCAGGTGATCCACCTTCCCGGCCAGTTCCGGCGCCTCGTCGCTGACCACCGCGATGATGCTCCCTCCCCGTGCTTTCACCTCCTCGATGTTCGAGACCACCTTGTTGAACACCGGATCGCGCGGAGCCAGGCACACCACCGGCATCTCTTCGTCGATCAGGGCGATGGGCCCGTGCTTCATCTCCGCGGCCGGGTATCCCTCCGCGTGGATGTAGCTGACTTCCTTCAGCTTCAGCGCCCCTTCGAGCGCCACCGGGAACTGGTAGCCCCGGCCCAGATAGAGGAAGTTGCGGGCATCCGCGTACTCGGCGGCCAGGTGCCGGATCTCGTCGTTGAGGGTCAGGACCTGCTCGACCTGCTCGGGAAGCTTCCGAAGCGCCTGGACGATCTCGCGTCCCTGGAGCACCGACAGGTTCTTGCGGCGGCCCATGTGGAGCGTGAACAGGGCCAGCGCCACGATCTGGCTGGTGAACGCCTTCGTGGAGGCCACGCCGATCTCGGGGCCGGCGTGCAGGTACACGCCGAAGTCCGTCTCGCGGGCGATGGTGGCCCCGACCGCGTTGACGACCCCCATCGTGGTGGCGCCGCGCTGCTTCGCCTCCCGGAGGGCGGCCAGCGTATCCGCCGTCTCCCCGGACTGGCTGATGGCCAGCAGGAGCGTGCCTTCTTCGATCACGGGGTTCCGATACCGGAACTCCGATGCGTATTCGACGTCCACCGGGATCCGGGCCAGTTCCTCCATCATGTACTCGCCCACGAGCCCCGCATGCCAACTGGTTCCGCAGGCCGTCACGACGATCCGTCGCACCCGGCCGAGATCGATCTGATGGCCCGCGATGCCGCCCAGTCGGGCGTCGCCCTCCTCCTCCAGCAGCCGGCCCCGCATGACATCCCGGAGGGACGACGGCTGCTCGAAGATCTCCTTGAGCATGAAGTGGTCGTATCCGCCCTTCTCGACGGCACCCAGGTCCCAGGTGACCGTGTGCACCGAGCGCTCGACCGCCCCGTCGCGCAGGTGGAAGGTGCGGTAGCCCTGGGAGGTCAGCACCGCGTAGTCGCCGTCGTCGAGGTAGACCACGTCGCGGGTCTGACCGATGACGGCGGCCGCGTCGGAGCCTGCCAGCATCTCGCCGTTGCGGCCCACGCCGATCAGGAGCGGGCTCCCGTGGCGCGCCACCACGACCTTGCCGGGGTCCCGGCTGGACACCACCGCGATGCCGTAGGCCCCCTCCACCTGCCGGAGCGCGGCGGCCACCGCGTCTTCCAGCGTCATTCCGTCCTTCCAGAGGAAGTCGATCAGGTGGACCACCGCCTCGGTGTCGGTGTCGGAACGGAACACGATCCCCTGACCTTCGAGCTTCTTCCGGAGGAAATCGGCGTTCTCGATGATCCCGTTGTGGACCAGGGCGATGTCGCCGGCCGTCGAGGTGTGCGGGTGGGCGTTGGGCTCGTTCGGGGGTCCGTGCGTGGCCCACCGGGTGTGGGCGATGCCGCACGAGCCCTCGGGCACCTTGTCCCGGACCGCCGCCTCGAGTGCGGCGATCTTGCCGGGCCGCTTGACCACGTGCAGGCGGTCGTCGCCGTTGAGGAGCGCGATGCCGGCGGAATCATACCCACGGTACTCCAGGCGCTTCAGCCCCTGGAGCAGAATGGGGGTGGCGGCCTGCCCCCCCACGTATGCCACGATCCCGCACATGTCGAGACTCCTTTGAATCGATGGGTCGGCTCAGGCCACGCCGTCGAGGACGGCTGCGGCCCGGTCGACCAGAGCCGACGCCGAACGGGCGTCGGGAGCTTCGGCGATGAGGCGCACGACGGGCTCGGTGCCCGACGGGCGCACGTGCAACCACTGGCCTCGATCCGGCCACGCCAGGCGAAGGCCGTCCGTCTGGTCCGTGACGGCGGCGGCGAGGTCGTCCTCGAGCGCCCGATACGCCTCGGGGAGGGCGTCCCGCTGGAACGCCACCTTCGTCTTCACGATCTCGTAGCTGGGCCAACGACCGGCGGCCTCGGACGGTGACAGACCCTCGTCCACAAGGTGTTGGAGAACCAGGGCCACGGCGAGGGGGGCGTCGCGCGTGTAGTGCAGAGCGGACAGGATGACGCCCCCGTTCCCTTCCCCACCGACGACCGCCTGCTCCGCCTGCATCCGTCGCGAAACGTTGACCTCGCCTACGGCGCACCGTGTGAGGGGGGCGTCGAACGCCCGCGCCACGTCTTCCACCACCTGGCTCGTGGACAGGTTCGTGACCACCGGACCGGGCGTGCGACGAAGAACCGCCGCGGCGGCCAGGGCCAGCGTCAGGTCCTCGCCCAGGGCGGCGCCGGTCTCGTCCACGAGCGAGAGCCGATCGACGTCCGGGTCGATGGCCAGTCCGATGTCGGCGCCGGTCTCCCTCACCAGCCTGCCGAGGTCGCCCAGGTTCGCGGCCGTGGGCTCGGGATCCCGGGGGAACCGGCCGTCGGGCTCCATGCCGATGCCCTTCCAGGTGCAGCCCAACGCCTCGAGCAGTTCCTTGATGACCGGGCCACCGGCACCGTGAACGCAATCGACCGCGACCGTCAGACCCCGGCGGCGCAGGGCGGCCAGATCGAGGTGCGGCAGCGCCAGGATGCGCTCGAGGTGGCGATCCCACGCCTCGGCGTCTTCCGTGACCCGCCCCACCGCGTCCCATCCCACTCGGGGCGGATCCGTCTCCGCCAGGTAGGCCCGGAACCGGGCGGACACGTCGGCGTCGAGGAAGATCCCCTCTCCGGAGACGAGCTTCAGGGCGTTCCACTCGGCCGGGTTGTGGCTGGCCGTGACCCCGATGCCGCCGGCGGCCCCGGCGTCTTCCACGGACAGCAGCAGGGTCGGCGTCGGGACCACGCCCAACGTGACCACATCGCATCCCACGGATTGGAGCCCCGCGACCACGGCCCGCACGTACATCGGACCCGATGTCCGGGAGTCGCGGCCCACGTGGACGGGTCCGTGATGGCCCTCGGCGCGGAGGAACCCGCCGAACGCGGCCGCGATTCCGGCGAGCAGTTCGGGCGTGAGGGGGTCGCCGACGCGTCCTCGGACGCCGGACACACTGACCATGAGGTCGTCGGGGAGGCGGATGGCCATGAAGGGCGGGCGGATGGAGCGGGGGGCCGCCGCGGCGGCGGAGAGAACCCAAGTCTCAGGAAAAAACCGGCCAACGTCAACGAACCGGGGCGCCGGGTGGCGACCCACCGCGCGCTTCCGGTACATTCGGACGCCCGCCGTCCCGCGTCCGTCGCAGCGGCCCCGTTTCCGCCCCCTCCACGGCATCCATGAACGACAAGGACTCGTCCGCTCTCCGCTTCGGTACCAAGGCCATCCACGCCGGGGTGAAGCCCGAGCCGACCACCGGGGCCATCATGACCCCGATCTTCCAGACGTCGACCTACGTGCAGCCGGCGGTCGGAGAGCCGTTGGGGCACTATGACTACGGCCGAACGGCCAACCCGACGCGGGAGGCCCTCGAGGGCAACGTCGCCGCGCTGGAGTCGGGCACCGGAGCCGTCGCGTTCGCCTCGGGCCTGGCCGCCATCGAGACGGTGGTCAAGCGGCTGTCGGTGGGCGACCACGTGGTTTCCGAGGAGAACACCTACGGCGGCACGACCCGCATGTTCAGCCGGGTCCTCTCGCGCCTCGGCATCGAGTTCACGTACGTCGCTTCCCGCGATGCCGACGCGGTGGCCGCCGCCATGCGCCCCACGACGAAGCTCGTCCACGTGGAAACGCCCACGAATCCCATGATGCGGGTGTGCGACATCCGTGCCCTGGCGGACGTGGCCCACGACGGAGGGGCGCTCCTGTGCGTCGACAACACCTTCGCCTCGCCCTACAACCAGCGCCCCCTCGAGCTCGGCGCGGACATCACGGTCCATTCGTCCACCAAGTACATGAACGGCCACTCGGACGTCATCGGGGGCCTCCTGGCCGTGCGCGACCAGGCCCTGTGGGACGACCTGATGTTCATCCGCAAGTCGACGGGCGCGGTTCCCGGGCCGATGGACTGCTTCCTGACCCTCCGCGGGCTGAAGACCCTCCACGTGCGCATGGACCGGCACAACGCGAACGGCATGGCCGTGGCGCGCTGGCTCGAGGGGCACCGGGCGGTGGACCGGGTCATCTATCCCGGGCTCCCCAGCCACCCCCAGCACGAACTGGCGGCGTCCCAGATGTCGGGGTTCACCGGGATGGTGTCCGTGGACGTCGGCACCCTGGAGCGGGCGAAGGCGTTCACGGAGAACACCCGCATCTTCTCCCTGGCCGAGAGCCTCGGCGGGGTCGAGTCCCTCATCAGCGTGCCCGCCCTCATGACCCACGCGTCCGTGCCGGAAGAGCGGAGGGAGCGCATGGGGGTGACACCCGGTCTGGTGCGGCTGAGCGTCGGCATCGAAGACGAGGCGGACCTGATCGAAGACCTCGAGCGCGTGCTGGGGTGAAGACGCCCGAGGTCGAGCGCGCACACCCACCCGCCACGCTCGGGTAGCACGGTCGTGGACTCCGTCTTCCATCCGGCCATGGCCGCTGCCTACCGGGGAGACGGGCCGGGGTTCGCCGCGCTCCTGGACGCCTGGCCCGGGCTCGTCACGGGCCGGTCGGGGTGCAGCCACCCCACCCTGCTCCAGTTCGTGTGCGTGGAAGGCGGCCTCGGCAAGGTGCCCGACGCGGAGTCACGGGCCGGGGAGTTGATCGAGCGGGGAGCGGCGCTGGACGAGCCCCTGGTCGCCGCGGCCAGCGTGGGTTCGTCGTCGCTGGTCGCCCTCCTCCTGGAGCGCGGCGCCTCCGTCGAAGCCTGCGCCCCGTGGACCCCCTTGGAGGAGGCCGTCTACTGGGGCCACGCGGAGCTGGCCGTCCGCCTCCGCACCGAACACGGGGCAGCCGTCGGCTCGCTGCGGGCGGCCGCCGGCCTCGGCGACCTGGAGGCGGCCGCCCGGTTCTTCGACGAGGAGGGCCTGGCCGATTCAGCGGGGCCGGTCCGGTTCCCCTGGGGCGTCCGTTCGGAGGCGCCCGGGGACGTCCTGGATCAGGCCCTCGCGGTGGCGGCGGCGAACGGGCAGGACGAGATGATCCGATTCCTGGTGGAGCGGGGCGCCAACCCCTCGGCGTTCCCCCCGGGGATCCACCATGGGGGCACGGCGCTTCATCTGGCCGCGCTGGCCGGACACGCGACC
This sequence comes from Longimicrobiales bacterium, assembly GCA_040216925.1. Classification (GTDB taxonomy): domain Bacteria; phylum Gemmatimonadota; class Gemmatimonadetes; order Longimicrobiales; family Gaopeijiaceae; genus JAJCZZ01. The sequence continues at coordinate 285,152 of JAVJOF010000002.1, forward strand.
ACCGTGGCGTGCCTCGTGGAGGCCGGCGCGGATCCGTCCCTCCGCGACGAACGCCATGGTTCGACGGCCGCGGGGTGGGCGGAGCACGACGGCCATCTGGCCCTGGCCCGATGGCTGGCCACCCCGCCTCCGAGGCCTCCCGTCCTTCCTGAAACCGGCCCCGAGACGGTACCGTAGGGAAGCCCGAATCGCGCCGATGCCCACGGCGTAGCAATCCCACGAGGACGACGACATGGCGGACGATCAGAACGGCCCCGCGACCGGCGGTGGCGACGCGAAAGCACGCCGCATCCTGACCGACATCGCTCCCCGGAGCTGGGAGCATCCGGCCGACCGCGCGGCCCTCGAAGCCCTCCGGAAGGTGCCGGTCTTCGACGAGGTCCTGAAGAAACTCTTCGGGTTCTTCGGCGAGAAACCGATCCGACTGGCGTTCCAGGCGAACGCCGTGCGGGTGAGCCCGAACCAGTTCGGGCACCTGTACGGGCTGTACCAGGACGTGCTCAAGACCCTGGACTCGCCGGACGACTACCCGCTCTACATCTCCCAGACGCCGATCGTCAACGCGGGCGCCTACGGGATGGAGCAGCCGTTCATCATCCTGAACTCGGGCACGGTCAAGCTCCTCGACGACGAGCAGACGGCCTACATCATGGGCCACGAGCTCGGGCACATCATGAGCGATCACGTCCTCTATCGGACGATGACGTTCCTGCTGCTCGAACTGGCGTCGATGGGCTTTCCCATCGTGGGCCTGGCTGCCCGGGCGGTCCTGGTGGCGCTCCTCGAGTGGTCCAGGAAGAGCGAGCTGTCCTGCGACCGCGCGGGCCTGCTGGCCGTTCAGGATCCCGAGGTGGTCATGCGCACGATGCTCAAGATGGCGGGCGGCGGAGACGACGAGGAGACGAGCCTGCAGGAGTTCATCATCCAGGCCGAGGAGTACCGGACCGGGGGCGACGTGGCGGACCAGGTCTTCAAGATCCTGAACCTGATCGGTGCCACGCACCCGTTCTGGGTCCTTCGGGTCAGCGAGCTCCGCGCCTGGATCGAGGGCGGCGACTACGACCGGATCATCCGGGGCGAGTACACGCGGCGCGGCGAACCCGACACGACCTACCAGGACGACCTGAAGGACGCGGCCTCCGCCTACGCCGACGGTGCCCGGGACTTCCTGGACACCATGACGTCGGCCGCCCGGAAGATGGGCGAGCAGTTCATGGGTGGAATGAAACGCTGACGCGGAGGCACGGCGGGGCAGCATCCGGGCGCCCGAACGGGGCCCCGGGCGAGGCGGTCGGTCCGCGGGGCCGATCGCCTCGTTCCGTTTCATTATCTTCCCCCCCATGCGCATCCTGATCGTAGGAAACGGCGGGCGCGAGCACGCCCTGCTCTGGAAGCTCCGGCGCGACGCCCCCTCGGCCGAGTTCTTCGTGACCCGGCCCAACGGCGGAATGCTCGACTGCGAAGGCGTGGCGCTGGCCCCGACGGACGTGGAAGCGCTGTCCGGATGGGCCGCCAGCCACCGCATCGACCTCACGGTCGTGGGGCCCGAGGGGCCGCTGGCCGCCGGCCTGGTGGACCGCTTCGAGGCCAAGGGCCTGCCGGTGTTCGGGCCGCGCCGCGCCGCCGCCCGGATCGAGTCGTCCAAGTCGTATGCGAAGGACCTCATGCGGTCCGCCGGTGTGCCCACGGCCGACTACCGGACCTTCACGGACGCCGAGGGCGCCGAGCGGTACGTCCGGGACGCGGGCGCCCCCATCGTGGTCAAGGCGTCCGGACTGGCGGCCGGCAAGGGTGCCGTGGTCTGCCCCACCGTGGACGACGCCGTGGCGGCCATCCACGACATGATGGACGACCTGGCGTACGGGGAGGCCGGCCGCGAGGTGGTGATCGAGGAGTTCATGGAGGGGGAGGAACTCTCGGTGTTCGCGGTGTGTGACGGCGAGAACGCGGTGCTCCTGCTCCCGTCCCAGGACCACAAGCGGGTCGGCGAGGGCGACGTCGGGCCGAACACCGGGGGCATGGGCGCCTACGCGCCGGTCTCCATCGCCACCACCGAGGTCGTGGCCGAGGCCCGGAGCCGGGTCTTCGCGCCGACGCTCCGGGCCCTGGCAGCCGACGGGTGTCCGTTCCGGGGCCTGCTCTACGCCGGCCTCATGCTGACGGACGAGGGACTCAAGGTGGTGGAATTCAACTGTCGCTTCGGCGATCCCGAGACCCAGGTGGTCCTCCCCCTCATGTCCTCGTCGCTCCTGGATCTCCTGACCACCGTCGCCGACGGGGGATCCCTGGCGGGGCGGGCTGCCCGGTTCCTCGACGCGTCCGCGGTCACGACGGTCGTGGCGTCGGGGGGCTACCCCGGCAGCTACGAGAAGGGCAAGGAGATTCGCATGCCCGGCGGACTCGACGGGGAGGGCCTCACGGTCTTCCACGCGGGAACGGCCCGGGAGGGCGGACGGCTCGTGACCGCCGGCGGGCGGGTCCTCGCGGTGACCGCGGTGGGGGCCACCTTCGCCGAAGCCGCCGACCGCAGCCGACAGGGCGCCGCCGCCATCCACTTCGACGGAGCGTTCCACCGCGCCGACATCGGCTGGCGGGAACGGGAACGCACCGACCATCCAGCCAGGGAGACCCCGTGATCGTATCGACGACCAGCAGACTCGAAGGCCGGCCCGCCAAGGACTACCTCGGCGTCGTGACCGGCGAAGCCATCATCGGCGCGAATATCGTCAAGGACCTCTTCGCCGGCGTCCGCGACATCGTGGGTGGGCGGTCCGGCGCCTACGAGGAGGCCCTCCGTGGCGCGCGTCAGGAAGCCATCCGGGAGATGTGCCGCGAGGCCGAAGGCCGCGGCGCCAACGCGGTGATCGGCGTGGACATCGACTACGAGGTGGTGGGCAGCCGGGGATCCATGCTGATGGTCACGGCGGCAGGCACCGCGGTCCTGGTCGAGTAGCGTCGTGTCGCGGGCGGCCGGCCCGGGGCCGGGACGGCTTCCCTGCGGGGAGCGTCGCTGATGCCGGAGCTGCCGGAGGCGGAGACCCTGGTGCGCGGGCTGCGCCCCTCCGTGGTGGGGCGCGCGATCGACCACGCCGAGGTGATCCATGCGGACGTCCTCCGCCGCCCGGCGGAGGAGTTCCGCGCCGCCGTGCGTGGCCGTGCGTTCCGGGACGTGGGACGGCGAGGGAAGAACGTGATCCTCGAGCTGGACGCGGACGGGGTGATCGCCGTCAACCTCGGCATGACCGGCACCCTGCTCCCCTTCTCCGCGCCGCCCACCGGGGGGGCCGCACCGACGCATCCGGCGGTGGTCTTCCACCTCGTCTCCGGCGGCGTCCTGATCTTCCAGGACACCCGCCGCTTCGGGACCGTCGAGCATCTGTCGTCCGCTGCCTGGGCGGTTCGTTCGGCCGGCATGGGACCCGAGCCCCTGGACCCTGCGTTCACCCCGGAGGACCTGGTGTCGGGCATGCGCCGGTCCCGGGCTCCCGCCCGGTCGTGGCTGCTGGACCAGCGCCGCATCGCCGGCATCGGAAACATCTACGCCAACGAAGCGTTGTACCTGGCAGGAATCCACCCGCAGCGGCCCGCCCGGTCCGTGACGGGGCCGGAGGGCCACCGCCTGCACGAAGCCCTCCGCGACGTCCTGACACGGGCCATCGAGGCCGGAGGCACCACCATTCGCGACTACCGAAACGCCGAGGGCGAACCGGGACGCTTCGCCCGCCGGCTGCGCGTCTACGGACGGGACGGTGAGCCGTGCGACACGTGCGGCCGGGAGATCCGCAGGATCGTCTTCGCCAACCGGTCGGCGTTCGCCTGCCCCGGTTGTCAGCCCCGGAGCCGGGGCCGGCGATGAGACGGCCTCTGGCCGGCGCCCGGGCCGTGGGCCTGGGCCTCGGGGTGGCCCTGATCGTGTCCCCCGGGCTCGGCACGGCCCAGGAGCCCGGCCCCACACCGGGCGAGGCGCTCCCGGTGGTGGAGCGGACGCTGGAGAACGGCATGCGGATCGTGGTGCTGCCGCGCCCGGGGGCCCCCACGGTGGCCTTCGTGGTCCGGTACGCGGTGGGGGGCGTCCATGAGCACCTGGGCACCACCGGCATCGCCCATCTCCTGGAGCACATGCTCTTCAAGGGCACCACCACCGTGGGCACCCGCGACGTCGAGGCGGAGCGGGCCCTGTTCGGCCTCATGGACGCCGCGCACGACACCCTTCTCCGGGCCCGGGCCCGACGCGATTCCGCCACGGTGGCGCGCCTCGACGAGCGGATCGCCGCGTTGGAGGACTCCGCACGGGTCCACGTGGTCGGGAACGAATTCGACCGCATCCTGACGCGGGCGGGCGCCCAGGGCCTCAACGCCACCACCACCAACGAGGCCACGATCTACTTCGTGGAGCTCCCGGCCAACCGCACGCAGTTGTGGTTCGTCCTCGAGGCCGACCGGATGGCCAACCCGGTGTTCCGCGAGTTCTACTCGGAGCGGGACGTGGTCACGGAGGAGCGCCGGATGCGGGTCGAGACCTCGCCCGGCGGGCTCCTCTACGAACAGCACCTCGCGGCCGCCTACACGGTCCACCCGTACGGTGTGCCGGTGGTCGGCTACATGTCGGATCTCGAGACGCTCTCGCGGGCGGACGTGGCCGACTACTACCGTCGGTTCTACGGTCCGGCCAACGCCGTGGTGACCATCGTCGGCGACGTGGACCCGGACCAGGTGTTCGGGTGGGCCCGGACCTACCTCGGGACGCAGCCCCGGGGGGAGGAGCCGCCCCCCGTTCTGGCCGTGGAACCGCCGCAGCGCGGGGAGCGACGGATCGAGGTCGTGTGGGACGCCGAACCCCAGGTCCGCATCGGGTGGCACACCCCGGACATCTTCCACGAGGATGCCCCGGCCCTGACCCTGCTCTCGACCCTGCTCAGCGGTGGCCGCACCTCGCGCCTCTACCAACGGCTGGTCGTGGAGGACCGCCTCGCCACCGAGGTGTTCACTTCCTCGGGGCCCGGTGTGGAGCATGCGCAGCTCTTCGCGATCGACGCGACGCCTCGTGCGCCCCACACGACGCGGGAGGTGGAAGCGGCCGTCTACGACGAACTCCGACGCCTGGCCGAGCACGGGCCCACCGAGGCGGAAATGGAGCGGGTCCGCAACCGGGCGGAGGCGGGCTCGGTGCGGCGCCTGCAGTCGAACGTGGGCCTGGCCTTCCAGCTCTCCGAGTCGGCCTCGCTCTTCGGCGACTGGCGCGAGACGTTCCGGCTCTCCGCCCGGCTCGGGGCCGTGACCGCGGACGACGTCCGGAGAGTGGTCCGGCGATACTTCACGGACGTCAACCGCACCGTGGCCACGCTGGTGACCGAGGGCGGATCATGAGCGCTCGCAGCGGGCTTCGGAAGTGGCGGCCCGGTGGGACCGCGGTCCTGGCGGGGGCCCTGGTCCTGGTCGGCGCGACCGCGCCGGACGCGTCGGCACAGGCGGTCGGCCGCGCGGCCGCCGAGGCCCTCGAGGTACCGCCGCTCCGTTTCGATCCGCCGGAGCCCGAACTCCACGAGGTCCGGGGCGTGCCCGTCCTGTTCCTGGCCGATCCCGGGCTGCCACTGGTGTCGGTGTTCGCGCGGTTCCAGGGGGGATACGGCCGTCTTGGCCGGGAGGCCTACGCGGCCGGCACCGCCCTCCCCACGCTTCTGCGTTACGGGGGCACGACCACGCTGGCTCCCGACTCCCTCGACGCCCTGCTCGAGTACTTCGCCATCCAGACCTCGTTCGGGGGCGGGGGCGAATCCGTGTTCGCTTCGGTCAACACCCTCACGGAGCACCTGGACACCGCACTGACGCTCTGGGGATCGATGATGCGCGAGCCCGGATGGGACGCCCGGCAGCTCGAGGTGTGGCGCGGAAGCGAGGTCGAACGGGTGCGTCGCCGCGGCGACGATCCGGCGCGCCTCGCCTACTCGGAGTTCAACCGCCTCCTCTACGGCGATCACCCGGTGGGGTGGGAGATGTCCCTCGACGACCTCCGACCGGACGACGTCTCGGCGGCCCGCATGGCGTCGGTCCACGGCCGCATCGTGTGCCCGGGGAACCTGACCCTGGGGGCGACGGGCGACGTGACGTGGGAGGACATCGCGCCCCTGCTCGACCGGATGCTGGCCGAGTGGCCCGCGTGCGGCGAACCGCTGCCTCCGTCGCCGGAGCCCAGGATCCTCCGCCAGCCCGGGGTGTGGATCATTCCCCGGGACCTGGAACAGAGCGTGATCGTGATGGCCCACCCCACCGACGTCCATCTGGCCGACGAACCGGAATACTACGCGGCCCAGATCGGGAACTCGATCCTCGGAGGCGGCGGCTTCAGTTCGCGGATCCTGTCCCGGGTGCGAACCGAGGAAGGCTATGCCTACTCGGCATCGTCGCTGTGGACCACGCCCCGCCGCTTCGACGGGATCGTGGGCGCCATCACCCGGACCCGCCCCGAGAACACCGTGCCCGCCATCCGGTTGATCCTGGAGATCCTGGACGACGCGAGGCACACGCCGCCGGACGACGAGGAGGTCGGCACGGCGGTGGACCAGATCGTCAACGGCTTCGTGTTCAACTTCGACAGCCCCGGTCAGATCGTCGCCCGGCGGATGTTCTACCTGGCCCAGGACCTTCCTGCGGACTGGCTGGAACGGTATCTGGCCGGCGTCCAGGCGGTCACCCCGGAGTCCATCCGGTCGGTCTTCGCCGACCACCTTCGCCCGGACGGGATGAGCATCCTGATCGTGGGCGACCCGGACCGGATCGGCGCGGACGACCTGGCCTCGCTGGGGCCGGTCACCGTCCTGGACGTGGACGGCACCCCCGCGGGGTCGCGTTAGGGCGTGACCTTCGTGCCGAAGTGGATCGCGGCGATCCCGAAGGTGACCAGCCGGTATCCCGTCTCCTCGAAGCCGGCCTCGCGGAACATCTCCTGGAGGCGATCGGGCCCCGGGAAGCTCTTCACCGACTCCGGCAGGTAGGTGTAGGCCCAGGGGTGCCCGGACACGATGCGCCCCACCACCGGCAGGATGCGCCGGAAGTAGAAGTGGTAGCCTGCCCGGACCACGGCGTTGGGCGGTGTCGTGAACTCGAGGACCACGAGACGCGATCCGGGACGCAGGACGCGATGGAGTTCGCGCAGGCCGGCGGCCAGGTCCGAGAGGTTGCGGACGCCGAAGCCGACGGTGGCGCCGTCGAACGTGTCGTCCGCGAACGGCAGCCGGAGGGAGTCGGCGCACAGGGGACGGACCGAGGTGGCCCCCAGCTTGTCGCTTCCCTGGACCAGCATGGGCGCCGCGAAGTCCGACCCGACCACCTGGCCCGCGAACCCGGGCCGGCGCGCCAGTTCCAGCGAGAGGTCGAAGGTGCCCGCACAGGCGTCGAGGTAGGTCCCGTCCGGGGTCCGCTCCCACCCCAGCCGATCCACGGCCTTCCGCCGCCACGCCCGGTCGATGTTCAGGCTCAGGACGTGGTTCAGCAGGTCGTAGCGAGGCGCGATCTCACTGAAGATCCGGCGGACCTGGGTCTCTCGTTCGGCTCCCGCCTTCGGGGCGGCGGGATCGGCGGATGGCATGACAGCGAAGGTCCGTCCAAGTAAGATTCGGCACCGTCGAAACGGCTGCGGCGCCGAAAGGTACGGGAAGCGCAGGAGGGCCTCAACGGCCCGAGCGAAACCGCTCGTCGGTGGTTCGCGTAGGGCCGGGCACATGGCCTACGATACCGCTTCGCTGTCCGGCTCCGCCGCGTGGCTCACCCCGTCCCGCCAGGAATCGAGACCGCTGCCCGCCCTGGACTACCCCCGCCTCGACGACCGTGAGCTCGCCACGCTCGCGGCGAAGGGGCGTGAGCCCGCGTTCCGGGAACTCCTGTCCCGGTACGAGCGGCCGGTCTTTTCCCTGATCTACCGGATGGTCCGGGATCGCACGCTGGCGGAGGACCTCGCCCAGGAGGCCTTCATCCGGGCCTTCAACGCCATCGACAGCTACAAGACCAGCTACAAGTTCAGCAACTGGATCTTCAAGATCGCGAACAACCACACCATCGATCATCTGCGCAAGCGGAAGCTCGACACGGTGTCGATCGACGGGTCCCCCCACGCGACCAACGCCGACGAGGTCAGTCAGACCCGGCTCGTGGTCGAGGCCCAGGACGAGACGCCCCAGCAGTACGTGGAGAACAAGGAGCTGGGGAGCCAGATCGAGGAGGCCATCGGGGAACTCCGTCCCGAGTACCGCACGGTGATCCTGCTGCGCCATGTCGAAGGCTACGCCTACGACGAGATCGCCGACATCATGGACCTGCCCCTGGGCACCGTGAAGACCTACCTGCACCGCGCCCGGAACGAGTTGAAGACCAGCCTGGCGCACCTGACCGCATGATCGGGTTCACGAGGGGACGGATCACGTTGTGCGCCAACGGTTTCCAGGACGTGCGCGTCGGGTCCTCGAAGGCGTGTCTTTCGGTGAAACCCCCGGTCCGGCGGGACCGTAGGGAACGACAGTTCGACATTCAAGGAGTCTTCGCGTGAGCCACCGTTCGTCTTCACCCCACCCGAGCGCCGAGCAGCTTCAGGCGTTCCTCGACGGCGAGCTGCCCGGCAGGGCTGCCCGTCCGGTCGAGGAGCACCTGTCGTCCTGCGCGAGGTGCGCGGCGGAGGCGGAGGCGTTCCGCACGCTCTACGAGGAGATCGAAGCGCTGCCCCGGCTGGTTCCCCTGGAGGGGTTCTCGGAGCGGGTCATCCGCGCCGTCGGCCCGCAGCCCGTGCCGCTGGCGGCCCGTGTACGGCGTTCGCTCGCGGCACTCCTCCCGCCCAGCCATCCGGACGGGTCGCGGATCCAGGACTTCGTCGAAGGCCTCCTGGCCGCACCTGCGGCCGCACGGGTCTCGAACCACCTGGGCCGGTGCCCCCGCTGTGCGGGCGAAGCCGACGCCTGGAGGACCCTGCTGGAGGGCCTGGACGGCCTCGACCATCTGGCGCCCGCTCCCGGCTTCGCGGGACGGGTCATGGACCGGCGCGCCCTCGAAGCGGCCCTGGACGGGCTCGGTCGGCTGGCTCCGTCGGAGGGGTTCGCGGCGCGGGTCATGGCCGGCGTACGGCTGCCGGCCCCGGTGCCCGCCCCGGCGTCGGCGTGGGGGCGGTTGCTCGCCGCGGCACGCCAGCGGCTTCCCGAGCCCCGGCAGGCATGGGCCGCCGTGTCCGGCGTCGCCGTGACCCCGGTCGTGACGCTGGGCCTCGTGGCGTGGGCCGTGTTCAGCCATCCCACCCTCACCCCGGGCGCACTCCTGGCGTTCGTGGGCTGGAAGGTCACGGACCTGGCCACGCTGGCCTGGACCGCGCTCCAGGGCGCCGCTCTGGAGAGCGTCGGCACGTTCCAGGTCGTGTCCGCCGTACAGTCCGCCCTGGCGTCGCCCACGGCCCTGGCCGCGGGTTTTCTCCTGTTCTCGATCTGCACGGTGGCGGCCCTCTGGGTCCTCTACCGCAACCTCGTCGCCTCCCATCCGCGAGATGGAGGACGGTACGCCCATGCTTCGCTCTAGATTCGCTCGCCTCGGCCTGACCCTGGCCGCGCTCACCGCACCCTCGCTCCTCGGCGCCCAGGAGCGCACGGTGGTCGGCAAACAGGTGTCGGTCGGCCGTTCCGAAGCCGCGCTCCGCCTCGAGTTCCAGGAAGGCCCGGACCTCGAGATCGCCCTCCGGGACGGGGCCCTGGTCATCGACGGCACCGTGGTGGGCGCCTACGAGGCCGGCGATCCGCTGGATGCCGCCTTCCGCAGCCTGGCCGGCATGGCCGTCGCGCTGGACGACGGGCCGCTTGCCGCCACGCTCCGCGAATGGAGCCCTCCAGCCACCCTCGACGGCGACCGACTCGAGTTGGCCCGGACCATCGATCGGGCCCTGGAAGACGCGCTCCGTGCCCCGACCGCCGACCCGGCCCCGGACGAGGGGTCCATCCGCATCAACACCGGCGACGAACGGAGTCTGGTACGACTGCTGCTGAGCCAGGCGCCTCGGCTGGAGCTGCTCCAGGAGGCCCTCGGCGACCTGTCCGACGCGTCGATCCGCGTCCACGTCCAGGAGGACGTCGAGGTCGGGGCCGACGAGACCGTGGTAGGCACCCTGGTGGTCATCGAAGGCGATGCCCGCATCGAAGGCCGTGTGGACGGCGACGTGGTGGTCGTGGACGGCCGGGTGGACCTGATCCGTGGAAGCAGCGTGGGCGGATCCGTCCGTCTGGTCGATGCGCGTCTCGGGCTGGACGACGGCGAGGTGGGCGGGCGCGTGGAGGATCTCCTGGACGAGCGCGAATCGCGGAACGTGGACGCGCGGATCGAGCGGGAGATCCGGGAGCGCATCCGTGACGAGATCCGGAGCGAGATCCGCAACGAGATCCGGCACGGTGGTCGCGACGAGTGGTCCGTCATGAGCCCGTTCCGGTCGGCGGTGCAGGCCGTGGGCGGGGCCATGGGCAACCTGATGATCGTGTTCGTCCTCGGAGTCCTGGGTATGATCGTCTGCGCGTTCGCGGGCGAGAACCTGGACGTGGTGGCGGAGACGGCCCGCCGCGCCCCGGGCCGTGCGGCGGCGGTGGGCTTCGCGGGATCGTTCCTCCTGGTGCCGGTCTGGATCCTCGGTACGGTGGCCCTGGCCGTGTCCATCGTGGGCATCCCGGTGGTCATCGCGTGGGTACCGCTCTTTCCCGTGGCCGCGCTGGCGGCGGGCGTTCTCGGCTTCCTCGCGGTGTCGCGCAACCTCGGAGAGTGGCTGGCGGACAGCGACTACCGGGGAACGGACTGGATCCGCCGGACGAACCCGGTCTACACGATCTTCGGGGGACTGCTGGCCATCGGGTCGATCTTCGTGGTGGCCAACCTGCTCCGGATCGTGCCCTTCGTCGGCGCGGTGCGTGGGCTCCTGACGTTCGCCGGCGGCCTGGCGGTCTTCATCGCCGTCCAGATCGGCTTCGGTGCCGTGCTCCTGACGCGCGCCGGCCGACGCCCCGAGACCTACCCGATCGACGCCGAAGAGGCGTGGCGCCGGGCGGTCGAGGTGGACATCGACGATGTCGAGGCAGGCCCGTCCGATCCCGGCCCGGCCGCGGACGGCGGCAGCCGCCGCGACGAAGGCGCCGGCCATGCGTAGGCACGGCTCCGGAGGGGCCTCCGGGCTCCTCATCGCGGTCGCGGTGGCCGTCCTGGTTCCCGGCGCGGCGGACGGGCAGAGCTGGCGGACCGTCACCATGTCCCGGCAGGCCGAGGGAGACCGACCTCTGGACGTCCAGGTCAAGTACGGCGCGGGTCGGTTCACCATCCGCCCCGCCGACGACGGGCTCCTCTACCGGATGCACCTGCGCTACGACGAAGACGTGTTCGAGCCCGTGGCCGAGTACGACGGACACCTCCTCCGCCTCGGCGTGGACAACCTGGGTCGCTCCCTGAACCTCGGTCGGAACCGCTCGGGCGGCGAGCTGGAGCTGATGCTCGGTCGGGACGTGCCCATGGACCTGACCATGGAGTTCGGTGCGGTGCGCGCCGACCTGGACCTGGGTGGCCTGGAGCTTACCGACCTCCGGCTCAGCACCGGCGCGTCCGAGTCCACCGTGGACGTTTCGGAGCCCAACCCGGGCGCGATCCGGACCGCCCGGTTCGAAGTCGGCGCCGCCGACTTCACGGCCCGGCATCTCGGCAACCTGAACGCCGAGCGCATCGAGATCGACGCCGGCGTGGGGGAGATCACCCTGTGGTTCACCGGCGACTGGGCCCGCGACGCCGCCGTGTCCATCGACATGGGGCTGGGTGCGCTGGATCTGCGCTTTCCGGAAGGCCTGGGCGTGCGCCTCCGGAAGGACAGCTTCCTGACGTCCCTGGACTCCGAAGGCCTGGTCAAGCGCGGGGACTACTACTATTCGCTGGACTGGGAGCGGGCCGAACGCAAGGTCACGATCGATCTGGACGCGGCATTCGGCAGCGTCCGGGTCCACTGGGTGCGCTGAACCTTTCGCCCCGGCGCAGGCGTACTAGAATGCACGGGGGCCACGAGGCCCTCCACCGCCCTGGGCGGTGATCACCACTGGACGTTCGGGGTCTCCGCACCCCGGGAGGATTCCATGCTCGGCACCCTGCTCACCTTCTTCGCCGTCGGGCTCGTGACCCTTCTGGTGGCGGGGGTCGTGCTCGCCGTGGTCGGAACGGTGTTCTCCCTGACCTTCGGGCTCGTGACCTTCCTGCTCTTCAAGGTCGCGCCCGTCCTCATCGTCGGTTGGATCGTGGTGAAGCTCATCGAGAAGGCCCGCGGCGGCGACTCACTGTCCGCCGCCGACCGGAAGTGGTTGGAGGAGTAGGCCGGCTCAGAGCAGCCGGACCGCTTCCCCCACCCCGACGCCCAACCGCTCCGCGGCCGAGCCGTCCCGTACGGCCACCTCCACGGTGCCGTCGGACCCCACCAGCGCCACCAGCGCTCCGATGGCCACCTCGCCGTAGGTCCCGGCGGATCCGATCCGCCGCCCCGCCATCTCCACACCGGCGGCCAATCGCTCCCCCGGGACATCGGTGACGAGATTTCCGAAGCGGTCCACCGTACGGACCCTTCCGTCGCCCCCGACCTCGGGCGTCGGGAGCCGCACCAGGTCGTCCACGGATTCGCCGAGGTCGTCGAGAGAAGCCCCCGCCGCCAGGCGGGCTGCGGCCGGGGCGAAGACGTCGCGTCCGTGGAAGGTCGATGAGGCGCCCTCGGGCGAGGGCAGGCTCACCGCACGCCACCCGGGATGCGCCGCGACGACCAGGCCGAACACACCGTTGTCCGGGCCGACACCGAGGCGCCCGCCGGCCTCGACCGCCAGGGCCCGACGGCCCGTACCGACGCCGGGATCGACCACCACGAGGTGCACGGTGCCCTCCGGGTATCGCCCCCAGTAGCGACGGAGGGTCCAGGCCGCATGGCTCACGTCGCCGCGTGGGAGGTCGTGCCCGGCGTCGTCGAGCACCGCCGACGGCGCACCCGTTGTCAGAACGCCCTTCATGGCAGCCACGTACCCGTCCGACGTCCCGAAGTCGGTCAGCAGGGTGACGCGGCCCACGTCGCTACCGGACGGCCAGGGCGCCCAGGCGCTCGAGAACCTGGTCCGCCACCGCCGACAGCGCCTTGCCGGCCGCCGAATCCGGAGCGCCGATCACCGTGGGCCGACCGTCGTCTCCCGCCACCCGCACGGCCGGATCGAGAGGCACCCGGCCGAGGAAGTCGACGGACATCTCCTTGGCCAGCGCCTCACCGCCCCCGGACCCGAAGACGTCCACCACCTCGTCGCAGTGCGGACAGGCCATGCCGGCCATGTTCTCGACGATACCCAGGACCCTCGTGTTGACGCGCTCGAACATCTTGATGCCGCGGCGGACGTCGCCGGTGGCCACGGTCTGGGGCGTCGTGACCATGACGGCGCCGTCGAGATCGATGGTCTGGACCAGGGACAACTGGGCGTCTCCCGTTCCCGGAGGCATGTCCACCACGAGGATGTCCAGCGCACCCCACGCGACCTGCTCGAGGAACTGCTTCAGGATGCCCGAGATCAGCGGCCCCCGCATGATGGCCGGCTGCTCCTTGTCCAGGAGGAACCCGAGGCTCATGAGCCGGACGCCGTGCGCCTCCAGGGGCTCGATCATCTCGCTCCCCTTGGGCCCGCTGACCCGTGGCCGGCGTTCCTCGCCGAACATCAACGGGATGTTCGGGCCGTAGATGTCCGCGTCCAGGAGACCGACGGCGTGCCCGGCCGCCGCGAGCGAGGCGGCCAGGTTGGACGCCACCATCGACTTCCCGACCCCGCCCTTCCCGGAGCTGACCGCCACCACGTGCTTGACGTTCGACAGGATCCCGGGCTTGGGCGTGGGAGCCGGCACCGACCCCGGCTTGATGCCCCCGCCTCCCGGGCCACCCTTTCCGCCCGACGGCGCCATCTGTGGAAGCTGGACGTTGACCTTGACCGCGCGAACCCCCTCGAGAGCCTCCACCGCGCTCCGGGCCTGCTTCACCAGCTCCCCGGGGTCGTCGCCGCGGAGCACGAATCCGAACCGCACTTCGCCGTCCTCGTCGACCTCCATGTTCTGGACCTGTCCCCCGGTCACGAGGTCGGTTCCGGAGGTGGGATGGGTGATCCTGGACAGGGCGGACATCACCGAGCGTCGTAGCTCGTCAGCACTCATGGGGTTCCTGTTCGTTGTCGCCACCCGAGACCGGGTGGCGTGTATGGGATGGGGTCCGGTGCCGTGGAGCCGTCGTCGAGACGACGCTACGACGCCGTGACCTCCACGACCGTCGGGACCGACTTCTTGATGCGCTTCTCGATGCCCTCCTTGAGGGTCATCATCGAGATCGGGCAGGATTCGCAGGCACCGAGGAGGCGGACCTCGACCACACCGTCCGATTCCCGGTAGTCGATGAGTTCGACGTCGCCTCCGTCGGCCTGGATGGCGGGGCGGATGGTCTCGAGGACCGCTACGATCTTCTCCCGCGCCGTCATGATGCCGTGCTCCCAGGGGGGTACCATCCGAATGCCCCGCGGCCGGGCGCTCGGAGGGTCCCTGGCGCACCAACCCGCGAAAGATGAAAAAAGCTACCCGGACCCCAGGGGGGGGTCAACCGGAAAAGAGCGCGCAACGACGCCCCGTTGGCCACCTGCCACCAGCATTGCGGAATCGGAAACAGATGGCGATTTTCCATCAAACCACATCCAGATCACGGCTCTTGTCGAACTCCTTTCCGGGGGGGAAGGAACCCGTGGAGAGCCCCGAGTACGGATCGTTACCCGGAGCCGGAGTCTGATTTGAGCGACGAGCCGAATCTCCGCCCGTACGGAGACAGCGAGCCGGACCATTTCGGTGGGACCCCCCACCTGTCGGACTACTGGCAGGTCATCTCCCGCCGCCTCTGGTTGGTGCTGGTCATCTTCACCATCACCACGGCTTCGTCCATCTGGGCCGTGTCGCGGCAGCGGGTGTTCTATCAGGGCACGATGTCGCTCCAGGTCAACGACCCGCTCGAGCGGCAACGGGGTCTCGTGGTGGGTCCCCGCGTGTCCGGGATGGACATCTTCGTCGATCCCATCGTGTCCGAGATCGAGGTGCTCCGCTCGGCCACCATCGCGGCCACCGTGGTGGACTCGGTGGGCCTCCGGCTCCGCCGGATCCCGAACGATGCCCTGCGGTCCGAGCTGTTCCGGGATGCGTGGGTGGCGGAGGCGGCACCCGACGACCGCTACCAGATCGTCTACGACGAAGCCCGGACGAGCGCCCAGTTCCGGGCGCCGGACGGCACGGTGCTGGCGGCGGGCGCGGTGGGCAGCCAGCTGGACGCGGGCTTCGTCCGCTTCACGCTGATGGCGCCCCCGGGGGAGCCCCAGGCCTACGAGGTCGAGATCGTACCGACCAGCTGGGTCCGGGGTGAGATCGCCTTCTCGGCGGGGCAGCGCGAGAGCACCAACATCATCGACGTATCGCTCGTGCATCCCGACCCGAACATCGTGCCCCGGGTCCTGAACCAGGCCGGGCACGCCCTTCGGGACAAGGGAGCCGAGCGGGTCCGCGAGTCGGCGGCGGCCGACATGTCGTTCATCAACGAACGCCTCGACGAGGCTGCGCAGAAGCTCCAGGAATCGGCCGAGGCCATCCAGGAGTTCAAGAAGACCCAGGCCTTCACGAACCTGTCCGCCCGCGAACGCCAGTTGCTGGACCGGTCCGAACAGATCTCGACGGACATCCAGACGTGGAATCGCCAGCGATCGATCCTGGCGGACCTCCTCCAGAGCGTCCGGGCGGCCGGAGTCCAGGGCACGGACCTGACCAGCGTCCTGGCCGAACTCCCCCCTGCCAGCAATCCGCAGGTCCGATCGGCCATCCAGGAGGTCCAGACGCGCCAGGCCACCGAGCGGCAGCTCCTCCGCGAGGAGCGGAAGAGCGAAGGGCATCCGCAGGTGGTGGCCGTCCGCGCCGAGCTGGAGGCACGTGAGCGGCTGCTCATCGACGCCGCCGCCGCCAGCCTTCGGGTGGTGGAAGAGCGCCTGACCGACCTGTCGCAGCAACAGCAGCAGGTGGTGCAGGAACGCCGCGCCTTCCCGGAACTGGAGGGGCAGCTCCAGTCGCTCGAGGCGCAGCGCACCCTGGACCGCGACTCCTACCAGTTCCTCCTCTCGCAGCTCTACCAGGCGCAGATCACCCAGGCGGCCGCCTCTCCGTACGTCGAGATCCTCGACCCGGCCATCGGCGCGAGCCAGATCCAGTCCCGCGGCCGGGTCAACGTCTTCCTCGGCGCCCTTCTGGGCCTGATCCTCGGCGTGGGCGCCGCGTTCTTCCTGGAGTACCTGGACCGGACCGTCCGCACGAGCTCGGATGTCGAGTCGCTCCTGGGCATCCCCGTCCTCGGCATCATCCCGAGGCTCCGCCGCCTGGACGAGTCCGGCGAGGAAGCCGGACAGCTCCAGGGGCGCGGGTTGCCGCTCGTGGTGGCCATGGACCCGCTGGATCCCGCCGCCGAAGCGTACCGGAACCTGCGCATGAACCTGATGTTCATGAGCACGAAGGACGAGCCCATCCGGACCGTGCTGTTCTCGAGCCCCGGCCCGTCCGAGGGCAAGTCCACCACGGCGGTGAACTTCGCGGTCATGCTGGCGCGCCAGGGGCAGCGTGTCCTGATGATCGACGCGGATCTGAGACGCCCCTCGCTACACCGTGCGCTGGACGTGCTGCGGGAGCCGGGCCTGACCAACCTCCTGATCGGAGACGCCCAGCCCCGCGAGGCGGTGCGTCCCAACGTGCTGCCCAACCTGGACTTCCTGCCGTCGGGTCCGTTCCCGCCGAATCCCTCGGAACTCCTCAACTCCCGCTCGATGGCCCAGATCCTCGAGGATTTCGAGGGCCGCTACGACCAGGTCATCATCGATTCCCCGCCGGTGCTGGCCGTGACCGACGCCGCGATCCTGGCGGTCCACACCGACGGCGTCGTGCTCGTGTTGCGCTCCGGCGAAACCGAGCAGCGGACCGCCGAGCGCTCGGTGGACCAGCTCCGGCGACTCGGTGTCCGGGTCTTCGGCGCCGTGCTCAACGAGGTCTCGGCCACGAGCCCCGACGAGAGCTACTACCTGCAGTACTACTACAGCTACCATCCCACGGACGCCGGGGGATGGCAGCGGTTGCGTGAGGGTCTGACCAAGGTGAAGTTCTTCGGGTAGCCGCCGGCCGGACGCGGCATTCGGAGGGGCGGGCGACCGAAATGGTTCCCCGCCCTTTCGCGTTTACCGGCCCGAAAACGCCCACGCCCGACCCCGGATCCCATGCACGGTACTGTGAAGGTCCCCCCGGCACGAAACGAGCCCGTCCTCTCCTACGCCCCCGGAACGCCGGAACGGGCCGCCCTCGAAGCCGAGCTGGCCCGGCAGTCCGGGCAGGTCGTGGACATTCCCCTGGTCATCGGAGGGGAGGAGATCCGCACCGGGAACACCGTGGACGTGGTCGTGCCCCACGATCACGGACACGTGATCGCGAAGGCCCACGTGGCCGGCGACGCGGAGATCGCCCGGGCCGCCGAGGCGGCCATGGAGGCCCATCACGCCTGGTCCACCAGCCCGTTCGAGGATCGCGCCTCCATCTTCCTGAAGGCCGCGGAACTGCTCGCCGGCCCGTGGCGGCAGGTGCTCAACGCCTCGACGATGCTCAACCAGAGCAAGACCTGCTTCCAGGCCGAGATCGACGCGGCGGCCGAACTCGTCGACTTCTTCCGCTTCAACGTCCAGTTCGCGTCGGAGATCTACGGCCAGCAGCCGGTGTCCGACCCCGGGATGTGGAACCGGCTCCAGTACCGGGCCCTGGAGGGCTTCGTCTACGCCGTGTCGCCGTTCAACTTCACGTCCATCGGCGGAAACCTCTGCGGGGCTCCGGCCCTCATGGGCAACACCGTGGTGTGGAAGCCCTCGGACAAGTCCCTCCTGTCGAACTGGTACGTCTTCCAGCTCATGCGGGAAGCGGGCGTGCCCGACGGCGTGATCAACTTCGTCAACGGCGACCCCGTGGCCGTCACGGCGCACATGCTGGGCCACAAGGACTTCGGCGGCGTCCACTTCACCGGCTCCACCACGGTGTTCAAGTCGTTCTGGAAGACCATCGGCCAGAACATGGACACGTACCGCTCCTACCCGCGCATCGTGGGCGAGACCGGGGGGAAGGACTTCATCGTGGCCCACCCGTCCGCCGACCGGGCGGCGCTGACCACGGCCATCGTGCGGGGTGCGTTCGAGTTCCAGGGCCAGAAGTGCAGCGCGGCCTCCCGCGCGTACGTACCCGAAAGCGTCTGGAGCGAGATCCGGGACGATCTCGTGGCGCAGACCGAAGGGCTGGCCATGGGTGATCCGGCCGACTTCTCCAACTTCGTCGGCGCCGTCATCCACCAGGGCGCCTTCGACAAGATCCGCGGCTACATCGAGCGGGCCCGGGCCTCCGACGACGCGGAAGTCCTGGTGGGCGCCGGCTGCGACGACTCGAAGGGATGGTTCGTGGAGCCGACGATCATCCTGAGCACGACCCCGGACTACGAGTCGATGTGCGAGGAGATCTTCGGGCCGGTCATCACGATCTACGTGTACCCGGACGCCGAGTGGGCCGAGACGCTGAAGCTGGTCGACCGGACCAGCCCCTACGCGCTGACCGGTGCGGTGTTCTCCCAGGACCGGGCGGCCGCCCGTGAGGCCCTGGACGCCCTCCAGCAGAGCGCCGGCAACTTCTACGTGAACGACAAGCCCACCGGAGCGGTGGTGGGTCAGCAGCCGTTCGGTGGCGCCCGGGCCTCGGGAACGAACGACAAGGCCGGCTCGCCCATGAACCTCCTCCGCTGGGTGAGCGCCCGGACCATCAAGGAGACCTTCGTGCCGGCCACGGACTATCGGTACCCGTTCATGAAGTAGACCGGGATGGCCAACCGGCCCCGCCTCCCGGTTGGGGCCGGTCGGCTCGTCGGGCCATGGACACGACCCCTCGCCGGCCGTCGATTTCCGGCCCCGGGGGGAGGGGCGGTGGCGGTGCTGCTGCCGACCTCGGGCCTTCTACTTCGGCCCGACGCTGGCCCGCAGGGCGGGCAGCCGCACGCCGAGGGCGACGGCGCGGAAGACCACGAACGCCAGGAACGCGCCCCAGAGGCCGGTGTTTCCGCCCATCCGGACAGCGGGCACCGACGTCGCGATGAACGCGACACAGGACAGGATGCTGGCGTTGCGGAGGTCGACGGTCCGGGTGGCACCGATGAAGATGCCGTCCAACTGGAAGGCCGCGAACGAGACGGTGATGTAGATCGCCGCCCAGGGAACGAAGGCTCCGGCCACCGCCCGCACCGCCGGTAGATCGGTCAGGAGGACGACCGCGGAGGGGCCGGCGAAGAGGACGCCCACACCCAGTCCGATCGCCGTCACCACCGCCAGTTCCGTGGACAGTCGCACCGCGCGGTCGAACCCGTCCGCGTCCCTTGCCCCGACGCTGCGTCCGACCAGGGTTTCGGTCGCGTGGGCGTACCCGTCCAGCAGGTACGCCGAAAGGGAGATCAGCTGCAGCAGGACGTGGTTCGCGGCCAGGATCGTGTCGCCGAAGATGGCCCCCTGGTTGGTGAACCATCCCATGCCGAGCAGCAGGAAGAGCGTGCGGACCATGATGTCCGCATTCGCGGCGAACATCTCGCGGGCCTTCGCCGCGTCCCGGATCCGGTCCGTCGGGAACCACGGGTCTCCTGCCGAGCGCTCCCCACGGAGCACCCGCCAGAGCAGCACCCCGCCGAACAGGAACGCCGACCATTCGGCCAGGGCGGTGCCCAACGCGATGCCCGGCGCTCCCATCCCCCACACCCCGGCGAACAGGACGTCGAGGACGAGGTTCACGCCGTTCAGCACCAGTTGGATGGCCAGAACCGACCGGGTCCGGCCGAGTCCGATCAGCGCGCCGAGGATCGAATACGAGCCCAGGGTGGCCGGGGCGGCCCAGATGCGCAGGTCGTAGTAGCCCCGGGTGACCCGCTCGACGTCGTCGCTGGCCCCGAGCAGTTCCAGCGACACCCACGCGATGGGTTCCTGCAGGAGGATCAGGGCCGATCCCAGCACGCCGCCGAGCATCAGCGCGCGGAAGGTCGCCGCCCGGACCTCCGTCGAGTCTCCGCGCCCCGACGCCTGCGCCACGAACCCGGTGGTGCCCATGCGGAGGAACCCGAAGCCCCAGAACACGAACGAGAAGATCAGCGCGCCGAGCCCCACCGCGCCCAGGTCCTGGACGCGTCCGGTGTTGCCGATGACCGCGGTGTCGACCAGACCCAGCAGCGGGGTGGCGGAGTTGGCCAGCACGATCGGCCAGGCGAGATCGAGGATCCGCCGGCGGGTGATCCGACGCACCGGGGTCACCGGATCAGCACCCGCATCGAACGGGGGTCGCATGGGTCGCGCGCGGCGGACCTATCCGGAGGCGTGGAGCGCCCTGGCGAAGTCCGCCTGCAGGTCCTCGGCGGCTTCGATCCCCACCGAGATCCGGACGAACCCGTCCGGGATCCCCTGGGCCTTCCGCTCCGCCGGCGACACGCCCGCGTGGGAGGTGTGCCGGGGCTGGGAGACCAGGGTCTCCACCCCACCCAGCGACGGGGCCGCCATGGCCACGGTCAACGCACGGACGAATCGATCCGCCGCGGCGCCGCCGCCGCGCAGAACGATCCCGACCATCCCGCCGAACCCCTCGAACATCCGGGTGGCGTGGGCGTGATCGGGGTGGCTCTCCAGTCCCGGATACAGGACCTGGGACACCTCCGGCCGCTGCTCGAACCAGCGTGCCAGCGCCATTCCGTTCTCGTTGTGGCGTTGCATCCGTACGTCGAGGGTCCGGATGCCCCGGTCGAGGAGCCATGCGGTGTGGGGGTCCAGGGCCGGCCCGTACAGCCGGGCCACCCGGGTCACCTCCTCCACGAGGGCACGGGATCCCGCCACGACCCCGGCGATCAGGTCGGAGTGGCCCCCCAGGTACTTCGTGGCGCTGTGGATGGCCACGTCGATGCCGTGGTCCACCGCGCGGAAGTTCACGGGGCTGCCGAAGGTGGCGTCGCACACGAGGACGATGCCCCGTTCCTTGCACAGCTTGGCCAGCGGGCGCGGATCCATGACGCGGAGCGTCGGATTGGTGGGGATCTCGATGTAGACGACGCGGGTGTTCGGCCGCAGCGCCTCCCGCCAGCCGCGCCCGTGGTCCGGTACCACGAACGAGGTCTCGACCCCGCGGCGCGGCAGCTCGTCCCGGAGCAGCACCTGGGTGGCGCCGTAGAGCCGGCTGGCGGCCACGATGTGGTCGCCCGAACGGGTCAGAGCCAGCAGCGTCATGGCCGTGGCGGCCATTCCGCTTCCCAGTGCCACGGCCGCCGGGGTGCCCTCCAGTGCCGCGAGCTTACGGGCCAAGGACACCTGGTTGGGATTGTTGCCGTAGCGGCTGTAGAGGAGCTCGCCGTCGTCCGGTCCGGCCCAATGGAACGTGGCGCTCTGGACCACGGGCGCCACGACGGGCTCGCCGGGGGCGCGTGGCAGCTCTCCCGCGTGGATGCCGAGGGTCGCGGGGCGCTGGGGAGGCAGAGGCGGAGGGGTGGACGACATGACGTTCCGGGTAAGGGGAGCGAACGGCTCGGGCGGCGGCAAGGTAGGCGTACCGCGAGCGGGCCGCGAGCGAGAAGCACGGGTGGATCGGGGTGGCCGCGCCCCGGGGTCAGAACAGGTGGCGGACCAGCCGGGAAAGCGCGTGATACGTGCCATCCGTGCGGCTCCGGAAGACCAGGCGCCGCGCGGCCAGGATCTCGAGGTGGCGCATGAGATCCGGCTCGCCCGAAGCCGCCTCGGACGGTAACGCCCCCCGCGACTCAAGGCGACTCCACGCACCGGCCTCCTCGGCGCTGCGCACGCCGAGCAGCTCGAACGTGCCGTCGCCCGTCTCGGCCACGGCCGCCAACGACTGGCGGTGCAGGACCACCTCGATCTGGTCGCGATGAGGCTCGTGCACGCCGCGGAACACGAAATACGCGTGCAACGCGGCATCGTCCCGGTACCGTTGCAGCAGCTTGGCCACCACCTCGTCGGCGCAGGAGTAGTCGAGGATCGACACCTCGGAGAGGTCGATCAGGGACAGCGCCTGGTCGCCGGCGTCCGCCAGGCGCGCCTCGATGGCCAGGCGCACGGCCCGGCCGGTCTGACGGGTCACCAGATGGGCGTACAGCGACGCGACCGTGTGCTGGACGAGCCCGCCGACATCGATGGAGATGGGGTCCACCGGGCGGTCGTTCACTCGTCCACCCGCGCCGGAAGGACGATGCTGATCTGGGCACCGGGAAAGGGTGCCATGCCCTCGGTGAGCGGCGGCGTGTCGTCCCACTCGGGCACCTGACCGATCCGCGCGGACCCGCTCCGGATGGTGATGGCGCCGTTCCAGCGCTGCACCTGGCGGCGGATCTGCTGGATCCCCTGCCCGCGCCCCGAATCGGGAAACCGGGTCAGGCCATGGAGGAAGGCCGCCTCGAGGGCGGTGGCGTCCGACCATCGGTCGCCGTACCGGGCGGCGTGCTCGTCGGTGAGCGATCCCCGGAAGCCCCGCCCAAGGTCCATGACCGACAGGACCACGACCCACCGCCCGAGCCGCCGCGACCAGTTGTAGGCCTGGGCTGCCACCCACCCCGGCGCCTCCGCGTGCTCGATGATGTTCTGGCACACCTCCGAAAGGATGACCGAGAACTGCACGACGGCCGTGGCGGGGTACCCGAGCTTCGACGAGAGGATGGCACCGGCCCGGCTCTGGACGCGGTCCACCACCTGATGGACGTCCACGTTGGCTTCCACCGGCGTGATGTCGAGAAGCACGTCCGACGCACCGGACGAGCGGCGGGGCGTGCGGGCATCGATCTCGTAGACCCGGCGCGCCTGTTCGTAGAACCCCATCCGCGCGAGGTACCCCGACACGTCGCCGCTCTCGGGGATCTCCAGTCGCGGCAGGCCTCCCTGGCGTGAGGCCGCGTACCGGCCCGCCGCCAGCAGCGCCACCATCCCGTTGGGATCGACCCAACGCACGTGGCGGGCGTCGATCAGGCAACGGTCGGATCCCGCCTCGACCACCGCGTCCAGGAAGCCGTCCACGGTCTGGTGATCCATCGACCCGGGCACGGGAATGACCTTCACGTACGCTCCTCGACATGAGACAGGCGCCCCTGGAGGTGGCGATACAGCCCACGGGCGCCGCGATGCTGGACGTTCCGGCAGGCCATGCGGTTCGCTTCCCGGATGGCCGGCTCCAGGTCGTCTCCCGAAAGGAGCCGACCGAACAAGGTACCGCCCCAGACGTCGCCGCACCCCGTCGGGTCTCCGTCCCGGAGCGCCGTCTCGGGCGGCACGCGCCCACTCCGGGCGGCCGCCGCCGGTGCCACCGGACGCCGCACCCGCCATGCCGACGGATCGGGATCGAAGTCGGCCCCGGCCACGAAGGCCGCGCCCCGGTCGCCCAGGGTCACGACGATGAGCTTGAGGTCCGGGCCCAGGGCGTCGGCCGCCAGACGCCACGGGTCCCCCGTGTGGCGCCCCAGCAGCCCGAATTCATCTTCGTTCATCTGGACGGCGTCGAAGCATCGGAGCCAATCCCGCCACCCGGCCAGGGTCTGCGGCACCCGCAGTCCCTGCGCGTTGATGCCCAGGAAGAGGGAGTGGAGGTCGGCGTAGATGGGGCCGTCGAAACCCTGTCGGAGCGCCCGTGCCGCCGGAAGCTCCATCTCGAATCCCGAGATGAAGTTCACGTAGAGCGCGTCGCACAAATCGGCCATGGGCGCCAGCTCCGGCCAGCTCCAGGGCGGGACGCCGCCCCGCAGCCGCTCCGTGCGGCGCCCCCGGCTCTCGTAGCGGAGGTCCACCTGGTTGTTGGTCTCGGGCACCACGACCAGACCAGCGTCGTCCATCCCGGGGATCTCCCGCAGGAAGCGGAACGCCGCCTCGGAACGGTCCCGGCCGACCTTCAGGATCGGCAGCACGGACCAGTCGTCCGGGAGCGCCGCCCGGACCGCCGCCAACCCGTAGGCGATGCCCCCCCATTCCTCCACGGCGGCCTCACGGGCGTCGCGCGCCCAGATCCGATCCCATACCAGGGTGCCCACCACGCCCAGCGTCGGCACTACCCGGTACGGTCCGCCAGGAAGAGGCCTGCGGCGCCGATCACGCCGGCGGTGTCGGGCAGGGCCCCGGGAAGGATGCGACACGCCGCCTCGGCCCGCTTGAAGGCCCGCCGGCGCACCTCGGAGCGGAGGGGCCCGAACAGGTGCTCGCCGGCCCGGGTCACGCCCCCCACGATCACCACGGCCTCGGGGTTGAGCACGTTGACCAGGTTGGCGACCCCGGCCCCGAGGATCTTGGCCGTTTCGAGCATGACCTCGGCCGCGTAGGCATCGCCGAGCAGGAGCGCCTCCGACACCGTCACCGCCGTGATGTCCTCGATCCGGCCATCCACAAGTGCCACGAGCACGGATTCGGCACCGGCCTCGACGCCTTCCCGGGCCCGGGCCGCGATGTTGGGCCCGGACGCGTAGGCCTCGAGGCAGCCGTAGTTACCGCAGGCGCACCGTCGGCCGGTGAAGTCGATGGTGGTGTGCCCCACCTCGCCGGCGGTGCCGGACGCGCCGCGTACCAGGCGCCCATCCACCACCAGGCCGCCTCCGATCCCGGTGCCGAGGGTCAACCCCACCAACGACGAATAGGGCGCGCCGGCCCCCTGCCACCACTCCCCGTACGTGGCGCAGTTCGCGTCGTTCTCGAGAACGGTCGGAAGTCCGAGCGCCTCCTGGAGGCGATCCCGGAGCGGGAAGTCCGTCCACCCGAGGTTGAACGCGTCCAGAACGATCCCCGCCTCGAGATCGAGCGGACCCGGGCACCCGACGCCGACACCCATCACGGTCAGGTCGCGGCCCGCCGGACCGCTCCGGGCCTCCTCCACGACCTGCCCCGCCAGGCGCGCGATGTGCCCGACCGCCCCCTCCGCGCCCTCCATGGACCGGGTGGCGCGGACGCGGAGGGCCACGGGCGGGCCTCCACCCTCCGGCACCAGGCCCACCACGACGTTCGTGCCGCCGATGTCCACGCCGAGTACCCAGCCGCTCATGTCGGGCCGGTCTCCACCAGGCGCCGCGCCTCGGTCGTGACCTGGTCCACGGTGATCAGGTTCATACACTCCTCGTGCGCCCGCTCGAGGAGCGTTCCGACGCCGCTCCGGGGGCAGTGGTTCTTGAAGCAGGGCCGACAGGGAAGGTCCGGCCCGTGCACCTCCCGGTTCCGTGCGCCCACCGGACGCACCTCCTCCGGATCGGAAGGCCCCCACAGGGTGATGGTCGGGGTGCCCACGGCGCCAGCCAGGTGCATCGGTCCGGTGTCGTTCGTGACCACCACGTCGCACACGGACAGGGCCGCCGCCAGGCCCGGCAGGTCGGTCTCCCCGCCGGCGTCTACGGCGCCCGGGGCCCGGGCCGCCACCCGTGCCGTCAGCTCCTTCTCGCCGGAGCCCCCCAGCACCACGCACCGGGCACCGTCCGCCGTGAGGGCGGCCGCCACGTCGCCGAAGCGCTCGGGTGC
Organism: Longimicrobiales bacterium; assembly: GCA_040216925.1. Lineage (GTDB taxonomy): Bacteria > Gemmatimonadota > Gemmatimonadetes > Longimicrobiales > Gaopeijiaceae > JAJCZZ01. The sequence goes on from JAVJOF010000002.1 coordinate 310,792, forward strand.
CCATCGCCGGGCCGGAGCGTTGGAGCCCGGAAAGACCCCCACCACGGGATGGCGCCCCACACCCAGGCGGGTCCGCCAGGCGTCCACCAGCGCCTGGGGAGGCGCGAGGGGATGGTTGAGGGCCTCGGTGTCCGGGTCCTGACCCAGCAGGAGCTTGTACTGGTTGATCCGGTGGCGCCCTCCGAGGGCCTCCCGGGGCAGGCCGTCGGCCAGGAGCCAGGTGCGTCCGTCGGTGGCCGTGCCCCGGAGGTGGCGGACCCCACCCCACCGGAACAGCCAGGCGGCCGAGAACGCCGGCGTGAGCAGCACTCCGCGCTCGTATCCGGTCCGCCGCAGCTCGGCCACGGCGCGGCGCCAGCCGCCGATGCCCCGGTCGAGGGGAAGCACACGGCCGCCGAGGCCGGCCATCTCCAGGACGGGGGCGAGCCACCGGACCACCATCACGTCGGCCCCGTCGGCGGCCACGGCCGGCAGCGCCATGATCACGTCGCCGAGGTGGTTGGGCGCCCGGAGGACCCGGCGGCCAGGGGTCACCCGTCGCTCAGGTTCAGCACCGCCAGGAACGCCTCCTGCGGGATCTCCACCGCGCCCACCTGCTTCATCCGCCGCTTCCCCTGCCGCTGCTTCTCCAGGAGCTTCCGCTTCCGGGAGATGTCACCGCCGTAGCACTTGGCGGTCACGTTCTTCCGCAGCGCCTTCACGTTGGTCCGGGCGATCACGTTGTTGCCCACCGCGGCCTGGAGCGCCACCTCGAACTGCTGCCGCGGGATGAGGTCCTTGAGCTTCCGGACCAGCTCCCGGCCGTACTCGTACGCCTTGCTCTCGTGGATGATCACGCTGAAGGCGTCCACGGAGTCGCCGTTGACCAGCACGTCCAACCGGACCAGGTCGTCGGGTCGGTACTCGAGGAATTCGTAGTCCAGGGCCGCGTAGCCCCGGGTCCCGCTCTTGAGGCGGTCGTAGAAGTCCAGCACGATCTCCGAGAGCGGCAGTTCGAAGTTGATCTCGACGCGCTGGGGATCCAGGAACTGCATCCCCTTGAACACCCCACGACGCTCGTGGCAGAGCTTCTGGACGTTTCCGATGTACTCGGACGGGCACAGGATGTGGGCCTTCACGATGGGCTCGGACACCGTCTCGATGCGGCCCGGATCGGGCAGGGCCGACGGGCTCTCGACCGCGATGGACGTGCCGTCCGTGAGGTCCACGTGGTACTCCACGTTGGGCACCGTCGTGATCAGGTCGACGTCGAACTCCCGCTCGAGGCGTTCCTGGATGATCTCCATGTGGAGAAGGCCCAGGAACCCGCATCGGAACCCGAACCCCAGCGCCACCGACGTCTCCGGCTCGTACTGCAGCGACGCGTCGTTCAGCCGCAGACGCTCCAGGGCGTCGCGCAGGTCTTCGTAGTCGTCCGAATCCGTGGGGTAGAGGCCGGCGAACACCATGGGCCGGGCCTCCTGGTAGCCGGGGAGCAGCTCCGAGGCCGGGTTGTCGGCGTCGAGGATCGTGTCGCCCACCCGCGTGTCGGCCACTTCCTTGATGGCCGCCACCACGTAGCCCACCTGGCCGGGTCCCAGTTCCTTCCCGGGACGGCGGCCGAGGCGCATGGTGCCGACCTCCGTCACCTCGTACTCGGCCTTCACGTTCCCGAACGTGATGGACATTCCGGGGCGCACCACCCCGTCCATCACTCGTACCGAGGGCACCGCCCCGAGGTACTTGTCGTAGTAGGAGTCGAAGATCAGGGCGCGGAGCGGCGCGTCGCGGTCGCCCTTCGGCGGTGGCACCCGCTCGACGACCGCCTCCAGGATGGCCGGCACGCCGACGCCCTCCTTGGCGCTGGCCAGCAGGATCGTGTCCGGATCCACACCGAGCAGGTCCGCGACCTCCTCCTGGCGGCGCTCCGGCTCGGCGCCTGGAAGGTCGATCTTGTTGATGACGGGGATGATCTCGAGGTCCGCGTCCAACGCCAGGAACAGGTTCGACAGCGTCTGGGCCTGGATGCCCTGGGTGGCGTCCACGACGAGGATGGCGCCCTCGCACGCGGCCAGGGATCGCGACACCTCGTAGGTGAAGTCCACGTGCCCCGGCGTATCGATCAGGTTCAGCTCGTAGGCCTCCCCGTTCGCCGCGGTGTAGGCCATGTGCACCGCGTGGAGCTTGATGGTGATGCCCCGCTCGCGCTCGAGCTCGTTGTCGTCGAGGACCTGCTCCCGCATCTGCCGCTTGTCCACCGTGGCGGTACTCTCCAGCAGCCGGTCGGCCAGGGTGGACTTCCCGTGGTCGATGTGGGCGACGATGCAGAAGTTCCGGATATGGTCGGTGCGCACGATGCGTGGAGCCTCGAAGTCATGAGAGGGAGCCTGAAAAGATAAAGGGGCGATTCCCCGTCCCGAAGACCCGGCCCGAGGTTGGAACCGTCCAGCCGCCGCGTGTTAGGTTGGACGGGTACCGTCGGATCCTTCCCCTGCCTGGCCGAGCCGCCCCCGCGGCGTCCGTCGGCCGAACCCTCCGGAGCTCGCGCCATGTCCCGACCCCGACTGGCCAGCAGCCTACTGGCCGTGGCCGTCCTGGCCGCCTGCGACCTGCCTACCGAGGCGCCCATCATCGATCAGCGATGGATCCTGCCCGTGGAGCAGACCTCCGTCGGCGTGGCGGACCTCCTCCCCGACCGGGTGTCGGAGCTGCCCGAGGGCTTCCGGGTCTCCCTGGATCCGACGACCTCGGGCACCACCCTGGGACAGGCGTGCACGGCGTGCGCCGCCGCGAACGGAACCACGGTACCCAAGCCGCCCTTCACCACGGTCATCACCGTCTCCCAGGACCTTCCGGACCGCGTCACCACGGTGGTCCTCGGCGACACCGACGTGGAGGTGACGCTCGCCAACGGGTTCAACTTCGACCCGATCCGGCCGGGTGGCACCACGGGTTCGATCACCCTGACCATCCGCAACGGAGAGGGCGGCGCGGTGCTCGGCCAGACCGTACTGAACGGGACGGTCCGCGCCCTCCCGCCGGGTTCGTCGACCACCGAGACCCTCACCCTGAACGGGACCCTGACCGGGCCGCTCCACGCCAGCGTGGACGTGACCTCGCCCCTCGGCGACCCGGTCACGATCGACGCGTCGGGCCGGCTCGACGTCACCGCCTCGTCGGACAACCTGGTGGTAGGGGCCGTCACGGCCGACGTGTCCGGAGAGGATCTGACCATCGACCCGGTGGACCTCGACGCGGAGGACCTGGACCGGGAGGCCGTGGACCGGATCCAGGAGGGGCGCATCCTGCTCGAAGTGACCAACCCCTTCGATGTCCGGGCCGACGGACAGGTGACCATCGAGTTCCCGGGCGGCCGGATCTCCAAGTCGTTGACCATCGGGCCCGGTGTGTCGGACGTGGCGTTGTCCTACACCGGCGACGAGCTGCGCACCTTCCTCGGGGTGGCCGGGTCCACGCTGACGGGGGGCCTCACCGTCTCACCGGACGCGGGCTCGGTCACGCTCCAGCCCGGGCAACGCGTCGCGTTCGTCACCAGGATCGACCTGACCATCCGAATCGGCGGCTGAGGAGACAACGATGACGCACACCCACTCGATGCACACACTCGGAGCCGCGTTCGTCGTGGCACTCGTCGCCACGGCACCGGTCGAGGCCCAGTTGGCCAACGCCAGCGCCGCCACCCTGGCGCAGGGCGGCAACGCCGTGGCCACGGCGCGGGGCTTCGCGGCCATCGCCTCGAATCCTGCGGGGCTGGGCATGACGGGCAATCCCGGCTTCTCGCTGGCCCTGGCTCCCGTCTACGCCCGGACCGGCCTCGGCCCGGTCACCCTCTCCGACCTGAAGGACGTGGAGGGACAGGTCGTGTCTCCGGCCACCAAGGAGGACTGGTTGAGCCGGATCGCCGTGGAAGGGGGCCAGACCGGCTCCGTCGGCGCCCGGGTCTCGGCCCTCGCGCTCTCCGCCGGGCGGATCGGCTTCCAGCTCTCGACCCTCGTGTCCGGACGGATGAGCCTTTCCTCCGGCGTGGCCGAGGCCATCCTGTACGGCAACGCGGGCCGCACCGGGGAGGCGACCGACCTCGAGATCACCGGGTCCACCCTGGACGGCTACGCGGTGACCACGGCCGGGTTGAGCCTGGGTCTGCCCATCGCCGTGGCCGACGGGGAACTGGCCGTCGGTGCCACCCTGAAGGGATCGGTCGGCCACGCGCTGGTGGTCGCCCAGGGGAGCACGGGCCGCTTCCAGAGCGATCCGCTGCGGGTCGATCTCCGCTTTCCGATGGTGCTGACGGGTGAAGACGACGTGGGCAGCAGCGGCTCGGGCGTGGGCCTGGACGTGGGCGTATCGCTCCGCCGGGACCGCCTCTCGGCCGGGGCGTCCGTGTCCAACATCGTGAACACCTTCTCCTGGGACACCGGTACGCTTCGCTTCCGCGAGGGAACGGCCGTGCTCGAGGAAGGAAACAACGCCTCGGACTTCGACGAGCAGCCCTACGCCAACGCCCCGGCTGCGCTCCAGTCGCTCGTGGACGACAAGGGGTTCCAGCCGGCCATCACCCTCGGGGCCGCGTACGACGTGAGCCCCACGTTCCGGGTCATGGGCGACCTCCGGAACCGGTTCGGCGAGGGACTCGACGTCGGCCCCGACTTCCAGGCCGGCGTCGGAGGCGAGTTCCGCGCCCTCAGCGTCCTGGCGCTGCGGGCCGGAGCGGCCGTGATCACCGACGGGGTCCAGTTCGGCGGGGGAGGCTCGCTGGTGCTCGGGCCGGTCAACCTGTCCATGGCCGTGGCCCGCCAGCAGGGAGATCTGGACGACAGCACGATCGGGCAGTTCACGCTCTCGTTCGGAGCGAACTGAGGCCGGGACTGCGCCCGCTCAGCCCCCGGGTTTCTTCGGCCGGGGTGGCGGGCGCCGCACCGGAGGCCGGGCCCGGCCGGTGGACGGGCGCACGGTGGGCCGGCTCGAGCCCGGGCGTGCGGGCCTGACCCCGGTGCCGGACGGCCTCCGGGGGGTGACCACCCGGGTGCCACCTCGCGTGGGTGAGGCCGGACGCGTGGTGGGCCTCCTGCCCACCGCGCCGCTCGGGGTCCGGATCCCGACGCTCCCCCCGCGTCGGGTGGCCGAGGGCTCCCGGGACGGAGGGGGCCGGACGGCGCCGGGGCGGGTCGGCCGGGCCGGACGACGCTCCAGTACGGGACGGCCCCGGGCCGGCGTGGGCCGGGCGGTCCCGGAGCGGGCCGGCTCCAGCGCCCCGGCGTTTCGCCGCGCTGGTGGTGCCAGAACGCCGGCCCCCGAGCCCGGACGGCGGAGCGAGCCGTCAGTGGAGGAGCGGCGACCGGCGTCGGCGCTCGACCGGGCCGGACCCGACGGGACCACCCGGCGCCGGGGAGGGACGATCCGGGCCGGTGGCGGCGCCGCCGCCGAGGGCTCGAGGTACTCCGTGGAGCGGTACACGGGAGGCTGCCGCGTCCGGGTCAGCGGCGACCACGCCTCCCCTGCCGCTCGGGGCTTGAACTCGAACCGTGCCCGACCGCGGAGCGCGGAGGAGTAGACCACCCGCGTGGGACCGTATCGGTAGGCCGGCAGGAAGTAGGGATCGTTCCAGACGACCACCCGGAAATCGGTGCAGGCGTACGTGTAGGGGTTCCACGCCGCGTACGACCGGAAGCCGTGGCACTGGTAGCAGAGGAACCGCGGATATTCGTGGGCCTCGCCGACGTCGTAGGAGATGAAATCCAGGGCATAGGGAATCGTCTCCCAACCGGGCAGGATGCCGGCCACCACATCGTCGATGGCCAGGTACGGGTCGCTGTAGACCGTGCCTCCGAGGCCGGAGAGGTCCCACGCGCCGTCCGTCCCGGCGTGGCGGACTTCCCGGAAGTCGAAGGGCTCCGGAGAGGCCACCACGAAGAAGTACCCCTTCCCCTCGTACTCGTCGACGTACCAGTACGGGGTCCGGGGAAAGAGCACCCGGTAGTCGCGTTCACCGCGGATCCACGAGTCCTCGCCGGGGCCGCGGGGGTGCAGCATGCGGAGCACGCCGTCCGTGTCGATGTGGAAGATCGCGACGTGGGCGTCGTCCGACGCACGGTAGTAGATCCGGACCCGGTCCCCGCGGCTCAGCACGGGATCGGTGCCCCGGTCGAGCCACACGCGGGCCTCGAGTCCCGGCGCCTCCGGTCGGGCGTCCTGCCCCGCGGCGGGCCCTGCCGCGAGGGCGACGGCGGCCGCGAGAATGCTGGGGATGCGTGTCATGGGGCGGTCCTTCCGGATCGGCGGGGTTCCCTTCCACGGTGTTGCAGATCCCGTGCCGCCGAAACCCCCGGCCGATCGGCCACCCGGACCGCCGGGTGTCCCGGTGGGTGGACGGACGCCCGTGGCGCATCGTGGACACTCCCTCCTGCCGTTGAGCCGCGGAGCCCGGTCGGATAGCTTCCGTGGCTACCCATGGATCCGACCCGACGCAACGCCCCGTCCTCGGCCGCACGGCCGGACCTCCTCGACCCCGCGACGCTCTCACAGCTCGGCGGGATCGAGTTCGTCGCTCGCGAAGTGGTCGAGGGGTTCCTCATGGGACTCCACCGCTCGCCCCATCGCGGATTCTCCGCCGAGTTCGCGGAACTCCGGGCCTACCAGGCCGGCGACGACCTCCGGTACATCGACTGGCGGATGTACGGCCGGTCCGACCGCTACTACGTGAAGCAGTTCGAGGAGGAGACGAACCTCCGGGCGCACATCCTGATCGACGTCAGCGAATCGATGGGGTGGAGTTCCGACCCGGCGCTCCCCAGCAAGCTCTGGTATGCCAAGCACCTGGCGGCGTCCCTGGCGCTGGTGCTCCTCCGGCAGGGCGATTCCGTGGGCATGGCCGCGTTCCACGACCGGATCGTGGACCGGGTGCACGCCCGCGGCGGCCGCCGCCAGTGGAACGAGCTGGTGCGCCGACTCGACCGGTTGGAGCCCGGCGGGCGCACGTCGCCCCAGGGCGCGCTCCGCGACGTGGCAGTCCGCCTCCGCCGGGCCGGCCTGGTGGTGCTCCTCTCGGACCTCCTCGTCGATCCCGACGAGACCCGCACCGCCCTCAAGTTCCTCCGCCACCACGGCCACGAGGTCCTGGTCTTCCATCTGATCGACCCCGGCGAGCGGGAGCTTCCCGCCGCGTCCGAGGCGCGCTTCTTCGACCCCGAGACCGGCGACGAGCTGACGGTCAGCGTGGCCGACATCCGCTCGGAGTACCGGGAAGCCGTCAACGAGGCGCTGATCGAGTGGGACCGGAGCCTCCGGCCACACGGCATCGACTACGAGGTGGTGGACACGGACCGGCCGCTGTCCCTGGCGCTCCGGGCCTACCTCCGGAAGCGGGAGCGACTGGGCTGACGTGGGAGCACTGAACCCCCTGTTCCTGCTCGCCGCCGTCGCGGTGGGCATTCCGATCTTCCTGCACCTGTTCCAGCGGCAGCAGGCCCGCCGGCTGTCCTTCCCCGCCCTGCGCTACCTCGAGCGGACGGAGCGCGAACACGCACGGCAGATCCGCTTCCGCCAGCTCCTGCTTCTCCTGCTCCGCGTGGCGGTCCTGCTCGCCCTGGTCGCGGCCGGCGCCCGCCTGTTCGTGCGCGGACGGGGCGCCGCCCACCCGCCGACCGCCATGGTGGTGCTCCTCGACAACTCGCTCAGCGCGGGTCGGGTCGTGGGCGAGGAGCGCGTCCTCGACGGGCTCAAGCGCCTGGCCGTGGAGACGCTGTCCCTGGCCAACGCCGACGACCGGATCTGGGTCGTGAGGGTGGCCGAGCCGTGGACGCCGGTCGCTCCGGTGGGACCGGCCGAGGCACGCCGCCTGGTGGACGAGACGGAGGTCAGCCACGCACGGGGTGACCTGACGGGAGCCCTGCGGCGGGCCGCGGAACTCCTGACCACGTCGCCGCTTCCCCGGGAGATCCACCTGCTGTCGGATGCGCAGGCCACGGCCTTCGACCTCGAGGTGACCGCGCCGGCGGGTGACGTTCCCGTCGTGGTATGGGTCCCGGAGGGCGATCCCCCGGCCAACCGGGGTCTGACCGCGGCCGTGGTGGGCGGCGGCCTCCCGCCCCTGCAAGGCGAGCGCACCGAGATCACGGTGGCGATGTCGCAGGGGGCCGAGGGAGACACCGCCGAAGTGCCCGTCCGGGTCGTGATCGACGGCCGCATCCGGGGTGCCGCGACCGTGCCCCTGGGTTCGGCCGCCACGGTGCCCCTCCCGCCGGTTCCGGCCGGGTGGGTCACCGGGTGGGCCGAGACCGATCCGGACGACCTCCGGGCCGACGACCGCCGCGCGTTCGCGTTCCGCGCGCGTCCCGCACCCACCGTCGCGGTGGCGGCGGATCCGGGGCGTTTCGTGACCGACGCCGTCGCGGTGCTCGTGGCGGCCGGTCGGGTCCGGGCCGTGCCCGGCACCGCTGACGTCCTCCTGTCCGCCGACGGCGCGGGACTGGACGGCGGGACGCGCCCACCGGTGGTGGTGCTGCCACCCACCGACGCCGCGCTCCTGCCGGCGTTGAACCGGCGGCTCGCGGCGGCGGGGATCCCGTGGACCTACGGCCGGAGGGAGGCGGTGGGCAGTGCGTCCGTGGTCGGCCCGCGGCTGCCCGAGGTCCTGACCGGGATCGAGGCGCTCCGATGGTACGACCTCGCGCCCTCCGGCGATGCCCCCACGCCGGCGACGGTCCTGGCCGAGGCGGGCGGCTCGCCGTGGGCCGTGGAGGGCTCGGACGCGGCGGGTCGCCGCTACCTCCTGCTGGCCTCGCCGATGGACGCGGAGTCGTCGTCCCTCCCGGTCTCGGCCGGCATGGTCCGCTTCGTGGACTGGGCGGCCGGGTCCTGGGCCGCGGCCGACGGCGGATCGGACGACCGCCTGGCCGGCGCGCCTCTGGACGCCCCCCGGGCCGCCGAGCGGGTCCGGCTTCCGTCCGGTGACGAGAGGGTCATCGACGGCACCCGCATGGTGCGTACCACCGGAACGGCGGGCTTCTACACCTTCCTGACCGCGGATTCCGCGGTGGTGTCGATCGCCGCGGTCAACGCCGACCCTGCCGAGTCCGACCTCACGCCGCTCGCCCGGCGGGATCTGCCGTCGGCCCTCAGCCGCGACATCGTCGTGGTGGACCGCCCCGGCGCCTGGTCCCGGGCTGTGTTCCGGGAACGTCAGGGCCCCGAGCTCTGGTGGCCGCTCCTGGTCCTGGCCGCGCTGATCCTGGTGGCCGAGTCGCTCGTGGCCGCCGGCGGCGGGCCCGGCCGACGGACCGGCCCTGCGGCGACACCCCCGGCAGGGGCAGCCGCGGGTGACTGAGCCGATCCTCCGGGCCCTGGCGTCGTCCGAGCCCTTCCAGCGCCTCGCGTCGGCGCTGCCCGGGCCGGGGCGTTCGGTCCACGTGGGGGGACTCGTCGGGTCCGCACCGGTGGCGCTCCTGGCCGCCCTCCACCGGAGCCACCCGGAGCGGGTGGTCGTGGCCCTGGCACCCACACCTCGGGACGCCGCGGGGGTCGAGGCCGATCTGGTCGCCCTGCTCGAGGAGGAGGAGTCCGCGCGCCTCTATCCCCAGAAGGAGGCGCTGCCCTACGAGGAATCGGAGCCCCACCTGGAAATCGGAGGGCTCCGGGTCGAGGCGGTGGAGGCGCTGTTCAGCGGGCGGACCCACGTGCTGGTCACGACGCCGCGGGCGCTCCAGGAGCGGGTGCCGATTCCGGCGCACCTGGCCAGCCTCCGTCTGACCCTCCGGGTCGGCGACACGGTGGACCTGGGTGACCTGGCCGAGACCCTCGAGCAGCGCGGCTTCGATCGGGTCCCGCTGGTGGAGGAGGTCGGCCAGTTCGCGGTGCGTGGGGGAATCCTCGACGTGTTCAGCGTCGGAGCCGGAGACCCGGTCCGGGTCGAACTCTGGGGCGACGAGATCGCCTCGCTCCGCACGTTCGACATCCTCGACCAGCGGTCGGTCGACGAGATCCGCGAAACGCACCTCCTCCCGGTGGACTTCCGCCGGAGCGGCGACGGCGACGACACGGTGCCCCGGTCCCTCCTGGAGCTCCTCCCCGCCGACGCCCTGGTGGCCCGGGTGGGTGGGTGGGACGTGCACACGGACGTGGTCCACACCTGGGAACGGGTCACGACCCTCTACGACAACCTGATCCACTCCGGGGCCCGGCCGCCCGAACCGGCGCACCTGTTCCTTCCGCCGGACCGGGTCGAGGCGCTGCTCCAGGCCCTTCCCACCCTGGTCCTGGACGACGCGCTCGGTGCCGAGATCGACCTGGACACGAGCCCGCCGCCCTCCATCGACCGGGACATGGGATCCCTCGAGGCCTACCTGCGCGAGGGCGCGGCCCGAGGGTACGAGACGCTGCTCCTCTGCGACAACGACGGGCAGCTCCAGCGCCTCGAGGAGATCCTCGGGGGCGCCCACCGGATTCCGCCGGGCACGACGTTGGGGCTGGGGGCGCTGGCCGGAGGATTCGAGATCGGCCGCGCCGATCCCCCCCTGCGCATCGTCAACGACCACGAGATCTTCCGCCGATCCCGCCGGATCCGGCGCTCCCGACGGTTCCAGGGCGCCATGGCCCTGGAAAGCCTGTCCCAGCTCACCCCCGGCGACTACGTCGTCCACATGGACCACGGGGTGGGCCGGTTCGTGGGGCTCGAGCACATCGAGGTCGCAGGCGAGGAGGTGGAATCGCTCGCCATCGAATACGCCGGTGGGGAGATCCTCCGGCTTCCCGTCTACCGCCTCGACCTGATCGAGCGCTGGGTGGGCGCCAGCGAGGACGCGGAGCCACCGTCGATGCACCGGATCGGCGGCAAGCGCTGGAAGAAGCTGCGGCGAAAGACGGAGCAGGCGATCGAAGAGATGACCGCTCAGCTCCTGGAGCTGTACGCCCGGCGGTCCGAGGCCCGCGGCCACGCGTTCCCGCCGGACACGCGGTGGCAGAAGGAAATGGAGTCGTCCTTCCTCTACGAGGACACGCCCGACCAGCGCCAGGCGGCGGAAGACGTGAAGCGCGACATGGAGTCCCCCCGCCCCATGGACCGCCTCGTCTGCGGCGACGTGGGCTACGGGAAGACGGAGGTGGCGATCCGGGCGGCCTTCAAGGCCATCCAGGACGGCAAGCAGGTGGCCGTCCTGGCGCCCACCACCATCCTCGTCGAACAGCACCGCCACACCTTCGACGAGCGCCTGGCGGACTACCCGGTCCGGGTCGGCGCCCTGAGCCGGTTCCGCTCCGCGTTGGAACAGAAGGACATCCTGGCCGGGGTGGCCAACGGTGAGGTGGACATCGTCATCGGCACGCACCGCCTCCTGTCCAAGGACGTGGTGTTCAAGGACCTGGGCCTCCTGATCGTCGACGAGGAGCAGCGGTTCGGCGTGAAGCACAAGGAGCGGCTGAAGAAGCTCCGCGAGGCGGTCGACGTGCTGACCCTCACCGCCACACCGATTCCCCGGACACTGTACCTGTCCCTCTCGGGCATCCGGGACCTGTCCCTGATCCGGACCCCGCCCCGGGACCGCATGCCGATCTTCACGCACGTGCTGCCCTGGAACGACCAGCTCCTGTCCGAGGCGCTGCACCGCGAGCTGGACCGGGGCGGCCAGGCGTTCTTCCTGCACAACCGGGTGGAGACCATCTACACCGTGGCGGAGGACGTCCGGGCGCTGGCGCCCGAAGCGCGCGTGGGGGTCGGCCACGGGCAGATGAGCGCGGGAGAACTGGACGACGTCATGCGCGCGTTCGTGGACGGCGAGCTCGACGTCCTCGTGTGCTCGTCGATCATCGAGAACGGCCTGGACGTGCCCAACGCGAACACCCTGATCGTGGACCGGGCGGACCGGTTCGGTCTTTCGCAGCTCTACCAGATCCGGGGCCGCGTGGGCCGGTCCGACCGCCGGGCGTACTGCTACCTCCTGGTGCCCGACGGCCTGGCGGAGGACGCCGAGCGGCGTCTCCGCGTGCTGGAGCATTACACGGAGCTCGGCAGCGGCTATTCGGTGGCGCTGAAGGATCTCGAGCTGCGCGGCGCCGGCAACCTGCTGGGCGCGGATCAGTCCGGCTTCACGCACCAGATCGGCCTCGACGCCTACCTGCGACTGCTGGAACGCACCGTCGAGCGGCTGCGCAAAGGCGAAGAGGTCGTGGAGTACCCGGACCCGGACGTATCCCTGGCTGGACCCGCGTTCCTGCCCGAGGGGTACGTGTCGGACGCGGGCCAGAAGCTCCACCTGTACCGACGGCTGTCGAAGGTCCGCCACCGGAGCGAGGTGGACGCCCTGCGGGCCGAGGTCGCCGATCGCTTCGGCGCCGTTCCGGCGGAGGTGGACCGGCTCCTCGACGCCACCGTGCTCCGGATCCTGGGACGCGCCCTGGGCGTGGACCGGATGCTCGTGCGCGACGACGGAGCCCGGATCAGCTTCCGGGCCGGCGTCTCGCCTCGTTTGAACGTGCTGGAAGGACCCCTGCGACAACGCCAGGTGGACGTGGAGGTCAAGCGTCTCGACCCGTTGTCGTTGGTGCTCCACAAGCAGGGCTCCGGCCCGCTGGTGGACACCGTGATGCTGGCCCTGGAAGCCCTGCGCTCCGCCAAGAACGCCGCCGCGTGACCGACCGGCGAGCGACCGTACCCGACGATCCGGATTTCCGGAGGAAGACGTGACCAATCCGAAGTGGACCGCCCTCGTGGCCGGATGCACCCTCGTGGCCGCCGCCTGCGGCACCGAGCCCTCCACGGAGAACGCCGTGGCCCGCGCCGGCGGCTACGTCCTCGACGTGGACGAGGCCACCGCGCTGTTGGTCGACCAGGAGAACCTCCCGAACCAGGTCCAGGTGGTGGAGGCCCTCGCCGGTCTCTGGACCGACTACGTGCTCCTGGCGTCGGCCGTCGCCCGCGATACGACCATGGGCTTCCTGGACCTCGAGGACCTGGTCCAGGCCCAGATCGACCAGCAGATGATCTTCGAGCTCCGGGATTCGGTCATCCAGGTGGACACCGCCATCGCCGAGGACGAACTCCGCCAGCTCTACCAGACCCAGGCTCCGGGCTCGGAACTGCGGGCGCGGCACATCCTGCTGGGCTTTCCGCAGGGCGCCGGGCAGCCGGTGCGGGATTCGGTCCGCGCCGCGGCGGAGGCCATTCGCGAACAAGCGGTTTCCGGAGGAGACTTCGCCGATCTGGCCCGGCGGTACAGCCAGGACCCGGGCACGGCGGGTCAGGGCGGAGACCTCGGGTTCGTCGGGCGCGGCGACCTCGTCCGCCCCATCGACCAGGCCCTGTTCGCCATGGAGGTCGGCGACATCAGCGAGGTGGTCGAGTCTCCCTTCGGATTCCATGTCCTCCGGCTCGATGAGCGCCGCACTCCGGGATTCGAGGAGGCGCGCAACCAGTTCCGCATCCAGGTCCAGAACCGTCGGTACCTGAGCGCCGAGTCGGTCTTCGTGGCCGGTGTCGAGGAGCGCGCCGACCCCGTCATGGCCGAGGGCGCCCTCGACATCCTGCGGGGTCTGGCCGCAGAGCCGGGTCAGCGCCTCACGAGCCGCGCCCGGGGCCGGGCGCTCATGACCTTCCAGGGTGGCGCCTACACCGCCGGCGAGTTCCAGACCTTCATCCAGGGACGGCCGGAACAGGAACGCGACCAGATCGCGGGGGCCACGGACGAGCAGCTCGAGAACTTCCTCCGGGGGCTGGTCCAGCGGACCTTGCTGGTGGACGAAGCCCGGGACGCGGGCCTGGCCCCACCGGCGGCGACGGTGGACTCCCTCGTGGCGGAGACCCGCGAGCGGCTGCGGGAGATCGCGGACCGGATCGGGGTGCTCCGGGTCGAGCGGGCCCCCGGCGAAGACCTCGAACCCGCGGTGGAGCGCGCCGTGCTCGACGCGCTGCGAGACATCCTCAACGGCGCGGCGGACATCGTACCTCTGGGACAGATCGCCTTCCAGCTGCGGGAACGGCAGCCCACGGCACTGTTCTCGGAAGGAGTGGGCCAGGTGGTGATCCGGGTTGGCCAGGCACGGGCGTCCCGAAGCCCCTCCCCGGTCCAGAGCGGGACCCCGGCGGACACCGCCGGATCTCCCGGAAACTGAAGGAACCAGCACCCCTCGGCGGGTTAGGATCGACCATGCGGATCAACCGAAGGACCCGACGTACGACGCTGGCGCTCGTCGCCGCCCTGGCCCTGCCGGCCGCCGCCTCCGGGCAGGCGTTCACCCAGGAGGGCGGAGACCTCGTCGATCGCGTGGTGGCGGTGGTGGGCGACTCTGTCGTGCTGCTGAGCCAGATCCAGACCGACCTCCAACAGATGCAGCTCCAGGGCCGCCAGCTCCCGACGGATCCGGCAGCGCTCCAGCAGCTCTTCGAACAGTCCCTGGAGGAGTGGGTCAACCGCGTGCTGATCCTCCAGGCCGCGGCCCGGGACTCGCTGATCCAGATCGACGAGCAGCAGGTCGAGGCGTCGGTGCAGCAGGAGATCGATCGGCGCACGGAGGCCTTCGGAGGTCAGCCCCAGTTGCAGCAGGCCCTGGCGCAGGAAGGACTGACGCTGGCGTCGTACCGCGACATCCTGTCGAACCAGATCCGCCAGGAGCAGATCCAGCAGATGTACATGCGTCGGCAGCTCCGCGACGCATCGCCGGTGATCGTGGACGAGGCCGAGCTCCGGGAGGCGTTCCAGGAAGCCTCGGCCCAGCTCCAGCAGCGCCCCCGCCTCGTGAGCTTCGATCAGGTCGTGGTGGCGCCGGCGCCGTCCGATTCGGCCGATGCCCTGGCCCTGGCCAAGGCCCAGGCCATCCTGGACAGCATCCAGGCCGGCCGGCCGTTCGAAGAGCTGGCTCAGGCCCACTCGAACGACCCGGGCTCGGCACCGAACGGCGGCGACCTGGACTGGTTCCGCCGGGGCACCATGGTCCGGGAGTTCGAAGACGCCGCCTTCGGTCTCCGGGACGGCCAGGTCAGCCAGCCCGTGAAGACGGAGTTCGGGTACCACATCATCAAGATCGAGCGCTCACGTCCCGGCGAGCGGAAAGGGCGTCACATCCTGATCATCCCCGCGCAGACCAGCGCCGACGCCGACCAGGCGATGGCGGTGGCGGAAGAGGTGGCGGCCCAGGCGCGGGCGGGCGTTCCCATGGACGAGCTGTACGACCGCTACTCCGATCAGGAGGCCCCCGACACGCTGACCGTGACCTACGATCAGCTCGAGCAGCTTCCCCCGGGGTACGATCAGATCCGGAACGCCTCCGAAGGCGACGTCGTGGGCCCGATCCGATACCAGGCCGCCCGCGGCGACACCCGCATGGCGGTCGTACGGATCCGGGAGATCCGCGAAGCCGGTGCGTGGACCTTCGACGAGGTCCGGGCCCAGCTCGAAGACCGGATCATCCAGCAGAAACAGATCGATCGGATCGTGGCCGGACTGAAGGAACGGACGCACATCGACATCCGGATGTAGCAGGCCGACCGTGACCCCTCGCCCCGTGGCCGTGACCCTGGGCGATCCCCGGGGCATCGGGCCGGAAGTCGCCGTGGGAGCCGCCGCCCGGCTCTCCGAGTCCGGCACCCCCACACCGCTGCTCTGGATCGTTCCGGCCGATCTGGCCGACCAGCTTCCGGACGACGCGTCCCACGTCCATCTCCTCCCGCCGTGGGACGGCACCGAAGTGGACGCGGGCCGCGTGTCCATCGACGCCATCCGGGCCGCGGTGGCCGCCGCGCTGGACGGACGCGTGTCCGGCGTGGTCACCGGCCCGGTGCACAAGCCGGCGCTCCACGCCGCGGGATGGCCGACCCCCGGCCAGACGGAGATGCTGCGCGAACTCTCGGGCGCGCCTGCGGTGGGCATGCTGATGTGCGCCGAGGAGACCCGTCTGGGCGCTCCGCTGCGGGTGCTCCTGGCCACCACCCACCTGCCGCTCCGCGACGTGCCCATGCGCCTGGACGCCGATCTCCTGGTCGAACAGTCCACGCTCCTGGAGGCGGCCCTCCGCCGCGATTGGGGCATCGCCTCGCCGCGGTTGGGCCTGTGCGCGTTCAACCCCCATGCTTCGGATGGCGGCCTCTTCGGCGACGAGGAGGCCCGGATCTACGAGCCCGCCCTGGCCCGTCTGCACGACCGGGGCCTCGACGTGACCGGGCCGGTGCCCGCCGACACCGTGTTCAGCCGTGCGCTCCGCGGGGAGTTCCACGCCGTGGTGGCCCCCTATCACGACGTGGGCATGGCCGCCTTCAAGACGGTGTCGTTCGGCACCGGCGTCAACGTCACGGTGGGCCTTCCGTTCATCCGGACGTCTCCGGACCACGGGACGGCCCTGGACATCGCCGGCACCGGGCGCGCCGACGCCTCGTCGATGCACCAGGCGCTGCGCTTGGCAACGCGTCTGGCCGCCACACGTGCCGACTCGTCCGATACGGCGATGTAGCCTAGTTTCAGGCGTCATGAGACCCCTCGCCGCTTCCACCTGGTCGCCCTGGCTCCGTTGATCAAACTCACCCAAGTGTCCAAGGAGTATCCCCGCCGCGGATTCGCGCTCCGGGACGTCTCCTTCCACATCCAGAAGGGCGAGTTCGCCTTCATCACGGGCCACTCGGGGTCCGGAAAGTCCACGACCCTGCGCCTGGCCCACCTGGCCGATCGGCCCACCTCGGGTGAGGTGCGGGTCACGGGATATTCCTCCGAGACCGTGTCCGACCGTGAGGTGTGGAAGGTCCGACGCCGCGTCGGAATGGTCTTCCAGGACTTCCGCCTCCTGCCGGGCCGGACCGCCGCGGAGAACGTGGCGTTCGCCCTGGAGGTGACCGGGACCAACCGCAAGGAGATCGGTCCGCGTTCGCAGCGCCTCCTGGGTCAGGTCGGGTTGTCCACCAAGTCGGGCGCCCTCGTACACGAGCTGTCCGGAGGCGAGCAACAGCGGGTGGCCATCGCCCGCGCGCTGGCCAACGATCCGTTCGTTCTGCTGGCCGACGAGCCCACGGGCAACCTGGACGAACGGGCCACCCGCGGCATCCTGGACCTGTTCGTCGAGCTGAACGCCAAGGGCATGGCCGTGTTCATGGCCACACACGATCTGGAACTCGTCCGCAGCTATCCGAAGGCCCGCCTCCTCGAACTCGACCACGGCCGGCTCGTGTACGACTCGGCCACGGCCGAGGGAGGGCGCTGACGTGTACGCCCTCCGTGAAGCCCTCGCCGCGTTCCGCCGCGCCCCGGTCCTGACCGGGCTCAGCGCCGCCATGGTGGCCCTGGCCCTGTTCGTGATGGGCCTCTTCGGACTCGCCGCCTACAACCTCCGGCTGGCGTTGTCCGCCATCGAGGAACGGGTCGAGGTCGTGGTCTACCTTCGCGACGACGCCCGGCAGAGCGAGATCGACCTGGCCCAGACGGAACTCGCGAACATGCCCGAGGTCCTGGGCGTGCGCTACGTGTCCAAGCGCGACGCGCTCGAGCAGGCTCAGCGCGACCTCCCCGAGTTCGGAGAGCTCTTCGGAAGCGCCGGGGTCAACCCGCTGCCCCAGTCCCTGGAGCTGGAGCTCCAGCCCGACGCCCGCACGCAGGAGAACGTCGAGCGGGTGTCGCTGGCCGCGGCGGCCTATCCGTTCGTGGAGGACGTCGACTACGGCCGCGACTGGGTGGACAAGCTCTTCGCCCTGCGGAGGATCGGGGCGGCCACCGCGGCGGTCCTGGGCGGCGCGTTCTTCGCGGTGGCCGCGCTCATCATCGGCACGGCCCTCCGGATCGCCATCTTCGCGCGCCGGGACGAGATCTACATCATGCGCCTGGTCGGAGCCCGGAACAGCTTCATCCACCGGCCGTTCCTGCTGGAGGGCGCCATGGCAGGCCTGCTGGGCGGCGTGGCCGCATGGCTCCTCACGTACGCGACCTACCGCGCCGTGTACGCCTATCTGTTCGCGGTGGCGTGGATTCCCGGGGCGTGGATCGCCGCCGGCATCCTGACCGGGACGGTCTTCGGCGCCGTGGCCAGTGCCCTGGCCATCCGGAGACACCTCCGGGAGGTATGATGCGCTCCCGAGTCCGCCGACGAGCCTCCCGCCTCCTCTGGGCCGGCCTCCTGGCCCTGGCCGGCACGGCCGCCGCCGGTGCCGGGACGGCGGAGGCCCAGACCGGAGACATCCGCCGGGAGATCCTGGACAGCCAACGCCGGTTGGAGGAGATCCGGGCCGAGCGCGCCCGTCTCCAGCGGGAGATGAACGACGTCCGCATCCGCGTGCGCGACCTGTCGTCCGAGCTCGCCAACGTGGAGCGCCGGCTGTCCGCCTCCCGCTCCGTCCTGGCCGAGATCCAGTTCCAGTCGGAGGCCACCTCGGCGCAGATCGAGGCCACCACGGTGGAGCTGGTGCAGACCCGGGAGCGGCTCTCCGAGGGTCGCGCCGTATTGAACCGCCGCCTGCGCGACATCTACAAGATGGGGGCGCTCCACACCGCCCGGGTGCTCCTGGGTGCGAACTCCATCACGGACCTCCTCAACCGGTATCGGTACCTCCAGCAGGTGGCCGCCTTCGACCGCAACCTGGTCGACCGGGTCCAGGAGCTGGAGACGGAACTGACGCTCCAGGGCGAAGACCTCCAGGAGCGGATGGCCCAACTGGGTGCCCTACGGCAGAACCGCCTGGGAGAGGTGGCCGAACTCCGCGCCGTGGAGGTCGAGCGCCAGCAGACCCTCGAGGAGTACCGCAGCCGCGAGGAGCGGGCCGCGACCCGTCTCGAGCAACTCGAGGAAGACGAGCGCCGGATGACGGGGCTCATCGACGACCTCGAGCGCCGGCGCATCGAAGAGGAGCGGCGGCGCGCGGCCTCGGCGGACCGGACCCCGGCGGCGGGGCCGACGCTGAGCACGGTGGACGCCGGGTCGCTCGACTGGCCCGTCGAGGGCGAGATCATCTACCGGTTCGGGCGGGAACAGCGGCCGAACGGTCTGGTCCTGCGCTGGAACGGCGTCGGCATCGCCGCGGCACCCGGCACTCCGGTCCGGGCCGTCCGTCCGGGCCGGGTGGTGCTGGCGGGCCCCTTCGAGGGATACGGCCCGACGGTGGTCCTGTCCCACGGAGACGGCTTCTACACGCTCTATCTGTACCTCGAGGAGATCGGGGTGGTGGAGGGGCGGGACGTCGCGTCGGGACAGGTGGTGGGCACGGTGGGGGGGCGCGAGACGCCCGAAGGGCCGCACATCGAGTTCCAGATCCGGGCGCCCCAGGCCGGGGGCTCGCCCCAGGCCCAGGATCCGCTGCGCTGGCTGCGCCCCCGGGCGGGCCGATGATCCGACTCCACGACGTAGCCGGGCACGAAGCGGCACGGCGGGCTCTGGCGCGGGCCCGCGGCGCGGACGGGCTTCCCTCCGCCATGCTCTTCCACGGCGCCCGGGGGGTGGGCAAGCAACGGATGGCGTTGTGGACCGCCCAGCTCCAGGTGTGCGAGTCCCCCGGCCCCGACGGCCCGTGCGACTCCTGCCGCCCCTGCCGGTTGGCGCTCGGGCTCGAGCACCCCGACATCCACTGGTACTTCCCGCTGCTGCGGCCGAAGGGGGCCTCGGGAGACCGACTCGGCGACGCGCTGGACGTGGCCCGCATCGACGCCCTGGTGGCCCTCCGGAACGAGCCGCTCACCCCCAGCGTCGGCGACGAGTACCGGGGCCTCTACCTGGCCATGATCCAGAACCTCCGCCGGCGCGCCCACGTGGCTCCCAGCGAGGCACCGGTGCAGACCTTCATCGTGGCCGATGCCGAATTCCTCGTGCCCCAGGAATCGAGTCCCGAGGCGGCCAACGCCCTGCTCAAGCTGCTCGAGGAGCCTCCGGCCTCCACCCGCTTCATCCTCACGTCCTCGGAGCCCGGCCGGCTCCTCCCCACCATCCGATCCCGCTCGGTGCCGCTCCACCTGTCGCCCCTGCCCCGTGCGGAGGTGGCCGCGTTCCTCGTGAAGCATCGGCAGACCGACGAGAAGACCGCCAGGTGGGCCGCCACCCTGGCTGCCGGCTCCATCGGACGCGCCCTCGGCTTCCTTCCGGAGGAGGACGGCGAAGCCGGCCCCCTGGAAGGGACGCGTCGCGAAGCCTTCACGCTGGTCGAGGCCGCACTGTCCGGCCACCGGGCCGAGGGCTGGGTCCAGGCGCTGGTGCAGTCGCCTTCCGGCGCCCGCAGGATGATCGAGCTGTTCTACTTCGTGGAGTCGTGGGTCCGGGACCTCGCCGCCGTGGCCGCAGGCGCTCCGGAGGCCGTCCTCAACCAGGACGCCGTGGAGGCACTGCGCCGCATCGCCCACGACCGGGACCTCCGACCGGCGGACGCCGCCACGGCCCTCCACGGGGTCGAAGAGGCCCGGGAAATGGCCCGGGGCAACGTCAACCCGCAGCTCATCGTGGCCGGGCTGACCCGCCATCTTCGCCGCACGCTCCTGCCCCGACGAGTCCCGACATCGTGAGCCACCACCCGGACGACCCACCGCCGCCCCCGACCCGTCCGCCCGAAGAAGGGTCCGACCTGACCCACTTCGACCCCGAGGGGCGTGCGCGGATGGTCGACGTCACGGACAAGGAGGTGACCCGGCGCCAGGCCGTGGCCACGGGGCGGATCCTGATGGCGGCGGACACCCTCGACCGGATCGTGGGGGGAGCCAATCCGAAGGGCGATCCGCTCCAGGTGGCGCAGATCGCGGGCATCATGGCCGGCAAGCGGACCGCCGACCTGATTCCCCTCTGCCACCCGCTGCCGGGCACGACCGTGTCCGTGGCCCTCGAGGCCGACCCCGGACTCCCGGGCGTCGTAGCCACCGCCACGGCCACCGTGGCCGACCGGACCGGTGTCGAAATGGAGGCGCTGACCGCCGTCACCGTGGCCCTTCTGACCGTCTACGACATGGTCAAGGCCGTCGACCGGGGCATGCGCATCGAAGGAGTCCGCCTGCTCCGAAAGGACGGCGGCCGCTCCGGGACCTGGGTGGCGCCCGACCCCGGTTGACGCGGGGCGAGGCGGGCCCTCCTACCCCGAGGTCCGCCGCCGGCTCGACGCGATCGGCACCGTGATCCGCTGGCCGATCTGCAGGCGCCGCGGATCCAGCTCGGGATTCACGGCCTCGATGTCGGCCACACGCACGCCGTAGCGCCGCGCGATGTGGGTCAGCGTCTCGCCGCGCTGGACCCGGTGCTCCACGATGGTCACGCGCTCGTCCATGGGGATCCGCGGGTAGTTCTCGCGAAAGCGCCAGCCGTGCCCCAGAGGCACCCGGACCAGCGTCTCCTGGCCCGGCGGCGTGATGCCCCGCACCACCTCGGGGTTCAGCCGCACGATCTCCGTTTCGTCGGTCTCGGCGGCCCGTGCCACCACGTCCAGGGTCGTGGCGTCGGGCACCACCACCTCGTCGAACACGAACGGCGTGGCCGCGGCCGGGAGGTCGTACCCGTGTCGGACCGGGTCCGACGCCACCTCCATGGCGGCATAGAACTTCGGCACGAAGTCCCGGGTCTCCCGGGGCAGACGGTGGCGGAGCTCCCAGTAGAGGCGATCGCTCCGCGGCATGAGCGGGGCCTCCCGGTCCAGCAGCCGCTCCAGGCGCGTCGGCCCCCAGTTGTACGCGGCCAGCGCCAGGAACCAGGACCCGAACCGATCCCGGAGCTCCCCGAGGTAGGTCGTCGCGGCCTCCGTGGACTTGAAGGGGTTCCTCCGCTCGTCCAGCAACGGCGACACCCCCATGCCGAAGCCCCGCGCCGTGGGCGCCATGAACTGCCACAGACCCACGGCCCGCACCGGGCTCGTGGCCCGGGGGCTGTACCCGCTCTCGATGATGGGCAGATAGCGCAGCGACGGCGGCAGGCCCTTCCGGGACAGCGCGGAATCCACCGTCGGCGCGAACCAGGCCATGCGCTCCAGATATTCGGGGAACCAGCCCGAGGCCCGGGTGCGCCAGAACTCCACCCACCGATCCACCTCGGCGCGGAACTCGGGATCCTGGTTCATGGGCGTGCGCAGGATCTCGTCCACCACCTCCGCGATCTCCGGCGCGGGAAGCTCCGCCGCGGCTTCGACCGGCAGCAGCGGGACCTCGACCCGGACGTCCGGCGCCGGCACCACGGGCGGCGGTGGCGGCGGCCCCCCGCCACACGCGGAGAGGCCGGCCGTCAGCACGATCAGGACCACGGATCGGCGCGTCATGGCGTCAGGCCACCAGCTCGTCCACGGCCGACAGCAGCCGCCCGACGTTGTCGTGGGTCGCCCCCGACCCCATCAGCCCGACCCGCCAGATCTTGCCGGCGGCCGGACCGAGACCTCCCCCGACCTCGATGCCGAATCGATCGAGGAGCGCCTTCCGGAGCGGTCCCTCCGGGCGTCCGTCGGGCAGGGCGGCGGCGGTGAGCTGCGGAAGGCGATGGCCCTCCTGCGCGAACAGCGAGAAGCCGCGCTCCACGAGCGCGGACTGGAGGGCGCCGCCCACCTCGGCGTGGCGGGCGTATCGGGCCGCCAGCCCTTCCTCCTCGGCCATGACGAGACCCTCGTGGAGGGCGTACATCATGTTGATGGGCGCGGTGTGGTGGTACTTCCGCTGGGCGCCCTCGCCCACGTAGTCGGCCAGGAGGGCGGCGTCGAGGTACCAGGACTGGCAGGGCGTGGTCCGGGACCGGATGCGGCGCACGGCCCGGTCCGAGAACGAGATGGGTGCCAGCCCCGGAGGCACGCCCAGGCATTTCTGGGTCCCGGAGTACGCCACGTCCACGTGGTTCCGGTCGAGTTCCACCGGGACCCCGCCCAGCGACGTGACCGTATCCGCCAGGAAGAGCGTGTCGGTGCCGGCCAGGTACGCGCCGAGTTCCCCCAGCGGCTGGAGCACACCCGTGGAGGTCTCGGCATGGACCACGGCCAGGACGCGGGCACCCGGGTGGGCCCGGTGGGCTTCGACCAGGGCCTCCGGGTCGAGGACGCGCCCCCAGTCGGTCTCGACCGTCACCACCTCGGCCCCCATCCGGCGGGCCATCTCCGCCAGCCGCCCGCCGAACACCCCGTGGATCCCCACGATGACGGTGTCCCCCCGCTCCACCACGTTGGCCAGGGCCGCTTCCTGGGCCGCCGACCCGGTGCCGGACACCGGGAACGTCAGCGCGTTCTCCGTGCCGAACACCCGGCGGAGCCGCTCGTTCACGTCGTCCATGACGGCCAGGAACTGCGGATCCAGGTGCCCGACCGTGGGCCTCGACAGGGCCTGCAGGACGCGGTCGTCGACGGGCGACGGACCGGGGCCGAGGAGGAGCCGGGGGCGGATCGGGAACGGACTCGTCATGCGGCTTCCGGACGGTTCGGGGGAGCGTGGCGTAGGGCTAAAGGTGGTAGTTCGGCGCTTCCCGGGTGATGGTCACGTCGTGGGGGTGCGACTCGCGCAGGCCTCCGCTGGTGATCCGGTTGAACCGCGCCTTGGTACGGAGTTCCTCGAGATCGGCACAGCCGCAGTATCCCATGCCGCTGCGCAGCCCCCCCACCAACTGGTAGACGGTGTCGGACACGGGGCCCTTGTAGGGTACCCGCGCCTCGATGCCCTCCGGAACGAACTTGCGGCTCTCCTCCCCCTCCTGGAAATATCGGTCGGCGGACCCCTCCTCCATGGCGGAGAGCGAGCCCATGCCCCGCACGGTCTTGAACCGACGGCCCTCCAGCAGGAAGCTCTCGCCGGGCGACTCGTCCGTGCCGGCGAACATCGAGCCCATCATGACGGTCTCGGCGCCGGCAGCCAGTGCCTTGACGATGTCTCCCGAGTAGCGGATGCCCCCGTCGGCGATGACCGGCACGTCGGCGTCGCCCACTCCGTCCACGGCGTCCATCACGGCGGTGAGCTGCGGCAGCCCCACGCCGGTCACGACCCGGGTCGTGCAGATCGACCCCGGACCCACGCCCACCTTCACGGCGTCCACGCCGCGCTCGACCAGGGCCCTCGCCCCGTCCGTCGTGCCCACGTTGCCGCCGATGAGCTGGACGTCCGGGAAGCGCTCCCGCACCCGGGCGATGGCCTGGAGGACACCGTCCGAGTGCCCGTGGGCCGTGTCGACCACCAGAACGTCGACGCCGGCGTCGATGAGCACGTCCGCCCGCTCGAGATCGGCGTTGGAGGCCCCGATGGCCGCCCCGACCCTGAGCCGTCCGTGCTCGTCCTTGCACGCGTGGGGGTACTGCTCCCGCTTGAAGATGTCCTTCACCGTGATGAGGCCCCGCAGGTGGCCGCGTTCGTCCACCACCGGAAGCTTCTCGATGCGGTGCTCGTGGAGCAGCGCGCGCGCCTGGTCGAGCGTGGTGCCCACCGGCACCGTGACCAGGTTGTCCGCGGTCATCACGTCGCGGATGGGCTGGTCCAGTTCGGTTTCGAACTGGAGATCCCGGTTGGTCACGATCCCCACCAGACGCCCATCGGCTTCCACGATCGGCACGCCACTGATGCTGAACCGGGCCATCAGCGTGTGGGCGTCGCGCAGCGTCGCGTCGGCCGTCAACGTGATGGGATTCAGGATCATCCCGCTCTCGGACCGCTTGACCCGATCCACTTCCTGGGCCTGCCGTGCCGCAGGGAGGTTCTTGTGGATGATGCCGATCCCGCCCTCCCGCGCCATCTGGATGGCCATGCGCGATTCGGTCACCGTGTCCATGGCGGCCGCCACCAGCGGGATCTGGACCCGGATGCCCCGCGTCAGCCGCGACGAGATGTCGGTCTCCCGGGGATGGACCAGGGAATGAGCCGGAATGAGCAGGACATCGTCGAAGGTGAGTGCTTCCTCGACGATGGCGGCACGGCGGGTGGGACCGTCGGTCATCGGGACCTTCTGCGGGGTTGAAGTCGCGGGAAGAACATCGCGGTGCCCGCCTCGACGAGGCGGGGGTGAGTTCGCGGGAAGAACATCGCGGTGCCCGCCTCGACGAGGCGGAAAAACGTCACGCGCCCGCCTCGAAGAGGGCCGGAATTCGGCGCGTTCGAGTGCGGGCGCGGGGTGGCTCCGGAGAGCGCGAATCGTACCATGGGTCAGTGTATCCGATGGCCCCGGGAGCGTCAACGGGCCCCGGTCAGGCCGGCGGCACCCCTTCCGGTCCCGAATCCGCCGCATCGTCCACCGGAGTCGGCGGCGAGGGGTCCGCCCCGCTCCCGGAGCCCGACGAAGGCCCCGGCGACCGGGCGGGGCCACTGCCGCTCCCGCTCCGGGGCCGGCCCTCGGAGGGGCCGTCACCGGTGGGGGCGGCGGGCGGATCCAGAGCCGACCCGAGGTCCGAGAGCACCCGTTTTCCCGCCGAAGAGACGCCGGAGAGCACCCGATCGGCGGCCGAGATCAACTGGAACGCCTCCCGGATCGTGGCCGGACTGACGGCCTTCTTGCGGAGGCGGTCTTCCAGACCCTCGGCGAACTTCTGCAGTCCGGACGCCTCCACCTGGCTGGCCTCGGCATACTTCGACTCCAGGAACTCGATGAAGTCCAGGACCTGGTAGATCTGCTCGTCCGGCAGGCTCTCGATGCGCCGGATGAGGCGTTGCCTGAGGGCGTCGTGCATGACATCGCTCCGTAGGGTGTCCGGGCCGCTCCGCGCCATGACTGCGGCCCCGTTCTGGTTGAAGTGTACATTCTCCCGCCGGTGCCGCACACCGGCGGCCGCCCGAGCTTTGCACGGCGGGGCAAACCGGGTATCGTGCCGGATCCTCGACCGACGACCCCAGCACTTCCGTGCCGACCCTCTGCCCACATGTCGTTCCTACCCCTCCGTCCCGTTCCCGTCGATGACGCGGCCGCATCTCTCTACGACGAGTGGCTGGCCGGGATCGATTCGGAACTCGACCGTCCGGACTGCGACCGCAACGAACTGTGCCGGCGGGTCCTGACCGAACTGCACTTCCCCGACCTCCTCGGTGCGGACCCCGCCTCGCTCCCGCTGGGCACCCGGGTGGCGCTGGCCCAGATGGACCCGCGCAACGTGACGCTCGAGCCCGAGTACTACGCCGAGATCGATCTGGAGAAGTACGCACGGGTCAAGCCGCTCCTCTGGATGTGGGAGATGTTCGACAGGAGCGTCGCCGCCGAGAACGTCGAGCTGGGGATCCGCTTCCGGCGCATCCTGGCCCGGCGGATCTTCAAGCGGTGCGGCGCGGGCTTCAAGGCGTTCCACCACGTGAAGTTCTCGTTCGGCTACAACGTGGAGGCCGGGAACGGTGTGGTCATCCACCGGCACGTGCTGCTCGACGACCGTGGGGGAATCGAGTTCGGGGACGGAGCGTCGGTCTCCGACTTCGCGAACATCTACTCCCACTCCCACGACATCGTGGACGGGCGCATCGTCCGGACGCCGAAGACCGTCATCGGCAAGGGCGTGCGGATCACCTATCACGCCACCATCCTGGCCGGTGTCCACGTGGCGGACGACTCGATGGTGGGCGCGGGGTCGATCCTGACCCGCGACACCGAGCCCCACTGGGTCTACGTCGGCGTCCCGGCCAAGAAGATCAAGGAGAAGCCCGCCGACCAGCGCGCGGCGAAGGCCCCGTCTTCCGGAGATCCGCTGGCCGAGGGTTGACCCCCCGCGGCCGTCCCCGGCGTCCGCAGGGCTCTCGCCCCACCTACGCCTCGCCCTCCTCGTACATCTCCTTGAGCCGCCGGACCACGGCCGGATCGGCCAGGGTGGTGGTGTCGCCCACGGCACGCCCCTCGGCGATGTCCCGCAGGAGACGCCGCATGATCTTGCCCGACCGCGTCTTCGGAAGATCCGCCGTGAACACGACCATCTCCGGCTTGGCGATGGCACCGATCTTGGTGCCGACGTGGCTCCGGAGTTCCGCCATGAGCTCGTCGGTGGGCTCGATGCCCTCCTTCAACGTCACGAAGGCCGCGATGGCCTGGCCCTTGATCTCGTGGGTCTTGCCCACCACCGCGGATTCGGCCACGGCCTGGTGGTCCACCAGGGCGCTTTCCACCTCCATCGTGCCGATCCGGTGTCCGGCCACGTTCAGCACGTCGTCCACCCGGCCCAGGATCCAGAAGTAGTCGTCGTCGTCCTGCTTCGCGCCGTCGCCCGGGAAGTAGAGCCCGTCCCACTTCGACCAGTAGGTGGCCCGGAACCGTTCGTCGTCGCCCCACACCGTGCGGAGCATCGACGGCCAGGGGGAGGTGATGGCCAGGTAGCCGGAATGCGTCGGGTCCCCGTCGTTGTCCAGGATGGCCGCCTCGATGCCGGGAAACGGACGGGTGGCCGTGCCCGGCTTGGTCGCCGTCAGCCCCGGGAGGGGGGTGATCATGATGCCCCCGGTCTCGGTCTGCCACCACGTGTCGACGATGGGGCAGCGCTCCCCACCGATCACCCGGTGGTACCACATCCACGCCTCGGGGTTGATGGGCTCGCCCACCGTGCCGAGCAGGCGCAGGGAGGACAGGTCGTGGTTCGCAGGCCAGGAGTCCCCCCACCCCATGAAGGCGCGGATGGCCGTGGGCGCCGTGTAGAAGATCGTCACGCCGTACTTCTCGCAGAGCGCCCAGAACCGCCCCCGATCCGGGGCGTCCGGGGCCCCCTCGTACATCAGGACCGTGGCACCGTTCGCGAGGGGGCCGTAGACGATGTAGCTGTGGCCCGTGATCCACCCGACGTCCGCCGTGCACCAGTAGACGTCGTCTTCCTGGAGATCGAATACGGCCCTCGTGGTGGCCGCCGTCTGCGTCAGGTACCCTCCCGTCGTATGGACGACGCCCTTCGGCTTTCCCGTGGTTCCCGACGTGTAGAGGATGAACAGGGTGTCCTCGGCGTCCATGGATTCGGCCGGGCAGTCGGCGTCGGCCTGTTCCATCAACTCGTGGTACCAATGGTCGCGGCCTTCCGCCATCCCCGCCCGGACACGCTCCGACAGCTCCCCACCCCGGCGGACCACCACGACGTCCGTGATCGTGGGCGACGCGGCCAATGCCGCATCCGCGTTGGCCTTCAACGGTACCGGAGTCCCCCGGCGCCAGCCTCCGTCGGCCGTGATCAGCACCTTGGCCTCGGCATCATTGTTCCGGTCCGCCAGCGACTCGGGGCTGAAGCCTCCGAACACGACGGAGTGGATGGCGCCGATACGCGTGCACGCCAGCATGGCCACGGCGGCCTCGGGGATCATCGGCAGATAGATGGTGACCCGGTCGCCCCGCACCACGCCGAGGCCCTTCAGCACGTTCGCGAAGGTACAGACTTCGCGATGGAGTTCCTCGTACGTGAACGTCCGGGTGTCGCCCGGTTCGCCTTCCCAGATCAGGGCGGTCTTTCCGGCCCGGTCTCCGGCCACGTGCCGGTCCAGACAGTTGTGCGACACGTTGAGCTTGCCACCCACGAACCACTTCGCCGACGGCGGATCCCACTCCAGGATCCGGTCCCACGGCTCGAACCAATCGAGGGTACGTGCCCAGTCCGCCCAGTACCCCTCGCGATCCGCCGCCGCGCGCTCGTAGATGTCCGGAGAGGTCACCGAAGCGGCCGCGAAGTCCTCCGGGGGCGGGAATCTGCGGTCTTCGTGGAGGAGATCGTCGAGGGCGCCGGAGTCGCCGGACATGGCAGTTCCTTCCGTGGTGGAGTGGGGCGTCGAGGGTCGTGAGCCAATGTGCGGTTCATGCCACCCGGGGCAAGCCACCACCCTGCGTCGCCCGTGTTGACGGCCCCCTCACGCCCTGTAGCTTATTCATAATGATTCTCGATAAATGGTCCCGATGAACCCAGGAGGGGGTGCGACGAGCCCCTGGGTTCCGCAGGCCCTGGCGGCCGCCACCTGCGCCGGTGCCACTTCCGCCGGGTGGGTCTTCCAGTCGACGGGCCGTCCGGCTGCGGCGGCCGCCGCTCTCCTGGTCGCCTTCGCCGCCGGTGGGTGGGAGGCCGCGGTGAGGAGCGTCCAGGCGCTGGCCCGCGCTTCCGTGGACGTGGACCTGCTCATGGTGCTCGCGGCCGCCGGTGCCGCGGCGGTGGGTCACCCGCTCGAGGGCGCGGTGCTCCTCTTCCTGTTCGCCACCGGCAACACGCTGGAGACCTACGCGTTCGCCCGCACACGCCGGTCCATCGAGGGACTCATGGACCTGCGCCCGGAAGA
Organism: Longimicrobiales bacterium; assembly: GCA_040216925.1. GTDB lineage: Bacteria > Gemmatimonadota > Gemmatimonadetes > Longimicrobiales > Gaopeijiaceae > JAJCZZ01. The sequence continues at coordinate 339,864 of JAVJOF010000002.1, forward strand.
GGCCTCCGTGGTCGTCGGCGAGGCCGAGCACCGCGTCCCGGTGGCCGACCTCGATCCAGGACAGGTCGTCCGCGTCCGGCCCGGCGACCGGATTCCCGTGGATGGGCGGGTGCTGGAGGGGTCCTCCCGGATCGACGAATCCACGCTGACCGGAGAACCCGAGCCGGTGGCCAAGACGCCCGGTGCGGAGGTGTTCGCCGGAACCTTGAACGGAAGCGGATCACTCGACATCGAGGTCACGCGACGCGCCGACGATACGGCCCTGGCCCGGGTCATCCGTCTGGTGGAAACCGCGCGCGAGGCGCAGGCCCCGACGCAGAGCTGGATCGAGGCCGTCGAGGGGCGCTACGCGGCGGGGGTCATCGCCGCGGCCGGCGTGGCGGTGCTGGTCCCCTGGCTGCTGATGGGATGGACCCTGGACGCCGCATTCTACCGGGCCATGACCCTTCTGGTGGTGGCGTCGCCCTGCGCGCTGGTCATCTCCATTCCCGCCACCATCGTCTCGGCGGTCAGCAACGGGGCCCGCCGCGGCGTGTTGTTCAAGGGAGGGGCCCACCTCGACGCCCTGGCCGGCGTCCGGGTCATGGCGGTGGACAAGACGGGGACGCTCACGCGGGGGCGGCCCCAGGTGGTCGGCGTGGAGACCACCCAGGGGGTGGACCCCGACACGCTCCTCCGCGCTGCTGCCGCCGTCGAGGCCCGCTCGGAACACCCGCTGGGCGACGCAGTACGGGCGGAAGCCGACGCGCGGGGATTGCCGCCCTCGGTGGTGGAGGGCTTCGCTTCCGTCGCGGGCCATGGCGTGGAGGGCACCGTCGAGGGGGTAGCCGTGGCGGTGGGTCGACGGTCCTGGATCGAGGAGCGGGTGGGTGCTCCGGTCCCGGACGCGCTCCGGGAGTGGGCGGCCGCCCGGGCCGCCGAAGCCGCCACACCCGTGTTCGTCGCCCTCGACGGCCGACATGCCGGAGCTCTGGCGGTGGCCGATGCTCCACGGACCCACGTCGCTGCTTCGCTGCGCCAGTTGAAGGAGGCCGGCATCGACACGCTGGTGATGCTCACCGGAGACGACGAGCACACCGCCAGGGCCGTCGCCCGGGCCGTGGGCATCGACGAGGTCCACGCGGGGCTCTTCCCGGAAGACAAGAGCCGCATCCTGGCCGAGCTCCGGGCGCTCCACGGGCCGGTGGCCATGGTCGGCGACGGCGTGAACGACGCCCCTGCCCTGGCTGCGGCCGACGTCGGGGTCGCCATCGGGGCGGCCGGATCCGACGTGGCCCTCGAGACCGCCGACGTCGTAGTCATGGGCGAGGAACTCGGAGGGCTCGCCCATGCGGTCCGGCTCAGTCACCGGGCCCGCGCGGTGGTCCGACAGAACCTCGTGTTCGCCGTGAGCGTGATGGTGGTCCTCGTCGTCCTGGCGCTCGGCGGATGGATCGGCTTGACGGCGGCCGTGGTCGGGCACGAGGGAAGCACCCTCGTGGTGGTGCTCAACGGGCTCCGGCTCCTTCGGGAAGGTCCGGTGTACGCCTGATTCAGTCGGGATCCAGAATGCGCCGGAGCTCGTCGGAACCGAGAAGGATCTGGTAGGAGGACACGGCGGCGGAAGCCAGCGCCGAGACGGCGGCAGGTCCCGCCTCCAGTGCGGTGGTGGGGATCCGGAGCTTGAACCGCGCCTCGGTGGTGGCGCTGCCGGGGTCGTCGGGTCCGTCTCCGAGCCGGAAACGGAGCGTCACCGGCGTGCGGTATCCCTCGGGCAGGGCAGCCGAGGCCAGGGCGCCGAGACGCCCGAGGGTCTCGGCGACGGGCGGCAGCCCGGCCAACGGTCGGAGGTCGACCACCAGGGCCAGGTTTCCCCCGAGTCCGCGCGTGGTCTCGTCGAGGTAGACATCGATGCTGGCCGGTTGCTCGGAGTCCGGCTCGTGGAAGAACAGGTAGGCGCTCCGGGTGGCGTCTCCGGCCCAGCGACCCTCGAACTGATGACTCGTGGTCTTCTGGAGCCCGGAAAGCGCCCAACCCGCCGCCTCGACGCCGTCCTGGACGGCTTCGATCAGCGGCTCGAGGGTGAGGATGGGTCCGGTTCGCCGGGGGCTCAACGACCGGCCTCGTGAGGATCGTGAAAAGTGGTGTTTTCGAGCTCGGTCATCAGGTTGACACTTTATTCAGAAGGCCTTTAGCTTCAGGATGTTCCGGCGCCTCGGCGCGGAAACGCCTGCGGGGAGGAAATCGGTAAATGTCGTCGAAGACGGACAACCACGAACAGGTGCTTCGGGTCGCCCTCGAGGAGCGCGGGCAGCGCTTCACGGAGCAGCGCGCCGCCGTGTACAGGTTCCTCTCCTCGACGGATGTCCACCCCACCGCGGACGAGGTCTTCCTGACCGTCCGTGGCAACCTGCCCGGGATCTCCCTGGCCACGGTCTACAAGAGCCTCGAAACCCTGGTGGGCTGCGGGCTGGCCGTCAAGCTGACGTACTCCGACGGCTCCGCCCGGTACGACGGTCGCACCGACCCCCACCACCACGTCCGCTGTACCTCCTGTGGCCACGTCATGGACATCGAAGGCGGGCTCTCCGAGGATCAGGTGAACACGCTGCGGTCGCGGGCCGAGGGGTTCAGGGTCACGGGGTACCGGCTCGAGCTGTCGGGTCTGTGTCCCGACTGCGCGGGCCAGGCCTGACGACCACGCCGCGCCGTCGCTCGTGGTGACCACGACGACGCTCCCTCCGGCGCTCCGCGGAATCCTCCACACGGATCCGGACGCCCTCGCCCCGTATGCGACCGCCTCGGGGCCGTTTCGCGCCACCCCGCAGGCCGTGGTCCGCCCCCGGGACACCGAAGGCGTGGTCGCGGCACTGGCGTGGGCCCGGGACCGGGGCATGGATGTCGTGGCACGAGGCGCCGGCACGGGAATGCCCGGTGGAAACGTCGGCCGCGGTCTCGCCCTCGACCTGTCGGCGTTCGACGCCACGCGGTCCGGACCGAGCGGGTCGGGCCGGGTGTGGGCCGGCGCCGGAGCCACCGGGGCGGCCATCGACGCCGTCGCCCGTGCCGACGGGCACTTCGTGCCTCCCCTTCCCTCCTCCGCGGAACGGTGCACGGTGGGCGGGATGGTCGCCAACAACGCGGCGGGTGCCCGGTCCTTCGGATACGGATCCGTCCGGAGTTGGGTCGAGGCACTCGACGTCGTGATGGCCGACGGCACCGAGGTGCGCCTGGATCGGGGCGCCCCGCCCCCACCCATCTTCCTGGACCTCCTCGCATCCCTCGCCCCTCACGAGGCGAGCATCCGCGCCGGGTGGCCCGACGTGCGGAAGAACAGTTCCGGCTATGCGCTCGACCGGTTCCTGACCCACGGGTCCGCGGTCGATCTGCTCGTGGGGTCGGAAGGGACCCTGGGGATCGTGACGCGTGTCCTGCTGCGCCTCGCGCCGACGCCCACCACCCGCCACGTGGTGCTCCTTCCCGTGCCCTCGCTCGAGGAGCTTCCTCGGGCGGTGGAGGCCGCCAACCGGGCGGACGCGACGGCGTGTGAGTTCCTCGGGGCGCGGTTCCTGGACGTCGCGGGGCTGCGCACCGGCGGGGACTTCGGCGATACCGTCGGCGACGCCGAGGCGCTCCTCATGGTGGAACTGGACGACCGGAGCCACCCTCCGGCGCACGGGCGCGCCATCCTCCACGCCCTGGCGCAGGAGTTCCGGCGCCCGCTCCTGGAAGCCTCGGACCCGGCCCGGGCCGCCGCGTTGTGGCGGGTCCGCCATGCTGCCAGCCCCGCCATCGCGGAACGAGCCCGAGGAGGGCTGGTCTCGATGCAGTTCATCGAGGACTCGGTGGTCCCGCCGACGGCGCTTCCGCAGTACCTTCGGGATCTCCGCTCGATCCTCGACGCCGAGGACACGGATGCGGTCATCTTCGGCCACGCGGGAGACGGCAACGTGCACGTGAATCCCCTCGTCGACACACGACGATCCGACTGGCGTGAACGCGTCCACCGGATCCTGTCCCGGACGGCCACCCTGGTCGCCCGCCTGGGCGGCACATTGGCGGGGGAACACGGCGATGGGAGGGTCCGGACACCCTTGGGGCCGGTGATCTGGAGCCGGGCCGCGATGGACGGATTCCGGACGGTCAAGAAGACCCTCGACCCCACCGGATTCCTCAACCCCGGCGTGGTGGTACCGCTCTCCGGTCAGGATCCCCTCGAGTGGCTCACCGCCGAGGGGGGACGTCGGTGACCCGCGCCTTCGTCAGGGCCCTCGGCGCGGTCTGCCTGGCGGTGGTGACCGCCGGCTTCGCCACGGCGCCCTCGTCGGACCTGGCCATCGAGCGCCTCGGGACCGATCTCGTGGAGTTGTTGGACACCTACCGGTGGCGAGGCGCCGAGTGGGGCGTGCTCGTGGTCTCCCTCGACCGGGGCGACACCCTGTTCGCCGTCGAGCCCACCACGCCCCGGGCACCGGCGAGCAACGTCAAGCTCCTGACCAGCGCGGCGGCCCTGGCGGCGCTCGGCTCCGACTACCGGTTCCGCACGTGGCTGGTCACGGACGGCACGGTCACCGACGGCGTACTCCACGGCGACCTGGTGCTCTACGGCACCGGCGATCCCGGACTCTCCGATCGCTTCTTCTCGTCGCGGACCGCCGTGTTCGAGGCACTGGCGGAGGAGCTTCGGCGCCTGGGCATCCACACGGTGCGGGGCGACCTGGTGGGCGATGCCTCGTTCCTGCCGGGGCCCCTTCGCTCCGAGGCCTGGGACCCCGCCGACCTGAACGACCATTTCGCCCCCGGTGTCTCGGCTCTCTCCTTCAATGAGAACGTCGTGTCGGTGCGCGTGGAGCCGGGCAGCAGGGAGGGTCTGCCCCCGGTCGTCCACACCCTCCCCGACCGGGCCGGCCTGGACGTGGCGAACACGTCCGTGACCGTGGAAGGGCGGCCGCGGGAACCCCTGCTCCTGACCCGCGACGATCCCATGGAGCCCATCCGGATCGAGGGCCGGATCCAGCGCGGCGGACGCGACGTATGGCGCCAGCTCACGGTGTCCGACCCCGCCCGGTTCGCCGTGTCCGTCTTCCGCTCGGTGCTCGAGGACTCCGGCGTGCAGGTCTCGGGGAACGACCGCGTGGTGGTCACGCCCTCGCGGTCCGTCGTGGGTGGCCCCACCGTCACCGCACCCCGCTCCGAGGCCCGGCCCAGGACGCGGGTCCTGGCGCGCCACGTCTCGCCGCCGCTCCGGGACTATCTGGCCGTGGTCAACAAGCAGAGCAACAACCTCTACGCCGAACTCCTCTACCGGACCCTCGGCAGACTGGAGGCTGGCGTCGGGTCTCCCGACGCCAGCGCCGTGGCGGTGGCACGTGCGCTGTCCGGGCTGGGCGTGGAGATGGACCAGACCGTCCAGGTAGACGGCTCGGGGCTGGCAGACACCAACCGGGTCACGCCCGGCACGTTCGTATCCCTCTTCCGCGCCGTCGAGTCGTCACCCCTCTGGCCCGAGTTCTGGGCGTCCCTCCCGGAAGCCGGGGAACGCCGTGGTCTCGGTCGGATGTACGATACGCCGGCGGCGGGAAATCTCCGCGCCAAGACCGGCACCATCGCTCGGGTCTCGGCACTGAGCGGCGTCGTTCGCTCCGCGGACGGCGAGCGGCTCGCCTTCTCGATGATGGTCAACGGGACCCCGTCGACCAGTCGGGCGAAACGCGTGGAGAACGCGGTCGGGGCCCGGCTGGCATCGTTCGAGCGAGAGACCGGGGGCCTGCGACCCTGACGGCGTCCTGGGCGCGGTCGCCTTCCCCTCCCTCAGTCCCCCGGTGTCCCGTCCAGGATGCGGATCACCTGCTCGACCTGCGTCCGGGTCGTGTAGACGTGCGGCGCGAAACGGAGGGCACCTTCCCGCACGGACACCACGACCCCGGCTGCGTGAAGGGCCTCCGCGAAGGCCCCGACCCCGGCGGATCGGAACGACAGGATCCCCGCGCGGTGCGCCGGATCGGCCGGCGTGATGCACCGGGCACCGTCGCGCGCCGAGATCCAGTCGCGAAGGGGTGCCAGGACATCGGCGAGGTGCCGTTCGATCCGGTCCAGGCCGATCTCGAGAAACACCTCGGCGCTGCGCGCCAACCCCAGGTAGTCCTGGATCCCATTGGTCGCGAGCTCGTATCGCCGCGCGTCGTCGCGCCAGTCCATGCGATAGTGCAGGAGGTCGTCGAAGTCGGCCCCGTCTTCGGTGGCGAGCCAACTGACCATGGGCGGGGCGAAGCCGTCCCGGAGTTCCGGGCGCATCCAAAGGAAGCCTGAGCCCCAGGGGCTGCAGAGCCACTTCTGGCCACCACACGCGACCACGTCCGCGTGAACCTCCGTGGGATGGAAGGGCACGGCTCCCACGGCCTGGATGGCGTCGATGCAGAACAGGATGCCCCGCTCCCGGCACGCAGCCCCCAGCGTTGCCAGATCGGCCCGGTACCCCGTGATGAACTGCACCGCGGACACGGCCAGGGCCCGTACGCCGGGAGCGTCCAGCGCCGCCAGCAGGGCGTCTTCCCGGGGGCTTCCGTCCTCGTCCGTGGGCGTGAGGTGGACGTCGAAGCCCCGGCGCTCCAACACCTTCCAGGGAAGGACGTTGGCGGGAAACTCGCCCGCGCTCACCACGATCCTGCCCGGGGCGCAGCGGTGGGCCACCAGATGGGCGGCGAGGTTGACCCCGAACGACGTGTTCGGAACCAACGCCACGTCCCGGGCCTCCACCCGGAGCAATGCGGCCAAGGCGCGGCGGGCCCGACGCTGGATGTCCCCCAGCTCCGACTCCTCGAACCCGGACGCTCGGTTCCGCCGGAGCGTGAGGTCGGCGACCTCCTCCGCCGCCGAGCGCGGCAGAAGACCCCAACTCGCCGTGTTGAGGAAGATCCCGGGGCCCGGGTCGGGATATTCCCGCTCCCGGACCCGGACGAGGGGGTCCGCGGAGGTCAGGTCGCGGCGGGCAGGCCGGCCCGGCCCACAGCCGAGCGGAGCCGACGGCGCAGTTCCGTGGTGGACGCCGTGTCCAGGGTCCGCCGGGCCGTGCGCTCCGAGTTCCAGCGCACGTCGGTCAGGGAGACCTCCGCACCACCTTCCGCCGGACGCATGACCAGGTAGTACCGGCCCTTGTAGTCGGTCCCGGTCTCTTCGCGTACGAACGCCTCCCAACCCCGCCCGTCGTGGTCCTCGAATGCCCGCATTCCCAAGCTCCTCGGTTGATCAGGCGGCCGAGCGGTCGGCGCCAGGATTTCGTTCGATGGTGCACGCCGCCAGGAAACGGTCGAGGACGTGGAAGACCCCTCCGCCCCGGATGACCTCGGTCGGCGTCGCGTCCGTGTAATTCCGCAGGGCCCGGCGAAAGGCCGCACCACTGGAGTAGTCGAGCTGTCGGGAGACACTCTCCGCGCTGCGCCCCGGATCCTCGAGCCACCGTCCGGCATGCAGAAGGCGGGCCCACACAAGGAGCTGGCCAACCGAAGGCAGCCCCGCATCCTTGAGTCGAACGCTGAGATGAGGGCGCGTCAGGCCGACCTCCGACGCCAGGCACTCGGCGTTCCAGCCGCACCGTCCGGCCTCCATGGCCGCCTGCAGGACCATGGTTTCCCGGCCCGGAAGATACGGGCTGAGCGCCCGGGTCACCAGAGCCAGCGTGCCGTGCCGGGTCGCCCGTCCGATCTCGCGCCGAAGGCCCGCGTCGAGTGCGTCCTGCGGGACGAGGACCAGGTTCTCCACCCGAGCACGTCCGAGACGGACCAACGCATGCGGATCACTCAACGGACGCGCCACCACGACGCACGACACGCTGGGAAACCGGGTGCGCAACTCCCGCACCGCCGAGCCCACACCCCCACCTCGATAGAGGATCGCGTCGTCGAGGACCACGGCCGTAATCGGCCGCTCCCGAATGAGGTAGAGGAGCCGCCGCCACGATACGGTGGCCACGACGTGGTGCCGGGGTGCAGCGACCCGTTCTACGGCCTCCTGCACCTCGCGATCAGCGGAAAAAGCGGCGATGAGCGCCATGATCTTCGGAAAAGATATACCCCGTTCGCGAAATGATGCGACGCACGTTCCGTGCGTCGCCGATTATTGATTCAGTTGACGCCGTGGTCTCCGAGTCTCCTCGATCAGCGACGAATCATGAAGAACATCCGACTGTTCCTGGCCCTGACGTTCATGTCCCTCGCCGCCACCGCCTGTGGATCGTCGTCGATCCTGGCGCCGGACTGCGAGGACCCGACCGTGTGCGAGCACACGCCCGATTCCGGCAGCCACACCCCGGATTCCGGTAGCCACACGCCCGACTCCGGAAGCTGATCGGTCAGGCGGGGGCGCCTACGCGCTCCCGCCGCATGACCTCCAACTCGCGAGTCACGTCACGCGTGGGCTCGCTCATGACTGGAACGGGTTCCGGGCTCCGCCGGGTCTCCGTCCCGAGTTCCGACATCGCCTTCTCCGCCGCGAAGAGCGTGCGCGAGAACCCGTGCGCCTCGGCGAATTCGACGGCTCGCTCGAACCACGTGCGGGCCATGTCCGCGCGTCCCAGGGCGGCGTAGCTCAGGCCGCGGTAGTACAGGATCTCGACCCGGACGCTCTCGGGCGCGGTGGTTTCCCACCGGAGCGCATCCGTGGCGGCCGCCCGACGGGCGAAGAGGGCCGCATCCCTTCGGAGCGCCGCGATGTGCGATAGCGCGTCGAAGGCGTAGAAGCGGTAGTACCCCTCGTCACTCAGGTGGGCCACCAGCGTCCACGCGTCCTCCGCAGCCTGCAGGTGGCCCTGGTCCTGGAACACACCGGCCAGACCCGCCAGACCCCGCGTCCGGTCCCTGTCTTCGGTGTAGAGGCGGACGGCCCTCCACCCCTCCTGCACGGCCTCGTCCAGGTTCCCGGCGTTCTGCTCCAGGCCCATGAGTCCGTGATGGACCCGGGCCACCGCCACCGGGTCGCCCGACGCTTCCGCGAACGTCATGCTTTCGGCCAGCGTCCGGCGGGCGGCGGGCAGATTGCCGCGCTCGCGATGGATGGTGGCCATGCCGTCGAGGACGAGCGCGACCCGTCCCTGCATGCCGGCGGCCTCCGCCACGCTCCGGGCCCTCGAGTAGCGGCCCTGCGCATCCTCCCAGCGGGACTGACGGCGGAGGCACCGTGCAGAGAGCCGGGCGGCCTCCACGGCGGTATCGACTTCACACGCGGCGGCAGCGATCTCGTAGGCGGTGTCGTAGAGCTCCAGGGCGCCGGCGTAATGTCCCTGGTCGTCCACGGACCCGGCCCACGCGAGGACGGACGACGCCAATGCGCCGAGGGAGCCCCCTTCCAGAGCCGTCAACACGGAGGCCCAATGGCGGGACTCGCCCACCGCCCCGTGGAGTTCGGCACCCCGCCGCTCGATCTCTTCGCGGGCACGGGCGGCCTGGGACCGCAGCCGGTCCAGCGGCACCGTCATGTCGTCTTCCACGAGCAGACGCGGAAGGCGGCCCACGACGAAGCGGAGCGAGATGATCCGCCCCTCCTCCGAATCCGCCTCGCGTCCCTCGAGATCCTGGAGGATCGACCAGCCCGCGAATCGAGCACTCCCCGTCTTCTCGGGAGCCTCCGCGGCGAACGTCGCGTCCAGATCCCGGTGAAGGACCACGGCGGAGCATTCCCCGACGAGGAACATCGCCCGGTCCCGGGCGGCGGCGTCGAGTGCCGGGCGCGGGCGGACCGAGTCCGCCACGACGAACCAGGCCCGGGTCCCATCGCTTCCCAGGGCCACCGTGAGGCTCCACGGGGCCTGTCCCAGGTCACGGGCGATGCCCGAGGTCGGAGCGACCGCTTCACACGCCCCTGGAACGCCCCGGTCCCAGGCACGCCGCAGCGCGTCCGAGGTAAACGAGCGCCGGGGATGGTCGCTGAGCAGATCCAACACCACGTGCGGATGCACCAGACCCGGACCGTACTCGTCGACCCAGACGGTCGCCACGCGGTCCGCGCCGACGGTGTGGGCCAGCTCGTCGAGGTGGCCCAGAAGCAGCGAACGACCAGGGTCGGCCCCGTGCAACGCCCTCGCAACGCGAAGCCGCTGTCGGCGGCGATCACGATAATCGTCGAGCTTGAGGACGTTCATGGTAGACATAGGCGGCCCGGCAGGTACCTTAACGAGGCATCATCCAAGGTAATCCGCGGTGTGCCCACGGACAACGCTCCCCTTCCCACCCGTCCCGGGGCCCCGACCGATGCGATTCGAGAGCCGTGACCTCGTCACCGACGGGGGTCTCCTCCTGTTGTCGGTCATCTGGGGCGTGAACTTCACCGTGGTCAAGGGCGTCCTGGATGTCCTGGATCCCCTGGCGCTCAACGCCTTGCGATTCCCCATGGCGTCCCTGGTGCTGGCGGCCGTCCTCGCGCGGTCGGACTCGTCCGTCCGGCCGAGGTCCGCGGACATCCTGCCCCTGGTGGCCCTGGCGATTCTCGGCAACGTCGTCTACCAGATGTGCTTCGTGCTCGGCATCGACGCTACCCTGGCCGGCAACGCCAGCCTCCTCCTCGCCACCTCACCGGTGTGGGTGGTGCTGCTGTCCGCCGCCGCGGGGCACGAACGTCCCACCGCTCCGGTCGCGGCCGGCATCGCCGCCACCGTCCTCGGCATGGGGCTGGTCGTGGTCGGCCGGGGCGACGTGGTGTCTCTGGGTGGAGAGACCCTGGTGGGCGACGGTCTCATGATCCTGGCGGCTCTCCTGTGGGCCGCCTATACGGTCGGCGCCCGGGATCTGGTACACCGATACGGCTCGATCCGGATCACCGCCTGGACGCTCTGGATCGGCACGCCCTTCCTGGTGGTGGCCGGAATCCCGTCGCTGTCGTCGGTGGCGTGGGGCGATGTACCGCCCTGGGCCTGGATCGGCGTGGTGTACTCGGGCGTCTTCTCGGTGGGTGTCGCGTACCTGCTCTGGTACCGGGGCGTGCGGAGGCTCGGGAACTCCCGCACCGCGGTCTACTCCAACCTGGTACCCGTCTCCGCCATCCTCACGGCCTGGATCTGGCTCGGTGAGGTGCCCCGGCCGCTCCAACTCGTGGGCGCGGCCGTGATTCTCGCTGGCCTCACCGGAACGCGGGCGGCCCGGGAGCCTCAGTCGCCGGAGCCCAGCTCCCGGCGGTGACGGACTTCGGGGAACTCGTAGTACAGCACCCCTTCCTTCGAGATCTCGGAGCGGACCCGGAACCCGTCGTCCATGGAGGTCAGGATCTTCTCCGCGGCCGGCAGCGACATGTTCATCTCCGCCGCCACCTCCGTCACGGTCAGCGTGCCGCCCTTCAACTGGGCCAGGCGCAGGATCTTGCGCTGAAGGCCCTGCATGATGGCGTTCCGGCGGTCCTGCAGCCCCTTCCATCCCCAGTAGAACGTGGCCGAACCACCCGCACCGAACACGGAGCCCACCGCCACCGCGGCCAGTTCCCACTCGACGAAACCCACCAGGACCATGAGGCTGGCCAGCAGCACCATCAGCACGCCGAGAACCCGGCGCTTGATGCCGGTGCTGGGAAGGGGCTCGTCGGGCTCGGCCTCGATCATGCGACGCTCCGGCTCCGGCCCCGTCACGGCCAGCGCCCGGGAGGCGTTCTCCCATCCGAAGCCGCACCGCGGACAGACCAGGTGGCGGCGCCGGGCCAGCCAGTAGATCAGTCCACCGAATCCGTACGTGAAGACGCTGACGCCCACCAGCAGCCCCACGTGGCCGGCGCGGCGGAAGTAGGGCATGCCCTCTCCCTGGTACCCGCAGCGAGAACAGCGCCGGACTCCGGCGGGCCGGGTGAGCGCCGCGCCTACCGGGGTCCCCGTGCCGCACGTCGGGCACTGGACCGCACCAGGCTGAAGTGTCTCACCGCAGGTGGAACAACGCATGGACTCGCAGCGAACGGGGTGGATCAGGCGGAACGCAGGACCCTACGTCCGGTCGGGACCAAAGATTCAGACACTGGACACCGTTCCAGGATCCTTCACCGGAGCCTCACGATCCGGAGCCGGAACCCGCTTCCGGGGGGCGCGTCCCCCTCGTCGGGACCTCCGAAGCGAAGGGTGACGGATCCCCCGCTCGGAGGCTCCACAATGTAGTGCGCCGCGGAGGACGACCATAGCTGGATCGGGTGGCGGAACGCCCGCTCCCCGACGTGCGTGGCCCCGATGCCGAGGTCGGGTCCGAGGAGGGTCGCGAGATCGAGCGTCCGGTAGACGAGGCCCTCCGCCACCGCGGGTGGGGACAACGCTCCGTCCAGGAGCAGCGCGGTGAACCAGTCCAGCAGGAGGTCCTCGAACGCCCTGCCGGACACCGCGGCGACGTTCGCGGAGCCTGTCCTCGTGGTGCCGACCAGGCGGTCGAGGACGCCCTCTCCGAGCTGGTCCACCAGCCAGAGAACGAAGAGCCACCCGGCGCCACGCTCCGCCAACGACCCCTGGCCGGTGCCGATCAGGAGGCTCACGCCGGGCGGATCGGCCAGGAACCGCCGCGCCCGCACCCGATTGCCGTTCCGGAACATCTCCACGTGGTCCGCGTCGCCGGCTGCGGCGAACCTCCGTGCCACGACCTCCTCGCCCATCTGCGCCACTCCCTCCGACAGCCAGACGGCATCGCTGGAGGTGGCCCCCCGCAGGAGCACCCGCTGGTTGAAGTGAACCATGTGGGTGAACTCGTGGGCGAGTACCGGCGGCATGACCCTCAGGACGTCCTGTAGCGTGTGGGCGTCGGAGAACCGGCCGTGGGGGTCGGGCACCAGGGCGTAGAAGACCTCCCCTCCGTTGCTGCCACCCTGCCCCGGCAGCAGATCGACGCCGTAGAAGAACCCGGCCACGAAGCCGTCCGCGCCGCGGGGGGTGAGCGCGTTCACCGTGGGGGTGAACAGCACCACGATCCGGTCGTTGGCGTCCAGGTCCGACTCGTGGCCGAACCGGTCCGTGATCGCCGGGTGGATCGCCTCGTCGAACAGGGCCCCCAGGGCCGCCAGATCCGCGTCGCCGAACGCACCGTCGGGCGCGGACCGGTCCACGTAGAACACCGCATGCCGGCTCACGTGGCGCACCACGGCGGTCACGTCGTCGAAGTCCCGGCTGGCGTTCAGCACCCGGAAGGTGCGCTCGTCGCCCACCGCCGGGACCGACGATGTCGCCCCGGACGCTCCCGAGGCTCCCGCCCCGCCGGACCCTCCTCGACCGCCCCGGACGTCCGTGGCCCGTGGCGACCGGCCGAGTGCCCGATTCTCCGCGCGGCGGAGCTCTTCCTCCCAGGCCGCGGCCCAGGAGCGCCCGGGGCCCTCCGGGAGGACGCGTCGAGAGGTGTGCGCGCCCGCGGTCGTGGCGGAGACATCGACGCGACCGCGCAGGGTGGCACCGTAGCGCGCGGCCCCCACCGACGACGTCGATGCCGCGACCACGAGGTAGGCCGCATCGCCACCGTGGCCACTCAGGCGCAGACACCCCGGAGCCGTGGGCCGGAGACCGTCCGACACACCCCCGGCGGCGAGGGTGCTGGGCACACCACCCGCGTCCACGACGAACGGCAGGGCCCGACTGACCAACGATCCGAACCGGACGTCCACCTCCAGCTCGGCAGCGGCGAGGCACGGCGGCACCCGGACGACCAGGCGCTCCGGAGCCGCCGTCAGGACCTCGCCCCGGATGCCGCCGAAGAGCACGACGTTCCGGTCGCGATCCGGACTGAACCCCCGCCCCTCGAGCGTGAGCGTGTCGCCGGCGGCTCCGCGTGCCCTGGAAAGGCCCAGCAGTTCCGGTGGGGCGGCGAGGGTCAGGGCGAAGGTGGCCGCGACCGTCGGATGGTCGCGGAGCGCCACCTCCACCACCACCGGCCCGGCCGTGAAGCCCATCTCCGCGACCGCACGGACCCGTCCCCCCGCGTCCGACTCCGCGTCCGCGCCCGGGCGCAGGCGGGCGTCACCCGACCGGACCACCCACTGCACTGCGGCACCGGAATAGGCCGTGCCCTCGGCTGCCCGACGCACGCTGGCGGTCAGTTCCACGGACTGGCCCGGTGTAGCGAACACGCCGTCGCCGCTGGCCACCGAGAGCACGAGGTCGGGCCCCGAAGGACCGGAAGGCCCGTCCCCGCAGGCGGAGACGAACAGGAGCGCGACGGCGACGGCGGTCCGGGACCGGGCGCTCACCGACCCGGACGGGCGCGGGCGAGGGAGACGAGGTCGAGGATCGGGGTCGACGTCAGGCTGGACGATCCCGTGCGGACCCGCCCCGTCACGTCCAGGCCCTCGAGGGGCACGAGGGCCCCGAGCGCGGTCGCCTGGTCCTGCGGAACCGCCACGTAGACGAAGGGACCGTCCGCACCGCCGAACCGGGTCAACAGGAACGGCTCACCCTCGAAGAAGTCCGTCCGGACACGCTCGGCCCGCTCGAGGGAGATGAACTGGAGCCGCCAGGTCACGACACGCCCACGATGGGCGTCCGGCCGAGCCGCCAGATCGGCCGGGGTCAGCCCCTGGGCCGGCTCGGTCGCGGTCGCCCCCGTCGAGGGAGCGGCGTCGGGCGGCAGCCAGGTCCATCCTTCGACCCGTACACGGGCCCAGTTCCCCTGCCGCGACAGGACCTGGAGTTCCGTGTCGCCCGACGCCGTGACCAGGGTGTCTCCGTCGGGTGCGGAGAGCACCGCTGCACCGGCGCCCGCCACCACGAACCCCTCCGGACGCCGCGAGGCCGGTCCTGCGGCGTCTGCGGGTCCCGGCGCGGCCGGTGCGGGCCTCCCGGCCGTCGTGGCCGGCGGGGCGTCGACAAGGGACGCCCCCCAGATCCACCCTTCCCGGCGCACCCGGATCCAGCCCGGTCTGCGCTCCATCTCCGCGAGGAGCGTACCGCGTCCCAGGCGCCCCAGCACATCGCCGGACGGCTCCGACCGGATGTTCTCGCCCTCATCGGCGTGGACCACCAGGTCCAGCCCCTCGCGCGCGTCCACCTGCAGGGAACGGGTCCACACCCATCCCTCCAGAGCCACATGGACCCAGTCGCCGTCCCAATCGAGCACGCGGAGCGGGGTCCCCGGCTCGAGCACGGCCAGCACTTCGCCGTTCGGAACCCTCCGGAAGTTCTCTTCGACCCGGACGCGGGCGGCTTCCTGCGCCGAGATCGCCGTGGGCCCGGCCCATGCCACGAGGAGCGCCAAGGCGGGCCGGCGAAGGTGGCGGAAGAATGCGGCCATGAGGCCTGAAACGATCCCGGTCGGAGAGTGTTAGAATGGCGTCGCTGGTCGCCCGGAATCTGTCCGGCGCGTCACGGAGCGTCAATCTGAACTCTCGGGCTGGAGCCTCCTTCGCTCATGCGCGTGTCTTCCATCGCCGGATCCCTCCTCACGCTGTGCGCCCTGGCGCTCCCGGCTGCGACGGTCGGTCAGACCATCCCCTCCAACTACGAGTACATCGACACGCGCCAGGAGGCGGGCCTGGTCGTCGGGGCCGCCGACCTGGCAGCGGGCCGGTTCGGCTTCGGCCCGTCCGGCGGGACGATGCTGGGCGGACGGTGGGGGATCGGGCTCACCGGCCCCCTGGGCTTCGACGTGGCGGCGTCGGTCCTCGATGGAGAACGGGATGTCGTCGATCCGGCCCGGGCCGAGGGGCAGCGGGTGACGGGCCAGGCCGACGTCCTGCTGGGCCTGGTGGATGCGCGCCTGGTCTTCGCCCTCACGGGCAACCGGACCTGGCGCGGGATCCAGCCGTACCTCCAGGCCGGCGGCGGGATGGTGTTCGACCTGGCCGCCTCGGATCCGGCCGACGAGGCGTTGCTTCCGCAGGATCGGTTCGACTTCGGGACCAGCTTCCTCGGGACGGCTGGCGCGGGCTCGCGCCTGTTCCTCACGGATCGCCTGGTGCTCCGGGGCGATGCGATCTTCTCGCTGTATCGGGTCGACACGCCTCCCGGGTTCAGCGACCCCGAGCGCGGGTTCGAGAACGTGGAGGAGAGCGAGTGGGTCAGCGGCCTCTCGCTGTCGCTCTCGGCCGGCATCCGCTTCTGAGGGCCTGGTGAGCGGCGCTCCTCCGGACTTCGAGAGCCGCACGCCCGACTGGCTCTCCTACGAAGACGCGCTGGCGCGCGTCCTGGCCGCCGCGCGCACGGGGCCGACGGAGCGCGTGCCACTGGACCGGGCCGACGGTCGGGCCCTCGCGGAGGACCTGCACGCCTCGGCTACGCTCCCACCGTGGGACAACTCCGCCATGGACGGATACGCGGTGCGGGCCGACGACGTGGGGGGCGCCTCGTCGGCCACCCCGGTTTCGCTCCGGGTCGTGGGAAGCGTCCGGGCCGGTGCCCCCCCGGCGGGACGCGTGGAGCCGGGTCAGGCCGTCCGGATCATGACCGGTGCGCCGTTGCCTCCGGGAGCGGATTCCGTGGTCCGTGTGGAAGACACGGACGGCGAAGCCGGGCAGGACGGCCGGGTGGTCGTCCTTCTGGACCGGGACGCGGGTCGCAACGTCCGCCCCGGTGGCGAGGACATGGAGGTGGGAGACCGCGTGCTCGTAGCCGGCTCGACCGTCCACGCGGGTACGGTCGGCGTGCTGGCCGCGCTCGGGGTCACGGAGGTGCCGGTCGTGCGTCGTCCCGTCGTCGCCATCCTCGCCACAGGAGACGAACTCCGGCCGCCCGAGCGCTACGACGAGGTGCGTGCCGGCGCGGGCATTCCCGAGTCGAACGGCCCCATGCTGGCGGCGGCGGTGAGGGCCGCGGGAGGAGAACCGCGTCTGCTGCCGGTGGCGCCCGACGAGCCGGACGCCCTGCGTTCCCGGCTCGCCGAGGCCCGGGCGTCCGACGTGCTGGTCACCATCGGAGGCGCCTCCATGGGAGAGGCCGACCTGGTCAAGCGGGTCCTCGACGACCTCGGCTTCGACCTCTCGTTCTGGCGAGCGACGATCCGGCCGGGTTCCCCCGTCAGCTTCGGGTTCCTGCCCGCGGGTCCCGGCCCGGACGCCACCCCGCTGCCCGTGTTCGGCCTGCCGGGCAACCCCTCGTCGGCCTTCGTGACGTTCGAGATCTTCGTGCGCCCCTTCCTGCGCCGGGCAGGAGGGCACGGCGCCTGCCTCCGCCGCCGCGTCCGATGCGTGGCCGAGGAGCGGTTGTCGGCGCCGGCGGGGCTCACGTACTTCCTGAGAGTCGAGGTCCGCGACGGGCCGGCCGGCGTCCCCCTCGTCCGGCCCGCGGGACCCCAGGGGTCGGGCCTGGTCTCGGGACTCGGCCGGGCGCACGGGCTCGCGGTCGTCGGCCCCGAGGCCGAGGGTGTCGAGCCGGGGCAGGAGGTCGACGTCATCCTGTTGGACGGCGGCACCGAGGCGGAGCCTCCGAGCCACGTCCGGTGAGACGCCTTCTGGTGGTGTCCGCGCTCCTTCTGGCGGTCGCGGGGTGCACCCTTCCCCGCTGGCCGGTAGATGCCCCCATCACCTCACCCTTCGGCCTGCGCATGAGGGGCATCCTGCCGTCGGTCCACCGCGGCGTCGACCTGTCCGTACCCTCGGGGACGGAGGTCCGGGCCATGGCGGACGGGCGGGTGCGCTTCGCCGGAACGATGCGAGGATTCGGCACCGTCGTCTGGATCGACCACGGCGGGGCCGTGGTGTCCGTCTACGCCCACCTCTCGGCGCTCCGCGTCCAGACCGGGCAGGCCGTGGACGGTCGGCAGGTGATCGGCCTGAGCGGAGCGACGGGAGACGTCACGTCGCCCCACCTGCACTTCGAAGTGTGGCGATGGGGCCGGGAGGTGGATCCGGTGCCCCTCCTGGGCGGCTTCCCCGGCGGCTGAAGCGTCCGCCGCCGGGGCCGCCGACCTGCCGGGTCAGCCCTGGGACTTCAGCGTGGCCACTTCCTCGGTGAGCCGCGGAACGACGTCGAAGAGATCGCCCACGATGCCGTAGTCGGCCACGTTGAAGATGGGCGCGTCCGGGTCCTTGTTGATGGCGACGATCGTCTGCGACGTCCGCATCCCGGCCAAGTGCTGGATGGCCCCGCTGATGCCGATGGCCACGTAGAGCTTGGGCGCCACCGTCTTGCCGGTCTGTCCGACCTGCTCGCCGTGGGGGCGCCATCCGGCGTCCACCACCGCACGGGAGGCCCCCAACGCGACGCCGTCACCGATGGCGTCCCGGAGGCCCTCGAGGAGCCCCCAGTTCTCGGGACCCTTCATGCCCCGTCCCCCGGACACGATGATCGTGGCCTCCGCCACGTCCAGGGCGTCGTCGCCGGCGGACTTCTGCTCCACGACGGAGACCTTGAAGGCGGAGGGGTCCACCGCCGGCTCGAAGCGCTCGACGGTTCCGGCTCCCGCCTGCTCCTCCGGCTGAAAGACGTTGGGCCGGATCGACACCAGGGCCGGCGTGGCCTCGAGGGAAATCGTGGCGAACGCCTTCCCCGAGTAGACCGGACGGACGATCCGCAGGGCGCCGTCCGCCACGGTGACTTCGGTGGCGTCCGTGGCCAGGGGCACGTCGAGGAGGGCGGCCACCCGGGGAGCGAGGTCCTTCCCCTGGGTCGTGGCCGGGAAGATCACCGCCGCGTATCCGCCGGAGCGGATGCGCTCGGCCACCACCGGGGCATACGCGTCGGGGTTGTAGCCGCCCAGGGCGTCGTGCTGCCCCACGTGGACGACCGCGGCCCCGACGGCGCCGAGGGCGCCGGCGTCGTCGGCCATACCGGGCGCGCCCAGCGCCAGAGCATGGGCCGAGCCGCCGAGATCGCCGGCCAGGCGGGCGGCCAGGCTGACCGCCTCCCGGGCCGCACCCCGGATCCGTCCGTCACGCTGTTCCGCAAAGGCGAGTACGTCCGCCATGGTCTACTCCTACGTTGTCTTTGGAAGTCTGGATGCGGGGGCGACGCGCCTCAGAGCGCGTTCGCCTCCTCGCGGAGCAGGCGGACGAGTTCGGGCACGGCGTCGGGCCCTTCGCCCACGATGCGGCCGGCCGGCCGCTCGGGTGGCGGCGCCATGGACGACACGGCGATCCGGTGCGCCACGGCCTCGGCCGCTTTCTTCTCGAGGGGCTTCCGCTTGGCGGCCATGATCCCCTTGAGCGACGCATAGCGCGGCTCGTAGGTCCCCTTGGTGATGGTGAGCACCGCCGGGAGCGTCGCGTCCACGACCTCGACGCCCCCCTCGACCTCGCGGTGGCAGCGCACGGTGCCGTCGCCCATCTCGAACGACGTGACGCCGGTGACGCACGCCCGGTCGAGCAGCGCGCCCAGCATCGGACCCACCTGCTGCTGGTCGTCGTCGGCCGCCTTCACGCCGAGGAGCACCAGGGGTGCGTCCGCTCCCCCGACCTCCGCCGCCAGCGCCTTCGCCGTGGCCAGCCCGTCCATGGAGGTCTCGCCCTCCAGCAGGACCGCCCGGTCGGCGCCCATGGCCAGGCCGGCCCGGAGGCTCTCCTGGGCCGCGTCGTCGCCGAGGGTGACCAGGGTGACCTCACCGGAGCCGGCGGCTTCCGTGGTACGGAGGGCGGCCTCGACGGCGAACTCGTCGTAGGGGCTCAGGATGTACTTCACCCCCGTGGGGTCGATGGAGGTGCCGTCCGCCGAGATCTTGATCCGGGTCTCGGTGTCGGGCACCCGCTTCACGCATACGATGACGTCCAACGTCCAGCTCCTGGTGCGAAAACGGAACGGGGCAGCGGCCCCTGGGGGCGGATCGGCTCGGTGTACCCGCGTGGGACCGACCCGATCCGTGAAATGTGGCCTTTTTCCGACCCGCGTCCACCCGCACAGGACATTCGGACCGCCCTCCGACTACGCCCTCAGAGCGTGGCCCCCAGAATGGCGAACGACACGACCGCCACCCCACCCCCGATCAACGCGTACGGAAGCTGGGTCCGCACGTGGTCGATGTGGTCGGTCGCCGCGGCCATCGAGGAGATGATCGTGGTGTCGGAGATCGGCGAGCAGTGGTCCCCGAAGATCCCTCCGGCCAGGGACGCGGCCACGAACGGCGCCAGGGGAAGGCCCAACGCCGCGGCCGCCGGCACCGCGATCGGCAGCATGATGCCGAAGGTGCCCCAACTGGTCCCCGTGGAGAAGGCGATCACGCCCGACACTGCGAAGATGAGCGGCAGAAACACGAAGTTGGGCACCCGCCCCGCGGTGATCTGCGCCACGTATTCGCCGGTGCCGAGGGCCTCGGCCACGTCTCCGAGCGAGATGGCCAGGAGGAGGATCAGCGCCAGGGGAACCAGGCCGCCGGCCCCCTTGAGACCGATCTTGACCAGATCGTCCTGGGTGTAGGCCCGCTGGAACAGGAGAAGGAGCCACGCCACGCCGAGGCCCACCAGCACCGACCACAGGACGCTGGTGGAGCCGGACCCTTCGAGGATGTTCCCGCCCCCGGTGATGTACAGCCCCACCGGCATGAACAGCACCATGGAGGCGATGGGCAGGAACATGTTGCGCGCCCGGGGCTCTACGTTCTCGTTCGGGGGCGGCGAGAGGACGTCCTCGTCGATCATGGGGGTGGAGCCAGGCCACAGGAGCTGCCCGCCCCGGGTCCGCTCCTCGGCCTTCTTCATGGGTCCGATGTCCCAGCCCGTCAGGATCACGATCAGCACCAGAAGGACGGCGGCGATCGCGTAGAAGTTCAGGACCACCGCGTTGAGGAACACGCCGAGCGGATTCTCGACCCCCAGCCCTTCCAGGATCCCGAGGTTGTAGGCGCCCCAGGCGTTCATGGGAATCAGGATGCAGATCGGGGCCGACGTCGAGTCGATGATGTAGGCCAGCTTCTCGCGGGAGCACTTGAAGCGATCACACAGGGGCCGGGCCACCGAGCCCGCCACCAGCACCGTGATGTTGGACTCGATGAAGATGACCACGCCGGTCGCCCAGGCCAGGAGCTGGGACTTCTTGGCCGAATCCACCCAACTCCGGCTCTCCAGGAAGTGCACGAATCCCCGTACGCCGCCCGAGGCCTCCACGGTGGCGATCAACGAACCGATGACCAGCGTGAAGAGGATGGCGCGGGTGTCTCCCGGGCTCTCGAAGACGGCCACGGTACCGTCCACGGCACCGGCCATCCCGGCCAGCGGATTCCAGCCTTCGAGGATCGTCCACCCGAGGAAGATGCCGCCTGCCAGGGACAGGTAGACCTGCTTCGTGGCGATGGCCAGGATGATGGCCAGGATCGGAGGCAGCAGGGAGATCCAGGTGGGTTCGCTCATGCGGACTCGGACGGTGGAGGGTCGGTGGGTGCCCCGGGCGTCACGCCTTCGGCGCCACGAACATAGAACCGAAGGGGCCACTCCGCCGCCCGGTTCACCCCCACGCGCCCGGTGGAGCCGATCCGCCCCTCGGGCACGGGCCAGCCGGGGAGGAGGCGCAGGGGGTGGCGGCCCAGGTCGTGGCCGTCCAACGAACCGTCGACGCCCAGCGCCTGTGCCAGGCGCCCCGGGCCGGCCGCGAGGGGTGTACGCCCGGCCCGACGACGCGACGCGAGATCCCGCCCCGACACCACGGCCCCGCCCCGGAGCAGGACCGCCTGGGGCGAACCGCGCTCCCCGGTCACGACGTTGATGCACCAGTGCACGCCGTAGCTCCGGTAGACGTAGGCCCGACCGGAGGGGCCGAACATGGCGGCGTTCCTCGCGGTGCGTCCGGCCTTCACGGCCGCGTGGGACGCCGGGTCCTCGCCCCCCCCGTAGGCTTCCACCTCGACCACGACCACCTCGACGGCCCCGCCGCCCACGGTGGACACGACCCGCGCCCCGAGGAGCGCCCGGGCGATCTCGGCGGCGGACCGGCCCAGCAGAGGGGGCGCCGAGGCGTCCGGCGGCGCACCTGCCACCCAGGGCAGCACGGACGCCGCTCCGGCCGCCCCCGGACCGGAACGCCTACCGTCCACGGGTCGGCGGCGGTGCCCGACGGATCACCCCGAACGACGAAGCGCCCCGGAACCGGAGTCCGGGGCGCTTCGAAGTCCAGCGGCCGACGCGGAGGTCAGCGCCCTCCGCCACGTCGCGTCACTCGGCGATCGTAGTCGGCCTTCCACGCTTCGAGCACCTGCTCCGCCCGCTTCGGCGTGACCGCGTCGTTGATCGAGTCGGGTGCGTCCCGGAGGGTCTGGAATACGTCCGTCCCGAAACGCTCCACCAGGGTCTCGGCCGTCTTCTCACCCACGCCGCGATAGCGGTGGGCCATGTACCGTACGATGCTGTCCGGGTCGGTGGGCAGTCCGAGCGCACCCGCGTCGAAGTCCCCGTCGTCGTTCCCGGAGGCTGCCGAAGTGGTCGGCGGCGCATCCTCCCGGGGCGAAGCCGTCCGCGCCTTCGGGGCTTCCTCCTCGACCGGCGCGGCAGTGGAGCCGTTCGCGTCGCTGGTGGACGGCGTCGAGACGATCTGTCCCTCGAAGAGCGGAGGCGGATCGTCGCCGCCACGGCGGCGGGTCGAGCCGCGCCGCGGCCCGAGGCGGAGGCTGCCGTCGTCCAGGTCCTTCGGATCGATGACCACCTCACCGGCGTCTTCAGGCTCCGCGGGCGATACGTCGGCGGCGCTCGCCCGGTCGTCCTGGCCATCGGTCTCGTCGGACGCCGCCTGTGCGCGCGATTCGTGGGTCCGCTCCGCCTGGGCGCCCCCGGCGGTCACGCCCGGTGCGGGCGCATCGGCGTCCCCGAGGGACACCTCGTAGTTCCCGGTTTCGGTGCGGCCCATGCGCACCACGCCGTGCTCCTCGGCCTGGCTCAGGAACTTGCTGAACTTCGGGAAGCCCAGCTCCGTCTCGTCGAAGGAGCGGTCGATCTCGAGCATCTTCCGCTTGACGTCGGAGTCGCGCACCGGCTCCCGGCCTGCTTCCCGGAGGTTCTCGAGCGCCTGCGTCATGAGACCGTAGGCTTCCCGGAGCGGGTCGTCCGAGCCGCCGGAGTGCGTGGGCGACGAGGCGCTTTCCGAGCTGCCCGACGAGGGGGACGGCGCCGACGGGGAGGCGGACGAGCTTCCACCGTCGCCCCGGTCACGATCCCGGCCGCGGCCACGACCCCGGCCACGACCCCGGCCGCCGTCGTCGTCCTTCTTCGCCCGACCGCCGCCCTTCATCGGGCTCACCTCGTACTGGCCGTTCTCCATCTTGCGGAGCTGGACCAGACGGCGGGAGGACGCTTCGGCCAGGAACTTCGAGAACTTGCTGAAGCCGAAGCTCCCCTCGTCGAAGTTGGCGTCGATCTCCTGCATGACCTGCTTGAGGCGATCGGACCGCATCACGTCGTCGCGCTTGACCATCTTGTCGAGGGCCATCTCGACCAGGACCCACGGGTCCTGACTGCCCGAATCCCCGTCGGTCGTCTTCCGGAGACCCGTCAGGCTCGTGTACGAGTAGTACTCGTCACAGTTCTGGACCAGGATATCCGAGGTGGACTCCTGGATTCCCACGCCGATCACGTACTTCCCGTACTCCTTCAACTTCAGCACCAGGCTGGAGAAGTCGGAGTCGCCGGTCAGCAGGATGTAGGTGCCGATCTCGGGCCGGATGAAGACCAGCTCGAGGGCGTCGATGGCCATCCGGATGTCGGTGGCGTTCTTCTTGTTGCTCCCGTACGCCGGGGCGAAGATCAGATCGACCGACGCCTCCGAGAGGGGCACGATGTACTGGGGATAGCGACGCCAGTCGGCATAGGCTCGCTGGACGCTGACCTTGCCCTTGATGACGTCGGAGCCGAGGAGGTTCTTGAGCTCCTTGGAGAGGTCGCTGCGCATCCCCATCGTGACGTTGTCGAAGTCGATGAGAAGCGCTGCGTGGGGCGAATCGGACGCCGCCGGGCCGGTGCCCCCCTGGTGGGGAGCACGCGTGTAGGGAGTACCCATCAAATCGGTTCTCGCTGGCTGTGTTGTATGTTCCGCCGCGAGACCTCCCCACCTCGTCCACGTCCGCTCGGAGCGCGCACGGGGTCGGGGAAGCCTGGTTCAGCGCCGGCGAATCCGGCACCTGCGGCCATGCTCAGGCCGGGTCCGCACCCTCCGACTGGATCAGTCGGGCGAGCTCGACCCGGCGGGTCTTGCCCGTCCCGGTCCGAGGGAATGAATCGAAGAAGCGGACCTGATCGGGAACTTTGGACTCCGCGAGGGTTTCGCGGCACCAATCCACAAGTTCCGGGTCCGTCACGATCGCCCCCTCGATCGGGACGATACAGGCGCAGATGGCTTCTCCCAGGAGCGGGTCGGGCATGCCCACGACCACCGCCTCCTGGACCGCCGGGTGCGCCTCGAGTCGAGACTCGACCTCCCGGGGGTACACATTGAAGCCAGATCGAATGATAACGTCTTTCCGACGACCCACCAAATGGACGTAGCCGCCCTCGTCCACCATGCCGAGGTCGCCGGTGCGTAGGAAGCCGTTGGCGTCGAAGGCCTCCCGCGTCTCCCGGGGCTGCCGGTAGTAGCCCAGCATCACACCCGGTCCCTTCAACGCGATCTCTCCGACGCTCTCCTCGGGCAGGAGGGACCCGTCCTCCTCCAGGATCCGCAATTCGGTCCCCCGGAGCGGACGACCGACGGTGTAGGCCTTCTTCTGTTCTGCGTCGGCCGCGCCGGGCACGCACACGGTGGACGAGGCTTCCGTGAGCGAGTAGGCGATCCGCACGTCCGGACAGAGGGTGCTCCGGAGCCTCGTGACGAGTGCGTCGTTCACCGGCGCGCCGGCCACGACGGCGAGCCGGAGGGACGACAGGTCCCGGGGAGATCCCTCCTGCTCCGCCGCGCTCTGGACGAACAGCGTGGGCACCCCGAAGTGGACGGTGGCCCGATGCGCCTCGATCAGGTCGAGCGTGGGCCCCGCTTCCGCTTCGTCCTGGAGTACGAGGGAAGCTCCTCCCCACAACGTGCCGAGCAGACCCTGGACCAGGGCGAAGACGTGGAAGAGCGACGAGATCCCCACCACCGTGTCGTCCGGCGTGAGACCCAGTGCCTCGGCACTCGCCGCGGCGGTGGCCACCAGATTGGCGTGGGAGAGCTCTACGCCCTTCGGCTTCCCGGTGGTGCCCGACGTGTAGACGATGGCGAAGCAGTCGGAGGCCGGATCGACGTCGGGGGCCGGATAGTCCCGGCCCGCGCCCGCGGAAAGGAGATCCTCGAACTGGAAGATCCGGTCGTCGTACCAGAGGTCCTCGTCGCCGACGGTGACCAGATACTGAAGGTCGGGGAGACTCACCAGGAGGTCTTCGAACACCTCCAGGTACTCGATCCCGTACGCACGCTCGACGGTCACCACGCACACCGCCTCCGAGTGCCGCAGCATGTAGTGCAGGTCGCTGGTGGTCAGGCGGGGGTTCAGCGGCACGGCCACGGCGCCGAGCTTGGCCACGGCGAACAGCGTGGTCACGAACTCGGGACAGGCCGGCAGGAGGAGCGCCACCCGGTCTCCTTCCTCCACGCCCAGATGGGCCAGGGCCGCCGCGAGCGATTCGGCGCGGCTGTCCACCTCCCCATAGCCGAGGGGCCGGTCCGCGCCCCGGAGGAACACGCGCTCCGGGTCGGTCGTCGCTCGGGTCGCGAGTGCGGCCGCCACGGTCTGTGCGGGGGTGCGCTCAGGGAGCGCCATGAGCCCTCCATCCAGGGTGAGTTGGCCGCCTAAGATAGAAACCGCGTCGGCCCGGGGCGAGCCCGTTCAGGACGGGTGGTGGCCGGGGTCGAGAACCGCGCGGACCAACGCCTCGGGCACCGTCCGGCTCCATCCGGTCTCCCGGGCCACCGAGCCGATCCGCTCGAGGAGGACGAAGCGGGGTTCGCCGCCCCGGGCCTTCTTGTCGGCGCCGAGGTAGTCTGCCGGCGCCCGTCCCGGCATCGGCACCTGGGGCGTGGGCATCAGCTCGAAGCGCGCCAGCGCATCGTCCAGCCGATCGCGGGTCCCGGGTTCGGTCACCTCGAGGCGTTCGCCGAGGTCCGCTTCGAGCACCATGCCGGCGGCCACCGCACTCCCGTGCCCGAGCCGGTAGGCGGATGCCGCCTCCAGCGCGTGCCCGAGGGTGTGGCCGAAGTTGAGGATCTGACGGAGTCCTCCCTCCCGCTCGTCTCGACTCACCACGCCCGCCTTGAGTTCGACCGAGCGCAGGACGGCCGCGGTCGTGGCCTCCGGATCGCCGTCCAGAAGCTTCGACGCATCGTCCACGAGCCGGCCGAAGTAGTCGGCATCGAGGATCGCGCCGTGCTTCACGGCCTCGGCCAGCCCCTGGGCCCGCTCGCTCCGCGGAAGCGTGGCCGCCACCTCCGGATCCACCACGACGACGGCCGGAGGATGGAACGCGCCGACGAGGTTCTTGCCCTGGGGCACATCGACCCCGGTCTTGCCCCCCACGGCCGAATCGATCATCGCCACGAGGCTGGTCGGCACCTGGACCACCGGAACGCCCCGCAGGTACGTCGCAGCCACGAAGCCGGCGAGGTCGCCGGTCACGCCGCCCCCGAGGGCCACCACCGCCGTATCCCGGCCGTAGCCCCGATCCAGGAGCGCGTCCGTGAGGCGGCGCCACTCCGACCGGTTCTTCGAGGCTTCGCCCGCCGGGAACGGGAACAACTCCGCCCGAAGACCGGCCGCGGCCATGTCCGCGAGCACCGGCCCTGCGTGGAGGTCGGCCACCGTCCGGTCGGCCACCACGGCGTACCGGAACGCCGGCGCCCGCTCCTCGAGGAGTGCGGGCAACCGTGCGAGGAGGCCGGGGCCGACCAGGACGTCGTAGGCCCCACCGCGGTGCTGGACCGCAACGGCCGACCCGCCGCTTCCGGTCACGGGCCGGCCGGGGCGGCCCGGAACCGCACGATCGCGTCCTGTCCGGCCCCGACGGAGAGCAGCGCCGCCGGTCCGACTTCGGACTCGACCGCCACGAGCGTGGCCGGAGCCGGGAACTTCGAGAGGTCGCTCCCCAGGCTCCGCACGAAGGCGTCGCGCGCCGCGGCCGTGTCCCAGACCGTGGCGAGGACCAACCCCCGCGTGCCGTCGGCAGTTTCGACGAGAGCGTACCGGTCACCTCCCCATCCCCGGGCGGCCGACCCGGCCTGCGTCCCCGCGTGGTGCTCCAGAAGGACCCCGAGTTCGAGGCGTCCGAGGTCGTCGACGTGGACCACGTCCACACCCTCCACGTCCAGGACGAACGCCACCGGGACGTCCGCACGGTCGCCCGACAGGATCTGCTCGGTGGACTGCGGCAGGAAGGGTCCGAACGGCGCGACCCGATCACCTTCGGTCCACAGCCGCTGCACGTATCCGGCGCCCTCGAGATAGGGGAACAGGAGCGACTCCTGGATCACCGGCGGCGCGTCCGCCAACGCCGGGAACTGGGCCCGCATGCCCTCCAGGGCAGGGCGAAGCGTGGAGGCGAAGTCCGGAATGTCCCCCAGGTCCACGGGCGCGCCCTGCATCTGCTCGGTGAGGTACTCGAGCATGACCAACGTCGCGTGCCCCTCGATGGCGGCCTGGGCGGCGGTGGCCCGGTCGTTGCCCAGTTCCGGGTCGGTCAGGGCGTCGAGGTCCGCGGACTGGTCCTGCACCGCGTGGACGAGTTCGTGCACCAATAGCCCCTGGAGCGCCTGTGCGGGCTGATCGTCGAGGACGAACAGCGCCGTCGAGTCGGGTTCGTAGAAGCCCGCCACCTGTTCGGTGTAGAGGGCCAGGAGTACGCCGCGAAGGTCGAGAGACTCCGGAACGAGTCCGAGCATGGCGTACGAGGCCACGGTCACCTGCGCCTCCGCCTCGGGCAGTTCCTCGGACAACTTGAAGCGGAGGTAGCGGACCAGTTCGTCCCGGCTGCGCATCTCCAGCCGCACCGGCGCCTTGAGTTCCAGGCCCGACCGGCGGGCCAGATCCGGAAGGAGGGCCTCCGCCATGGCTCGGAGTTCCGGGTCCGACGACACCACCATGCCCGAGGCGGTCTGCTGCGCGTCGCCGCCGCAGGCCGCCAGCACGAGCGCCGCTCCCGCCACCCAGGCGCCGCGCCGGGCGGTCACGAGTCGCCGTCCTGCGCCCCGAGCCGTCCGGGTGGGAGTACCCGGGTCAGGCTTCCGTCCGTCCACCCGCGCTCGACCGCCACGGACGCAACGCTGCGGCCGCTGCTCGGGTCCACCCACAGGGGATCCAGGTCCACAAGGGGCAGGACCACGAACGGTCGACGGGCCCAGCGAGGATGCGGAAGCGTCAATCGGGGGGTGGCACACACCAGGTCTCCATAGAACAGAAGGTCCACATCCAGCGGGCGGGCGCCGTGCACCCGCGCCCGCACGCGCCCGGCCTCGTCTTCGAGGCGGGCGCCGAACGCGAGGACATCGTCCGGTGGCTCGAGCGTGGTCAGCCGAACGGCGGCGTTCAGGTAGTCCGGTTGTCGCGACCCGTCCTCGGGCCGGGAACGGTACACCCCCGACGTCCGAAGATCCCCGAAACGGACCGTGAGCGCCCGCACCGCCCGAGCCAACTGCGCCAGAGGATCCCCGAGGTTGGCACCGAGACCCAGGAAGACCGGGACGCCGGCATCTCCGCCGCCCGCGGCCTCACTCCCCGGCGCCGCGGGCCCGCCCGTACCGATCACGGAATCGCACGACGTCGTCCAGGTGGGGCGTGGAGGCCTCCAGAACGTCGCAGTCGGTCACCGCCTCCATGAAATGCACGGTGCCCGGCTTCACGCGTACCGACTCCCCCTCCTCCACGGACACCGGCTCGAGGTCGTCCGGCGAGGTGCCGGTGAAGAAGCGGAGACTGCCACGTAGAACGAACAGCGTCTCGTCCTTCTGCTCGTGGAGCTGGACCGACAGGGCCTCTCCGGCCCGGACGTGGAGGATCTTGCCGACGTACTTCTCGGTGTCGGCCCAGATGACCTCGTGTCCCCAGGGTTTCTGGACGATCCTAGCAGGCGTTGCCAAAGCGACCACTCTCCTGTGCCGAAGTCCACGATCCAGGCTGGTCGCGGCGCGGTACGAACGTGACGGAGAGTGACGGACCCGCCGGAAACGGTCAAGGTCGTCGGAGGGGGATCCTCGCCCCCGACGCGGTGTTCCACTCACTGGACAGGAAGCCCGGGGCCACTACCTTCCCAGCCGAACACGACGGCGGGCCGGAGGCGCCCCGCCGAAGCCCGGACTGCCCTCGAGATCGGGGGGTTCCCCTCCCCCGCGATACCATGGCCAAGGCCAAGCCCAAGCCCAAGAAACGCGCAGCGTCCACCGAGCCCCGCTGGAAGGCGACGGCGCGGAGGCTCTGGTTCCCGAGGGCCTACCTCCTGGCGGGCACGTTCCTGGTGGCGCTGGGCGCCGGCGGAGCGTTGGGCTCGTGGCAGAACCTGTGCGCGGGCGACGCCTGTCCGTCCATCGCCCAGATCAAGACCTGGGAGCCCGAGCAGACCAGCAAGCTCCTGAGCCACGACGGCAGGCTGATCACGGAGATCGGGTTCGAACGCCGTACACCCGTGTCGCTCGCCGCCATGCCGGAATACGTCCCGCAGGCGGTGGTGGCCATCGAGGACGGGCGGTTCTACGACCACGGAGGCTTCGATCCCCGGGGCATCGCCCGGGCGGTGTGGGGCGTGGCCACGGGCCGCAACCTGGGAGGCGGGAGCACCATCACCCAGCAGCTCGCCCGGAACATGTTCGATCAGATCGGCTTCGAACGCCGGATCACGCGGAAGCTGAAGGAACTCCAGGTGGCGCTGGACCTCGAGCGGTCGTACACGAAGGACCAGATCCTCGAGTCGTACCTCAACGAAATCTACATGGGGCGCGGGTACGGCTTCCAGAACGCTGCCCGCAACTACCTCGGAAAGAGCATCACCGACGTGGACGTGGCGGAAGCCGCGCTGCTGGCCGCCATCCTCAACCGTCCGGGACGCTTCGACCCCTTCCGGCAGCCGGAGAACGCGCTCCGCCGACGCAACCTCGTGCTCTCCCGCATGGCCCGGCTTGGCTATCTGACGGATGAGGAAGCCGAACGCTGGAGGCAGGAGCCCCTGCCTGCGGAGGAGCCCGAAGGCACGAGCCGAACGCTCGCCCCCTACTTCGAGGAGTGGGTCCGACAGATCCTGGACTCCCGATTCGGAGACGAGATCTACAAGAGCGGTCTCCGGGTCGTGACCACCCTCGACGTGGACATGCAGCGCGCCGCGGAGCGCGCCATGCGCGAAGGCTGGGCGGCCATCGAAAGCGACGGCAACTTCCAGCACAGCCCCTACGCGGACTTCGACAGCGTCCCGAGCTTTCCCGGTTCCAGTCCCTATCTCCAGGGCGCCTTCATCGCCCTCGACCCCGGCACCGGCCACGTGAAGGCGCTGGTCGGGGGGCGGGACTTCGAGCAGTCCAAGTTCGACCGGGCTCGCCTGGCCCGCCGTCAGGCCGGGTCGTCGTTCAAGCCCTTCGTCTACACCTCGGCCATCGCCAGCGGCATTCCGGCGTCGCACATCGTGGTGGACGCTCCGGTGGTCTACCCCCAGGTCAGCGGCGAGGACTGGCGGCCCTCGAACTTCGGCGAGGAGTTCAAGGGCCCGATGACGATCCGGGAAGGCCTCTACACGTCGACGAACATGATCGCCATCAAGCTCGGCTGGGAGGAGGTGGGCATCGAGACCGTCGCCCAGACGGCGCGACGCATGGGCATCCAGACCGAGATCGAGCGGTATCCGTCCACCACGATCGGCGCCTCCGAGGTCATCCCGATCCAGGTGGCGGAGGCCTACTCCTCGTTCCCCAACATGGGGACCAAGGTCCGACCCTTCCCGATCCTCCGGGTGGAGGACGCCAACGGGAACGTCATCTGGGAGCCCCAGCCCGAGCGGACGCAGGTCCTCGACCCGAGGGTGGCTCGGATCATGGTGTCGATGCTCGAAGACGTCGTCGCCCGGGGCACGGGGTACAGCGCGATCCGCATCGCGGCGGGCCTTCCGCGGGAGGTCCCGGCCGCGGGCAAGACCGGGACCACCAACGACGGCACCGACGTCTGGTTCACGGGGTTCACGCCGAACCTCCTGGCCACGGTGTGGTTCGGCATGGACAGCCCCACGCCGATCTTCCGTCTCGGGCGGGGCCGACGCCAGGCCACGGGCGGCGGTCTGGCCGCCCCGGTCTGGGGACGGTTCATGCGCGAGGTCTACTACGGAGCGGAAGCGGCGGAGGACTCCGACGCCCCGTCGGTCGAGCCGATGCTGGCCGTGCCGTCTCCGTGGCAACTCGTGGAGGGGCTGAACACCGCCCTGGTCGATCGGCGCACGGGCAAGCTCGCTTCCCGGTGGTGCGCCGAGGAGGATCAGTACGTCGAGTACTTCATCCCGGGCACCGAGCCCACCGAGTTCTGCGACCGCTCGGGCAGTCGCAGGTTCCGCATGCCGGACCGGCCGTTCAACTGAGCCCATCCCCGATGGATCGCGTGACGTTCGTCTTCGATACCACGACGGCCGCACTCTGGGCCGAGGAAGTGGCCACCACCGAGCGCATCCCCTGCGAGGTCGTCCCGGCCCCGGCCGAATCGAACGCCGCGTGCGACCTGGCCCTCGTGACCCTTCCGGGGCACGCCGAACCTCTGGGCCGCGCGCTGTCGCGGGAAGGGGTCGTCCACCGGCGCTGGAACCCGACCACGGGCTGACGGATCCGGGGCCGGCTCCGGCGGTCGGCTCAGGCCCTTCCGAGGCGCTCGGTTCCTGTCGCCGTCACGCGATGGGAGATGAGCGGCCGGATGCCGGCCGCCTCGCCGTAGCGGATCGCGTCCTTCAGGATGGCCGCGCCCGCGTCGAGGTCGTCCTCCGAACGCGCATGGACCACCCCGAGACGGTCGCCGGTGGTCATCCGCTGACCCGGCCGGACGTCGACTTCGAAGCCCACGGCCAGGTCCACCACGTCTTCCATGCGGCGGCGGCCGCCGCCGAGCGTCACGTTCCCCTCCCCGAGGGCCCGGGGATCCACGGCCGCCACGAGTCCCACCCGGTCGGAGGTCACCTCCCGCCGGAAGGGCGCCGTCGGGAGCAGGTCCGGGCGTTCGACCACGCGGGCATCGCCGCCCTGCGCGTCGACCATGCGACCGAACCGCTCGAGCGCCCGCCCGGAAGCGAGGGCCGCCTCCACGCGCAGGGGCATCCCCGGATCGTCGTCACCGGCGGCCCGCACCATCTCGACGACCTGGGCGACCACGAGGTCCCGGAGGTCGTCCGGCCCCTCGCCCCGGAGGCAGGCCAGCGCCTCGGCCGTTTCGAGAGCATTGCCCACGGCACGGCCCAGGGGCCGGTCCATGGCCGTGAGCAGAGCGCGGACCGGGAGTCCGCGCGCGGCGCCGATGTCCACCATGGTCCGGGCGAGGTCCAGGGCCCGGGCCTCCTCCGGAATGAACGCACCTCCGCCCACCTTCACGTCGAGCAGGAGCCCCGTCAGATCCTCCGCCAGCTTCTTGCTCATGATGGACG
Organism: Longimicrobiales bacterium; assembly: GCA_040216925.1. Taxonomy (GTDB): domain Bacteria; phylum Gemmatimonadota; class Gemmatimonadetes; order Longimicrobiales; family Gaopeijiaceae; genus JAJCZZ01. Next base: position 372,225 of record JAVJOF010000002.1, read on the forward strand.
CCGCGATGAGCGGGATCACGGGTACGGTTCCGGTCACGTCCCGAAGCGCGTAGAGGCGGCGGTCCAGCGGGGCGATGTCCGGTGTCTGACCGATCATCGCACACCCCACCCGCTCCAGGATCGCCGTGAACTCCCCCAGCTCGAGTTGGGTCCGGAAGCCGGGGATGGCGTCCAGCTTGTCCAGGGTACCCGTCGTGTGCCCGAGACCCCGTCCCGACATCATCGGCACGTACAGGCCCATCTCCGCGGCCAGGGGCGCGAGCGCCAGGGACACCTTGTCGCCCACGCCGCCCGTCGAGTGCTTGTCGATCCGCGGGCCCGGCAGCCCGGCCAGGTCGAGGGAGGCACCCGAGCCGAGCATCGCCGACACGAGGGTCTCGGTTTCTGTGGCGTCCAGCCCCTCGAAGTGCACCGCCATCAGGAACGCGGCCATCTGATAGTCGGCCACGTCGCCGTCCAGGTAGGCGTCCAGGAAGCCGCGCAACTCCTCGCTCGCGAGTGCGCCGCCGTCTCGTTTCCGCTCGATGAGCCTGGAGGGGATCATTGACCCGCCGCGCGTGGAAGGTGACTTTGGCCGCTTCCCCCGATCGAATCAGGAGTCGACCCGAACGTATGCGTGTGTACGTCGCAGCGTGGGGCATGGCCGCGATTGCGGTCCTGCCTGCCGGCGCCGAGAGCCAGACGGCTCGGGGCCTTTCGCGGGTCCCTCCCGTTGTCGCAGAGGCGCTGCGAGCGGGCGACGAGGACCACACCGCCCTCCGGCCCACCGAGGCCCTGGAGCACTTCGAAGCCGGGCTGGCCACCACGCCCGATGCGTTCGAACTCCTCTGGCGCGCCAGCAGGGAGGCTCTGGCGCTCGGCGAACTGGCCACCAACGACCAACGCCGGGCGGAGTGGTTCGAGCGGGGCGTCGGGTACGCTCGACGTGCGGCCGAGGCCGAGCCGGAGCGGGTCGAGGGACACGCTCACCTCGCCCTGGCGCTCTGGCTCTCGGCGCGGAGCCGTCCCGCCAGCGACAGGGCCCGACGCGCCGAGGGCTTCGTGGGCGCGGCCCGGCAGGCACTGGCGGTGGACCCGTCCGACGCCACGGCCCATCGGGTCCTCGGAGCATGGCAGGCCGACATCATGCGCATGTCGGCGGTGACCCGTTGGACGCTCGAGCGTCTGGTCGGGGACGCCGTTTCCGGCGCCTCCTGGGCCGCCGCCGAGGACCACCTCCGTCTGGCCGTATCGGCCGAACCCCAGCGCCTGGTCCACCACTACGCCCTCGGCACGATGCTCATCGACGCCGGTCGGGAAGCGGAAGGGCACGAGGCGCTTCGCCAGGTCGTCGAGCGGCCGTCCCTGGAACCCATGGACCCCGCCCTGAAGCAGCGGGTCCGGGATCTCCTGGCCGGCGCCGGGACCTCCGACTAGGGGAGACGCTTGCGGGCGCCTTCGAACGCCTCGTCGACCCGCCCTTTCACGTCCTCGGCCAGGTCCTCGAGACGATCGACGGTGGTGCTGCGGATGTCTCCGGCGGCGCGCTTGATCTTCCGCCGCGTCCGCCGCCCGCTCTCGGGAGCGGTGAGAAGGGCCACGCCGGCGCCGATGACGGCTCCCAGCAAGAGGCCCGAGATGAAGTTGACGACCTGCGATTCGTGATCGTATTCCATGGTATCCCCGGCCCGTGGGAGGCCGCCCGTTCGGAGTCGTGTTTGCTCCCTCTATATTAGGGCACCAGCACCCGACCCTGTAGGCCCCCGGCCGGCGGGCCACGGGTCCCCCACCCCGTCGAATCCCGGCGCCGCCCACGAAGGCGCCCAATGAGGAACGCTCATGGACGCTACGGCAGCGACCCTTCGTGAGGTGGCCGTTCCGGCCTCGATCTTCGAGATCCTTCACCGCGAGTTGGCCAGGGAGGCCGGCGAGCTCCCGACGATCCACGCCCTCCACGCGGCAGGGTACGCGGCGGGCGAGGAAGCCAGCACCATCTTTCGCCAGGCCCTCGGCAGGGATCCGGGCGGCGTCACGCAGGCCAGCTTCTGGCAGCGGTTCGCGGCCTTCTTCGACAGTCGGGGGTGGGGCACGCTGGCCCACGACGGGTCCCACGACGCCGTCGGCTTCCTGGTTTCCGGGAACTGGGTCGAGGCCCGGGGAGACGAGAGCCGGAGCGGGTGCATGTTCACCAGTGGGTTCCTCGCGGGCTTCCTGACGGAGATCGCCGGCGGGCCCGTTGCGGTGCTCGAGGTGGCCTGCAGGCGCCGGGGAGACCCGCGATGCTCCTTCGCGTTCGGATCGGAAGCGGTCGTCCACGACCTCTACGGCGACCTCCTGGCCGGACGGGATCTCGACGCGGCCCTGGCCGAGCTCTGACCGCCCGCGTATGAGGGCTCTCGGCATCGACTTCGGGAAGAAGCGCATCGGGCTGGCGCTCAGCGATCCGACGGGCACGATCGCATCACCGCTGGAGACACTCGTGCGCCGGGCGGGCAAGCGGGTACCGTTGACCCGCCTGGAAGCCATCGGCAAGGAGCACGGCATCGGAACCGTCGTGGTGGGACTGCCCCTGGACCTCGCCGGCGAGGAGACCGACTGGTGCGCCGAGGTCCGCGAAGCAGGAGACGCCCTGGCCGCGCGGCTCGATGTTCCGGTCCGGTACGTCGACGAGCGGATGACCTCCGTGCGGGCCGAGCGGGCGGTGCGCTCCATCGGCCTGCGACGGCAGCAACTGCACGAAAAGGAACGCATCGACGCGGCCGCGGCGGCGCTCATCCTCCAGGCCTGGCTCGACGGCGGCTCCCGATGAGCGTCATCGGTCGCGGACGCTCCCTCCTGCTGGCCCTCGGTCTGGCGGGCCTCGTGGCGTGTGGGGGCGGCTCCGAGGACGGTCCCCCGGTCACCGTCACCGTCCCGTCCGGCGCCAGTCTCGGTCAGGTGGCGGACTCCCTCTCCGCTCGGGGGGTCATCGGGGCCAGGCGGGCGTTCGTCCTCTTCGCCAGGATGCGAGGAGACGACACACGCGTGAAGTCCGGCGTCTACGATCTGCCCCGGGGTGCCTCGTGGGGCCAGGTCCTGGATCTTCTCACCGCGGGGCGTGTGTCGACGGTGGCCATGACCATCCCCGAGGGCTTCCGCCTGGCGCAGATCGCCCCCCGCATCGCCGAGGTGACGGGCACGGCACCCGACTCCGTCGAGGCGCTCCTGCGCGCCGCCTCGGCGGACACGTTCGGGGTTCCGGGGCCGGGCCTCGAGGGATACCTGTTCCCGGACACGTACCGCTTCGCCCCGGGCATCTCCCCGTCGTCGGTGGTCGCAACCCTGGTCGAGCGGCACCGCGCCTTCTGGACACCCGGCAGGCGCGCCCGGCTCGATTCCCTGGAGATGACCCAGCAGGAGCTCGTCACGCTTGCGTCGATCGTGCAGGCGGAGGCGCGGATGATCGACGAGATGCCGACCATCTCCAGCGTGTACCACAATCGACTTCGGGACGGCTGGCTCCTCCAGGCCGATCCCACCGTGCTCTACGCTCTGGGAGGTCCGCGCGCCCGGCTCCTGTTCGCGGCCATCGACTCCGTGCAGGACAGTCCGTACAACACCTACACCCAGCCCGGCCTCCCCCCCGGTCCCATCGGCTCCCCGGGAGCGGCCGCCCTTCTCGCGGCCCTCTACCCGGCACCCGAGGACTTCTACTACTTCGTGGCGCGCCCGGACGGGTCCCACGTCTTCACCCGGACGCTGGCGGAGCACAACAGGGCCGTCGCCGACGCCCGCCGGGCGCGGGACAGCGTGGCGCGCAACGGAGGCGGCCCGGACACCCCGTGAGGGCCCGCACGCCCGACGGCCTGGCCCGGCGCCTTCGCCTCACGGTGGTGACCGACGCTCGACTGTCGGCGCCGACGTCGGTCGTCGAGGTCGTGGCCGCCGCACTCCGAGGGGGCGCCACGGCCGTCCAGTTGCGCAACAAGGGTGACTCGGCGCGCACCCGCATCGCGCTCGGCCGGAGTCTTCGGGCCCTGACGCGGGAGCATGACGCCCTGCTGATCGTGAACGATCGACTCGATATCGCGCTCCTGGTGGAGGCGGACGGCCTCCACGTGGGTCCTGACGACCTTCCGGTGTCCGCGGTCCGGAACGCCACCCCGCCGGGGTTCGTCATCGGGCGTTCGGCCGACGACCCGGCCGTGGCGCGCCGGGCCGTTTCGGACGGCGCCAGCTACATCGGCTGCGGCGCGGTGTTCGGCTCCACCACGAAGGACGTGGGAGGCGAGGCCATCGGCCCCGCGGGGGTGCGGCGTGTGGTCGAGGCCGTGAACGTGCCGGTCGTGGCCATCGGTGGCATCGCAGAAGGGAACGTGGCGGCACTGTCCGGCACGGGTGTCGCAGGGGTGGCGGTGGTCGGGGCCGTCATGGCGGCACCGGATCCCCGGCGCGCCGCCCGGGCCCTGCGGGGCGGTCTCGACACCCTCCCCCGCTGACGGCCCGCGTAGGGCCGGGGGCGTGATGGTGGAAGCGGTGGGGGGTGGGGGGGAAAAAGGAACGGGCCCGACCGGCGAGAAACCGGACGGGCCCGTTCAGAAGAAAGCTGGCGGCGACGTACTCTCCCACCGGGCG
>JAVJOF010000013.1:0-95100 GCA_040216925.1 Longimicrobiales bacterium
TGATGGGTTGCTGCGGCAGGGCCCGCTCGCCGTCGTTGGAGCGCCTCGACGTAGCTACGGCTATGCCTTCGTTGCTCCGCCTTGGCGCCCGGGCCCTGGCGCGAGCAACGAGGTCCACCTGCCCTGTGCAGAGATTCCCTACAGCTCCTCGGACTGGGCGATCGTGATCTTGAAGCCGTCCGGGTCAACCAGGTCGAAGGCCCGTGCGCCCCAGGGCATGTCCCGGGGCTGGACCGCCAGCGAACCGCCTCGCGCCTCGATGGTGGCCGCGAACTCGTCCACGTCCTGCACCGTGGAGAAGTAGAGCCGCATGCCCTGTCCCTTGACCCGGTCGGTGCCCAGCGCCCCGTCGTCCTGGGAGATCATGATGTTGGCCTCGCCCGCCACGAGGGCCGCGCCCCTCAGCGCTCCGTCCTGCTCGTAGCGCTCCTTGAGATGGAAGCCGACCTGGTCGCAGTAGAAGGTCAGGCTTCGCTCGATGTCGTTCACGGTGAGCGCGACGTTGAGTTCGCGGGCACGGAAGGCCTCCGGCTCGGAACGGATCGGACGGTGCTCGGTCATGACGATCTCCGCGTACGGGTCGGTGGGCGAGGTGGCATCGCCTCGACTATGCGTCGTGGAGGTGGGCCGATGCAACGGGCCGAAGCTGGTGCCCCCAACGCTGCTCTGGTGCCGCCGCGGGAGCCGCTTCCGTCAGCGGGTGGCGCGGGCCCGGCTCGGAAGGGCCTCGACCAGCGTCGCGCCCTTGCTCCACCCGCGGACGTGGAACAGGCGCGAGCGGGACGCCGTGGACCCGGTCTCCGCGTCGGTCACGGTCACCGTGAGCCGGTAGCGGCCTTCGGGGAGCGCGGTCTCGACCCGCCGCAGTTCCGCCAGCACGCTGTCGGCGGCCGATTCGGCCTCTCCGGTGAATCGGGCGCGAACGCTCCGCGCATCGGCCCGGTCCGCGTCCCGACCGACGGGTTCGACGGCGATCTCCGTGGCGTAGTCGGTGCCCGGCGGGAGGTTGTAGACCTCGTAATAGACGTCGAACGCGCTCTCCGGGAACTGACTCGTCGGGAGCAGGGCCAGGGTGACACCCCGCCGCGTCCAACCCTCCGTGGCCCCCGGGAGCCCCAGCGCGATGTCGCTGAGCATCAGGCGCTCCCCGCTGTAGTCCGGGATCGGGAAGGGCGTGTGGTAGAGCGTGCCGATACCGGGTTCGGTGGCGTCGGTCATGATCACCCGCTGCCACGTGCTCCGCGACGGGGGCGCCAGGACCTCGATGTGCGTGTGGAGCAGATGGTCGCCGTCGAGGGACGTGGGCACCTGCACGTACACGGAGTCGTCGGTCCGGGCCACGCGGTGGAGGGCCGTGTCGGACAGCACCAGGGTGACGTCGAAGCCGTACCGCACGCCCCACTCGGTGTCGCGCTGACGCTCCAGTTCGCCCGCCGGCACGGCGAACGACGCAACGACCGTCGTGCTGTCGTCGTTCCCGCGGAAGGTGTAGAGGTCGTAGTGGAACGGGAGCGGGCGGACGCCGCCGTCCGCAGCCTCGAGCACGTCGGGTCCGAACCCCGGACGGAGCTCCGCGTTGCCCACCGGAACGGAGGCGAGCGCGAAGGCGGCCGCGGTGGCGGCCGGAAGGACCATCAGAAGGCGTCGGGGCATCGATGGCGTCCGCGTGGGGGTGCGCCGGTCACCCCTAGAGATACGGTAGCCGGCCACGGTGGTTCCCCGGGAGCGCGGGGCGTCGATGATCCCAACCGCAGGTGGTTCGGCCAGGGATGGGGGCAGAGGCGCTCCGCCGGTCGGGTCCTCCGGGTCCGGCCGCCGGGCGCCGCGGTCCCCGTATCCGGAGGCGCACGATGCCCGCTCCCCGTCCGAACCACGCCCGTTCCGCCGCGACCGCCGTCCTCCTGACTTCGGCCCTGGCCTGGGGTCCGCCGGCCGCCTCGGCTCAGTCCGCGCCGGAGATCCCCTACGTGTGCCTCTCGGAGCCCGTCCCGGCCCAGCTCTCCTGCGCCCAGCGGCAGGCCGCCTTCTATGCGTATCTCGCCCAGATGGGGTTCGGCCAGGCCCTCTACAGCCTCCCGGCCGACTGGGTCGATCTGCTCCAGGACCACTTCCCGAACGTCGACGTCGGCGACTGGCGCTTCGCCTTCAGCGACAGGCAGCCCCCGGACAACGCCACCACGGATTGCGACCGGACCTACTTCAACGACCAGGGCTTCGTCGACGACCTGCGCCAGGGCGTGGTGACCAACCATCGCTGGCTGCTGCACGAGATCGCCCACTACGACCAGTGCATCGAGGTGGGCGGCCGCGACGACTTCGCCAAGATGTGGTGGGACGATCTGGACCTGGTCACGTTGCAGATCCTCCTGGGCCAGACGGCCATCGACGACCTCCACGACGCCATGGAGATGGAGGACGAAGCCGAGACCATGGCACTGGACATCCGCGACGAGATCCTCGACTGCTGCATCCATCCGGAGACGGGCGACGTCATCGATCCGCTCGTGGCCGGAGCACTGACCGTGAGCCCCTCGGAGCCGAAGGTCGGCGAGATGGTGACGGTGTCCGTGGATCCGTCGGCCGGCGCCGAGCCGTACTTCTACACGTGGAGGGCCACCCGGCCCGACGGGGTCCCCATGTCCCGGGGCGACGACGACATCTACCGCTTCGAGGCCCGGCGGGCCGGGGCGTACCGCGTCTCGCTGCGACTGGCCCAGGGTGTCGAGCTCTGCCAGGACGAGCCGGAGACGTTCAGCCTTCCGTGTCACGAAGACGAGGTGGTGGTGGAGGTCAAGCCGCGGATCGCACGGGTGACCTCTCTCGAGCTGGACGACCCGGTCCTGGATCCCGGCGAATCCACCGTGGCCCGGATCCACGTGACGGAGCTGCCCGAGGGCGACGACCAGGACGTGACGCTGTCGACCTCGACCTCGCTCGTGTCGGTGCCCGACCAGGTGACGGTAACGGGGAGCGGCGGGTTCAGCGGCACGGCGTCGTTCGACGTCGAGGTGCCCTGGGACGACGAGACGCTCCTCCTCGGCGACCGCACGGTCGAGCTGACGGCCGGGGTGGGTGCCGACCCTTCGCTGTCCGCCTCCGCGAAGGTCACGGTCCGCGGGTACCACGTCCGGGGCTTCGAGATGGTGGCCGTGCCGGACCGCCTCGGCCGGGAGATCTACCGCATCAAGGTGACGCTGGACCGGAGGGTGCGTGTGCCGGTGACGCTGCAGCTGGAGAGCAGCGATCCGCGGAGCCTGGCCCCGCCCACGACCCTGACCGTGCCCCGGGGCAGCAGCGAGGCCGTGGTGGACGTGGTGCCGCCCCGCACCCTGTCCAAGGAGACGATGGTCACCGTCCTGGCCCGGCACCCGTCGCCGGCGTTCACGCCGAGGGAGGCGTCGGTCCGGGTGAAGGCACCACGCCGCTAGACGAGGTTCCCGCACGCGCCCGCGTACCCCGGGGCCGAGGCAGGCCCGCGTCGCAGGAGCGGATCAGTCGCCGGCGTCGCGGTGCTTCTCGACGAAGTCGTCGGTGCCCTCGGGAAGGAGGAGGCTGTCGGAGATGGCCGCGATCTCCTCGGCCTGCTCCCAGGCCCGCTCCAGACGCCACAGCTCCCCTTCGAGGGCCCGCCGCTCCGTCTCTTCGTGGAGCGCCATCTCCACGGCCAGCTTGGTCGGCTTGGGCATCTTGTTGACGTAGCCGGGCACGCCCTTCTTGTCGGTGAAGCGGTCGCCGGCGGACACGTCACGGAGGAAGGCCTCCGGATGACCCAGGTCCTCGATGTGGCGCACGGCGTCGCGGACCGTGTCCTGCTTGCCGCCCGCCGAGTTCATCTTCGGCAGGATCAGCCCCGCCACACGCCGGGCCTCCTCGCCCTCGAACCAGGTCTTCTGCTTGCCTTTGCGGATCTGCACCTGGAAGCCGAGGTCGTCGTCGGCGGGGCGCAGCCGGGTGCCCAGGAGGTCCGGGTTCTTCAGCTTGAAGACCTTCCCGTCCCCGGTGCGCACCTTCACCCGGGTGCGGCCGTTCATCCAGAGGTTCCAGAAGTTGCCGCTCTGGGCGATGAGTGCTCCGCTGACCATGCCGGTCACGGCGCCTCCGATGGCCACCGCGGCGAACACGCCCAGGCCCGCCGCGCCGTAGAGGAAGGCCTTCTTCCGCCGCCGGCCGAACTGGTCGCCGTACCGCCAGGCCGCGAACTCGGGGCGCATCGGACGGCCCACCCGGACCATCTCCAGACCTTCGGCGTGCCTGGCCAGGCCGATGTTCTCGGTGGACGTCCGGACCTTGGTGGCCCGGAACATCCGCTCCAGGTCCTCGACCGCCTCCCACCGTTCCTCCATGGGGGTGAGGTTCCACCGCTCGCACTTGCCGCACACGACCCACAGACGACCGCGCTCGGCGTCGAACGCGAGCCGCCGGCCGACGGGAAAGGTCTCGACGACCTGGTTCTCGCCCAGGGGCCGGTTGCAGAACATGCAGGTGGCGTACATCGGAGCGTCCTGATGGGTGGATCGGTTCCGTCGGGACTACGAGGCGGCGCCCGACCGTCTTCACGGTCCGGGAAAAAACACCGGACTCCCACCCTCGAAGGTCCGGACGGGTGGGGCCCCTACCGCTGCGCCCGGGCGAACGGCAACCGGTTCACCACCAGGTGGCCGTTGGACACGATCACCAGCGGATCCTGCAGGGCCCGCACGCGCTCCAGCGGATTGGAGTCGATGACCAGGAGATCGGCGTCCAGGCCTTCGCGCACCGCGCCCGTCCGGTCCGCGACGCCGAGGAGTTCGGCACCCCGGGTCGTGGCCGCCTGGAGGGCGTCGAGCGGGTCGAAACCGAGTTCCTCGACCATGAACGCCACCGCCCGGGAGACCCGGGCCGTGCTGCCGGCGCCGTAGTCGGTATCCACCCCGACCACGATGGGAATGCCGAGGGCGTGGGCCCGGCGGACCATCTCCACCCGTCGGGGCGCCAGGTGCTGGCCGCGCAGGTAGAGACGGGGATCGGCGTAGTCGCCGGGCTGGCCGAACGAGAGCACCGAACTGAGCGTGGGCACCAGCCACGTACCCTCGTCCTTCATCAGGCGCAGGGTGGCGTCGGACGCGTAGGTCCCGTGCTCGATGCTGGCCACCCCGGCGCGGACGGCGGCCACGATGCCCTCCTCACCGTGGGCGTGGGCCGCCACGCGGAGGCCGTGGCGGGCGGCCTCCTCCACCACGGCGCGCAGCTCCGACTCGGTGTAGACCTGCTCCCGGGGGTCGGTGGTGGCCGTACCGGCCCGTTCCGTGCCCCGGGTCTTGATCCAGTCGGCCCCCCGGTCGGCGTTGACTGCCACCAGGTGGCGGAGTTCGTCGGGCGTGTTCACGGAGTCGCCCAGGAAGCGGTGCAGGCGAGGGTCGGCTAGCGCGCCGTTGCCGATGTCGGGCGTCACGTACACGCCGGTGGCCAGGATGTCCGGCCCGGGCAGAAGGTGCGCACGCACCGCGTCGCGGAGCGCCACGTCGGCGTATCCGTCGACGCCGGCGGTGCGCACGGTGGTCACTCCGGACTCCAGCGCCCGCCGGGCCGCCTCGAGGGTGTTCAGGTGGGAGTGGGCGTCCACCAGGCCCGGCACCACCCAGTACCCGGCCAGGTCCAGGACCCGTGCGCCGGACGGGACCGCCGCGTCCGTGGCGATGGACCGGATGCGGCCGTCCACCACCACGACCGACACCCCCATCCGGGGCGTGGCGGTCGTCCCGTCCAGGACGTTGACCCCCCGCAGGACCAGCGGCGGGGGCGCATCCTGGACGGCGGCGCTGGAGGCGGGCGGGGCGGCCAGGCCCACCGCCAGCAGCACGAGGGCCAGGGTGGCGGGGCGGGTGCTCGGGGTGCGGTAGCGTGGGCGCATGGGTCGTCGGCTGGAGGGGGGCGGGTGGCGGATCATAGGACGCCCGGCGGCGGTCCGACATGGCCGGCGTGCCCCCGTCGCGTGGGGCAGCGGGCGGGCCTACATTGGCCGCCTTCCATCCTGTTACCGACAGCGCCGACGGAACCCATGCTCGCCACGCGACTCGCACGACTCTTCTCGGTCCCCGCCGTGGCGGTGGGGCTCCTGCTGACCCCCACCCCCGACCTCCACGCCCAGACCTCCTGGGACGCCGTCCTCGATTCGGCCCTCCTGGAGGGCTACCGATGGCGCAACCTCGGCCCCGACCGGGGCGGCCGCTCGATTGCCGTGTCCGGCGTGGTGGGCCAGCCCGAGGTGGCGTACTTCGGCGCCACTGGCGGCGGGCTGTGGAAGACCACGAACGGCGGCGAGGACTGGTGGCCGGTCACCGACTACCAGATCACCAGCGCGTCGGTGGGCGCCGTGGCCGTGAGCGAGTCGAACCCGGACGTCGTGTTCATCGGCACCGGCGAGACGTGCATCCGGGGCAACATCCTGCCCGGCGATGGCGTGTACCGGAGCACCGACGCCGGCGAGACCTGGGAGCACGTCGGGTTCCGCGACTCCCACGGCATCTCCAAGATCCGCATCCATCCCACGAACCCCGACGTCATCTACGTCGCGTCGTTCGGGAAGTACTCCGTGCCCAGCGAGGAGCGGGGGGTGTTCAAGAGCACCGACGGGGGCGACACCTGGGAGCGGATCCTCTTCCGCGACGACGAGACCGGGGCCATCGACCTGGTCATCGACCGCAACGACCCGGACGTGCTCTACGCGTCGCTGTGGGAGGCCTTCCGGAAGGAGTACACGATGTCGTCGGGAGGCGACGGCAGCGGGATGTTCAAGAGCACGGACGGTGGCGACACCTGGACCGAGATCACCCGGAACCCGGGGATGCCGCAGGCCGGCGTGGTGGGTCGCATCGGGTTGGCCGTGTCCAGCGCCGACTCCGACCGGGTCTACGCCCTGTTCGAGCACGACGACGGCGGGCTGTTCCGTTCGGACGACGGGGGCGACTCCTGGGAGCTGGTCAACGACAACCGGGCCATCCGGCAGCGGGCGTTCTACTACACGCACGTGTTCGCCGACCACCAGGACCCGGACGTGGTCTACATGCAGAACACGTCGCTCTTCCGCTCCGAGGACGGGGGCGAGACGTACGAGGTCATCAACAACGGCACCCACGGCGACTTCCACGACTTCTGGATCGACCCCGACGACCCGGCCCACCTGGTGGTGGGCAACGACGGCGGTGGCGCGGTGAGCTACGAGACCGGCGCGCAGTGGACGGACCAGGAGTTCAGTACCGCCCAGTTCTACCATGCGGTGACCACGGCCCACATCCCGTTCCACGTGTGCGGATCGCAGCAGGACAACAGCACGCTGTGCCTGCCGTCGGACTGGAACTACAACCGATTCGCGTCGAACGGTGATTCCGAGCGGAGCATCACCGAGGGGTCGATGGAGGTCCACTACCGGGTGGGCGGTGGCGAGCCGGGCTACATCGCGCCGGATCCGAAGGACCTGAACGTCTTCTTCTCGGGCACGAACAACGGCCGCTACATCGACAAGTACAACCGGACGCTGGACCAGGGCCGGGAGGTCAACCCGTACCCGTGGTTCTACTCGGGCGAGCCCGCGTCGGAGATGGTGGAGCGGTGGCAGTGGACGTTCCCGATCCTGTTCTCGCCGCTGGACCCGAACACGCTGTACACGTCGTCGAACCGCCTGTGGCGGACCACGGACGGCGGCAAGTCCTGGGACCGGCTGAGCCCGGACCTGACCCGGGCCGACCCCATGACGCTGGGGCATTCGGGCGGGCCCATCACCGGCGACATGAACGGCCCCGAGGTCTACGCCACGATCTTCGCCGTGGCGCCGGGCAAGGTGGACATGAACGTCATCTGGACCGGCTCCGACGACGGGCTGGTGCACGTGACGCGCAACGGCACCCAGACCGGCGACGCCGTGCGCTGGGACGACGTGACGCCGCCGGACATGCCGGACTTCGGCCGGGTCAGCTTGATCGACGCGTCGGCGTTCGATGCCGGCACCGCGTACGTCTCGGTGCGACGGCCGCTGCTGGACGACTTCCGGCCGTACATCTGGAAGACGAACGACTACGGCCGCACGTGGACGAAGATCGTGAACGGCATCCGCGACGATGCGTACGTGAACGCCGTCCGGGAGGATCCCACGCGGCGGGGCCTTCTGTACGCCGGCACCAACCACGGCGTGTACGTCTCCTTCGACGACGGTGAACACTGGGAGGAGCTGAACCCGAACCTGCCGGACATGCCCATCACGAGCCTGATCGTGGAGGACAACGCGCTGGCCGTGGCCAGCCACGGGCGGGGTTTCTGGGTGCTGGACAACCTGGCGCCGCTGCGTCAGGCCCGGGCGGGGCTGACGGACGAGGCGTTGGTGCTGTTCGACCCACCGGCTGCGTACCGGTCGGCCAACGGTGTGATCCTGTCGTGGTGGTCCGCCGACGAGCCCCGGAGCGGACGGCTCGAGGTCGTGGACGCGTCGGGCGAGGTGGTGCGGACGTTCCATCCCCAGGACACGACGGTGGAGCGGGACCGCTGGAGCGGGACGGCGCTGCCCATGGAGCAGGGGCTCAACACCCTCCAGTGGGACCTGACCACCGACCCGTGGACGTCGTTTCCGGGCATGATCCTGTGGGGCGTACGGACCACCGCGCCGGTGGTGCCGCCGGGCACGTACACGCTGCGGCTGACGCTGGACGGCCGGACCCAGACGAGCCAGGTGGAGGTGCGGCCGAATCCGTGGATCGAGGACATCACCGTGGCGGACCTCCAGGCCCAGTACGCCTTCGGGCGGCGGATCTGGGAGAAGGTGGACGAAGCCAACCGCGCGGTGGTGGCCATCCGCCGGGCCAAGGCCCAGGTGGACGAGCGGCTGGAGGCCTCGGACGACGCCGGTCTGGAGCGTACCGCCGAGCACTTCGTGGACAACGCGGAGGAGGTCGAGGCGAACATCTACCAGGTCCGGAACCGGTCCGGTCAGGATCCGCTGAACTTCCCGATCAAGGTCAACAACCGCCTGGCCAACCTCCTGTCCATGTCCGAGCGCGGAGACGGCCCCCCCAACGACGGCATGCACGAGGTCTTCCAGATCATGGTCGACGAGCTGGAGGGGTACACGACGCGCCTCGAGGAGATCTGGGAGACGGATCTGGCGGCGCTGAACCGCGAACTCGAGCGGTTGGGCCTCGATCCCGTCGATCCGTGGGACGAGGACACGGAGGTGCCCAACCCGCTGGTGTCGGAGGAGTAGGGGAACCCCGGAGGAGCCATGGCCGACCGACTGATCCAGGACGCGCTCTTCTTTCTCACGACGCTGGATCCCGTCGGGACGATGGCGCTGTTCGCCGCCCTCACCGCCCGGTTTCCGGCGGCGGAGCGGCGGCGGACGGCCCACCGGGCGGTGGCCTACGCCACGGCCATCCTCCTGGTCTCGGTCGTCGCGGGCCAGGCCCTCCTGTCGGCCATGGGCATCCGGCTCCTCTCACTCCAGGTGGCGGGCGGAGTCATCCTGTTCCTCCTGGGTGTCCAGATGCTCTTCTCGGGGTCCGATCAGACCTCGACGGGACAGGCGGAGGACGGCCACGACCTGGCGGTGTTTCCCATGGCCATCCCGTCGATCGCGGGTCCGGGCGCGATCATGGCCGTGATCGTCCGGACCGACAACGGCCTCCACTCGCTGGGGGAGCAGTTGGCCACCGGGGCCGTCCTTCTCGGGGCGCTGCTGGTCATGTGGGTGGCGCTCCTCGCGGCCGGCCCGATCCTCCGGATGATCGGCACCAACGGCGCCACGATCCTGGTGCGGGTGATGGGAATGATCCTGGCCGCGCTGTCCGCGGAGTTGCTGCTGTCCGCCCTGGGTGTCCCGGGGTGGGCACAGCCCTGACGGAGGAGGAGATGGCGCACCGCGGCAGACGCGCCCAAGCCCCCGGGAGTGCGATCGTCGTGGGGGCGATCGCTCTGGCGGTCGCGGCCTGCTCCCGTGGCGGCGACGCCGCCGCCGGCCCGTTGGTCCGGGACAGTGCGGGCATCACCATCGTGGAGAACCGCGAGGCCCGGCCGGGATGGACCGCGCCGTGGATCCTGTCCGAGGAGCCGGTCCTGCGGATCGGGAGCGCGGAGAGCGATCCGTCCCAGCTCCTGTTCCAGGTCACCGACGCCCGGCGGCTCGATGATGGACGGGTGCTGGTGGTCAACTCCGGGTCGGCGGAAGTGAAGGTGTTCGACCCGGACGGTCGGCTCCTCCGGACGCTGGGCCGGCGGGGTGACGGGCCCGGTGAGTTCAGGGCGCCCTGGCACGCCTATCCGATGGTGGGGGATTCGATCCTGGTGGTCGATCTCTACCGGGAGGTGGCGGTCTTCGACCCGGACGGCGCGTACGCCCGGCAGTTCACGCCCGCGCTCCCCGACGGCCTTCTCGTCGGCGAGGGCGCCGCACCCGTCGACCAGTTCGGCGACGGCAGCCTGCTGCTGAAGGGGCACTATCCCCAGGATCCCTCGCGGCAGGGGGTCGGTCGAAACCGTATTCCCCTCCTGAGAAGCCCCCTCGACGGATCCACGGTCACGTCGCTGGGCGACTTCGACGACCAGACCGTGCACTACGGCCTCCCCTCCCGGGACCTGGCCTTCGGAGCCTGGGCGCATCAGGCGGCCGCCGACTCGACCCTGTGGTACGGCCCCGGAGATCGCTTCGAGTTGCAGGAGGTGGCGCTGGACGGAACGGTCCGGACGCTCGTCCGCCTCGACCGCCCCGCCCGTCCCGTCACGGAATCGGACCAGGACGACTACCGCAGGGAGTACGTGGAGGCCATGGCCCGGTGGAACCCGGGACGCGGCGACGAGCTGTGGCAGAGCCGCGCCCGGGACGCGCTGTTTCCCGACTCGTTCCCCGCCCACTTCCAGATCGAGACCGATGCCGGGGGCAACGTCTGGGTCCAGGACTACCGGTCGCTCTATTCGGAGTCGCGAACGGCGCGTCGGTGGACCGTCTTCGACGCCACAGGCGTCTTTCTCGGAGACGTCGTGGTGCCGGGCGGCCTGACCGTCCACGACATCGGAGACGACCACCTCGTGGGCGTCTGGACGGACGAGTACGGGGTCGAATACCTCCACGTCCACCGGATCGTGAAGCCGTCGGGTTGACCGGGGCGCGGGAGAAAAGCCTGGCCGGAACCCGGGTTCGCACCGACAATGGGGGCTCTGCGGCGACCGACGAGCCTCAACCCCGGGCCCCATGCGCAACGCACGACGCCGTCTCCACCACCTCGGCCTCGTGGCCGCCCTGGGGTTCGCGGGTCCGTCGGCCGCCCTGCTCCTGGCGGGCTCCGCATCGGCTCAAGTGCCCCGGCCCCGGCTGGTCGCCCCGGAAGGCCACGTGCGTGAGTTGAAGGCGGTCGCCGCGTCTCCGGATGGGAGCCTCCTCCTGACCGCGGGATGGGACCGGACCGCCCGACTGTGGGAGGTCGGGACCGGGATGGAACTCCGGTCCTTCCCGGTCATGGCGAACGGCGACGGTGCGATCGCGTTCTCTCCGGACGGTCGGTACGTGCTCACCGCAGGACGAGCGACGGAACCGCTGGGCCGCGACGAGGCCCGGCTCTGGGACGCGGCCACAGGAGCGGAGCTCGCCCGGTTCGCCCACGACGGGCAGGTGCGGGCCGTCGCGTTCACGCCGGACGGATCACGGGTCGTGACCGGCGGCTTCGACCGGAAGATCCGGGTCTGGGAGCCTGCCACGGGACGCCTGATCCGTGAATTCGCCTCCGATCTCCCGGTGATGGCGCTTTCGGTTTCTCCCGATGGCCGGATGGTCGCTGTGGGTGAGTACCAGTCCGCCGTCGTCCGGAGCCTGGACACGGGCGAGGTCCGGGGGTCCTTCCGGCACGGCCGGGAAGTCCAGGCGGTGGCGTTCTCACCCCGGGGCGGAAGCGTGGTGTCCGGGGGCGGGCTGCCCGTCCACTGGGAGGTGGGCACGGGTCAACCCCTCCAGCACGTCGCCTGCCCGAATGCCTCCATGGGCGTGAACTCGTTGGCGTTCTCCGCCGACGGGTCCAGGATCCTCTCGGGCGACGGCACCCAGGCGTGCGTGGTCGAGGCCGTCTACACCCGCGCCCCGGGCGGCGACCCTCCGTACAGCCGGCCCAGCGGCGTCTGGCAGGACCTCGCGCACTCGGTGGCGTTCATGCCCGACGGGCGGATCGTGACCGGGAACGCCGCCGGGTCGGCGACGCTGTGGGACGGCAGCACCCCCGCCCGGACGTTCACCGGCCGGGCCGCTCCGCTCTGGGCAGGCGTGGATACGCGCGCAGACCGGCTGCTCACGGTGGGAGGGACGCTTCGCGGACCCTGGAGTGTCCAGGGTGACATCGACCGGTTCAGCAACGCGAACCAGAACGTGATGGTGCGCGTACCCACGCCCGACGGACGGTTCGTGGTGACGTCGGGAACGGGGGGACTCGAGCTGCGCGACGGCGCCACGGGTGCCGTGGTCCGGGAGCTGCCGGACGACCTGCACCTCCACACCAGCTCCATCACAAGCGCCGCCGTGTCGCGTGACGGCCGACTGCTGATGACGGGTGGGAGCGATCAGAGCGCCGTGTTGTGGGACCTTCCCGGCGCGCGCCCGCTCCACCAGTTCGGACAGTCGGTCGCCGGGTCGGGGTTCGTCTTTCCGGTCGATGTCCTCGCGTTCTCTCCCGACGGGACCCGGGTGCTCACGACCCAGGGCCTGTCCAGCGGGGCGGTGACCCGCGTCTGGGACACGCGGACGTTCGCTGCGGTCTTCACCGTGGAGTCCGCCGAGGCGTTCACGGCCGGAGCGTTCGCGCCCGACGGTCGGCAGATCGCCGCATGGGGGGAGGGATCCCTCCGGCTGGTCGATGCCGCGAGCGGAGGCGTGCTGAAGACGTTCACGTCCGCCACCCGCACGTCGCCGGCCAACGCCGTTCGCTTCTCCGACGACGGAACGCGAATCGCGACGGCCGGACAGCTCGGCACGGCGCATCTATGGGACGTCGCCTCCGGCCGCGAAGTGGTGTCGTTGGCGGGCCACCGGGATCAGGTGCTCGACATCGCGTTCGCACGAGACGATTCGTTCGTGTTGACCAGCGGGTCGGACCGCACCGTGCGGGTGTTCGAAGCCCGCACGGGTGTCGAGATCGCCCAGATGCTTCAGCTGACCGACGGGGGTTGGGTCGTGGTCACGCCCGACGGTCGCTTCGACACGGACGATCTGGAGCGCACGGACGGGACGGGCTGGGTCATGCCCGACGACCCCCTTCGGGCGGTTCCGCTCGCGGTGTTCATGAGGGACTTCTTCGAGCCTGGGCTGCTCCCACGGATGCTGGACGGCGAGGACTTCGGGGCCCTCCGGGATCTGGTTTCCCTGAATCGGGCTCAACCGGCGGTGACCATCGCGGAGGTGGGCCTCGAGCCCGGCGACACGACGGCCTTCGTCACCCTCGAGGTCCGCAGCCAGACGCGGTCGTACCCCGGGCCCCGCCCGCCCGACGTCAGTGGGATGGCCGATCTGCACCTCTTCCGGGACGGTCAGATCGTGGCGCTCACACCGTCCCTCCAGCCGCGGAACGGGTCGGCTTCGGTCACGCACCGGGGAATCAAGCTGCCCCGTCAGGGCGGAGGGTCCGTGGAGTTCTCCGCGTACGCCTTCAACGACGATCGGGTGAAGAGTGAGACGGATCGTCGGTCGCTTGCCCTCTCCACGTCGATCCCGCGGCGCAGGGGACGCGCCTACGTGATCACCCTGGGTGTGAACGAGTTCTCCGACCCGGGCTGGAACCTCCGGTACGCGGCGGACGACGCCCGGGCGATGGGGTCCGAACTCGAATCTCGCCTGACGGCGACGGGGGACTACGAGGACGTGGTCTGGGTCCCCCTCGTGTCCGACGCGCCCGGGTACGAGAGCACGATCGCGACGAAGGAGGCCGTCCGGGCCGTCTTCGCCATCCTGGCCGGTGAGTCGAGGGACATGGGCCCGCTGGCCGGGATCCCGGCTGCGGCCGGCCTCCGGGAGGCGAATCCGGAGGACCTCGTCGTCGTCTCGGCGTCGACCCACGGGTACACCGACCGGGAGGGGACCTTCTATCTGCTCCCGCAGGACATCGGACCGGCCGGCGAACGGGGGGGAGAGGGCCTTTCCGCCGCGTTGCTCTCGCGGGCGATCTCGAGCGACGAACTCTCGCAGTGGTTCCTCGGCGTCGATGCCGGCGACCTGGTCATGATCGTCGATGCCTGCCACTCTGCGGCGGCCGTCGAAGGTTCGGGCGACTTCAAGCCGGGACCCATGGGAAGCCGCGGCCTCGGGCAGCTCGCGTTCAACAAGGGCATGCGCGTGCTGGCCGCGAGTCAGGCGGCGGACTTCGCGTTCGAGTTCCCGGAGCTGCGGCAGGGGTTGCTCACGTACGCACTCGTCGAGGACGGTCTTCGGGGCGAGGGTGCCGACCACGCACCCCGGGACGGAGCGCTGACGCTCCTCGAATGGCTCCAGTACGGTGTCGCTCGCGTACCCGACCTGTGGGAAGAGGTCGTTTCCGGCGACTTTTCCGCGCGGGGTGTCGTCACCATCGGCGGCACGAGGGACCCCCTGTTCCAGCAGCCCGCGCTCTTCGACTTCGCGAAGCGGGACCGGGCGATTCCCCTGGGGCGCACACGGTGACAAGGAGATCCGCATCCATGGAGCGACATCGCCCAGACTTCCCCTCCCGAGGCCGGGCGGCCGGCCCCCTCGTGGCCGCGCTGGTGGTTCTTGCGGCCCCCGTCCTCATGGGCTCGGGAGTGCCCCCCGCGGAAGGGAGGAAGCTGGCCCTCATCGTGGCGATCCACGAGTACCAGACGCTGCCGGATCTGTCGTCGCACCGGGACGTGCCTCTGGTGGTCGAGGCGCTCGGCCTGCATGGATTCGCCGCCTCGGATGTCCGGGTGCTGAGCGAAGCCGTCACGGCCGAGGCGATCGTCCGGGCCTTCCGGGAGGCGCTCATCGACCGGGCCCGGAGCGGAGACATCGTCTTCTTCCACTACTCCGGTCATGGCACGCAGATCACCGACGACAACGGCGACGAGGTCGATGGGTACGACGAGGCCCTCGTGCCGTTCGATGTCCCCGCACAGCTCCCGGCGGGATACGCCGGGGAACGCCTCCTGCGGGACGACGTCTTGGGCGGACTCCTTTCGGAACTGAGGGCCAGGGTCGGCCCCGAGGGCAACGTCGTGGTCAGCATCGACGCCTGCTTCTCGGGCTCGATCACCCGTGCGTCGGCCCCGAGCCGGCGGGCGCGACCGGAGCCGATCGGCCCTCCGGCACCGACCCGAGGCTCGGGGGCGGGCGCCGACCAGGGACTCGTCGGTGACCTGTTCGGCGGGGCTGCGGCTCGAGGTACAGCGGCCAGGATGGCGCCCTTCGTCCTGCTGTCCGCCGCCCGACACGATGAACCCGCCTTCGAGACCAAGAACCAGGCGGGCGAGTACGTCGGTTCGCTCTCCCTCGCGCTCAGCGAGGCCCTGGCCCGCGCCCGGCCGGGTGACACGTACCGGAGTCTGTTCGAGAGCATCAAGTCCTCGATGGGCCACCGCGTCCGGAACCAACCGCAGGGCGAGGGCGACCTCGACACCGAGCTGTTCAACGGAACGGCCGTCGAACAGGCCCCCTACTTCGATGTCGAGGCCTACTATCCCGACACCCGCGAGGCCCGGGTCGTGGCCGGCGAACTCCAGGGCATGATTCCTCCGAGCCTGGTGGAGTTCCACCGGTCGGGGGCCCTGGAGCCTTCTCCCGAGACCTTCGTCGCCCGTGGCACGGTCACCCGTGCGCTGGCCACGCGCTCGCTCGTGGAGCTCGAACAGGACGTGTCGAGCCAGGACATCGAAGGGGCGAAGGCCTTCATGGTGCGCCAGTCGTTCGGTGAGTTTCCGGTGCGGGTCTCGGTCGCGGGCCTGGAGGCCGGTCGGGCCGACGCGGTGCGACGACGCCTGGGGTCGGAGCCTGCCATCGTGCTCACCGAGGCCGACCCCGACGTCCGCCTCGTCGAGACCGGGGGCGCGGTCGAGGCGGTCGCCCTCGCTACGGGCTACGGGGTCGGCTCGCCCGTCGACCCGGCCCGACGCGGGTGGGAGGCCCGGCTGGCCGTGGCGTTGAGCGACTTCGGGAGGAGCCGCTACCTGAAGCGGATGATCGGGCTCGAGACACCGGGCCTCGAGGTACGGCTTCACGTGATCCCCGTGGACGCGGTGGTCCGCGAAGACCGCCTCACGGGGGAACTCCGGTGTGAGGTCGCGCGTGAACTGACCCTCTCCGATGTCGCCGGCGAGGGGGGAGAGGTCCGCTTCGAGATCGGGGACCACTTCGTCATCGAACTGGAGAATGCAGGGGCCCGGGACGCCTACGTGTCCGTTCTGGACCTCATGCCCGACGGCTCCATCGGCATCCTCTGGCCACAGAACACGTCGGCGCAGGACAACCACATCCCTGCCGGGCGCACCCACAGCGTGTACGCGGCATCGTCGGCCTCGCCGATGTGCTACCAGGTGGCCGAGCCGATCGGCACCGAGACGCTCATGGTGATCGCCACGGAGGAGCCGATCGATTTCGGGCGGATCGCGTCGCGGGCCCGCGGCAGCGGACCGGGGGGCAACGAGCTCTCCGACCTCTTCCAGGACGTACTGAACGGGGTGCGCGCCGACACGCCCGGGACCGTGCCCCGGGGCGGCGTATCGGTGGACGCCCGGACGATCGTCGTGGTCCGGGATTGAGCGCCATCCGTTCCCGGATCCGCGCGCTGCTCGTCGGTGCCCTCGGTCTGTCGGCGGCTCTGCCCACTCCCGCCTGCGGTCAGGTGGCCGAAGTCGTCCGGTCGCTGGGCCTGGGCTCGTACTTCGCGGACTCGCTGGAGGCCGGGGCGCTGCGGGTCGTGGGCGGGGACTCCCTGTGGGTGGATGGTGCCGCGACGCTCCCTGCCGGGACCCTGGTCTCGGTGCGCGTGGGGTCCGAAGCGATGGTCGAGCCGCCCAGCCGCAGCGGTGAGACACGGATCCTGCTGCCGGACCGGACGCTGGATCCGGGAACGGGGATGTTCCTCATTCCCATCGTGGTGGTGGAAGGAGCGGGACTGCGCTACGACCGGTCCACCGGGGTCTTCTCCGGCACCGTCCGCGTGGGGGTCTTCGACAGTCTGTCCTTCCGCAGCACGGCGGAGCTCTCGCGACCGATCTCCTTCTTCGTGTCGGGAGACGCCGACCGGATCAGCCCCTCGGACCCGACGGTCGTACGTGCCAACCTCCCCTACCAGGAGGTGACGCTTTCCGACGCTTCACCCGGCACGACGGTCGTGCTCAACGTACGGACGTCGCTCCACCCGGACGGCGTCGACATCCCGGTGCCGGTCGACCGGGATTCGGTGGCCCTGGTGGCTTCGCCGGCACGTGCGCAGGGGTTGGGCCTGGAGGCCGCCGAGGTGGTGTTCGGACCCGCGGCCGGAGTCGAGGGCCTGGTCGTGCGGATGACCGTGGACGTGGGCAACCTCCGGTCGCCGGACGCCGTGGTCGGTGAGGATGGCTACGCACGCGGCCACCTTCGCTCGCCCTGGATCGGGCCCTCCACCGTCACCGCGCGGAGCGTGGCGTTCGTGGCGGTCGCCCAGACGGTCGAGTTCGTGTTTCCGTGGATCTTCTTCCTGCTCGCGCTCGGCGGAGGCCTGATCGGCGCCATGACCGTCTGGGCGGTGGAGCGGGGCAAGGCACGGGCGTCGGCCCCGGTCGTAGCCGTTCCGTTCCTGTTCAGCGGTCTCCTGCTGGGGACGATGGCCGCGCTGGTGTTCCTCACGGGGATCAATCTGCTCGGGAGCGTGCCGTCCGTCTCGACGAGCCAGGTGGCGGTCTTCGTCTTCGCGGCCGTCTTCTCCTCCGGCACGAACCTGACTCTTCGGCAGAAGCGGTTGGCCTGGTTCGGTCGGCGCTGGCCCGGTGCGGGTCCCAGCGGGTCGTTGCAGGACCCGACGGCATCCTACGACATCTTCATGAGCTATTCCCACCTCGACGCGGGCCGGGTCGAGCCTCTGGTCCAGCGGTTTGAGGCGGCCGGTTGGACCGTCTGGTGGGACCGGCGCATTCCGCCCGGCAAGACGTGGCGGGAGGTCCTCGACGTCGCCCTCGAACAGTGCCGCGTGATGGTGGTCGTGTGGTCCGAGGACTCGCTCCGGTCGAAGTGGGTGGGGATCGAGATGGGCCAGGCGGAGGCGCACGGGTATCCGTTGGTGCCGGTCGCCATCGATTCGGCGGAACCGCCACTCGAGTACCGGCACATCCAGGCCGCCGACCTCCGGGACTGGAGCGGCTCGGACGACCATCCGGGCCTGGCCTCGGTCCTGGCCGCACTCGGGAGGCTTCTCGGGCCGTCCGCGGAGGACTGACGCACTCCGGCTCGCGCCGGGCTCCCCTACGGGTCCGGCCGCACCCTGCTCCCCAGGGACACCCAGGCCCGATCGGTCGCCCCACCCGCCTTCATGGTGCGGCCCGGCGAAGCGGGCAGACCCTTCGCCGGCTGGCCTCTGCGTGACGCTTCCGATAGATCCCCGCATGACCTTCGTGCCCCCGATCGATCTGCTGAATGCCAGTGCCGCCGAGACGCGGTGGGGCAACCTGGGCGACTGGAGCCGGGCGCGGAGCTACCCTGAGGCGGCCGAGGCGTTGGCCGTGCGCTTCGGAGAGGCGGCAGCCCTCGGCCCGGGCCAGCACGTGCTCGACGTCGGCACCGGCGCCGGCGATCAGCTCCGCGTCTGGGTCGAGCGGTTCGGGGTGGCGCGCGTCACGGCGGTGGAGCGGGATCCGGATCTGGCGGCGGCGGCCCGGTCGGGGGTGGAGGGTGGGGGATGGGGATCGGGGGTGGAGGTGGTGGTCGGGGATGCCGTCCGGGTGCCCGTCGATCCCGCCTCCTTCGACCGGGTGGTGTCCCTCGACGCCGCGTACTTCTTCCGGAACCGTTCGGACTTCCTGGCCCGCGCGTACCAGGCGCTCCGGCCCGGCGGACGGCTCGCCCTGTCGGATCTGGTGCAGGGCCCCGGCTGGGCCGGCCTGGCGGCCCGGGCGCTCGCTCCGGCCTTCCGGGTGCCCCGGGCCAACCTGTGGACCCGCTCCGAATGGGTGGGGCACCTGGAGTCGCTCGGCTTCCGCGAGGTGGACGTCGCCGACTGCACCGACGCCGTTCTGGGCGGCTTCGCACGCTGGAGCCGCAGCGCAGAGGCAGGCTCGCGCGTCGGGGTCGGCCGGGGCGGCGGAGCCATACGGACCGTAGGCCGCGTGGGCGGAGGGCTCGCCCGCCGGGGCGGGTTGGGGTACGCCATCGTCACGGCCCGGAAGCCTCCAGGCGACGGGGAGCCGTCCCCGACGCGGGCGGCTCGGCGCGGGGGCAGGAGCAGCGCCACCCGGGAGCGCGCATGATTCGCCCGGCCGAGGTCGCGGATCCGGACGACCGTCCGTCCGTCGCGGTGGTGGGTTCGGGCCTGGCGGGCCTGGCGGCGGCGTGGCTCCTGCGCGAGCGAGCCCGCGTGACCGTGTACGAAGCCCACGAGCGGCCCGGGATGGGGGTCCACAGCGTCCGCGCGGGGGCGAACGGGACGGGGCCCCTGATCGACGTGCCGCTCCGCGTGTTCACCCCGGCCTACTATCCGACGCTCCTCGCGCTCTACGCGGCGGCGGGCGTCGAGGTCGCGCCCGTGGACTATGCGGCCTCGTTCTCCGAACTGGGAGGCGACACGTATTTCCGGTACCGGAACGCCCGCGTGGCCGGCCGCTCCCTTCCGTGGCTCCCTCCCGGCGACCTGATCCGGCCCGCCACCCGCGCCATCGCCCGCGACCTGCTCCGACTGCACCGGGTCGGACCCGGACACATCGCCGACGGCCGGGCCCGCGGCCGCACGCTGGGCGAGTACCTCGCCGCGGAGGGGTACTCCGACTCCTTCGTGGACGGGTTCGTGCTGCCCACGTACGCCACCGTGTGCACGTGCACGCTCGAGAGCGCCCGGAAGTACCCCGCGGAGGTGGTGCTCCGATACCTCTGTTCGGGGGTCACCACCCAGGGCGTGATGCGGGCGGTGGGTGGATCCGAAGACGTGGCGGCCCGCCTTCTGGAGGGGGCGGCGTCCGTGCGCACGTCCACGCCGGTGGCAGCCATCGAGCCCCGCGCGGACGGGGTGACGGTGGCCGAGGCGTCGGGGGTCGAAGCCCGATACGACCACGTGGTCCTGGCCACTCGTGCGGATCAGGGTGCGGCGTTGGTGCGGGGCGACCCGGCCCTGACCGGACTCCTCGAGCGGATTCCCCACGAGCCGAGCCGGGTGGTGGTGCACCACGATGCGCGGCTCGCGCCGCGGGACCGTGGGGCCTGGCGCCCGGTCAACATCCTCCGCTCGGAGCAGCATGCCGCCCCCATGGCCACGATCTGGCTCAATCGCGTGCAGCCGGGACTCGACGAGGCCCGCCCGCTCTTCCAGACGTGGAACCCGTTGCTGGAGCCCGCCCCGGATCAGGTCGTGGCCGACGCCCGGGTCGCCCGACCCCTGGTGACGGTCGGCACCCGCGAGGTGCCGGGGAGCCTGGCCGCCCTCCACGACCAGGCCGATCGTCGGGTCTGGCCGGTCGGTTCCTACGCGGAGGCCGGCATTCCCCTCCTGGAGGCGGCCGCCGCTTCGGCCCTCCGCGTGGCACAGGTGCTGGGGGCCGACGTGCCGGCGGTGGCGGGCCCGTTGCCGTAGGTCTCCCCGGGCTGATAGCATCGTCGCGCCGTGGTCGAGCGTTCGAGGAAGGACGTGTCCGCGGCTGCTGCACGGGTTGCGGCAGGCACCCTGAGCCGGGACGTGATCCGTGCGCGGAACTCTCGGTCGTGCGCTCCTCCTGCTCGTTCCCGTCCTGCTGCCGGCGCCGTCGCTCGCGCAGGCCGACGGCATCACGATCATCTCCGATGCCTTCGGAGGCCGGGACGGTCTGCACCACGACTGGGGCTACTCCGCCCTGATCGAGGTCGCCGGCCATCGGATCCTGTTCGATACCGGGAACGACGCCGCCCGCTTCGCGAGCAACGCAGAGGCGCTGGGGATCGACCTGACCGATCTCGACGCCGTGGTCATCTCGCACCGGCACGGCGACCACACGGACGGCCTCCATCACCTGCGGGACGTGAACCCCTCGGTCCGGGTGTACGCCCCCGGCGACGAGTACTTCGGAGGTGCCACCCCCGCGGTCTTCTTCCGTCGCATGGAGCCGGGCCTCCCGCCCGAGCAGCGATACTTCCGGGGGGCCGTGCCCGCCGTCGTCCCCCACGGCACGCCGTGGCGGGGCTTCGACCTCGTTCCCGGGGCAGGGGGCACCGAGATCGCCCCGGGCATCCGCCTGGTCGAGAACGTCGCGCCGGGCCGCGACTTCGGCGAGACGCCCGAGCTGACCCTGGTCGTGGAGACCGCGGACGGGTTGATCGTGCTCGTCGGGTGCTCGCATCCGGGCATCGAGCGCATCCTGGCGTCCATCGGCGCCCCGACGGAGCCGGTCGAATTGCTGGTCGGAGGGCTCCACCTCCTCACCCAGCCGGACGCCGAGGTGGACGCACTGGCAGGCCGCCTCCGGGCGGAGTGGGGCGTCCGGAGGATCGCGCCGGGCCACTGCAGCGGCGAGCACGCGTTCGTGGCGCTGCGCGAGGTGTTCGGAGACCGTTTCGAGCACGCGGGCGTGGGGACGGTGCTCCGGTGGCGTGACGCCTCGGCCGGGCCCCCGTGACGAAGCCGGCGGCGTCGAGCGCGTGCGCACGCAGGCGGCCGGTTCCCCGTGGCCCGCCCGCCTTCCGTAACCCACTCCCGCTCTGCATACGTATGTCAGGGAGTACCCGCCGCCTCACCCACCGGACAAGGGATCTCATGAGCAGCTTCGCCGCCCCTCCTCGCTTTGCGCGGCTTCTCGCGGCCTGCGGTGTCCTCGCCGTGGTTCCCGCCCCCGCCCCCCTCGTAGCCCAGGACGCCGCCGCCGTGGCGGCGGAGACCGACCGGATCAACGCCTGGTTCGAGGAGAAGTTCGAGGAGCAGCTCGCGCGCTCGCCGATCCAGCAGACGTTCCTCGGACGGAAGTCCGACGCCATCGACGACTTCTCGATGGAGGCGGCGGAGGCCCAACTGGAGTGGCAGCGGCAGACCACGGCCGAGATGCGCGAACGGTTCGACTACGACCTGCTCGACGAGGAAGCGAAGACGTCCTGGGACGTGTGGGAGTACCAGCTGGCCCAGGCGGAGGCGGCGTGGCCGTACCGCTACCACGGCTACGTCTTCGACCAGATGAGCGCGATCCACTCGTTCTTTCCCCAGCTCCTGATCTCCTTCCACGCGGTCCAGGAGCCGGCGGACATGGACGCGTACATCCGGCGCATCGGCGAGTCCGGGCGGGCCGTCCAGCAACTCGTCGCCGTGTCCAGGGAGGCGGCGCGCCGGGGCATCCGGCCGCCCCGCTTCGCCTTCGACATGGTCATCGAGGAGGCCACGAAGATCACGAGCGGCGTGCCCTTCGACGAGGGTCCCGACGCCAGTCCGGTGTGGGCCGACGTGACCACCGAGATCGACGGGCTGGTGGAGCGCGACCAGGTCGACCAGGCCGGGGCCGAGCAGCTCCGGCAGGCTGCGCGCTCTGCGCTCACCGGGCCGTTCCAGGCGGCCTACCGCGACCTGATCGCCTGGCAGCGCGAGGATCGCCCGAACGCCTCGGCCGTGGCGCAGGGCGTCTCCGCATTGCCCGACGGTCCCGCCTACTACGAGGAGCGCCTGGCCAACCAGACCACCACGGACATGACCGCCGACGAGATCCACGCGACGGGATTGGCCGAGGTGGCCCGCCTCCGCCGGGAGATGACGGCCATCAAGGACCAGGTGGGCTTCGACGGCGATCTCCAGGCGTTCTTCACGGAGCTCCGCGACGACAAGGACAACCGCCGGTACTACTACCCGGACACCGACGAGGGGCGGCAGGCCTACATCGACGACGCCACCGCCGCCATCGAGCGCATCGAGTCCGAGCTTCCGAACTACTTCGGCATCCTGCCCCAGGCGGGCATCGAGGTGCGGCGCGTCGAGGCGTTCCGGGAGCAGGACGGCGCCGCCCAGCACTACTTCCCCGGTACGCCGGACGGGTCGCGGCCGGGCATCTACTACGCCCACCTGTCGGACATGACGTCGATGCCGAAACGGGATCTCGAGGTCATCGCCTACCACGAAGGGCTGCCGGGCCACCACATGCAGCTCTCCATCGCCCAGGAGCTGACCGAGGTGCCGACCTTCCGCACCCAGGCCGGCTTCACCGCCTACTCGGAGGGATGGGGGCTCTACTCCGAGTGGCTCGCCACCGAGATGCCCGGCACGTATGAAGACCCGTTGTCGGAGTTCGGCCGGCTCGGCTCGGAGATGTGGCGGGCGATCCGCCTCGTGGTGGACACGGGCCTCCACGCGCAGGGGTGGACCGAGGAGCAGGCGGTCCAGTACTTCCGCGAGAATTCCTCGACCACCGAGGGTGCCGCCCGTTCGGAGGTGCGCCGGTACATCGTGCTGCCCGGCCAGGCCACGAGCTACAAGGTGGGCATGCTCGAGATCCAGGAGCTGCGCCGGAAGGCCGAGGAGGCCCTGGGTGGCGACTTCGACATCCGCGCCTTCCACGACACGGTGCTGGGTGGCGGGGCGCTTCCGCTGGCCATCCTGGAGCAGCGCGTGGACCGGTGGATCGCGTCGGTTCGGCGGTTGCGGTCGTAGGAGGCTCAGTCCGAGGACGCCCCCGCCGGGCCGGTCAGAGGTCGCCGAGCTCCGCCCGCAGCAGCGCCTGTCCCAGGTCCGGGATGCCCGGCTCGCTCGGCATGGGGTTGTCCGCGCTGAGCTCCTGCCAGATGCGGTCGTGGGCGCGCGCCGTGGCCCGCATCTCCGATTCCACAAGCGCCTCGATACGGTCGAGGGTCGCCCGGTCGGCCCCCAAAGCCTTCCGCGAAGGGGCGTCGCCGGCCTGCACGTGCCGTAGCCGCTTCCGGTCGAAGGCTGCGGCCTCCATGGCCAACGTTCGCTTGATGGAGTACTGGAAGCCGGCGTTGACGGACGCGATCTGCTGGTCGGCCACGGCGCGGCGCGTGTTGGCGGAGGCCAGCAGTTCGTCCACCGCGCGCAACTCGCCGACCATCATGTCCTTGAAGCGCTTCAGGTGCTTGGCCGTTTCCTCGCTGTGCCGGCCGTACTGCTGGCGGGCCTGGGCCAGGGTCGTCAGGAGCACGTCGGCCTGGGCGCTCCGGAACGACGGGTCGTTCGCGGCCTGCCGCAGGGCGGCCTGCCGATGCTCCCGCTCCTCCTCCCCCAGCCGCGCCAGTTCCTCCCGCATGGCCTCGACATCCTTCTCCCAGACGGCGACCCAGTACAGGGAGTGGGCCAACTCCTTGCGGAGGGCTGCCAGGTCCTCCTCGTAGATCCCTGCCTCGCGCGACAGCGCCTGGGGCCCCAGGCGCGCGACCTGGTCCCGGATGGTGCCCCGGTGGTCGGTGCCCAGGACCGTTCGTTTCGCTGCGTCGAGCTTGTCGTGGATCCCCTTGTCGATGCCGTAGCGAGCCGAGAGACTCCGGAGGTCCGCCTCCCGGCCCCGGGCCAGGTCGGACACTCCCTTCACCATGCCGCCGAGGTGGTTGACGGCATCGACGGCGCCGGTGACGGCCTTCTTCACCGCCGAGACATCGGTGCCGAGGGTGGCGACGGCCCGTACCGTCCCCGTCACGGCGTTGTACGTGCCCGACGCGATCTTGTTGAGGCCCCCTGCCGCCAGGATCCGGTCCTGGAGTTGGTTCTCCGACCCGTGGAGCGTGGCGTGGTCGAACGTGCGCTGGGCCTGGTCGAAGTAGGTCAGATACATCCCGAACACCGGGTTGTGGTGGACCCGGTCCTGGAGCCGGGCCAGCGTGTCCGTGACGGACTTCTTCAGGTTTTCGAACACGGACTCCTCCCGGGCCTTGGCCATGGCGCGGTAGGTGTTCTTCACGTCCTGGAGCGACTCCCACATCTCGGTGTTGCCGGTGTCCTGCATCAGGCGCATCCGCGTTCCGGGGTCCGCGGCACTCGCCGCGTAGTGGTAGCGGTCCTTCTTGACGGCGCTCTCCCTCTGCAGCACCGCGATCCACTGGCCGCGGAACTGGCTGAATTCGTGGGGCGAAAGCGCCTGCAGCCACGTGAAGTCGAACGAGCCGGACCGGATCGTCTGATCGGCCACCCGGCCGATTCCCCCGCGCTGGTCGGCCTCGATCATGACGCGTTCGAGCTGCTGCAGGTTGGGGATGTTCGCGCCGCTGAAGGGCTTGGAGATGGCGCGGGAGACGTGCTTTCCCGCGCGCTGCACCTTGCGCTGGAAATCGTCGAAGATCGACATGGGGGTCGAGTGGCCGAGGAGGCCCGGCTGGAGGCGGTCGGGGGTCGGGGGCGGGGCGGCCCCAGACTACCGAAGGGGTTCCGCGTCGGCAAGCAGGGGTCGCGCGCGTCCTGGAACGGCTCTCCCGGCGCGGCGCGTCCAGGGTGCCCGCCCTACCCGCGTCCTACCCCCCCACGTGCACCACACACCGCCGCGCCGACCCCCGTGTCCGGTGCTCCCACAGGTAGATGCCCTGCCACGTGCCCAGCGCCAGGCGCCCTCCCTCCACGGGAATCGAGAGCGTCGTGGCGGTCAGGGCCGCCCGGATGTGCGAGGGCATGTCGTCGGGGCCTTCGGCCGTGTGGGTGAAGTGCGGGTCGCCCTCCGGCACGTGACGCTCCATCCACGCTTCCAGATCCCGGCGCGCCGAGGGGTCGGCGTTCTCCTGGATGGTCAGGCTGGCCGACGTGTGCTGGATCATGACGGTGCAGAGGCCGTCGGCCACGCCGCTGGTGGCCACGACCTCCTGCACGCGGCGGGTGATCTCGTGCAGGCCCTTGCCCCGCGTCCGGACCTCGACGTGGCCGATCATGGACCCGGCTCGCCGTACGGCGTCACCCCGACGGCTCGCTCGTCTTCCGGAGGATCATCTTGTGGGCCTTCAGGCGCAGCGCGTTGATGCGGATGAAGCCCCGGGCGTCCTGCTGGTCGTAGCCGCCGGCCACGTCCATGGACGACAGCTCCTGATCGTAGAGCGAACTGGTGGAGCTGCGGCCGCGGCAGATCACGTTGCCCTTGAACAGGCGGAGGTCCACCTGGCCGTCGATCAGGCGCTCCGACTGGCGGAACGCGGCCTGGATGAAATCCATCTCGGGGCTGAACCAGAAGCCGTTGTAGATGATCTCGGCGAACCGGGGCGACAGCATGTCGCGGAGCCGGAGCACCTCGCGGTCCATGGCCACGCCTTCGAGGTCGCGCAGGGCGTGGTGGAGCACGGTACCGCCCGGCGTCTCGTACACGCCCCGCGACTTGATGCCCACGAAGCGGTTCTCGACCATGTCGATCCGCCCCACGCCGTGTTCGCCGCCCTTCGTGTTCAGCCAGTCGAACAGCTCGACGGGATCGTCCAGGTCGACGCCCTCCGCGGCGCACACCACGCGGACGGGCATGGCGTCCTTGAAGTGGACGGTCACGTCCGTGGGCTGGTCCGGGGTGTCCTCGAGCGCCCGGGTCAGCTTGAACATGTCGTCCGGGGGCGCGGCCGCCGGGTCCTCCAGCATGCCGGCCTCGTACGACCGGTGCATGAGGTTCTCGTCGCTGGAATACGGCTTGGACGCGGTGGCCTCCACCGGGATCCCGTGCTTCTCCGCGAAGGCCAGCAGGTCCGTGCGCCCCTGGAAGCGTGCCAGGAACTCGGGCTCCTTCCACGGCGCGATGACTTCGAGCCTCGGAGCCAGGGCCGCGAAGGCCAGCTCGAACCGCACCTGGTCGTTGCCCTTGCCGGTGGCTCCGTGGGCCACGGCGGTGGCGCCCTCCTGCCGGGCGATCTCCACCTGGCGCCGGGCGATGACGGGCCGGGCCAACGAGGTGCCCAGCAGGTAGCGGTTCTCGTAGACCGCGTTTCCGGCGATGGCGGGGAAGATGAACTCCGTCACGAACTCCCGCGTCAGGTCCTCGACGAAGACCTTGCTGGCCCCCGTGGCCTTCGCGCGCTCGGCCACCACCTCGAAGTCCTCCTGCTGACCCACGTCCGCCACGTAGGCGATCACGTCGTAGTCCCGCATCAGGAGGTCCTTGAGGATGCAGGCGGTATCCAGGCCGCCACTGTACGCCAGAACGACTTTCTTCTTCGCCACGGGAGGTGCTCCGGATCGCGGATTCGGGGGATCGGGACCGCAACGTTGACGGATCGCGCCCCGATCCGCCACCACCTCGCGTCCCGACGCTCCCCCTGGCCACCGGGGTGGTCCGCGGAACCCCCTGCGGGCCACGGGGGAACGATGGAGGCGGACGCCCGCTCCTCCACCCACGAGCCCATGACCAGGAATCCCGCCGACGCCTCCCGCGACGACCGCAGCGCGCCGCCCCCGGTGGGCCACGTGCTCGAGGCGGCCCTCTACGTCGAGGACCTGAGCCGCTCCCGGGCGTTCTACGAGGAAGTCCTGGGGATGGGGGTCCTGGTGGACTCCGACCGGCTCGTGGCGGTGGACGCGGGGGGTGCCACGGTCCTGCTGCTGTTCCTGCGAGGCGCCTCCGGTCCCGAGGCGGACATCGACCTTCCCCCCCACGACGGGGCGGGCCGCACCCATGTGGCGCTGGCCGTGTCCGAAGCGGACCTGGAGGCGTGGCGGGCCCACCTCGAGGCGGCCCGTGTCCCGGTCGAACACGAGAAGACCTGGGCACGCGGAGGACGGAGTCTCTACTTCCGCGATCCGGACGGCCACCTGGTGGAGCTGGCGTCGCCGGGGGTCTGGCCGACCTACTGAGGCCGCCGGCCCTTCATCGGCGCTCCAGCAGGTAGGAGATGTCCGCGGTGGCCGCGCCGCCCGCCTCGGGCTCCACCAGGAGCCGGGCGGACAGCACGTTGCCCGTGGTCGATCCGGAGCTGAACCGTTCGAGCAGGAGGGTCCGCCGCCGGCCGTCGCGCACGTACTCGATGGAAAGGCGCACCGGATCGTCGAGGCTGGCGTTGGCCAGGGCGAACAGCGTGTCGAGCTCCAGGGTCACGCACAGCGGGCAGCGATCCAACGCCACGCTGTCGGCGTCGAGCGCGATGCGGAGGCGGGCGGGGCGGATGTGCACCATGGTGTCGCCGACCACCCCGTCTCCCACACCTTCGAAGGTGCCGAGCCAGGCGTAGGTGTACACGCCCTCGGCCGGCAGGTCGGGTCCGGTGGGCGACAGATTGCCGTCCGGGTCGGCGGGCGACCCTCCGCACGCGGCCAGGCCGAGCACCGCGGCCACGAGGCCGAGGTGTCCCGGACGGCGAAGACGTGCGGATGTGATCATCATTCCTGGAAGACTCGGCCGGGGTGGAGGCGTTCCCGGGAACCGGTGGCCCACGCCGCTTCTTCGGACAACGAGGCCGGGGACCGGCCCGACGATCCGTATACAGGGAGTAGCGTGATGGCGCCTCAGGCGCGAGTGGTTCCGGGACGTTTCGCGGCGGCCGTGACGGTGCTGGCCACCTTCGCGTGCGGCGGAGACGGGCCCACCACGCCCGTCAGCGAGTCGCCCGACCTGAGCTGCAGCATCCCCGAGTCCCGGATCTTCAACGGCCAGGTCAAGGACGGGATCCCCGCGTTGACCGATCCGGCCCGCGTCGCCGTATCGAGTCCGGATGCCCAGTACCTGAAGCCCGGCGATCGCGTGATCGGGCTCCGGACCGGCGGGACGTTTCTGGCGGTGCCGCTGAACATCCTGTGGTGGCACGAGATCGTGAACGTGGACGTGGACGGCCGGCGTCTCGCCATCACCCACTGTCCGCTGACCGGCTCCAGCCTGGCCTTCGACCGCGCGGCGGCGGGCGGCGCGGAATTCGGCGTGTCGGGGCTCCTGTACCAGAACAACCTGATCATGTACGACCGGACCACCGACCAGTCGCTATGGCCCCAGATGGTGCGGGGCGCGCGCTGCGGCAGTCAGGACGGAACACCCCTGAGCATGGTGGCGGTGGTGGAGATGACGTGGCAGGGATGGCTGACGCTCCATCCCGGGACCGAGGTGATCGGGTCGGCCACGGGGTTCGAGCGTGACTACGAGGTGTATCCCTACGGCGACTACGACCGGGTCGACAACCCCGAGCTGCTCTTCCCTCAGCCGGACCTGGATCGGCGCCGTCCGCCGAAGGAGCGGGTCCTG
Organism: Longimicrobiales bacterium; assembly: GCA_040216925.1. GTDB lineage: Bacteria > Gemmatimonadota > Gemmatimonadetes > Longimicrobiales > Gaopeijiaceae > JAJCZZ01. The sequence continues at coordinate 29,239 of JAVJOF010000013.1, forward strand.
GGGATTCCCGACGGCTCCGGCGGCGGGGTGGCGTACCCCTTCGGTGAACTCGCGGAGGTGGGGCTGGCCGCGGCCGTGGCCGCGAGCGATCACGTGGTGTTCTGGGACGGCAACCGGGAAGGAGCCATGGCGTACCGGCCGGAGGTGGACGGCCAGGCCCTCCGCTTCGGCGTGGTCGGCGACGTGATCCGCGACGAACAGACCGGCAGCACCTGGACCCTGGACGGCATGGCGGTGGACGGACCCCTGGCGGGCCGGTCGCTGTCTCCCGTGGCCGAGGCGTACGTCGCCTTCTGGTTCGCCTGGGCGGCGTTCCAGCCCGGCGCGGCCCTCTGGGAGGCCCCGTGACCGCCCGGAGCGCCGGATTCGCTCTGGCGGTGGCCGCCGCCCTCCTCCCGGCCGCCGCGGCGGGGCAGGCCATCTGCAGCGCGCCCCATTCGTCACCGACGCTGGCCCAGAGCGGCTCTCTCAACACCATGCCGGCGGGCGCGGGGTGGTTCCAGATGTCGGTGTACGGCCAGCGCGCGACGGAGTTCTTCAATCCCCTCGGAAACCGGCAACCCTTCCTGGCCGAGTCCCGGTTCGACACCCGGTCGGTCTTCGTGACCGGGGCCGTGGGCGTGGTACCCGGCCTCGAGGTCTGGGCCCAGGTTCCGGTGCATCGCCTTTCGGTGGACGCCCGGAGCGGCCGGAGCACGAGCACCGGGGTGGGCGACGTACGGGTAGCGGCGCGCCTCGGCACCCGGCTGGTCGGAGCGGACCTTCCCCTGGCCCTGCGCGTCGGGGCCAAGGTGCCGGGGAGCGACTTCCCGGTGGACGCCACCGTGCTGCCCCTGACCGAGGGCCAGACCGACGTCGAGGTCAGCCTGGAGAGCGGGCGGGCGGTCGGCGACGGAGGGCTCTACGTCATGGGTTGGGTGGGGTACCGGTGGCGTGGGGCCAACCTCCAGGCGGCCCGGGATCCGGGAGACGAGCGGTTCGGTCATCTGGCGGTGGGGGGCTCCGCGGGCGACCTGACGTGGGAGGTCGGGGCCGACGCGCTCTGGGGCGCCGCGCCCCGGGCGCAGGGGGTCCTCCTCTCCGACGAGGGCCGCCGCCTCCTCCAGGTGCTGCCCACCCTGGGATACCGGGCCGGGCCGGGCCGTCTGGAGGCCACGACCCAGATCCCCCTGTGGGGGAAGAACCTTCCCGCCGGTGTCGGATTCAGCCTCGGCTACCGGATGGCATGGGGCCTGTGAGCGCGGTCGGCGGACGGCTCCGGCGCCCGGTACGCCGCCCCGCATGGATGCGGCGGCTCCGACTCGTGGTCGCGGGGCTCGCGTGCATGGGCACGGCGGCGTGGGCGGCGGCGCCTTCCGGCCTGACCGGCCAGGACGTGAATCTGGCCTCCGTGGGGTACGTGGTCGGCTCCGACACCGCTCCGGTCACGGTCGTCGAGTTCGGCGACTACGCGTGCTCGGCGTGCGCCGAGTTCCACCGGGACAGCTGGCCGGAACTCGAGCGCGAGCTCGTGGAGGCGGGAGTGGTGATCTGGCGGCACGTGCCGTTCCTCCTCGGCTTCCGCCGCGGGAAGCAGGGCGCGAAGGCGGCGCATTGCGCCGCGGACCAGGGCGCCTTCTGGGCCATGCACGACCGCCTGTTCCGGGACCAGGACCACTGGACGGACGACGACACCGACGAACGGCTGCTGGGCTACGCGGTGGACCTCGGCCTGGACCCTGCCGCGTTCGAGGAGTGCTACGACGATGGGCACGCCGACGACCGCATCGACCTCGCGAACGACGCGGCCAAGGAGCTGGGGATCCGCGTGACGCCGGTGTTCTTCATCGACGGGCGTCAGTACCAGGGAGCCCTTCCGGCGCCGATGTTCCTCGATCTGGTCCGGCAGGCCCGGGACGCGCGGTCGCTCTCCTGACGGGCGGTGCGCCCCCCACCGCGCGACGGCCGCGCGGGCCACCCGGGGGGAATGGCCGGGCCCCGACGGCGTGCCTCAAGTGCCGGCCGGAGGGTGCCGATACGGGAGGAGGCAGCAGAACCGACCCCCCGAGCACGGGAGCCACCTTGCGGCGGCGCAACCCGACATTCTGGCTGGGCGTGATCGCCGCCGCCGTCCTGCCCGCGGCGCATCCGCTCCTGATGCCCGTGGTAGGCGTCCCGTCCCATCTCCTGTGGTGGGTCCACACGCTCCCCGTGGCCATGCTCGCCTACCGGGACGGGCTCCGGGGCGCCGTGGCCGGCGTGCTCGTGAGTGGTGGACTCGTGGCGGTGGGAGAACTGGCCTTCGGGGCGGGCTACGGCGTGCCGGCCGACGCTGCCACGGTCTGGGCGCTCACGACCGGGGTCACGCTCACGAACCTGCTCATGGTCGGGTTCGCTCTGTACGCGCGGGGCGTCACCGTCCGGTACGTCGGTCTCTTCGAAGCGGCGGCGTCGGGTGTGCTCCGGGTCGGGCGGGGCGGTCGGATCCAGGCCGCCAACCCCGCCGCGCTCCGGATTCTCGGCGTCGACTGGGACGCTCTTGCCGGCCGCTGCATGGACACCGCGCCGGCCCTGAGCGCCCTGCCGCCCGTCGAACACCTCGTGCGGCAGAGCTGGTCGGGCGTGCTCCAGGCCGGGGATCCGGCCACGCCGATCGACGTCCACGTGTCCGTGACGGCCGTGCGGGAACAGGACAGCCCCGGGTATCAGGTCCTGCTGGTGGACCGGACCACCGAGGTGGCCCAGGACCACGAGATCGAGCGGCAGGGCCGGCTCTCCACCCTCGGAGAGGCCCTGGCCGGCACGGCCCACGAACTCCGGAACCCTCTGCAGGTGATCCTCTCCTACGCCGAGATCTGGCAGGGCGACGACCGGGTTCCGCAGGACCTGCGGGCCGACCTCCACGCGATCCGTGACGAGGGTCGACGGATGGGCGACATGATCGCCGAACTGCTCGGGTTCTCCCGCGAGGGTGAAGGCGGCTCGTCGTTCCTGCTCCACGACCTGGTGGCCAGGTCGGTGCGCATGCAGCGCATGACGGTGGCCGGGCGCGTGACCGTCGAGGAGACGGTCGAATGGGAGGGGGCCGTGGCCGGACACCGGGGCCGGGTGGAGCAGATCCTGGCCAACCTGCTGTCGAATGCCACCCATGCCGTGACCGGCGTGTCGAACGGCCGGGTGCGGGTGAGGCTCAGCGCCCGGGACGGCGTGGCGACCGTGCGCGTCCACGACGACGGACCCGGCGTCCCCGCCGAGCTCCGCGAGCGGATCTTCGAGCCGTTCGTGACCACCAAGCCCGAGGGCGAGGGAACGGGTCTGGGCCTGGCCATCAGCCGTCGCCTCGCGGCGGGGATGGGCGGGCGCCTCTACCTGGACACGGGCGCGGGAGAGCCCGGGGCCTGTTTCGTGCTGGAGCTTCCGCTGTCGGACGGCCTGGGCGGGGTTGCGGCGGACGGCGCCCGGTCCGGCACACCGGTCACATCGGGAGTGTCGCGCACCGAGCGGAAGTCGGCCTAGCGTCGCCGGGCACGATCCGCCTGCGCGTCGCCCACCCGGCCCCGACCGGCCATGGCGCCGGCGTCGGCCATCCCTTCTACTGAGCCCCGGGGTTTCCCACCCCGGTGTCTCCTTCCTGCTCGGTGGATCCATGTCGCTTCTGGTCGATCCGGCCTTCTGGGCCGCCCTCTTCGGCGTGACCCTCATCCAGGTGGCCCTGGGTGCGGACAACCTGATCATCATCACGATCATCGCGAACAAGCTCCCGCAGCAGGAGCGGGGCAAGGCCATCAAGGTCGGACTGATCCTGGCCATGGTGTTCCGGATCGTGCTGCTCGCCGCGGTGACCCTGGTGCTCAGCGTGGCGTCGGCCAGCCTCTTCGCGTTCGACCGGCGGATCCTGTGGATGGACGTGTCGGGAGACGTGAACGGGAAGGCGGTGGTGCTCGTGCTCGGCGGTCTGTTCCTGATCTGGAAGGGCATCCACGAGCTGCGGGTCAAGCTGGTCCAGCAGGAGGGCCACCTGAAGGAGGCGTCGAAGTTCAAGGACGTGGTCATGCTGATCGTGGGCATGAACCTCCTGTTCAGCGTCGACTCGATCCTGACCGTGGTGGGCATGACCGACATCTTCGCGGTCATGGTGGGCTCCGTGGTCATCTCCGTGGCCCTCATGCTCGCGTTCGCCTCGCCGATCTCGGCGTTCCTGAGCAAGAACCCCGAGTTCGAGATCCTGGGGCTGTTCGTTCTCCTGCTCATCGGCTTCGTGCTGGTGCTGGAGGGTGGCCACACGGCCCACATGGAGATGAACGGGACGCCGTTCCCCTACATCCCGCAGTGGATCGTGATCTTCATGCTGCTCCTGATGTTCGCCGTGGACCTCTACCAGAACTGGTGGGAGCGGAAGCGCGGGAAGCCTCAGGAGCCGGTGCCGCTCCACCATCGGAAGAAGTAGGCCCGGGAGCCGCCCGGACCGGCTCGCGCGTCTTCGCGCCGGGGCGCTATCATGGCGGTTCCCGACGATGCCCCGGCCGCCGTGCGGCCCGAGTCCAGAGATCCCATGAAGCGCACGCTCCTTCTCCTGGCTTCCCTGTCCCTTCCGTTCGCGCCGCTGGCGGCCCAACAGGAGGAGGCGTTCGACTACTGGCGCCCCCAGCGCGACATGATCCGCCTGGGCCAGCAGGCGATCCTGACCTGCAACGGGCTGTTCACGTCCAACCGGACGCTGGAGCAGGTCTACGAGAAGGAACTGGCCTTCTTCGACCAACCGGTGGGCACGCCCCGGGGCGGCGACTACGAGGTCGACTGGGACCGCAAGGCGGTGGCCATCGGCGTGCCCGGGGGCGGGTCGCCGGTCATGCGGGCGGCGTTCCGTGAGGGCATCGGGTGCGTGATCCTGGCCCCTGACCAGACGTTCGAGGACATCGACGACCTGCCGGTGCTGGACATGCCGCCGCCTCCGGGAGATCCGGCCACGATTCCGTGGCCCATGGGCGACCTGGTGGAGGACCGGGGGTTGCCGGCGGGGGTGGACGCGGCGGCGCTCCAGGCCGCGTCGGACTGGGCCTTCGACCGGGAATCGCCCTACCAGGAAACGCTGAGCCTGATGGTGGTCCAGAACGGTCGGATCCTCCACGAGCGCTACGCGCCGGGCTTCGACGTGACCACCCGCACCCGGACGTGGTCCACGGCCAAGAGCATCGCCGCCACGCTCGTGGGCCTGCTGGCGGACGAGGGGCGGATGCACCTGGACCGGCCTTTGGGCCTCGACTGGCAGCCCGACGTGTCCAACGCGGAGTCGGACCCCCGCGACGCCATCACCCTGCGCCACGTCCTGAACATGTCGAGCGGCCTGTATCCCATCGACCACGCGGGCCTGGAGTACGCCACGGGCTCGGGCATGGGCTACTGGGCCGGTGCCAGTTCGGTGCGGCTGGCCCTGGATCGCGGGCTGATCCGGGAGCCCGGAACGTACTGGGACTACGAGAACTCGGAGACGCTCCTGGCCGTTCTGGAGATGAAGCGGGTCCTGGGCAGCGAGCGCGAATACCGCACGTTCCCGCGGCGGGCGCTCCTGGACCGGTTGGGGATGCGCAACACCCTGCTCAGCACCGACCGCTTCGGCGACTACATCCTGAGCAGCCAGGTCTACACCAACGCCCGGGACCTGGCGCGCTTCGGCATGCTCTACGAGCAGGACGGCATGTGGATGGGCGAGCGGTTCCTTTCCGAGGAGTGGATCGACTTCGTGCGGACCCCGGCGCCGTCCACGGCCGACCGGGGCAACTTCTACGGCGGCCAGTTCTGGCTGGTGCCCGACGACCGGAAGGGCGAGGTCCCGGCCGACGCCTACTCCACGGCGGGCAACCGCGGACAGTTCGTGATCATCGTGCCGTCGCACGACCTGGTCATCGTGCGCCGTGGACTCGACTGGGGTCGTCAGGGCTTCGACCGGTGGGACCTGACCCGGGAAGTCCTGAAGGCGTTCCGTTGATGGGGTGACGGCGGCCGACCGGGCCGCCGCGGCGGTCGACGTCGCCGGCCTGGTGGCCACGGCCCGGGCCCTGGTCCGGATCCGGAGCGACGAGGGTCGCGAAACCCCCGCCCAGGAGGCCATGGCCGAGGCCATGGGCGCGGCGGGCCTCGACGTCGATTCGTGGTCCATCGACCTCGACCGGGTCACGGCCCACCCTGCCTGCGCCACCGAGATCGAGCGGACCGATCCGGTGGGCGTGGTGGGCACGCTGGCCGGCCGGGGCGGCGGCCGGAGCCTGATCCTCAACGGCCACGTGGACGTGGTCCCGTCGGGGGATCCGGCGGCCTGGACGTACCCTCCGTACGAAGGAATCGTCGCCGACGGGCGGCTGTACGGCCGCGGCGCCCTGGACCTGAAGGGCCCCCTGGTGGCGGCCCTGTACGCGGTCCGGGCCGTGCGGGAGGCCGGGGTCCGACTGGCGGGGCCGGTCCACGTCCAGAGCGTCGTGGGCGAGGAGGACGGCGGCCTGGGGACCCTGGCGGCGATCCTCCGGGGATACCGGGCCGACGGCGCGGTGGTGGTGGAGCCTACCGGGCTGGCGGTGGCCCCTGCCCAGGCCGGGTGCCTGAACTTCCGCATCCGCGTGGTGGGGCGCGCGGCCCACGGGGCCGTCCGCGAGGAGGGGGTGAGCGCCCTCGACCGGCTCGTGCCCGTGCTGGAGGCCCTCCGCCGCCTGGAGGCGGATCGGAACGCCCGTCTCGGGGGCGGGCCGCTCTTCTCCCGCTACGCGACGCCCTTCGCCATCTCGGTGGGGACCGTCCGCGGGGGCGACTGGGCCAGCTCCGTGCCCGACCACGTGACGGTGGAGGGCCGCATGGGCCTGGCGCCCTCCGAGGACCCGGACGACGCGCGCACGGAGATGGGGGCGGCCCTCGCCGGCGTATCGGAGGTCGACGCGTGGTTCACGGATCACCCCGCCGAGCTGACGTGGTGGGGCGGGCGGTTCCTGGCGGCCGAGACCCCGACGGACCACCCGCTCGTGATCACGCTCCAGGAAGCGGCGGAGGCCACGCTGGGCCGTCCGGTGCCGCTCGAGGGCATGACCTACGGGGCCGACATGGGACTGCTGGCGGGGGTGGGCGGCATGCCCACGGTGTTGTTCGGCGCCGGCGACATCCGCCGCGCGCATCGGCCCGACGAATGGGTGGGCGTCGACGAACTGGAGGCCATGGCCCGGACGCTGGCCCGTGCCATCGTCGGGTTCTGCGGCGTGGCCGAGGCGGACTGACGTACCTCCACCCGAACGGACTGCGGCGCCGGACGGAAGGACCGCCCGGCGCCGCAGGGACCGCGTGGACTCCCGAGCCTACATCACAGGCTCGATGCGGACGACCCGGGTGGAGGCGCCGCCCCGCTCGTCGAGCGCCACGTACACGAACCCGTCCGGTCCCTGGCGTACGTCGCGGACGCGCCCGATTCCGAGCACCAGGGTCTCTTCCTTCACGATGGTGTCGTCGCGCAGGGTCAGCAGGCCGATCTGCGCGCCGGCCAGGCCGCCGGCCAGCAGGTGGCCCCGCCATCCGGGGAACGCGCTGCCGGTGTAGTATTCCAGCCCGGACGTGCCGATGGACGGGACCCAGATGTGGGCGGGGTCGACCATGCCTTCCCGGGTGGTGCCTTCGTGGATGGCGGATCCGCTCCGGTAGTTCACGCCGTACCCCACCACCGGCCAGCCGTAGTTCTGGCCGGGCGCGATGAGGTTGACCTCGTCGCCACCCTGCGGCCCGTGCTCGGTGATCCACACGCGGCCCTGGTCGTCGATGACCATCCCCTGGGGATTCCGGTGCCCGTAGCTCCAGATCTCCGGCAGGGCGCCGGCGCGCCCGATGAACGGATTGCCGGCCGGAACGCCGCCGTCCTCGGTCAGCCGCAGAATCACGCCCTGGTGGCTGGACAGGTCCTGGGCGGGGTGGGCCTCCAGGTCGGCCACGCTGCCCCGGGGCGGAGCCTGTCGGTCGCCCACCGACATGAACAGGTGCCCGTTGCCGTCGAACGCCAGGCGCGAGCCGTAGTGGCCGGCGCCCTCGCTCTCGGCCACGAACAGCTCCTCGACGGCGTTCAGCCGGTCGTTCTCGAACCGCCCGCGGATGAGGGCCGTGGTGGAGCCCCCGCCGGGCAGCGGCTTCGAGTAGGTCAGGTACAGCATCCGGTTCGACGCGAAGTCCGGGTGCGGCATGACCTCGAGGAGGCCGCCCTGGCCCTGCGCGTGGACCTCGGGGATCCCGGGCACGGGATCGGGCAGCAGCCGGCCGTCGCGGACGATGCGCAGGCGGCCCGGTCGCTCCGTGACCAGCATGTCGCCTCCGGGAAGGAAGGCGATGGACCACGGGTGTACCAGCCCGTCCGCCACGGTCACGACGCGGTAGTCGTGCGCGGCCGAGCGGAAGGTCTCCTGGGCCTGGACCGGCGCGGCCAGGGCCAGCGCGGCCGCGGCGGCGAGAAGCGTCTGGGTCGTTCCCTTCGTCATCGGCGGGTCTCCTGGTGGATGGCCCGACCAGGGCGTCGGGCGGACGTCGATCGTACGGCACTTCGGGACCCCGGGAGCGGGCCCGGGTTCCATTTCCGGGACCGGATCGATGGGCCCCTCAGCCCCCCGGGCCCTGGCCGGCCGCGTCGGCATCCAGCAGCCACCGGAGCGCGATGGGCACCGCCAGGGTCGTGACCATGGCCACGATCACGATGGCGCTGAACAGGTGCTCGACGGTGGGGGGTGGGGGATCGGGATGCTGGAAGAGGCCGGCGCGCAGCGCGATGCCGGCGATGACCAGCTCCACGGCCCCACGGGCGCTCATGGCGAGTCCGATGGCCGACGACTCGCGGGTGGAGAAGCCCGCCAGCCGTGCGGGTACGGCGGCCCCCAGCAGCTTGCTCAGGAACGCGATGGCCACGAGAAGCGCCACGAAGCCGGGAATCGCTCCGAGGGCGCTCACGTCGAGGTGAAGGCCGATCGAGGCGAAGAAGAGGGGGGCCAGGAACCCGCTGGAGATCCCCTCGAGCTTGCCCTCGACCTGGTGGAAGACGTCTTCGTCCACGGTCGAGCGGCTGAAGAAGAGACCGGCCACGAAGGCCCCGACGATGAAGTGCATGGCCAGCGCTTCGGCCAGGACCGCGTAGGCGAAGGCCACCACCAGGAGAAAGCTGAGTTCGAACTCGTCGACCCGGACGTGGCGCTTCACGAAGGAGCCGAGGGCGGGCACCACGTAGAGACCCGCCACGCCCGTCACGGCGAAGAAGAGGGCGACCTTGCCCAGGAGAAGACCCAGCGCCCCCGGACCCGGCGCGCCTCCGGTCTCGAGCACGCCCGTGAGCACGGCCAGGAGGACCAGGCTCAGGACGTCGTCGAACACGGCCGCGGACACCACGACCCGTCCGAGCTTCGACTGGAGCAGGTCCAGATCCATCAGCACGCGGATGGCCACCGGCACCGCCGTGATGGCCAGGGCCGTGCCCACGAACAGGGTCTGGGCCACCCGGTAGTCCGAGTCGGGCAGGAAGAACCACGCCAACCCGGCGCCCATCCCCAGCGGCAGGATCATGGCGGCGGCGGCGACCGCGAAGGCCTGGCCGGACGTCTCGGTCAGCTCCTTCGGTCGGAGTTCCAGGCCTCCCAGGAGCATCAGGAAGAAGATGCCCAGGTCGGTCAGGGCCACGAACACCTCGTTGTCGGGCAGCCCGGCCAGCACCGGGAACGTGCCGGAGAAGCGCATCACCACGACCCCGATCAGGACGCCGGCCAGGAGCTCTCCGACGAGTGCCGGCTGCCGTAGTCGCACCGCCACCTCGCCCAGGACGCGCGTGGCCACCAGCAGGACCAGCAGGACGTAGAAGAGCTCCATGGCGGTTCCGGGTGTGGGGTAGAATGGTCGCATCCCGCCGTCGGGGCGGCCCTTTGCCGGGACGGGCGGGTTCCAGGCCCCAATAGGGCCCAGGGGTGGAAAAGGTCCGTGTCCCGCCGTACTTCTGGGGCATGATGCCTTCTCTCCGCCCCGCCTGCCGATCCGTTCGCGCCCGGCCCGCCGCCGCCCTGGTGGCGGTGACCGCCGCGCTCGTGGCCGCCGTTCCTCCGGCCCCTCTCGCCGCCCTCCAGCGCCCGCCGCCCGTGGCGGCCGCCACCGTGTCCGACGCGGACCTCCAGGCCGCGACGTTCCGCATGGTGGGTCCCTACCGGGGCGGCCGCGTGACGGCCGTGGACGGGATTCCCGAGCAGCCTCACACCTTCTGGTTCGGCGGCACCGGCGGTGGCGTGTGGAAGACCGAATCGGCCGGGCAGGCCTGGGCCAACGTCACCGACGGGTGGCTGGACGTGGGCTCCATCGGCGCGGTGGAGGTGGCCGACGCCGACCCGGGCGTCGTGTACGTGGGCACGGGCTCGGCCGACATCCGCGGCAACGTCTCGGTGGGGCGGGGCACGTGGCGGTCCCGCGACGCCGGCGACACCTGGACGTTCGTCGGCCTTCGGGACGCGGGGCAGGTGGCCCGGATCCGGACGCACCCGTCCGACCCCAACACGGTCTGGCTGGCGGCCACCGGCCAGCCGTTCGGCCGCAACGCCGAACGGGGGGTGTTCAAGTCCACCGACGGGGGCGACAGCTGGCGGAAGGTGCTCTTCCACTCGGACTCCGTGGGCGCCATCGACCTGGCGCTGCATCCCACCGATCCCGATGTGCTGTACGCCGCGCTCTGGCGGGGTGAGCGGAAGCCCTGGACGATGATCTCCGGGGCCCGCACCGGCGGCGTCTACCGCTCGGACGACGGCGGCGAGACCTGGGCGAAGCTGGCCGGGGGGCTGCCCGGAGCCGGCGACGACGAAGGCGGCCTGGTGGGCAAGATCGGCCTGGCGGTCACGCCGGCGGCGCCGGACCGGGTGTGGGCCATGGTGGAGGCCCCCGACCCGAAGGCGGGCCTGTATCTGTCCGACGACCGGGGCGCCACGTGGACGCTGGTCAACGACGACTACGGGCCCCGCTCCCGGCCGTGGTACTACATGCACGTGTACGCCGACCCGGTGGACCCCGACGTGATCTGGGCCATGAACTCGGGCTACTTCCGCTCCACCGACGGCGGGCGGTCGTTTCAGCGGGTGGCGATGCCCCATTCGGACCACCACGACATGTGGATCAACCCGCTCCACCCCGAGATCATCCTGAACGGGAACGACGGGGGCGCCACCGTCTCGTTCGACGGCGGCGAGCACTGGTCCACGCAGCTCAACCAGCCCACGGCGGAGTTCTACAACGTGGCCGTGGACGACGCCTTCCCGTACCGCATCTACGGATCGCAACAGGACAACTCCACGATCTCGGTGCCCACCGCGGCCACGGGCCAGGGCATCACCCTGCAGCACTGGAAGAGCCACGGTGGCTGCGAGACGGGACCCGTGGTGCCCCGGCCCGACACGTCGGGTGTGGTCTACGGGGGTTGCTTCGGTGGGCGGTTCGCCCGGGCCGACCAGGTCACCGAGCAGTTCCGTCAGATCCGTCCGTACCCCCAGGCCCAGGACGCCATGCCCGAGTCGGCGCTCCGCTTCCGGGTGCAGTGGAACTTCCCGGTCGAGCTGAGCCCCCACGACCCGCTGACCATGTACTACGGGTCGAACGTGGTGCATCGGAGCCGGAACGAGGGGCAGAGCTGGGACGTGATCTCTCCCGATCTGACCACGAACGACACGGCGCGCTTCGAGATGGCGGGCGGGCCCATCAACGCCGACGTGACCGGCGTGGAGATCTGGTCGGCGCTCCTGGCCATCCAGGAATCGCCCCACGCGCCGGGGGAGATCTGGACCGGGTCGAACGACGGCCGTGTCATGCTCACGCGCGACGGCGGGACCTCCTGGTCGGACGTGACGCCGACCGGGTTGCCCGAGCCCAGCACCGTCAACCGGATCCACCTGTCCACCCACCGGCCGGGGAAGGCGTACGTGGTGGCGTACCGGTACCGCTACGACGACTGGGCACCGTACGTCTACCGCACCGACGACCACGGGGCCACCTGGACCCGGATCGCCGACGGGACCCGGGGCGTGCCCGCGGACTGGACCAGCCGGTCGCTGGTCGAAGACCCGGTCCGGGAGGGGCTTCTGTTCCTCGGCACCGAGTTCGGCCTGTTCGTCAGCTTCGACGACGGCGGGAGCTGGCGCCCGTTCCAGCAGAACCTGCCCCGGACGCCGGTGACCGACCTGGCCGTCCAGGAGCGCTGGGGCGACCTGGTGGTGGCCACCCAGGGGCGCTCGTTCTGGGTGCTCGACGACCTGACGCTGCTGCGGGGCGTCGCAGCGGCCTCCGGGTCGCCCGCGCCGCGCCTGTTCGACCCGCGGCCGGTGTACCGTTCCACCTGGCAGGACGGCGAGGGCCACTATGCCCGGGACCACGTGTACGGCGCCATGATCGGCCGGGACATGAAGGCCCGGAACGCGCCGGAGGGGGCCGTGGTCTACTACCATCTCCCGGCGGATGCCGATCGGGTGTCGCTGGAGATCGTGGAAGGTCCGGGCGTGGGCACGGGGGGCGCGGCCTCGGTGCGTACGGTCGACGGGCTTCCGACCGACGCCGGCTCGCACCGCTTCGTGTGGGATCTGCGCTATCCGGGGCCGGGTGGGCCCCGGGCGGTGCCGGGCCGCTACCGCGTGCGTCTCGACGTCGACGGCGCGGTGGACGAAGCGCCGCTCGAGGTGTTGAAGGATCCGCGCCTGGTCGACATTCCCGTGGCCGACCTCCAGGCGCAGTTCGACTTCCTGATGCGCACGCAGGACGCCATGGAGCGGCTCACGGGCGCCGTGCAGCGCATCCAGGGGGTGCGAACCGACGTGCGCGAGGTGGCCGAAAACCTGGCCGAGGCCCGGGCGGGCGCCTCGTGGCTGCCCGGGGTTCGTACCCGCGCCGACACGCTGACGGCCCGGCTGGACCGGGTGGCGGACGAACTGGTTCAGACCGAGGGAGGCGGGTGGGACCGCGAGGCGAAGCTCCGGCGACAGATCGCCTTCATCCTCAACGAGTCGCAGACCCAACGGGGCGAGTACACGGACGCCCGCCCCACCGACCAGTGGGTCGAACGTCTGGGCGACGTGGTCGAGGAGCTCGACGTGCTGCTGCTGGAGCTGGACCGGATCCTCGACCGGGACCTGGCCGAGCTGAACGACTACCTGGAGGAGAACGGGGCGGGGGTGCGGGTCATCGTGAGCTGACGCGGAGGAGGGAGGACGATGGCGGACAGGGTGAAGGTGCGGTGCGAGAAGGTGATCCCCACGGTGTGCGTCGGCGACGTGGACGCGGCCCTCGAGTGGTACGGGAAGGTCGGGTTCGAGGAGCTGTGGCGGTGGGGTGATCCACCGGCCCATGCGGCGGTGAAGCTCGGAGACGCCGAGGTCCACCTCTCGCAGCACGAGCCGAGCCCGGGTGGCTTCTGGCTCTACTTCGTGGTGGAGGACGTGGACGCGCTGCACGAGCATCTGCGCGCGATGGACGCCGCCATCGGCCACCCGCCCGAAGACCAGGAGTGGGGGATGCGGGAGATGCCCGTCCGCGATCCCGTGGGCAACGAGCTCTGCTTCGCGGCCCCCTGCATGATGAAGACCCCCCCGCTACCCGTGCGTCGCGAGGAGGTGCGGGTCCGGATGGAAGAGCGGCTGGCCGCCGTTCTCCGGGACCTCGCGGAGGCCAAGGGGATGACGGTGGGCGAGGCCCTGGAGGAGACCCTCCTCCACACGTTCGAGCCCCTGGGCGACGGCGTGGCCAGCCCTCACACGTCCGCGCAGCTTCGGCACATCGCGGCCTTGAAGAAGGTCCACGGCCTCGACTACGACTGCCACGCCTCCTACCGGTTCGTGGAGGAGTAGGAGTCAGGCCGACACGCCGTAGTGGGTGTCCATGCAGGTCGGGCACACCCCGTGGGAGAAGTGGGAACCCGTCCGGTCTTCCACGTACCGCTCGAGCCCGCTCCACCCGCCGTCCCCGTCCCGGATCGAGTGGCAGTGCGCGCAGATCGGCAGGTAGTCCTCGAGCACCCGGGTCAGGGTCTTGGCCAACCGGTTCGAGAGGGCCTTCGCCTCGGCCTGCGCCTGGGCGAAGAACGCCAGCAGGATGCCCACCGCGATGCCCAGGTTCGTGATCTGGACGGCCATGAACAACTGCTCCGCGTAGAGCTGCCGCATGAGGGAGCTCCACGGGAAGGTGTACTGGATCAGCCCCATGCCGACGAAGCAGAGCCCGGCCATTGGAGCGCCGATGCCCGACGCTTTCAGGCGCCCCAGTACGATCACGCCGGCGCCGATCAGGCCCGTGCCGAACAGGAAGTAATGGGTCACGCCGCGGGTCCCGAAGAGCAACAGGTCCCACCCCGTCACGCTTTCGAACACCAGCAGCGCGACGTCGAGAACGACCAGAACGATCCACCAGGCCGGGAGAGCGCGCCCCACCATGGCGTGGGCACCCCACAGCATCACCGTGCCCCGGGCCACGGCCAGGAGGGGCAACAGATACTGTCCGGGTAGCAGGTTCTGCGCGTCGCCGGCCACGCCGTAGGCGTACCGGAGGGTGAACAGGGCCCACCCGAGTGCCCAGATGCCCAGGTAGTCCTCGCCGTGGCTCCGCCACAGCCACAGGAACACCAGGGTGAGCATCGCGGAGCTCACCAGGTTGGGTCCCAGAACGTAGATGACGTTCGTCATCGGTCACTCCCCGAGGAACGGCGTCCCCGGCGCCGGGAACCCTCGCTCAGGAGTCTCGGAGGCAGCGCTCCGGTTCCTTAGTGTCGCGTGGCCGCCCCGGTCAGCTCCCCCGGATCAGAGCGGTCACCGCACGCATCCGCTGGGTCAGCCGGTCCACCGCGTCCACGTAGCGCTGCTCCCACTCGGGCACCTCGGCCGGGTCGTCCGTCTCGATCTCGTAGCGGAGGCCCGGAAGCATCCACGAGGCGTACCCGCTGAACGGGTCGGGCGAGACGTACAGCGACCGGCTCCACTCCCGGTCCTGCAGGCCACGGTCGTCCAGCCAGGCCTTTTCCAGGCCGATGAACGCGTCGTTGATGCGCTTGGCCACCGCGCGGGGCACCGGGCCCCGTGCGACGCGGTCGGCGCGGGCCGCCTCGAGTTCGGCCGCCGCCTGCTCGAGGGCGCGGGTGGACGCGACGAGACGGGTCAGGTCGACATCGATGCGCCGCGCCTCGGCGACCTCGTGGAGGGTGTTCACGTGCGTCCGGGTGTCGGTGGCGTACCGGGTCACGTCGTAGGGCAGGAGGTCCGCGTTGGCGAAGCGGAGCGCCAGCAGCCCGTCGGCGGCCGCGATCATCGGTCCGAACACCCAGTCGGGGTCACCGAACCGCTCGAACCAGGCGAAGTTGTCGTAGTTGGAGTGGTAGATCCCGCTGCGGCCCGACGAGCCCAGGCTCGCCGACGGCACGCCGGCGTGGGTGTAGAAGGCCACGTGGTCCGACCCGCCGCCCAGGTTGCCCATGGTCGGCTCGCCGTCAGCCTGGGCGGCCCACCAGTCGTAGATGCTCCGGTCCTCGCCGGCGTACGACACGTCGCGGATCGCGTCCAGGATCGGCTGCTTAAGGGACGGCGACGACGACGCGCCGAAGTTGGGGCCGGAGATGGCGGCATCCGCGTTGATGTACGCGATGGCCCCGGCCTCCAGTTCGGGCAGGTACTCCTCCACCCACTCGGACGACCCGATGATGCCGTACTCCTCGGCGTCCCAGTGGGCGATCAGGATCGAGCGCCGGGGCCGGCAGCCTTCCTCGGCCAGCTCGCCCAGCGCCTCGGCCAGGGTCAGCAGCATGGCGGTTCCGCCGTTGGGGTCCACAGCGCCGAAGCCCCAGGGGTCGTAGTGGGAGCCCAGGATGAACCACTCGTCGGGGTAGTCGGTGCCCTCGAAGGTGCCCACCACGTTGATGGCCCGGGTGATGGCCAGCGGCTGGTTCACCCGGACGCGGACGGTCAGCTCCTCGCCGCCGGTCAGCCGGTAGGGCAGTTCGAGGCCACCCTGCCAGTCGTCGGGGGCCCGGGTGCCGCCCATGCGCGACAGGATCTCCTCCGCGGCGTCGTACCCGATGGGCAGGACCGGGATGGAGTGGAGCCCCACCTCCGACGGGTCGAGGCGCTCCACCTGCACGGGTCCGTCCAGCGGCAGCGCCGGCTCGAACGGAGTGAGCGGATCGCCGGTCCAGTCCAGGGTCAGGACCGAGCCCCGCTGGATGATCTCCCCGCTGAGCATGGGCCCCTCGGGGTACGGGTCCGAGCGATCCTCGGGCGCATCGTTGAACATGATCACGCCGGCCGCCCCGCGCTCCTCGGCGAACTTGACCTTGAAGCCACGGAAGTTCCCCCCGTATCGGGCCACCACGACCTTGTCGGTCAGGTCGATGCCCATCGAGTCGAGGGCGCGGTAGTCCTCGCGGCGGCCGTAGTTCGCGTAGACCACCTCGCCGGTCACGTCGCCGCTGCCCGAGAAGGCGTTCCAGCCGTTCAGCAGGTCCGGGTGGCCGGAGAACCGATCCTCCTCCAGCCGCCGTTCCCGGTTGGAGAGCCGCATGGCCACCGGCGTCACGATGTGGACCTCCACGTCGTCGGTGAGCTGGGGCAGGTACACGTCGTAGGGGTGCTTGCGCACGTCCATGCCCGCCGCCTTCATGACCCGGGCCAGGTAGTTGCCCACCTCCACCTGGGCGGCGGAGCCCGTCGGGTGGGGCGTGGCCGTGATGATGCGCAGGTGCTCCCGGAAGGAGTCTCCCGACGGAAGCTCCAGGAAGCGCGCTTCGCAGTAGGCCTGGCGTGCGGCCGTCGTGGCGGTGAATCCGACGGGCGCGTCGACCTGGACGGTCCGTTGGGCCAGCGCGGGGGTGGGAACCAGGGCGGCGGAAGCCAGGAGGGCGAGAGCGAAGCGCATGGTGGCCGGGGGTCCGGAGGAGTGCACGGTGGGGCGCCCGGAAGAGGACCCGAGCGGGCCCAGGGGGCAGCCCGGACGGTATCGCCGAAGCCCCCCTTCAGCAACCGTTCCGGAGGTGCTTGCCGGGGGCCCCCGGGGCCGGTACGCTGCCTCGCCCGCTCACCGCGGTCCCGGCCCGCCCCGCGTCGGTGGCCTTACTTCCCTCCGCACGGGCCCAGCCCATGTCCGCTGTCGTCGATTCCTCCCTCCTGCCGGCGTGCCGGACCCTCCTTCGTGTGCTGGCGGTGGCCATGGCCGCGGCCCTTCCGCCGCTGGTTCCGGCGCACCTCGACGCCCAGGTCGGGCCCCGGGACGCTCGGGCCGCGACCGCAGCCACGGCTCCCGTGGTGGACGGGCGCCTGGACGACCCGGCGTGGGCCTCAGCCCCGGTGCTGGACGGCTTCGTGCAGCGGGAGCCCTTCCAGGGCCAGGGGGTCTCGGAACGCACGGAGGTCCGGGTGGTCGCCGACGGCGATGCCATCTACGTGGGGGCGTGGCTCTACGACTCCCAGCCGGATGCGCTGGTCTACGGCGAGACCCGGCGGGACGCCGACCCGAGGGATGCTGACGCGATCATTCTCGTGTTCGACACCTACCTGGATCGCCAGAACGGCTTCCTGTTCGCCACCACCCCGGTGGGCATCGAGTACGACGGGCAGATCACGAAGGAAGGGGCGGGGAACGGCACGCCGACCCGCCGGCAGCAGACCGGCTCCGGCGGTGGCTTCAACGTGAACTGGGACGGGTCGTGGACGGTGGCCACCTCCCGCGACGACCGGGGGTGGTACGCCGAGTTCCGGATTCCCTTCTCCACGCTCCGCTATGCGGGGGGCGGCCCGCAGAACTGGGGATTCAACGTGACCCGACGGATACGGCGCAACAACGAGGAGTCGTTCTGGGCGCCGGTCGCCCGCCAGTTCGACGTGTACCGGGTCTCGGACGCGGGCATCCTGTCGGGCTTCGAGGCTCCTGCCCGCCGTTCGTTCTCGGTCGCCCCGTACGCTCTGGCTTCGGCCCGCCGGGACTACACCGCGCCGGGGGGCGTGGACACGTCGTCGAAGGGCGAGTTCGGGATGGACGCCAAGTTCGTGTCGGCGTCGAGCGTGACGCTGGACCTGACGTACAACACCGACTTCGCCCAGGTCGAAGTGGACGACGAAGAGGTGAATCTGACCCGGTTCCGCCTGTTCTTTCCCGAGAAGCGGCCGTTCTTCCTCGAGAACGCGGGCACCTTTTCGGCCGGCACGCCGCAGGAAGCGGAGTTCTTCTTCAGCCGGCGCATCGGCATCGAGAACGGACAGGCGGTGCCGATCCTGGGCGGCGGGCGGCTGACCGGCCGGGTGGGCGGTCTGACCGTGGGGCTGCTGGACATCCAGACGGAGTCCGTGGACGGGCTGACCCCGGCCCAGAACTTCGCCGTCGGCCGGGTCGTGAAGGAGCTGCCGAACCGGACCCGGCTCGGGGGTGTGGTGGTCAGCCGACTGGCCACCGCGGACACCGACGACCGGAACGTGGTGTTCGCGGCCGACGGTCGGATCGGCCTCGGCGAGTCCCTCACCCTCGATGCCTACTTCGGCGGCAGCTCCACGCCGGGCATCTCCGACGACGCCGTGGCCCTGTCCGGCACCGGCGAGTGGAATTCGCGGGACTGGCAGGTGACCGGTGGGTATCGCCGCATCGGCGAGGGCTTCCGGGCGGAGGCCGGCTTCATTCCCCGGGGAGCGCACCAGTTCTGGAGCCTCCGTGTGATGCGGCGGTTCCGCTTCGAGAGTCTGCCATGGTTCCGCGAACTGCGGCCGCACATCTCGGCCCGGGAGCACCTGGCCCTCGACGGGTTCAGCGAGACGCGGCTGATCCACATCGACTCGCACTTCGAGTTCGCCAACGGCGCCTTCTTCCAGTTCCCGGCCATCAACTTCACCCGGGAGGGGCTGCGCGAGCCCTTCGAAATCGCCGACGGGGTGGTGGTCCGGCCCGGTACGTACGACAACGTGGACTGGGGATTCGCGTTCAACACCGACCTGAGCGCGCCGGTGTCGCTCCAGGGCCGGATCGACGTCGGCGGCTTCTACGACGGCTTCCGGTACGGCCACAACACCACGATCAATTTCCGGGCCAGCGACGTCTTCGTGGCCAGCCTGCGGTACGCGTGGTTCGACGTGGATCTGGACGGAGGCGAGTTCCGGACCTCGCTGGTCGGGGTCCGGGCGGCGTATTCGTTCACGCCCCGCCTCTACCTCCAGTCGCTGCTCCAGTACAACGACCAGACCGACACCTTCTCGGGCAACGTCCGGTTGGGTTGGCTGAGCACGGCCGGGACCGGGCTGTTCCTTGTCTACAACGACCTCCGGAACACGGCGCCCTTCCAGGAGCGCGGCCTTCCGGAAGGACCGCTCGACCGCCAGTTCGTGATCAAGTTCACGAAGCTGTTCCAGTTCGGCGGGTAGGAGGACGGTAGCCGCATCGCCCCGCTACGGGGGCGGTGCCGGCGGGCCGGTTCGGGCCGGCGGACGTGGGCGCGAGGCCGGGTGCCGGGACCCGGCGGATCGGCCGGTGGGCCCGGAGGGGGGCGAGCGGACGGAGCTGGGCGGCCGATTCCTCCATCGTGGCGCGCACGCGAGGCCGCGATCCTCCCGTCATGTTCCCCACGCCTCCCGTCACGGTTGCATCGGCGCGCCCGGGCCGGACGGTCCGCGCGATCGTAGGCGCCTCGCACGCCGGCCGGGTGGGCGCGCCTTATCGCTCACTCGGCGTGTGGTGCGGCGCGACCGGGGAATCGGGGGCGGTGAGCGCGCCTTATCGCTCACTCGGCGTCTGGTGCGGTCCGACTGGGGAATCGGGGGCGGCGGGCGCGCCTTGTCGCTCACTCGGCCTGTGGCGCGGTGCGACTGGGGAATCGGGGGCGGTGGGCGCGCCAGATCGCTCACTCGGCGTCTGGCGTGGCGCGACTGGGGAATCGGGGGCGGTGAGCGCGCCTTATCGCTCACTCGGCGTCTGGCGTGGCGCTCGCTCACTCGGCTCCCTTCTCGCGAACGAACGTCCGATCCACCTCGGCATGCGGGCGGAAAGGCGTCCTCTCCGTGATCTCGGCGCAGCGCGGCGGAGCTTGGTCGCATGAGCGTTCCAACGACGGAGGCCCTGATTCGGGACGTTGCCCGGAGGCAGCACGGCGTCGTCACCCGCGCCCAACTCATGGACGCCGGCCTCTCCCGGTGGGTGGTGAAGCGCCGACTCGCCGCTGGACGCCTCCGGCGCCTCCATGCCGGTGTCTATCTGGTCGGGCCGATCGAGCCGCCCCGGGCCGCGGCCATGGCCGCCGTCCTCGCGGGCGGGCCAGGCGCCGTGTTGAGTCACTTCTCTGCGGCCGAGTTGTGGTCTCTCCGGCCGGATGCGCCCCGGGACCCGCCCCGGGGCGGCACGATCGTGGACATCACCGTCCCGGGTGCGGACCGGGGACGTCGCCCGGGGGTGCGCGCGCACCGGGCGGTGGCCCTCGCGCCCTTTGAGCGCACCGAGGTGGAGGGCGTGCCGGTCACCACGGTGGCGCGGACGCTCCTCGATCTGGCCGGTGAGGTGGGGAGCGGTGAGCTGGAACGGATGGTCGCGCGGGCTCGCCGGGCGGAGCTGACCGATCGCTCCGAGTGGGCCGCCCTTCTATCACGGCATCGGGGGCGCCGTGGGGTCGCGGTCCTCCGATCGATTCTGTCGACACCCGGCGGCCCCGCGCTCACGCGGTCGGAGGCCGAGTCCCGCTTCCTGGAGCTGGTCCGTGGCGCGGGCCTGCCGCTCCCGGCATCGAACATCCGCATCGGCCGGTACGAAGTGGACTTCCTGTGGGCGCGAGAGCGGCTGGCCGTCGAGGTGGACGGGTTCCGGTACCATCGGTCGAGACAGCGCTTCGAAACGGACCGCCGGAAGGACGCATGGCTGCTGGGGCGGGGGGTGACGGTACTGCGGCTTTCCTGGCGCCAGATCACGGGCGAGCCGTTGGCTACGGCCGCGGTGGTGGGGCAGGCGCTGGCGCGGTCGCGGGGCTGAGGAGAGCGAGGGGGCCGTCGATGATCCCATCCAATGGGTGATCCGCTAGTCGAAGGCGGACACCAGCCGGAGGACGTCATGAAGGATCCATCGAGGCCCGGGCGGGGTCGTGCGGTGCCCGCCGGCACCGTCGCGTTGCTGGCGATGACCTGGGCGGCTCCCGCCGCCGGGCAGGCCGCCGCCTCCGCCGTCCGTCCCGAAGCCGTGGATCTGGAGCCTGGGGGGGCGGCCGTCGAGGTGGCGGTGCGCGGCCGAGGGCTGGCGGGCGTGGAATCGGTGGAGGTGACCGACCGCGGCCGCGCTGTGGACGGAGTCGCCGTCCGCATCCTTCGTCGCGCCGACACGGAGCTGCTCGTCAGTCTGGCGGCCCGACGGGGCGCCCGGGAGGGACGTGGGTACCGGCTGACGCTGGTCACCGCGAAGGAGCGTGTGGACGGGTTGGCCGCCGTGTCCGTGGTGTCGGCCGGTCCCACCCTGGCCGCGGTGGAGGCACCGTCGACACTCACGGCGGGCAGGCGCGGGACGCTGGTCGTCCGGTTGGACGGTCCGGCGCCCCGGCAGGGGGCCGATGTCGCGCTCGCCTCCGACGACCCGGCCGTGTTGGACGTGGCCCGGTCGCTCACGGTTCCGGCAGGCGCCACCAAGGCGGAGATCGAGGTCGGCCCCGCCGCCGACGTCTCCGCGACGCGCACCGTCCGCATCCGGGCCGCACTGGGCGACGTCCGCGCCGCGGCCGACGTCACGGTCGTGCCCGGCGAGCCCCTGCTCGAAGCGCTCGAGGTGGACGCGGCGGTCCTCGAGGCCGGCGAGAGTACCCAGGTCACGGTCGTGCTGGACCGGCCCGCCCCCGAGGGCGGCACGGTCGTGTCGCTCGCCGTGCACGGTGGCCCGGGTCTGACGGCTCCGGCCGAGGTGGTGGTGGCGGAGGGCACCCCGTCGGCGTCGGCCGCTCTCGAGGCGGGCTCGGTACCCGACGACCGGACCCTGACGCTCCGGGGCACCTACGGTCCGGACGAGCATTCCGTCGGAGTCACGGTGCTGGCCGACCCGGCCCTGGCCGAGCCCGAGGTCGAGCCTGCGTCCCCGACCGTCCGGGACGTCGGCGTCTTCCTGGTGACCCTCATGGACCCGACCGCGTCCGCCGAGCCCGCCGAGCCGGTGACGCTCGATGTCGGGTCCTTCCTCGTGACGCTGATGGACCCGTTGGCCGACGTGGAGCCGCAGGAACCGGTGAGCGTGTCCGTGGGCGCTTTCGTCGTGACCCTGGCGCCGCCTTCCGGCGGCGATTCCTGAGATCCGGAGGGACTACCATGAACCGCATCGCTCGAACCGTCGCCCGGCAGGCCTGGCTGCCGCTGGGGGTCGTCGTGACCCTCGGGTTGGCCTCGACCCCGGCCGCCGCCCAGCAGAACGTGCAGCCACTGGCAGACGGCTGCATGTACGTGATCGGCCTCGGTCAGGCCATCCCATGCCAGAGCGCGAGCACCCCCGGAGAACTCATGATCACCCTGAACGGATCCTTCGACATCGTGTCCCGGGAGCTGGCGGACGGGGCCCGGGTCCGGTGCTGGATCTGCGAGGGAGACACCTGCGACGATTCGAGCCCGTACGGGCCCGCCGAGTCGCTGTACGAGTTGCAGGCGTCCGACGACCAGCACGCCACGGCCGACTGGTCGGTCTACGTCCACTTCAGCGCGACGGCGGTCAACGAGCCGGCCCTCTTCCCGACCTTCGACAGCTACTACTGCCGAGTCGAGACGCTCCGGAGCGCGTCCGGGATGGGAGTGCTCGCGAGCACGTGGGCCGTACCGAGCTACTACGGGACCCATCCGGCGCACCGCGCCGAGGACGGAACCGAACTCGTGACGGAGTTCCAGGGCACGTTCGTGGAGCCGGTGACGGGCGTGAAGACCAGGAACTGACTGCACGCCGGACTTGGAGGCAGCCTCCGCGGCTCCGCCCGCCCGCCGGCGTGGGCGCGACCCGTGGCGGCGGCCCACGGCCGGTCGGTCGATACCCTCCCAGGGCGCGCTTCGGGCGCGCGATCATCCCACCCGCCTGACGGACGACGCCCCGCCCGGATCTCCGGACGGGGCGTCGATGCCTCGAAACCTGCGCGATCCAGCACCAGGCCCGAAGGACCGGCTCGGACCGCCGCCGGCCTCAACTCATTCGCACGACTGGCAGTTGTCGTTGTTCTCGGCGCCCCAGCCCATGAGCAACGCCATGGTCTCGGGGAACGGCTGGACCCGCTGCTGCGGACCGTTGGCCATGTCCACCGTGGTCTGACCGCGGCGGCTGATCAGCGTCGCGTCGGCGCCCTTGTCGTGCAGGTACTGGAGCACCTCGTTGTCGCCCCGGGCCGCTGCGTGGTGCATCGGCGAGTAGCCGTCGTGGTCGCGGGCGTTCACGTCGGCCCCGGCTTCCTCCACCAGGAACTTCACCGCCGCGAGCCACCCCGTGGGAGCGAACACGTGCTGCTGTCCCACGCGGGACGTACCGTAGCCGACACCGGTCGCGGCGTGGATCGGGTACACCGCCGGCCCGCCGTCGGGCACGGGCGGGAGTCCGGACGGATCTTCCTCGCTCTCGTCCTCGTCGTCGGGGTCGAACGAGCGGCGCCGGGAGGCGGGCTTCGTGGTGGGGATCTCCGGGTCGGCACCGTGGGCCAGCAGCAACCGCATCCCCTCGACGTCGAGGGAGTAGGCGGCCCGCCAGAACGGCGTGGCCCCTGCGAAGTCCACGCCGATGCGCCCGGCGTTGTACGCTACGTACCAGAGATGCGTCTCGAGACGGGCGTTCGGGTCGGCGCCGGCGGCGAGGAGGGCCTCCATCAGATCCAGGTGCGAGGCCTGTTGCTGCCGCCAGGCGGTGGGCTGGGGATACCAGGTGCGGTGGGCCCAGCGGCTCTGCACCGCGTTGAAGAGCGGGCCGGCGCCGTCTTCCGAGTACAGATTGGGATCGGCGCCGCGCTCCAGAAGCTCCAGAGCCAGGTCGTAGTGGCCGTTGATCACGGAGATCAGAAGCGCCGTGGAGTGATCGCCTTCCGTGACTGCGTTCAGGTCGGCGCCGGACTCGAGCAGGAAGATCGCCTCGTCCCGCCGGCCGTCGCGCGCCGCGTAGTGGAGGGCGGTCATCCCACCCTGCTTCCCGACCAGGTCCGAGTAGCCGAGGGGCCGGGGACCCGCCTGGGCGGTGTCGGCCCCGGCGGGCTCGGCGCCCACCACGGGTTGGGTCGGCCGGTCGGGATCGGTGACCGGGGGCGGATCCTGCTCGGGCTCGGTGGTCTCGGCGGCCGCAGCCGTGTCCTTCGGCTCGCCGGCCTGGGCTTGCTGGTTCTGGGCGTACGGTCCCACCGGCGCGTTGGACGGCGGCGGATCCTCGCCCCGCCGCACCGCCATCATCCGCGCCCGCTGGCGGCGCTCCTTCATGTCCTCTTCCGACTTTGCCACGTAGTCCACGACCCGGGTGGCCGCCGAGATGTCGGCGCCGGCCGCCACGAGCACCCGCATCGCGTCGAGTTCGCCCTTCGCGGTGGCGAACATGAGGGGCGTCCGCTGCATACTCGTGTCCCTCACGTCCACGTCGGCGCCCGCGTCGATAAGCCGCTGGACCAGGTCCGGGTTGCCGGATTCCGCTGCCAGATGGAGCGGGGTGACCCCCGTGGACGTGACAGCCCGCACGTCCGCTCCGGCGGCGACGAGCGCGTCGACCGCCGCGTCGTTCCCCCGGTGGCTGGCCAGGTGGAGCGGCGTGTAGCCCCCGAGGCGCGTCGTGACCTCCGGGTGGGCTCCGGCGTAGCCGAGGACCTCGATCATGTCCGCGTTGCCGTTCAGGGCCGCCCAGTGGAGCGCGGTCATGCCGTCTCCCTGAGCCGCGTTCACGTCCGCCCCGTCCCGGACCAGGGCGCGAACCGCGTCGAGGTCGCCGCGCTCCGCGGCGTCTGCCACGGGTGCGTCGGGTCCGCCCCACGTGGCGGCCACGAGAAACAGCGACAGGAACAGGCCGAGGATCTTGGATTGCTTGCGGAACATCGTGCCTCCGAAGGAACGCTTCTGTGGCGTCGGGTCCGTAACGAGGGGGGCGCCCATCAGTGGAGCAGCCCGCCAAGCGAGGCGTCGGCGGCCTCGACCTGGTCGGCCGCCACCGGAGCGAGAGCGGCGCGGAAGGCAGGGCTCGTGGCCACCCCGAGGATGAACGACGACATGCGGTAGTCGTTCTCCCGGGCCGCGGCGGTGATCTGCCGGATCGTGGGCTGGTCGTACCACTCGACCCGCCGTCCCAGGGCGTACGCCATGAGGTTCTCGGTGAAGGTCCGGAGGAAGACCTCCGGGCGCTTCATGAGCGCCTGGCGCAGGTCATCGGGACCCTCGAGCTGGGTGCCGTCGTACATCTCGCCGACCGGGTCCACGGGATTGCCTTCGTCCTTCACCCGCCACGCGCCCGTGACGTCGAAGTTCTCCAGCGCCACGCCCAGCGGATCGATGAAGCGGTGGCAGGAGTTGCACGTGGGGTTGGCACGGTGGATCTCCATCCGCTCACGGACGGAAAGCGTGCGGCCTTCCTCGACGCCCTCGACCTCGTCGAGCTCGGGCACGTCCGGCGGCGGCGGCGGCGGCGGCGTTCCGAGAATGACCTCCATGATCCACTTCCCGCGCAGCACCGGCGATGTCCGGTTGGCGTGGGAGGTGAGCGTCAGCACACTGCCGTGCCCCAACACGCCCCGGCGGGTCGCGTCGGGATACTGCACCATGCGGAAGTCGTCGCCCGTGACGTCCTCCAGGCCGTAGTGACGAGCCAACCGCTCGTTCGCGAACGTGTAGTCGGCGGTGATCAGCTCCACCACCGGCCGGTCTTCGCGGACCAGGTGCTCGAACAGCAGCTCGGTCTCCCGGGCCATCGACTCGGACAGGGTGTGGTCGAAGTACGGATAGTCCAGGGCGTCCGGATGGACCTTTTCGAGGTCGCTCAGGCGCAACCATTGGGCCGCGAAGCGCGACGCCAGGGCCGAAGCCCGCTCGTCGTCGAGCATGCGCTCCACCTGGGCGCGCAGGACGTCGTCGTTGCCGAGCTCTCCCTCCGCCGCCAGGTCGATGAGCTCCCGGTCCGGCACCGTGCCCCAGAGGAAGAAGGACAGGCGCGACGCCAGGTCCTGGTCGCTGATCCGGTACGTGCGTCCGTCCACCGAAGTCGGCGTGGTTTCGGTGCGGAACACGAAGTGGGGGCTGGCAAGGATGGCTTGCATGGCCAGGCGGATGCCCGCCTCGAAGCCCCCGTCCTCAGCGCCCTGGTCGTAGAACGCCATCAGACCCTGAAGGTCGTTCGGCGTCAGGGGCCGACGGTAGGCCTTGGTGCCCAGGCGCTCGACGATGCTCTCGGCGCAGGGGCGGGCTTCGTCGGACGACGTGGGCCGGCAGGTGAAGACCGCGCGGCGGGTGGGCGTGTCGGACACACCGGTCACGTCGAACGGTCCGACCACGGTGAAGAGCTGGAGGTGGGGCATCGTGGTGATGCCGTAGTCCAGCCCGATCTGCGTGTCGGCCAGCGTGTGGTCCTGCGGGGTGATCAGGTCGTCCACCGGCCCTTCCCACCGCTTGATGAAGGCCGCCGTGACCCGCTTGGCGCCTGCGCGCACGAAGATCGAGTCCGTCAGGAGCGTCATCCCCAGGGGATCGGAGTCGGACATCCACCGGTCGATGTCGAGCACGGCCACCCGCTCGCCGTCGATGCTGACTTCGACCTGCTCATCCGGCTGGACCCGCCCGAAGAGCTCGCCCTCGGGCGCGGCGTGGAGCATGACGCGGAACACGTACTTCCCGTCGGCGGGGAAGTTGTGCATGACGCTGACACCGCCACGGGTGCCGAAGGGCGCGCCCTCGACCCGCTCCTTCTGCGACGCCGTCCGGGGCACCCGGTACGGGCTGGAGGCCGGATCGGCGTTCGCGTCACCCAGCGCGTCGCGGGCCACCTGGAACGCCGCCCGGAGGTAGCCCTCCATGAGGGTGGCGGACGGGAGCTGGACGTCGGCGATGTTGTCGAAGTTCGCGCTCTTGGTGTCGAGCGGCAGGAAGGCGCTCACGTCCACGTCCACCCCGAGGAGGTCGCGGACGGCCGCCCGGTACTCGGCCCGGTTGAGCCGCTGGAACGTGCGGCGGCCCGGGTTGGGGTTGGCGGCGGCGTAGCTGTCCATGCGGCCTTCGAGCGTGTTGACCAGAACGTCCAGCGTGTCGCCTTCGGGACGCCGGGCGCCGGGGGGCGGCATCATGCCGGCCCGGAGCTTCCGGATCATCTTCTCGGCGATGTCCCCCTGCTGCGGGGCCCCGTCCAGCGTGAACGACTCGAGGCTCAGATTCCCCGTGAGGCGCCGGTCGCTGTGGCACCGCGTGCAGTACCGTTCCACGACATCGTCCACGAGAACCGCGTCGTCTCGAATCACGTCGCTCGGAAGGGACGTGTGACCGGCGGTGGCCGCCCAGGTCGGCTGTCCGTAGCCGGCGGTGGCCACGTCGTCCGTCTGGACGATGGTGGCGGTCACGATGCCGACGGCCAGGATCAAGGGAACGACGGGGTGGGTGTAGTTGGTCATACGTGCCCTCTTCGAGGCGGCGTGCGCGGGGACTCTCTCGGCGGCGCGCGGGCGGGGGTGCACCACCCGAACCCGGCGTCGAGATCATGATGATACGGGTCCGTCCCGCTCACCGTCCAGCAAGACAGATCAGGGGCGCGGGGTGTTGACCGCGTGGCCCCGGCGGCGCGGGTGCTCCGCGGGGTGGGCCAGCGAGGAGAGGAGTTCTGCGGCCCGCGCCAGGGTGCGCCGCTCTTCCGGTGCCAGGTCGGCCACGCGGGACGCGAGGTCCGCCACGCGGCGCCTCCGTCCCTCCTGGAGAAGCCGATGTCCCTCGTCGGTCGCTTCCACCCGTTGGACACGGCCGTCGTCGGGGTCGGGCACGCGGCGCAGGAGGCCCGCCGCCTCCAGATCGCGGACGGTCCGGGTCATGGAGGGTGGGCGGACCTGTTCCGCAGCGGCCAGGTCGCCCATGCGGATCGGGCCGGCGAACACCACCACCGACAGCGCGGAGAGCCGCGATGCCGTGAGGCCCGTCTCGGCGTCGTGCTCGCGGAGGCGGCGGAGCAGGTGGATGGCCGCGGAGTGGAGGCGGTCGGCGATCTGCTCGGGGGGCGCGAGCGCGGGCGCCGAACGCCGCCGTTGCGGGTCGTGATCGGACGACGTATTCATTTAGCTAGTCTAACTAAATGACTCGGAGTGGCAACCATGGGTGCGACGCAGGGGGATGGACGCGAGGGTGGGGGACCGGCCGGTGGGGCGACCCCGACGCACATCGGGCAGATCGCGCTGACCGTACGCGACATCGAACGGGCGACGGAGTTCTACCGCGACGTGGTGGGGCTGCCGCATCTGTTCTCGGCCCCGCCGGGCCTGTCCTTCTTTCAGTGCGGGGAGGTCCGGCTGATGTTGTCCGCCGCGGAGGACCCGGCTCTGGCACCCCCCGGCTCCATCCTCTACTACGCCGGAGCGGACCTCGACGCGGCCCACCGCCGGTTCGTCGAGGCCGGCACCGAGGTGGTGGGGGAGCCCCACGTGGTCCACCGGACCGAGTCGATGGAACTGTGGATCGGCTTCTACCGGGACCCCGAAGGCAACATGCTGGGCTTCATGGAGGAGCGGGGGTAGGGGACGCTTGCGGAGCCACCCCTCCGGGGCTAGGTGTGGTCGATCTGCCGCGGCAAATACGCCCCCCCTGAAGACCTCTTCATGCGCCATCGGATTTCGACTCTTCCCCCGCTCGGGGTCGTGGAATCCGACGGTACGCCCCTGGACCTCCCCCTCGGGAAGCCGTTCGCGGTGCTTGCGTACCTGGCCGCGCACGACGGCCGGGTGTCCCGGGACGACCTCGCGGCACTCCTCTGGCCCGGGGCCGCTCCGGACCGTGCTCGAGCCTCGGTCCGCCAGGCCCTCTGGGTCCTGCGTCAGGAACTCGGTCCGGACGCGATCCGCGAAGACCCGGACCTGACCCTGGACCGGACGGCGGTCGAGGTGGACGTCGACGAGTTCCGGCGTCGGCTCGACCGTGGGGAGGCGCTGGCGGCGTACGAGATGTGGAACGAGGGCTTCCTGCACGGGCTGGGCGTTGCGGGTGCGGCGGGGTGGGACGAGTGGGTGGACTCGGCGCGCGGCGAGTACGAAGGGCGCCTGGGCCGGATGCTCGCGGACGAGGGCGCCGTCTGTCGCGCGTCCGTTGATCTCGACGGCGCCCGGATCCGACTGGAAGCCGCGCTCTCGGTCCAGCCGTACCTGCAGGAGCGCCACCTGGAACTGGCCGATCTCCTCCTCGAGATGGGTGAACTGGGCGAGGCAGGGGCCTTGCTCGACCGCGCCCGCGCCTGGGTGGACCAACCCGATCCGGCCCTCCTCGCAGAGGCGGAGCAGCGGTTGGCCCGCCTCCGGGAGCGCGGGGGCGACGCCCACGGCGAAGTCGAACCCCTGCGGCTGGAGTTCGTCGGACGCGGCGCAGCGGTGGACCGGCTCCGTGCGGCCGACCGGAGCGCGCGTTCCGGTCGGCCCCGCACGGTCGTGGTCGAAGGGCCGGCCGGGATCGGCAAGACCCGGTTGGTCACGGAGTATCTGCGGGGTGGCCCGCCTGCGGAGTGGGTGCTCGCCCGGGTCAAGCTGACCGAAGGCGACCGGACCCTGCCCTGGGCCTTCCTGGCCGAACTGGTCCGGATGCTGGCGGGGGAGCGGGGGGCGTCCGGTGTGTCGGCGGTCTCGGCCCGCGTCCTCGCCGCGTTGAGCCCGTCGCTGGCGCCCGCGCTCGGCGTCACGGAGGCCCCTCCGCTTCCGGAGAAGGCCGCCGTGGCGGACGCCGTCTACGACCTGGTGGACGCGGTGGCGGGCGAGTCGGGGCTCGTGCTCTGGGTGGACGACTGCCAGTGGTGCGACGGGGAGTCGCTGGAAGTCCTTCTGAGAGTCCTGCGAATGGTCGGTTCGGGCCGAATCCTGGCGCTCCTCGCGTGTCGATCCGGCGAGGCGGACCGGGCCGCGCTGCGGAGCCTCTACCGGACGGCGGAAGCCGGACGTGCCGAGGTCCTGACCCTGACGCCCCTGACCGACGCCGACCTCCGTGAACTGCTCGCGTTCACGGTGCGCTTCCGCCACCCGGAAGTCCTGGGCGACGTGGCGGCCCGGCTCGCGGCGTTCTCCCGGGGGATCCCCCTCGTGGTCGAAACTGTGCTCCGGGGCCTGGTCGACCAAGGGGCGCTGGTCCGGTCCGACGACGGCTGGCTGCTGACTCTGGACGACGCGCGGGGCATGACGGCTCCGCCGCCCCTACGCGACTGGCTGGCTCGACGCATCGAGGTGCTGCCCCCGGAGGGCGCGGCGGTCCTGGCCGAACTGGTGCGCTCGGCACGCCCCTTGTCCGATGAAGAACTCCGGGCCCGGCTGGCCGAGGAAACGCTCGATGTGCACGCCCTGGACGCGGCACTCGCGAGCCTTCGGGAACAGGGCCTGGCCGTGTCGGTGGAGGGTCGTCACGCACCGGCCCACGATCTGGTGCGGGAGGTGGCGAGGGCCGAGCTGGCGGCGCTGCGGTCCCGTGACTCCATGAGCGCCGGCACCCGCGTGGCGGCCGGCGTGGTCCTGGCCGCGGGCCTTGCCGCCGCCGTGTGGGCCGTAGGAGCCGGAGCGGTGGGGCGTCCTGCGACGCCACCCGTGCTGCCTCGGGATCTGGAGGTGGTCGTCCGGCAGGAGTCGGGGATCACCCGGTTCCGGAGCGCCCGGGATGGGAGCGGCCTCGTGGCGGCCGGTGGGATCGTCGCCCCGCCGGGAGTCTGGCTGGGAGACGTGGTCCGCCTGGCGGACGGCCGGCTGGCGGTGGCCGCCCTCTCCGTCCCGGAGGGCCGTTCGGCACCCGACGCGCTCGTCTACTTTCCCGAGGCGGACCGGACGACGGTCCTGGCCGACGGAGCGGCGGACGACGGCACCGTCGCCATCGCGGCCGACGGCCGGTCCGCCGTGGTCATGACGGCGGATTCCGTGGACGGTGTGTATCGCTCGCACTTCTATCGGGTGGATCTCCGCACCGGCCAGCGCCGGGCCCTCTACGCCCCGTCCACGGGGATCCGGACGATGGTGGCGAGTCCTCGGGGACGCATGCTGGTCTTTCCGGGAGGCCCGTCCGATTCCCTCCTTCTCCTGGACTTCCAGGGGCGGCGGCTGGACGCATTTCCCCCCCGGGACCATCGGCCCGTGGCTGCCCGGTGGTGCGGCGAGCGGGCCGTCGTTCTCACCTCGTTTCCGTCCGGAGAGCCTGCGCGTCACGAGATCCTCGATACGCGAGACGGCTCGTCGGAGGCCGTCGATCTCATGCCCGGGGCCACCGGGGTCGCCTGCCACGGCGAAGGACGTTGGATCGCCTGGGGCGAGGGCGCTGCCGGCGGTGCGCGCCTGGTGGTCGAGGACCGGGTGGGCGGCGGGCGCCTGTCTACCGACCTCCCCGGCGTCTCGTTGGTGGCACCCCAGTTCCTTCCCGTGCAGCCCCCGGCGGTGGCCGTGGCGCTGGACGTCCCGGCTGGCCTGGAGGTGGAGTGGGGCGAGACGGTCGAGTTTACGGCCGTGCCCGTGGGCGTGGACGGTCGACCGGCGGACGTCGAGGCCCTCGAATGGGTCTCCCGCGACCCGGCCGTGGCCGGCATCACCGCGGGGAGGGTGACGGGGAACGGCCCCGGGTCCACGGTCCTCGTGGCCGAGGTCGACGGACGCCCGTTGGACAGCCTCCCGGTGACGGTGCCCGCCGCGCCGCGTCCGGCCGACGCCCTGTTCGGCGACCGCTTCGGCACCGGGGCGTGGGCGGAGCGATGGATCGCGTTCGGCAACCCGGCCGTGACGATCGGGTCGGACGGCAGCGAGCCTTTCCTGGACATCTGGGCCGACGGCTCCGGCGCCGACGGGATCACGACGGCGGACGAGTGGACGCTTCCCCGCGGCGCCACGGTGGAGTTCGAGTTCGACCTCCCGCTGGGTCCTCGCCGTGACCGCCAGTCCGTCCGCCTCTGTCTTCATCGCACGGCCCACGAGAGTGGGACACCCGTCGGGGGGCCGCCGGTCGACATGGCCTCCGCCGGCTACGTCTGCGCCATCTACCCCACGGGCGAGCACGGCTGGTGGGATCCGCGTTCAATCGCCTTCGGCTCCTCGCGCATGAGCCTGGGCAGCATCCCGTTGTCGGACGATCAGGTGCCGGACGAATGGACGCACCTCGCCATCCAGGTCCGTCCCGACGGCGAGGGGTCGCTGGTCCTGGACCGTCGGGTCGTCTTCCGTCATGCCGGCGTCATGCCGGCCATCGCCCGGGGCCCCTGGAGGGTGGCGGTGTTCGCCCGTACCGTGGACACCCGGCTCCGCATCCGGAACGTCGTCCTCCGGGAGGGGATCCGGTACGGCCCGGAGGGGCCGCTGGCCGGATCGTAGACGCGAGACGCCGGCCGCCCTACGGCAGCAGCGTCAGCAGCGTCACGTCCGGCGGGAGGCCCCGGTACAACGCGCCGGCTTCGGCCGCGGGGAGCACCAGGCGCACCCGGTAGCGGTCCCAACTCCAGGGACGCACCGCGCCCCAGGCCCGCCGGGCCACATCGCCGACGCGCGCCACGAACCCGTACCGCAGGGCGTCGGCGGCCACCACCTCCAGCCCCAGGCCGTCGGGGAAGCGGAGCACGAAGCGGGCGGGCGCCGGCACGGCCTCCTCCGGGGTGGGGGGGATCCAGTCCACCGCCCCCGACGGATCCGGCGGGGTGGCCGTGGCCGAGTGGATCACGCGTCGCTCCATCCGGGGCCGGGGAGCCGGCTCACCGCCGGTCCACGTCCGAGGCGCCCGCCATTCGTCCAGCGCGGCACCTCGGCCCAACGGCAGGCGCCGGGCTCCCACGGTCATCTCCCCGGCGGTCCACGTCCGCAGGGCAGCGCCGCCGTGGTAGAGCGTCAGCGTGCGTGTGTCGGCGTCGAGTACGAGGTAGAGACGGTCCTCCCCGGCGAGCGTCAGGTGGGCCGTGCGGGCCGCTTCCTGGTGGACCGGGGCGGGCTGTGCCGCGACGGATGCGGCACCGCCGGGAACGGACTGCGCCGCTGCGGGGGGAGCGGCCGCGGCGCCGAAGATCAGGGCCGCTCCGAGAGCGGCTGCGCGCATCGCGCGACCAGGAGTCATCGAGGGGGCCGGCGTCAGAAGATGTAGACGGGCGTGCCGGGTCCGACGGCCGCCACCAGGCGGCGCAGGTCGTCGCGGCCGACCCGGACGCACCCGTGGGTCACCGGCCGCCCGATCAGACGCTCGTACAGCGTGCCGTGGATCATGTAGCCGTCGCCCAGGTCCAGTGCCCATTCGCCCAGCGCGCCCTTCTCCACCCGCTCGGCGAACGATGTCGGCACCGGGCGCCCCTCCTCGAGGAAGGCCCAGTCGGGCTTGACCCACACCGGACGGGCGCGTTCGCGAAGGACGGGGAAGCGGCCCCGGGGCGTCTCGAACGTCCACGTCCGCCCCTCGCCGCCCGACTCGACCAGGACCGTGTTCGAGCCGGTGGAGACGGGGGCCTCGAACACCACGCCGTCGGCGTTGCGCAGCCAGAGCCGGTTGTTGGTCCGGTCGATGACCACGTACGCCCCCCGGGCCCCCAGAGATCGCAGGGCCTTCGGCGATGCGGGGTCCGGCGCGGTGCCGCCTTCGGATGCCACGTCCTCCATGGGCACACCCAGGACCCACGATGCGGATCCGAGGCACAGGGCCAGCGCCAGGCCGGCCAGCGTCACGCCCCGGGCCCGCCCACGGGACCGGGCGCCGGTCGCCCCGGCGGGCGCGGCGAGCGCCGCCATCAGCGGAGCCTCCGGGCCAGGGTGGAGAACGTGCCCTCGCCGAGGCTTCCCACCACCGTGACGGGTGTCCCCACCTCGACCCGCCGGAAGAGGTCGTCCATTTCCGGGTTGGTCACGGCCACGCAGCCGTCCGTCCAGTCCCTCCCCCGGCCTCCCTCGCCGTGGATCTCGATGAGCCCACCGGCGGGCACGCCCGGAGCCACCCGGCCGGCGCGACGGGCGGCGGCCAGGTCCTCCAGGTCCGACGCGTTCGGGTAGTCGAGGAGCAAGGCCCGGTGGTATCGCGACTGCCCGCGCCCCTTCTTCTGGGAGATGCGGTAGCGCCCTTCCGGGGTGGCGCCGTCACCCTGGTGGAGCTTGTCACGGGCCGGGCTCCAGCCGAGGTCGATGTCGTACGTGCGCGTGGCACGACCGGCCTCGTAGAGCACCATGCGGTGGCGGTCCTTGTCCACCACCACGGCCGCCTTGCCGGTTCGGGCCGACCACGCCACCGTCTCCCGGACCCATCCGGCCCACGCGGCCCGCTCGGCGTCGCCGACGAAGCGCGCGACCTCGCCGAAGACGGTGGCGCGTACGGAACGGGCGCCCACCAGCGCGGCCGAGGCACGGGCGGTGGCGTCGTCGGGACGCCCGGCCGCCAGGAGGCCGGCGGCCTCGTGTGCGTTCAGCCGGGCCCGGCCCAACTCCCTGCGGGTGGCTTCCGGGAGCCACACGCGGCTTTCGACGCCGGCCAGCCCCTCGAGCACGACCTGGGCTTCCGTGACCATCCGGACGGCGTCACGACGAAGGCGGGCCGTGCGCCGTTCGGTCACTTCTCCCGCCGCGCCGGCGCGCGCTGCAGCGTGGTCCAGGAGGCGTCGGGCCGACGAGTAGTCCCGTACGGCCCGGAAGCGAAGTTCCTGGCGTCGGCGCTCCTGGAGGCCCCGGGCGTAGGCGTCTTCGGCCAGCGCGAACGTGGCGGGGGCGTGGAGCGGGGCTCCCGCCAGCCGGGCGGCCCGCAGGGCGGCTGCCACGGGGGCGTCGTCCGGGGGTGGGCCAGGATCCAGGAGGGCCCATCCGGACAGGACGCCGACGGCGGCCAGGGAGGAGGCGGCCAGGAGAAGCGAGGTCGGGCGCATGGATCTCAAGGGGGGAGATATGGAACGCGCCGGAGGGGCGGGAGCCCCCCCGGCGACGTCCGAACGGATGGCTCGGGGTCAGCCGATCCGCATGCCGCGGGCCATGTCCACGGCCTCGCGTACCTTCGTGACCAGCTCCTGGGCGGCCAGCGCCTTGGTGTGGGCGCTCATGAACTCCTGGTTCAGGAGGGCCGTCTCGGCCTCCATGAGGGAGGTTTCGGCCGTCTCCAGATCCGTGCGTAGCGCGGCCAGGTCGGCCGACGTGCCCTTGGCGGCCGGAGCCGTGGCGAGCAGGTTGCTCACCTCGGTGGCCTGCGTCCGCACCATGGCGATCAGGTCGGTGGCCTGCACCCGGACCTGCTCCTTGGCCGACGTCGTCTCGGTGGCGGCCTCTTCACCGGCCGTCTGCAGCGCGGTGGCCAGCTCTTCGGCGCGGTCGTAGGACCGACGAAGGGCCATCCGCTCGTTCTGGACCGCCAGCTCGGCGTCCAGGGCGGCACGGGCCTCGGCCACGCGGGCCATGGCTGCGGGGGCGTACTCCTCGGCGCCGGCGGCCACGGCGGCCGTCTGGGCCTGGCTGGCGGCGTCGATGCTGGCGACGGGCGGCTCGGCACAGGCCGACATGACGATCACGCCCACCAGGGCGGAGGAGATCAAAGAAGTCCTGCTCATCGTGTGGTGCTCTCGGAAGAGGTGCCCGGTGCGTGGGCTCGACCCGGTGCGGTACAGGCCTCCGAGCCTGGAGGCTGGCAGCCGGCGAATCCCGGCCGCACGTCGATACCGATGGGCAACCGGCGTGCCACGGGAGAGCCGGACGGGGGCGGGCCGGAAACGTCCAGGATCGACGCCACGTTCCGGGTGTCGGGCGTCGCTGGAGCGCAGAGGCTGCCTGCTCCCGGACCGCCCGAATCGGATGCGTGGCATCCGGTCCATCCCCGGAAATCGGAAGTGGGTATTCCGGTCAGCCCCTGAAGTCGGCTTTGTCGAGGCCGTTGCGGCGCATGAGGTCGTACAGGGACCGTTCCGAGATCCCGGCCCGCCGGGCCACGTCGCCGATGCGGCCCCGTTCCTCCCGCAGCAGGCGCGACAGGTAGATCTTCTCGAAGGCCAGCACGGCCTGGTGGCGCGCCTCGGTGACGGGCTGGTCGAGGGCGTCCGCCGGGACGGTGAGCGGAACGGCCGCGTCCGGGTGATCGGGTCCGGGGATGCGACGCCCGGTCTCGACGCCGGTGAACACACGGGGCAGGTCGGCCAACCCGATCGTCGCGTCGGTGGCCAGGAGCGCCGCCCGCTCGAGCACGTTGAGCAGTTCGCGGACGTTGCCGGGCCAGCGATAGGCCGCCAGGGCCGCCATCGCCTCCGGCGACACGCCGGCGATGGAACGCCCCACCACGCCCCGGAGGCGGTCCAGGTGGGCCTCCACCAGGTCGGGGATGTCCTCGGTGCGGTCGCGGAGCGGGGGCAGGGTCAGGCTGACCACCGCGAGGCGGTAGTAGAGGTCGGCCCGGAATCGTCCGGCCTCGACCTCCGCCTGGAGATCCCGGTTGGTGGCCGCCAGGATGCGGGCATCCACACGGACCGGCTCCTCGCTGCCCAGCCGCTGCACGCTCCGGTCTTCCAGGACGCGAAGGAGCTTCACCTGGAGATGGAGGGGCAGCTCCCCGATCTCGTCCAGGAAGAGCGTTCCCCCGTGGGCCATCTCGAAGTGCCCTCGGCGGGCCCGGGCGGCTCCGGTGAAGGCGCCGCGCTCGTGGCCGAACAGCTCCGACTCGAGCAGTCCCTCGGGAATGGCCCCGCAGTTCACGGCCACGAACGGGCCCGGCGCCCGTCGGCTCTCGTGGTGGACGGCCCGGGCCACCCGCTCCTTGCCGACGCCGGTCTCGCCCTGGATCAGGAGGGGGCTGTCGGCCCCCGCCACCCGGCGTCCCAGGGCCACCACCTCCTGCATGGCCGGGCTCCGGGCCACCAGCCCCTCGAAGCCGTGGGTGGCCCCGGCACGGCGCGCGGCCAGCCGGCTCCGGGCCTCGGCACCGATGCGCGCCATCAGCGTCTGGAGGGCCTGGCGGAGCTCCCGGTCTCCGGCGGCGAGGCTCAACACGGCGGTGGCTCCGGCACCCAGGAGCGTGGCCCGCCGGCTCCCGTCCTCCGCCCCGGTGAAGAGGACCAGCGCGGGAGGGTCGGGCAGGGCCCGGATGGACGCGACCCACGCGTCGGCGGGGCCTGCGAGGTGCTCGGTCGCGGTCAGGAGGAGGTCGATCTCCTCCGTCTGGAGGAGGGGCCACACGTCTTCAGGGTCGGCGATCCGGACCACCGACAGATCCCGACCGTCGAGAAGGGTGTCCACCCGATGGGCGGTGTCACCCGGGGGGAGCAGCAGAACCGTGCGGAGGAGCATAGGAGAAAATCGGAGGCGTTTCCTCCGACCGCAAGGCGGCGGCGACGCCGATCGAGCCTCGACGGGGCCGCCCAAGCCCCGAGATGCGCACGTCTCCGGGCCGCTGGGCCTACCCGGCGTCCCAGAGCCGGAGCCCGGGCACGTCCGCGAAGTCGTCCGGGTTCAGGGTCCACAGGGCCGCGTCCCACGTGAGAGCACACGCCGCGATGGCCAGGTCGACGGAGCGGCCTCGACTGCGCGGGAGTTCGCGGTACAGCTCGGCCGTAGCGGAGGCCTCCTCGGGGCCGAACGGGAGCGCCCGGGCGGCCGGCATGAGGGCCTCCT
This sequence comes from Longimicrobiales bacterium, assembly GCA_040216925.1. Lineage (GTDB taxonomy): Bacteria > Gemmatimonadota > Gemmatimonadetes > Longimicrobiales > Gaopeijiaceae > JAJCZZ01. The sequence continues at coordinate 66,920 of JAVJOF010000013.1, forward strand.
GGGCCCGTAGCTCCGCATCGACGCGGGGGCCGCGGAGCCATTCGTAGAGGACGAGCGTGGGCAGGGCCAGCCGTTCGCCCGCCTCGATCGCCCGGCGCAGCTCGCCGCGCAGCCGTCCGCCCGCGCCCAGCGACTCCACCAGAGCCGAGGTGTCGACGACGATCATGGGCCACCGTCACGCCGGCCGGCTCCCTCCCGCCGCTCCCGGCCGATCTCCCTCAGCTCGGCCTCCACGTCGTCGCGGGGCCGGTCGGGGATGTCCGCCACGACCTCGTCGAAGGTCGCCAGCATGCGACGGCGCTCCTCGTCGTCGAGCCGACCCAGGTGTTCACCGTAGAGCTGAAGTGCTTCCCGCACGACCTGGCTCTTCGGGACGGCCAGTCGCTCGCTGGCCCGGTCCAGCGTCCGGGCCGCTTTCTGGTCGAGCGTGAACGTGTACTTGTGCATGGGTGGACCATAGATATGGGATACCATAATTATGGCGCGACCGTCGAGGGCGGAACAAGACGGGTCGATCGAGTTCCGCCGTGAGGCCCGGTGCTATCGATTCCCGATGGGCGTCCCCGGCGGCGGGGCCAGCGCGTCCGTACGTTCGCCTCCCTCGTAGAGCCGCTCGAGGAACCGCCGCGCATCCGACGCGGCGAGCTGGAGGTGGGCCAGGACCGGCCCCTGGGCCGTCTCGGCATCCGTCGCCGCCCGGGCCCCGATCTGGCGCAGCCCCCACTCGGCCGCGGCCCGGGCTTCCACCGTGGCCTCGGCGTCCGCGGCCAGGTCGATGAGTTCGTCCACGAGCGCGCGTTGGACGACCCGCCGAAGCGGGGTGCCGTACCCGCCGTCCCAGAGTCCCGACGTGAGACGGTCCACGACCTCGGTGGTGGAGGGCAGGGACGCGTCGCGTTCGTGGAACGCCGCCACCCGGGCCATGCGCTCCGGGTGGAGCACGCCGCCCAGGGCGGTGGCGGCCAGGGTCCGGGCGATACCCAGGTGATCGAACGCCGGCCCCGCTTCCGAGTCGAAGTCCACGCGGATCGGCGCGTGACCGAAGGGCCGCGGCGCCAGCATCTGCAGCGTGGCTGTCGGCACGTCCAGGGCATCGTCCGACAGGGACGCCACCAGCAGGTCCAGGGCCCGTCGCTGCCGGGCGCCGTCCAGGACCCGGGTCACCGGAAGGGGATCGCCTCGCACCCCGTAGCGGAACTCCATGCCGCCGACGGTCTTGATCACCGCGCCGAGCTGGAACCGGTGGTGGAGGTACACGGGCACGAAGCGCTCGCCGAGGCGCCACATGGCTTCACCCGGCTCGATGGCCTCCTCGTCGAAGCGGTCGATCAGCACCCGACGGACGTCCATGACCCGCTCGAACTCGTCCAGCACGTCCGTGCCATTGATCCACGTGGTGGCGTCGGGGAAGGACGACGAGGCGCTCTCGTCGGAGTTGGTGATGAACTTCAGCCCCCGCTCCATCCCGTCCTGGACGATGGCCTCCAGGCCCGCCACCTCCTGGCCCTCGGGGAACTCGGTGTAGGCCCACCGTATGGCCAGGGTGTCGTAGGCACCGCCACCCTCCCGGTAGGCGTCGGCCATGCGTACCTGGCCGCTCTCCACCTCGATCAGGGGAGCCGGGTAGTCCATGACCGACGCGCGCCCGTAGCTGGCGGCGATGAAGTTGTGGGCCAGCCCCAGCGTGTGGCCGATCTCGTGGGCCGAGTGCTGGCGCCGACGGGCCATGGCGAACTCCTCGGCGGTGACGTCGGGTGCCAGGCGGGTCATCCAGTCCAGCCCACCCCCGGCCCCCAGGAAGACCTCGGGCCCGGCGGCGCCCCACGGGTCGCCGGGTCCACCGCCCATCTCCCGGGATCCCGTGGCAGGGAGCGCCCCGGCGTAGAGGTTGTAGTCCGCCAGCGACCGGTGGGAGTCCATGCGCACGGCGGCCTTGATGATCTCGCCGGTGCGGGGGTCACGGAAGCTGGGTCCGATGGACGATCCGGCCTCGGTCCGGTGCACCCACTGGATCACGTGGTAGCGCGCGTCCATCGGATCCATGTCCTCGGGCATGTCCTCGATGCGGAATGCGTCGATCCATCCCGCGGCCTCGAAGATCTCGTTCCACCACGCGCCGCCTTCCTTGAAGGCGGTCCGGTACGGCTCGGGCACGGCGCGGTCGAGGTAGTAGACGATGGGCTCCACGGGAGCCGATCGGGCGGCTCCGGGATCACGCTTCTGGAGCCGGTGCCGCACGGCGTACCGGGTCACGTACTCCTGGTCGAAGCTCTTTCCGTAGTCGAAGAAGCTGACGGCGAACACCCCGATGCGGGGGTCGAAGGAGCGGGGCGTGTAGCCGTCGTCGGGGAGCTGCACGAACGAGTGGTGCTGGCGCAGCGTCAGCGCCCGGCCGTCGGGCGTGTGGGCCCGGATCTCCGGTCCGGGGGCCGCCGACGTGAACGTCAAGGCGGCCTCGACCTCGGTGTTCTCCGGAAACGCCCGGGTCCGGGGGCGGTGGATTCGGCTCCTGCCCGCGTCCACCCGGAAGGTGCCCTGGCCCGCCCGCTGGAGGCGCCCCACCAGATCCACGCCGTCTTCCAGGAAGAAGTCGGTGGCGTCGACCAGCGCCCGGCCGCCGTCGGAGGCCACGACCTTCCAGGAGGCCAGCGTCGATGTCGGGAAGGACTCCTCGACGGACCGCTCGAGGGCCGCGGTCGGCGCCGTCGCGGCCCGGAACGAGGGGTTGGTCAGCACGAAGTGGACCGAGCCGCCCGCGCGTTCGAAGCGGGCCACGAACTCGTCGAAGATCTCGCCCCGGTCCAGGCCCAGCGCGTTGGAGCCGATGCCGGTGGCCAGGGACCGGAGGTAGAGGAAGTCCTGGTCGAAGCGACCGATCTCCATGTAGAGGCGGCCCGCGTCCTCGTCCCAGTGGAGGGGCACGAAGCCGTCGAGGCGCTCCATGCCGGCCGTGTGCTCGGCGATGGACTGGGCCGCGGCGGGCCCGCCGCACGCCAGGGCTACGGCCAGGAAGGTCGCCTGCACGGCCACGACACGGAGCCGGGGCCGACGAGAGCGGCGGGTCGTCGGGGTGAGGGCGGAACGGCGCGACGGGACGGACATGGATTCCTCCGGATGCGGACTCGGACAACGTCGCCAACGTCGGTCCCGACCCGGTCGGCGGCAACGGAGGACCCGGCCCGGGCTGCACGCGTCGATCGCCGCCGTCGGGATTGGGGTACCGGGAGGCACCCCCTCCGACCGGCCGGGTAGTGCCCGCGCCCCACCTCCCTCCCGCGCCCCCGCCCCGGACGCCTGATGACCCGCACCCTCCTGCTGCTCCTCCTGACCCTGGCCCTGCCGGTCGCTCCCGTGGCCGCCCAGTCCGGGAGCCTCCGCGGCGTGGTGCTGGACGGTGCCGACCTCCGGCCCGTGGCTGCGGCCCAGGTGCAGGTCCTGCCCGGTGGACCCGCCGCCCTGACCGACGCCGACGGCCGGGTGGCGCTGGACCGCCTTCCCGAAGGTGTCGTCGCGCTCCGGGTCGAGGCCCTGGGATACGCGCCGTACCTCCTTGCCGAGGTGGTCCTCCAGGCCAGCCGCCCCACGTACGTCGAGATCCGGCTGAGCCGTCGGGCTCTGGAGGTGGAGGGACTGGTGGTCCGCGCGCCGGCGTTCCGTGTGCCCGATGCCGCTCCGACCTCGGTGCAGCTCCTGTCCAACGAGGAGCTGAGGCGGACTCCGGGCGGCCTCCTCGACGTGTCCCGCTCGCTGCTGTCCCTCCCGGGCGTCCTGGGAGGCGTGGACAACCGGAACGACCTGCTGGTGCGCGGCGGTGGGCCGGGGGAAAACGCCTACTACCTCGACGGCATCCGGATCCCCCAGATCAACCACTTCGCTACCCAGGGGGCCTCCGGGGGGGCGCTGGGCCTGGTCAACGTCGACTTCATCCGGGAGGCGCAGTTCTTCACGGGGGCCTTTCCCGTCCAGTACGGAGACGCCCTGAGTTCGGTCCTGAGCATCGAGAACCGTCCCGGGACGGCGGAAGGGGTGCGGGGCGACTTCACCCTCGGGGCCACGGAAGCGGCCCTGACCCTCGACGGCCCGGCCGGCGACCGGGGAAACTGGCTGTTCAGCGTCCGCCGCTCCTACCTGCAGTTCCTGTTCGCCGCGTTGGACCTGCCCATCCGCCCCGACTACTGGGACGCCCAGTTCCGCGTCGAGCTGAAGCCCACGGCGGACGACCGGATCCTCCTGGTGGGCCTGGGCGCCCTCGACGACTTCGGGATCGTGCCGCCGGGCGCCGACGCCTCGTTCGAGAACCAGGAGATCGCCCAGAGGGTCATCGACAACGACCAGAAGAGCTTCACGGTGGGGGCGAGCTGGCGGCATCTGGTGTCGAACGGGTTCCTGACCACGACGGTCGGCCGCTCCGCCAGCGACTTCGCGTTCTCGGACGCCGGCGCGGATGGGCGGCCGGTCCTGGCCAACGAGAGCCTGGAGCAGACCACCCGCGCCGGCCTTCAGGCCGACCTGACCGTCGGCGACCGGCTCCGGACCACGGTGGGCGCCGAGGCCGAGCGCGCCACCCTCGACGCCGCGCTCTTCCAGCGCGCCCTTCCGGGCGGGTCGTTCGCGTCCGACCTCCGGTGGGATGAAGCCGTGGACCTCTGGAAGCTCGCGCTGTTCGGGCAGGCCACGGCCACACTGCGGCCGGGCCTCACGGTGACCGGGGGTGTACGCGCGGACGAGGTCACCGCCCTCGACGACGGCCTGGCCTTCTCGCCGCGGGCCTCTGCCCGCCTGGACGTCGGGGGCGGGGTGTCGCTCCAGGCCGCGGCCGGCGTCTACCACCAGGCCCCCTCGCTGCTCTGGCTGTCCGTCCGCGACCGGGGCCAGCCGGTCAACCTGGCGCTCCGGCAGCTCCGCAACCGGCAGGTGGCGGGGGGATTCGCGTGGCTGGCCACGCCGGGCCTGAGGGTGTCGGTGGAGGGCTTCGTGAAGCGCTACGACCGCGTGCCCCTGCTGGCCGGCGACCCGCGCATCACCGTGTCCAACCTGGGGGGCGACTACGGGTTCGTCGGGGCGGAGCCTCTGCGCGACGACGGCACCGGCCGGGCCCGCGGGGTGGAGGTCTTCGCCCAGCAGAAGCTCCTGGACCGCTTCTACCTGCTCGGTGCGTACACGCTGTCGGCGAGCGAATTCGCCGGCGCGGACGGCGTGCTCCGTCCGTCGGCGTGGGATCGCCGCCACGCCCTCGACCTGACCGCGGGATACCGGGCCGGCGGTGCCTGGGAGTTCGGGACCCGCCTCCGGATCCTGTCCGGGCTGGCCTACACGCCGGTGGACCTCGCGGCGTCGGAGGAGGCGTACGCCGTGACCGGGCGAGGCGTGCTCGACTGGTCCCGCCTGGGTACGCTGCGCACGCCGGCCTACGCGGGCTGGGACGTCCGGGCCGAGCGGCGGTTCTCCTTCACCGGGTGGAACGGGGTGATCTACCTGGATCTGCAGAACGTGATCGGCCGTCAGAACGTCCTGGGCTTCAGCTACACCGAGGACCCGGCGTTCCCCGACCGTCTGCGCCCCATCGACGGAGCAGGCCTCCTGCCCACGTTCGGGTTCAGCGTGGAATTCTGACGCGAGCGCTCGTTCCGGACGCGGCACGCCGGTATAATCCTCGCATGAAGTTCCTCAGCGGCCACCTCGGGTACGCCCTCGGCGACGAGCATCTCCGGCGCAACGTGTCCGGGCTCCTGAAGTACATCGCCTTCCTCCTGGCGGTCATCACCGTCTACTCCGTCCTGTTCCACGTGATCATGGAACAGGCCGAGGGCCAGCAGCACTCCTGGGTCACGGGGTTCTACTGGACCCTCACGGTCATGACCACGCTGGGGTTCGGCGACATCACGTTCGCCAGCGATCTGGGTCGCGCATTCAGTGTGCTCGTGCTGATCTCCGGGGTGGTCCTGCTGCTGATCGTCCTGCCCTTCGCCTTCATCCGGTACTTCTACGCGCCGTGGCTCGAGGCCCGTCTGCGGGTGCGGGCGCCCCGGGCCGTGGCCGAGGACGTCCGTGACCACGTGATCATCTGCGCCTGGGACGACGTGGCACGGGCGCTGTCGGTGCGCCTCGACACCGAAGGCGTGCCGTGGACGGTCCTGGAGGAGGACGGACCGACGGCGACGGAGATGGTGCTCGACGGGATCCCCGCCGTCCGCGGCCCCGTGGACGACGTGGAGACCTACGTCGGCGTGGGTGCCGCCCGGGCGCGGCTCGTGGTGGTGAACCGCGACGACCTGACCAACGCGAACATCGCCCTGACCATCCGGGAGGTGGCACCGGACGTGCCCCTGACCGCCCTGGTGGAGGACGCCCATTCGGTGGACGTCCTCGAGCTCGGTGGGTGCAACCAGGTCCTGGCGCTCAAGCGACGCCTCGGCGAGCAACTTGCGAACCGGGTGAACGCCGGGCACACCCAGGCCCACGTGATCGGGCGGTACCGTGACCTGCTCATCGCAGAGTTCTCGACCCACGAGACGCCGCTGGCCGGAAAGACGTTGGCAGAAGCGGGGTTCCGGGGCATCGCGGGCGTGAACGTGGTGGGGGTGTGGGACCGGGGGGCCATGCACCCGCCCCGTCCGGACCTGATCCTGACGGCGAAGAGCCTGCCGGTCATCACCGGGTCCCAGGACGCCATCGATCGCCTCAACGAGTTCCTCTACATCTACGACACGAACTGGAACCCGGTCGTGATCATCGGCGGCGGCAAGGTCGGCCGGGCTGCCGCGCGCAACCTGCGGGAGCGCCAGATCCCGGTGCACATGGTGGAGAAGAACCCCGAGCTCGCGGCGCGCATCGGCGACCTCCCGGAACGCCTGGTCATGGGCGACGCGGCCAACCGGGAGATCATGCGGGAGGTGGGGGTGGACACGGCGCCCTCGATCCTGCTGACCACCAATCAGGACGCCACGAACATCTACCTGGCCTCGTACTGCCGGCGGCTGAACCCCGAAGCCCACATCGTCAGCCGGATCACTCACGGACGGAACGTGAAATCCGTGCACAGGGCGGGCGCCGACCTGACCCTGAGCTACACCGAGCTGGCGACGGAGACCCTTCTCGGGATGCTCCACGGCCGGCCTCCGGTGGTGCTCGGAGCCGGGCTCGGCTTCCACAAGCTGCCGTGCCCGCGGGGCCTCGAGGGCCGGTCGCTGGGCGAAGCCGGCATCGGACGCCGGGTCGGGCTGACCGTGGTGGGGGTCGAACGGCCCGACGGCGACATCGACACGGAGCCGGGGCGGGAGACGGTGCTGGAGAAGGGCGCCGTGCTCCTGGCCATGGCGTCGCGGGAGCAGGTGAACGCGTTCCACGAGGCGTACGGGGGGTAGGGGCGGGGCCTTCCACCGCCGCCGCCGCCCCACCCCCCGAGCAGGTCGCTGAAGAAGGGGAGTGCACCGCGCGCAGGGGTCTCGCGAGTGCTCAGACGAGGATCGACGACGAGTCGTAGCAGAGCTACGGCGAGCGAGGAGAGACGACGTATGAGTTCGCGATCCCCCTGCGCCCAACGTGAAGCCGAATAATGACGTATGAGGCCGGGGTTGGGGCGGCACGGCCCGATCTCGGTCGTTGGCGCTCCTATCCGTAGCTTTGGCTATGGCGTCGTCGCGCCGCCTACGATCTCGGGCCGTGGCGCTCCCAACGCGGTACGCTCCCCTTTTTCAGCGACCTGTTAAGCGTCGGCCCACGCTGCCCCGGTCTTTAGATCCGATCCCGTTCCGAGCCCACCGGGAACCGGGGCAGGCGGGTATCCTGCCCCGGTCCGGATTCCGACGGACCGCCCTCAGGTCCTCAACGGATCCCCGCCGCCGGCGCGGGCACGGCCGGTTCCTCCAGCCAGTAGAAGGTCGGCGGCGCCGTCTGCCGCGGCCAGGTCTCGGCCAGCGTGTCGGCCTCGTACAGCCGCCCGTTCATCATGACCCGGTCGATGGCGCGGCTGTTTCGGAGGTTCTGCAGCGGGTCGGCCTCGAGCACGACCAGGTCGGCCAGCTTGCCCACCTCGATGGACCCCAGGTCGTCGTCCAGCCCCAGCGCTTCCGCGCCGACGATCGTGGCCATGCGGAGCGCCTCGTGGGGCGTGACGTCCGGACCCATGCCCATGGCCCACAGCTCCCAGTGGAAACCCAGCCCCTGGAGCTGCCCGTGGCTGCCGATGCCTCCGCGGCCGCCGGCTTCGACCACCCGGTCCACGAAGTCGGCGATCAGCGGGAACGGGTACTGGTTCTCGTGGAACCAGCCGTTGTTGCCCGCGCCCGTTGGCCCGGGCCGACGCAGGGTCCGCTGCTGCACGTCTTCGAACGGCGTGAAGTACCGCAGCTTCTCGTCCTCGAACACGTCTTCGGTGGCGTAGAACCAGTTCTCCGCCCACGGCCCGCCGTAGGTCACGAGCATGGTCGGCGTGGTGGCCATCTTCGACTCGGCCACCAGGCGCACCGCATCCTCGTAGAGCGGCATCCCGGGCAGGTTGTGCTCGGTGCCCGCGTACCCGTCCTGGGCCATCGTCAGGTTCAGCTCGAGGTTGAGCGAGCCCTCCGTGGTGGGCATCAGCTCCAGTTCGCGGGCCGCCTGGATGATCCACTGGCGCTGCTCCCGGTTGCCGGCGCCGTACATCTTGATGGTCTTGGTGTCGTAGTACTCGGCGTAGCGTCGGAGCACGTCCCGCGCGTGGTCGAGACTCTGCACGTTCTCGCTGGAGAAGACGCCCGGCCCCGTCGAGTAGACCCTGGGCCCCAGGGCCCGTCCGGCGCGCACCTGGTCCTCGTAGGTCAGCACGTCGGTGGTGCCGGTCTGCGGGTCCCGGGCCGTGGTCACCCCGTACGCGAGGTTCGCCGCGTAGGCCCAGGGCTGCTCCCGGTGGAAGTCGTACGACGCCCGGAGGTGGGCGTGGGTGTCCACGTAACCCGGCAGGATGGTCCGGCCGGACACGTCCACGATATCCGCGCCGTCCGGCACGGCGACGCTGCCGGTGGCGCCCACGGCCTCGATCCGGTTGCCGCGGATCACCACGTCGCCCCGATCGATCACCTCGTCGCCGCGCATGGTCACGATCCGGGCACCCCGGAGCACCACCACGCCCTGGGGAACGTCCCGATCGAACGAGACCTCGACGCGCCGTTCCAGCGGCTGGTAGCCGGCGTCCTCGTCGTCGTCTCCTTCCTCCGCCTCCGCTTCGTCGGCGGCGTCTTCGTCTTCGTCTTCCGCGGCCTCCTCGGCACGCTCCGCCGCCGCCACGCTGTCCTCCCAGGCCTCCGCGGCGTCGAGATCGTACGCGACGTGGGCGTTGCCGATGGACCAGTGGACGGTCCGCCCGTCGGCCCCCCAGACCGGGAACTGACCCCCGACCTCCGTGAGCTTGCGCGCCGGGAAGTTGGCGTTGTCCGGGCGGGCCACGTTGATGGTCGGCGCCTCACCGCCGACGTACGGAACCGTCACGACGTAGAGGTCGTTGACCACCTGGGCCAATGCCTGGTTGCCCGTGGGCGCCATCAGGATCGCGGACGCGTTCTGCCCCTGGCTCCCGCCCGACGACGTCGGCCCGCGCACCTTCACGTGCGAACGACGGTCGGTCATGTCCCACCGCATGGACACCAGTCCGTCGGCGGAGGAGTAGGCCCAGATCCGCTCCGGGTCGTCGGTGAAGTGGAAGCTGCTCAGGTTCCCCACCGGTCCGAGCACCCGCGGCCGCACCGCGCCGCCCGTGGCCGGCACCCACACCAGATCCGTGGGCTCGCCGAGGATCCCGCGTTGGAGGGCGGCCTCGAAGACGCGCTGGTTGGAACGCTCCATCAGGATCCGCTCGCCGTCGGGCGACCAGCGGGGCTGCAGGTACAGCGCCGGTTCGGCCGTGAGTCGCTCGGGGCTTCCACCCCCGTCGGCCCGCACCCGCCACAGATGGCCGCCCTCGTCTCCGAAAGTCGCGTAGGCGATCCAGCGGCCGTCGGGCGACCACGTGGGGTGCTGCTGCGTCAGGTCCGCCTGGTCACCGGCCAGACGGCGCGGCGTCCCGGACGGCCAGTCCTGGACGTACAGCTCCGACAGCACCGTGAACGCCACCCGATCGCCCTGGGGCGAGGGCACCGTGCCGCGGATCTGCTTGGCCACGAACGTCGGATCGTCGGAGATCCGGTAGCTGAAGTCGACCAGCGGACCCATGGGCAGTTGGACGTCGACCTCGAACGGCACCTCGATGGCCGGCGATCCGTCCACCGGCACGCGCCAGATGCGTCCGCCGTACGACGCCACGACCTCCCGCGAGTCGGGCGTGAAGCTCATGCCCATGTAGACGTCCCGCTGCGACGACGACTCCTGGTCGTCGCGCTGCACCGGCCATGCGAGCCACCGCTCGTCGCCCGTGCGGAGGTCCCGGAGGCGCAGGCCGGTGTCGGCGATGTGCCGTGAGGCGTACACGAGCCAGTTGCCGTCGGGAGAGAGCGTGGGGCGGAACGCGCCGCCGTACCGGTTCGAGCGGCCGGAGATCTCTCCCGTATTCCGGTCGTAGACCGCCAACTGGTAGAGGTCGAGGCCGTTGTTGTAGAGGCTCCCCTGCGCGGCGCGGCCCGCGAACCAGATCATCCGATCGTCGTTGCCGAAGGCCGCCCCGATGGTGCGGAGGTTGCCCGGCTCGGAGATGAGCTGGACGCCGCTTCCACCGTCGCGGTGCCAAAGGTGCAGCTTGTTGTCCTTGGTGGCCACGACGTAGTCGCCGTCGGGGGTCCACTCCGGACTCACGTACCCGTCGTGTCCGCCACGGGTGAGCTGGGTCGTGTCGGTCAGGTCGAGGGACAGGATCCAGAGGTTCTTGCCCCCGTCCCGGTCCGACGTGAACACCACGTGCTCTCCATCGGGACTGAAGCGGGGTTGGGCGTCGAAACCCATGCCCTGCGTCAGGCGCGACGCCCGGCCGCCGGAGATCGGGACGGTGAACAGGTCACCGAGATGGTCGAACACGAGGGTCCGGCCATCGGGGCTGACGTCCACGCTGATCCACGACCCTTCCGTGGCCGTGTAGGCCAGGGTCCGGGTCGGCTCCAGCGGCAGCTCCTCCTTGAGCGGGTTCTCGGCCTCTTCGGCCTCCTGGGCGGCTCCGGGGGCCGCCGTCCCCACCAGGGCGCCCAGCGCCCCGGCCATCATCCACCCTGTCATCCCACGTCGAACCGTGCGTCGCATCATCGATCTCCCTCGTTGTCCCGCTGCGTGTGTATGCGCTCGGGATCGACCCGGGGCGGTTCGCTTCGCCCCTCGTCGACCCGGTTGTTCGGCACCCGGGACCGGCCGAACGTTGCACGGGTGCCGGGTCCGGATGATGGCCGCGCCGGAGGACGGACGCCAGCCGCGGCGGTCGCCGTCGGGCGAACGCGCCGGGTGCGCCGGGGGAAGCGCTTCGGGGTGCGTCAGCTCACCGGCTGCTGGCGGATCGCCTGCCCCGGCATGGCCCCGTCCACGAGCCCACCGTCCCGGACCACGAAGGTCCCGCCGACCATCACGTGGGGGATTCCCGCCGAAGGCTGGGCGGGCTCGGCGAACGTGGCCCGGTCCAGGACCGTGGCCGGGTCGAAGAGCGTCAGGTCGGCGTCGGCCCCCACGGACACCCGGCCCTTGCGTCGCATCTCCGGAGCCACGGCCTCCAGGCGCCGGGCCGGGAGGAGCGTCATGCGCCGGACCGCTTCCATGAGGGTCAGCGCACCCTGCTCCCGGACGTACCGCCCCAGCACCCGGGCGAAGGAGCCCGCGCCCCGGGGGTGGGCACGGCCGTCCACGAAGGGCACCCCGTCCGACGCCACGATCACACCGGGATGACCCAGCGCGTAGCGGATGCCGTCTTCCGGAATGATGTGGGCGATGACCGGGCCGCCTTCCTCGCGCCGCTGGTAGAACGACACCGAGTCGAGACGCTCACCCGTGGCCACCCACTCGATGTCTCCGTAGTCGGCCGCCAGCCGGTCGCGCCAGCCGGGGTCGAAGATGGCCGAGGCGATGTCCGTCGAGGCCGCCGTGTACGGGTAGATCTCCGTGGTCACGTCGAGACCGGACGCCTGGGCCCCGTCGATCATCTCCAGCGCCAGGGGGATCTGGCTCTGACCGCTCGACCCGATGTGGACGATGTGCACGGACGCCCCGGTGCCGGCGGCACCGGCGATCATCTCCTGCACGGCGGTGACCGCGGCCTCGGGCTCCTGGACGCCTGCGTACCGCACGTGGACGAAGCTGGTCACCCCCTCCTGCGCCGCCGTCTGGAAGAGCCTGAAGATCTCTTCCCGGCTCGCACCCGGCACATACTGGATGCCGAAGCCCAGGCCGATCGCACCCGCCCGGAGCCCCTCCGTGGCCAGCTCCTGCATGCGACGGATCCGGGCCGGTGTCGCGGCCGCATAGCGCTGGGCCTCGGCGTCCTGGTCCATGGCCAGGTACCGGATGGCACCGTGGGACACGGTGGCGCCGAAGTTGATGCGCCAGTTGCCCTCACGCTCGGCGTACCAGTCGGCCACCGGCCAGACGCCTCCTTCCAGTTCGAGCGCGGTGGTGACCCCGTCGCGGACCTGGAGGTCGCGGCTGAACGGGTCCTGCCCATGGGCGTGCAGGTCGATGAAGCCCGGGGCCACCACCAGGCCGGTGGCGTCCACCACCTCCCGGCCCTGGAGGGGATCGGCCGTGACCGCGGCGATGCGCCCGTCGCGGATGCCCACGTTCCGCACGGCGTCGAGGCCGGACTCGGGATCCAGGACCCGGCCGCCGCGCAGAACCACGTCGTAGGTCTGGGCCGCGGCAGGCGGAGGTCCGGCGAGGGCCGCGACGATGGCGAGGGCGATGGCGGCGAGACGAGCGGGAGGACGCATGGCGACATGGGTCGGAGGGGGGAGGACGCTGCCCCATCTGATCGCGCCACCGACCGGCCCGCAAGCTCTCCAGGAGCCCCCGGGCCTTCTCGCGGAATGTCCGAGGGACACCCCGGGCGCCGCCGGGTGTACGCCCCCCCCATGCATGTGTCCGCTCCTTCGCCGACCGCCCCTGCGCGCCGGGGCGTCCTCCCCGCACCGATGCGCGTGGGCATCGTGGCGGCCGTGGTGCTCCTGGGTCTGGCCCCGCCCGCCCGGGCCCAGACCGGCCCCGCCGTGGCCGGGGTCGCCCTCGGCGCCGTGGCCGGCGGCCTGGTGTCCATGGGGGTCGTCACCGCGAACGCCCGCCGCGGCGTGTATCTCTACGAGGCCGACCCGTGGCGCTGGGAGTCCCTGCCGGTGCCGGTCCTGGCCGCGACGGCCGCCCTGGTCGGCGGCGGCGACGGCGACCGGCTGTGGCGGGCCGCCGGGTGGGGTGCCGTCGGCATGACCGGTGGGGCGGTCCTGGGCGCCCTGGCGGGGCGGGCCGCCTGGGGCGACTCCGAGGGCACGTGGGCCGGGGGCGTGATGGGAGGCGCGGCCGGCCTTCTGGCCGGCGCGTTGATCGGGGGGCTGACCGGCGGCGACGCGGACCCCGTGACCGTGAGTCTGGCGGCGGTGGCCGTCCCGTGGTGAGCCTCCGGTCCCTCGCCGGCCTGGGCCTGACCGCCGCCAGCGCCGCCTGCGCCACCTCGCCCTTCGTGGCGCCGTCCTTCGATCCGGTTCCGCCGCCCGCCACCTCCGACGTGGCGGCAGTGGTGTTCCTGGTGGGCGATGCCGGCGACCTGCCCCGGGAGGAATCGCCGGTCCTCCACCGGCTGCGTGCCGACGTGGAGGAGTGGAGCGCCGCCCTTCCCGACGGCTCGGCCACGGTGCTGTACCTGGGCGACAACGTGTACCCCGTGGGCGTGCGGGACCCGGGGAGCGATCCCTTTGCCGCCGATTCCGCCCGCCTCGCGGCCCAGGTGTGGGCGGCCACCGGACCCGAGGCCCGCCGGCGGGGCACCCGCGTCTGGTTCCTGCCCGGCAACCACGACTGGGGCAACACCACCGGCCCCGTGGGCGTGGCCCGCCTGCACAACCAGGCCGACCTCCTGGCCCGCCTGGCGCCCGGCACCGCCCTGGCCCCCCCTCCCGGAGAGCCCGGTCCGGTGGTCCTCGACCTGGCCGACGCGGCCCGCGTGATGCTCCTCGACACCCACTGGTGGCTCCAGTCCGGCGACGAGGCCGCCCGGGAGGCGTCGCTGGGGCGGCTCAGCCAGGCGCTGCTCGAGGCGGGAAGCCGACCGACGATCGTGGCCGCCCACCACCCGTGGGCCACCGGGGGACCCCATGGCGGCGGAGTGCTCGATCCGTTCTTCCTTCTGCGGAAGGCCGGGGCCCTGATCCAGGACCTGAACGCCCCGCCGTTCCAGGCGTTGAAGGCAGGCCTGGCCCGGGCCTTCCGGGAAGGCAACCGGCCCCTGGTCTACGTGGCCGGCCACGACCACTCCCTGCAGGTCCTGAACACGGCGGGGCCCGGCTCTCCCGCATGGAGCCTGGTCAGCGGGGCGGGGAGCAAGCTCTCGCCCGTCAGCGACACACCGGGCCTGTTGTGGGCCGGAGCACGTCCGGGCTACATGCGTCTGGTGGTGGAGCGCGACGGCGGCGTCACCCTGTTCGTCGAGGCCGCGCCGACGGCGGCTCCCCCCTGTGCGGACGGAGCCGCCACCTGCGTGGCACGGACGGCCGAAGCCTTCTCGACGGTCTACTCGACGCGGCTGCGTTGAGGCGCCTGCCGGGGGTGCCCCCGGGTCGGCACCGGTCCCGCTACTCCGACTCCTCCACCACGATGCTCTCGGGCTCCTTGGCCGAGATGGTCAGCGCCGCCGAGGCGTCGTCGGCCGTCTCGTTGAGCTCCCACTCGAAGTGGATCTTCAGCGACTGCCTGGCGCCCTTCCGGCGCGCCTCGAATCCCATCGACACCATGGCGTCGGGCGTCAGCCCCACCACGTCGCCGCCGTTCTGGACCCAGATCGAGCCCGCCTTGAATCCCGCCATCAGGTCCTTCAGGTAGGTCTGCACCTGCACCGCATCCACGGCGCCCTCGAAGGCCACTGTCTTCTTCTCGTCGCTCATCGGATCACACTCCGGTCGTGAAGGGAATCGAACACACATCGAACAGCCGGCCGCCCGGGCCGGAGGTCACGTAAAGGAGAGCAACACCTCGATCAGGCGCTCGTCGTCCAACCAGGGTGTACTCTCGTCGGATACCAGGGGCAGGTCCACCACCTGCACCCCGAGGGACTCGATGGCCCGGACGTCGCCCGGGCGCATGCCGGTGTGGGACACGTCCACGAGGACGTACTGCAGCACGTCGCCCACCGCCTCGGCCGATCCGGTGCGACCGTCCTGCAGGTACCGGAGGAGCGTGCGGACCTTGTCCACCATCCCCATCCCCAGCTCCTCGGGGTCGTGACCCGGGTTGGGCACGAAGACCTTGGGCACGTCGGTGGACGCAATCGTGTCGGCCACCCCGTCCGGCAGGAGGGTGGCCACCACGCTCGAATAGAAGCTCCCCACCGGGTAGCAGATCAGGTCCGCCGAGGCGATGAGCTGCTCCACCGCTTCCGGGATCCGGGGGCGATAGGGCGCCGGGTCGTCGGTCGTCCGGGACAGAAAGACCTCCTCGACCGGGCTGGTCAACGATTCCGCTCCGCGGCCCGTCATGCGGTGCTGGCCCACCACCAGGCGCCCATCGGCGACCCGGGCCACCAGGTGCAGGTTCTCGTCCACCACGGGGCGGACGACGCCGCGGACCTCCACGAGCTGGCTGAACAGGAACAGCACCGAATCCAGCGCCCGACCCTGGGTCAGGTAGCCACCGGCCAGGACCAGGTTGCCGATGTTGGCCCCCCGGAGGTCGAAGTCCGACGGCATCTTCTCGAGAAAGAACCCGAGGTGATTGCACACGAGGGCCCGGAGCGGGCCCGGAATAGCCTTCACCTGCTCGTCCGACCCGCCGGCCATCCGCCGCAGCCAGGCGCCCAGCTCCTCGGGCTCGGCATCGTGGGGGAAGCGGAACGCGAACAGGGAGTAGATCTCCGGATGGCCCAGCACGGAGCGGTCGGCCAGGGCCATGAGGCGATTCCGGAGGTCGCCCACCGCCGGCATCCCGAACGCGTCGCGGAGCGTGGCCGACGACCCTCCAGAGTCGAACGGCGTGATGATGTGCACCGAGTTGTGCGTGTACTCGACCAGCCGCTGGCTCATGCCTCGGAGCGCCGTCCCCCCGGAAAAGAAGACCGGCCGGACCCCGAACTCGGGCGCCTCGCGGTACCGGGCCAGTCGCACCGGGTCCGGGATCCGGGCGGCCCGGTGGACGCGGACGGGGCGGCGGGGACGGGTCACGTCAGTTCCGGCTCGGCCCGTCGAGCACGGCGGCGCAGAGCTCCTCGGCCGCCGCGAAGTTCCGGGTGCCGGTGATCTCGTAGACCGGCACCCGCGCGACGACATCCACGTACCGTCCGGCGTCGAGGCGCACGTCGGCCTCGTCGGACGGTTCGTAGAACAGCCCGGGCGACTTCATCACGTGGGCCAGGAGGTCGTCGCGCGCCGACAGATCCACTGGCCGGATGCGGGCCTTCCCGACGCCCGACCAGGCCACGACGACGAGGGCCTGGAGGCGGGCGCGCAGCGGAAAGCGATCCGGCCCCACGATCTCGTCGATGAGGACGTCGTATTTGTCCTCGAGGCGGAGGAGGTGGTCCGGATCCATGGCCCGGTAGGCGTCCCGCTGCTCGGCGGTCAGGATGGGGTGGAGGAGTGGGTTGTGCACCAGGGTGCCCGGGTTGACCCGGGGGTGTTTGGGGATGCCGAGGAGCTCCACCCCGTCGGGCCCGGGGCGGAGGAGTGCGCGATCGTTGCTGACAAAGTCGAGGCCCCGGGCCACGAGACCCAGGGCCGTAGTCGACTTCCCGGATCCGGACGCCCCGCACATGGCCAGGCCCCGGCCCTCGCGAGCCACCGCCCCGGCGTGGGCCAGGACGTAGCCCTGTTCGATCCGCCACTGCATGTAGCGGTTGTTGACGAAGTTGACCACCTGGTTGTCGTTGGCCCGACAGGGGCCCCAGGCCAGGTGGGTGTGACCGCCGAACGCGAATAGCATGCCCGTGGTCAGCTTACGGACCACCCGGCCATCAACGACGTCGGCCCACTCCTCCTTGACCTTCGCCTTGCCCGGCTCGGGCGGCTTCACGGTCAGGTCCAGGGAGACGTCCACTTCGGGCCCCTCGATCGCCACGATGCGAAAGACCGGCTCCCCGGTCGACTCCGTGCGGCGCTCGCGGAAGTACCGCCCGAGCGCCTTCTCGAGGTCCGGGTCGTTGGTGGCCACCTCGACACGGCAGCCGTCCACGTCCAGGCGCAGCGGAGGGAGGAGGTCGGCAGCCTCGAGGGCCCGCGCCCTCAGACCGGCCACGGTGACCCGACTCATGCGCCCAGCTCCCGGGCCACGTACTCGGCGTAGAGCGTTCCGGCGTCGATGTCCCGGGCCTCCAGAAGCCCGCGGAACCCACCGAACGCCGAGACCTCCCACACCACGGTACCTTCGCTGGTCTCCGCCACGTCCACGCACGTGAAGTCGAGGCCGAACGGCGCCTGGGCGCGGTGTGCCATCTCGACCACGCCGGGCTCGGGATCGTGGACACCGTACTTGCCGCTGGGTCCCCGCACCGCCGTGCTCCAGGAGTCGCCGGCACCGAGGCGGGCGTATGTGCCGACGTACTCTCCCCCGAGGAAGACCACACCCAGGTCCTTGCCCGGGAGGTGGAGGTGCTTCTGCAGGTACATCACCGGGTTGCCGTTCTCGTGGAACGAGCGAAGCCGGTACTCGAGGCCTTCGTCCTCGGCGTCGAGGACCTCCATGCCCCGGGCCTTGCTCGTCCACAACGGCTTGGCCACCACGCGTCCGAAGCGACGCACGGCCGCCCGGGCCTCGTCCAGCTCCTCGGTCACCACGGTCGGCGCCAGGGGCGCGCCGGCCTGGGCCAGCGTGACCGTGCAGGCCAGCCGGTCCAGGACACGGATGATGCGCTCCGCCGGCGAGAAGACCCTCACCCCCCGGTGCTCCAGCAACCGCAGGATCTCGAGCCGGTCGAGATGCTCGGGGCGGTACCCCGCGCCGATCTTCTTGACGATCAGCCCGTCCAGGTCGGACAGGTCCTGGCCGGCGGCGAAGACGGTGCCGGCCTCGGTGTCGAGGGTCATCCGACCCGCGTCCACGAGCAGCGCACTGCCGAACCGCTCTTCCACGCGCTGGGCGAGATGGCGGGTGGACCAACCGTCGGGGTTGCCGATGACACCGATGCGGGGCATGAGACCTTCAGCCGTAGATGAGCACGTCGCGAGGCAGCACGAAGCCGGACGGGTCGCTCGCGTCGTCGAGACGCTCCAGAAGATACACGGCGCGCCGCAGCATCTCCTCGGCAAACGAGCGGCGGATCTCGAAGCGCGTGGACGACACGAACGACCGGACCAGGCCGGCCGCCAGGCGGGCTTCGAAGGTGTCATCGCCTTCCTCCTCGGCGAAGCCACGCGCGAAGGCCAGGACCTGGTCGATCACCCCGTTCAGGGGGGCACGCCGCCGCGGCCGGAAGACGGGTACACGGAAATTCGACACCAGGAAGACCGACACGTCCTGCACGTAGTCCATGCGCCGGGAGCGATACAGATCGATGAAATGCACCGAGCCGTCCCGGGCGTTGTAGATCACGTTGTCGAGGTTGAAGTCGCCGTGGCCCAGCACGGAGAAGGGAGCCACCAGGGCCTGGTCGAGGTGCCGGCTCCGCGACAGGAGTTCGGACAGGTTCTCCACCCGCACGGACCCGATCTGCTGTCCGGCGGCCTCGAAGTAGGGATGGACGGAGTACACGTCCGCGATTCTCGACTCGAGCTGTTCGACGAAGAGCGGCTTCACCGGCTCGCGCTCGAGGGTCTCCCGCCAGACCCGGGCCAGCGTCTCCTGCACCCTGCCCAGGGCCATCTCCACGTCGGCCCGGGGCTGATTCATGACCACCTCCTGGAGGTTCTGGCCCTCCAGATACTGCACGAGCATCGAGGCGCGCTCGGCTTCGTGGTACCGGAGCACCCGGGGTGCCAGCCCCGGCACGACACTCGCCCACCGCTCCATGGCATCCTTCTCACGGCGGATCTTGACGGGGTCGCCCTCCTTGAAGATCACCTCGTCGTCCAGTTCGCCGGAGCGGACCTTTCCGATCTGGGAGCCGCTTCGGGTACCCCAGATCCCCTGGAAATCGACCCCGGCCAGGGACGGCTCGGAGGCCCCCGGGTTCAGGTGCTTCGCGAGGTCCCGGTAGGCGCGCATCTTGAGGCGTTCACCCACCTTCGCGAAGAGGATCGCCTCCCCCACGTTCTGGAGGCAGTCGCCGATGCGCTCCAGGTAGTGGAAGATGAAGAGGGACGTGACCAGGTTCGGCACCTCGGCACCGCCTGCGCCGAGCTCCTCGAGGATCCGCTCGAACCGGCTCTTGTAGAGCTCGTCGAGGTCGAGCTCACCCTGGGCGATCCGCACCGCCTTCGCGCTGTCGCGACGCTCGTAGGCCTCGATCACGAGCTCCAGCGAGGAAAAGATGGCCGCGAAGAACGGCGCGAGGTCGTAGTCCTCGAGGAAGTCCCGCCGCGAGAGGCGCTCCGCCTGCCGCACCGAACTCACCGCGTGGTCGGCGATGCGCTCCAGGTTGGTCGTGATGGCGGTGGTGGAGCGCAGGAAGTCGACGGTGCTCTTGTCGATGTCGTCGCCGCGGCGGAGCAGCCCGAAGCACTTGTTCTCGACCAGGACGCGCAGGTGGTCGATGTAGTCGTCGCGTCCGGTCATGCGGCGCAGGGGCACGTCGCCCTCGCCGTAGAGCCCCCTCGAGGCACTCTCCACCTGCTTGATGACCTCGAGCACCAGGAACCGGAAGTTCCGGCCAAGGGTCTCGTCAAGGAAGAACGCGGATTCGGTCACGGATGCACCATCGGCGTGGTTCCGGGGCCCCCGCCCTCAGCCGCGCTCCTTCGGCACCTTGATCTTCAGCGGCGTCTGCCGCGTCTTCCGGGTGCGCTCCACCTTCCACTGGACCTCCACGGAGATGCGGGCCGTCCCGTCCTTGCGCTTGGCCCGGACCGCCAGCTCCAGCAGGCTGTTGGGCTCGAGCTCGATCTGCTTGGACCCGGACGCGAACTCGAGGCGTCCGGCCCGGAACCCCTGGGCGAGCGCCTCGAGGTACTTCCCGATGCTCTCGGTGTCCTGGAGCGACTCGTGTGCGAACTCTCCGTTCCGGCTCGTGCCCATCTCGTTCTCCCTCTCAGGCCAGCCGCGCGCGGTACTCGCGGATCAGGTGGGGTCGGTCGGCCTTGGCCAGGATCAGGTTCTTCCGGACGTTCAGGTCGTCCCACGGCGGCTGCACGCCCACCTCCCGGGCAGCCTTGGCCGCGTCCTGATGGCGCGGATCCTTGACCTTCTCCCCCATGTGGCAATCGTCCCCCATGGTGATCAGGATGGGTCGATCCGAACGGGCCCGTGTCCGGTTCTTCCGGATCACGACATCGATCAGGAACCCGGTGTACTCGAAGGACTGGGGGTTCCAGACCTCGATGCCGTCCACGTCCAGGTCGTCGAGCAGAACGGGCCAGAACTGCTCCGGGTGGGGGATCACGATGCCGCCGCCGATGCCCCGGACCTCCTCCACCACCTCTTCCGTCCGGTAGAAGTAGTCGAGTGCGAAGTTGCGCTTGACGATCGCCTTCAGGGCCCGGAGGAAGACCTGGGCGTGGTCGATGGTCGGATCGCCGTATGCGTCCCGCCACTCGTCTACGTAGTTCCGCAGGAGCTTGTTCTTGATCATCTCCCGGGGCGTGGACTGCCACTTCATGTCGATCATGGCCTTGAGGCGGCGTCCGTGGGCGCGGGCGAACTCCACCACGTCGTCGTCGGCCCAGGTTTCCCGTGCCGCCTCGTCCACGCGATCCTGGAAGCGATCGTCGATCAGGGAGTCCAGGAACTCGAAGAGCTGGCCCGTCCGGTACTTGAACGTGTGGTCGAGCATGCCCTGAAGGACGTCGCTGCGGCCTTCGAGCTTCTCGGTGGCGAAGTGCAGGAGGAGCTGGACCTTGCGATTGAACCCCGCGCTGTAGCAGTCGACCTCCACGCCCGTGTGCCGCCCGTCGTAGCTCGACAGCACGTTGTGCTGGGTCGGCACGATCAGCTCGTCTTCCCGGTTGGGGAACAGGGTGTCGACCCGGGTCCGCACGTGCTGGAGCGGAACGAATTCCTGGTGCCAATGGACCGCCAGCACCTCGCGCTGCCGCTCGTAGGTACGGGGGGGCTCGAGGATCCGGTCCACCTGGTCCCGGGTCAACTCCGTGGAGACCAGACGGTCGTAGATCTCGATGTCCGCCTCGGTCACCTCCCGGGGAACTTCGTCGAGATCGATGTCAACCTTGGCCGGGCGACCCAGCCGAACCACCGACATCGCGAACTCCACATCCGGGGGGAGATATGGGCCGGGCGCCCGCGAGGGGCGTCGGCCATCCCTGATGCTACACCCCCGGTCATCGCGGCGAGAGGCGGAAGCCGTAACGGTTTGGCGAACATCTCGCGACGATTCGCAGCATCCCTCGAGCGGGACGCCCTAGCAGGTCGCTGAAAAAGGGGAGTGCACCGCGCGCAGGGGTCTCGCGAGTGCTCGGACGAGGATCGACGACGAGTCGTAGCAGGGCGGGCACCGCGACCGCAGGTCGTGGTCCGAGGAGGAGAGACGATGAATCAGCACGCGACCCCCTGCGCCCACAACCGCAAGAACAGCTCGGAGGTTGATGGGTTGCTGCGGCAGGGCCCGCTCGCCGTCGTTGGAGCGCCTCGACGTAGCTACGGCTATGCCTTCGTTGCTCCGCCTCGGCGCCCGGGCCCTGGCGCGAGCAACGAGGTCCACCTGCCCTGTTCAGAGGTTCCCTGGGACGACCACACTCGGCCATCACGCCCTCCCGACCCGTCGGTCCCATCCGGCCATTCCGCCGGTTCGCGGCCGGCACGAGGGTACCCACCCACCCGACCGTCTACGGGTGGGCCGGCAGAGGCCACCGATCCCGATCCTGGCGAAGAAACCGCCCGGACCCTACGTAGCACACACGAGCGCCACGGCCCGGGAGGCCCTGGCCCGATCCCACGCCGATCCGGAGTGAACGATGGCGGGCAGCCTTTCCAACAGTTGGACTCTGGTGAAGGAGAGCGCACGGGTTCTGAAGATGGACAAGGAACTCATGGTGTTCCCCCTCCTGTCCGGAATCGCCACGCTCATGGTCACCGCCACCTTCGTGGCGCCCCTGTTCCTCACCGGCGGCTGGGAGATCTTCGGCTCGGAGGGTGGCGACACGTCCTACGCGGGTGTGGTGGTGGGCTTCCTGTTCTACCTGGCCCAGTACACCGTCATCTTCTTCTTCAACGCCGCGCTGGTGGGCGCGGCCCTCATCCGGATGGACGGGGGTGATCCCACCGTGAGCGACGGGCTCGGCATCGCCGTGAGCCGGATGCCCACCATTCTCGGCTACGCGGCCATCGCGGCCACGGTGGGCATGGTCCTGAGGTTCATCTCGGAGCGCTCGGGCTTCCTGGGGCGTCTGGCCGTCGGATTGGTCGGCATGGGCTGGACGCTGGCCACCTATCTCACGGTGCCGGTCCTCGTCACCCGCGACCTCGGCCCCATCGACGCGGTCAAGGAAAGCGCCGGCCTGTTCCGGAAGACGTGGGGTGAGCAGGTGGTGGGCAACTTCGGCATGGGGTGGGCGTTCTTCTTGATGGGCGTGTCCTGGACGCTGGTCAGCGTGGGTGGGCTGGTGGCCTTCGCCAGCCTGATGCCGTCCGTGTCGCCGCCCCTCGTCATCGCCTGGCTGGGCGTGATCGTGCTGGGCTACGTCTTCCTGGCGCTCTTTTCCTCCGCGCTGAACGGCGTCTATACCGCGGCCCTCTACCGATACGCCTCCACAGGCGAGTCGGGGATCTTCGACGAGTCCATCGTGGGGCACGCGTTCCGCCATCGGTAGGACGGGACGGGGCGCCGGTCCGCCTGCCCCGGGCGACCGGGGCCGGGTCTGCCGGGGGCGTTGCGGCGCGCCGGGGAACTCGACTAGTGTCCCGGCGCTTGCTGCGTCCCCTCACCCGCCGTGTGGATGCCCCTGAGTAACCGCTGGAAGTCCGTTCTGGTCAACACCCTGCTGGGTGTGGCCTACGCCGTGATCGGGTACCTGACGCTCCGCCTCGGGGAGACCGGCGGCGTGGAGCTCCGTCGCGTCATCTGGCTGCCGTCCGGCATCGCCGTGGCCACGGGCCTTCTGGTGCGGTTCCCGGTGTGGCCGGGCGTGGCTGCGGCCGGTGCGCTCGTCACGGCAGCGACGGGCGGGAGCCCGCTCTACGTCATGGGCACCGCGCTGGCCAACGGACTGGAGGTGGGCGCGTCCGTGGCGGTTCTCCGTCGGGTGGGCTTCCGCACCTCCATGAACCGCGTGTCCGATGTCCTGATCCTCCTGGGTCTGGCCGCCGGCGTCGCCGCGTTCCTGGCGTCGCTCCTCAGCGTGAGCGCCCTGGCCCTGGTCGGGGGTGTCCCGGAGGGGGCCTTCGTCCGGCTGTGGATGATGTGGTGGCTGACCCACGGCATGGGGATGCTGGTCGTCGTGCCGGTGGTGCTGACCTCGCTCCACGGCCGCCGCGAGGCCTTCCGGCGCCCCTTCGAGTTCGTGGGCGTGCTTCTGTGCATCGGCGTGGCGGCGTGGGTGCCCTTCGTGTCGGACCCGGCCAGCCCGATCTCGCGTCTGTTCTTCCTGCCCTTCCCGTTCCTGCTCTGGGCGGCCATCCGGATGGGGATGTCGGGCGCTGCGCTCGGCACCCTGGTGGTGACCGGAGCGGCCATGACCGCCGCCGTCCTGGACTGGGGTCCGCTGGTCGGAGGCACACCCAACCAGACGCTGGTGCTCACGTGGTTCTACAGCAACGTCGTGGTCATCGCCACGCTGATCTCGGCCGCGATCGTGGTCGGGTGGCGCGAGGCCCGCGACGCGCACCGGCTCGAGGAGCGCCGGCTCCGGGCGGTGCTGGACGCGACCGACCAGGGCATCGTGGTGACCGACGCCGATGGGTCCGTGACCCACGTCAACCGGGCCGTCGCCACCATCTGGCCAGGCGAAGCCGAGCTCCCGGCCCTGGATGCGCCCATCGACGAGGCGTTGGCCGGTCTGCGCGCCCGGCTGACCGGAGCCCGGACCGAGGCCCCCGAACTGTCGGACGACCTCAAGGGCGGCGCGGCCAGCGGCGTGGTCGAACTCGTCGGCGGTCACGTGTGGGAGGTGGACACCGATCAGCTCTCCGAGCCCGAGATCCGGGGCGGGCGCATCTGGTCGTTCCGCGACATCACCCAACGGATCCGCGTCGAGGAGGAGCGTCAACGCCTCGAGGCCCGGATCCTCCACGGTCAGAAACTGGAGAGCCTCGGCGTGCTGGCGGGGGGGATCGCCCACGACTTCAACAACCTCCTGATGAGCATCATGGGGCGGGCGGAGTTGCTGTCGTTCTCGGAGGGCCTGGAAGACGAAGACCGGGAGTCTCTGGACGCCATCCTCCGGACGTCGACCCGGGCCGCGGAGCTCTGCCGTCAGATGCTGGCCTACGCCGGCAAGCGGGCCTTCGACGTGCAGCACATGGACCTGTCCGACTGTGCCCGGGAGATCGAGGAACTCCTCCGCGTGTCGGTGTCCAGGGACGTCCAGTTCCAGTTGGACCTCACCGACGAGCCGCTGCCGGTGGAAGGCGACGTGACGCAGTTGCGGCAGGTCTTCATGAATCTGGTCACCAACGCGTCGGAGGCGGTGGCCGCCACCGGCCGGGGTGGGCGGGTGCTGGTCCGGACGGAGGTGGCCATGCTCGGCCCCCGCTGGTTCAGCGAGGCCGTGGTCCGGGAAGAAGGTGCGGCGGGGGTGTACGGCGTGGTCGAGATCCGGGACAACGGGGTGGGCATGGACGAGCACACGTCCGCGCGGATCTTCGACCCGTTCTTCTCCCGGAAGGGCAACGGCCGGGGCCTGGGCCTGGCCGTCACGCTGGGGGTGATCCGGAGCCACCGGGGTGCGCTCCGCGTGGAGTCCGAACTCGGCAAGGGCACCGTCTTCCGCGTGGCGCTCCCGCTGGCCGAGGCCCGCGCCCTGACCGCCGTCCCCGAAGTCACGCCTGCCCCATCCGAAGGGTTCCCGGGGCGGACCGTGCTCGTGGTCGACGACGAGGACCTCGTCCGACAGGTGGTGGCCCGGATGCTGGAGAGCCTCGGCTTCCGCGTGCTCCAGGCCGACGGGGGAGACCGCGCCCTCGAGATCCTGGCCTCCAACCCCGACGTGTCCCTCATGCTGCTCGACCTGATGATGCCGCGCATGAGCGGCCCGGAGACGTTGCGCGCCATGGAGGCCCGGGGCATCCACGTTCCGGTGCTGGTGGCCAGCGGGTACTCCGCGGAATCGGTGCTGGACGACCCCGGGGTGGCGGGCTTCGTCCAGAAGCCGTTCCGCAAAGACACCCTGGAGCGGGCACTCGCCGAAGTCCTGGCCGTAGGGGCCTGACCCGGCGCGGGACACCTTCCCGCCGCCCCGGCGGCACCCCGGGCCGCCCCCCGCTTGCTCCTCCCTCGGAACGCGGCCTACAATCACGGTCCCCCTGCGACAAGGTCGGGGTGCACCGACCGGCCCGGTGCCCTGCGGAAGCATCCCGACGGGATCTCAGCCCGGAGAGACGTGCATGGCAAGCGGCAAGGAGTTCACCACCGATCGCATCCGCAACGTGGCGGTTCTCGGACACGGCGGATCGGGAAAGACCAGCCTGGTCGACGCTCTCTGCTTCGTGTCCGGAACCTCCAAGCGCCACGGCAACGCGGACGACGGAACCGCCCTGACCATGCACACCCCGGAGGAGGTCGCTCATGGGATCTCCATCCAGCTGACCCCGGCCTACGCCGAGTTCCAGGGCACCAAGATCAATCTCCTGGACACCCCGGGGTACCTGGACTTCACGGGCGAGGCCCTGTCCGCCGTGCGTGTGGCCGACGCGGCCATCGTCGTGGTCAGTGCCACCAGCGGGGTCGAAGTGGGCACGGAACGGGTCTGGCGCTACTGCGCGGAACGGGGCATTCCCCGGATCCTGTTCGTGTCCTGCATGGACAAGGACCACGCGGACTTCGACGGGGTCTTCCGGCAGATCAAGGAGCGCCTCAGCGACAAGGCGCTTCCGGTGGAGATTCCCGTGGGAGAGGGCGCCGACTTCCACGGAATCATCAACCTCTTTTCCGAGAAGGCCCACCTGTACAGGAAAGGGACCACGACCGGCGAGTACGACGAGGGCGACATCCCCGAGGCATACCGCGACAAGGAGGCCCAGTGGGAGACCGAACTCCAGGAGACGCTGGCCACCACGAACGAGAGCCTGCTGGAGGCCTATCTCGAGGGGGGACACATCTCCCGCGAGGAGGCCATCGATGCCATGGCGCTGGGCATGGGGCGGTGTGAGATCTTCCCGGTCTTCTGCGGCTCCGCCACCCGGACCTACGGCATCCGCGCGTTGTTGCGGAAGGTGGTCGAGCTCTGCCCCAGCCCGGCCGAAGCGACCCCGGAGACCGGCGACCGGGTCGGGCTCGACGGGCAGGTCGAGATCCACGCGACCGACGACGAGACCCTGGCTGCGCTCGTGTTCAAGACGGCTGCGGAGCCCCACGTGGGTGAGCTGTCGTATTTCCGGGTGTTCTCGGGCAAGATCACCAACGGCATGACCGTGGTGAACGCCTCCGACGGAGCCACCGAGAAGCTCAATCACCTGAGCATTCCCATGGGCAAGGAGCGCCACGAGGTGTCGGTGATCCATGCGGGCGACATCGGCGTCGTGGCCAAGCTCAAGCACACGCACACCAACGACACCCTGTCCGCGCCCGAGCGGCCCTTGGCGCTCACCGGGATCGAGTTCCCGAAGGCCGACATCTCCGTGGCCATCCGGGGCGTGTCGCGCAACGACGAGGACAAGCTCGGCGAAGTCATTCCGAAGATCCGCGAGGAGGATCCGGTCTTCCAGGCGGACTTCAACCCCGAGCTGCACCAGACCATCGCCCGGGGACTCGGCGAGATGCACCTGGAGATCCAGTTCGAGCGCATGGCCCGGAAGTACGGCGTCCACGTCGAGACCGAACAGCCGCGGATCGCCTACCGCGAGACCATCACCGCCACCGGGGAGGGGCGCGGCCGACACAAGAAGCAGTCCGGGGGGCGGGGCCAGTTCGGTGACTGCGCCATCCGGCTGTCGCCCCGTCCGAGGGGCGCCGGCTACGAGTTCGTCGACTCGATCAAGGGCGGTGTGATTCCCGGGAAGTACCTGCCCTCGGTGGACCGGGGCATCCAGGAGGCGGCGGCCCGCGGCGTGGTGGCGGGCTACCCGATGGTGGACTTCGCCGCCGAGTGCTTCGACGGCTCGTACCACTCGGTGGACTCCTCGGACATCGCCTTCAAGCTGGCCGGCTCGCTCGCGTTCCGAACCGTGTGCCAGCAGTGCCGTCCGATCCTCCTCGAGCCCATCATGGAGGTCCGGGTGACCACGCCGGACGAGTTCACTGGCGACGTCATGGGGGACCTCACGTCCCGCCGGGGACGGGTCCAGGGCATGGACTCGGGCAGCGGGCGCACCACGATCATGGCCATGGTGCCGGAGTCGGAGCTCTACAAGTACGCGGCCGCCCTCCGCTCCATGAGCCATGGACGGGCGAGCCACACCCGGACGTTCGCGGGCTACGAGGCGGCGCCGGACCACATCGCCAAGAAGGTGGCCGCGGAGCGCCAGGCGGCGGAAGCCGAAGCCTAGCAGGTCGCTGAAAAAGGGGAGCGTACCGCCCCAACCCCGGCCTCATGAGTCAGTATACGGCTTCACGTTGGGCGCAGGGGGGTCGCGGACTCATACGTCGTCTCTCCTCGCTCGGACCACGACCTGCGGTCGCGGTGCCCGCCCTGCTACGACTCGTCGGCGATCCTCGTCTGAGCACTCGCGAGACCCCTGCGCGCGGTGCACTCCCCTTTTTCAGCGACCTGCTAGTGTCCTGAGTCGGAAGTTCGGTGCGCAACCGAGGGCGCCGAGGCGCCGCGCTGGCGAGGCGGGACGACGAGGAACAGCACCGCTATTTCGAGGAGGAGCAACGACGCCAGCGTGGATGCATCGGCGTCCGAATTCCA